>NZ_JACJRG010000004.1 GCF_014697125.1 Anabaena minutissima FACHB-250 | reverse complement strand
CTTTTTAACCTGACTTAAGTTAATATTTAATATTGGCGACACTTGCTTTTTTAACATTGATTCTACTTCTTCATCACTTAAGCCGTTTCTTTCGGCAACACTACGGATATTACTATTTAATACTTGTGGGACTATATCCGTCGCTAATCTTTTTGTATATCCTTTACTTTTATCTACAAAATCCAGTTTTTCACTAAAGACTTTTTTACACTTGTGACATTTAAATTGGCGACGATTTATTTTTAATAGCACCGATTTTTTATTCCAAGGTAAATCATGAATCATCCGCCAATGATTTTGATGTATACTGTGGGTAATTTTTCCGCAATCAGGACAAGTCGAATAATTCACGCTTTTTTCTATCGTTATAATTATTTCTTCCCCAACAAGTTCTTGAAAATCTAATACTTTCATATCGGGAAGATTCAAGATTTGCTCTACAGGAAACTTCATCGTAAATACCTGAAAACTAACAATTTTATAATATAAGTTATAACTTTGGTGTTTTTACATAATGCTTAATATCTCTTAAATACTTGTCAAATCTATATTGTAGGCATTATTGTCTTTAAATTATAGCCCTTATAATTCAGTTAATTTTAATAATCACCATAAAACTACCGCAAGAACCAAATTATTTTTGATTTTTGATTTTTAATTACCGCAAAGTGACCGTCACATTCTATTCACATTTCCTGCCCAAGATAAAAGAGCAATTAAACAAACATTTGGCTCTCTAAAGAATCATGGTGAAGCATATCAAGACTAAAACTTGTGCTGCAAGTATGAAAAAGTTTGCGAACTTTGCCGCAAGTATTCTGTTACTGCCAGTTTTTGCCGCTTGTACGCCCAACGATACTGCTCAAGTACCACCTACTCCTATTGCTACTGCACCGCCTGTTGCTGATGTCACGCCTGAGCCTGTAACCCCTGATGCAACGGTGAATGAAAGCATTCCAGATGTTGTCAAAGCTAATCCTTCATTGAAAACACTGTCCAGTCTGATTGATCAAGCAAATTTAAGAGATAAGTTAAATGATGCTGGCCCTTACACCTTATTTGCACCTTCAGACCAGGCTTTTGCCGCAGTTCCAGAGGAGACAAGAGCGCGACTATTAAAACCAGAAAACCGTGAACTTCTCACACAGGTTTTAACTTATCACGTTGTTCCAGGCAATCTTACTGCTAATCAACTTCGGTCACAAGAGGTGAAAAGTCTTGCTAATAACCCACTAAATATTCAAGTCGATCAAGACCAAGTGAGAGTGAATGATGCTCGCGTCACACAGCCTGATATTAAAGCCAGCAATGGTGTCATCCATATAATTGACCAAGTGCTTCTACCGCCGATGACTCAATAGACATCTCCGACAAAAAATTTAGAGACGTAGCAATGCTACGTCTCTAAATTTTTTGGATAACGCATATTTCATTTCTGGAGATGTTTAAGAGAAAACTGACACATACAGGGAAATACGATGAAAGGATTAAAAGGTAAAAATGCTCTGATTACAGGTGCAAGTTCGGGTATCGGACAAGCGATCGCCATTCGTCTTGCTCAAGAAGGCTGTAATATTGCCATTAATTACCGCAAAAGTCCCGAAGATGCGGAAAATACTGAAGAAATGGCAATGCAAAAAGCCTGTGGAGATGTCGAAAATTGCGGTGTTAAGTCTCTACTGATACAGGGTGATGTCTCTCAAGAATCAGACATCGTGGAAATGGTTAATACCGTGGTTGATAAGTTGGGCAGTCTTGATATTCTAGTCAACAATGCCGGAATCCAAACTGAATGTCCATCCCACGAAGTCAAGACCGCAGACTTTGATCGGGTAATAGCGGTCAATTTACGGGGTGCTTACCTATGCACCCGTGAAACAATCAAACATTTCCTCTCCCGAAATCAGCCGGGAAACATCATTAATATTTCCAGCGTTCACGAAATTATTCCCCGCCCGATGTATGTCAGCTACTCCATTAGCAAAGGCGGGATGGAAAACATGACCAAAACTCTGGCGTTGGAGTATGCAAACCGAGGTATTCGAGTAAATGCGATCGCACCAGGTGCAACCATCACTCCCATAAATGAAGATTGGGTTAACGACCCAGAAAAGAAAGCGGTTGTAGAAAGTCACATCCCAATGGGTCGGGCAGGAACTTCACAAGAAATGGCCGCAGCCGTAGCTTTTTTAGCTTCTGATGAAGCCGCATACATTACTGGACAAACATTATGTATTGATGGTGGATTGACACTGTACGCAGACTTCCGAGAAGCTTGGTCAGCTTGAGACGTATTAAACATCGACCAAATGTAATTATGCGTTTCCCGAAATCCTTAGTAGGCACAATACCTTACGGGTAGCTTTCGGCTACATGAATTGTGCCTACGTCATTTTGGGAAATTTACACAATTTCATCATGTAATTCGTAATTTTTGAATTGTTAATTTAGTATTTTGAATCGATATTTTTTACGTAATAACACTGAAATTAGTCTATTAAGTAGTGCTTTTTTACCCCAAATAGATACATAATAGAACCAAGTATGAGCAAAAAGATACAACTCATATTTAAGGATGTTGAATGACTCAACGTATTACCAGTGCTGTAAATTCATTAGTAACAAAAATATCGCGCCGAAATGCACTTTTGTGGCTTGGGGGTAGCGGGTTAGGTACGACTTTTGTGATAGGAACGCAAAAGGAAGTGCTTGCTAAAGATAAAAAAGATGTGCAATTAGTTAACCCACCAACATTATATAATGCCCCTCAAAATGGCTATAGTCATGTAGCTATTACGCCGCCCAGGACGAGAACCGTCTATATTTCCGGTCAATTTGGTTCGGATTTGCAAGGAAATCTTGTATCTAACGACTTTGAAGAGCAGTTAGTTAAGGCTTTTGAGAACCTTCGCTTCGCCTTAGCATCCGTTGGTGCAAGACCAAATGATGTCCTAAAAACTACTGTTCTCATAGTAGATCACACCCAAGATAAATTGATCCCGTTAGGACGTGAAATTGGGAATTTGTGGGGTAATAATCCACCAGCAAACACTCTTATTCCCGTACCTAGGCTTGCACTTGACGGTATGTTGTTTGAGATTGATGCTTATGCTGTGATTCCAGAACAAGGTAATGGAAGACTTATCCCTTATTAAACCTGTGTGATTCGGTAGAGACGTTGCACTGCAACGTCTCTACAGGCATTATTATTTTGGCAAATTATCTTATCCGAACCGTATTGGGTGCTGTTAGCGGTAGCGCGGCGTTTAGCCGGTTGTGTTAGCGGTAGCGGGGCGTTGAGCAGCGTGCTGAGTAAAGTATAAAGTACGGACTGACGCGCCAGTCTGCTAACAGCATTTTTAACTCAGCACTTTTCCTGATCTTTAGCTAAAACCGACAGAAAAACCTAGATCATCCACCATCTCCATGAGAATATTACTGATGGAAGAGAGGAAATAGGTTAAGTTTTCTTACCATAAGTAATGAGGCTAGTAATTTTATTGACGTTGATTGGCAAAAATTTATATGCGAATCTTACTGGTAGAAGACGACGCAGAACAATTAGAACCATTGCAGGGTGTACTGTCGGAAGCTGGATACATTGTAGATGGAGTTGAAGATGGAGAAACTGCACAGTGGCTATTGTCGAAAAAAGAGTACGATTTGTTGATTTTGGACTGGATGTTGCCCACAATTAGCGGGTTAAGTCTTTGTTATCAGTATCGACTTCTAGGCAAAACTACACCTGTGCTGATGCTCACAGCCAAGGATACCACGCCAGACAAAGTTACAGCCTTAGATGCGGGAGCAGATGATTATATTGTCAAACCGGCTGATTTAGTGGAACTCTTGGCGCGGGTACGCGCTTTAGGGAGGCGTTCTCCCCACTGGGTAGGAGATATTCTTAGTGTTGCAGATTTACAACTGCACCTAAATTACCTGACTGTTGAACGCAATCAGAAAAGTGTGGAATTATCACCGCGCGAAGCTCAATTGCTAGAATACTTAATACGTCACCGTAATCAAATATTAACCCGTGAACAGATTGAAGAAGGTTTGTGGCAATGGGGTTCAGAGCCAGAAAGTAACGCATTAACTGTACTAGTACGCAAGTTACGTCATCGCTTGCAGTTAGTTGGTGCGGCTGATTGGATTAAAACAATCTATGGTATGGGTTACAGTCTCAAAATACCAGAGAATTAATTCGTCACAATGCTCCGCCCAGCTATGCCGCAGGCTTTACGTAATTCGTAATTAATTATAATGGGCTAATTTTTTACTCTATAGCTGACTAATATCCTGACATTTTCACGAGAAAGTCCCAGTTCTTGAACTATCATAGCTTTTACATTGCTTAATTCTGTAACTGGAAATTCAAATTCTAACTTTTTCAGTATAGAGTTAGTAATATTAACCTCAACTTTTGTAAGGCCCCGTTCTTTTTCAATTTCAGCCAAAATTCCTAGCACTTGAAAAGTAGAACGAATTTGCATTTGTGTATTAGGTTGCAGACTGGCTATTTCTCCAGACAGTCCTAACTCTTCAGCAATCATAGCTTTTACTTTGCTTAATTCTGTAACTGGAATCTTGAATGTTAATTTTTTAAGTACAGAGTTTGCTACCATAAATTTAAATTCGGTGAAACTCTGCTCTTTTTCAATTTTAATTTCGGTTAGTACCACATTAGTTGCTAGTCGTATTCTTAATGTTTGTGTATCAGCTTGGAGCTTATCTAGTGTATGGTAAGAACGACTTAATAGTATGTTTGTTAATGATTCACCACCAAGTCCAAAAGCTATTAGAATCAGTGGTAGAGGTAGCAAATATTCAATCTTTAAAGAGTGTAATTTTTCTAACAAGTAAGGCAAAAACATATATATTAATCCGCTTTGATTTTTATTAGACAACTAATACCGCACAAAATGGTCAATCTAAAATCCCCAAGCCCCGCACCCTTGTAGTCGGGGTCAATCCAAAATTGCAAATCTAAAATCCAAAATTGATTGACTTTCATGTAGCGTTACTAGTCTCATGTTTTACCGTAGTCGTAGCAATCTAGCCTTGTGGTTTACCCTAACGATGGGTAGTATTTTGGTAGTTTTTTCAGGGTTACTTTACTACCAAACGGTATTAAACAATCTGGAGAATCTCGATCGCTTACTTTACAAAAAATCCAGAGTTATGGCGGTAAACGTGAAGTACGATCTGGGTAATCAACAGCTCGACCTAGAGAACGTGCCGCTTTTAGGAAATAAAGTACCACCATTGGGTACTGAACTCGTATATGCCCGTTGGTATGATACTAGAGGACAACTAGTGCAATTTTTCGGTACTATTCCAGAGCCACAGGTTACAGCAACGCCAGGATTTAAGACTCTCAAGACTAGGTTTTACTCGTCAAAAGAAATACTCCCTGTGATCTGGCTTCGTCAATTAACGCTTCCCGTATACCAGGATAGTTTGTTCATCGGTTATCTCCAAGTGGCAACGCCGCTAGCACCAACGCAAGATGACCTGGCTCAGTTACGGCTGGTTTTGCTGTTGATAGTACCAGCAACTTTAGGGGTAATCGGTTTAGCTGGGTGGTGTTTGGGAGGTCTAGCAATGCGGCCAATTCGAGACAGTTATGACCAGCTACAACGTTTCACCTCTGATGCTTCCCATGAATTGCGATCGCCTCTTTCGGCAATTACGAGCAATGCTCAATATGGCTTATTGTCTAAATCTAACAATATTGAGGCGCAACGTCAGATATTCGGGAAGATTGTTGATGTCACCAAGTCAATGAATACTCTGGTGAACAATCTGCTATTTCTGGCGCGTCATGCTGGTCAATTATCTCCTGAATATTTACAAGACGTTGACTTAAAGACTGAGCTTCTACAGATAGCAGATGAATATGCAACACAAGAGGCTGCACAACATCTCAATCTAACTTACACTTTACCAACTACCAGTGTGACTGTACTGGGTGATGCTGACTTGCTGCGTCAAGCAGTAGTGAATTTGCTCGATAATGCCTGCAAATACACTCCTGCTGGTGGTCATGTTCACTTGCGGCTTTTTATCCAGTCATATTGGGCTGTGATTGAAGTCATGGACGATGGTATTGGTATTCCCAAAGCTGATTTGCCGCATATCTTCGAGCGGTTTTATCGGGTGGATAAAAAGCGCACGCGTCAAACCGGTGGATATGGTTTAGGGTTATCTATTGTCCAACAAATTGTTTCTGCACATACTGGTCATATTAGTGTCAAAAGTGTAGTTGATCAGGGGTCTACTTTTCAGATTTTTTTACCCCTTAAGTAGTCAAAGGTGATAGGTGACAGGTGAACAAATCTAAAATTATCAACTATCAAAAGGTTGAAGTTAATTATTAAATATTTTATACCCAAAGAATGACACATTCACAATGTAGAGAAATAGACTAATTTTCAAGCTCAAATTTATAAATTTTAAATATGTTTTTTAGAAAAAATAATAGCGGACATTGAATATTTGTCACTTTCTAATCACATTTGTTGTCAAAAATAAAGATAACAGGATGAAAAGGAAAGAATATTTATGAATACAACTTTTTTCCAGGGTACTTTTACTCTGCTAACTCTGGCTACTGTGACTATTATTGGTAATATCTTGCCAGCTAGTGCTGAAAATACAAACTCCACTTCTGCTAATACTCTGACAAATCAGCCAGCATCAGTAAATGAAACACCTGCGAATGCTCACACTTCTGCATCTGACTTGATGATAGATTCAACACAACCTTCCTCAATCAGTCAATCTGAGCCTGAGAAGGTAGCACAAACTTTTGAGCCTGGTAGAGCCACACGTTCAGGTTCTAGCTATATTGGTGTGGCTGGTAATATTGGCTTGAGTGGCGATACACGGGTAGGTGAAAGTTCATTTGCTGTGATTAGTAAAATCGGACTGACACGAAATTTATCTGCACGTCCTGCGGCTTTAGTTGGGGATAACACAGTTGTTCTTGTGCCAATTACTGTAGATTTTCCCACAGAAAATTTGGAATTTACTCAACTGAATGTAGCACCTTATATTGGCGGTGGCATTGCAGTTTCTACAGGTAGAGATAGCACTTTGGGGGCATTAATTTCTGGTGGTGTAGATGTACCTGTAACTCCACAAATAACAGCAACAGGTGGTGTGAATGTGAGTTTTATTGATCGAACTGATGTCGGAATTTTATTAGGTGTTGGCTACAATTTCTAAGTATTTTCAAGTCACAATTATCAGAAACAACTACTGTGGTTCCTCTCCGAGATAACAACCCGACAACAATTAACCCGTATGTTACCTACGGGTTAATTCTCACAAATATTCTGGTTTTCCTTTATCAACTAAACCTGACACCGCAACAATTACAAAGGTTTTTTTACACGGCTGCACTAGTACCATGCCAACTTTCAAATGCTTGTCCTAGTAACTTGGAGACTCAGGCAATACCAGAATGGATGACCTTGATTACATCTCAATTCTTGCATGGTGGTTTTTTACACCTAGCAGGAAATATGCTGTTTTTGTGGGTTTTCGGTAACAATATTGAAGACCGCTTAGGTCATGTAAAATATTTAATTTTTTATCTAACCTGTGGGGTTTTAGCAGCACTATCTCAATGGTTTTTTTCACAAAATTCGACGATTCCTTCTTTGGGTGCTAGTGGTGCTATAGCTGGAGTTTTAGGTGCATATATTCTTCGTTTCCCAAGAGCGCAAGTTCTGACTTTAATTCCCTTGGGATTTATCTGGACTACTATCCGAATTCCCGCCTTTTTCTTTCTGGGGTTTTGGTTTATCCAACAAGCTTTTTATAGTATCGCCAGTTTACAGGCTCGCTCTAATATTGGCATGGAAGGTGGGGGAATCGCTTATTGGGCGCACGCAGGAGGCTTTGTCTTTGGGGTAATTCTTGCTCCTCTATTTGGCTTGTTTAAGCGTCGCTAGAAAATTTAAATCAAAATATTGTTATGGCCTAGTATTTACTGATGAGAATTTGTATCTTAGCCTCAATCACAAATATTTAATGAACTTCTATCTAAAGACAGTAATAAAAAAGAGATAAATAATTAAAAATTAAAACTTATATTCGGAAAATAGAAATAATAGCAACCTAGGTGAAAAATCCAGCTTAAAAAATAGCAATCATCAAATAGAGTGAAAATTTGCGGAAGGAGAAAAGAATATGCCACGACCTATACACAGTTCAGTCATTGTCATTACAGGTGCATCAAGCGGCATCGGACGAGCTACAGCGTTGGAGTTCGCTAAACAACGGGCAACATTACTCTTAGCTGCAAGGCGTGAAGGTGCTTTACGGGAAGTTGCTCAAGAGTGCGAACAGCTAGGTGCAAGGGCTGTGGCAGTGCGAACAGATGTTACATTTGAATCAGATGTGCAAGCACTAGCACGCCGCGCCATTGAATCCTTTGGGCGGTTGGATGTGTGGGTGAATAATGCCGCCGTCAGTTTATTTGCGCGGTTTGAAAATGCACCGATGGAAGCCTTTCGGCGAGTAATTGAGACTAATTTATTTGGTTACATTCACGGTGCGCGTGCTGCCCTACCCTACTTTAGAGAACAAGGTAACGGTAACTTGATTAATGTTTCTTCAGTTGTCGGCGTAACTGGTCAACCATACACAATACCCTACACCATCAGCAAGTATGCAATTCGCGGACTCTCCGATTCCCTACGGATGGAATTGTATCTAGATCATGCACCCGATATTCATGTCTGCACCGTATTACCTGGTTCTATTGATACACCCATATTCCAACACGCAGCCAATTACACAGGTCGCCAAACCAAAGCCATGACACCTGTATATTCTGCCAGAGAAGTTGCTGAAGCGATCGCCGGATTAGTCGAAAGACCACAGAGAGAAATCGTCGTTGGTCAAGCCGTCTACTTAGCACTTTTACAGAAAACCTTAGCCCCCGATGTCTTTGAGCGCATGATGGCAACTCAAGTAGATAAAGACCACTTTCAAGATTACAAACCAGCCCCCCAGACCGATGGCAACGTATTCGAGGCTATGAAAGATTACACAGGCATCAGTGGTAATTGGTTACTTCAAGATGGGATGACTAATCAACATATCTGGGATATGGCAAAGGACGCCGCCCAGAAAATTGGCTTACCAATTTCTTAAGACCAAGTGAGGAGTAGTTGTAGTGGACTGTTTCATAAATCGGCGTTGCTGAATCGAGGGGTGGTAATAACTTGATCAAATTGCTCCCCCTACCTACCCTGCTCAATTCATCCCACAGGTACTAGGTCCTGAATTAAATCATCGCCCAGATTGGGTAGAAGTGCCACTCAAACTTATTCTCCAAAGCTGATCTGAACCCTATCGATTTTAATCAGCAGGTTCGTAGTAAGGACTTTAGTCCTGAATGAAATCCTTCTCAGGATTCATGAAAACCATATTAAGCTAATGCACATTTAACTTACATAGTGATTAATTGCAGAAACGATGAAAACAAATTACCTGATTGTAGGTAGTGGGTTGTCAGCACTGGTTTTTGGGTCTTTGATGGCAAAATCTGGTAAAAAAGTGCAGATATTAGAAGCCCATGAGCATCCAGGAGGTTTTGGTCATACGTTTACAATGGCAAAAAAATACAAATTTAATGCTCAACTGCATTACGTTTGGGACTGCGGTGAAGGACAGACTGTAAATCGAGTTCTCAGGAAATTAGAAATAGATAAACAAGTAACATTCGAGCGATATGAACCTGATGGTTTTGATCACATGAGAATGCCTGGCTACTCACTGAATATTCCTTCAGAATCCCAGGAATTAATCAGGCGGCTATCTCATCTTTTTCCCCAACATTCCCCGCAGATTCGTAAATTTATCCTCGAAGTTAACAAGATTAGTCAGGGATTAAAGATATTATCCCCACCAATAATTCCTAGTGAATTATTCAAACATCTAGCTGAAGTATCATCTGCCGTAATGTATTGGAATAGTACGCTTCAGGATGTTTTCAATAAATTCAAATTACCTCAAGAAGCACAAACACTTTTAGCATTGCAATGGCCGGACTTTTTGCTACCTCCTGATCAACTCTCTTTTTATGCCTGGGTAATTTTATTTACTAGCTATCAAAAAGGTGCTTTTTATCCTACACAGCATTTTGAATATGTAATTAATTCTTTAGTCAAAGTGATTGAAGAAAATGACGGAGAAGTTCACCTTAATTTAGAAGTCACTGATTTTATAGTCACTAATAAAACTATCACTGGAGTTAAAGCAACTAATAGAATCAATCATCAAAACTATGAATTTAATGGCGAAAATATCATCTGCAATATAGACCCTCAAAAAGCTGCACAGATGATAGGAATAGAAAACTTCTCAAGCAAGATACTTAAGAAGCTAAAGTATGAATATTCTCCTTCCAACTATATGGCCTACTGTGTCGTCAAAGATATTGATCTGTGCGATTACGGGTTTGGAAAATGGAATACATTCCATACTGGTCATCGGGATTTAAATGAAGCATTCTATCAAATGTATGACAGGCATGACTTTTCTAACCCCAGTTTTGCCATTACTACACCTACTTTAATGACGAATCATCATCGCGATTGTCCCGAAGGATGCCAAATTATCGAATTTTTGACAGTCGCTAATTATGATTATTTTCAAAACTTACAACAAATTAATAAAAAAGCTTACAGGCAAAAAAAAGCAGAGATTTTAAATTCAATTCTAGATGTAGTAGAGAAAAACTATATTCCTGATTTCAGAAAATATCTTGTTTTTACAATAACTGGTAGTCCTACAACTAATGAGCGATTTTGTTGGTGTCCTAAAGGCAATTCTTACGGTTCTAATCTGACACCTCAAAATATGGGTATTAGTAGATTAAATTACGAGACATCTTTAAAAAACTTTTATTTTTGTAATGCTTCATCTGGATACCCAGGCTTTGCACCTACATTTTGGACTGGAGCAATTCTCTATCAAAAATTATCGGGAGATGTGATTTTATCAAAGGCATAAAATCTCTATAAAACTTTATTTTTAAAAGCATCCCATTAGTTTGGTAGTGAAACATGAAAATTGCAATTATTGGGGGCGGAGCAAGCGGTATGGTAACGGCATATCTGCTTGAAAAAAATGGGCATCACGTCACGATTTTTGAAAAACAAAATATTTTAGGTGGACATATTCGCACATTAAATAAAAATGTTAAACCTAATCAATCTGGCTGTGAACAAACTTTAGAAAGTGGTGTCCTTGAATTTCCACTTAAGTTTCATAATTTTCTAAAATTAATGCAAGAGTTGTCAGTAGAACTAGAACCTGTCAATATTGGTTCAGCATTGTTTTTACCAGATGGGCATCATGTTCTTTCATCGGTGTCAATTCAACACAATTTTACAGGTATTCGACGTTTTATTGAATATCTGAAACTTAATACTCTCTATGCAAGTTCTGCTGGACTCTTATTAAAAACATATTTCACTCAAATACAGCAATTATATAATCAGCCCATGTCTCAATTCTTAAAAAGCCAGTGTATTCGTAATGACTGGTTAAAATTATTAACGATGTATAGCTATTCAATGGCATTTGAGCTAATCAATAACTTTCCAGCAGAAATGAGCATTCCCATTTTAAGAGATTATATCTTTGTTAACTGGGTAAGGATTAAAGGAGGAGTTTATTCTTATATTGAAAAAATTCTAGAACGATTTCAGGGTGAAATTTTTCTTAATGTAGAGGTTGCAGAGATTTTTAGACAACCTGACTCCGTTACAATCTTACTGTCTAATGGTGTAGAATATCTGTTCGATAAAGTAGTTTTCGCAACACCACCTGATCAAGTAATAAAGTTACTATCTACACCGACTAATGAAGAAATTCAACGATTTTCTAGATGGAAAAAAAATCAAGCCAAAACTGTGATACATACAGATATTTCTATGTATGAGAAAGAGGGTATTAAGCAATCTTCAGAATTTGATTTCTTCCACACAAATAACGGATGGGGATATAACGCCTATCTAAATCGGCTTTGTGGAGTATCATCGTCTCTTCAATACAGTCTGGCTTTTAACTTGGATGATGTGATTGCTCAAGACAAAATCCTTCACATTCAAGAACATCACACGCCTCTATATACTGTCGAATCTTTCATGTATAGGAATGAAGTTATCAGCAGCAATGGTGATAACAATACTTACCATGTAGGAGCTTATCTTGGAGATGGATTGCATGAAGGAGCAATCACTTCTGCAATCAGAGTTGCTGAATTAATCGGAGAATGTTAACAAATGTTAAAGCGATCGCCAATCTAATTCAAGGTTTTGTGACTTCGCAAGTTGTTAGTCCCTTAGCTCGTGTGATAAATTTTCCATCGAATGTATATAGATGGGTATAATTTTGAGACTGAGCAAGGTGAAAAGCATCTGCGAAATCTAACCCAACCTCATGCCAATGAAGCACTTGAGCAATTAGAGGAGTATTACTCAGATGGACATTTGCCAAACCACACAACTTTTTTAATGCTATACATATCTCTTTTGGTTGGAATTTATATGCGAATCTCAATACCCATTCTGTTTCAAGAATCACCGTATCAGGGATAAAAATCTGATGATTTTGAAAAATTTCTAGACTTTTTTCATACTGTAACTCATCATCTTGAGTCAACAGCCTGACCACGATATTAGTATCAACAGCGATCATGTTACGACTCCTCTACACCTTGACGAATAGCATCCTCCATATCTTTCAGAGTCTTCGGTGTACCTTGATATTTCAAACACGCTGCAACATCATCTAATGTAGTTTCAGGAAATAATTTCTTTGGTTGTAAAAGAATACCATCACCCATTTCAGTTAGGATTAATTCTTGACCTACTTCCCAACCATAAGCTTTTCGCAAGGCTTCAGGAATAATGACTTGTCCTTGATCAGATAGTTTTATAGTTTCCATCTCAGCGATAAAAAATTATAACCCAAGTGATGTATACCTGTGTCGTATTGGATACAGAATTATTTTGTCAGCTTTTCCCCTATTCTTAGATTGTAGCTTTATTTCCACCGCACTTTACTAGAGAGCTTTAGCGGTAACTTTTTGATTTAACAAATTATTAGTGGCATTAACTACAATCTGTGCAGAGCCGATAAAAAACGATCGCTCGATATTTTCAGGTGTATCACTAGGTTGATGGTAGTGGGGTGTACGGAGATTAGCCGTATCTGTAACTAATACTGCACCTATACCTTGATACCAAAATGGTGCGTGATCACTACGCAGCGTATCGGGTGTGAGCAAACCTTTTAGGGGAATTGGTAGCTTGAGAATATCTGGTAAATTCCTGCTATCGGAGTTGTTAAAAGCTTTCAATAATGGTAAATGTTCCGTGTCACCTATGGCTACTAAAAAATCACCTTTATCGCTGGGTGGAGTCACAGGTAAACCAGTCGGATATTGCTGACACCCGCTGGTATAGCAAGCATAACCCACCATATCCATCACGATCACACCCTGGAGGTTTTGCAAACGTTTTTCTTGAGTCACAAACGCTTTACTCCCAAGTAGTCCGGCTTCCTCTAGGTCAAAAAATGCTAACTGCAAATTCCGGGGTGTGGGTAGTGAGTGAAAAACTCTGGCTAATTCCAGTAATACCGCTACACCGCTAGCATTATCATCAGAGCCAGGAGACTCAGCAACCGTATCATAATGCGCTGCAACTAAAATTGCTCCGGTTTTGGTGTCAGTTCCTGGGCGTTCAGCAAAGACATTTACACCACCAGAAAACTTTTCTAATTTCGGTTTCCAGCCTAACTTCTGTAGTTCATTGATGATATAAGTACGAGTAAGCGATCGCTCTTTTGGTGTATAGCGTTGAAAATTTAGCTTTTGAATGTGAGCTAATAATTTATCAGCAGATACTTGCGGGGCGTTGTTAACTTCCTGAGACTCTGGTTGTGGTTGAGGTGTAATTAGTGGCGTAGTCTCAACAATTTCTACGGAGGAACGTTGTTGAAAAAATGTACTCCCCCTACCACCCACAATCACAATTGCTACCAGTACCAACAGAGCGAGCCAAATCCTTTTTTTCATCAGAATTGATTCTTGTCTTTCAAACTAGGTTAGCGCACACAACAACTAGTACAGGACGGTGAAAATAACTGGTAACGTGTAACTGATAACTGGTAACTGAAAATAGCATGGGTGGCAGATTAATTGTATTTGAAGGGGTAGAAGGTTGCGGCAAAACTAGCCAAATGCAGCTTTGTGCAGAGTGGTTAGAAAGTTTGGGGATTTCTGTAATTATCACCCGTGAACCAGGGGGGACGGAGTTGGGTGTGCATCTGCGGCGGTTGTTGCTAGAAAAGAAAGATGATCAGCCTGTGGCTGAGGTGACAGAATTATTATTGTATGCTGCCGATCGCGCTCAACACGTTGCTCAAGAGTTACAACCCAATTTAGCAGCCGGGAAATATATTTTGTGCGATCGCTATATTGACTCTACCATTGCCTACCAAGGTTACGGTCGTGGTTTGGATATGAATTTAATCCACCAGCTAAATCAGATTGCTACTGGTGGTTTAAAGAGCGACTTGACTATCTGGCTAGATGTAGATGTAGAGCTAGGACTTGCCCGTAAACGCAAAGATGCACTAGGATTAGACCGCATCGAACAAGAAACCATTGCTTTTCATCGTCGTGTACAGCAAGGTTATGCAGATTTAGCCGCGTCCTCACCCTCACGCATTTTCCGAGTTGATGGTAGTTTGAGCAAAGAAACTGTACACAAAACAATACAAGAAGTTTTATACTTACATTTAAAGGAGCTAAAGTAGCGATCAGCTACGCTGGGCGGAACGCCATCGCCTCTTACTTGGGAGTGGGTAATCGCAATTGCAATGATGGAAATATTTCAACAATTAAAGCTGGCCAATTACATGGTATGTTGATCTAAGTTTCAAGCAAATAACTGGCTTTTTGCTGCATTTTATGAGTGAAACATCTACCAATCTACCACTTTGGATACAAGACAGAGATACTGTTATTGCTAATGGCAGTAATGTGGAGTGGCGATATCAAACACCACCTGACTATTCCCGCACCAATCAAAATCTCCAGCGCGAAAGTCAACACAATCATCTACAAGGTTCTCTAGAAGCCATAGTCCAAAATTTAGTGCGGACTTTCGAGATGGAAGCATCATATAAGAGCAATCCCCAGCAGTGGATATCAATTGTGACAGATAAGTTCCGTATGATGACCAATGGTGGAACAGCCTATACTGCTGACGATGTAGCCGATGCCGGAACATACAATTTATTTCTCGGAGATTCAGACAAATACAAATCCTCCGAAGAAGACTTTGAATCGTCAGCACATATCTTTCATCAGACATTTCCTAACGGCTTCTTATGGGAACTTGTCGAAGTTTTATCAGGCCCGCCAAACGTAACATTCAAGTGGCGACATTGGGGACAATTTAGCGGGCCATACAAAGAACACGCGCCTACAGGAGACACTGTAGAAGTAGTAGGCGTTAGTATTGCTCGCGTTAACGATGATTTAAAAATTGAGTCATTAGAACACTTTTTTGATAACAGTTCGTTTTTGAACAAATTAACAACAGGCTGTCCTTTCCACACTTAATCTAAGTAGAACAGGGTAAATAATTAAAGGTTTGTAGTAAGAACTTTAGTTCTCTCTGCGTTCTCTCCGAACGCGGCGCGTGTCGTAGACAGACGCTCCGCGAACAAAAAAGGACTAAAGTCCTTA
Source organism: Anabaena minutissima FACHB-250 (assembly GCF_014697125.1). Classification (GTDB taxonomy): domain Bacteria; phylum Cyanobacteriota; class Cyanobacteriia; order Cyanobacteriales; family Nostocaceae; genus Trichormus; species Trichormus minutissimus. The sequence continues at coordinate 228,674 of NZ_JACJRG010000004.1, read as the reverse complement.
CTACGAAATCAATCCTAGTTTTTTTACATTACTTAAACAAAGTTTGTTGTTTTCAAGTCGTTCTACTTACAATTTAATAGACATTTCCAAAAATAACATAGGCACAATACCCTGCGGGAAGCCTTCGGCTACATAAATTGTGCCTACCAAGGATTTCAGCAACCCATAATTAAATTCGCTGGTCTATTAAACTGATGCTTTAACTAATGGTTTTCTTTTACTATAACCAACAGCAGCAACGCCAACTAAGAACATAGCACCAACAGCACCAGGTTCAGGTATAGACTTTGTAGAACCAACTGTAATTTGATAAGCTAGTCTTGAATTCCTGGGAATTGTACCAGTCCAAGTCATTAATATTTCACCTGTGAGAGTAAAGGGCGAAGATATATCACTAATTTGTAAATAGTCTATATCACTTCCTGCTCCTGAGACTGAAGATAGCAAATTTTGACCAATTGCTGTCCCACTAAACACTAAATTACTCAGTGTTATGGAACTATCGTCAGCAGCACGGGTACGGAGAAAGATATTATCAGCAACACTAGTAAAAGCGTTACTACTAAGTAGTTCTCCATTAACGGTATAATTCACTTGAGTGCCAGTGTATTCCAAGGTGAAATCTACTGGTGTACCATTTCCCCATACACGCTGACCTGATGCAACCGGTAGACCAGTAGACGTGTTAATACCTAATTCTCGATCACCATTTAAGCTGTTGTTACCAATTCTACCCTCAGCAACAAATAATTCTGTAAATTCGCCGTTACTCAATAGATTATTAAAATCTCCATCAGTAAAACCTGATCTATCAACGAGAGTGAAAGCCTGGGCTGAGTTGGCTGCTAGAAATAAACTGATGGTGGTTAATCCTAAAGCCGTGAGAAACTTGCTTTTGTAGAGAGATAGCTGTGAAGATAACATTGTTTCTGGATTTTTGATGGTTAGGAGGTTCTTTAAAAAAGAAAAATTCTGTGATTTATTTAGCAGAATTTATTTCACTATGTGCTTATTACGTTAATGCTTGAATTTTCATTTGTCCAGGGAAATTGTGCCTCTTTATGAAATTTTTGATTTTTGATGTAAAGTCATCAATGATGTGTGTAAAATACGTAAGTTATAGTTAATCTTTCTGAAAGTAATGATACTTAGGTAAAACATTATAAATTACCAATGCTGAGTATCTTTACTTGTGATAAACAAAATAATATTTCTCTGTATTAAGTTATTAATAAATAGGTGAATTAAATGAGGCAAGGAAGCAAAGCTTGATTTAAATGATTAGAGAATCATTTGCACCATTGTTAGGACAACAACAAGCCATCGAATTACTAACTCAGGCTGTCACGCAAAACCGCGTAGCACCAGCCTATATGTTTGTCGGTGCAGATGGAGTAGGACGGAGTTTAGCGGCGCGGTGCTTTATTGAGTTGTTATTTGCTAGTACCGTAAAAGAGCAATCTCTGCCATCTTTACAACAAAGGTTGCGTCAAGGTAATCATCCTGATGTCTTATGGGTACAGCCAACGTACCAATATCAAGGACAACGCTTCACAGCAGCAGAAGCCGTCGAAAAGAAACTCAAGCGCAAAGCACCGCCTTTAATTCGCCTAGAACAAATTCGAGAAATTACAGAATTTCTCAGCCGTCCCCCCTTGGAAGCACCGAGGAATATAGTAGTGTTGGAAGAAGCCCAGACAATGGCAGAACCAGCAGCTAATGCGCTCCTCAAGACTTTAGAAGAACCGGGAAAAGCAACAATTATTTTAATCACTCCTTCCCCTGAGTCGGTGTTACCCACTTTGGTTTCACGCTGTCAACGTATTGCTTTTTCTCGGTTAGATACAGCGTCCTTAACTCAAATCCTGACGCAAACAGGTAATCAGGAAATTTTACAGCATCCAGCAATCTTGAGCATAGCAGCTGGTAGTCCGGGAAATGCGATCGCCTCTTACGAACAATTACAAGCAATTCCCCCCCAGCTACTCCAAGATTTGATGAAAGCACCGACATCCCAACGCAAAGCTTTAGAACTAGCCAAACAAATTGACAAAGAATTAGATACAGAAACCCAACTATGGTTAGTCGATTATCTGCAACAGTCTTACTGGCAACAGTGGCATCAACCACCCATCATTAACCAATTAGAACAAACCCGCAAATATCTACTAGCTTACGCCCAACCCCGTCTAGTTTGGGAATGTATGTTATTGTTCCTCTGTCAAACGTTGAATTGGCAAAATTAAATGGGAATTGGGCAATTCAATGAGTGGATTTTGGATTGGGTTTCAATCCAAAATCTAAAATTCACCTATCACCTGTCACCTGTCACCTGTCACCTGTCCCCTATCTACGCAAACTCCGTGGGTCAAGCGCATCTCTCAACCCATCTCCCAGTAAATTGAAAGCCAAGACTGTCAGGATAATTAACAAAGCCGGAGGCCAAATTAACCAGGGTTGCAGTACCAAAATAGACGCATTACTGGCTAAAGACAGCATATTTCCCCAAGAAGGGTCGGGTTGTTGAATACCCAAACCAATCAGACTCAGTATTGCTTCTGAACCAATGAAACTGGGAACTGCGAGGGTAGCAGAGATAATCACATAAGTAGCCGTTTGTGGTAAAACGTGGCGGATAATAATATATATTGGCTTTCCACCCATTGCTCTCGCTGCTTGGACAAATTCTCGCTCTTTAATTGATAGGACTTGTCCACGAATAACCCTAGCTAAACCAGCCCAGCTAATCACAGAAGTAATCAACACAATCAATAAAAATCGCTGACTGCTGCTTAAACCAGCCGGTAAGACAGCACCCAAGGTAACTAACAAATAGATACTAGGGAAAGTCATTAGCACTTCTGCTATTCGCATAATGACGCTATCAGTCCAACCACCAAAATAGCCAGAAATCCCACCTATCAACAAACCTAGGGGAAAGGTGAAAAGTACCCCAATAATCCCAATAAATAGACTAATCCGCCCACCATACAACAAGCGGCTAAGTTGGTCGCGTCCTTGTTCGTCAGTCCCTAGAAGATTTAATTTTGCATCCCCATCTGCCCCAAATAAATGCCAATTTAAAGGTATACCAGGGATGATAGTTACTTCTTCCGATTTGCCGGGTATTGGTAAGCTCAACTGAAACAGTCGGTATTCTGGCCCAGCGACAAATAATCTTACAGGCGAAGGCTTTGTATAGTCTACAATCAATTGGCGATCGCCTGTTTCTAAGTCCGTATCCCCCTGAGTGGTCGGATAAATGTGGGGGCCAATAAACTTACCCGATGTTTTGGCAACCCAATAAATCCGAGTAGGTGGTAATAGTGAACCATTAGCTTGTGACACGTAAGGGTTATATGGGGCAATGAAATCAGCAGCAATTACCGCCATATAGAAAACCAACAACAAGATTGCCCCAAATCGTGCCAAAGGATTTTTCTGAAGTCTTTGCCACCAATTCATAGTTTTTAATTATTAGTCATTAGTTATTAGTCATTAGTTAAGGGTGAATGGTCAATATAGTCAAGGGTATGTAGGTAAATTTTTGGGTAGAGAACAGGTGACAGGTAACAGGTGACAGGTGACAGGTGACAGGTGACAGGTGACAGGTGAGTGTCAGATTTTGGATTTTAGATTCAAACTCATCCCCAATCCCCAGTTATTTAATTTTGAATTTTGTAGCTTGCTTTGCTACGCAGGCGTAAGCCTACTCCGGAGGAGTATTTTGAATTTTGAATTGATTTGTCCCCAATCCCCAATAACTAACCTTGTAATTGCTCAACCAAGTATTTTTGTTCTTCTTGGTTTTTTTCATGCTCTACAACAAATACATTTGAGTAGAGATTAGCCAGAATTTGCTTCCCTTGCTGCGTCAAAGATAAATATCGTAGCCCGTCGGTGATGTAGGGATGAACGCCATTCCAATAGAACTTGGCGTAATTTTTGCGTAAGTCAGCAGGGTTTTCGTACCCTAAAACTTTGGTGACTCCAGTTTCTTCAAACTCGTAAAATAAAGAGGTGATTTTCTTTAAGTAACGTGGGTCGCTTAATTGCCCAATCAAATCAGCAGCACGCACTAATCCTGCAAAACTAGTTGTCTCTTGATGATCTTCTGCTGTCGGTACAGGAAATCTAGTTAATTCAATATTACTTTTAATTACATCAGCATCTATAAGCTTATGACCGCCAAAACGTTCATCAATAAAAAGTTTAGCTCTATCTACATGATACGGTGTCAGACTAGCATCAGAAGCCCCTGGAGCAAGAGAAATCATTCTGCCATTTTTGCCGGTGGAGTATAAGCCTTTATTTTCTTGGTCTTGTCGGCAAACTCCTTTGACATAGCCAATATCATGACATAGCAAGGAAATAATAAAATGCAACCAGTCTTCACTAGAAACACCACCTTCACGGATATGTTTGCCGCGTAGAATTTCCTGTCCTACTAGGGTAACTAAGATAGAATGTTCAACATTGTGATAGAGGGCATCACTGTTGGCTATGTTTTCCAACGCCATATTACCAGCCCAAGCAATGATGTCTTGATAATCATTTTTGAAACAGCCATATGTACGGCTGTATCCTTCTCTAATTTGTTTGACAAAAGCATCAATTAAAATCTCAGTAGCGTTGAACATATAATTTACTTAGTTGGGAAATTATTTAAAATTTTTTTACAAACAACACCTTCAGGGTTTCCCTGAATGGCATTTTCAAAATGCAGATTTCTCGTGATTATCCATATTCCACTCCTATGTACTAGGTGTCTGTGATTTAATGACTCAGCTTGTGTGATTCAAATAAATATGATTGATTGACAAAAATATAAAGTGATGCGATCCTTGATTGTTCCAGTATAAATACGTAATTTAATTATTTAATAAATAAACAATAATACTTACTTGTGTTTACTATAGCGGCAATTATTACAGTTGGCTGATCAAGAATTGGGCTATGCTTAATATATTGTGACCAAACTTAATATTTTGTATAATTTTAGGTTTTCAACTCAAGATTAAACAAGTTTTAATTTATTAATTCAGTAGATTATGATATAGTCATTCAGATAAATTCAATGTTATTCGCGGGTGTAATTCAGTGGTAGAATGTCACCTTCCCATGGTGAACGTCGTGGGTTCGAGTCCCATCGCCCGCTTGTTGGTTGCCTGAAATAATTTTCCCCAGTATATTGCTAAACCTGGATTACCAGTTTTTGGAAAATATATGGGGTTATTTGATTTATACTTTTAAGTTCGTCTAATTATGAAGAAGTATTAAAGTTGTATGTCTAGCCTGAGTTCTGACATGGTTCGCGTTTATTTGCAAGAAATTGGTCAGTTTCCATTATTAACATCAGACCAAGAAATAACTTATGGCAGGCAAGTACAACAAATGATTGCCATTGAGCAGCTCAAACAGCAGCTTAGTCAAGAATTGGATCGAGAACCAACGCTAGCAGAATTAGCGGATTTTGTAAACAAAAGCGAAACTGAAGTAAATCAAATACTTCAGCTTGGTCAACGAGCCAAGCAAAAGATGATCACAGCAAATCTGCGGCTAGTAGTTTCGGTTGCTAAAAAATACCAGCGTCGCAATTTGGAGTTCCTAGATTTAGTTCAAGAAGGAGCTATAGGTTTACAAAGAGGGATAGAAAAGTTTGATCCCAACCGAGGCTATAAGTTATCAACATACGCATACTGGTGGATTAGTCAGGCTATCACCAGGGCGATCGCGGAGAAATCACGCACAGTGAGGCTACCTATTCATGTTAATGAGAAACTGAATCAAATTAAAAAAGTACAACGAGAATTGTTTCAAACATTGGGTCGCCGTGCTACCGTTGCAGAAATTGCTCAGAAACTGGACTTAGAACCCAGCCAAATTCGAGAATATCTGCGCGCTGCGAGTGGGACAATTTCTCTAGATTTAAAAGTGGGAGATAACCAAGATACTGAACTGAGTGAACTTCTAGCAGATGAGGGTATATCACCGAATGAACATATCACCCAAGAAATGTTGCGTCAGGACTTAAGTGATTTGTTAGCATCACTCAAACCCGTACAGCGCGAAGTATTAATCTTACGCTTTGGACTGTTGGATAATCAAGAACGAAGTTTAGCCCAGATTGGTGAGAAGCTCAATGTCAGTCGAGAGCGAGTTCGTCAAATCCAGCAACAAGCAATGACTGCTCTGCGTCGTCAACAACCATCCATTGAGCAGTATCTTTTTTCTTGAGAGATATAAGCTTACCCCCGGCGGAAGCACCTACCGAGTATACACATCTCTATGCTGAGTGCAAAATGTGGTTTAATCCCCCTAAATCCACCTTCAAAAGTAGGGTGGTTTCATACGAAAAAAGAAAAATCTATAAGTTTTGATTTTTCGTTTTGTAGCCAAGATTTTGACCCCTCTCCAAACCTCTCCCCCACGGGGGGAGAGGCTTTGAAAGCTAGGTTTATTTTTTTCTCTGGTTGTATGAAACCACCCTGCTAAATCCACCTTCAAAAGGGGGCTTCAAAAGGGGGACTTTGATTCTAGTTCCCCTTCTTTAAGGGCGGTTAGAGGGGATCAGAACGATACGGCATAAGGTTATCAGACTTGTGTATACACCGTCGGGCGGAAGCACGGGGTTAATCAACAACTTCCACACTCCCTCACGACTCAGGTGAGCTAGGAATATAGACCCTGCAAAACTACATTAAAAGTACGTATTAATAAGATTTTCAGCCTTTTTATTGGTCACAAATGGTTTAGGATCAACTATAGCAATCCTATCTTTATCTAGCCTTTTGGCAGTGACTATGGGGCTAAACCACCGATAGTTACTGCCTATACTCCTATGTTGCTACCGCAAAGATTGCCACATCACAAAAAATTAGACCTGTTACAGAATCGGTGATGATATGAACGTATTACCTGCAACTACCCCAGAAACATTTAGCCTGTTAAGTATTGGTCAACGAGGAGTAGGCAAAACAGTTTTTCTAGCTGGTAGTTACGCAGAATTACATCCTGATAACCACCCAGAAAATCCTCAGCAGTTGTGGTTCGATTGCCAAGATAACGATGTACAAGCAAACTTGGAAAAGATTAAAAACCATGTTGCGCGCACCAATCTATATCCACCCGCCACAATTAAAATCACTAACTTTAACTTTAGTTTGAAAACTCAAAGTCCAGAGGGTGTGAAAACAGTGTGTCATTTTCGCTGGTGGGACGTTCCTGGGGAGTCCTGTAATATTAATAATCCTGAGTTTCAAGAAATGATCCTGACTTCCAATGGCTGCTGTGTATTTATTAATGCCAATTCTCTGTTGCAGGATCAAGATTATCTACGGTCAATTGAGGACATTTACAATCAAGTAGCGGCGATCGCCTCTGTGGTCTACAAGTATAATATAAAATATGCCTTTGCACTAATTTTGACCAAGTGCGACCTAATTGAACTTAATCCAGCCACCCAGCTAAAAATTGAGCAGAACTTGCAACCACTGATTACCTACCTTGATACTGTGAAAGCCACTCATCAAATATTCTATTCAGCTATACCTATTGTTTCTGTAGAAGGTGTTTCAAGTCTCATGGCTAAAGGTGCGGCGAGTCCACTCCTCTGGCTCTTATCACATCTCAATCATGCTGACAATGTTTCATCACAACCAAATGTAGCGAGTGGATCAACCCAAAGCTTATCTATTGGTCAGATATTACCAGACACAAACCGCAGGTCTATTTTAATTATGTCTGTGGTCGGTGTGACTTTACTTGGGGCGATCGCGGCACTTTTCTTTGCTTTCAATCCATTTACGCCTGTTCCCCAACAAATCCCTACAACAGAACCATCACCAAACTCTACTCCACAAAATTGAAGTCGCCAACTCATAACCCATAGGGTTTCCTAGATTAGTATGGACTCTTTGCTCCTAGGTCAACTTGTACATACCAGCTTTCCTGTCGTGGGATTTAAAACTGTGGTGAGTAGAGAAATTCCCACAGAAATTAAGCAAGTCTTCATCGAACGGGTAGTTTATCAGTATTGGGATTCCTATAATCCTCCTAGTGCTGGATATCGAGCGGCTTATCTATATCAGCTCACCTCAGAGCATAGCTTGTTTGGTTGGTTATACAACGATGGACTCGATGATTTTGGTCGCAGTGATGTTCCCTACTTCGTTTGTTATTATTTAGCAGGTCAACTACAGCCGTCCCAACTCGAAAATATTTTTATTTGCTTATGCACCGGGCCAGTCAGGCTGATAGATAGGCAAAATCTCCCCGTTTCTCTAGACAGTTTGATCATCCCCGACTTGTGGAGTTACCAACCTATCCGTACTGGGGTGAAGATTCCTCAAGACATGATGGAGCAAAGCCAGATTGCTCTTCAACAGGGAGAATTGCTCAATTTGTTTGTTTTTGCTGTTGAGGAGAAAATACAAGATAGTTCCATTTCTGATCGGAATTTATGTTACACCACCATATACAAAAAACCATCTTCAGTAATACAGGATGTTGTCTATCCTCATCAGACTTCCCATAAAACGATCATTCAGGATGACTTTTTGCTGACAATGCCCTCAGCAGAAGATTATCAACAGATACTCCTTGCTAGAGCTAACTTAAAAGATAGTCACAGAGCTGCTGCTACCTTCCCAGGGAAATCGACTTTGATACTGGGAATCATAGCCAGCAATGTTTTGCTGCTCACGTTGATACTTATTGGTTACTACTTTCTCAAAGTCGCACCGTTTACTGGTAGTGTCCCAAAAGTTCCAGATGTTATCCCCACCCGAAATCCCGTTTTAGCTCCCAAAAAGATTACCCTCTCCAAAACTTTAACTGGTCATGCCGATTCTGTATGGTCTATGGTACTAGCCAACAATGGGCGGACTTTGGTTAGTGCTAGTGCAGATCAAACGATTAAGGTTTGGAATTTAGATACTAAAGAGATTATATCCACACTTACAGGACATACTGATACTGTGAGGGCGATCGCTCTGAGCGCAGATGGGCAAACTCTTGCTAGTGGGAGTGGAGATCAGACGATTAAGGTTTGGAATTTTCAGACCTTTGATCTGATGAGGACAATCAATGCCAATTCCGGCCCTGTTTGGTCAGTTGCTATCAGCGATGATGGACAGATCCTTGTCAGTGGCAATGAAGATGGTAGCATCAAAATTTGGAACTTGTACACAGACAAGCTCCTGCACACAATTAACGGACATGAGGGTCGGGTTTTCTCTGTAGCTATCAGTCCTGATGGAAAGACCTTTGCCACTGGAGGACTTGACAAAACGATCAAGGTTTGGGAATTGCGTACAGGGAAACTCATTTGTGCGATCGCAAAACATGATGGCGCAGTGCGATCGGTGATCTTTAGCAGCGACGGTAAAACACTTGCCAGTGCTAGTTGGGATAAAACGATTAAAATTTGGAATTGGCAAACTAGCGAACTTCTGCATACACTATTCGGCCATACTTCACGGGTGGTAACTCTGAGTTTAGGCAGTGATCAACAAACTCTAGTTAGTGGAAGTATTGACAATAGTATCAAAATTTGGAATTGGCAAACCGGAGAATTGCTCCGTACCCTTTCTGGTCATTCTGACTGGATTTTAGCGATCGCCACCAACCCGGCAAAGCAAATCCTAGTCAGTAGCAGTAAAGACAAAACAATCCGAATTTGGCAGCCGCCAATCAATACTCAGTAGATTTGACACTCCCCAGACTAAAGGCTTCCCTAGAACAAAGTTCATGATGATTTTGAGCTAGAGATTGTTCGTATGCAGACTCAATTGTGTTAAGTAATTCTACAATATCATACGGTTTACTGACAAAATAAGAAGTACCCATTGATGAGGTTAATTCGTCGATATGTCTATGGGCTGTAACTAACACAGTTACTAAATTAATTCCTGTTAACAGGAGATGTTGACATACTTCAGTTCCTGTTAACTCAGGCATTCTGTAATCTAAAATTAGTAAATCTGGTTTCTCTTGCAGCACTTTTTCTATGGCTTCTTTGCCATCGCGTGCTTCTATAACTTCCCAGTTTTCTTGCTCAAGTAAAAAAGCTAGCAGAGTGCGGCTATCATCGTCGTCATCTGCAATCAGCACTTTGCGCCTGGTTAAATTCTCGGATTTCATCACATTTTTTCCCCTCTTGGTATAGTAAAAGTGGCAGGAGCAATATCTAATTGAGCAATATTGAAGACTGGAGTTGGTTTAAAACTGACTTCTACCAATTCAGAATTCGGCATCTGATTTACTGCAACTTCTACTGTCCCCCCTTGATTTGCAATCTCGAAAGCTTGCAGGAAATAACGCAGCAGTTTGCGTAAAAGACTGTTTAAATCAGCCACTACTATAATTGGCTCTGTCAAGTACAAAACAACTTCAACCTTACGAATTGCGGCCTCAGTCGATAGCAGATCAACTAAACTACAGATAGCATCGGTGAGTAACAACGGTTGAGGTACATCTCTTTCAAAAGAAGCTAATTTGCGCCAAAATGTAGCCCGGCGGCGAAATAATTGGATTGATTTTTCAGCCTGCTGAAGCAATTGCATGGCATAATCTATCCGATTAACGACTACCATTCGAGATACAATTTCCAGTTGTAAGCGAGTTGCTTGATGAGCTTGGATAATGTCCTGACGGAGATTTTCTAATGGTTGATAGTCATCGTCATGAGATTCTAGGACATGGCGAACATCTTTTTCGAGATTGGCTACCAAAAATTCTGCTTCAATACCGTGGGAAGCACAAATTAGTATTTCTTTCAGGCGTTGTCTGACATCTGGACTACGTGCAGAAATACTCAAGACTCCGACGATTTCCCCTTGATCATTACGCAGAGGTGTTCCCTGACAACTAAAAGGATGAAACCCCTCAATAAAATGCTCTGCGGCCACAATTTCTGTATAATTTTCTTCAGCTAGTGGTGTACCAATACCATTAGCACCAGCTACTGCTTCTGACATGAGAGTTCCGGGTGGAGGAAATCCCTCTGTCTCATTTATTGTTTGCTCATCGCTAAATACATCTAATAAGATGGCATGATGATTGCTTAACATGACCGCATGACGCTCTCTGCCAACTGCTTGTGATAATATGCGGAAATAAGGACGCGCCGCATTAATTAAATAAGTATTTGACTCTACTAAACGTTCCGTATCCAAGACAGAAAGTTTTTCAGCTTGTAAAGCGTGAGGGTTAGCTCCTTGAAGGTGTGATCTTTCCCAAGCACGATAGACCTCTACGCGCAACAAATCAATAGGTATTTTGCCTATGCTTCTATATATACGCCCTGCTTCTAATACATCAGCTACTTGAAAAGACATGGCTTAATATCTGTACATATATTAATTGAAATGATTGATTTTTATCTGATATTTCAAGAGTATGTAATAAAGACTATATAGATATTAGTGACTAAAACTATAGTGAAAATACTTAACTAGCAGTAAAAGCCCTAATTTGTTCTACGTATAAACCCAGTGGTTATGAAATGCTCCTACAGGAGAGTGTGTATGCGTTCTATATTCTTAATTTATTCTTAACTGAATAGTAATTTATTCACTTTCTTTGGAGAATAAAGTCTGAAAGTAGCACTAAGTAACGTCATTAGTTAGTAATGATCTAGAATAAACACGACAAACTTTTCTAAAAAAATCTGACTATTTTGAGTAACGAAACTTCAGCGCGGATGCTACTCGCTCACAACTTTAATATTTCTGGGGACATCATACCATCTCTCAGTCGAGAAGAATTTGCTGAAGTGTTTCAGTCAGGATTGAGTAGCTATGAACACCTGCAATGTAGACTGGTGAATCATCCTCATTGGATTGTAGAAATTTTATTTCCTGGCAACGAATTTTCATCGCAGCAAGTCGGAAAACTGTGCGCTCAAGCTTTATTACAAAAGCGGCAATCGCAGCAACTAAACACAGATGTTCTCCCAGAAATTCTGGTCTTAGGTGGTATCAAAACCACTCCAGCCACTAGCGATTCCCCTGATGCTCTACAACCGGGAAACTGGGGGGTAGATGTGGTGGAGACTGACTCTGGTGCAGCGTTTTTAGAGGCGATCGCTTGGGATACCACCATTGCCCAGAAAACTGCCGACAGTGTATTTAAGGTTGAACTCAGAGGATTGGGAATTGGGGACTGATGAATGGAAGCAGAGCAGTAGATTATCTTCTATGCCCAAGTTACCTAATTTAGGAGTTTAGAATCGTTTGTGCAAAATGAGTGCAAAATCTTCTCATTTCATCAAGATTTACAAATCTTGATGTTCACCGTGACGCGCTCATAAGAAAATTGATCATAACAAAGCGTATAAAACGCCTAAAAAGCTTGAGCATCTAGGAAATCAGGATTTTCATTCTGATGGAAGCTGGCAATTTGGGTTCAAAGGAATCAATCCAATAATCTAATTTGCCTGGGTGAGCAATCTGAAATTTATTTACATCTTGAAACAATTTTCTTAAACTCTTTCGTTAACAGGAGATACAATTGATGCCATTTGGACCAGCTTCACGCTTGGGAGTCAGCCTGTTTGATGAAACCCCTCCCGTTGAGTGGGTACCAGGTCGCTCACAAGAAGAAGCAGAAACAATCATTCAGGCAGTCTATCGGCAAGTATTGGGCAATGCCTATGTGATGGAAAGTGAGCGGCTTGCTGTTCCCGAATCTCAGTTTAAGCAGGGTGCATTAAGCGTCCGCGAGTTTGTCCGGGCAGTGGCTAAATCTGACCTCTATTGTTCTCGTTTTTTCACCAGTTGTGCGCGCTACCGGGCGATAGAACTCAACTTTCGCCATCTGTTGGGTCGTCCACCACTAGATTTGGAAGAAATGCGGACACACAGCACAATTCTGGATACTCAAGGGTTTGAAGCCGAAATTGATTCTTATCTCGATAGCGATGAGTATCAAAATACTTTTGGGGAAAACTTCGTTCCTTACATCCGGGGCTACAAAACTGAAGCCTGCACTAGTATGGTGCAATTTACTCACACCTTCCAGTTGGTGCGGGGAGCTTCTAGCAGTAGCTTGAAGGGAGACCTAGCAGGCAAGAGTCCTAAGCTCAACGCACTAGTGATTCAAGGCACGCCAACAGCAGTGATTTCACCTGCTAGTGATGGAGCAGCATTCTCTACACCTCCGACTGGTTCTCGTACTCGTCATGGAGTTGATGCTAGTTCTGGTGGTAAGGTTTACCGCATTGAAGTCACAGGTTATCGTGCCAAAACCTTCAATAATATTTCCAAGTTTCGCCGCTCCAACCAAGTCTTTCTGGTGTCATACGATAAGCTCTCTCAAGAGTATCAGCGAATTCACCAACAGGGCGGGGTGATTGCCAGTATCACTGCTGTATAAATTCAGCTGCAAACTTACAAAAATTGAGGAGATAGATTCCTATGGCATCCCAAACAATTCTGGAACTGTGGCCCGCAAGTGGCTTAGAGGAACTTCAAACTATCATTCGCGCAGTTTATAAACAAGTGTTAGGCAATCCTCATATCATGGAGAGTGAGCGATTGGTGACAGCAGAGTCACAATTGTGCGATCGCTCCATCACTGTGCGGGAATTTGTCCGCGCCGTTGCTAAGTCTGAGTTTTATCGTAGCCGCTACTTCGAGTCCTGCGCTCCCTACCGTTTTGTAGAACTCAACTTCCTACACTTGCTTGGTCGCGCCCCCCAGGATCAAAGAGAAGTTTCCGAGCATATTGTTCGCACTGTAGCCGAAGGCTACGATGCTGAAATTGACTCCTACATCGATAGCAGTGAATATCAAGCAGCCTTTGGCGAAAATGTAGTACCCTACTATCGCGGTAGAAGCAGCGAAGCTAACTCCAAGCAGATCGGCTACAACCGGATGTTTGCTATTGATCGTGGCCCCGCCCAGATTGATAGCTCAGTTAAATCTGCTCAATTGGTCTATGCCGTTGCTACCAACAGTACCAATGCGATTAAAGCCTCATCAGCAACTGTCATTGGTTCTGGCACAGAAAAACGTTTCAAAATCGTGGTGACGGGTTCTAAATTCGATGGACCTCGGCGCATTAGTAGCACTGAGTACATTGTTCCGGCTAGTAAAATGACTCCACAAATTCAGCGCATCAATCGCACTTCTGGCAAAATCGTCAGCATTACTGAAATTGCGTAATGAGTGCTGAGTTCTGAGTTCTGAGTTAACAGGGTGGGTAATGCCCACCCAAGATGATTCATTTTTTTAATTTTCAATTTTTCAAAAAACCGCACGACAATCCTAAATTTAGGAGGCATTGATATGGCACTTTGGATAGAAACTGAGTCCGTTGAATTACGCCCTAACGCTACCGAAGATAATTTGCAAACCATAATCCGAGCAGTGTATCGGCAGGTTCTGGGCAATGCTCATATATTTGATAGTCAACTACTTACCAGTGCAGAGTCTCAATTACGCAACGGTGATATAACTGTTGCAGGCTTCGTTAGGGCTGTAGCGCAATCTGATCTATACCGATCGCTGTTTTTTGAAACTTCCTCTCCCTACCGCTTTGTTGAATTAAATTTTAAGCATTTACTGGGTCGCGCTCCGCAGGATCAGACTGAAATTGCGGAACACGTACAAATTTACAACACACAAGGGTACGAAGCTGAAATCAACTCCTACCTTGATAGTGATGAATATATCCTGAATTTTGGTGAGAATATCGTACCCTCTGCCCGTGGCAATCGTACCCAAGTTGGGGTCAAGAATGTCGGGTTTAACCGCACCTTTGCCTTAATGCGGGGGTTTGCTGCCAATGATGTGGGTAAATCAGCAAAATTAATTAGTGACATTGGTGGTAACTTACCGACCAAGATTGTTTCCCCATCTATTGGTTCTGGTGCTTCCAGTAATACAGGTAAGCGATTCCGTGTATCTATTTCCAAAGCTAATTTTGGTCTTCGGGTGACCAAAAGCATGGCAACCTTTGAAGTGGGATACAACCAGCTGTCCCAAAAAATTCAGAACATCCAGAAGACTGGCGGCAAAATTCTCAGTATCACTGAAATAGCTTAACGCTGATCTTGGCGATCGCACTTTGTATCCAAACTAAGAGCGATCGCCAACAAGTCAAGAGTAAATCAACTTTACATCTCACTTGTTATCAGCCTGCGATTTATTCAGTGAATACTTTGGTTGTCCATCGATTCAGGTTGATGATAAGTTGCTTACAGCATCGAAAATTAAGGTGATTTGTATGGCAACCACAATCATTGCTCCTGGCGATTTTAGTGACTACAGTAGTTGCCGAGTAAAAATTGAAGTGACAGGGGGCTGTCATCGGCAGACGATGCGGTTGGCAAAGTACACAAAGACAATTCCTTATAGTTGTCTGTCTCAAACTATTCAGGGTATTAATCGCCTTGGTGGCAAGATTACCTGTATTACCCTATCGCCTTCCCCTACTCAAATCTCAAAGATTGAGTTAGCTCAGTCACTATCGACAATAGCTCAAAGCAATGTCCTACCTTCAGCAAATCAAGCGGAAGGTAGGACATCGCCCCAGCATCAAGAACAGAAAAACTCTGCCGACACCTGTCAGGTTACAGAACCAACTAAAGTTAAGCAGGAAGAACAACCGATGCCTGCGGAGAACACAGTTTTCAACTCAGTAGAGTACACCTTTACAGATGAGTGGTAATTAAACAGTCAAAAATACTGAGTAAGATAAACCGAAACCGAAGAGTTGATGGATATTACGGAGTTTGTAGCAAATTCTATCGGGCGTTGGCGATCGCAACGCAGCGCACATCATTTAGCCTTCAGTCATTTTGAAGCCGTACAGTCTGAGATTGATATCATTTCTCTCCCAGATGATGACCCGGCAGTAATTGACTTGTGTAAAAGCTATAACATTGATCCTCATGCAGTAGTTTCCCCATTTCGGATGAGTTGGGAAGGTCAATCAGACTGGGATGACAGCGAAATTAAAGGCAGTTGCGTCCTAGTTCCCATCCCTGATCTAACTCATCCCCATCGAGGCAAACTCCTGCGCGATCAAGGCTATGCCGAAACGATCGCGGCGGCTGGCGATTATTACTTGACAGAAGACGGAACATTTGTACTGATTACCGCCTACGATCGCGCCGCCGCCGAAGAAAAAATCTGGTTTGTTAACCCTAATGTCCGTTGTCGAGTTTCCCTAATCAAAACTAGTGCTGGTACAGGAGTTGTCACAGCCTCGTTTTCCTCGGAAATCCGCCAGGATATTCAGACTTAATTCAGATCCAAAAATGCAAAACTAGGCATTTCTAGTCACACATATACAACCTCAGAGCGTGCAGTCTAAATGGAAACTGACCACGTTAATTTTTTCATGTCATTGATCATATAGATCCTCTGGCAATCAACAAAAAATATTGTCCATAATGTGGGGTTTTGCATACCACTTTATGGTTCGCGATAGCGTTGTATAGCATAGCAAGTTACGCGTAACTTATCAGAAACAAAAGTTCTGAAAGTTCTGTAGGAAACCTTTAAAGACGAATTTTGTATTGTTTATTTATGCTCATCTACTTATGAATTCTTCACCACCGCATATTTGCAAAACTACACCTAATAATTTAATCACCTTGGCTCGTTGGATGGCAGGGGATTTCAGCAACTCTCAACAGGCATTTGAAAATCCTAAAGATTATGCCCATATCCACGTCTTTTTTCGTCCGTTACCGTTTGAGTTTTTCTCTGGAATTGGCCTTTATTCAGAACAGGTGTATGACTATGATTTGTGGAGACCTTATCGACAGGGAGTGCATCGCTTAGTCAATCAGGGCGATCAGATTTATATCGAAAACTACAGCTTAAAAAATGCACTTTTCTATGCTGGTGCAGCCCGTGAGTTAAGTCTTCTCAAAACAATTACCCCTGATTGTATTGAGCGTCGATATAACTGCTCAATGATTTTTAAACGAGATGGGGAAAGATTTCAAGGTGGTGTTGAACCAGGAAACCTGTGCTTAATTGAGAAGAACGGTTGCCAGACTTATCTAGATAGTTATGTAGAAATTACAGAAACAACCTGGGTCAGCCTCGACAAGGGCATGGATGTAAATACACATCAGCAGGTTTGGGGATCTACGTTTGGACCACTGCGGTTTGAAAAACGGGAGAGTTTCGCTGATGAAGTCCCAAATATCCTATGATCTTTCCCTGCCTAAAGTTGAATCCATTGAAGCGAATATGCTGCCACCAGAAGCGCAGAAAAAAATGCAGTGCTGGATTCGCAGTCGGCATTTAATTTGTTCGGGTAATTTCTTTGTTTTTGAAACCGTAGATTATAGTGCCGTTGAGCGGTTTTCCAAATGTGTTGCAGCATTAGGCGGAACTGTTATTTCAGTTGACCAGATTGACAAAATTTGGATGGGTGATCATCGTCAAGTAATTCTTTATCAGGCAAAAGCCAGTTTGCATACACCATGCCACAATCTCAAGCAATATTGGCTCAAATACGGTGGCTTTCGCACCCGATTTGATGGTCAAGCTTGACACTTCCCCCACTAAAAAGACCTACCTTTCATCAGTATCAAAGCCTCACAATCATCACAAAACCCATGCGCCAGATCGATCAATCTACCTTGAACGCTCGAAATAAATTACTCGCTATGTTTCTGGTGCTTTGTATTCTAGATGCTACGCTAGTGATCATTGCACGAGATAGATGGGCTATTGGACGTATCTTGCTAACAATTGTAGTAATGTACTTTGTTCTACAGGGTCGGAAATGGGCAAAATGGCTCATGATGGGTATCTGTAGTTTGCTAGTTGTCATTCTAGTAACAATGGTTATTTTACTGAGATCAAAGCTTTCAATTGTCCTCATCGTAGGAAGTTTGATCATGGCCGTTCTCAGTGCCATCATTCTTTTCTATATGGCAAGTAGCAGAGATTTAAATTATTACTTCTCTTGGAAAAGGCAAAATTGTTGACATCGATTCAAAAGTGAGTATGTCACAATAGCCTACGGCTACGTAGAAAAGGCTTTCGCCCAAAAACTTCAAAATGCAGCATTAGCAAGATTTGCATAAGTGATCAAGCCAGAACCAATTTGCACACACTCTGCTCACCATGACTTAAAACAATAATTGGCTTAAATACGGCAGTTTTCTCACAAGATTTGATCAACAATTTTGATTGACAAGCTGACTTGGGAGAACTTGTATGTCGATTCCTCTATTAGAGTATGCACCTTTATCTCAAAATCATCGAGTGGAGGGGTTCGAGATTCCTGGTGATGAGCAGCCGAGAATTTACACAACTGATAACCTCCTAGCTGCCTCAGATATGGATATGTTAATCATGGCAGCTTATCGCCAGATTTTTAACGAGCAACAAATGTTATCCAGCAATCGGCAGCGATTTTTGGAGTCTCAGTTACGGGCTGGTCAAATCACAGTTAGAGACTTCATTCGGGGATTGGTCTTATCCGATTCCTTTCGACGGCTCACCTACGATAGTAACAATAACTATCGGTTTGTCGAGATTTGCATTCAGAGGATTCTGGGTCGTAATGTGTATAGCGATCGCGAAAAACTTTCCTGGTCGATTGTGCTGGCGACTAAAGGACTACAAGACTTTATTGATACTTTAATCAACACGGAAGAATATCTGAGTAACTTTGGATATGAAACTGTTCCTTATCAACGTCGCCGTATCCTACCTCAACACGCTCAAGGTGAACTACCCTTTGCCCGGATGGCGCGTTATGGTAAAGATTACCGCAACCAGTTGCCTCTTCCTCTTCTTCCTATCCATCCCATTCCAACGGGTATTTTTGATGAATTTGAGCGTTTTAGTCTCTATACCTTCATCAAGCGTGCTGACTGGACTACTAGCTTCAGTCTCATCGGTTTGCTCATGATGCTAACTATCCTCTTCATCCTGTTTTCAGAAGCCAACAACTTGTTCTGGGGTTGATTTTACTCAGTGCTGAGTCCTGAGTGCTGAGTGCTGAGTCCTGAGTGCTGAGTGCTGAGTGCTGAGTCCTGAGTGCTGAGTGCTGAGTCCTGAGTCCTGAGTCCTGAGTGCTGAGTCCTGAGTCCTGAGTGCTGAGTGCTGAGTCCTGAGTGCTGAGTGCTGAGTGCTGAGTCCTGAGTCTTGAGTCCTGAGTCCTGAGTCTTGAGTCCTGAGTCCTGAGTCAGAAGAAAAATACTCAGGACTTTGGCACTCGGTACAATTAACACCAATAGATGATAAATTTTATCAAGAAACTTGTGATTGATTGTGTTCTTTCTTAGTCTTGACCTATTTGATTCAATTAAGTTATGTAATTTTTATCAAACTAAATCGAATAATGACACCCCTTCTCCTTTATGATTATGAGAAATTTGTAAGATTTCGTTAAGGAAAGGGAGATTTTGTAGTCGTGGCAATTCCTCTTTTAGAATATGCACCCATTTCTCAAAACCAGAGGGTAGCAGGTTATGAGGTTCCTGGAGATGAGCAACCCAGGATCTACTCTACAGAGAACCTGCTTTCTTCAACAGATTTAGACATTCTCATTGAATCCGCCTACCGTCAGATTTTCTTCCATGCCTTTGCGGCTGATCGGGAGCGTTTCCTAGAGTCACAACTCCGCAGTGGTCAGATCACTGTCCGCGATTTTATTCGCGGATTGTTGCTATCCGATACCTACAAGCGTAGTTTCTACGACCTCAACAATAACTATCGTTTTGTTGAACAGACCGTACAGCGTGTTCTCGGACGTGATGTTTACGATAATCGAGAAAAGCTTGCTTGGTCAATTGTTGTTGCGACAAAGGGTATCAAAGGCTTTATCGATGATCTACTCAATACTGATGAGTACCTAGGAGCTTTTGGGTATGACACAGTACCCTACCAACGTCGTCGGGTGCTTCCTGGTCGGACAGAAGGTGAACGGCCTTTCAACATCAAATCTCCCCGCTACGATGAATACTATCGTGGTAAGTTTGGCTTCCCGCAGATCCTGTGGCAAACCACCGTTCGCACCTATACTTCTCCAGACAGACAGCCGAAAGCAGGTAGTCCGGCTCTGTTCCTGCAAATGGCGCAGAGTATCAATGCTAGAGGTAATACACCTCAGCAGGTATCAGTCATGAATATTGATATCGAGAAATCAGTTCCTTATCGCAAATAAGCTGATCTGAAAAAAAGTGCTGAGTGCTGAGTGCTGAGTAAAGTGAAAGTGCTTAGTGCTTTTGCACTCAGTATTTATGGGTATTTCATGGAGTGGCCAAAAGTCAAAAGTTCAACTCACCACTTTTCATCGTACTAATATTTTTTTGTTAGGAATTCTTAAGATTTATTCACTCAGGCGCATTCATCATTTTCGGTGCGAAATCCGAGTTCTAGAAGAGCTTTGCGGATTTTGGCTTTAGACGGACGGACTTTTGGCACGGTTAATCCCATTTCTCTGGCAGTTTCAAAGATATCCCGAATTAATATATCGAAGGAAGTATCATCGGCATCTTCTGGCAGCTTCTCAATTCTTGCTTCATAGGCTAATGTATAAAGCTCTAGGTGATGTTTTCCCATCACTCTAGCTAGTTTCCTCAAAGTTTCAGGTGTAGGACAAGTTCCCTTAAAGCAAGCACCTCTTAATCGGGGTTGAGGAACACCAGACAAATCCGCCAGACGGTTCATACTGATACCCTGTTCTTCCAAGTATTGAAGAATGAATTGTCCTAAAGGGGAGCAATCTTCAGCTTTTATTTGCAACCTTGCTGGCATTGTTCGGTATCAGGGAAATTTAAATATCTACAATATAGCGGAATCAAAGCGATTACGCATAATTAGGTGACAGGTGACAGGGGACAGGTGAGAGTTGAAAGTGATTCTGTCTAAGTGCTGAGAACAATCCTTGGTGTTGCTGATTTAAACTGGTTTCAACTTAAGAAGAAATAGCACTTCTGCGTCGGAGAACATCTAAAAGAGTTGTAAAGGTTTGTGGAGGTGTTGCTGTGACTTCAATCCAATTCTCAGATATGGGATGCTGCAACTTTAGCCGCCAAGCGTGGAGTGCTTGACCAGGTAAATTTACACCTACGGAACGACCAGAAGCATAGAGGGGGTCGCCAACGATCGCATGACCCATATTGGCACTGTGAACACGAATTTGGTGTGTGCGTCCGGTTTCGAGTTGGAAATGAATTAATGTGTAGTTGCTGAGACGCTCTTGTACTTGCCAATGGGTGATAGCTGTTCTTCCACCTTGTTCTACAGGGATAACAGCCATTTTCTTGCGGTCTTGGCGATGGCGACCGATGGGTAAATTTATTGTTCCACTGGTAGTTTTTGGCGCACCATAAACTACACCTAAATATTCTCGTCCTGCGGTTTTGGCTTGGAGTTGTGCTTGTAGGTGTTGATAGGCGATATCAGTTTTGGCGATCGCGATCGCTCCTGTTGTATCTTTATCTAAACGATGGACAATCCCTGGTCGTTGCACACCCCCAATACCTGGTAAATTGGGACAATGCGCTAACAAAGCATTAACTAGTGTGCCATCAGGATGACCAGGTGCGGGATGAACTACTAACCCGGCTGGTTTGTTAAGAATCAGTAACTGCTCATCCTCGTAGAGAATATCTAGGGGGATATTTTCGGCTTTTAGTTCTAATGGTTGCGCTTCGGGAATTTCTAGAATTATGCGATCGCCTACTTTTACATTTATCTTTTTAGATGTGCAGACTTTACCATTGATTTGCACCTTGCCTTGTTCAATTAACTGCTGCATCCGAGAACGAGATAAATCAGGTAACTCTTCAGCGAGGTAACGATCTAGACGTGCGTTATCTTCTTCGACTTGTAAAAAAAAATTGTTAACCATTAAGTTTTAATTCTGGGATAAGTAAAAAGCTAAGACTCAAAAATAAAAACAATATTTTGCTTTTTATCTTTTTACTTTTGATTGTTTAAAGTTCGTCAGGATTAATTCCCTTAGCTTGTAGTAAAGTACGGAGTGCTTCTAGTTGGCTTTATGCTTTTTCAGCCTGTTGAGGTTCTTGTTCCAATTGAACTTGTATTTATTATAACTTTTGAGCCATTTCTAAGTATGTCATAAATGGCTGTCCACTGCCTACGCAAATAGTTATGGCTACGCCACGCTGCCCGAACAAAAATTGAAGCGGATGACTATATTTCTAAATTCAAACCGGATTCCTATGTAGAAAACTAGCAAATTACATATCAAATTTACGTCAGCCAGAAATTTACTGAGTATTAAAAAACTCTATTTACTCTAGACTCAATCGTTATAAGTCTTTATTGCAGGTCATGTCTATTTACGTATTGAGAAAAGAAAAGATATTTTTGCTACTGATGGGTTTGAGCCAATATCTCGAATTTCCAGAATTGCTGTACTGTTAGATTAACGAAAGATACAGAAAGAAATGCTGATTTTTGGGAAAATTCTTCCTGGTAATCAGTTAATCTTTTGCTGTTTAATATAGTAGTGCAATTGCTTTGCGGGGAAATTGCATTTATCAGGGTTAGTGCTGAGTGGCTCATCCAAGTTAGGAATTTGTGAGCCTCAAATCAATGTGCTGACTCAAATTTTACCTGCTAAATAAACTTAGCAAAGATGCTACGCCCCACCGTAGTCCATCGCGGTTATAACAAGATACCTGAAAATTCTGAAAAATTTCCTGTTCATTCATATTTATATATTAAATTCATCCCTGAGTGCCATCCATGAAAACACTGCCTATTAGTCGATACAGATTTTTCCAGAAACTACAACCACTATCACTGTTAAAGAAAATCACTGGTAAGACTGTAACTGGCTGTTTGCAAGTGTTTAGTACATCGGGTGCTTGGTCAATATATGTCGAGGAGGGCAAGGTAATTTATGCTTGCTACTCAGAAAGAATGTTTGAGCCACTTTACCGACATTTGCAGAGTTTAAGTCAGGAAATTACGACCCTACCTAGAGAAATTAATCAACAGCTACAGGCAATATTTGAAACTGGGATTGAAAATCAATCAATACCAAACCCAGATTATCTAGCTATTTGTTGGTTAGTCAATCAGAAATATATTAGTCCTGCACAAGCAGCCATACTCATAGAACATTTAGCTTTGGAAGTTTTACAGACATTTTTAGTTTTAGAAGAAGGGAGTTACGAGTTTATTCCCGAAAGTTTTTTAGATGACTTGCCTAAGTTTTGTTGCTTAAATTTGCGTCTATTAGTAGAACAATGTCAACAACGGGGCAATGTTTACGAAGGATTAACAAAAGAAGCAGATCATTATGAAACATCGGTTTACAAAGAGAATATGCAGTCTACAGCTAATAGCAGACAAAGTTATCACACCTATCCCAAACCAAAACCTGAGCCAAGATTACCCAATATAGAGGCTAAACGCTACACATCTTCGTATGTAAATACTAATAATGGCTATCAGCAAATGTCATCAACTGCTGCTGATAGAAAAATATATAAAATATTTTGTATTGATGACAACCCCATTGTCTTAAATAGTATAAAAAGCTTTTTAGATGAGCAAATATTTTCTGTGATTGGAGTTACAGATGCTTTAAAAGCTTTAATGGAAATATTGCACACAAAGCCAGACATCATTTTTTTAGATGTTGATATACCTAATTTAGATGGCTATGAATTATGTTCTTTGCTGCGTAAGCATACTTATTTCAAGCAGACACCTGTGATTATGATGACGGCTAAAGCTGGGCTAATTGATAAAGTTAAAGCTAAGATGGTCGGTGCTAATGGTCATTTAATTAAACCTGTTATGGAGGGAGATTTACTCAAAGTCATTTTTAAACATATTGTTTAATTATTATTAGCCTTTCTGCCTTTTTCAATAAGACCAATACAGCTAATACCATTCCACGTTAAGGTTGATACAAATATACAGCAGAGGAGCAGAGAGAAGTCCGAGCGGAGGTGATACGGTTCGGATAAGATAATTTGCCAAAATAATAACGCCTGTAGAGACGTTGCAGTGCAACATCTCTAACCACCCATAACGTTAACCTACCGTATTGCGAGCGGAGGTTTCCTTTCCTCGGAACTTCCCTGAGAGACTCTATGCAAATGAGAGATGAAAGTTGAATTTAGTGAAATAGTATAAAGTCTATTACTACTTTACGATCGCAACATTAGGGAGACGACTCCACTCATTCCAAGAACCGTCATAGTTGCGAACCTGTGGGTAGCCAAGTAAATACTTTAAGACAAACCAGGTATACCCGGAACGCGCACCGATAGTGCAGTAGGGAAATATTTCTTGCTCGGCTGTGATGCCTTTACTGTTGTAAAGTGTCTGCAATTCATTGCATGATTTGAAAGTGCCATCCTGGTTTAAGGTCAGGATATGTTCAATGTTGACTGCGCTGGGAATATGTCCAGCACATTCAGTTTCTTTTGGCGGCTGATCGAAAAACCATTCACCACTGTACTCTTGGGATGTGCGAACATCCAATAAGATGCGATCAGTTCTACCAACAGATGCTTGAACTTCTTCATGCAATACTCGCAGATGAGGATCAGGAGCTTTAGCGTGGTATGGAACTGCTGGGAATGTGGATAATTCTGTGAAAAGTGGACGAGCTTCTGATTTCCACTTCTGATATCCACCATTGAGAACTCTGACATTATCATGTCCAAATAATTTTAATAGCCAAAAAATCCAAGCTCCTATTCCTGGATAACTACCATAGGCAATTACTGTTGTCTCATTGGTTATACCCGATTGTGACATGAGTTTTGCAAAGGCGATCGCATCTAAATTTATCCTCAAATCCGGCAATAATATGTCTGTAAAAATATTCCAAAACACAGCCCCAGGAATGTGAGCATTCTTATATGGCTTTGAACTTACATCAACTTCAATTATGCGAAGATTTGGATCATTGAGGTGATTTGCCAACCATTCAGTATCAACTACAACTTCAGGATGAGCATACTGGGACATGATTTTTCTCGCCGTGCTAAAGTTTTTCTTGACAGTTAATTTATGAACAATTTCCTGTCCACAGTTAAAATAAGGCTCACTTCCTGACCAAGCCTAGTCCTCGATCGAGTACACTTTGCGAATCATGGCGAACTTACAATCTGTATTCCAAGCTATCATCCACGCAAAAAATGAACAGGAGTTAAAATCGCTGATTTTTCCAGAAGTGAGTGATTATTTTGTCGCCAAACGGTCAAGATTATTTTTTTTAGAGGAACTTCCCTTACTGGATAGCAGGTTGCAGAAGGTGATGCAGTTCGCTTTATCTAGTAAACGGAATCCCGTTGTTCGCTACTTAGTGGAACGGCATACCCCGGTTCACGAAGCTTTAGTCATATCACCGAAAGCATGGCAGTTGATTTGTCCACGGGCTGATCATTGGCACGTCATGGTAGGGCCGATTGTGAATCAAGGTCAATTAGTGGGTGTGATTGGCTTGACTCGTACAATAGGAATGCCTGCATTTGATACACAAAATTTGCTGGATTTGAGTGCGCTATGTCTGCATTTATCTGCTTGGGTGGCTACAGTGCGATCGCCAAGCCTAGCTAAAGGTAAATTACCGCACCAACCCTTCACAACAAATCAATTAACACCCCGTGAACTGCAAATTGCTGAACTAGTAGCTCAGGGGCGAACAAATGCCCAAATTGGGGTTGAACTGTGGATTACTGAAAATTCTGTGAAGCAAGCTTTAAAGCGGATGTTTCGTAAGCTCGAAGTTTCATCTCGCGCTGAAATGGTAGCCCAGTTGTCTGCCAGCACTATGACGTACTATAGCAGTCCGCTTTGATTTCTGGAAATTATTTGCGTAGGTAGGGGACTGGGGACAGGGAAGAAAGAATATGAGGTGTACTGAATTTTTTCAAATATCAAATAGGAATCCTATATCAGAACAAAATATTTTCATAACTTGATAATCTTGTTACCTATTGGACAGGACGACAAGTAGATAAAATACTGTGCATATTCACTACTGCGCCAATAACTGCGATCGCCGGGGCTTCAAATCCAGTTTTTTCTACTAGTTCTACAATATTCTCCAACTTGCCAATTAACTCTTCCTGTTCGGGACGCGTACCCCAGCGTACTAAAGCAATTGGTGTGTCGAAACTCAATCCTGCCTTAGTTAACTCTTCCACAATGTAAGGCAGATTGTGAATACCCATGTAAATCACAATTGTCTCTGAACCGTGAGCGATCGCCTGCCAATCTACCTGCGGTTTATACTTGCCTGCGGCTTCATGCCCAGTTACAAAAGTTACGGATGAACTGTACAATCTATGGGTTAAAGGTATACCTGCGTAGGCTGGAGCAGCAATACCAGATGTAATCCCTGGCACAACTTCCACAGGGATACCTGCGGCTACTAAATCAGCCATTTCTTCCCCACCACGACCGAAAATAAAGGGATCACCACCTTTGAGACGTACTACAATGGCGTGGTCTTGGGCTTTTTCAATCAGAGTTTGGGTTGTTTCATCTTGTAAAAGTGAATGTCTACCCCGACGCTTACCAGCATTGATTTGTTCTGCTTGGGGATTAATCATGGCTAAAATTGCCGGACTAACCAAGGCATCATAGATCACCACATCGGCACATTCCAAGATACTCTTACCTTTAAGCGTCATGAGTCCTGGATCTCCTGGCCCCGCACCTACCAAATAAACTTTACCCAAACTCTTTTGTACTTCGTTGTCTGTGCGGTTCATGCGTGAATTAAATCCCCAATCAAATCAGCTAATTCGTCACTTGCACCTAGAGGTTGCGCTAAGTAAAAACTCACCCCAGGGAATTGTAATTTTAACTCGTCTACGGCTTGAGCGATCGCATCAGTGATGCCACCAGAGAAGAGAAAGTAGGGCAAAATTGCAATTTCTCGATGACCAAAAGCAATTAACTCTTGTACCCGTGACTCTAAACTAGGAGCTATAGACCAATAAGCAGTGACTACTCCCAAATTCGCCGCCATGTTTTCTACAGGTTGTTGTGAACCCGGACGACGGCTACCATGAGATAACAAAATTCCTGTTGCTGCTTTGATGGTAGCTATTTGCTGTTGGAAAAATATCTGTAAACCGGCGTGACTTCCCAAATATGGTTGTAAGTCAATTGTGATATCTTCACCAACAGCTTGTTTAGCTAGTGCTACCTCAGTCGGAATATCCGTCATCACATGGACACCTGGTAGCAGAAAGATAGGAATAATTTGTAGACAACCACACCCCAACAAAACCGCACTTTGAGCAAACTGTCGAATTTGCTCATGTAAAGGTTCGGGACTCACTTCTAAAGATGCCGTACCCACCAGTTTCTCTGGTATTTGCAGCTTATTAGCCACCAATGTTGCTAGTTGTTGCATAGCAATTTCTGGGCGAGGGTCGCGGCTTCCGTGAGATACCAGCAAATAGGCAGATGACATAAAAAATTCAAAATACTCTACGAGTAAGCTTACGTTTCCGTAAGGAAAGCAAGCTACAAAATTCAAAAACAAGAACTTTTCGTGCCTGTTGTTGCTATCTTACAGAATATTAACTAATTTATACAAATCTAACTTGTACTGCCCTAGTAGCGGCCTCTGTGCGGTTCGTCACCCCTAACTTATTGAGTACCTGGCTGACATGATGTCTAATAGTAGAAGGACTCAGTTTCATTCGTTGAGCGATCGCTTCATTACTCAATCCTAAAGCCAACAGTGCTAATACCTCTTGCTGTCGCTTGCTCAATTCATACAGAGATTGAAATGATGGTTTGTGTGGTTGCAACAATGCCTGAACAACTTCTTCAGCCAACATAGAACGACCCATCGCTGCGGCTCGTATGCTATTTGCTAACTCATCAATCGAGACACCCTTAAGCAGATAGCCAATAGCTCCTGCTTGTATTGCTTGCTGTACTAAATCATTTTCAAAAAAACTGGTCAAGATTAACACCTGGATTTTTGGGTACTTTTTGCGAATGGCTTTTGTTGCTTCTGCCCCATTCATCCCCACCATCATCAAGTCCATCAGCACTACATCTGGGTGCAACTGTTCGCACAACCGTACCGCCTCATCTCCGCTACGCGCTTCTCCCACTAATTCAATGTCATCAAAGGCGAGCAAGAGAAATTTGATACCTCCGCGCAGAATTTCGTGATCATCAACAGTGATGACACGAATCGGGGTGGTTAGTATATCTTTAGACATATATATTTTTTTATGTATCAGAATTATTTCTCATACATGATTGTTTCATGATTCAGTTTTATACTTAATTTTCCTTAATTTTTAATTAATAGGTGCGTAATAGTATGTCACAATGATGGTGTTTATAGTAAATCAACAGTAATTTAACTTAGTATCCACCCTCAGTTAATTTGTTACCTGACTATCATTGCAACTCAGGACAATCTCAGTCCCCTGTCCTAGAGAACTTTCTAAATGGAAAGTAGCACCAATTGAATCAGCCCGTTCTTTCATAATTGTGATCCCTAAATGACCAGATGGTATATTGTTGGGATAAAAACCACAGCCATTGTCGCTAATACGCAAAACTATTTTTTGTGAGTTACCGTAGAGACTGACAGATACTTGCGTTGCCTGAGCATATTTAATGATATTATTCAGAGCTTCTTGAGTAACTCTATAAAAAACAAGCTTTACCTCATTAGACAAAGGCCGATCGCCTTCTACAATTGTTGTTATCTGTAAATTTGCCCGTCCAGAAATAGCCTTAGTTAATTGCTGTAGTAATTCACCCAATGGTTTCTCTAGCAAACCACTAGGACGCAACTCAATTAGTAAACTTCGCATTTCTGCTAACGCCCCTTGCGTGAGTTGGGCTAGTTCTTCTAATCCCTGTTCGGCTATGTCTGGGTTGCGTTTCCAAACTCTCGGCAAAGCTTCAGCAGTTGTGGCTACAGTAAACAATGTCTGCGATACTGAATCGTGTAAGTCACGAGCAAGACGATTTCGTTCCAATTCCACTGCTATCTTGCGTAGCCGTTCGCTTTCTAGCAATTGTTCGCGGAGTTTCACCGCTTGGATCAAGTCTTTGGATAAGCTTAGACTCATAATTACGATGAAAGACAAAAATCCAAACTCAACCAAGTAGACAAATTGGATCTTTCCTAAATCTACTAGGCGATCGTGTTGCACCGCTGCTATCAGAATCGCTAAACTCAAAGCTAAAGTAAGTGCTGTTTGCTTCTCACCGCGCCGATATTGAAGGTAACAAGCAGAAAAACAGTAAATAGTGTTACTGATTAAAGCTAATAATTGGAAACCGAATAAGGGACTGAATGTACCTTCTGGGTGATAAATAGATTCGCCCCAAGGCAAAGAAATGCTTGATAGGCTACTGATATGAGAGTAGAGAATCCCTGTAGGGGAAATTTGGTTGATTAGTAGACTAATGATATATGAGCAATTTAGTCCCAAAATTAAATATATTGGCTTAACATTAGTATATATAGACAAAAACCAGACAGTAGTAATCCCGAAAATATAGCCTAAAGAAGTTACCAATTTTCTGGCATTTATATAATCATCTATATTTATGGCTTGATATTGGGCTATCAAAGCCAAAACATAACCAAAAACTATCAAGCTGCTTAACCCAAAGAAAAAGTGTTGCAAAGGTTTTAATCGTCCACAGGCAATCAGCAAGTGTAAAAGACCAACATATAAGCTAATGCCAGCAACTATACCGAAAATGGTCGGAATCAGAGTCATTAATTAATTGTATCAATATATATAAGTGTCAGATACGTTTATTTAGGCGATCGCTCCTCATGCAGCAAGAGCGATGTCTACGACGGGCTACGCCTACGCATCTGCTTGAATGATTCCTTAATGCTGATATCCTTTGCATTAACCTGCATCTTTGTTGCATTGGCTGGCAACTCAGTAGCATTAACCTGCATCTTTGTTACATTGGCTGGCAACTCAGTAGCATTAACTTACAACTTGATTGTATTGAGATATACCTTTGTTGCATTAAAGTTGTATAAATGAGCGTGCCTCAGTTTTTAAGGAGTAGTGACGATTGCCACTGTTTTTGGAAAATTGGTATACTTTTGCCTCACGACTGAAAAAATTCACCTTACTGATAAATTTAGAATCGCAATGGGTACATTAAATACATAAGCGATAACAGTATGTAAATATGACTACCCAAAATACAACACGCCGTTTGCGTCCGCAATTAATTAGTGAAGATGTGAGTTCATGGCATGGTTTAAAAACCATCAGTACCTATGAAACTAACCGTACTGATGCTTCTTCTGCCAACTTACAGCAAGCTTATCAAGCTATGTTAGCCCAGCAACAAGCCGAAACCGAAAAACAAGCTTTATACCGTGCTGCGGCTGATGCGGCAAGATTAGCAGAATGGGAATTTCACAATGCGGTATTAGCGATGAAAGAAGTTGTGCGCGGACAATATGGATTAAATAGCGATCAAGCTCAAGCAGTCGGATTGAAGAAAAAATCCGAGTACAAGCGTCCTAGCCGCAAAAAGACAGTTGCATCATGAGCTAGGAAAAATTATCACATTAAATATTACAAGGAGTGCGATCGCACTTTTTTATTACCAATAACTATAAGCACTAATTATATAGGACAAAGATCCTAATCAAAACTTGGATCTTTGTCCGATGCGGCAATTAAGGCGATCGCTCTATAATCCATCTCACTATTAAAAATTTATACAATTGCCTAACCTGTGCAATACAAAACACACAAGTAAAAAGCTTCTCATTTGACCCCTAAATCAACAATTAATCAAATTTCAGTTGTAGCTAACTTCCCTACAGAGCCATTACCGCGCCAATCTGGGAATTTTCTGCACGAGCATTAATACTTATTCAATAAAAACAAAACATATACTAATCAATGTCAACAATCACCGCAGATTTCACCCCTTCCTTACAAATTACCGCTTCCCAAGATTTTGCCTCTTGGTTGGAACAGCAAAACCTCAGTCTAGCCTTTACCACCTACCAAACTAACCGCCTTTTTTTCGTCAGTGGCCAAGCTAACGGCAGACTGAAACTACACGAAAGACTATTCGACAAACCAATGGGATTATGTGTAGCAGCAAATCGTCTCTACATGACCACCCGTTACCAAATCTGGGATTTCCATAATCTCCTAGATAGTGGTGAAAAATCACAAGAAACAGATCATCTCTATGTCCCCCACACCGCTTACACCACTGGAGATGTCAACGCCCATGAAATAGTGTTGGACAATTCCGGAAAAGTAATTTTTGTCAATACTGATTTTAGTTGTTTAGCCACAATTAGCCCCGATTATAGCTTTGTACCCATTTGGCAACCGCCCTTTATCTCCAAACTCGTGGCTGAAGATCGTTGTCATCTGAATGGTTTAACAATGGTAGAAGGCAAACCCGCTTATGTCACCGCCTGTAGTACCACAGATACCGCCGCCGGCTGGCGAAATCATCGTCTTGATGGGGGAGTCGTTATTGATGTTAACCACAACGAAATTATCGCCACAGGTTTATCAATGCCCCATTCTCCCCGGTGGTATCAGGGGAAATTATGGTTACTCAATTCCGGGACTGGGGAATTTGGCTACATCCAAGATCATCAATTCCATCCCATCACACTCTGCCCTGGATTTGTGCGCGGGTTAGCCTTTTGGCAAAACTTCGCCTTTGTAGGACTATCTCAATTACGTTCCCAGAGTTTCACCGGCTTAACCCTAGAAAAACGCCTCATGTCCGAGGGAAATCGTCCCCAATCTGGGTTAATGGTGATTAACTTACAAACAGGTGAACCCCTGCACTGGTTATATTTTCAGAGCGTAATTGAAGAACTATTTGATGTGGTAGTTCTGCCCGGAGTGCGACAACCCCAAGTTATTGGCTTACAAGAAGAAGAAATACAGCGTCTAGTCACATTTCCCAACAGTGGCGGCATTGTCACCACCAAACCTACGGCAAAACGCCCCAGTAAGGGCGCAAAACCTCCTATTGCGGGATTACCGACCTCTCCCCCAGCCCCTCTCCTACAAGGAGAGGGGAGTATGATTACTCCCCCCTTCCCTAGTAGGGAAGGGGGGCAGGGGGGGTTAGGTCAAACCATCCGTTACCAACGGGTGTATCACCTGAATAGCAGTAATGCCCTAAATTACGATGAATTGACCTTTCCTCGGTTACAGCAGCGTTGGCAAAAAACGCCACCAAAGGGGGAATTAACGGGACTTTCGGCTGCTATTGACGGGTCAATTGTAGGTTTTGCGATCGCAGAACGTTTAAACCCCGAAACAGCCGAAATTATCTCCCTATTTGTGTTACCCGAATACCGAAAACAAGGCATTGGCACAAGGTTAGTGGCTTATTTAGAAAAAGAATTAAAGACTCAAGGCTGTCAAGATTTAATTTTGACCTATTCCACCAGTTTACTGACCAATACAGCCTTAGAACCCCTACTGCAAAAGCTAAAGTGGCAACCTCCTCAAATTAACGGAGAGTTCCGTCAGAGGAATAAGCAGATCCAAACCCCTAATACAACGGCTGAGATAGTGGTTTTAGATCAACCCAGTATTCAATATCAACCTCTCCAGAATTTAACAGTTCAACAGTCCTTGTCTTATAACCATTTGAGTTTTCCAAAAATTCAAACCCGTTGGAGTCGTCAACAACCGAAAGGGCAGTTAGTGGGGATAGTTGCTGATGTAGCAGGGGAAAAAGTGGGATTAGTGTTAGCTGAGATATTTTCAACCCCACCCCAGACAAAACCAGAAGTTGAAGTGATTTCTCTGTTTGTTTTACCAGATTATCGCCATCAGGGAATTGGCACAGGTTTAATCAAAACTTTGGAAATGGGTTTAACCGCTTTAGGTTGTGAGCAAATGCAGCTGGTTTATAAATCTACTGCCATCACAAATTTAGCCTTAGAACCTTTATTAAAACGTCAAAACTGGCAGACACAAGTCAACTTTTTACTGGGGAAAACCACCACCGAGAAAGTATCTCAAGCACCTTGGTTAACGAAGTATCCCCTAGCGAACAAATTTACACTTTTTCCTTGGAGTGAATTAACAGATGCAGACCAAAAACAACTGGAAATGTTGGATTATCCAACCGCCTTGAGTCCCTTTAGCAATACCCCGGCTGAACCCTTGAACAGCTTGGGGTTGCGCTATGAGAATCAACTGGTGGGTTGGATGATAACTCACCGAGTCGCTACTGATGCGATTCGTTATTCGACAATGTTTGTGGACAAACGGTTTCAACGGTTAGGACGGGGGATTTCTTTGTTATCTCAGTCTATCCTGCGTCAAGTGGACAGTACAGTTCCTTACTGTTTGTTCGCAGTGCAACAGGAAAATCCGGCGATGCTGAAGTTTGTACATAAACATTTAGAACCCTATCTGATGGAAGTGACTAATTCTTATGTTGCTTTTAAGCAATTGGGAGGTTAGTCCTAATCTGTCATTTAAAACTTGAAAACACAGAAACTTTGTCAAATTAGAGGATTTAATTGATTATGCCACCAGTAGAAAGCAATGATCCCAATTTCATCACCCCAATTACCAACCCCTTCGGACTGACGAATGTGGGGTATATTAGTAGACCCACCTTTGCCGATATTGATGGGGATGGGGACTTGGATGCTTTTGTCGGTAATAGCGATGGCGATGCCCTGTTCTTCCGCAACACCGGAACTGCGTCTGCTCCCACCTTCACCCTGGAAGCCACCAACCCCTTCGGACTGACGGATGTAGGGTATATTGCCACACCCACCTTTGCCGATATCGATGGCGATGGGGACTTGGATGCTTTTGTCGGTAATAGCGATGGCGATGCCCTGTTCTTCCGCAACACCGGAACTGCATCTGCTCCCACCTTCACCCTGGAAGCCACCAACCCCTTCGGACTGACAAATGTGGGGTTGAGTTTTAGTAAACCCACCTTTGCCGATATCGATGGCGATGGGGACTTGGATGCTTTTGTGGGGAATTCTACCAATACCGTGTTCTACCGCAACATTGGAACTACCACGGCTCCCGCCTTCACCGAAGAAGCCACCAATCCCTTTGGACTGGTGGCTGTAGGGTTTTCGGCTGCACCCACCTTTGCCGATATCGATGGCGATGGGGACTTGGATGCTTTTGTGGGGAATTTTGACGGCAATACCGTGTTTTACCGCAACAGTGGAACTGCTACGGCTCCCGCCTTCACCGAAGAAGCCACCAATCCCTTCGGACTGGCGGATGTAGGGTTTTCGGCTGCACCCACCTTTGCCGATATTGATGGGGATGGGGACTTGGATACTTTTGTCGGTAATAGTGATGGCAATATCCTGTTCTTCGAGAATGTCCCTACTACCTCAGTTAACAATGCTCCTGTTGGTTCACCCACAGCGACTTTAGGCAACACTGCTGAAGATACCGCTATTACCATTAATGCTGCTGACTTATTAACGGGTTTCAGTGATGTAGATGGTGATACCTTATCCGTAACTGGTTTAACTGCTGATAACGGCACTTTAGTTGATAACGGTGATGGAACTTATACCTTCACTCCAACTGCTGACTTTAATGGTACTGTCACCCTTGACTACGGCGTTAGTGATGGTACAGATACCTTAACTGGACAAACTCAGACGTTCTCTGTGACTGCGGTTAACACTCCCACAGGTGATCCCAATTTTATCGCCCCAGTTACCAACCCCTTTGGACTGACGAATGCGGGATTTTATGTTGCACCCACCCTTGCCGATATCGATAACGATGGGGACTTGGATGCTTTTGTGGGTAATAGGGATATGAATATCCTGTTCTACCGCAACACCGGAACTGCCACAGATCCCACCTTCACACTAGAAGCCACCGATCCCTTCGGACTAACGAATGTAACGACTTTCGTTGTACCCACCTTTGCCGATATCGATAACGATGGGGACTTGGATGCTTTTGTGGGTAATACTGGAGGCAATACCCAGTTCTACCGCAACACCGGAACTGCCACAGATCCCACCTTCACACTAGAAGCCACCAATCCCTTCGGACTGACGGATGTAGGATTTTCTGCTAAACCCACCTTTGCCGATATCGATAACGATGGGGACTTGGATGCTTTTGTGGGTAATAGGGATGGCAATCTCCTGTTTTACCGCAACACCGGAACTGCCACAGATCCCACCTTCACACTAGAAGCCACCAATCCCTTCGGACTAACGGATGTAGGTTTTCTTGCTGCACCCATCTTTGGCGATATCGATGGCGATGGGGACTTGGATGCTTTTGTCGGTAGTCAAGATGGCAATACCCTGTTCTTCCGCAACAGTGGAACTGCCACGGCTCCCGCCTTCACCGAAGAAGCCACCAACCCCTTCGGACTGACGGATGTAGGTTTTCTTGCTGCACCCACCTTAGCCGACATCGATGGTGATGGGGACTTGGATGCTTTTGTTGGGGAATTGTATGGCAATATCCTGTTCTTCGAGAATGTCCCTACTACCCCAGTTAACAATGCTCCTGTTGGTTCACCTACTGCTACTTTAGGCAACACTGCGGAAGATACAGCCATTATCATTAATGCTGCTGACTTGTTAGCAGGTTTCAGTGATGTAGATGCTGGTGATACCTTATCCGTAACTGGTTTAACTGCTGATAACGGCACTTTAGTTGATAACGGTGATGGAACTTATAGCTTCACTCCCACTGCTGACTTTAATGGTGCAGTTAATCTTTCCTACGGCGTTACTGATGGTACAGATACCTTAGCTGGACAAACTCAGACGTTTTCTGTGACTGCGGTTAATGATGCGCCAATAAAGACAGTTCCCAATTTCATCACCCCAATTGTAAACCCCTTCGGATTGACGAATGTGGGTTATTTTGCTGCACCTACCTTTGCGGATATTGATGGGGATGGGGATTTGGATGCTTTTGTCGGTAATAGCGATGGCAATACCCTGTTCTTCCGCAACACCGGAACAGCATCTGCTCCCACCTTCACCTCAGAAACCAGCAACTTCGGATTGACGGATGTGGGTGATTTTGCTGTCCCCACCTTTGCGGATATTGATGGGGATGGGGACTTGGATGCTTTTGTCGGTAATAGCGATGGCAATACCCTGTTCTTCCGCAACACCGGAACTGCCACTGCTCCCACCTTCACCTCAGAAACCAGCAACTTCGGACTGACGAATGTGGGTGATTTTGCTGCACCCACCTTTGCCGATATTGATGGAGATGGGGACTTGGATGCTTTTGTCGGTGAACGTTACGGCGAGACCCTGTTCTTCCGCAACACCGGAACTGCCACTGCTCCCACCTTCACCTCAGAAGCCAGCAACTTCGGACTGACGAATGTGGGGGATAGTGCTGCCCCCACCTTAGCCGATATTGATGGGGATGGGGACTTGGATGCTTTTGTCGGTAATAAAGATGGCAATACCCTGTTCTTCCGCAACACCGGAACAGCATCTGCTCCCACCTTCACCTTAGAAACCAGCAACTTCGGACTGACGGATGTGGTGTACCATGCTGTACCCACCTTTGCCGATATTGATGGGGATGGGGACTTGGATGCTTTTGTCGGTAACGTGTTCGGCGAGACCTTGTTCTTCGAGAATCAACGCACCGCTACGACTGCTGAAGATATAGCCATTATCATCAATGCTGCTGATTTATTAGCTGATTTCAGTGATGTGGATGGTGATACCTTATCCGTAACTGGTTTAACTGCTGACAACGGCACTTTAGTTGATAACGGTGATGGGACTTATAGCTTCACT
This sequence comes from Anabaena minutissima FACHB-250, assembly GCF_014697125.1. Taxonomy (GTDB): domain Bacteria; phylum Cyanobacteriota; class Cyanobacteriia; order Cyanobacteriales; family Nostocaceae; genus Trichormus; species Trichormus minutissimus. Next base: position 191,927 of record NZ_JACJRG010000004.1, on the reverse strand, counting down.
CCAACTGCTGACTTTAATGGTACTGTCACCCTTACCTACGGCGTTACTGATGGAACAGATACCTTAAGCGGACAAACGCTAAGGGTTTATGTAACCCCAGTTAATGATGCTCCTGTAGGTTCACCCACAGCAACTTTAAGCAACACTGCTGAAGATACAGCCATTATCATTAATGCTGCTGACTTATTAACAGGTTTCAGTGATGTAGAAGGTGATACCTTATCCGTAACTGGTTTAACTGCTAATAACGGTGGTTTAGTTGATAACGGTGATGGAACTTATACCTTCACTCCAACTGCTAACTTTAATGGTGTAGTTACTCTTGACTACAGTGTGAGTGATGGCACAGATACCTTAACTGGACAAACTCAGACTTTCTCTGTGACTGCGGTTAATGATGCTCCTGTTGGTTCACCCACAGCAACTTTAGGCAACACTGCTGAAGATACAGCCGTTATCATTACTGCTGCTGACTTGTTAACAGGGTTCAGTGATGTAGAAGGTGATACCCTCTCTGTTGTCAACTTGACTGCTGATAACGGTGGTTTAGTTGATAACCTGGATGGAACTTACAGCTTCACCCCAACTGCTGACTTTAATGGTGCTGTTACCCTTGACTACGGTGTGAGTGATGGCACAGATACCTTAACTGGACAAACTCAGACTTTCTCTGTGACTGCTGTTAATGATGCACCAATAGTAGCAAATGCGATCGCTAACCAAACCATCTTAGAAGATGGTTTCTTCAGCTTTACCCTTCCTGCCAACACCTTTGCTGATGTCGATGCAGGTGACAGCTTAATTTACACTGCCAGCCTCGCTAACGGCGACCCCTTACCAACTTGGTTAAGCTTCGATGCCAATACCCAAACCTTTAGCGGCACACCTGATGATCCAGATAACGGCACAATTAGCATCAAAGTCACCGCCACTGACACCAGCAATGCCAGCGTTGACAATACCTTTAACTTGACAGTCACACCCGTCAACGATGCACCTGTAGCTGGTGATGATTCTTTTAGTGCCAATCAAAACACCCCGTTGACACTGCTATCTGGCGACTTGTTAGCTAACGATGTTGATGTAGATGGCGGTGCTTTGAGTATTACGGCTGTTAGTAACGGTGTTAACGGTAGTGTAACTATCAATAGCAGTGGCGATGTAATCTTTACTCCCACCACAGGTTTTAGTGGCAATGGCAGCTTTAACTATACCGTCAGCGATGGCAATGGTGGCACTGACTTAGGGATGGTAACGGTAGCAGTGGGGATTGACCTTAATGGTACAAACCAAGACGACACTATTAACGGTACATCTGGTAACGACATCATTAATGCACTCAACGGTGACGATATCATCTTTGGCAATGCTGGTAACGATAACCTTGTGGGTGGCAATGGCAATGACACGCTTTATGGCGGTACTGCTAACGATCAAATTTATGGCGGTAACGGCAATGACGACCTCTATGGTGAGGCTGGTAATGACCGTCTGGAAGGTGATAATGGCGATGACAACCTCTATGGCGGTGACGGTAACGACACCCTTTTAGGTGGTAACGGTAAAGATTTGCTTGTTGGCGGTGCGGGTAATGATTTCCTCAACGGCGGCAAGCAAGATGACATCCTGACTGGTGGTACTGGTAGCGATATCTTTGTCTTGGAGACAGCCGCAGGTAGAGATACAATCACAGATTTTAGTTTAGGTCAGGACGATAAAATTGGCTTGTCTGGTTTGAGCTTTAGTCAGTTGTCTTTTGCTGGTGATGAGATTCGTTTCGGTAATCAAACTTTAGGCATCCTGACTGGGTTTGATACCACTACGCTGACACAGAACAATTTTATCTCCGTTTAAGTTTGTTGGGTGGGCAAATGTTTGCCCACTCTCCAAATTGGTTAGGTGTATCGACTTGCATCTTTGTTGCATTGCCTTGCATCTTTGTTGCATTGCCTTGCACCTTGATTGCATTGCCTTGCATCTTGATTGCATTGGCTTACAACTTTGTTGCATTGGCTTACAACTTTGTTGTATTGATTTGCACCTTGATTGCATTGAAGTTGCACAAATCAGCTTGGCTCAATCTTTAAGTAGTAGTGCTAATCGCCACTCTCATGACTCTACATAAGTATTAACTATATAGGACAAAGATCCTAGTCAAAACTTGGATCTTTGTCCGATGCGGTGAGTGGGGCGATCGCTATATTATTTTTGTATTTACACTCTTACTGAAGACCTCATGAAAACTCTACTCTTTGCTACAGCCCTCGCTACCACATCTGGATTGGTTTTTGGAACAATGGAAGCTGCTTCTGCTTTAACCTGGAAGTGGAATTATTCTGGTAATGGAATAGACGCGATGGGTACTTTCACCACTAATAATACCCCTGACGATTTGGGTTTCTACCAGATTTTAGGAATTAGTGGTACACGCAATGGCGAAACAATTACTAGTCTGCAACCCGTAGGTACTCCAATACCAGGAAACGAACCTTTCAATGTAGATAATTTAATTAGTCTTAGTAGTCAGCAGTTGACGGGTGACGGTTTTGGTTATTCCACATCACAGGGAAACTATGCTAGTCCATTTTTTGCTAGTTTCTTACCAACACCCGGTTATTTAGAAATTTTTTCTGCGCCACCGTTCATCCCAGGTTTTCAAAATCTAGGGACGGAAGATAGTGAGTTACCTATTACTTTTTCTGCAACTATAGTTAGCGTCCCTGAACCCACCTCGATCCTTAGCTTACTCACCCTTGGCACTCTTGGCGCAACTTCTGTATTTAAACGTAAGCAGTCATCCAAATTCACTGCCAAAAAGCTCAAAAAAGTTCTCTAAAACTATTTATAAAAATCATCATGACTCATTCACTTTCACCAAAGAGGCAGAAGTAAAAGGAGTGGGGAAAAAAGGGGAAGGGTTACAATCCTATCCCCTTCACGAATAATATAAAGTGCGTAGGCGGAGCATCGTCGTAGACATCGCACTTTTCGATAGATAAAAAAAGCAAATTATGAATCATCAAGGTCTAATTCTTTGGCTGACAGGGTTAAGCGTGGCGGGTAAAACAACGATCGCCTCATCTGTTGCCCAAGAATTGCGATCGCGGGGTCGCCAAGTAGAATTACTTAATGGTGATTGTTAAGGGACTGTATGCCAAACATCGGAGAGGCTAAAGCCAATACAGAGGAAGTAAGACCAATACGCGGGCGCAAGCCTAAGATGTAGCTAAATCTATCTAAGAAACACCGCTACAAAAGCTTACTCATTACACTCAAGATTTTTGATTATGTAAATTTCATGCCAAAGTGCAAATTAACAGAGCGAGATAATACCAAATGATCTGATAACAGCATGAAAGCGTGCAGACAAAACTCCTCATTTCTCCTCCAGAAATCACATCTCTGTTAGTAGAAAAATCCCCGCATACTGTCATTATCGATACGCGGACTTCAGAAGAGTATGCTATTTCTCATATTCCTGAATCTATCAATATTAGAGATTTCTTTACCTATCTTTTAGAAAATTCCTCCCCCGCAGGATTAAAACAATTACAAGCATATTTTGCGGAAATTATGAGTAAGGTAGGAATATCTGGTGCGGAACGGTTAATTGTGTATGAAGATGCTTTTAATCAAGGTTACGGTCAATCTTGTAGAGCAGCTTTTTTACTAAAATATTTGGGTTGTCCTCATGTATCTGTGTTACATGGAGGCTATAAAGCCTGGCTAGCGGCAGAATTACCTACTACAAATGAAATCCCTGAACGTGAAAGCAGCATATTTAGATTGCATCCCCAGGCTGAGATGATGGTGACGACTATCGAGATGTTGGAGGCAATCAATAATCCAGCAATTATAAAATTGGATGTGCGCGATCGTCATGAATGGCAAGGACTAAGTTCTTCTCCCTACGGTACTGATTTTTGTCCGCGCAAGGGGAGAATCCCTAACGCTATATGGCTGGAATGGCATCGTTTGATGACTTCTGTATCGGGAATCCCGATGTTTCTCTCCAAAACGGAAATTTTAGAAATTTGTCAATCGGTGGGTATTACTTCCGAGTCTGTTGTGTATATATATTGCTTTAAAGGTTCTAGGGCTGCTAACACACTGATTGCTTTGCAAGACGCTGGAATTAATGCCAAAAACTATTTTGGTTCTTGGAATGAATGGTCTCGTGATTTCTCATTACCAATAGATAGCACAGTGATTCGGTAGCCTGTGAGGAAAGGCATAAAATATTGTTAGTCTTTGAGGTTTTATCAGGTATATTATCAAAAAGCGATATCACTCTTTGAAAACTACCGATTCATCATTTAAAGGGCGAACGATGGGAATTGAACCCACGAATGGTGGTACCACAAACCACTGCCTTAACCACTTGGCTACGCTCGCCATCGACATTTTTGATTATAGCACTGATTTGGTAAATTGATCAAGAAAATTTCTATAGGAACGGACTTTATTTATTCCCAGTCTGGGGAATTTAACTGATATCTAGGGAGTTAACGCTAGAAAGTATGAAGTTATTCAATATTTTGGCATACATTGGTTCTATAGGATTCGCGGCTGTGTTGGGAGTAGCGATGGCAAACACAAATCCTAACCAACCTGCCTATGAGGATTATGCTGTGCAGAAACTGACATCGTACTTAAAAAAGGATGTCTGCAATTCAACAACAAAGCTCATAGAAAAGTTAATCAATACTAACTGTGACAAACTAGTTAGTTCTGCTAACCCCCAAATGCGGCAAATCCTCTCAGCCACTACCGAAAGGCAAGACTTAATTTTGTTTAGTGTGTATCGCACAGAATTCAAAGTGAATTCCTGGATACCTTCTTACAGATTTGAAACCGTAGGCGCGTTTAACAATTTTTATACTTACACCGCAGAGCAACAGTAGGATGGAAGGTGACAGGACAAGAAACAAGAATGAATTGGGAATAATGATTGATAAGCCCAGAAAAACGTCTTGTGATGAAAATATGTCCTAATATTGGCTGTTTATATTCTCAAAACCCCGATACAGCTACAGTTTGTCTCAAATGTGGTGAACAGCTTTTACTCAATCACCGTTATCATTTATTACGGCAGATTGGTCATGGTGGGTTTGGTATAACATTCTTGGCAGTAGATGAGCATCTTCCTTCCCAACCTAGATGTGTCATCAAACAATTTAATTTTCCGTCTCAATATGGTCACAACTGTCATCAAGCAGTGAAGTTATTTCGTCAGGAAGCAGTGCGTCTTGATGAGTTGCAACATCCCCAAATACCCAAACTGCTGGGTTACTTTGAACAAAAAAATCGCCTGTATTTAGTGGAATCATGGATTCCCGGACAGACACTCAAAGAGGAATTGCAAGAAAATGGAGTCTTTAATGAATCCCAGATTGGGCAATTATTGAAAGACTTGTTACCAGTGCTGCAATTTATCCATGACAAGCAAATCATTCACAGGGACATCAAGCCAGCAAATATCATCCGCAGTTCCTCTCAGGGTGAATTAGTTTTAATTGATTTTGGTATTGCCAAACACATCACCGCTACAGCTTTACTACAAACAGGTACTACCATAGGCTCTCCAGAATACATTGCACCTGAACAAACACGGGGAAAAGCACTACCAGCTAGTGACCTTTACAGTTTAGGTGTCACCTGCATTCATTTATTAACTGGGATTTCCCCCTTTGATTTGTTTGATGTGAGTTGCGATCGCTGGGTCTGGCGTGATTATCTATTATCAGGGAACACTATCAGCAAGCAACTGGGCGCAATTCTTGACCAATTACTGCAAAATGCCCTCTCCCAACGCTATAAATCGGCGACTGAAGTTTTGCAAGCTTTAAACTCCTACCCCCGGAATGTTCAGCAACAGCCAGTTAATACGCTGTATTCTGAGGTTGGTGTTGACTACCACAAATTGCGTGATTTACTCGCTTTGAAACAATGGCAATTGGCAGACCAAGAAACTTGGATGGTGATGTGTCAGGCTTTATCTAAGCCCAGAGGTAGTTATTTCTTTATGGGTGATATTGCTAAGTTACCCTATGAGGATCTACAAATAATTGACCAGTTATGGCTCAAGTACAGTCAAGGACGTTTTGGTTTTAGTGTGCAGAAGCAAATCTACGAAAGCGTTGACTGTGATTATGTAAGGTTCTGTACGGCGGTTGGTTGGCATTTATATAATTCTCATTCTCCCCCTAGTTGGCAATTATTTATTGGGTCATTACCTCAAGGCTATTTACCCTCGCGGGTGTGGGCTGGTGGGACTCAGTGGTGGCGACATATAGACGCTGTGGCAGCAAGATTGAAGAGTTGAGGGGGGAATTTTAAACGCAGAGGGGAAGGAGCGCGTTGTGAGATGCGTGACTTATATCTGAGCCAATTGACATTGCACGCTCATTTAAGCTTTGCCTAAGAAAGTTATGCGATAACCCGTCTTAATCTGTCGGGACTCAGTTTCACATTGCTTTAGCGAATTAGTACCACCAAAATCTAGGGCTAAGATTATATATTGATAATTATTATTGATAGTATTGATGTTTTCAATGGGTTATATAATAATTTTTTTTAGGGAAAACGACTGTGAAGCTTGATTTAGTAAGCATCTAGCCTGAAAAAAAGTTGGCACTACCGTTATAAATATCAATAAAAGCTTGCATTAATATTGAATTTGAGTTTTAATTAAATTAGTTGTCTCAAAAAATATCTAACTTGTAAAAGTTAAAAAGAGTTAGTAGGATGGCTACCTATTTTTCTCATTTATCTGTTAAAAAGTTTGACAAATTGAGTACGAGAACCTGTAATCCGGGCATTTCAAGCATAAGTAAATACTCACAGCGTAAGTAATAACCTAGCTAGTGAGATAGATAATTGATAGAGTATAAGAAAATACTTTACATCTAAGCATCTAAATTTTTTTAGAGAATTATTGAGAATTTTTAGCAATAATTCTTTAAAAGTGTAGATCAGTTGCACAACATCTAAAAAAAGATTCGCACACAAACTGTTAGTGAGAGGTAGCTAAGAACAAAATCAAAATTTTTTAGTTAATAAAAAATTAACGTAACTACCTTTAGGATGATTTGATCACAAAAATGTTATTTTTTTCTTATGCTGGTAATATATCTTTCTTGCAAAACTATGAATACCCCATTATGTAGATATAAATACACAGTTGATTATGCTCTGTGGCGATTATTTAGTAAAAAAGTTTAGCCAGTATGTTAGATCGAAAACTCCTGAAAGCTAAATATTGAGTCTTCTGTACTAGATAAGATTAAACACTTTTTTAGTTCTATTCTAGAATTTTTCTTAATAGGGAAGACGTTTTTGAGAAATAATGCTATAAAGTGGCTACCAGGGTTTAATCAAAAAATGCGATTAGTGTAAAAATTGTAGTTTCTACTACAACTAATTCTAGCAAAATATTGTCTATAAATATCGTTATTTAGTAGAGATTAATGGATAGTTTTTTTTGTTCTGATTCTACACGCGAACTAGGAGAAGATGTTATTGGTAGTGCGACTGACTACCAAACTTATATTCTTGTTGAATGCCCTTTACCTTGGGTATCAAATGCCTTTAATTCTAAATGGGTTCCTCGTAATTTACAGATTTTGGTAGAAGAGGTTAAGCAAGCTAAATTATCAATCAGATTTCTCTTAATTGCTAATGATTTAACCCACAAAGTAGAACATACAACTCTTTTGATTTATCAAAAACAAGAAGGATTGAGTTCTGGATATATTAAGCATGAATTTAGAGTGCCACATATCGAGCAGGTAGCATCAGTTGTCAAAAAATGGTTATGGGGAAAAGTGCCTGGTTATGAAATAGACAGCAGTATCAGTAGAGATATTTTAATATGTACCCACGGCAGTCATGATAAATGCTGTGCTAGATATGGTAATCCTTTTTATTTTTATGCTACAGAAACTATTGCTAATTTGAATTTGAAAAATGTGCAGATTTGGAGATCCAGTCATTTTGGTGGACATCGATTTGCACCCACAGCTATAGACTTACCACAAGGTAGATATTATGGGTGTTTAGATGAGCATTCATTCCAGGCATTTTTGACACATACTGGTGATATTCAAGGCTTAAAGAAAGTGTATAGGGGCTGGGGAATTTTGCATCCTGCATTACAAGTTTTAGAGAGAGATTTAATGTTGAGTCAAGGATGGAATTGGTTTAACTATAAAGTAGCAGGTAAGATTTTAGAGCAAAGTTTAGACAACAATACAATTTTAGGTGAGCTAACTTTTAGCAACAAAAGTGATTCGCTGTACACCTACCAAGCTAAATTGATTAAGGATAATACCAAGACAATCACAGTCAAAAGTTCTTGTAACGCTACCCAAAGTTCAGTTTTTGTAAAATATACTGTAGCTGATCTCTGTTTAGTAGCTGAGAATGTGCTGACTTTTAGTAAATAAATTTGACACTCTCATAAAAGGGTTTCATCTACCAAGCCTCGGTCTTTCAGATGCTTTAACGATTCAAAATTTAAAAGTAAATTGCGTCTCTACATAAGTGCTTTAGCCATTACTTTTTCCCCTTACCACCTGAAGCGAAAGGTATGAAGGTTAACCCCAAATTCACCGCAAACAACGAATCGCTACAAGCAGACCTCTAGCTTTATTTAAAGTCTCCTCATATTCCTTTTCTGGTTCAGAATCAGCTACTAAACCTGCACCAGCTTGTACTGTGACTGTATTATCTCTAACTACCATCGTGCGAATTGCGATCGCACTATTTAATTGCCCTTCAAAATCGTAATAACCATACACTCCAGAATACACACCCCGGCGGCTTGGTTCTAATTCATTGATAATTTCCATCGCCCGAATTTTCGGTGCGCCGCTAACTGTCCCAGCCGGGAAGCAAGCTTTTAATAAATCCCAGGCGGTTTTATTGGGTGCTAATTTACCTACCACATTACTCACAATGTGCATCACATGAGAATAACGCTCTACTACCATTAATTCATCAACTTTGACGCTACCACTTTCACAAACCCGCCCTAAATCATTCCGTCCTAAATCGACTAGCATGACGTGTTCAGCAATTTCTTTAGGGTCTTGCAATAAGTCTGTAGCAAAAGCTAAATCTTCCTGAGTTGTTTTACCCCGTGGACGTGTCCCTGCAATCGGACGGACGGTGGCTATGACCTCACCCTCTGCATCCCGTTCTGCTTTTACCATGACTTCGGGACTAGAACCAATAATTTGCCAATCTTGGAAGTGAAAATACGCCATGTAAGGCGAAGGATTAATTTGTCGCAGGGAACGATAGAGAGAGAAGGGGTCGCCTGTGTATTGTGTAGAAAGACGCTGAGAAATGACGACTTGAAAAATATCACCAGCTTTGATGTAATCTTTTGCTTTTTGGACACTAGCGCAAAATTCTGGGCGGGTAAAATTGCTGCTATATTCGGGTGCTTCCCCGACCTTAGCTTGGTTGGGGGGTGTCCACTCCAAGATGGTTTTTTGTGGCGATAAGGGTAAAGATAACTTACTCACCATTTGGGTAACGCGATCGCACGCTTGTTGATATGCTGATTTTATATCTACTGCTGGGTCACGTAAATCAGCATAGGCGATCGCCCAAATTTTCCGCTTTACTTGGTCAAATATCAATAGATGGTCTACCTGCATCCACAACCCATCCGGGATGTTGCGCTCATCTTGGGGATGCACTGGTACACGCGGCTCAATCCAACGAATTAACTCATAGCCCCAAAAGCCAAACAACCCCCCAATTCCTGGCGGTAATTCGGGTAGTTTGACTGGTTGAAAAGGTGCAAGACAGTTAGCTAAAGCTGTAAATGGGTCGCCTGCGAACAACACCTGAGAACCGTCGCGGTGTGTCTGGGTGGTAGTGTCGCCCCTGGCTTCTAAAATCCACAGTGGATCACAACCAACTAAACTATAACGCCCGATTTTTTCCCCACCTTCCACCGATTCCAGCAAAAAGCTGTAGGGTTGTCCTGCACAAAACTTGTACCAAGCAGAAACAGGTGTATCTAGGTCAGCTACCCATTCCTGATACACGGGGATGAAATTACCTTGTGCAGCTAGCTGGGAAAATTCAGAAAAATCGGGAAAAATCATAGGCATATTGGGGACAAATCAAGTCAAAAGTCAAAAGTCAAAATTAAATAACTAGAGACAGAGGACTGGGGACTGGGGATTTTAGATTGAATAATTTAAAATCCACTCATTGCAAATCCACGCATTGAAAAGCTGGGGAACTCGGGGCCCCCTCTGGGGATAAGGGGTAATGGGGACTTGGCTAGTGCTGAGTCCTGAATCCTGAGTCCTGAGTTAAGAATTTCACTCAGCACTCGGTACTCATTACTCAGCACTAATTTGTCCCCAGTACCTATTCCCTACGCATCATGGGTAGCTTTACCAGAAAACTTGAGTTGTGCAGGGCTGGGATTTTCCCCGATGCTGCGGGGAACGTGACGTACTATCTCACGACCAGGGTTCACTTTTTCTGGGAATACGCCATCAGCTGGGTGAATGAATGTGGTTTCACCACTGGGCAGAATCCGGTAAATTTTGTAGTCTGTGATTTTGAATTTACGGAGTTGACCGCCTAAAGCGATACCATATTCTTTCCGAGCTATGTACAGCAAGTTTTGACCTTGGTGCATGGTAGCTGCACCGCCTGTGGGCAGTTCAAAAACTTGAGCCTTGGGGCTAGTCCAGGTGATAGCGTATTTTTCTTCTACTTCTGCTTTGGTGAGCAAGCCACCAGTGCTGCCAGCAAAGAGTGGAGTTTTGCCAGAAAGTGTTTCTGCCATAAGGGATTCTCTCAACGTTTTTAGGGCATCGTAACACCGCCACCATGATCATATTGCGATCGCGTCACAGTCTGTAACAGTCTTTGGTGAGTGCTGAGTGGTGAGTGCTGAGTGCTGAGTGCTGTTAGCGGTAGCGGGGCGTTTAGCCCGTGCTGAGTAGTGAGTAGTGAATAAAAAATCCCAGTCCCCAGTCCCCAGTCCCTATTTTCTATTCCCCACTTTCTTGACTTTTGGCTTCTTTTCCTCTTGGCTACCCTGAACAATGGGGATGGTGAAATGAAACTGACTGCCTTGGTCTTTACCGCTTGACTCTGCCCAAATTTTCCCACCCCAACCGTTGACGATTTGGCGGCAAATAGCCAAACCTAGACCTGTCCCGCCTGCCGTGCGCCTTAATGCCCCTTCTTCTTGGTAGAAACGGTCAAAAACAATTTCTAGGCGATTAGGTTCAATGCCGCGCCCTGTATCAGTCACGGTAACTTCTACTACCATGCGATCGCTGTTGTAGTGGGCACTGATATGTATTTGACCTTGGGTGGGGGTAAATTTACAGGAGTTATCCACCAGTTTGGCTAAAACTTCCACTAACCAATCACCGTCAGCTCTCACGAGCGGTAAGTTTTCGGGAATGTCCGCCGTGATTTGGGGGGGTTTTTCGACTGTGGGACGCGTGCGAATACGGCTGAGTGATAAATCTACACATTCTTGTAAACTTAGGGATTCTGGATGCCATTCCACGCGACCGCTTTCTAGGTTAGAAAGGGTTAAGAAATCTTGTACTAGTTTTCGCATCCGTTCTGAGTCAGCCAAAGCCGTGTTAAGCATGACTTGCTGCAATTCCAACGGCATATCTGGCTCAGTAGCGAGACTTTCAAGGCACACTTGAATGGTAGATAAAGGGGTGCGGAGTTCGTGGCCGGTGATGGCTATCAGGTTACTGCGGGTACGATCTAAGGCTTCTAGCTGTTTATTGAGTTCTTCTAAGTTGGCGTAGGCTTCAGCTTGAATTAAAGCAGATCCAATGTGGGTAGCGATCGCCTCTACTAAATCTAGTTCCCCTTGTTGCCATTGGTGCGGCGGTAGAGAGCAATAATGTAGTTCTACAATCCCTAATAGCCGCCCTTGAAACAATACTGGTTCGATCAACCACGAACGCACGGCAAATTTTTTGATGATTGAGGATAGTGTGACTGAATTAGTGACACGAGAATCATTCAAGGTATCACTGACACAGACACCCTCACCATGATCTACCACTTCTTGAAATAGGGGATTACTATTTAACTCCCAGGTTTGCCCAGCAATAGATACCACCCCAGGCATTAAAAACTCATGTTCGATAGCAGCTTGAGCATCCGAGGCTTGAGCGCGGTAAATTAAACAACGACTTGCCCCTAAGTGCTGCCCTAGTTCTTGGGCAGCGATTTGTAGTACCTGATGGGGGTCTAGCGATCGCCGAATTGCTGTACTAATTGAGTTGACTAAGCGTTCTTTCCTCGCTTGGGCAGCGATGGAACGGTAAGCTTTATGCAGTTTGTACTGACTAGCTTGCAGGTAGGTAACTAGACGTTGGACAAAGGGGTCTGTGTCGATGTCACAAGCATATTCACTAATGACATTGGAGACGTAAGCTTTGCTATCTCCTATGCCAAATCTTTGCCGCGCTTTCTCAACTTTACCCGCTAAGTCTGGTCTATACACTGCAATCCTGTCTAATAGCAACTGCGCGGCTTTAATACTGACTCCCCGTTCTGATGTCCAAATTCCTTCAAATCGCCGCCCCGTATCCATATCCAAACTAGGAAGCCAATCAGGCACTTGCTGATTTTTAGCGATCGACCCCAAGCTTTCACGGCAAACTAAGCAAGTAGCATAGTTATCAGCAATTACTACCAAATGCCACTCTTGACTTAAAGCATCATCTGGCTCAAAGGCTACCTTTTCATAGTATTCGGAGCTATTAGCAAAATCAGTTTCCGGCGCAGACAATACGTATATTTGGTTACTTCGCTGCGCCAAACGCTGATAGCGATGAGCTTCTTGACGATAGAATCTCTCTCTCTGAAAACTAGCAATTATTAGAGGCTTGTCTAAAGTCGCAGCCAACACCTGATCTTCCATTGCGTGGGAGAGGGCCGTTAATGAAGCTTTAAAGTATAGCTGGGGCCGCAGGTAAGGTAGGGACTGTAGCAGATCACTCAGCACGGAAGTCGAAATGCTCATGAATATCTTTTAAAAAGCCCAATCTGAACAAGATCCACGTCACAGCTGCATTTTACAAGTTACAGCTGACTCTCAATTTAAGTAGACAGGTGCAAAATGTAAATAATTTTGAAAAGCACTTTCTCTCAAGGCATTGGCAGTAAATTTACTCCCACCTTTCAGGAGTGCTTGTAGCCTTCTCTACATATTTAAAAATCTAACGTTAGAAATAGACCAACAACAGCAATATATTTTGTCGTTCTAGCCTTGATGTGTCTTAGGGTATAGACACGTCACAGCTACTTTGGTCTTCACCCAAGTTTTCTTGATCCATTTGCTGGCATCGTGATGTTTAAAAAAAAGAGGCTACTAAGCTCAATATACATTCTCGAACACCTCTCCTATCAAGCTATTGGGAAGTTTGTTAGCTAAAAGTTATTCATATACACAAAATCTTACTTTCCCAGAAAGTTGAAGACAATCCCTCACGATACGCCTTGATCACTGATAAATGCTCACTGTTCACTGATTTAAAGATGAGGCTCTGGAGGAAGTTCTGCCTAAATTTGGATATTGTTGTATCTTGGTTAAGTATTAACACCAATTCCGAATACTATTAGCTGTCACGGCATAAAGGAACTGAAAATTACAATTTTTGAGCCTTGACTTCAGATTTAAACAATATACATTGGTAAAGATTTGTTATGTATGTTGGATTAACTAGTCATTAGTCAAAAGTCAATCGTCAATACCACCAAGCTCTTTAACTATTGGCTCTAGACTATTGACTACAGGACTGTTTGCCTGTTGATGCTGATACGATCGCAAAAATTTAGACCTGTACACGGAATTTTGGCTAATGACACCGGATACCCTGACAACCCCAGAAAAAGTTTTATTGGATGGAAAAACTTTTATCCCCGCCGAACAATTACCTATCCCAGAGTGGCCTTGTGTGGTAAGTGAAAGACCACAGCCAACTCTGACGGTTAAGGATGATGATCTATTCTTGGTGACAGACACAATGGGGAACATTTCTGGCTGTTCCCTCAATGATGGTGGTAATCCCAGTATGGGGCTGTTTTGCTGTGATACGCGCTTTTTGAGTCGTCTGGAGTTGCAAATTGATGGGCGATCGCCTGTACTCCTCAGTGGTACGGCAGAAAAAGGTTTTGCACTGGCGATTTTGTGTACTAACCCCAAAATAGATGACCGTATGACAGCTGATAGTATCGGTATTCGCCGGGAAATGGTACTGAATGGTGCTTTATTTGAAGAAATTGAGGTAGCCAATTACAGCACCACCAGTATCAGTTTTGAACTAAGTATTAGCTTTGATGCCGATTTTGTCGATTTATTTGAAGTCCGGGGTTATGAGAGAGAAAAGCGGGGGAAACTTTTACGCCTTGTAGAACCTATATCGGAAGACTTAGCCGCTTTTCACCCTGATAGCCATACCCAAACTCAGCCCTCAGCAGCAAAGGAAAATGTTTTAGCCTTGGCTTATCAAGGTCTAGATGGTTTGATAATGGAATCCCGCATTCAATTCCAACATCGCCAACCAGACTATTTCAAGGGATACACTGCGGTTTGGCGGTTAGAAATGGCTTCTCATTCTACCCAAAAGCTAGGCTATCGGGTGAATCTTCTCACCAACAACACTTCTACTTCTACAGTGAGTGCAGCTGTGACTTTAGGACAGGCTAAAGCAGCTGAGATGATGGAGGAACAGCACTGGGTACAACAAATTACCAGTATTCGCACCGATAAAAGTATTTTGAATCGGTTAATTGAACGTGCTGAACAAGATATGTATTTGCTCCGCCAGTCTTTTGGTGAAAAGAAGACTGTCTCGGCTGGTGTTCCTTGGTTTTCCACACTGTTTGGGCGAGATTCGCTGATTACAGCTTCCCAAACCCTGATGCTGAATCCCGAAATTGGCAAGGAAACCTTGATGTTACTGGCAGCTTACCAGGGTAAAGTGGAGGACGATTGGCGGGAGGAAGAACCAGGTAAAATTCTGCATGAGTTGCGCTTGGGGGAAATGGCAAGATGTCAAGAAATTCCCCACACACCCTATTACGGTACAGTGGATGCTACTCCCCTATGGTTGATGCTGTATGCCGAATACTACGCTTGGACTCACGATCTAGAAACCTTAGAGCAACTTTGGCCCAATGCCTTAGCAGCGATGGATTGGATTGATCGTAATCTTCAACCAACTGGTTATCTGAATTACCACCGCAAATCTAAACGGGGACTAACGAACCAAGGTTGGAAAGACTCTGGTGACTGTATTGTAGACCGCAAGGGAGAACTAGCCAATGGTTCTATTGCTTTGAGTGAGGTACAAGCTTATGTTTATGCTGCCAAAACCCGTCTAGCAGATATTGCTAGGACGAAGAAACGACTAGACTTAGCAGAACGCTGGCAAGAAGATGCTAAAAATCTCAAGGCGCGTTTTAATCAAGATTTTTGGATGGAAGACCAAGATTTCTGTGCTTTGGCTTTAGATGGCGATGGTAAGCACGTTGATAGCATTACTTCTAATCCTGGTCATTGTCTGCATTTGGGGATATTTACACCAGAAAAAGCGTACAGTGTGGCGGAAAGATTACGCGCACCCGATATGTTTAATGGCTGGGGTATCCGGACTTTGAGTAGTTTGTCCCCAGCTTATAACCCAATGGGTTATCACATTGGCTCGATTTGGCCTCATGATAATGCTTTAATCTCGATAGGACTGCGATCGCTGGGCTTGATTGATCAAGCTTTGGAACTATTCCAAGCTTTGTTTGACATGACGAATCAGCAACCTTACCAACGTCCCCCCGAACTTTTCTGCGGATACGAACGTAATGGCGATCGCACCCCTGTACAGTATCCTGTTGCTTGTACTCCCCAAGCTTGGGCTACTGGTAGCATTTTCCAGCTACTGCAAATGATTGTTAATTTAGTACCTGATGCGCCTAATAACTGTCTGCGAATTATTGACCCTGCTTTGCCAGAATCAATAAGTCGTCTGTCACTACACAATCTGCAAGTCGGTACTACTATCCTCGATTTGGAATTTGAGCGTTCTGGTAGCACTACCGCCTGTCGTGTTGCTAGAAAACGCGGCAATTTGCGTGTGGTAATTGAAGCATAAAAAGTAGGTAGAGAGTAATGATTGTTCTGATCACCACTCTCTACCTACTAAGACTTGAAGTATATTAACTATTAGTAGGAAATTTGGCTATCTAATCTACCTCTCTTTTATGCCCTGGAGAAGATTCATAAAGTGCATCTAGTTGTTGACGTGCATCTTCAACATTGATAGAACGCATTACCAATAAAGGCTCTTTGATCATATTGCCTGTGCTATCTAACAACTCTGGATGTGGTACGAAGTTGTTTTTAGACCCCAAATAACCAAAGCCGCCTTGATTGCCAGTTTGTGAGTTTCTGACTGGGTAATTGCGATCGCGATCAAAACTGAACATGATTAAATTACGAATCAAGTTAGCAACAGCTATCACCGCAAGAATAGTAAAAGCGAGAATGTAGAGTAGGTGTAACATCAATTTTTCCTCCAGGGCAGCAAATTTTAAAAAGTTTTAAAACTTCATATTTTAACGGTTCATCTCGCCAAAGTTTGATTCATCGGCAAGGAAAGATATCTGATGCATCTTGAGCGCATCTATTTATAGGTAGGTTAATTTGTCAACATTTATTTAACTTATCGTAGCATACGATACATTAATTGTTGATAAAAACAATGTTAAGGATTTTTGGCAATTTTTACGAGTTGTATCCCTTCATAGATATCTATCTATGTGGCTTGCTCAGAATGAAAGCGTCTAACTACACTCCAGCACTCAGTTACCAATTGATGCCAGGGCGTTAATGTTGCCATATCAATCCCGACTTGTCCTTCGGTGACGTTAAACAGCATCTTTGCTGTCTTTAGTTCTTCCTGGGCTTGCTGAATCCGTATTAGCAAATCAGACTGCTCTTGTTCGTGCATAAATGAGAGCCGCTCCTTTTCCAGAAAGTCACGCGATCGCTCAAACCAATACTGAAAATCGTCTAACAAGGGTTCTAAAACAGTTTTGAGTATATGGGTATCCGGTAATTCCGAGTTTCGCATAAATGAGAGATATACTTCTAATTTCTTTACTAATATTAACTTCTTTTACAATTCTTAACATTACTATAAGCTATTTCTTCAGAAAGATTTCTCAAAAATCAGTAATGTATGTGACAAAACTGTAGTATTCCACCTCCATAAGTCAATATGGTTCAGTGAAGAGAATAGTAGTTAGGGAATTTCTCACCCCAGAGTAGGCGATGAACTACGGTAGGCGGAACGCCATCGCAGTAGAGCGATAACCCTGTGTTATATTTGGGTAGATTTTTCACAAATGTAATTGTCAAATTTACAATTACCTCGCCAATGGTTCAGCAGCCAATGTCGCCTAATCAAGCTCCCAACACATCAGCACAACCTGAAAAAATGTATTTACCGCGTACCAGCGAATCAGAAAAATTAAAGAAGATTCGCCATACTGCTTCCCATGTGATGGCAATGGCAGTGCAGAAGCTGTTTCCCAAAGCGCAAGTGACAATCGGCCCCTGGATTGAAAATGGCTTTTATTACGACTTTGATAATCCAGAGGCATTTAGCGATAAGGATCTCAAAGCCATCCAAAAAGAGATGCTGAAGATTATCAACCGTAAACTGCCAGTAGTTCGGGAAGAAGTCAGCCGCCAGGAAGCAGAACGCAGAATTCAGGAAATCAAAGAACCCTACAAATTAGAAATCCTGGGAGATATTAAAGAAGAACCAATCACAATTTACCACCTGGGGAATGAGTGGTGGGATTTGTGTGCGGGGCCTCATGTAGAAAATACCAGTGAACTAAACCCCAAAGCCATAGAACTAGAAAGTGTTGCGGGTGCTTACTGGCGCGGGGATGAAACCAAAGCCCAACTGCAACGGATTTATGCTACTGCTTGGGAAACCCCCGAACAGCTAGCTGAGTATAAGCGGCGCAAGGAAGAAGCCATACGACGTGACCACCGCAAACTCGGTAAAGAACTAGGATTATTTATATTCTCTGACCAAGTAGGGCCGGGTTTACCCTTGTGGACACCCAAAGGTACTTTGTTACGCAGCATTTTAGAGGATTTTCTGAAACAAGAACAACTCAAGCGGGGTTATCAACAGGTTGTTACACCTCATATTGGCCGAGTGGATTTATTTAAGACTTCTGGACACTGGCAAAAATATAAAGATGACCTATTCCCCATGATGGCAGAGAATGAGGAAGCGGCAGCACACGAGCAAGGCTTCGTTCTCAAAGCCATGAATTGCCCCTTCCACATCCAAATATATAAAAGTGAGTTGCGCTCTTACCGGGAATTACCAATCAGGCTGGCAGAATTTGGTACAGTTTACCGCTATGAGCAATCAGGAGAATTAGGTGGTTTAACTCGTGTACGCGGGTTCACTCAGGATGATGCTCATATCTTTGTCACGCCAGAACAGTTAGACCAAGAATTTCTCAATGTTGTAGATTTGATCTTGTCGGTAATTAAGACCTTAAAGTTAGGTAGCTTTAAAGCCCGACTCAGTTTCCGTGACCCAGATAGTGATAAATATATCGGTTCTGATGAAGCTTGGAATCAAGCCGAAAATGCCATTCGTCGAGCAGTCGAAACCTTGGGGATGGATCATTTTGAAGGTATAGGTGAAGCTGCTTTCTATGGGCCGAAATTAGATTTTATCGTCAAAGATGCCTTAGAAAGAGAATGGCAGTTGGGAACTGTGCAGGTAGATTACAACCTACCAGAACGCTTTGATTTGGAATATGTTGCTGAAGATGGGACACGCAAACGTCCAGTGATGATTCACCGTGCGCCGTTTGGTTCTCTGGAACGCCTGATTGGTATCTTGATTGAAGAGTATGCGGGGGATTTCCCCTTGTGGTTAGCACCAGTGCAAGCTAGATTGCTACCTGTTGGTGAAGCACAGTTAGACTTTACCAAAGATGTGGCGGCGAAGATGCGGGCTTTGGGTATCCGTGCGGAAGTTGATACTAGTGGCGATCGCTTGGGTAAATTAATCCGCAACGCTGAAAAAGATAAAATACCTGTAATGTCAGTCATAGGTGCAAAGGAAGTGGAAACTAACACCTTAAGTATTCGTACTCGTGCTTCTGGAGAATTGGGAGCTATCCCTGTGGATGAGGTGGTGGATAAAATGAAAGAAGCGATCGCCAATTTTGAAAACTTCTAGCAATCAGTAGCCTGGATAATACCAGCCCTTTCCACGCCAACAAATAAACTAGTACCGCCGTAAATTCAAAATTCTCCTCCGCAGTTCGCGGTGTAACTGTTCATACTCCCCCCACCTCTCAAGGATAAATCAGGTGTTTCGAGCATTCTGTAGGGGGGAGTAAATAACTACTTCGCAGTAGCGTTGCGTAGCAAAGTAAGCTACAAAATTCTGTTAGGAATACAGCGTAAGCATTTTGTTGATTTGGAATGGGTTGTTCTTTTACAAAGTTTGGCGGTAAGGCTAACTGGGTAATACCCACAACTTTAAAACCAACAATGATTAAACTTAAAACCCCACTCACCCTGGAAGAATTTCTCGCACTTCCGGAAGCAGACATTATCTATGAACTAATTGACGGAGAAGCTGTTCCTAAATTCAAAAACGATGAAATGTCACCCAAATTTTTTCATAGTTCTATAACAGGTGCGTTGTTTGTATTATTGTCTACATGGGCTGAAGGAAAGGGGCGGGTGGTAATTGAATGGGCAATTAAGCTCACACGAAATCAACAAGACTGGATTCCTGTAGCAGATTTGACATATGTTTCTTATAATTGTCTTCCTGCCGATTGGTTGCAAGATGAAGCTTGTCCTGTCGCACCCGAATTAGTCATTGAAATTATCTCCCCTGGTCAAACTTTTGGGGAAATGACCGAAAAAGCAACTGATTATTTGCAAGCTAAAGTTCAACGAGTTTGGGTTATTGACACCAGGGCAAAAACTATTACCATTTTTTACCCGGATGCTCTCCCTCAAACTAAACGCAGTCATGATAGTTTGGCAGATTCCCTATTTGAAGGGCTAAAAATTACACCGCAACAAATCTTCCAACAAGCAAGAATTCCCTAACTTATATATAAACGGGCGTAGAAAAATTCAATTTTCTACGCCCGCAAAGATTACATAGGACTGCTGTCAGCTTTCTGATGCAGCTTCATCAGATGTCGCTTCAGTTGAATTTTCGCTCAAGGGACGGATGCCAACAATCTTGCCGCCTAAGCGGGTAATACGTCGCATCTCATCATTCATGCGGCTGTAGGGGACTTGAAGCAGAATCGTACTGCTATTGCGAACCGGATACTTATTGTTCTCGGTTTGATCGTTCTGCTTTAATCCTTCTACTTCATAGAGAAAAACGCGATTGTCTGAGGTTGAAGTTGACACTCTCATCCGTGGCTGTACCAACATGATGGTTCTATCTCCTATTGTGCGAGGGTGATGCTGGCAACCTTACCACCCAGCTTATTAATTTGCTGAAGGGTATTAGATAGCTGTTCGTAGGGGACAATGAACTCTTTATTGCTACGACGCACTTTGGGATATCTTGGCAAACTGATACCCGTAACTTCAATGCGGTAGAGACCTGGGTTAGAACCCGCAGAGGATCTGCCAAAGGTGCGACTGGGTGCAGTTCCTTGTTTGGAAGCTTGATAAGCCCAACCTTCACTACCACCAGAAGGAGCGATGATTGCCGTAGCACTATTTTTCGCTAAGTCAGAGGCTAGACGAGAATTAGTACCAGCTAGCTGGGAGCGATCGCTATTGGCATAGCCGCGATAAAGGCGGAACATCCGCGTGAAACCAACGGTTTTCTGACCAATTCCTGTGGTTACGAAGTCACGGTAGTAAGGAACGATCGCATCTCCAAAATAGGTATCATATTCTACAGAATCGATATAAGAATCGATGTCTGCGTCGAAGCCTTGATTTTGGTAGCGATCGAGATGCTCAATCACTTCCGATTCATCGTAAGGAGCGCGTCCCAATAAATGTTTAAAGTTCAATTCAATTACCCGCGTTTGAAAATGGGGGTAAAGAAATTTGGTTTTGTATAAGTCAGATTTAGCTACTGCTCGGACAAAATCTCTGACATTGATTTGACCATTAGTCAGCAAAGACTCCAAGCTAGTGAGACGTTCTGATTGCATCAGGTAGTCGTTGCCTAATACCTGACGATAAACTGACTGAATCACAATCTTGGCATCTTCTGCTGTCCAGTTTGGACGCAGTTCAATCGGCCGTGTTTGGTCAAAAGCCGCAGTTCCCAAACGAGATGCGGCAGTTGTAATTGCCATCGATATAGTTCTCCTTATAGACTTGGTATCGCAAAATTTATCGGTTTAGGCAGGAGAAATATTTACTACTCGGCTACCCCGTTGATTCAGCCGTTGTAAAGTGGGCGATAGTTGATCATAAGTGACTAAATACTCACTCATACTACGCCGGATCTGGGGAGCGCGTCCTCTATCTGCTTGCATAAATCGCACGCGGTAAAGCTGTCCGCGATCGCCTGCGACAGTTCCAGTCAATCCCTTGCCAAAACCAGGGGTCTGCACTGGACTCGCCAAATTCCGGGCGAGATCCTCGGTTAACCACGCAGATTTATTTTTACCTTGGGCGCGATCGCTGTTGGCATATCCGCGATATATCTGAAACATTCGGCTGAAGCCTACGGTTTTTTGTCCCGGTTGAGTTTCAAATCCGCGATAATAGGGAACAATCCATTCACCAAAGTTTTCTTGATATTCCACTGAATCAATATAAGAATTGATGTCTGCTTCGTATCCTTTCTCTGTATAGAGATTGACGTGGTAGGCGATCTCTGATTCATCGTAGGTCGCACGACCGAGCAGGTGCTTGTAGTTCAATTCGATCAAGCGGACTTGAGGTGTAGAATAAAAGAACTTTTGCCGATATAGCTCAGATTGTGCCAGCAACCGCACAAAATCCCGAACGGTGATATTACCCTGCTGCAATAGTGATTCGGCACTGGTGAGGCGTTCGCTTTGCATCAAATGTTCATTACCAAACACTTGACGATAGGCAGCATGAATCACTGCTTTTACATCTTCATTTGCACGCAACTCTGTGGGAGATGTGTTAGCAAATGGCTCAAATCCTAGCTGACTGGCTGCCGTAGAACTAGTCATGATTGATAACCTTAATTTCTACAAGGAAAAAACAAGCCCAGAACCCCATAAAACTGCCCATGCTAGAAAATTAGCATTCACAGCCTTTAGTTGTTCTGGGCAAAAGCAAACCCTTAGCTTAGGGCGTTGATTGCATAGTCAATGTAGGAATTTGCTTCTACAGCTGGATCGCCACTCAAGCCATGATTTGCTTTGATGTACTTGAGAGCTTCAACGTACCAGCTAGGAGACAAATCAAAGGTACGGTTGATTTCTGTCAAACCACCAATTAAGTAATCATCTAGAGGGCCTGTACCACCTGCAATTAGACAGTAGGTGATGATGCGAATGTAATAACCAATGTCCCGCGCACACTTGGCTTTGCCTGTGGGAGTTGAAGCAAAGTTGTTACCCTGCATTTGGGTGGTGTAGGGAAACTTTTGATAAACTGCATTAGCTGCACCATCAGCTAAATTTTGAGCTTTAGAGCTTAAAGCTTTAGCAGCATCAAGGGTAGCAGCAGCTTGACGGAAGCGACCAAATGCGACTTGAATTTCTGTGGAGCTGAGAAACCGACCTTGTGAATCTGCGGTAGCGACTGCTTCGGTTAAAGGTGTTTTCATGCTGATAATTCTCTCAACAAATATGTAAAGTTGTGTGGCAGAAAATGAGAACGTAATGAAGTAGTGAACAGTTTACTAGCTCACTGCGGCAGCAGCGCGATCAAAGTAGCTTCCTAATTCAGCCATTAAGGAGCTACAATCACCACGGGTAACACCGCTAGGATCGTTGGCGATCGCGATCGCAGCTTCTTTCATTTTGCTAACGCCAGTCGCTACGGAAGGGCCGGGAACACCTAGTGCTTGATATGTTTCACGTAGACCGTTTAAGCAGCGATCGTCTAAAACGCTGGCATCACCTGCAAATACAGCGTAGGTAACATAGCGCAAAATGATTTCCATATCGCGCAAGCAAGCAGCCATGCGGCGGTTTGTGTAAGCATTACCACCTGGTGCAATCAATTGGGGTTGTTCAGCAAACAATCCGCGTGCTGCATTAGCAACGATTGTAGAGGCATTGCCAGTAATACGGTTCACAACATCCATCCGCTTTGTACCAGCAGATACCATATCTTTCAGCGCATCGATTTCTGCATCGCTGACGTATGTGCCTCTGGTATCAGCCTGGGAAACTACTTTAGTAAAAGCGTCAAGCATTCCAGCATCTCCTAATAATTATTACTATGCTGTAGATTCAAATTCGGTTCAAAGCCTAAGTTGTTGATTTGGATGACTATAGTTATTGACTGAAAGATAGTTCCGCTATCATCAGTAAACAGGCAAAAAATATCCAGCGAGTTACACTCACTTGACCACAACGGTAATTTAACCGCTATACTTTTACCTAGTTATGATTAACTAAGGAACAGCTATAAATCAATACTGCTGATATCCACAACAACCATTTTTCTAATACTCTCCAGCCCAAATTAATGAAATGGCTAATCATCAATTTCTCAGAAACTGAATCCGCTCCATCAAGGGCAGAGAGTGCAGTTGGTTTTTTGAACCTACAAGTTTGATTAAAGCAATCAGTTTGTGCAAAATTTGTGCAATTTTGATTTTGTCTCCAGAGAATTAGTTAAGAAATATTAAATAAACGCGGCAACCCTTTGATAGCAAGGATTTATTGTATTTTGATTTTGTCTTGAGACTTAACTTATTGTTACTTTTAGCAATATTTAGAAACAATTTGGTGTAAAAAATCTGATTACCCAGTTTATTGAAGAAAGTGAGGTTTTCTTAATATAAATTAACCTTAATATTTGTTAATATATTTTTAGCAAAATTCTCTTCTCAACCTCCCTTTGTCCTGACTTTTCACGTTATGAGGAAAAGCTAACGTGAAACCTAACCCCCTAACCCCCTTCCCTACTAGGGAAGGGGGAAAAATTAAAGTGGAATAAATGAGAAATTCAGTCCGCTTGAGTGGGATTGAGCTAGCTTGAGGAAATCGAGCCAAAGCTTTTGTAGTTTTCTTTTAAACCAGCCAGCATTTTGCCATATCTCTATGAAATCTATTGAAGTTTTTATTTCTTATCACCAAGAAGATGAGGAGCTATGGAAGAAGTTAGAGACTCATTTAGCGTCTTTGCGTCGAGAAAAGATTATTACAACCTGGAGTAACCGCAAAATCGTCCCTGGGCAAGAAATTGAAGCTGAAATTAATAAATATCTCAAACGGGCTGGGCTAATTTTGCTGTTGGTGAGTCCAGATTTTATTGCTTCAGACTATCACTGGACAGTTGAAGTTACACGGGCGTTAGAACAAGACGCAAAAGGTAAGGCTCGTGTGATTCCGGTATTGCTGCGCCATGCAGATTGGGACAACCCGCCTATTAATAAATTGTCACCTCTGCCTAGTAATCGCCAACCGATAAAAAGCAAAGGCTGGACTGACCAAGATGAAGCATTCTTAGAAGTGGTCAAGGGGATTCGCCAAGAGGTGGCGCGATTAGTTGCTAGCTCCACTTACTCGCCCCCCAAAGAAAGTTCAGCAAACCAAGAACCGCTCGCTCTCAAACCCGAAGCTGATAATGCTCCATCTCAACCTGACAAACAATTTGAAAACGATCTCACCCTAGAACTCCCTCTGAGCATCGCTGAATTGACCTACGGTACAGAAAAGAAGATTGCGCTTGATGATGGCTCAATTACTGTGACTGTTCCATCTGGTTTTATTCCAGGTAAGAAACTACGGATTCGAGGTAAAGGTAAACTTAACCCGATAACCAATCAACGGGGAGATTTGTATCTCAAGGTTGTCAGTGTTCAAGACGTGGATGTGTCACTAAAGAACTATCAGCAAAAGCTACGACAATATGAGCAAGAGCTAATCAAAGTCCTTCAATGGGAGTATCCACTCAGCGAACACAGTCGTGAAGGACTAAAGAATTATCAGCAGATGCTAAAACTCAGGGATGAAGATGTAACTCTGCTTGAGGAGAAAGTCACAGCACAAGAGTTAGAAAAGCTCGAATATCAAGTTACAAGCCTGATTAACGAAGCAGATCGTTTAGGCCATGATAAAAAGTTTGAAGAAGCAGCCCTCAAGTACAAAGCAGCCCTCCGCCTTGACCCAAACTCTGTACTTGCTCACAATAACCTGGGGAATGCGCTGTATTATCAAGGGAAGTTAGAAGCAGCGATCACCAGCTACCAAACAGCCCTGCGCCTCGACCCAAACTATGCAACCGCTCACAATAATCTGGGTGCTGCACTGGACAGTCAAGGGAAGTTAGAAGCAGCGATCGCCAGCTACCAAACAGCCCTGCGCCTCGACCCAAACTATGCAAACGCTCACAATAACCTGGGGTATGCGCTGTACAGTCAAGGGAAGTTAGAAGCAGCGATCGCCAGCTACCAAACAGCCCTGCGCCTTGACCCAAACTTAGCAAACGCTCACAATAATCTGGGGGCTGCACTGGACAGTCAAGGGAAGTTAGAAGCAGCGATCGCCAGCTACCAAACAGCCCTGCGCCTTGACCCAAACTTAGCAAACGCTCACAATAACCTGGGGCTTGCACTGTACGACCAAGGGAAGTTAGAAGCAGCGATCGCCAGCTACCAAACAGCCCTGCGCCTTGACCCAAACTTTGCAACCGCTCACAATAGCTTGGGGGATGCACTGTACGACCAAGGGAAGCTAGAAGCAGCGATCGCCAGCTACCAAACAGCCCTGCGCCTCGACCCAAACTTGGCAATCGCTCATAATAACCTGGGGTCTGCGCTGTACGACCAAGGGAAGTTAGAAGCAGCGATCGCCAGCTACCAAACAGCCCTGCGCCTCGACCCAAACTTGGCAAAAGCTCACAATAACCTGGGGCTTGCGCTGAAAAAGCAAGGGAAGTTAGAAGCAGCGATCGCCAGCTACCAAACAGCCCTGCGCCTCGACCCAAACTCTGCAAAAGCTCACAATAACCTGGGGAATGCGCTGTACAGTCAAGGGAAGTTAGAAGCAGCGATCGCCGAAGTAAACATAGCTATTCATCTCGAACCTACTAACTCTCTGTTTCGTGAAAACTTAGAGATTATAAGGAATCAGAAAAAGGGTTTTTGGGGTAGTTTATTTAGTTAATAGTATATTCTCAGTTCCTAAGCAGCAAAGTCATACACTGGCGTTGCAACAATGCGAATAGGTTCTTGTTGGTTATAAATAATCTGCTGTAATCGTTCTACCGTAGACGGTGAAAAAAATTGTTCTCCTGTCTCTGGATTCACCCGTGCAGGTACATTTTCAATTAAGTAAAATTTGCCATTCATCTCTAGTGTGTAGGTTACTGTTTGTTCTACTAGTGTTTCATTAGAGTTACTGCTCATGGTTGCTTCTCCTTTGAGTAAAGTCATTTATCCATAGGTTAGAGTTAGGCTCGTAAACAGTAATGATTTTGACTAATGGGCGAGAAGGATAGCTACAATGAATGTGAAGAGGTCGGTTTGCTTTGGTTAATCCACTAATTAAGCAGCTAGGGCTATATTTATCATCAGGATAGTCTTCGATAACTTGACCATTGCTAATTGCCTCCTTAATTTCTTGCACGTGAACACCACGCAGGATAGATTGGTTAACAGCGTGTTTAGAGAATTCAAATTGATCATCAGCTATTTTGCGCCTAATTTCTGCGAGCATTTTTTACATACAACTATTTTATTTATGCGATCGCTTGCAGGCAGAATAATTAATTTAACTAAGCAAAATTACCAGGATTGAGATGAGCTACGATGTCCCGTAGGCGATCGCTATCCTGGTATCACACAAATTCATTGAAGATAATCTCAAGCTACATAGTCAAAGAGCATAGTAGTCATGTAGCGATCCGCCCACTCTGTACCAAAGGATTTCTCCAGCACTCGCCGAGTTTTATCATTTTGTTGCTGCTTTGTACAATAATTTCGTTGTCCTGCTAACACCTTGGAAATGTCAAGATTTGATGTTAGGGGTGTTTCTGTACTAGCAATCTGACAATGGATGGTTAAAAATTCCCGCACCCGGTTGAGAAACATATCTTCTTCTTCAGTTCCTTCTGGACGGACAAACAGACAAAATTCGGAAAAAATATCACCCCAAGGTGGTAAAGTCCGTGGTTGAGAAAACGGCACATTAGACAAAACAGACAACTGTTGATAGTAGCGTTCTGGTAGAGTGCGATCGCTACTGATAGGAGACAAATCCGCGATCGCTGCACTAATTGATCCGCCTCGACCACCGACCAAATCTGTGCCGAAGATAGGAATCGCATATTCAGGATTAGGGAACATCACACAGTGGAGAATATCTAATCCACTCCCAACCTGAGCCAATTCTAAATGCAGCTTGCGAAATTGCGGAGCTTGGTAGCAATGATTTTCAATGATCAGCCGTTCGCCTTCCAGGTGTCCTTCAACATAGCCTAAACCTTCTGGGACTGAGTAAGGGGATAGATCCAGGTGCTTTTGCCAAATTTCTTCAATAGCATCCGCCAATCTGTGGATTAGAGGATTCTGACGGCTTCTTAACGATGCTTCCATAGACTTCAACATACGCTTCTATTTGAGTATATGATTAATACTTACCTTGACCTATAGTTCGTGCAAAATGTGTGCAGTCGGAAGGTGACAGGGGACAGGGGACAGGTGACAGAAGGGTAGGGTGGGGTAGAAGTTATTCAATTTTGAATTTAAGTAAGTCGGTGGGAATAAACCTAACCATGTTAAGTAATATAAAGTTATTTTGACCGAGTCCTAAAATAAGGACTGAAGTCCTTACTACAAACCTTTAATAAATCAACTAGCCCAAGCTCTGACTCTTTGTAACCGCCTCAGAATACGGTTGGCTAGTTCAACTCCCATGACGGGCTTACACAGATAATCATCAGCACCGACGGTAAACGCTTGATTTTGGCTAGCGGAGTCTGTTAGCACACTGAGGAATAATACTGGCAAACGCTGCCAATTAGGGTCACTGCGGAGAATCTGGCAGAGTTCAAATCCATTGATCTGTGGCATATTCACATCTAAAACTAGGGCATCGGGGGTCACTGCTTGCAGTACCGTCCAGAATTTTTTGGGGTCGGCAAGGGTTGTTACTTTAAATCCCCAAGGTTTTAGCAGGGTGGGCAGAGTGCGTAACCAATCTTGATCATCATCCAGGATCATCAACTTTTTGGGAATCTTTGGATCTCGTAAAAGATTGACTACAGCATCAATCACTCGCTCTGGTGGAGTCGGTGCTACCAGAAAAAGTTTTCCACCCTGCCGCATCACCTCCAAGCGATCGCTTAATTCATCGCGATCGCCTATCACCACAATTGGCAAATCAGGATAACGGTGTGAGAATGTCTGCAATATTGCCCAAAAGTTACTACCCTGGGGGGTAGACTGATCAGTCAGTACCGAATCAGGTGAAATTGATGGTAAACGCAACAGGATAACATCGGGATCTTGACCTACAGCACCCAAGACAGATTCAGTTGCCATCAAGGTGGTAGCCACATCCAGCACCGGAGTAGTCTCAATGCGAATTCCCCGACTAGCCGCAACACTTACTAGGGACTGGTTGAACTCAGTATCCGAACTCACGATAAGTAACAGGGGTGATTGCCCAGTGGGAATCTGAGACATTTGGATCAGTGTGGTATGGTCAATGTCTTCCTGGAGAGCCGTCACTAGTGTTTTCATCAACGGCGCGTGTTTCGGTTGCAGTGGCTCTCGACCCCCCAACCAATATTCCAATTGCCGGGCAACGTGCATTGTTTTGGATAGCCCAAAGATTCCCAGAGTACCCGCTAGTTTGTGAGCGACTTGTTGTGCCTGTGCTTGTTGTTGGGGTTGCAGGCGATCGGTTTGCAAGTCTCTGACAGCTTGTAACAAAACTGCCATTTGGTCGAGGCTTTTGGGCTTAGTTGTTGTCCAAGTTTCGTTGAGGAAGGCCAGGTATTGTTGTTGGGAGTCGGCTGGAGGAAGATGTTGAGGGGAATTGTTCTGGGTTTCTCTGGAAGTATCAATTATTCTAGAAGCATCCCTATAATTCTTCTCTTGGGGTATTTTAGATAGGGCAGTCGATTCTTCCGTACTTGGTGCTTTTAGATAGTAGCCCCGTCCGTGCATGGTGGCGATAAAGTCATGGGGCGCACCCGCAGCTACTAGCTTGTGACGTACCCGACGGATATGGGAACGTACCGTTGCTTGAGACGGAAATTCTTCCGAAGACCATAATCTATCTAAAAGTTCTTCAGTGCTAAATACGTGTTGACAGTCCCGCAGCAGCAGTTCCAGTAAATCATATTCCATTGTTGTCAGGTTCAGGGGGCAACCATTATAGGTGACTTCACAAGTGCTGGGGTTGAGTAGCAAATCTCCCCAACTCAGCAAGGGAAAAGGATTAGCACTTCCTCGCCTCAGCAATGCCCGAACCCTAGCGATTAGTTCTATGGGATCGAAGGGTTTAACCATATAGTCATCTGCGCCCGCATCCAATCCCTGCACTTTGGCGGTGATGGTATCTTGTGCTGTGAGTAACAGAATGGGAGTGACGTATCCCTCTGTGCGAAAACGCTTGCATAAACTAATACCATCTAACTTTGGCAGCATGATATCCAAGACAATTAGGTCATACTCAAACGTAGAACCATAAGTCCATCCCATTTCCCCATCTTTGACAGTATCTACAACATAGTGATGGGTTGCCAGATTTCTAGTCAGGACTTTAATTAATAAGTCATCATCTTCCACAAGCAAGATTTTCATTGATGCGGCTACCAATGGAGAATTCTAGTAATTTGCTCCGGTAAATCCAGGGAGTTAAAGGGTTTGGTAATTACACCACTGACCCCTAAATCATTAAACTGACGCTTTTCTGCTGTTTGTGCTTTGGCAGTTAAAAGAATGACCGGAATTTGTTCTGTCTCAGAATGAGACTGGAGTTCTTTAAAGGTAGCAATACCATCCATATCTGGCATCATTACATCCAATAAAATTACATCAGGGTTTTCAGTTTGAGCAGTCTGGATGCCTTCGAGTCCAGAACTCGCGGTGAAAACTTCCCATCCAGCCGCCATTTTGATACCAAATTGGACAACAGTTTGAATAGTTTCTTCGTCATCAATAATTAGAATCCGCTTAGTAGGCATAGAATCCCCCGCATAAATATAGTTGTGAGTGCTGAATAATGAGTAATGAGTAATGAGTAAGAGAATCATCACTCTCCACTCCCCACTCCCCACTCAGCACTCAGCACTCAGCACTCAGCACTCAGCACTCTCAACTCAGCACTCTCAAGAGTGGGCAATGTGAACGCAAAGGTACTTCCACACCCTGGATTACTCTCAGCCCAAATTCTACCGTTGTGCTGCTCAATAATTTTGCGACAAATGGTCAGCCCTAAACCTGTACCACCTTTTTTGCGGGAATCTGACGAATCTACTTGTTGAAACCGTTCAAAAATGCGTTCGAGTTGGTCAGATGGAATTCCTTGCCCTTCGTCTCGCACCCGAAACACTACTTCCCTAGGGAGGTTTTGAGTTGAGGAGTCTTTCTCTACTTCAACAGTTAGCCAAACAGTCCCCCCTGGTGATGAAAACTTGATGGCATTGCTGAGTAAATTTGTTAAAGCTTGCAAGATGTAATCCCCATCTGCCCAAACTGGGATATCCTGTGGTTGTTTGACTAGAGTTATTTCATGCTGCTGTGCCATTGCTTGCATTGCTTCTGCTGCCTGGATCATTAAATTTGCAGCATTGCAAGCTTGGCACTCCATAATCACTTTACCAGACTCAATGCGCTGCAAATCTAGGACGTTATTGACTAAACGCACTAACCGTTCGGTACTGTCATCGGCAATTCCTAGCATTTGCTGCCCTTCGTCCGAAAGATTGCCCAATCGCCCTGTAGCCAAGATTTTCAAGGCACTGTGCAACGATGTTAGGGGAGTCCGCAGTTCATGGCTGATGACGGAAATAAATTCATCTTTCATCCGTTCAATGGCTTTGCGATCGCTAATATCGCTACTCAAGGCAAAAAATCCCTTGACTGTGTTTTGGTCATCTAGATGCGGGATATAAGTAACATCAACTGATCGCCCACTTCCATCTTTCAAGACAATATCATTTTCATAGGTTACGGCTTGCCCAGCTAAAGCGATTTTCACATACACCTGCATCCGTTGATAACAATCTTCTCCCCAAACCTGACGCAGATGGCAACCGTAAATTTCCCCCGGTGATTGCCCCAGCCAATCATGGTAGGCTTGATTATTAAAGCGATATTGTTGTTGCTCATCCACATAGGCAATCAAAACTGGTAGGGCATTGGTAATTAAGCGCAATTGCTCCTCTCTCTGTCGCAACGTCGCTTCCGCGTGCATCCGCACATGAATTTCCTGTTGCAAGTTCCGATTGACGTCCTGCAATTCTGCGGTGCGGACTTCCACAATCTCTTCTAAGTGTTCCAGTAGTTGGGCTTGAGACAGAGCAATACTGATTTGATCTGCCAATTGTTGCATTAGTTCCAGTTCAAAATCCACCCAATGGCGATCGCTGTTACATTGGTGCGCGATTAATAACCCCCACAGCTGATTCGGGGAATGAGTATTGAGTGTTTGCACAATTGGGACAATCAGTTTGGCTTTAATCTGGAATTGATCGACAAATTCCACCAAACAAGCTGCCAAACCAGCTTCCGGATCATGCACATTGGCGATCGCTCTTACTCTTCCCTGGGCATATAGTTGTTGATAATCCTCTGGAAAGACTTCCTGGGGAAATTCCAGATCCATCAGTGTGGGATAATCTGGTAAAACCGCTTCGCTGATGGTTTTGCCTGTACCATCGGGCAAGACATGATAAATTAACACGCGATCGGCTTGCAAAATCCGTTGCACTTCTGTGACGGTGGTATGCAAAATTTCCTTGAGTTGTAACGACTGCCGAATTTTCAGCGTCACTTCCGAGAATAGTTCAACTCGTTGCTGCTGCTGTCGTAACTCAGCCTGCATTGATTCTCGACGCTGACTAATATCTCGTAATAACAGCAGATGACAGTTAGGGATTACATTGGGAGTGAAGGTATATTCCACCTCTCGCCGGATCTGGGTAGAAGATAAGACTAAGAGTTCTCCAATCAATGATTCTCCAGATGGAAAACTCCCAGGACTAGGTTGAAGAGTAAATTCCGCCGTAATGAAAGTAGATAAATGTTGACCTCTCAGTTTCCGACGCGGTAGACCTAGTAAATCACAAGCAGCAATATTCATATCTACGAAGCACCCTTGATCATCAATTAGGGCGATCGCCATAGGCGCAGCAGAGCATACCGTATCATGGGCGTTCTTAAATAAAGTTTTAATCAGATGCTTCTGAGTGCGTCTTTGCTGTTTAGATTTTTTCGTGCTGGATTTTAATCGCTGCTTAGAAGAACGTTTAGACACCTACATCCATATACAGGGTTACATTCCTATTGTTTACTTAACCTAATGAAAGTTCAAATCTTATAAATTTAATGTTGGAAAATTTAACATTTTGCACAAGTTTACACCAATACCCTAGGTGATAAAGTTCAAACCTCATACTAAATATATTTTTGTATAGTATCCAATGTTACTCACGCCGCGAAACCCAGCCAGAAAAAGACCACCTAATAAATCTGTGGTACAAAGAATTGTTCATTTCGAGGTGGTCTGACATAGCTATCGTCAGACTTGCGGGGAGACAGTTCTAGGGGTTCTGGAGTCATATCCACATAGGGAATCTTGCTAAGGATGTGGTAAACACAATTGAGACGAGCGCGTTTTTTGTCGTCTGCTTCCACCGTGAACCAGGGTGCTTCGGGAATATTGGTGTGAGCAAACATGACATCTTTAGCTTTAGAGTATTCCACCCAGCGATCGCGCGATTCGAGATCCATCGGACTAAGTTTCCATCGCCGCGCGGGATCGGTGGTTCTCGATTGAAAGCGTCGTTCTTGCTCATCATCACTGACAGAAAACCAATACTTCAGCAGAATGATGCCCTCACGCACCAACATCCGTTCAAATTCTGGACAATCTTGCATGAAATTTTTGTACTGTTCTTCTGTACAGAAGCCCATTACAGATTCTACCCCAGCACGGTTATACCAGCTGCGGTCAAACAAAACAATTTCACCCGCAGCTGGCAGATGGGCTACATAGCGTTGGAAGTACCATTGGGTCTTTTCGCGATCGCTAGGCGTGCCTAAAGCGACGATACGACACCCACGGGGATTCAACGGTTCTGCAATTCGTTTAATCGTACCCCCCTTACCTGCGGCATCGCGTCCTTCAAAAATAATGACGATCCGCGCGCCTGTAAACTTTACCCAATATTGCATTTTCACCAGTTCTAATTGCAACTTGGCTATTTCTTTTTCGTAGAGCCGACTGGATATTTTAGAACTGCCTTCACCTTCAGTGGTGTGTTTTTTGAGCTTCCATTCTTTGATGTTTTTCGCGCTCTTTTTCTTGGCTTTGAGGGTTGTGTGCTGGGATTCCATAGCCTTTTTAACCGGATTTACATTATCTTGCTTAGTGGTCAAGAACCCACAGTTAATTAATGCAGATTTATCAGTTATTAACTAAAAGCCGATCGCGAATTATTTGTAATTGTTCTTCATTATTAATTGGACACCTTGGAGTCGGTAATTCAGTATTAGGCCAATCTGGTAAACTGTTGCATGGGCAAAAAGCCGCAGGCATACCCACGTTACGCATAGCTATTGGCATAGTACAACGACCGCAATCTGAAATTTCCCATACTGGCGTTAGTAATTGGGCAATAGTCTCATCAGTTCCATCCAAATAACAATTACTTGCCGAGGAGAGAATCTTTTGCCAACATTCTTCAAACTCTTTGCTATAGCGATCGCCTTGGAATATAGGTTGAGGTAGCAAGCTTGTTCCCTCATTCCCGACCACTACTTTTTTTCCTAACTGAAACCAGTAGGAAAGATATTTTTTGACTTCTTCTTTAGTTGCCATACCACAATTTTACAGTCGGTATGAGGAAAATTTTGATACTGACTGTTTAATTTTCTATTAAGAATCAGCGTAAAATTTTACTAACGAATAATAATATACCTCTCTTAAAATTTCTTAAATTATCCTTCATGATTCATAATGTATAGATTTTGGCAATGGTGTACCAAGTATGCTCAGATTTAAAACATGACCACCAGTAACCAAATAGACAGCTTCGCAAATTAAGCCTAACTGACGCACCAAAGCACCCAGGCGATCGCGAAATGTTCGTCCCAAAGGATATGCTGGTACAACGCCCCAACCCGTTTCTTCCGCTACAAACACCATATCCGCAGCAACTAACTGCACTGTTTCTAAGAATTCCACTAAAGTATTTTCCCAACTCTGATCATCTTCCTCTAGCAGATTAGCTACCCAAGTCCCCAAAGAATCGACTAAAACACAAGTATTGGGTTTAGCATCAGCCAGAGTTGCAGATAGTGACACAGGAACTTCCAGCGTCACCCAATCTTGAGGACGGCGATTTTGGTGTAATTGAATACGTTTGTGCCATTCTGCATCATCAAGGTTAACAGTAGCAGTCGCCACATAAATTACCTGTTTACCTGATTCTATCGCCAAATTTTCTGCCCATTCACTTTTACCAGACCGAGCAGGGCCAGTGATTAATATGACTTTACCCAAAGCTGTCTCCTCAATAGGGGTTTAGGGAATTAGGGGAAGAAACACGAAGAAACGACTGGAAGTCGCCGCTATAAAAACATTCGCGTAGCTTCCCTATTGTTAAGTCCACCTGCGCGGACTTAACAATAAGCTTAAGCCCCTTTCTTGACCTATCACCTGTCCCCTATTCCCTACCCTAACAGTTTTCGTAAGTTATCAAATTGTCTGGTCATTTCTGTAATTAATTGAACGAAATCGATACCATTATTAATATCGGTTGGGCTGTTAGCCAAACTATTCATTGGTGTGTCTAGATAATACTCGAATGTAAACTCAGTTTTAGGACTCTGAGATGTTTGATGATTGGTCATTCCAGCAGTGGTATTTGAGCTATCAGTGACAGTGTTAATGTCTGGTAAAAATTTGATGCTCAAACTAGAAGCTTGAGGTAATGAACTAGTGGTGGAGAAATCTCTAAAGAACTCATCGAGAAAAGGACTAAAGTCAAAATTAGAGTCTGATGTTGGTGTATTATTGTTAGTGGTATTATTCCCTGCTGTGCTAGTAATAATTTCTCGGACTTGGCTTTCTGAGAGAGTTGGGTTAGCACTGAGCATAAGGGCGACTACCCCGGCAACATAAGGTGATGCCATTGATGTGCCACTATAACTCGCGTACTCATTGCCTGGAACAGTCGAATAAATACTCTGTCCTGGGGCGGTGACATAGGCGAGTTGATTGCTACCAGCGCGGTTAGAGAAGTCTGTTAGATTACCCTCTTTATTGACAGCCCCGACAGCAATTCCGGACTTGTCGGCATAGCGGGCGGGATAGCCTGGAACAGAACCGCCTTCATTACCGGAGGCCATGACGACAATTACGCCTTTACTGCTGGCGTATTCAATGGCTGATTTGAGGCTCTGGCTAGAAAAATCACCGCCTAGACTGAGATTAATGATATTTGCACCATTATCTACAGCGTAGTAGATGCCATTAGCGATCGCACTATAAGAACCAGTTCCAGAACTATTCAGAACTTTCACAGGCATAATTTTGGCATTGTAAGCAACACCAGTTACGCCATAGCCATTGTTCTCACCTGCGATAATGCCAGAAACATGAGTACCGTGTCCGTTATCGTCTAAGGTGTTGTTGTTTTTGCCATTAAAGTTCCAACCATGAACATCATCTATATAGCCATTGCCATCATCATCTATCCCATTACCAGGAATTTCTTTAGTATTAGTCCAAATATTATTTTTTAAATCGTTGTGATTGTAGTCCACACCAGTATCTATGACTGCAACTACAACGCCATTACCCGTATATCCATTTTGCCACGCCGCAGGGGCTTTGATCATATCTAAGCCCCAATTATTACCCCCAAGCTTAGGCACATCATTATAAGGATTCTGTCCAGCAGCTTGCGATACTGATTTTGAGGCATCGATTAAACCATAGCCATTATTAGAATTATATTGACTAGTAGCAGTAGCATCTGTTTCTGGGGTAGAGCTACTACGACTATTCAGTTGAGAGCTATAGTAATTTTGAGTATTAAAAGTGTCGGATGAGGAGAAATAAGTAACATCTTGCCCGTCAAAAGAATTTGATTTGCTACTGATATCATGATTGGGCATAGGTAGTTTCTCCTCAAATAACATAACTGTTTTTTGGCAGCATTAATTGTTAAAACCTGGAATGTCAGATTTTAAGGAATAAATTTGCCCTCCTAGCCCATAATTACTATGAAACCAATAAGTAAAATGACGTTGGTTTTACAAAATTCTATTCAACAATTTTTAATGATTTATTGAGTATTTGTTTTAAATGGTGAAAAAGATCATTATTTGTGTGCGATCGTTGATAATTGCTGATCAATAGCGATGTCTTCAACGGGTTAAGCCTACACCCTCAGCACACCATCATTCCACCTCAAAACAAGAACCGAGGCAAAATTACCCTATCAGACTTATTAGCTGGCTAGAACTGACTTTTCACATTATGTGGAAAAGCTAACGCGAAACCTAACCCCCTAACCCTACTAGTAGGGAAGGGGGAAAAGTTAAAGCTTAAGTAGAAAACAGGAGATAAACTCTATTTTTTCAGGAGCAAGAGTATTCTTATTAGCAAATATACGTAAATATAGCTTGAGAAAGAAAGTTTTTTGACTGGAGTGATAGATCGCAGATCGCAACAGGGTAAGTTCTTTTTAGAACAGAGCGATCGCCCTCTACTTACCCCAAACTTCAGGAGAAACCCATGCTCAAGCCAGAATTGCAAGCTAAATTCCTCAGCCACCTCAGCAACCGTAAGAAGAAAGAAGACGAAGGTTTTACCTTAATTGAATTGCTAGTTGTAGTAATTATTATCGGTGTACTTGCTGCGATCGCGTTACCTTCGCTACTAGGTCAGGTAAATAAAGCCAAGCAAGCTGAACCCAAAAATAACATTGGTACAATTAACCGCGCTCAACAAGCTTTCTATCTGGAATACCAGAAGTTTGCTGCAAATATGTCAGAATTGCAAGTAGGAGTTAAAAGCCAAACTGAAAACTACCTTTACACTGTTGCTTTAGATGGTGCTCTTGGTGTT
Source organism: Anabaena minutissima FACHB-250 (assembly GCF_014697125.1). Classification (GTDB taxonomy): domain Bacteria; phylum Cyanobacteriota; class Cyanobacteriia; order Cyanobacteriales; family Nostocaceae; genus Trichormus; species Trichormus minutissimus. The sequence continues at coordinate 154,388 of NZ_JACJRG010000004.1, read as the reverse complement.
GGGTATTCTTTCACGTTTAAAGATGCACTTAAATCCTATTATGGTGCAGTCGGCACTATCACAGGTGATACTGCTACAAAAGAGTCACTCACAGTAGCAATAGCTTGTGAAACTACAGCACCTTTTAGTGTTGCTAATGGTGCTGCAATGATTACAGCAGTAGCCACCCCAACTGCCACAACCTGTATTACTGACTTTACAAGTTTAGCTAGATAGAGAAACCAAGAAGAGTTTCTGTGTCATTTTCAGATTTAAATGACATATTTATCACATAAGTGGGTAGTGTTAACACTGCTCACTTTTACCTTATATATCCTGAGTGAGTTTATATGGATAAAGCTTGTCTAACCTATTGTCCTAATCAATGGCAACAACAAACTGAAGAGTTATTAGTCAAAGGTAACTACCATGAGGTTGTGAGTATCTATGAGCAAGCAGTTAATGTAGAACCTGATGTTAAATCCCATTATTGGTATTTGGGGTTAATTTATCTTTTACTAGATCAAGAGGTAGAAGCACAAACGACTTGGTTCATGGCCATGATGAAAGGAGAGCCAGAAAAATTAGATGATTGGAACACAGAATTAGCTGATATTTTATACACTGAAGCGGAACGTAGACAAAGACTAGAAGAATATTCCACTGCTTGGAAAATTCGGCGACAGATTAAAGAAATTTATCCTCAAGCTATCAATAATCTCTTATATCTGGTACAGTTATCCATAGTATTAGAAACATACACAGATGAAGAATTAGAAGAATATGAATTAATTGAAATCCTCCAATCAGAACCTCAACAACAAGTTAATCTAGAATTATTAAAAATAGTTTTACGGTCTGTTCTAGATTATGCTCCTTTACACAAATCGTCTTTAAATTTAGTTTCAGCAAGTGTACGCTACTTTAAAGATGATTCTCAAGATGTAATAGATAAATTATTACCTGCGGCTGTAGAGATAGCTTACTCTCACTGGAACTCAAGAGTAGCTGCACGTTTATCAGAAAGCCTCTTAACTCTAAATATCTTAAATAAAGACATTTTAGCCCATTTAGCTGGTTTTTATCAAAATGCTGGTGAATTAGAGCAAGGTATAGAGACTGCCAAGAAATTGTATTCGTTAGTGGAAAAATCTTCAGATTTAGTTGTTGCTAATCGGCAAATTCTTAGGGGATTAATGACCGCAGGTGTCTATTGGCAAGAAGCTTTTTATATCAACCAAAGGCATGAAGAATTAATCAATATACTTATAAAAGATTATCCAATTGATATTGATCAACTGACTGTAACTAGACTTTTTAATTCTAATTATTATGCACTTTATCTTGAAGACAAGCCTCATAAAAATAGAGTTATTCAAAATCAAATACTTCAACTTTGTCATGCTAATAAAGAAGTCTATGGTCAAGAAAGATTAGAGAAGTATTCTCAAGGAAATCTATGCAGAAAGAAACAAACTATATCTGATAAAAGAATCAAAGTAGGATATTTATCTCATTGTCTTAGAGGTCATTCTGTTGGTTGGTTATCACGCTGGTTATTTCAACATCATAACCGTGATAAATTTGCCATCAATGGTTATTTTATCCACAATCAAGCAATAACTGACCCGTTACATCTTTGGTATGTTAACCAAGTAGATAAAGCTTATAAATCAAATAATGTTTACGAAGTAGCAGAAGAAATATACAACGATGAAGTTGATATATTAATTGATTTAGATAGCGTTACTCTAGACACTGCTTGTGAGATTATGGGATTTAAACCAGCACCCATACAAGCCACTTGGTTAGGTTGGGATGCTTCTGGCAGTCCATCAATTGATTATTTTATTGCTGACCCTTACGTTTTACCAGAATCAGCCCAAGAATACTACAGAGAAAAAATTTGGCGTTTACCTCAAACCTATATAGCTGTAGATGGTTTTGAGGTGGGTATACCAACACTACATCGCCAAGATTTAGATATTCCCCATGATGCAATAGTTTATTTCTGTCCTCAACGTGGGTTTAAGCTCAATCCAAATATCATCAAGTTGCAATTGCGAATTATCAAAGAAGTACCCAATAGCTACTTTCTGGTTAAAGAATCAACAGATAGACAAGCGGTTGAAGATTTCTTTTATCAACTAGCAAACGATGAAGGTGTAGATACATCAAAATTTAGATTTATTCCAGATGTTCCTTCAGAAGCAGTTCACAGAGCTAATTTAGGCATTGCTGATATTGTTTTAGATACCTATCCCTACAACGGTGCTACAACAACTCTAGAAACCCTGTGGATGTGCATTCCTATGGTGACGCGAGTAGGTGAGCAATTCGCTGCACGTAACAGCTACACCATGATGATGAATGCTGGAATTACAGAAGGAATTGCTTGGAATGATGAAGAATATGTAGAGTGGGGTGTGCGGTTGGGTAAGGATGAAGCTTTAAGACAACAAATTGCTTGGAAGTTGAAACAGTCGAGAAAAATAGCACCACTATGGAATGGTAAGCAGTTTACCCGTGAAATGGAAAATGCTTACACCCAAATGTGGCAGAGGTATATTAGTTCGTAGTGAGGACTTTAGCCCTCAAAATTAGACATGACTAAGGGCTGAAGCCCTTACTACAAACTTTTACAACTAAGTATCAACTTGATCATTCAAGATAGAGTTGATACTCTTTTTTGTGGGATATTATTTCATCATCAGTTGTCTGATAACTTACTAAGCATTGTATTATAAAAATAAGAAATATAATTATGGATAGATATGTCTGCTAGAGATATCTTTCATCAAGTGGTCAAACAAGCTTTACAGAAAGATGGTTGGTACATAACTCACGACCCACTAACAATTAGTGTGGGTGGAGTGAATGTCTCTGTTGATTTAGGGGCTGAAAAACTGATTGCAGCAGAACGGGAAGGAGAAAAAATAGCAGTCGAAGTCAAAAGTTTTTTGGAAAAGTCATCTTCAATATCAGAATTTCATACAGCATTGGGACAGTTTATCAACTATAGAGGCGCACTGAAATGACGACAGCCAGAGCGTGTTTTATATTTAGCAGTACCTTTGACAACCTATAAAACATTTTTTCAACTTGATTTCCCTCAAGAAATGATTGAAGAGAATCAAGTCAAAATGATTATTTATAATGCAGAAAAAGAGGTAATTGTCAAATGGAAAAAATAGCTCATTATCGCCAGATCATACAACAAATATTACAGGAGTATAGTCAGCAAAAACCTGCTAACGGGAATATAGAAGTTGAAAATATTTTTGATACAGAACGTGATCATTACCAAATAGTTCATGTTGGCTGGGAGGGACAGGATTGGGTACATAGTTGTATCATCCATATCGATATTAAGGAAGGAAAAATTTGGCTTCAGTGGAATGGTACAGAGGATGATATTGCAGCCAATTTAGTTACGATGGGAGTACCTAAAGAAGATATTGTGTTAGGTTTTCAGTCTCCTTTTATGAGGAAATTTACAGAATATGCAGTGGGTTAACTCCAGATAATTTGCAAGTCTAAAGTAAAACCAATTAATATATCTTCTCCAGATAAGTTGGTAGGAGATTCTAATACTTCTTTTGGTTGCCCTTGACGATAAATTTCTACACGGCGTGTTTTTCTGTCTATCAACCAACCTAGCTTTACTCCCGCATTCATATATTCTTGCATTTTAGCTTGTGTTTCACTCAAGCTATCGGATGGAGACATCAACTCTAAAACAAAATCAGGCGCAATGGGAGGAAATTTTTCTCGTTGTTCTAATGAAAGTGCATTCCATCGGCTAATTTCTATCCAAGAAACATCAGGAGAACGGTTTGCACCATTGGGGAGTTGAAAACAAGTAGAAGAGTCAAAAACTTCACCTAGTTGTGTTTGCTCATTCCACAAAACAAATCTTGTTGTAAGTTTAGCGTTACTTTTTCCAGTTTCTCCCCCTGTAGGTGGCATAACTATCAATTCTCCGTTAGCATTGCGCTCAAACTTAATATCGGGATTATCTCGACATAGCTGATAAAATTGGTCTTCGCTGAGTCTAACTACGTTGTTCAAGTTAATAGTAATAGTAGCCACGGCGATATTTATAAGATATGGGTATAGTATTGAGATATAGAACTTCTAGCCTTAATCTTAGTTTATCAGTACAGACATGGAAATAATGAAGTGGCGATCGCAGTTCGTAGTGAGGACTTTAGTCCTCATCTTGGAATCAGCACTGAAGTGCTTACTACAAACTTAATTCCACAACCTGTTGATAGAATGCTTCCAAGCCTGCGACACAAACTTTATCATCAAATAATTGGTCATGACGTTGACTAATTCGTTCTGAAATATCCCGTCGCCAAGCAGGATTTTGCCCTAATTTAACAGCAATATCAATATATTCCGCTTCATTTTGAGCAATAGTGTCTGTCACTCCCAACATTTTCAAAAAGCTATCAGAGTGACGACCCCGCATAAATTCGCCAGGACAAGTAACAATAGGAAGATTACAAGCGATCGCTTCTAAGGTAGTATTACCACCAGACCAAGTAAATGTATCTAGATAAACATCTGAAAGTAAATTAATCATCAGATAGTCGAATCTTTCTGGAATACTAAGAAATACACAGTAATCCTCAAATTTTAGCCCTAAAGCAGCAAAAGCTTTTTGTAGGCGTTCTTGAAGTAAAGTACCACGCAAAAATATAAATTTAGCTTGCGGCACACGAGACGCTATTTCTGCAAAAATAAAATCATATTGTGGTAAATATTTAAACGGTGCTTGACAGCATAAATAAAGAACATCATTATCTGAAAAGCCAAAATCAGCACGACTTTTAACAACTTGTGGAATATAAGGTTTAGGGTAAGAAACACCAATATTAGGTAAGCGAATTAATTTTTCTGAATAATGTTCTTGAGCATTTTCTGCTTCCATTAACTCGCTAGACAAAAAGTAATCAATAGTAGATAAACCAGTTGTTACCGGATGTCCCCAAGCAACACATTGCACTGGTGCTAATCGCAAAGCACCCATGAGCAAAGTTTGGGGATTCATGCCAATTTCTGGATACACTAAAATGTGTAAATTATCCGCAATTATTTGTTGGCAAACACCCGATAAATTGTAAGGAATATGGTGAAAGCAATCACTATATTCTCTAAATTTTTCTGTCACCGCATCTGGTTCATTACCTGTGTAATAACAGTAAATTTCAAAATTTTTATGATTGCAGTATTTTAACCAGCCCGTTAACCACAGTGTACCACTATAAGAATGCAAATAATGGGAAACATAACCAACTCGAATTTTTTGATTGGGTTGGAGTTTAGGCATTGATAAAGGGGCAACCCATTGAGGAAAGTTAGCCATCATGATTTCATGTACTAACTTCCCATATTGGCGTTGTAAATCTATATCATTTTGTGCTTGATATGATAAATAAAAATTAGTTAGTCTACCAATACCAGCTAAAGCACTCTGTTTTTCTTCAAGAGTATTCAGAGATGTTTGCTCAATTAAATCTTGCAATCCTTGAGTATAGCGTTGGCGATAAAATGGTATTTCTTCTTGATTATTGTAAATACTTGGAACTGTCAAATATTTAAGAATCTTAAATGTATAATCATCAGGTAAATCTTGACAAGCCTTTTCCGCACTTACAATAGCTTCTTGAATACGCCGATTACGCCGCAAATCAATAATCAATGTAAAGTGAAGTCTACCGTCGGTAGGGTAAAGTTTAATTCCTTGCTGTAGAGTCTCAAAATACTCATCTAGCAAGTTTAAATTTCTATAACACTGGCTTAAATCCCAGTAAATATCTGCACTACTTTGGTGTAATTCTAGCAGTTTTTGATATGAGGCGATCGCTTCTTGCCATCTTCCTTGATTGAATAATTTTTTACTTAAGCAAAAAAAAACTCTTCGTCTCGCACTTGACTAAAGCTTTCTAGGTCATAAGATGTCAGAGTCGCTGCTTTTGCTTGTACAACTGCTTGTTGATTTTCATGTTCCAAAATAATTCGTCCATGAAGACGAGGTAGTAAAGCTTTCCATTGGATCTCAGCCAAATTTACCAGCAATGTAATTTCTAATTCATCAGTAATATCTAAATCTTCCTCCATTAGAAGACTCATTGTGATGCTAGATAAGAACAACTCAACGTCTTCAGCTAAAATATTAGTAGTATCAATCAGTAAAGTTGTCTTGCTACTCTCAGAATGAGTTGCTATTGTCTTAATTACTTGTGCTAGTTCTAAACCTATCGAATCTTCAGGTTGTGACCAATCAGGGAAAACAATTAAATTAATCTCTTTCAGATTTAAAGATAGAAGCGTCGCATCAATTAAAGCAGCACTAACAATTTCTGCCATTTTTGACCAAGAAAACTTTTGTGCTTGAGCTAAACCCGCAGTAACTAATGATTGACGAATAGCAGGTTTTTGTACTTCACATAGTGAATTGGCTAATCCATCTACATCATCATCATTGATATATATCGCAGCTTTTTCCGCCACCTCTGGAATCGAAGCATTAGGACAAGTAATGACGGGACAGCCACAAGCCATAGCTTCAATTATAGGCATTCCAAACCCTTCATATTTAGAAGGATAAACTAAAGCCACAGCACCCGAATAAGCTATTGCTAACTCTTCATCACTAAGTTGCAATGTATGAACAATACTACCAGATGTATAGGCTCTATATTCAGGTGCTAATACCCCACCGCTACCTGTTAAAACAATATCAAAACCATAGTTACTAGCAATCTGAGAAAAAGCCTGGAAGAATAAAATACTATTTTTATAACCAGACCCAGCACCAACTAAAATAAAGTATGGTTTTGTAATTCCATATTTAGCTTTAAAAGCACAAATACTTTCATATTTAGCTGGGGCAAAAATATCTTTAACTCCACAATGAGCTACAGTAATAGCCTCTATGGGTATATCTGTGAAACAGTTTGCTAAGTCACGCGCTGTATTTTCTGAAATTGCTATATATGCAGATGCTTGCTGAATAGCTCGATGCTTTTCTTTCCACATGGGATGATTCATATCCCATCCCATGACTTCTGGAATCATATCATAAGCCATGAATACAGAAGGTGTTGTATTAGGTGTAGTGTAGTAAGAGGAGATAAATAAATCTGCTCCTTCTTCATCACATACTTGCTGTATTATCTCTCGATCATTATCAGTATTGTTGTAGTCATAAGCAGGTACACTCACGTACCTGATACCAGCAATTTTAGGAGCAGTTCCAGCACGGTCAAGCACAATAATATGTTTACCAAACTCATTATTTACCCACTCTTCTAATAGAGACTTCCAGACACGTGCAATCCCAGTTTGATATAGTTGAAAAAATACCCCATCAAGGATAATTATGGGTGAGTGTTTGCTGATTTCAGTAACTTGCTGCTGTAATTCTTCTGGTTGTAAAAATCGCCAATTATTATTGTTCTTGTCTTTTTGGGCAATTGGAAGTATGCCTCGTCCATGTGCAATATCTACTTGAGTTTCATCTTGTACCCAAGGAAAATATTCCTTTAATAAAATGGGAAATTTAGTATTCTTTTGTAAAGATATCCATTGAGAAACAGCATTACTATAGCCATAGTATTTCTCTTTAAAGCTTAATTGTTCTGGTGTCACATAAGCAAAATGCTGAAAAACTAAACCATGCTTTTCTGTTTCTTGATGTAAGAAAGGATTCACAGCAGCTACATTTTGATATTGACCATCAGCTAAAGGTTCTACCAACACAGGCGGCTCATGTGCAGCCCAAATATATCCCGGTTTAAATCGCCAAGTTCTTAGCCACTCTTGTTGAGGATTTTGTGCATAACAGTTGCGAGTGCTAATAATTAGCTTTTCACCGACAAAATACCAACACCAATAGAAAGCAGACATTTTATCAGGGTTACTGATAAATATTTCCCTAGCAGTACAAATCTGCTCTAATGTCCATAGTTCATCTACATCGATCTGCCACAACAAGCATTCTTCTTGAATATTTGTGAGTGGTGCATTTACCATTTCCCTCTTTCCATCCCAGAAAACACCTTCTGCTTGGCGGTAAATTGTGATGTTATCTGGATAAAGTTGTGCTAATTCATCTATATATTCCGTAGTACCGTCAGAACTAAAACCATTATGATGGATTTCATCACTAATACATCCACCTAGCTTTACGCTCCAACTTGTGTCATGTTTTAAGTCGGCTACACCCTCAACAATATGCCAATGCCATTTGAAAGGCAATTGCTTAAAAATTTCAATATGGTAGCGAATGAATGGTTGACCATTTAAAACAATGGTAAAAAAATGAATAGGTAATGCTGGAAAAGCAATATAATTTTCATAAAAAGAATTGGAATCAGTTACTATTTCGCCAATATCTCCTTTTGTATTTATCCGATGGCACTCATAACCATTAGCTATCAAAATATCAAAGGTAGATTTAGCATTACGCTTTAACCCCTCTAACATTTTTTGAGAGATTTCAAACTGTACAAAAACAATAGCTTTGTTACTTAATAGATCAACAGCCCCTTGTAGTACATCACTTTCTGCACCTTCAACATCTATTTTTAAATAATCAATCTTATGAATACCGTTATTTTTGCAAAATGAATCTAGGCTTATTGCTTCGATGATTTCAGTCTTAACAATAGGAATATATTGTCCAGAGCCTTCTGGATCTAGCATTTGTGGTGTGCCAATGCTATTCCATACTGAGAATTCATCTGGAAATTCGTTAAATTCAATTTGAGCATTATGTGAAAAAATTATTTTTTGGAATGGATAAACGTTATTACATTTAAATTTTAATAATTGCTCTTTTAGTTTATGGAAAGTATTTGAGGTTGGCTCAAATGAATATACTTTACCAGAAGATCCTACCAACTTACTAAGTAATATTGAATAATCGCCAATATTTGATCCAATATCAAAAACTAGCATTCCAGGTTGAACAAGCTTACTAACTAGTATTTGTTCAACTATTTCATGAGCAGACAAATATGTTTTTATTTCTTCGACTCTTTTGAATATAGAATAACCATTTCTGATGTGATTATTTTGAACAATTAGCTCATAGTTTTTGTCTAAAATTAGGTTATGATGGTTCTTATAGTTTTTAAAAGTATTTATATCATCTAAACAAATAATTTTTGCTCCATAAACTTCATCTAATTCAGCACTGCCTGTAAATTCAGAACCATCTATTAATACTAAATCAAAAAAATCTATGCTATTTTCAAATTTGATTTTCTGTATACCATTGCCAGAGAAACCAGAATTGTTTACATATTCAATATCTTGCTTAAGCCAATAAAGAACTTGCTCTAATGGATATAATTTTAGATTATTATTAATATTATTATAGAAATCAATAACTTCTCGCTCGCTAGGAAAACTTTCTATAGGGACAGAAGATATATTATAAACTCTTACAAAATCTTCGTTCTCATATTTCTTGTTTAATTCAGTAAATCTAGTTTTTGACACCTCCATACAAAACAATATTGGCTTGTTGGGATTATGCCGCATTCCTGTAACGAATGCTTCTGTGCTTCCTTCCCCTGAAGATGAACCGATTTCTAAAACTGTTTTAATGTCTTCCTCTCTAGCAATACTTTGAATAGCAGCATAAAACTCATCATTTTTGATTTCAGGAGGAATTAGCCGATCTAGTTCAGAATTTGTAATTTTCTTATTCATAGTCATGCTTGTATTTTTAATGGTTTAATTTAGCGATCGCTCTCTTTTTCGCGCTTCTTAATATCCTCCAAAATAACCTTATAATCTTGTCTATCAGGATGCAGCTTAACCAACTTCTCCAAAGGTTCTATTGCACCTTGAAAATCTTTCAATTGCACCCGCACTAAAGAAAGCTTCTCCAACGCGATTTGGTTATTTGGTTCTCGCTGTAAAACTAAGTCGTAACCTTTGGCTTGTTCTTGTAATGAAGATTCAAGAGATGTAGTTGTAGTTACTGGCTGCGGATTCTGGATAGCCTGTTGAATTGCTGGAACGACTGCAAAAACCGTTGAACCTACAAAACCAATAACCGAAACTATTGTTACAATCCTTGTTTTCCGTTCAATTTGCTTTTTACGAGCAATTAAATATTCTTCTCCTGGACTAGCCATATTTTTACATTACTTGTGGTAAATACTTAGTTACAGCAATCTTCTAGATAAGAGATTACCCATTACCACCCAGAAACTAACATCTGAACTAAAAACTTTTCATGTTTGAAGGGAAATAGTGCCGCAAGACGGAAGTCAAAAGTCAAAAAGTTTGTATATCAAGACTTTTGCCTGTTTGAAATGGTAGCTTGATTTACTCCGTGCTGTACGAAGGGGGTTGCACTTCCCAGAGGGAACGGAGAGAACTAGTAGGCTCAGTGGGGACTGGAGACAGGGAGAAAATTTCGATACCCAATTCCGATATGTCTGCTTAATCTCTAGAGAAAAATTAAATTTATGTTAAGATTTGCAATGGTTTGATTTAACTTAAGATGTTTGCGTTATCGTGTATAACGGTTGAACCTACAGAGCAAACATTCGCTCACTGTTCTTTCGACATCTTCAATCAGCCAGTATTTTATGGGCTTTATAAAAATTGCACAGATTCTGGTAGATACAAAAAATAAGTTTTTACGAGTCGTCCCTGCTTGTGCTGTTATTGCAACCTTGAGGACGGCAGATTTTTGCTTCCTGCATTCACCATATGTGCTTGGTGAAATCTAATTTTTGTGGAGTAATTACCGTACAAAACCGAATTTCATCATAAATGAGCAGAGTTTGTTATGGTATAGTAAGAAAGTTAAGACTAGCTTTGCCAAAAACACACTCTACGCATTGTTGACATTTGCAAGACGGAAAGCAGTTTTGATTAAGCATTTACCCAATAAAATTTTCAATTGATATAGAGGTTATGACTCAGCAAGTAATTCACCCAATGGTGAAATTGCAGCGTAACGTGCAATCACTCCTTGAATCGAATATTATCAAGCCAAATGATAGCATTTGGAAAATTGCGCTGCTTTATGGCAATGACTGGCAGCACTGGAAACAGGAACTGCTAGATTTCGGTTTCACTATGCAAGACCCAATCGGCGATTTACTTGATGTTGAAACGTGGGATGAGGAATAGATTGGGGACTGAGGACTGGGGACACGAGCAATATACATGAAGCGCAATCTATCTAAATAGTGATAGCGTCCGTAGCCCTCAGCTATGTTCAGCAAAACGCTAGAAGCTGCTCTGCGTAACTGATCGCTCAGATTGTAACGTTCACAATCTGGTAATCTGTTTTCCAGTCGATAAGCAGCTTTTAATAACTTGAGACTATCTTGATAGAAGTCCAAAGACTCAAAACCCCTATCTGTCATATCATGCCAATAAAAAGTCCTTCAATTTTATGAAGGATTTTCACTAATTGCCCAGTCCCCAATCCCCAATCCCTAGTCCCCAATCCCTTAATGACAATTAGCTAATACTTGGGCTAATTCCTTCGCCGTTTGATAACGATCGCGTGGTAAAGGTTCGGTAACGCGCTCGATAATCTCTCTTAGTTGGGGCGTAACAGTGGGAATTTTGCTCACATCGAAGTGAAAGTTACGTCCTTTTTGGCGATAAAACTTGAACGGGTTTTCACCTGTAAGCAGAAAAATTAGTGTTGGTCCGATCGCATATAAATCAGATTGTGTCAGAGGTTGTCCCCGTTCCTGTTCGGGAGCGCAATAACCCTCTGCACCTATACGAGTACCTGGGGTTGTGCCAATTTCCTTAACTGCGCCAAAATCCAGCACAACTATTTGATTATCTGCATTCCGCACCATCAGGTTAGCGGGTTTAATATCGCGGTGGATTAGTGGTGGTTCTTGGCTATGAAGGTAATCTAGAATATCGCAGGTTTGAATCATCCAGGCGATCGCCAACTTTGGTGTAACTGGCCCAGTGGTATAGATTCGTTTTTCCAAATCTTGTCCATGAACTAATTCCATTGCCAAGTATTTTTTACCAGCTTCTACAAAAAAGTCATAATACTTAGGAATTCCCTGATGATTCAGGCATTTAAGGGTGTTAGCCTCCCGTTCAAACAATTCCTGAGCTTTAGCAATTTTCGCCATATCAGCATTCATTTGCTTCAACACGAATAATTGCTGGCGTCCCGCAATCAAGCTATCTCCATCCCAAGCCAGATAAGTAGTACCCATACCTCCCTGTCCCAGAGTTCGCAACACCTGGTAACGGCGAATTGTCTGCTGTACAGTGATAGGCTGACCACAATGAACGCAGAACAGATTCCCAGGAGCATTACCTTCATGCTTACAACTGTGGGATGAACCACTCGATTTGGTACTAGAAACAACTGGTTTAGCAATATTTCCCGGTATCTCGCCAGCAGCAGATAATGGGTTATGCCCCACCGTAGGCGTTGGCGTTCCGCCCACCGTAGGCGATTGAAAATTAGGATTCGGTGTCGTCTCCTCCTGAATCTGGAACTGCAAGATTGGGCCACCCTGCGCCAGTTGTAGCTGGGCATTATTAGGCAACGAACCCTGAATTACCAGTACACCGTCTAGAAAAGTGCCGTTTGTACCTTTACTAATTATTTGCCATGAGCCAGCATTCTTAGCAGAACTAACTTGCCGAATTTCGAGATGATGCCGGGAAACCAAACTATCAGTTAAAACAACATGATTATCCGCCGCTCGACCAATCCGAATCACGGCGGAATTTTCAAAGCACCACTGTTTGAGGGGTGTTTTTTGTTGCGGTTCTAACAAAGTGAGAGTAACCACAATACAACCTGGATAAGAGTTAGGGACTGGGGACTGGGAATTTTAGATTTTGGGTTTTGGATTAAATAATCTAAAATCCAAAATCTAAAATCTAAAATTGAAAAGTTGGGGACTGGGGATTGGGCAAAAAAAGTTAAAAATAAGAAGATTCTTTTTTTGTCTTTTAACTTCTACCCGTTGATTTCCTAGTTCCCCAAAAGGGCTTAAATTTTGAATTTTGAATTGATTACTCCCTACTTCCCACATTCGGGCGCACTTTTGCCCGGATTAGTATAGCAGTAATGTTGTCATGACCGTTATATTGGTTTGCCAAGTCGATTAATCCTGTGACACCTTGTTCCAAGTTATTGGCAAAACTTAATAAGGGCTGGAGGTGGGTTTCCCAGTATGTTTCTAGTAAGTCATTGTCTGATAGACCATCAGAAACCAGAATAAACAGGCTATCCTCATTAATATCGAAAAACTCGACATCAGGATTGATGGCACTTTCGTCACGAGGCCCCAAGGCTTGAGTCAGTTGATAAGCATCAGGACGAGAATAAGCGATACTAGCTTCTACACCTTTATTGATTTCCCGTTGACCAACTTCATGATCTACCGTCAATTGTTCCAAGCCCCGCTTGCGAGTCAGGCGGTAGAGGCGACTATCTCCCACGTGGGCAACTGCGGCTTGATTACCTTGAATCAGGAGCATCACCAAGGTAGTACCCATGCGTCCCACCCCAGAACGGGCATCTTGTTGATTCTGCTGGTAAATTGCCTCATTAGCTAAATAAACCGCTTCCCGAATGATTTCTTCGGTCGGTAGTTGATGAGTATTCCAGTGTTCTTGAAAATATTGCCGTAGGGTCTGGACTGCCAATTCACTGGCTACCTCACCGCCGGCGTGTCCGCCCATACCATCGCAGAGAATATATAACCCTTGTGCTTGTAAAAAGCGGTTTTTGGGTAAATCTACTTTTTCAATTTTAGTTGCAATGCCGAAGCAGTCTTGATTATGCTGACGTTGACGACCAACATCAGTACATCCTGCATCTTCTAAACTGCTTAACTGTACTGATAAGACAACTGTCGGTAGGTCATCCGCTCTACTGGCAAAATCTTCAAAATCATCTACTTGTAAGAGAGTGGGTGAAGTTGTTTGTTCTGCTTCCATTGGCTGAAAAATGGGGGATGTTGTAACTTCTAATTCTGTGGCTACTTCTTGTAAACGCGATCGCAATTGGGCGATCGTTTGAATAGTACCTTGCTCTAAATCATCCAAAACTTGTATTAATAACCCAAATTGAGTACGTTGTGAACTTCTAAACAACGCCTGCCAAACTCGTCCCAAAGCTCTTAAAGTTAAAGGCTCTGCTGAAAGCCCCAAAGGTTCTTCTTCCTCCTCTTGTAATTCAGACAATATTTGATTATCCCGTGTTTCTCCGTACAGTCTTTGTAGCCCTAGTGACTGGTCTTCATCCAAACGCAGATTCGACAAATCTAACAAACTGTAATGACAGTTAAGTGGTTCTAGTAAAACCCAGAGTTGGGTCATTTGATAACACCAGTGTAAAATTTGTGACGAACTGGTTGTTTCCTTCTTCCACGAATCTAGTAGAGACTGGCAATCAGAACGGTCTTCAATGAGTATCACCTGCACATCACCATCTTGCCAAGCATCATGAATTTTCGGTATTTCTGGGTGATGGGTGGATTGTAAAGAAATGTAAGCCTCTGCAATTTTGGGAATCCCATTGGGTTCTGCCACTGGCGCAATCAAGCCCTGTCGTTGATTAGCTAATATAGTCTCCACTAGTGAGACTTGATAAGGTTGACAATCTAAAACCCTGGCACACACTTCAGCATTTTGGGCTAATGGCGTTGCCAAAAACTGATAACGTTGCTCTTGATCTAAATAAGAGCCTAAAGAGAATTGTGGTGACAAAACTGGATCATTGGGCATTGGGAACAAGGCATCGGGCATTTCCTCATCGATGTTCTCCTCCTCCCCTGCACCCCCTGCTTCCAATCCCCATTGCCCCTTATCCCCAGAGGGGGCCGCGAGTTCCCCAATCCCTTCCTTCTTAACAATCGCCCACCAAACTGTTCCACAGTCTGCACCACAGTTATGGCACTGTAGAGCATTGACAGGAACATCGGTACTACATTTAGGACATACCTTGTAGGACAAGGAAGCACCACATTTTTGACAGAATTTGTTAGCGTTAGGGTTTTCAAATTGACACTCAGGACAAATTAGCATAGTGGAAGTTCCTTAATTCCTGTTCCAAGGTGCTTCTAGCCACTAAGATCCAAAGTGCCACAATTGGCCGCACCTGCCTACTGTAGACCTACAAAAAATTGTGGTTTCACCCGTGAATTTTGGTGGCAGTATTAATTGTGACGCATATTAGCTAAATATTTCAGACATCGGCAAGGGAATTTTGGTGAAATGGGGTAATGGGGACTAGGAATTTTAGATTTTGCGGAAAGTTCTGTAGGCGGGTTTCCCAACCTAGGAACGCCACTTGCTACAAGCCGGGAAACCCGTCCAACGCAGTGGCTCAACTTTTCAAGACGGATTTTAGATTTTGGATTGAATAATCTAAAATCCACTCATTGCAAATCTGGGGATTGCGGATTGGGCGCAGGGGGCGCAGAGCGGTAGAAGTTATTCACTGTGTGACGCTAGCGCGTAGCGTATTCGTAGGATTCACTCCGGAGGAGTAAAATTTTGAATTTTGGATTTATATGCCCAATTCTTATCCTTTCAGCGAAAGTTGGATAGTAAAACAGGTACGATTTGACCTACTCTCAACTGTAATTGTACCGCCCAATTGTTGGGTCAGTTTCTGCACTAATGCCAATCCTAAGCCTGTACCGCCTTGCTTGGCAGGATCATTGGTGGGAATGCGATAAAATTTGTCAAAAATGCGGGGTAATTCAGTGCTAGGAATTTCTACACCGGAATTAATGACTTGCAAGAGGATGCTGTTGGCTTTTTTCTCGGCAGAAATGATAATGGCTGTATCTGGAGGGCTGAATTTACAGGCATTGCTGAGTAGTTCTATGAATATACGTTCTAAATTAGATGAATCGCAGGCTAGAGGCGGTAGAGAGTGAGGTATCTTGATGCTGAAATTTTGCTGACAAAGGTGAAAATTAAGTTGTTTAAATTTCTCCACCACTTGCCATAGCCATTGCTGGATTTGAATTGTTTCTAGTACCAAAGGTTGAGAGTCGCGCTCTAGACGCTTTAAATCAAGAAAATTATTAATAAGATTTATTTCGCGATCGCACTCATTATTTAAAATCTCAAAATAGCAAGCTGCTTTAGAACTTTCTGCGTTCCCTTCAAATTTTTGTTCTTTACGTAGTGCGATTCCCAACATCTGAATCGCCATTTTCATATTAGTGAGGGGTGTACGTAATTCGTGGGAAACCGTACTGATAAATTCTTCTTTCAGGCGAGTGAGGCTTTCTAGTTCTTCTAATTTATCTGGTATTAATACTTGATTATGTTGTTCATTGTGTACCAGTGTATGGGGGGATGATTCACTGACTCGCCAAGTGTCTTCCGCTTGCTTGTGAGCAGTAATATCTTCACAAAGCATGATAATTACTGGCTTGTGAACCTCATAATCAGGTATAAACCGCAGTGTTACTTTTACCCATTTTATTTGACTCAGGGGACAGTCTAAACGAAAATCGCCACAGTTAACTGCACTTTCTGCGGCATCTGTCAATAAGGCTTTAAATTCATCAGCTAGCCTTTGTTTCTCTGACTCGCCAAACAATTTTAAAATGGGCTGTTGAATTAATTGTTCTCGTGTGTAGCCGAGACAATTAGCTCCAAACTGGTTAACAGATAAAATTACCCCTGTTACATCCAAACTCAAGTACACAGATGGGATATTGTCATACAGCATCCGATACCGTTGCAGTTCTGCTTGGGTATGGCGTAGCTGTTCGGCTAACCCCATATCTAAATTAGAGACTGGTTCAGGTACAAGTTCCAAGCAAGTAGGATTTGCAGACAAGATATTTAGTTGGTGAGTTTGAGTCCAAAGCGATGTCTGAGGATAAGCAGCTATGCGTCTACGCTGATTTAGGCTCATAAGAGTTAAAATTGCGCTCCAAGGCGGATGTTGACTATTTGGGAATAAAAAAACAGCATTATAGTGTTTTTCCTGGCTTTCTGGTAAAAATCAGCAAATAAAAAGATTATTATGCTTTCTGCACCTTGGAAAATTTTCTATCTACGCCTAGCTATGATTCTTTTCCCGCTTTGCAGGCGAATTATGTAGCAGTTTAACTTCCGATGGCGTTAAATCTCGCCACTCACCCAAAGCTAGACCATCTAAGCGCAAATGAGCTATGCTCACCCTGACTAAACGCAAAGTCGGAAACCCCACCGCCGCAGTCATGCGCCGTACTTGGCGATTTTTACCTTCTGTTAAGGTCATTTCTAACCAAGCTGTAGGCACATTTTTGCGAAATCTAATTGGCGGATGGCGATCGCACACAGGCGGATCTGCTGGTAATAACCTGACCTGTGCTGGTCGCGTGCGGTAATCTTGTATTTCTACCCCTGTTTGTAATCTGGTTATAGCATCTACATCAGGAATGCGCTCTACCTGTACCCAATAAGTCCGTTGATGTCCAAAACGCGGATCAGACAGACGATGCTGCAACCTCCCATCATTGGTTAATAGCAATAACCCTTCACTATCCCAATCTAAACGCCCCACAGCATAAACATCCGGTACATCGATATAATCCTTGAGGGTCTGATGTTTGGGAGTTTCCTGAGTAAACTGGCTCAGAACACCATAGGGTTTGTGAAAAATAATGTAGCGATCGTTATTAGTCATTAGTCATGAGTCAAAGGTTCTCTCTTCTGCTTTCTTGTCTCTTCAATTACTTAATTCTCAGACTAAAATATCACTAAGCCTCTAACTGCGCCAAAGTTCTATGACCTTTAGCAAACCTTCTGAACTAGGCATTACCCACCTTCTCGATCATACTGAGTTACCAGAGTCAGACGGAACATTTGTGTTCGCAAAGCGTGCCGGAGGCAAGAATTTTCAAGAACATCCTCAAAGTATTCTGCTGACTGACTCCATTACCAGTGTATTGCAGCAACTACATCCTGATAATCAATACTGTATTGGACAAGATTGCGGTATTTACTGGCGTTTAACTGAACCACCAGAGAGAGGCGCAGAAGCACCAGACTGGTTTTATGTGTCCAATGTACCACCAATATTAAATGGTAAGTTTCGGCGTTCTTATGTTTTATGGCAAGAATACGTTGCACCATTAATTGTTGTAGAATTTGTTTCTGGTAGTGGCTTAGAGGAGCGAGACAAAACACCTCTGACTGGCAAATTTTGGGTGTATGAGCAAGCGATTCGAGTGCCATTCTATGCCATTTATGAAGTCAACAAAGCCTCTGTGGAAGTCCATCATTTAGTAGATGGTCACTATGAACTATTGCCAGCTAATGAACAAGGTCACTATCCTATTTCCCCAATGGGTGTGGAATTAGGAATTTGGCAAGGACAATATCAAAATATGACAGCCCCTTGGTTACGCTGGTGGGATGCACAGGGGAATCTGTTATTGAGTAGTGAAGAGCGATCGCAATTACTCACACAACAGCTAGAACAAGAACAGCAAAAAGCCGAACGCTTGGCAGAAAAGTTGCGTCAGTTGGGGATTGACCCTGATCAATTTTAGGAAATTTGCGATCGCTCTCTATCACACTCACACCTTATAAATTGTTAACCTTCTTGTCCCCACCCATAAACAAGGTGATACACTACATCCATGCTAGGGGTGCTTGCACCAACAGGCTGAGATCACACCCTTAACACCTGAGACTGGGTAATACCAGCGAAGGGAAGCTGTTTATCGAGGGAATTTCATATGCGGAAAGAATGGGTTGCTAAACGTGGTGGGCAAAGCAATGTAACTCAAATGCACTACGCACGTCAGGGTGTCATCACCGAAGAAATGCAGTATGTCGCCCAACGAGAAAATCTACCTGCTGATCTGATTCGGGATGAAGTGGCGCGGGGGCGAATGATTATCCCTGCGAATATTAATCACACCAACTTAGAGCCCATGGCGATCGGCATTGCCTCTAAGTGTAAGGTTAATGCTAACATCGGTGCTTCACCCAACTCTTCCAATCTTCAAGAAGAAGTAGATAAATTAAATTTAGCGGTGAAGTATGGTGCTGATACCGTGATGGACTTGTCTACAGGTGGCGGTAACTTAGATGAAATTCGTACTGCTATCATCAACACCTCCCCCGTTCCCATTGGTACAGTGCCAGTTTACCAAGCTTTAGAAAGCGTCCACGGCACAATTGAAAATCTGACCCCAGAAGACTTTCTACACATCATCGAAAAACACGCCCAGCAAGGGGTAGACTATCAAACTATCCACGCCGGGATTTTGATAGAACATTTACCCTTAGTAAGAAGCCGTATTACTGGTATTGTTTCCCGTGGTGGCGGTATTTTGGCGCGGTGGATGCTGCATCACCACAAACAAAACCCACTTTACACCCATTTCCGCGACATTATTGAGATTTTCAAGAGATATGATGTCTCCTTCAGTCTAGGGGACTCTCTCCGCCCCGGCTGTACTCATGATGCTTCCGATGATGCCCAGTTAGCCGAACTCAAAACCCTTGGACAACTCACTCGCAAAGCTTGGGAACATGATGTCCAAGTCATGGTAGAAGGGCCAGGACACGTCCCAATGGATCAAATTGAGTTCAACGTCAAAAAGCAGATGGAAGAGTGTTCTGAAGCCCCCTTCTATGTGCTTGGCCCCTTGGTGACAGACATTGCACCAGGTTATGACCACATCACTTCCGCGATTGGTGCGGCAATGGCTGGCTGGTACGGTACAGCAATGCTGTGCTACGTTACACCAAAAGAGCATTTGGGACTACCCAATGCCGAAGATGTACGGAATGGTCTGATTGCTTACAAGATAGCAGCTCATGCTGCCGACATTGCCAGACATCGCCCAGGCGCAAGAGATAGAGACGATGAACTCTCTCATGCTCGTTATAATTTCGACTGGAATCGTCAGTTTGAATTATCACTCGACCCGGAAAGAGCGAAAGAATACCATGATGAAACGTTACCAGCAGATATTTACAAAACTGCTGAGTTTTGTTCCATGTGCGGCCCTAAATTCTGCCCCATGCAAACCAAAGTTGATGCTGATGCGCTGACTGAACTAGAGAAGTTCTTGGCAAAAGAACCTGTAACGCAAAGTTAGTAACGTAGGGTGGGCATCGTTGCCCACCTGATTAACATCAGATTAGAAGTCTGGGGCTACAACAGGGCTTTTATTCGACAGCAACTTTTTGAATAATATAATCAACCACCTGTTGAACAATTATAATTTTTGTAGCATCTTCATCGGGAATTTCAATATCGAATTCCTCCTCAAAAGCCATGATTAGTTCGACTGCATCTAAAGAATCTGCACCTAAATCTCGAATAAAGTTAGTGTCAGACGTTATTTGATTAGCACCAATAGCTAACTGTTCAGCAATAATTATTTGAATCCTATTAAATATTTTCTCTTGAAAATTACTGTTAATGGAACTATCTATGTCAAAATTTACGGTAGCTGCTTGAATGGGTTGATAATTTTCCTCTAAGCTTACCTTTGTTTCGTCTTCAGATTCATCTCTAACTTTAAAATAGTAATAAAGGTTAGCAACAGTTAAATCTGATGCCTGTTGCAAATTAGATAGAACTAACGTTTTATAGTGTGCATTTACAGCCTGTTGATTAATATATAATTCGTACTTTATACGTAGTTCAGAATTAAACAAAAATAAAAGTTGATCACGTAGAGAGAAGAAATGAGATTTTTCGGCTAAATTTTCGTAGATTAAATGTTCTGATGGCGTTGTGACATTTATATCGTAACTCTCTTTAAACTCAGAATTATTGACATTAGCACTACTTAATAGGTTTAATTCGGATGCAGGAAGGGAAGCCATCCAATCAATATGATTTTGCCAAGAGTTCAATAGCACTAAATCATGGTTGTAAATGCGCGTAATTTCTGGAAAAAGAAAATCAAGCTCATCGTGTGAATCGCAGCAGTTAATCACGGTGATGGCATCTTCACAAATTTTATCTTGAAGTTGGCACAGGCGATCGCTTACGGCTGATTTTTCATCTTGCACTTGATACGTTGTAATAATTGCCTGTTCCATTATCCAAGAACATTCAAGCCTACGCAGTTGTCCAGCAGCACACGTTTCTTCTAAAAAATGAGGATTGATATAATCGGCTAAAGCTTCAAATAACATTCCCCGTGCAGCGTCAATTTCAGCATTCCTGCGACTTAAATTTTGTAATTGCATCGCTGAACGAAAGCGGTTTATGGCTTGAATAAATAGTCCGTGAGCCCGTACTAAAATCACGCGATGCTGTTCAAATTTGATGTCTTGGGATACCTGCTCAATTATTTGCCTAATTTCTACGCCTTGGTCTTTTAAGGCTTGTTTAAGATTATTATTGATTGCTTTTGGCTATCAAATGTCAGCCATAGATGGTGAAATAGATTCGCGGGAAAAGCAATATTTGGAAAGAATAGGAAATTACTTAGGCATTAGCCAAAAACATTTAGATGTTTTAGAAACAGGATTTACTCGTCTACGTGATATAGACTTAACCGCTTTGGAGGAAGTGAAATTTTTACTCGACCCCTCACGATTTTATGAATTAGATTTGATATTTGTCAAAGCTACAACTAATATATTAGCAATTTTACCTACTAAAGCTAAAAATCCCATAATTCAACAACAAAAAAAACGAAATTATAGTAAATTAAAACAATTCCAAGATTCACAAAAACACTTAAACTATTTTTGCGCTTGTCTTTTCCAGATATTTGATGAATGTAAACAGCATGGTTTCTTATCAAGCATTTTGATTGATGAAGTCAGTGAAATATCTCAAAAACTACAATCTCAGCAGTTTCGTTTAGCAGTTATTGGTGAATTTAGCCAGGGGAAATCAACATTACTGAATGCTTTATTAGGTGAAAGAATCCAACCTGTAAGAGAAATTCCCTGTAGTGGGGCGGTAACAATCTTGAAATATGGCAATGAAAAGCGGGTAATATGCCGTTATAAAAATGGAACAGAAGAAGAAATTCCTTTTAATGAATATCAATTAAAAGCAAGTATTTCAGAAGATGCAGCACTTGGTTGTCTTAGTGATGAATTAGTAAATTATGAAGTTAAGGAAATAGTGTTTGAACATCCTGATTTAGAATTATGCCGTAGTGGAGTAGAAATCATAGATTCCCCAGGATTGAATGAACATCCAGAACGTACATTAGTTACTCAACAAGTGCTAAAAGATACAGATGCGGTAATTTTCTTAACTAATGTAACTCGTTCTTTAACTCAAACTGAACGCGAATTACTACAAGATTTAAGAACTCAACTAAATGGTGGGAAAGAGAGTGAACCTGCTAACAATCTTTTTGTAGTGGGTAATTTTATGGATTTGGTGCGAACAGACAAGGGAAGAGAACAAGTTAGACAGCGAATTGAAAGGTTTTTACAAGGCGATAATCCTTTGATTATAGGCGAAAATAGGATTCATTTTATTTCTGCTCAATCTGCATTAGATTCGATGTTAGAGGGGTATGAAAATGATTCTTTAAAGGATTTTCATAACTTTACTCAATCTATTGAGCAATTTTTAACAAATGAACGTGGAATATTAAAAATCAACCTTTCTGTAGCTGACATTAACAATCTAATTGAAAAAAGTTTCCGTGAATTGAAACAATATGAACAATTGTTAGATGGTAATATCACTATTTCTGAATCAGAAAAGCAGAAAATATTTGAACAGATAGGTGAAGCAAGCGGGCGGGATGTCAGAATTCGTTTAGTAGCTTCTCAACTGGGAGATCAAGTAATTGATCAGGCTGCTGAATCTTGGGGTAATTGGCGTGAACACTTAGGGGAACGCATATTTGATAAAAGTCGAAATTGGAACTCTGAACACAGTCCTGTCTGGAGTCAAGATAAACTAATAAAAGATTATATTAATCACTTTGTTAGAGACTTATCTAAAGAGATAGATGAGTGGGGCAATAAAACCCTTAAAGATGTTATATTGCAGGAGAGCCTTAAGGTTTTAGATGCAAATATTGAATATGAGCTAGATGCAGTTAAAGCTGAATTTAGAAATATAGAACAACAGGTAAAAGCTAATTTCAGTCAACAAATTCAATTAACTATAAACGGCATAACTGATGACTTCATAGGTTTAGGAGGGCTTGGTGGGGGGTTAGGAATAGGTGGTGTTTTAGCTGTTGGATTATTAGCATTTACAGGAATTGGCTTTATTGCAATAATTGTTGCTAGTTTAGCTGCTACAGTTGCTGGTTCATTTGGTTTAGGAATGTTTGATATCGATGGACTTCATGACCAAATAAAGGTGAAGGTTATTGAAATAGGGTTTCAAAAATTTGATGAATCAACTGATAAAATTTCTGAAAAGCTATATGAAATTACTAATTCAGTTTTTGATACTAAAGTTGACTCAGCTAGTCGAGTTATATCTCAAGCCATATCCCTTTACGAAAAACTGCTAGAACAACACGAAAAGGCACACCAAGAAACTCTAGAGCAACGTGAAGCTGAGAAAGTATATATATTCCAAAAATACCAAGAACTTGAACAGCTAAAAATTTCAATAAAAGCATTTGTGCAACAGTCTGCTAGTTAACAATCCTTAAATTGACATAGCCCAATACGGTTGAGTTAAGGGTAGTTGAGAAATACAGAAACCCGGTTTAATTTTATGGGGAGAGTCGCTATGCGACCCTAAAATTCCCAATTAATTGCTTAATTCCCGATACCGTTCTTGAAGGTCTTTAATCGTAAACACTACTTCAAACTTCAACCCTACAGACTGGTAAAATTCTGCTCCCCCTTGTTGTCTGTCTACTAGTGAAATTACTTCATCAACAACATAACCAGCCGCCCTGAGTCGTTCAACGGCTTTCATCGCAGATTGTCCAGTGGTGACGACATCTTCCAAAACCACCACCTTTGCACCTTCCGGTAAGTTGGGGCCTTCAATATACGCTTTAGTCCCATGACCTTTAGCTTCTTTGCGAATAATCAAGGCTGGGATTGGTCGATTTTCATAAGCAGAAACTACACTCACCGCCGATACAATTGGATCAGCCCCCAGTGTTAAACCAGCTACAGCTTCAGTATCTGAAGGTAATAGAGATAAGAGAATGCGACCAATTGCTAAAGCACCTTGGGGATGGAGTGTTACCTGCTTACCGTTGATGTAGTAAGAACTGGGTTGTCCAGAAGAAAGAATAAAATCACCCTCTTGATAGGCGAGTTGACAAAATAAATCCAGTAGTTTTTGACGCAGATTAGTGACATCCGCAGTAGCTGCCCAATTATCTGACTGGGTAAGGGTTTCAGTAGAATACGTCATTACAAAACAGTAAAAGTTATGCTACACCAAAGGTTGAACTCATAAGAGTTCTGAACTTAAGCATAAGTTAAGATTTACCCAAAAATTGAGGAGTAAACAAGATGGGTATAAAATTTAAGTCTCTTAGTGGTTTGTTAGTGCTTTTAGTTACTGGTATGGCTTTTCCCGCGATCGCTAATGCTGAGTCAGAAGTACCCAATTATGAAAGCACAAGTGATGTATTTGAGCGTGCTTATTTCCGCCATGATCGCAATTTTTATGAAAATACTACCCCCAAGCGTCAATTAGACTCATTTTTGGGTTCTGGATCTGGTTTCCGCAATTCCTTCCCCGAAAACGAGATTGCCCGTGATGCTGAATTGCTAAACACCCTTTATAAAGATGTCTTAACACAGCAGTCAATGAATGATCCTTATCTTCGTACACCAGATTTACCAAATCCTTACAATTCATCGCTGCTTATGTCCCCCCGCTTGAATGCTAATAAGTTAAAGGTAGGGACAGAATTTCGCTTTGATACTTCACTACAAAGATAGGAGTAGTGAGTAATGAGTGCTGAGTGCTGAGTGCTGAGTAGTGAGTGAAACAATTTATAGTATTTGGCTTTTAGACCTGGTTTTTGTACTGTAGTCACTTAAAAATACTCTTATTGATCACTTAAGGCTCATAACTCAGCACTCATAACTCAGCACTCATAACTCAGCACTCATAACTCAGCACTCATAGCTCAGCACTCATAGCTCATCACTGATTAAATCCAGGGTGCAGGAGTTGAACCTGCCTTGGGCGAATTATGAGTTCGCTGCCTCAACCGCTCGGCCAACCCTGGTTAGAATTAGATTGTATCCTATTGTTTAGGCTTTGTGTACCATCGCAAATGGTCTTAATTGATTTTTATACTACACAATTTATTTATGGCATAGTGCAGACTATGATTAATTAAGTTATCTTAAAGATTTTAAGATACAGCTTTAACACTCTTAATATACTCCAGCTAATATAGACCAGCATTCTTTTGCAATAGCTTGTCAGCAATGAAGATAAATTCTACTGTAATTCTTACTCTGGTTTTGTTAATCCTCATGTTGGGGTCAGGTTCTGTCAGTGCATTTTTGGGGTTTAACTTGGGAAGTTCTGCACTCAAAGGTGTCACCACGCCAGATAGTCGTCCCCCTAGCAAATTTGCTAGCACTAAGTCCAATAGCTCCCAATCTGGAGAAGTGACACTCTTAAAAGAGGAGGACATCCTGAAAACTGTTAAGGCGCGAATTGAAGGTAAAGCTAAAGTCGCTAACTCAGACAAGTTGGATGAAGACGATGAAGAAATTAACAACCGCAAGCAGAAGCAAAAACAGAAAACGGAGGTAGTAGTTGAAGAGAAGCCCCAAGCCGGATTTCCTGTGACGGCTGAAAGTGAAGGTGTAACTTTCGCCGTGCAATCTGCTCGATATTCTGGTGGTGATTTACTACTGAAAGTCAAAATGCAGAATAAAGGTGCTGATTCTGTGCGCTTTTTGTATAGTTTCTTAGATGTGACTGACGATCAAGGTAGAACTCTGAGTGCAAGTACAGAGGGATTACCAGCCGAATTACCAGCAAGCGGCCCGGCATTTTCTGGTACAGTGAGCATCCCTACAGCTTTACTAGATGATGTGAAGAAAGTATCCCTTGCTCTGACAGATTATCCCGATCAAAAACTGAAGCTAGAAGTATCAAATATTCCTGTAGATAGATAGGGACTGGGGACTGGGGACTGGGGAAGGGAGGAAAACTAATAACTTTTGACTTTTTTCTGCTCAATTCCCCAATTCCCAATAGGAAGAGTTTTGTATGAGCTGTGGCGGTGAATGAATTTCCTAGTTTGAGCTTGACAGATGTGGGGCTGCGGTTGTTATCGGTACTATTACTGATTTTAATCAATGCTTTTTTTGTAACAGCAGAATTTTCTATGGTGACAGTACGCCGATCGCGTATTCATCAACTAGTTCAGGCTGGTGATATCCCAGCGATCGCAGTCGAAACACTGCAACGTAGTATTGATAGAGTATTATCAACAACCCAGCTAGGTATTACCCTCTCTAGTTTGGCTCTGGGGTGGATTGGTGAAAGTTCGATTGTGGTGGTCATCGGTTCATGGCTCAAATCCTTTCCTTTAACCGCCAGTATGAGTAGTGCGATCGCTCATTCCATATCAATTCCTCTCACCTTTTTTTTAATTGCCTATCTGCAAATTGTTTTAGGGGAGTTATGCCCTAAATCAGTAGCCATGCTCTATTCTGAGCAGTTGGCTCGGTTTTTAGGGCCTTCAGTTAAAGCGATCGTGCGTTTTTTCAGCCCCTTTATCTGGATTCTCAACCAATCTACTAGTTATCTGTTGCGACTCTTTAGGATTGAATACACCGGCCAAAGTTGGCGGCCGCCTGTAACGCCTGAAGAGTTACAGCTAATTATTTCCACAGAATATGAATCTACTGGCTTAGAAACCACAGAACGAGAACTGCTCAATAATGTTTTTGAATTTGGTGATGTCACAGCCCAAGATGTGATGATTCCTCGTACTAGTATTGTTTCTTTGTCCAAAGATGCTACTTTTGATACCTTACTCCAAGAAATGCTCTCTACTGGGCATTCTCGTTATCCCATCATCGGTGAATCTTTAGACGACATTCGAGGAATTGTTTACTTTCGGGATTTAGCCAAACCCTTAGCTACGGGACAACTCAATTTAAACAGTCAAATTCAAGCTTGGATGCGTCCAACTCGGTTTGTACTAGAAATTACGCATCTAAGTGAACTTTTACCAATGATGCAGCAAGAAAAGCCAGCTATGGTGATAGTCGTAGATGAATTTGGGGGAACAGTAGGGCTTTTGACTATCCGAGATGTAATTGCGGAAATTATTGGCGATGTGGGCGAATCTCAAACCAGTGACGATTTGCTCATTGAGATGTTAGATCCGCAAACATTTTTAGTACAAGCCCAGGTTAACTTAGAAGACCTCAACGAAGTGTTGCATCTCAATTTACCCTTAACCAAGGAATATCAGACCCTAGCTGGTTTTTTACTCTACCAATTACAGAAAATGCCTCATATGGGCGAACTTTTTCGCTATGAAAATCTTGAATTCACAGTTGTATCTGTTGATGGGCCGCGCCTGCATCAAATTCAACTGCGTCGGTTAATTGAATAGTGACTGGGGAATAATCTAGTCACTATTCAAAATTAAATAATGCCTTATTCCCTCATTAAGCATAGGGTAGTGGATCAACAAGTCCTAATTCGGCGAAAGCGGCTAGTCGCAAACGGCAAGAATCACAAACACCGCAAGCGACATCACCACCGGCATAGCAAGACCAAGTGAGATCCCAAGGTACTCCTAATTGGTTGCCAAGCTGGATAATTTCGGTTTTTTTCAGTTCCAGCAAGGGAGCAACAATTTTGATTGGTTGCCCAACCCGTCCTTGTTTCGTTCCCAGTCGGAAAACTTCTTGCATTGCTTGGATATAGTCAGGACGACAGTCAGGATATCCTGAATAATCTAGGGCGTTGACTCCAATGTAAACACGTTCAGCTGCGATCGCTTCCGCATAGGCTAGAGCAAAACTTAAAAATATTGTGTTCCGTGCAGGTACGTAGGTTACAGGAATACTTTGTGACATCTCATCCAGAGAACGTGCTTCAGGTAAGGCGATCGCATCGTCGGTCAATGCTGAACCACCCCATTGTCTTAAATCAAAGTTAACTACCTGATGTTGAACAACCTCAGCTTTTTGCCCTACAAGCAAAGCTGAATGTAACTCTCGGCGATGTCGCTGTTGGTAATCAAATGACATTGAGTAACACTCACAACCATCAGATTTTGCTTGGTAAAGAATGGTGGAAGAATCTAATCCCCCAGACAACAAAATTACAGCTTTCATTTCCGCTTCAAATTTTTAATGTAAATCGCCAAATCAAAATCACCGCAAAGAAAGTGGTTTTCCTGATGAGCATCCGTAAAAATCATTGGTTAAATCTCTAAGGGATGCAAATAATTATGCAAAAATCATTTGAGTATAACCGTAGTGGACATCTTAGATAAATCTTTTTTTGTGTAAGTATTCCAGTATGATATTGTTGTTAATTAATTTGTAATTTTCCTCACAATGGAATTGCTAATCTTTAATCCAGATAATTTATTGTCTAACTGTCTTTTAAATATTTCCACTTAGAACTACTAGGTTTTTAAAGGTAATAAAAAGGCTGATTGTAGTTTGTGTATAACAGAAAAAACCGTACACTTGAGCAATGTCTGTACAAAAGACAGCCAAATTACGGGAACTCATCGCAAACTTTGAAATTCTTCATAAACAGAGCCTCTATGTTACCATCTGGATGGTTTTAGACGGATAATAATCGGCTGTCAAGTATAAACGCCAACGGCCATAGCGTCTCTAAATTTGGTGGTTGAGGAGAGAACAATAGTGCAAAATAGCATGTCAGTGGCAGAACCAAATTCATATACACAGCGCAACCAGCCACGACCGATTCGCATAGGTGTAATCGGCGTAGGCAACATGGGACAACATCACGCCCGGACACTGGGTTCAATGAAGGATGTTGAACTAGTCGGTGTGTCAGATATTAATGTCGAACGAGGCTTAGAAACCGCCAGTAAATACAAGGTGCGTTTTTTTGAAGATTACTGTGACCTGCTCCCCCATGTAGAAGCTGTGTGCATAGCTGTTCCCACTCGCTTGCATTATGCTGTGGGCATCAACTGTCTTTTGGCAGGCATTCATGTCTTAATTGAAAAACCCATTGCTGCTAGTATTTCTGAGGCGGAATCCTTAGTCAATGCTGCTGCTGATTCTCAGTGTATCCTGCAAGTAGGTCATATTGAGCGATTTAATCCAGCCTTCCGCGAGCTGCACAAAGTCCTGAAAACAGAAGAAGTTTTAGCATTAGAAGCTCACCGGATGAGTCCTTACTCTGACCGAGCCAATGATGTTTCGGTGGTGCTGGATTTGATGATTCACGACATTGATTTATTGTTGGAATTAGCAGCTTCACCAGTAACCAAATTAACCGCTAGTGGTACTCGTTCCTTGGACTCTGGTTATTTAGATTATGTGACGGCTACCTTGGGATTTGCCAATGGCATTGTTGCCACTTTGACAGCCAGCAAAGTCACACACCGTAAAATCCGCCGTATCGTTGCCCACTGTAAAAACTCATTTACTGAAGCAGATTTTCTCAAGAATGAAATTTTAATTCATCGACAAACACCTGCTAACTCTCTCAACGATCATAAGCAAGTTTTATATCGGCAAGATGGTTTGATTGAAAAAGTTTATACTACCAACATTCAACCCCTAAGTGCAGAATTAGAACATTTTGTCAACTGCGTACACGGTGGTAATCAGCCCTCCGTAGGTGGTGAACAAGCACTTAAGGCTTTGAGATTAGCTAGTTTAATTGAACAGATGGCTCTGGAAGAACGGGTATGGAATCCATTAGATTGGGAGTCTGAATCAAGAGTGCAATCATTGACTCCAACAGCGTAAAAAAGTTAAAAGTTAAAAGTTAAAAGGCAAAAGTCAACAGTAAAAAATTTGACTTTTGCTTTTTTATTTTTTAGTTGTTCGTAGTGAGGACTTTAGTCCTCAAAAGCATAAGGACTAAAGTCCTTACTACAAACATCAAGTTTTGAGATAACTATTGTATGTCATCGGATTGGATCAAAAATATTATTGAATCTTTAGGCTATGGCGGAATTGCTCTGTTGATGTTTGTGGAGAACCTGTTTCCACCAATTCCTTCAGAATTGATTATGCCACTAGCAGGTTACACAGCAAATCTTCCAGATTCAAGGCTAAATATCTTGGGTGTGTTCTTTGCCGGACTGTTCGGTTCTGTCACTGGCGCACTTATTTGGTATTATCCCGGTAAATTTTGGGGGGAAAGGCGTTTGAAGGTCTTTGCTAGGAAGTATGGCAAGTGGATTGGTGTATCTAGCAAGGATATTAGTAAAGCCAAGCGGTGGTTTGAGACTCAAGGTAATAAAGCAGTTTTCATTGGTCGCTTAGTTCCTGGGGTGCGGACTTTGATTTCCGTACCCGCAGGTATGAGCAATATGAGTTTGCTACCATTCTTATTTTATACAACATTAGGTAGCGCAGCTTGGGTTGGTTTGCTAACATACTCAGGATATATGTTGGGTAGTCAGTATGAACTTGTGGATAAGTACCTAGCCCCTGTATCCAAAATTGTACTTGGGATTTTGGTTTTAGCATTTGTCGCCTGGATACTCAAACGTAAGCGCAGAAATAGCAGAATTTGAAAAACAGTTACTTTTAGTTGTCAACTGGGGGTTACATCTGGTAAAAATTCGCCTACACTATGCCAAATAATGCTGAAGAAAGCGATCGCCTAAATTTTATTAAAACTTTAAATTTTGGCGTATTTGTAGTTACACTTGACGAAGCTGAAAATTTCTGGTATCCCGCATATTTGTACGATAGGCATGGTAACTTTTTACAGTTAAGAAAGGACTAGGAGCTTGTATGACTGACCAACCTTCCGCCGCTACCCCGATGAACGCTGCTGCCATCCCTTTAAACAGGGTATCAGCATCTACCCCCCTCAATACCACAGTGCCTAAATCTAATAATGGTTTGGGCAAATCTATTCTCAGTGTCGATTTGGGCAGAACCTCCACAAAGACCTGTGTGAGCCGCGAACCTAACAATGTGATGTTCGTACCTGCCAACGTCAAGCAAATGTCCATCGAACAGGTACGCGGTGGCGTGTTTGAAGCTCGTGCTACTGACCCTCTCATGGACTTATGGCTGGAGTATCAAGGCAAAGGCTACGCCGTTGGTCAACTAGCAGCAGACTTTGGGGCTAACTTAGGAGTTGGCCAGTCCAAAGTAGAAGATGCACTGGTGAAAGTTTTGGCGTGTGCTGGCTACTTCAAACTCAAAGATGAAATTTCTGTAGTCCTGGGTCTACCTTTCCTCTCATTAGAACAATTTGAACGAGAAAAAGCCCAGATAATCAGCCAAGTCACCGGGCCTCATATGTTGAACTTCCGGGGCGAATCTTTATCTTTGAATATCTCTAAAGTTTGGGTAATGCCAGAAGGCTATGGCAGTTTGTTATGGTCAGAAGCCCAACCCAAAAAAGGTGGTAGCAGCCCTGATTTTACAAAAATATCTGTGGCGATCGTCGATATCGGACACCAAACCATTGATTTATTGATGGTGGATAACTTCCGGTTTGCTCGTGGTGCTTCTAAGAGTGAAGACTTCGGCATGAGCAAGTTTTATGAGATGGTAGCAGCTGAAATTGAGAGCGCAGATAGTCAATCTCTAGCATTAATTTCTGCCGTTAACAAACCCAAAGGCGATCGCTTCTACCGTCCCAAAGGCGCAAGCAAGCCTACTAACCTAGATGATTTTCTACCCAACCTCATTGAGCAGTTTTCACGAGAAATTTGCAGTCGAGTTTTAGCTTGGTTGCCAGAACGTGTCACCGACGTAATCATCACCGGAGGCGGTGGAGAATTCTTCTGGGAAGATGTGCAACGTCTACTCAAAGAAGCGAAAATTAACGCCCACCTATCAGCTCCTTCTCGACAAGCTAACGCTTTGGGGCAGTATATTTATGGAGAGGCGCAATTATCCTCCAGTCGCTCTTCTAGGGCTTAAAAAGAATGTTCCAATGGTCAAAAAAGGTAGTTAAATCGGTTACGTTCAACCCAGAGGTTGCTGACGAAAGTTTGTTGGCGGTTGTAGAAAATTATTTAGAAAAACAACCAGAAAAAACTTTCAGCGACCTCTGTAAAGAAGCCTTATGGCAAACTCTATGCGTACCGGAATCCGTAAAACCTGGTCTCAAAATAGCAGAGATAGCTTCGGTTGAACAAAAAATCGATGACCTGCAACGTCAAGTGGCTGGCCTTGAGGAACGTTTTTTTGCCAAAGAATCCCATCGGTTGGAGGCATTGGAGAGCCAAATTTTGCAACTAACGCAGCAAATGGCGCATCTGGCAATTATGGTGACAGAACGACCTGTAATATACTCTTCGCCTCCACCCGCACCAGCAGCAGATGTAGTCAACACTACTACCTATCCTGTTGAACCACCAGAAGAGGTTGACCCAGTTATTAGTCGTTTAAGTCAGTTTCTGGATGATTTTTAACAAAGCACCATAAATTGTGAGCATCTCATGCTCCTATAAAAACTCCTTAATAGTCACAACTATTAAGGATTATTAATATCTGTAGATTGGGAATGTGAATTTTGAATTAGTTTGAATCTAAAATCTAAAATTCACCTGTCACCTATCACCTTCTTACGCCTCTTTTGCTACTGAGCCAAGTGTACAAATGCTAGAATCCTCAAGTGTACTACCGAGGATACCTGAATGCCAGTTATAGCTAGCCCCATCAAGTTTGGTACAGACGGCTGGAGGGGCGTAATTGGTGATGAATTCACCTTTGAACGTCTAGCTTTGGTCGCGCCAGTTGCAGCAAAAGTATTATATGACACATATTTTTCGGAAGTAGGTAGCCGCACTATTATTGTGGGTTACGATCGCCGATTTATGGCAGAAGACTTTGCCCGTGCCGTTGCCAATTCTGTTACAGCCATCGGCTTTGATGTTCTGCTGAGTGAAAGCTATGCTCCTACCCCCGCTTTTAGTTGGGCAGCAAAACAACTCAACGCTTTAGGTGCGTTAGTAATTACAGCTAGCCATAACCCAGGCGCATATTTAGGATTAAAAGTCAAAGGTTATTTTGGTGGTTCAGTATCACCAGAAGTTACAAAAAATATAGAAGAACAGTTATCAGTAGGTGTACCGCCAGCAGCTACCCCCGGTAAGTTAGAAACATTTGATCCTTGGCCGAGTTATACCCAAGGTTTAGAAAAAAAAGTTAATATCGCCAAACTCCGAGAAGCGATCGCTTCTGGTAAACTCACCGTATTTGCTGATGTGATGCACGGAGCAGCTGCGAGTGGTTTGGGCAGATTATTAGGTGAACGTGTCCAAGAAATCAATAGCAGTCGTGACCCCTTATTTGGTGGTGGTGCGCCAGAACCCTTACCTAAATACCTATCTGGGCTATTTGATGTCATCAAAACTCACCGAGATAGCAATAAATCAGGTTTAACAGTAGGGTTGGTATTTGATGGAGATTGCGATCGCATCGCCGCCGTTGATGGTAATGCCAATTTCTTAAGTTCCCAAGTTTTAATCCCGATATTAATCGACCACCTCACCCAGAGACGCAACTTTACAGGCGAAATCGTCAAAACCGTCAGTGGTTCAGATTTAATTCCCAAGGTAGCCGCACTACATAACTTATCAGTATTTGAAACAGCAGTTGGGTATAAATACATTGCTGACCGGATGTTAGCCGCACCAGTTTTGTTAGGTGGGGAAGAATCGGGAGGGATTGGTTATGGTAGCCATATACCAGAACGAGATGCCCTATTATCAGCATTGTATGTCTTAGAGGCGATCGTTGAATCTGGGCAGGATTTAGGAGATTATTATCGCCACTTACAACAGCAAACAGGCTTTACCTCAGCCTATGATCGCATTGATTTGCCCCTAGCCAGCATGGAAGTAAGGGCGCGTCTTTTGCAACAACTAGAAACTCAACCACTAACAGAAATTGTCGGTAAAGCTGTAATTGACTGTAAAACCATAGACGGCTACAAATTCCGCCTCGCTGATCATAGCTGGTTAATGATCAGATTCAGTGGAACAGAACCAGTTTTACGCCTCTACTGTGAAGCCTCCACTCTGGAAGAAGTACATAAAACCCTAGCTTGGGCGAAACACTGGGCAGAGTAAGATTAATTAATAATTCGTAATTCGTAGTTCGTAATTACGAATTACGAACTACGAATTTTCTAATGACCAATGACAATACTCATAGTAGCTACAAGTAATCCTGGTAAATTGCGGGAAATGCAAGCTTACCTCAAAGATACCCACTGGGAATTAAAACTGAAGCCGGAAGAATTAGAAATTGAAGAGACAGGCGATACATTTGCGGCAAATGCTTGTCTGAAAGCCTCTGAAGTAGCGAAAGTGACAGGAAATTGGGCGATCGCAGATGATTCTGGTTTACAAGTAGATGCCCTCAATGGCGCACCTGGTGTATACTCTGCCCGTTATGGTACATCCGACTCAGATCGAATTGCGAGATTGCTCAGAGAATTAGGTAGCGAAGTTAACCGCAAAGCTCAATTTGTGTGTGTAGTGGCGATCGCTTCTCCTGATGGTAATATTGCTATTCAAGCAGAAGGTATTTGTCCTGGCGAAATTCTTCATGCACCGCGTGGTGATGGTGGTTTTGGCTATGATCCAGTTTTCTACGTTCCAGAGAAGCAATTCACTTTTGCTCAGATGACACTAGAAGTAAAGAAATCAGTTAGTCATCGAGGTAAAGCTTTCGCTGCTTTACTTCCTCAATTGACCGCACTAAATACGGAGTGGTGAGTGCTGAGTGCTGAGTAAAATTTCTTCAATATGCTTCATGTAGAGACGCGGTAAATCGCGTCTCTACATGAAAATGTTTGGCTGATATAATTGGCGACTAGAAATATATACTTCTCTTGCATCTGCTGTTGGCGCAATGCGGTTGATTTTTCTAAGCTCGTGCTAGTAGGGGAGCAGCAGCTAGGAGAGTTTGGGTGTAGGGATGTTGTGGGTTAGCAAATATCTGTTTGGTGGGGCCAAGTTCGACAATTTTACCACCGTGCATCACAGCAATACGATCGCACAAAAATCTTGCTAACCACAGGTCATGAGTAATAAACAAATAGGTCAACTCAAACTCATCTTTTAATTGCAACATCAATTCCAGCACTTGGGACTGTACACTCGCATCTAACATACTCACGGGTTCGTCGCAGATTAATAGTTTAGGACGAGTAATTAAAGCCCGCGCGATCGCTACCCGTTGCTGTTGTCCCCCAGACAAGTCTGATGGATAACGTTGATAATATAATTCCGTTGGTGTTAAGCCGACTTTCTCCAACATCCATAACACCTGTTCTTTGGCTTTGGTTGCATCAGCTAGATGATGAATTAATAAAGGATCGCCTATACTTTGTCCCACCGTCATAGCTGGGTTAAGACAAGCATGAGGATCTTGAAACACCATTTGGATTTGTCGCCGGGAAGCACGAATTTCTGGACGGGACAGCTTAGTTAAATCTTGTCCTAAAAACTCTACTTTCCCAGATGTAGGACGAATTAACTGTAATATTGTCCGCGATAGGGTACTTTTACCACATCCAGATTCACCCACTAATCCCAGAATTTCCCCTGGATACAATTCCAGATTAATCCCATCTACAGCCTTAATAGTTTGACTTTCTGCCTTAAACAGTCGTTCGATAAAGTTAGGTTCGATAGTGTAATACTGCTTAAGTTCCGTTACTCGCAGGATTGGGGATTGAGTGTGATTTTCCCCATTACCCCTTATCCCCAGAGGGGGCCCCGAGTTCCCCAGTAAAGAGTCGCCAGTCCCCACTTCATCAACAGATTGAATGTGTAACGCTGCTTGCAAGAGCGATCGCGTATATTCATGTTGGGGATTCTTAAAGACAGTATCTGTAGAACCCATTTCTACCATTTTGCCTTGGTACATTACCCCGATGCGATCGCAATATTCCGCCACCATTGCTAAATCGTGAGAAATTAGCAGCAGTGCCATATTTTCCTCACTACAAAGGCGAGTTAATTCTTGTAAAATCTGGGCGGAGACAGTGACATCTAAGCTAGTGGTAGGTTCATCAGCGACAATTAATTTAGGATTAAGAAGTAAAGCTAGTGCGATCGCTACCCGTTGACGCATCCCCCCGCTAAACTCATGGGGGTACTGATTCCACCGACTAGCGGGAATCTTCACCTTTTCTAAAGTAGCCAGTGCTTTTTCCTTCGCTTCCTTGGCTGATAACTCTGGTA
Organism: Anabaena minutissima FACHB-250; assembly: GCF_014697125.1. Lineage (GTDB taxonomy): Bacteria > Cyanobacteriota > Cyanobacteriia > Cyanobacteriales > Nostocaceae > Trichormus > Trichormus minutissimus. The sequence continues at coordinate 118,098 of NZ_JACJRG010000004.1, read as the reverse complement.
AGTGGGCTTGCAAAGTTTCGATGCAGTGATTACCAATTGTCATCAGAGGATCAAGCCGCGTCATCGGGTCTTGGAAAATTAATGCTACCGCTTCCCCCCGAAATTTCCGCAATTGGGTTAATGTTAAATCAAATACCGATTCTCCTTGAAATGTCACGCGCCCTTCCACACGACTAGAAGCTGGTAGTAGACGCATCGCCGCTCGTCCTAAGGTAGACTTACCACAACCCGATTCACCAACTAACCCCATTTTTTCACCAGGTTGTAAGGTAAAAGATACGTCATCAACTGCCCACTGTAGTTCTTCCCCGTTACGCTGCGGATAAGCGACACGCAAATTTTCGATACAAAATAACTCTTTACTCATAGTTTATTTATCAGCCCAAAGCTACCAGCTTGGATATTTTTAAATTTAAGCTAGTGTATCAAATTCTTTAAATTAAAGTATTGGATTTGAATAGGGAAATATAATCAAATATTATTGCTACTGATTCTAAAATCTGGCTTCATATTCAAATAAGAATAGATTTTCATTTCCCAAATTAGTCGCGCCACGTACAAGAATTTCGTCATTGAGACGATAAAGCAAATTGTAACGGAAAGACTCATTGGTAGCAAAAGCGCGTGATAAGGAGACAGATAAGTTACGGTTGACATTAAACACACCCTCTGCTGACAAGTTGAGAACTGAAGATGTAGTTGATTCTTGACTAGTAGCAGGGGTAGGAAATATCCGAAATTCGTTAAAGCCAACCGCCTGTCCGATGGCAGTGATAGTTCCTTGCAAACCACCTAAAACAGTAGAGCCGGCGAAATTAGTCAATCCTTGTGTTAAATCTCCTGGCTGACTGAGAGAATTAAGAATCGAGCCACCCAACAAACCAACAATTTCTCCCTGACTTCGGCGAGGTTCACTCGTCAATTCCAAATTGTCTGCTAATTCACTGGCCTTACCTGTCGCCCTTGCTTGGACGCGAACGGTACGTAAAGTCCCAAAGTTGTTAGCGGAAATATCGCTAATTTCCGAAGACAAAGGTGATTCTAAGATTTGACTACCTGTTGCCGATGTCTCAGATACAATTGTCACCAGTCGGACATCTAGGCTAGGGTCAAGTCCTTGGCTGGGAGTAAACGTCGCTGTTTGTTCATAGCCCCGAGCCAAGGTAAACTCTGTAGAAAATAAGCTGATTCGTCCTCCTGTCAAACGGATGACTCCTTGAGGGAGGGGCTTGGCTAGAGTACCATTGATAGTCAGGTCGCCTTTAGCATCAAAGCTCAGTACAGGTTGACTAAATGCCGATGCTCCTGGTATGGAGCTGAGTAGAGACTCAGTTGTAACCCGAATATCGTCGCCCAGAACCAATCGTAAATCTGCAAACTCTATAGGTAAGTTGGGTGTAGTGCTAACCTCTGTTGTAGTTACTGGATTACTGCTAGCCTCTGGTGTATTGAGAGTAATAGAAGTCGGCTCTGGTGTAGTTGCAGTCGTGTTTGCTGGGTCTGAGCTATCAGCCGCAGATTTGCCAATAATGACTTGACCATCACTCAGTTCTATCTCTCCACCAATTACAGGTTTTAGTGCTGTTCCCCGAATTACGGCATTACCGCTAACATCACCCTGATACAATCCTGGAACTTGAAAATCTAGTTGTTCTTCTATAGATACGGTTAGGGGATTGGATGCGTCTGGCTGAGGAGTAAAAATAGGTAAAATTCCTGTGACAGCTACTAGCCCTTGATTATAATTGGCTTGAATACCCTCTACATTTAGCGTACTACCATCAAATACCAGTGTTCCTGTGACATTTGTGAGGGGTTCGGATAAAGCTTGAGCGCGAATAGTAGCATTATTAACTCTGGTAGTTCCATTGATAATTGGCTCTTTTAACGTACCCTGAACATTAACATCTACTTGGCCTTCACCATCTACCCAACTAACTTGATTATTGGTAAATACATTTAACAGTGCCAATCCTTCATTATTCAAACTGGCGTTGATACTGAGTTGATTATTATCTGATGGCACTGCCGCAAAAGGTAGCGGTGCAGGTACGCTACCTGTAATTGATAGGGGTTGTGTCCCAGTCAATAACAAGGTGCTATCAAAACCCAGACGAGCATTGTTGTAATTAAATTTTACCTGTCCGGTTTGCACAGATTGCTGATTTACAGTGGCATTAGCTAACGAAACTTCACCATTAACTTTAGGGTCATTTAAACTACCTTGCAAGTTAGCTACAGCATTTACTTGACCTGTGACATCTACAGGGTATTGCTCGATAAAAGGCTGTAAAAGTGACAGGGGTAAACTTGCTACATTTAAGTTTCCAGATAGTTGTTCTGTTCCTAACTGTCCAGAAAAAGCGATTAATCCTTGATTTATCCCCAGACTTAATGGTGAGAGTGTAACTACACCATCTGCAAAATTACCTTTAGCTGTGACTTGATTAATCGAATATTCACCCCATCGCCAGTTATTACCCTGGAAATTAAAGCCGACATTCAAACCAGATTTTAATGAACCACTGGCTGTAATTCCCCCACTCAAAGCACCTGTTAATTCTGCAAGGGTAGGTAAAGAGGTTGCTTGTTCTTTCTCTTGCTGCCGTTGTTGTGCTACCGATGTTTCAATTTGGGAAAAATACTCTAACTGTGTTTGCAAGTCTGCATTCGGTAAACTCACAGGTGTAGTGTCGAGTACCTCTGCTCCCGCTAACGTTGGAGACTCCAACCCGCTACCAAGGTCTTGGAGGTCGAAGATATTAAATGCTTGCAAGATTTGCTCAATTTTAGTTGGCTCTAAATCAGCTTGTACTTGAAATTTGGGGTCATTACCGGTTTGCAAATTTCCACTGAGAGCTATGCTGCTGTTTCCTAACCGCAATAGACCATTAGTTAAGCTAGCAGTCCCATCGGCATAGTTGATATTAGCTCGAAATTCTTCTGCTGAGACTCTAGCAACACGGGGTTTAATTATCTCTATGTCTCCACTTGCTGCATAATTATTCAGGTTAACAACTAAATTTCCCGATAGTTCTCCCCCTAGAGGTTTCAAGCTATTGTCAGGTAAAAAGCCACCAACCAGAGCTATAGGAAACTGTTGGGCGTTGACAATTAAGTTATCTGCTGCGATTCTACCTGTGCTAATCGCCTGACCGCGCTTGAGTAAAAATGAGGTAGGGAGATAATCTGCGCCCAGATTAACTGCTATTTTGTCTTGTCTCCCTGCAAGTTGCAGTCTTGCTCCTTGTCCTCCTTGAAAATTCACGTCTCCAGTTAAAACTGGGTCAAATGCTAAGTTACCGACATTGAAATTCCGCAGCCTGATATTACCAGTAGCCTTGGGAGTTTCCAGAGTCCCTGTAATTTGCCCATTAAAATCAAGTAACCCTGCTATTGCTATATCTCCAGGGATTTGCAAGCCAGTGTTTTGCAGGTTAAAATTCTCTGCTAGGACATTCAAATTAAACCCAGTGATTTGGGGTGTACCCGTCTGGGGTAATTGTACAGCGATCGCACCACTAGCACTAAATCCTGGAATACTCGCACGTTGGACTATAATCTGCTGTCCATTCCACTGAAATTGGGCTGTTAGCGGTTGCGCTAACTGGGGTACGACTTGGGAAGCGCGGATTTGTCCGGCTGCACGAATATCTACAACCTCGAAAGACTCTGTTGTCCCTGTCAATTTGATTTCGCTGTTCAGCCGTCCTTGGAGTTGTGGTGAGAAACGGTTGAGTTGTAATTGGTCAGCGTTGACAACGGCTTGCCAGCGACTAGCATTGAGGCTAATGTCTCTCAGATTAACGCCACCTCCTGCTAAACTCAAGCTTGCCTCTCCTGTAGCTTGAATATTTGCAGGTTGAAAAGCCGTAGTGCTTCCTGACAAATTTACTGATGCACTATTTACAACTCCCTGAAACTGTGGTGGTATCTCCTGAAAACGATTTAATTGTAAACTTTGGGCATTGACAGCAGCTTGCCAGCGTTGTTGAGTAAGCTGACCATTGGCTGTAATTGTACCACCTACTACGTTAAAAACAGCACTTGGCAATAGGATATTCTGCCCTTGTTGAGTAATCACAACTCGCCCCGTAGTTGGATAGGTAGCAGTAGGTGCTTGCAGTTGTGCTACTGTCCGCAGATTGCCAAGAGTACCGGAAATTCTCGCATTGGCTGATATAGAACCGACTTTGATTGTAGATGCAGGGGTGTTGGTTTTAGCGATCGCATCCCCTGGTAAATTTTGGGCTTTAATATTGAATAATACATTCCCTTGGGGTGCTAGCTGAACTTGACCACTCCCCATGATTTGTCCCCCGGCTGGCGGCTTCACCTCTACACTAGAAATGTTCAGTGCCAAAGATTGTTTATCTAATGAGCCAGTAATTTCTGCTTCTGCTGAGACATTACCCACGTTGATGGGAGGAGTCAAACCATAACTACGTGCTAGTATATCCCCGGATATATTGACTGCTTGAATCTTAAAATTTACTTGATCACCCAGAGTAGCTTCACCGCTTCCTGTAATTTCACCACCTGCGGCGGGGACTAGTGTTAAATTTGAGACAAAAATTCGAGAGTCATTTTCAGATATACTTAAACGAAAATCAGTATTGACGGTTTTAAATTGAACACGGTCAACTTGAATTGGTTTGGTGTTGCTGGCTGTACCGCTAAGAATTGGCTGCTGAAGTGTCCCCTGCAACCTAATATCTGCTTGTACTTCGCCAGTAGCTATCACTGGTGAATCTAATTTGAGCGTGTCTAAAATATTTTTCGCACTGACTGGTTTTACCTGGGCTGAGATGTTAAAACCTGTTTGTGTATTAACTGTTCCATTTGCTACGATGGGGACTTGACCAAGGTTTGTCGTGAGATTATCTAGAGCGATCGCCTGACCTTTAAATATCAAGTTACCATTAGTATTAGTAAACTGTTGGGGAATATCTTGGATTTGAGCAGTCACCCCACTAGGAGTAGCTGTCCCCGTAATTACTATATCTGCGGAATTGGAGAGGATTTTCAGTCCTAAGTCGGCATCTATACGTCCTGCTTGTAAAACAATTGGCAATTGAATTAGGCGACTGACATCAGAGGCTTGTAAACTTTGTGCTACAACCTTGAGGCTAGTTGCTTGTGTTTTCAATTCTGTTTCACCAGAGATGTTAACTGTACCTCCTCTGGTAAGTTGACCATTTATTTCATAACCAACCCCTGTGTTTTTAGGTGAAAATCGCGCAATACCACCAAATTTATCTATAACTACAGAACCTTTCGGCTTAATTGATGTGGATGCTGGTAATAACTCTATATTCCCATCAACAAGCTTGAGTGTTTGTAACTCAATTTGAATAGCACCTTGACCTTCTCCACTCTTAACATCAGCCGTAACCCAACTACCATCTTGATCTTGTTGGATGTAGACCTTGGGCTGAACTAATGTGACATTTAATGGTAATGTTCGGGTAAGTAATATTTGTAAGGGTGAAAACTGCACATCAACGCTCTCTGCTTTCACCCAATCTTGGTCTGTAGAAGTTGCTGGTATCGATAGAGAGCTAAATCTCAGACTAGAGAGTGAAAAAGCTGCAATTTTGCCTAATTTTATTGGTCGCCCCAGCAATTGCTCCAGATTTGTTTCTACTAACGGGGCTAAATCGTTGTATACATATTGTCTTACCCACCAAGTACCAGATGCAGTTCCAGCGAGCAAAATAATTCCTACAACTAGGCTTGTACGTCTTGAAAGGAGAAAATTTAATAAACGACGGTTCGCTGACTCCTGATCATTTCCTGATTTTGGTGAGTGCGTCATTTTTATTACTAGTGTCTGCTTACTAGGCAGTAAGTGGATTTCTTGAGTGCTTGATGATCCTTCAACTATGGTGATTGTACCATCTCGACGCACACGGAATCTGCAATTAGTGCCGCATCTCCAATAAAATTTTGATGACAACTTATCACCAGAACGCGATGGTTTCTGGAATCCTCAGCCAGATATCAGTTTGAGTTAAGAGGAAAAGAGTTGTTCTATATCATTATTTACTACTTTTGCTAGCTTAAAAATTCACATTTTTAATAATTTTTATCTGAAAATTGCTTGTATTTTTCATGGAAAAGATAATAAAAGAAGATGCTTCTTCCTTTATTACTTTATTCTTGCTGTTTAACTTTCTCACAAGATTAAGAAAAAATACGGAGGTGCGTATAATTATTAAAACAGACAATATTATTTATGATTAGACAATAATAATACTTCTTTTGGGAGTAGTAACTACAATTCCTAGAAAAATTTGGCTTTTATGCGATCGCAGATAGAATTTATATTTATTTATTCATAATGAGTTCAACCTAAATCCTTTGACAACTATTCATCTAGAATCACTATTTTTAGAAAAGTAATATAGATTTTTATCATGTTTCAAAAAACAAATATTAAATCAATATGTTTAAAATTATTTCGGCTTCCATTTAAACTCCTTCCATCTCAGTTAATTACTATCACTGTTATACTAACCCTAGTTTTATTTTTACCTCAAACATGGATTACTTGGCGAGCTTATAATGATTTTAATAATCTTCTTGAAAACGAATTAAGACTACGAAGTTTGAATGAAAAAATTACTTATTATGATGAAGTTCTTACGATGTCAGCCCGCATGAATGCTGCTACAGGTGATTCCATTTGGGAAATAAGATATCGTAAATTTGAACCTTTACTAGATGCAGCCATTAAAGAATCAATTAAGCTTGCTCCCCAAGCTTATAATAATCAAGATGCACAAGAGACTGATGCTGCGAATCAGCGTTTGGTGGCGATGGAATATAAATCTTTTGATTTAGTTAGAACAGGTCAAAAACTAGCAGCTAAATCCCTTTTATTAAGTCAAAAATACGAATTAGAGAAGCAAAAATACGCATCAGGAGTTGATAGAATAAATCAAAGTATTTCTCTTCAAATATATAATAGAGTCTTCCAATATCGCCGATATCTATTATGGTCAATTTGTGCTTCCTTTATTAGTTTAGCTTTCCTTATCCCTTCATGGTTATTAGTTTTGCGTTTATTAAAGAACTATTTAAAATCTAGTAAAATTGCTCAAAAAGCATTAACAAATATCAATCATGAATTAGAAGTGCGTGTAGAAAAAAGAGCAAAAGAGTTGCAAAATAAAAATACTCAACTCACTCAAACATTACAAAGATTACAACAAGCTCAAATCCAATTAATTCAGACAGAGAAAATGTCTTCTTTGGGTGAAATGGTAGCTGGTATTGCCCATGAAATCAATAATCCAATCACTTTTGTTAAATGTAATATTGATTATGTAAAACAATATTCAAATAACATATTAAAGCTTATACATAATTATCAGCTATATTATCCCCAACCTCCAGATCATATTCAATCCCAAATCAAAGATATTGATTTAGAATTCATCCAAGAAGATTTTATCAAAATCCTTAAATCTATCGAAATTGGCACTGACAGAGTTGAGAAAATTGTTAAATCTCTACGCAATTTTTCTCGTCTGGATGAAGCGGAAATCAAAGCAGTAGATATTCATGAAGGTATTGATGGTACTTTGATGATTTTATCTCATCGTCTGAAAGCTATGGACAAAAATCCAGAAATTTCGATAATCAAAGAATATGTTTTATTACCATTGGTTGAATGTTACCCTGGTTTACTGAATCAGGTATTTATGAATATTCTGGCTAATGCCATAGATGCTTTACATGAATATAACTTGCAACGTACAAGTGATGAAATTAAAAATAACCCTTCTACAATTCGTATTTGCACTGATCAACTAAATGAATCTTGGATACAAATTCGGATTATTGATAATGGTATAGGTATTCCAGAAAATATTCGTGACAAATTGTTTGATCCATTTTTTACTACTAAGCCTGTGGGTCAGGGTACAGGACTAGGATTATCGATTAGTTACCAGATTATTGTGGAGAAACATTCTGGAAAGCTATATTGTAATTCTAATCAACCAAAAGGCATAGAATTTGTCATTGAAGTTCCTATCGTTCAGCGTTTAGCTTAGATAAATTATTGAATTTATATTACTTAGCATTCCTTAACGGTAGCAAGTATGAAATTTTGGCTTACAGGAATCTGAATAATAAACTCTGTTCCCTGACCAATAGTAGAGAAACAATCTAATTTCCCCCCGTGTTTTTCAGCAATAATTTGCAGGCTGATAGACATTCCCATTCCTGTACCTTTACCGGATGGCTTCGTAGTAAAAAATGGCTGAAAAATTTTGCTTTGAACATCTTCAGGGATACCAGAACCGTTATCAGCGATCGCAATTTGCACCCAATCAGAATCTTTAATTGATGTACTAATAGTAATCTGACTATTTCTTTGTATACCTTGTTGTTCTTCTAAAGCATCGATCGCATTAGCTAAAATATTCATAAATACCTGATTGAGTTGCCCAGGATAGCACTCTACCAAAGGTAAATTACCATAGTTTTTTATAATTTTAATAGCGGGGCGTTCTGGTGTATCTTTCAGACGATGTTGTAAAATTAGCAAAGTGCTATCAATACCTTCATGAATATCTACCGCTTTGAATGCTGATTCATCAAGACGTGAGAAGTTCCTCAATGACAGCACAATCCGGCGAATCCTATCTGTACCAATTTTCATTGAATCTAACATTTTTGGTAAATCTTCCTGGATAAATTCCAGTTCGATATTTTCTGCTTCATCTACTATTTCTGATACTGGTTCAGGGTAATATTTTTGGTACAATTGTACAAAATTCAAGAGATTTTCGGCATATTCTTGGACATGAGCCAAATTGCCATGGATAAAGTTAACTGGATTATTAATTTCGTGGGCTATGCCTGCCACCATTTGCCCCAAAGCAGACATTTTTTCGCTTTGCACCATTTGCAGTTGAGTACGTTGTAATTCCTCTAGCAGTTGTTGCAAACGGATATTTTTTTCGCTGAGTTCTTCGGTTCTTGTCTCTACCTTGTGTTCTAGAGTTTCGTTATAAGCTGCTAGTTGTTCGTTAGCTGCCTGTTGCTGGTTTAATAGTTGTTTAACTGTAGCAATTAATTGATTGAGAGAGTTGCCAAGCACACCAATTTCATCATTACTATCAATATTCACTTGTAAATTGAAATTCGACTCTTCTGTAGAACGTCTAGCTATATTAGTTAATGTTTGAATAGGTCGAGCGATCGCTCGACTAGTAAAAAGTGCTAAGAGAATTGAAATACCCACTGATAGGGTAATACTAGTAAGAACAATTTGTTGAGATATTCTGGTAGATTGTTCCTGCAATTCATTAGTTTGTTTTGTTGTTAAATAAGAATTTTTAATAATACCTACCAAATCATCAGAAATGCCATCAAAATTAAGTGCTAAGTCACTATTTGTAAATTCAATTAATATTTTTTGAGCTTTTTCAATATCTTTTGGTGTATTCAGATTTAATGTCTGAATCTGCTTTATCCGGTATTCTAGTTCTTGAAAATACTGTTGTGGAACATCGTTATAAGTTTGTAAAAATTTTGGTATTTCTGTAAGGTTTATATCTCCCGCAGGTTTAGACTTTATCTTCACAAAAGCCTTTAACTCAGCCCAATGATTCTTTATTTCAGCTTGATGGTGCAGCAAATGAGCATATTCCTCATTATAACTTTCTGGGTTTTTGACTAAGGGAATGAGTTGTTGTTGATGGGTACGCGCCTGAAGAACACCAGCTTGCAAGCGATGCAGTAATTCAACTTCATTGCGAGTGTGTTGTTTCCTTTCGCTAGCTTGTTGGTAATAGTGACGACCAATACCAAAACCAGCAACCGTTCCAGAAACAGCAATACCTAGGGTAATGGCATATCCTAGACTAATCCTTTGCCCAATTCCTAACTTAATTTTCAGCATAGAATCTTCACTATCTAAGAGGACTTTTGTTGATTCTATGATTCCCTTTATCTCTTGCAGTCTAACAGCAAAGCTTGATCACAAACCCATGATTCAGATGCGTCTGGGGGTGTTTTGTTAGAGTATGGCGCAGCAATAGTGAATCAAACTCATGAGGCGATCGCTAATTAACTAAGTACAGCATTCCGCATTCCATGAAATTCGTAGTCAACCCTCCGTGTACCTCCGCACTTACCTCTCTTCCCCTCTGCGTTTAAATTTCCACTCTCCCCAACTTTTGGGAACTATAAAGTTACAGTCTTGTTTTCCGACAACACTGTAAACATTTATCTAATTTATCGATCCAAAACTGGGAATGTGACAACTGGATTCTGTAGAAGCATTAATCACTGCTAATAGGAGGGTATCAAGCTGTGAAGATTTTCTGGAATACTACCTTTTACGCCATATTTTGGCTGTGGAACTTAACATTTTTAATGTTTGTCTATTTCGGGATAATGCCTTGGATAGCTGTACCATTATTCCAAGCCACCTTACAGGGTGATATCCCCGCAGAATTTTCTCTAACTCTAGTTACCTTAATCGCCATACCAACAATTTCTTCTCTTATTGGAGGTAAGTTTTTCATCACACAACCCCTACAACTCATCCGCTTATTTTATGGGGTAGAAGCACCACTATTTGTTTTGTGTTTGTTGCGGTTGTTTGTCATTCGGGAATTGACACCCGCTAGTACCCAGATTATCGCCACAATTGGTATATGTATTGCAGCATTTTGCGGAGAATTATTTTTTGGGTATGCTTCTAGACGAAAAAATGCTCTGCAATGGGTGCAAATGCTAGCACATAGTTTAATGCTGCTATTCGGCATTTATGCAGGTGTAATCTTACTATTTTATGCCTTGCCTTTAGCAGCGTTTTTAGTGCAGGAGTTTGTTAAATTTGAGTGGTTAAAAGGTTTATGGTATATATTGACTGATTTTTCGTTAATTGGTAGTTTATGGTTGGTTGCTCTTTGGTTACTTCTCTTTGCCTTTAGTGCCACTTTGTTTATTTTCATGCCTTCCGCACTAGCAGCGATGTATGTGAATTCTGGCTCTAGAATTTTACAAGCTTTTGCTAGAGATTACGGAAATAAAAAGACTTTAGTCGGTGCTAGTGCTGTTGTAATTGCTTTTTTTATCACCTTTATATCTCTACAACAACAGCCTCAAGTTTTGGCTTTTTCTCTATTAGCTAATTCTTCTAATAATGAGCGCGATGGCGTTCCGCCCAGCGTAGCTGATCGCCAAACCATTTTAGCTAAATCAAACGAAATTCGCGATGGTTTAGTCAACGCTTATTTATCTTCTTATCGCTATCTCAGTAGTAGAGAAGAAAATAATCATATCAGTGCCATGTATCGGCAGGTACTAGGCTTAGACAAATCAGTAGCTAATAACATCCAAAATGGCTATAACTTCTTGATGTCACCATTTTTATATCAAGGTTCAGAAAAAGATGCTGAAAAAGCCGAAAAACTTTATGCAGAATTTTTTGATACCCCACTACAAAAAGCAGAAAAAGCAGCAGTTAGTCATGCTGTACAATCTACTTTTAACCAGCAAGAAGTTAAGGCTGGTTTATTAAATATCAACGAGAAAAAAGTTTGGTTAGCATCACAACAAGTCACAGTTAAAGAACATGGTGATTGGGCTGATGTGGAGTTATACGAAGTTTACAAAAACCAAACTCGAGAAGTTCAAGAAGTTTTTTACTCCTTTTCTTTACCAGAAAGTGCTGTAATTACCGGATTATGGTTGGGAGATACTAACAAACTATCCCAACGTTTCCCTTTCACTGTTTCTCCTCGCGGTGCTGCCCAAAAAGTTTACAATTCCCAGGTGAGAAGAGAACGCCCTGTAGATCCTGCTTTACTGGAACAAGTAGGGCCAAGACATTATCGCTTGAGGGCTTTTCCCATCCCTCCCAATAATGTGCTACAAATCCAAGGACAACCACCACGCGCCACGGAAATGCACCTATGGCTAACTTACAAGGTGATGGGTAAAGATAAAGGTTGGGCGATGCCAGATTTAGGGGAAAAACGCAATATTTTCTGGAGTCAGGATACTAAACGTACCCGCAACGGTAAAGCTATCAACTTTAAACAGGATGCTTGGTTAGAAGAATTTGTCCCCGCCAGTAGTAAAGTACAGCCTGCACTCCATGAAGTGAACTTAGAAAATGGCGATCGCATTATCGCCAAGCCTTTATCCCCAAAAGATTATTCTTTACCCAAAACCCAACGCATCGCCTTAGTTTTGGATACTTCCCGCAGTATGGGTAGTCATACCAAGGAATTATCACAAACTTGGGATTGGTTAAAACAGCATGGCTTTGCAGACAAGGATTTAACTAATAACGATGCTGATTTATACATCAGTGTCGCTAAGGGTGCAGCACCCAAACGGCTGGATGATATCCAACAATTCCAAGCGGAAAAAACTACCTTTTACGGTACACTTCAACCCCAACAAATGTTGGAACAGTTTAATCAACTGCGCGGTGACACAGCCTATGATGCAGTATTACTCATTAGTGATGAGGGGAGTTATGAGTTATCCCGTAAGAATAAGATTGTAGTTGCCTCACCTGCGCCTCTATGGATGGTGCATTTAGGTGGATTACCCGCAGCCTACAACGATGGGATGATCAAATCGATCCAAGATACTGGCGGTGGAGTCTCGGAAGATATTGCAGAGGTATTGCAACGAATTGCTACGAAATCAGCGTTAGGTGACTCTGTTGTGAGTGTAGTAGATAATTATGCGTGGTATCTGCAAAAAACTGATACCGCAGAGGTAAATAACCCTCAACAGCCAGCAGGTTTACAACCATTAGCCGCCCGACAATTAATTTTAAGCTTGAGTAAACAAATCAAGTTAGACAATCTCAAAAGCTTAGATGCAATTCACGCGATCGCCAAAAAGTATGAGATTGTTAGTCCATACTCTTCTATGTTGGTATTAGTCAACGACGAACAAAGACGGTTACTCAAAGAAGCCGAAGCCGCTAGCGATCGCTTTGACCGCAAAATAGAAGATGGTAAAGAAACCCTCACCAAACCCAATAATCCCTTGAAAACCAGCACCAGCATCCCCGAACCTTCCGGCGGCTGGATTTTGGGTGTCAGTGCGGTTGCACTATTCATATTTGTGAAACGAGGAAAGGTTAGGGAATAGGGACTGGGAACTGGGGACTGGGGTAAAATCTCCCTTGTCTCCCCTACACCCCTACACCCCTAATTTTTCATTCTGGTGTATCTTGTTGCAGTATGGCGTGGCAATATTGAGTTAGTGTTGTGAGGCGATCGCTAATTGTCTTTAGTCTTGTTTGTACCGTCGATGTTTGCCGCGCCCCTTGTAAAAACATCACATCTACTTCCAACAGGCGTAACTGCTTGCTTATTTCCGTCTGGTAAGATTGCTCTCGCGAGTTTGCATCTACCGCCAAAGGGACGATTTCTTGAGCAAACAATTGTTGTAAGCTGGCTACACGCTGTTTTAGTTCAGGTGTAGTAACGTGAAGATTGCTGACATCTGTACGCAATTGTTCAAGTAAGTTTACCAGTGCTTGATATTTATCAGAACTTAAAGACATTCACTGCTATTTAAGATAGTATTAATGTCAAGAAAATTTTCTTCTACAATAATCTATCTTACGCTCTTACTTGTATTATCAGCCTCAGACTTTGCTTTGAGGCTGTGTTTGCAATCTACGTTTTTTTCCACATATGATCATGAAAACCCGCAGTGGATGAGTACCATAGGTATATAGGGAATCATCCTGTTACTCTTTTCATCCCCCCACCAGGACAGCAACATCATAGACTGATGATGCTGCCAGTTGCATCTATTTCCCACTTATCCAGAGATCACCTCTCCTATTGTATGAGCAGCATAGCTATAAGTTCCCCGACTGATCTTTCCCTTCCCGAATGGCTGAAGAAATCTTTGCGGGAGACATCAGCCCAGCACAACGCAGCAGAAGATGACCGCCTATATAGTGATAACACGTTAATTTGCCGGGCGTTTGAATTTGCTTATCAGCTGCATAAAGGTCAATATCGCAAGTCAGGAGAATTATATATTAGCCATCCTGTGGCTGTAGCTGGTTTGCTGCGCGACTTAGGAGGCAGTCCCGCTATGATAGCAGCTGGATTTCTTCATGATGTAGTTGAAGATACAGATGTCACAATTGAAGAAATAGAGCAGCTATTTGGCGCGGAAGTGCGTCAGTTGGTGGAAGGTGTCACCAAGCTTTCTAAAATTAATTTCAAAAGCAAAACCGAAGGACAAGCTGAAAACTTTCGGCGAATGTTTTTGGCAATGGCGCAGGATATTCGGGTAATTGTGGTGAAGTTGGCAGACAGGTTGCATAATATGCGAACTCTGCAATATATGTCTGAAGACAGCCGCCGCCGTTCAGCCCAAGAAACCAGAGATATCTTTGCACCTTTAGCCAATCGTTTGGGGATCTGGCGGATTAAGTGGGAATTAGAAGATTTAGCCTTTAAGTATTTAGAACCAGAAGCCTTTCGCGAAATTCAGCAGCACGTTTCGGAAAAACGGACAGCTAGAGAAGAGAAATTAGCTAAAGCTACAACAACTTTGCAGCAACGGTTACAGCAAGCAGGAATTCGTTGTTTAGACGTTAGTGGTCGTCCCAAACATCTGTATAGCATCTACCAGAAGATGCAGCGACAGCAAAAGGAATTTCATGAAATTTATGATTTGGCAGCCCTGCGGATTATTGTAGAGACAAATGAGGAATGTTATCGGGCTTTAGCTGTAGTACACGATGCCTTCCGCCCCATTCCCGGCAGATTTAAAGATTATATCGGTTTACCCAAACCTAACCGCTACCAATCGTTGCATACAGGAGTCATTGGCTTAACCGGTCGTCCGTTAGAAGTGCAGATTCGCACAACAGAAATGCACCACATTGCAGAATACGGGATTGCAGCCCATTGGAAGTATAAAGAAACGGGTGGGTCTAATAGCCTACTGACAACCAGTGATGACAAGTTTACCTGGTTGCGGCAGCTATTGGAATGGCAAAGCGACATGAAGGACGCACAAGAGTATCTTGATAGCGTCAAAGATAATTTATTTGAAGACGATGTTTATGTCTTCACTCCCAAAGGGGATGTTGTTTCGTTAAATCCAGCTTCAACAACAATAGATTTTGCCTATCGTATCCATACAGAAGTAGGAAATCACTGTGCTGGGGCGCGGGTGAATGGTAGGATTGTGCCTCTGTCAACACGACTACACAATGGTGATATCGTCGATATTATTACCCAAAAGAATAGTCATCCCAGTTTAGATTGGCTAAATTTTGTCAGGACTTCCACAGCCAAGTATCGGATTAAACAATGGTACAAGCGATCGCGCCGGGAAGAAAATGTAGCCCGTGGACGGGAGTTATTAGAAAAGGAACTAGGGAAAACAGGTTTTGATAATCTGCTGAAGTCTGAATCTATGCAGACCGTATCAGAAAAATGTAATTACCATAGTACAGAAGATTTACTAGCAGGTTTAGGTTACGGGGAAATAACCTTAAATTTGGTGTTGAATCGTTGGCGAGAAGTCGTGAAAGCGCAACAACCAACAGCAGAAGTCATCCCCTTACTACCAAAAGAGTCATCCACACCCAAAACCTATCCAACTACTTCCCGTGCTACAGACTCGCCAATTATCGGCGTAGAAGGATTAGTATATTATCTTGCCGGTTGTTGTACCCCCATTCCTGGAGAACCAATTATTGGTGCAGTCACAAGGGGTAGAGGAATTTCCATCCATCGCCAAGGATGTCATAATTTAGAACCAGTAGAAGGCGATCGCCTAGTACCAGTGCGATGGAATCACAGTGTAGAAAATAGTGGTCGTCCCCACACCTACCCAGTGAATATCCAAATTGAAGCCCTCGATAGAGTAGGGGTACTGAAGGATATCCTATCAAGATTAAGTGACCAAGGGATCAACGTGCGTCACGCCCAAGTCAAAACATCCATTGGTCAACCAGCATTAATGGACTTAGGAATAGAAATACGCGATCGCCCCCAACTAGAACAAGTATTCACTCAAATCAAAAAAATGAGCGACATTCTCAATATCCGTCGTGTTGGTCAAAGCGACGATTGATTGGGGACAGGTGACAGGTGACAGGTGACAGGTGACAGGTGACAGGTGACAGGTGACAGGTGACAGGTGACAGGTGACAGGTGACAGGTGACAGGTGACAGGGGGAGCAACGCGATTTTTTTTGTGAGATGGGGAGGCAGGGGAGACAAAGTAAAATTTTCTCAGCACTCCCTACTCAGCACTGAGCACTCCCTATTCAGCACTCAGTATTAAGAAATTCCAGGATTATCTAATGTTTTGATCTGCTGTAAAATTTGTTCAATTTGGTAAACTTTCTCGTTTCTCTTTTGGGTTTTAAAGATATTTAAAGCTTTTTCTAAAGAAGCTCGTGCTTGATCCTTTTGATTAGTTTGCCATAATGCCTGACCATAATTAATCAGTGCATCACCATAATCAGGATTAATTTCTAAAGCTTTTTTGTATTCCGTAATGGCATCTTCCCAACGACTTTGGCTAGCATACACCACGCCCACTGCATTATAGGCTAAAGCATATTTTGAATTGCGGCGAATGGCTTCGCGGTAGGCACTAATCGCAGCTTCTGGTTGGCTCAGACGTGCAAACACATTGCCTAATTGGAAGTTGCCAAAAGTATCTTCGGGATATTTTTTGAGCAGTTGACACAGAGTTCTTTCTGCGCCTTTAAAGTTACGCTGATTGTATAAATCATTAGCTTGTTGGATCAGCTGCGATCGCTCTTGTGATGTATCCGCAAACTGTGCTAACTTCTGTACTTGTTTCTGTTGCGGTTTTTGTTCTGGGGTATTTAATGCTGTTTGACAGGCAAACTTTGCTGGTGATTGTTCCTGTGCTTGAGCAGCAATTGGCAACACTAGGGCGATGAGACTCAGCGATACACAGCTAAAAGCTTTCACAAATCCTGATTGCAGTTGACTGTTTGGCTTCATCACCCTCATCCTTTCTTTAATCACGTCCTGATCCCTATAATAAACTGAAGTGCGGCCACATACGCATTCTTGTAGTATTTGTAATAGCACAGCAAAGCTAAAATAGTGCATGAAAAGTAGGTTGGGTTTCCTTGCGCTGCGCTTAACTCAACCTACAGATCAGCACTCTTCACTCTTCACTCAGCACTCAGCACTCAGCACTCTTCACTCAGCACTCTTCACTCAGCACTCAGCACTCTTCACATACCTTCCCTTAATTTATCTAAGACGCTTCTATCTTCTAGGGTAGAAGTATCACCAGATACCTCTTGACCAGCAGCGAGATTCCGTAGTAATCGCCGCATAATCTTACCCGATCGCGTTTTGGGTAATGCGTCAGTAAAGCGGATTTCTCCAGGACGGGCGATCGCACCAATTTCTGCAACTACGTGTTTTTTGAGTTCTTTACTCAAATCTTCACTGGCTTGATAAGTCCCTTCTAGAGTGACAAAAGCAACCACTTCCTCGCCTTTGAGTTCATCCGGCTTACCTACTACCGCCGCCTCAGCCACTGCTGGGTGAGAAACTAAGGCTGATTCAATTTCCATTGTACCGAGGCGGTGTCCTGAGACATTGAGTACATCATCTACTCGTCCCATCACCCAGAAATAGCCATCTTCGTCTTTCCTCGCGCCATCCCCAGCAAAGTAGGTGTACTTACCATCTTTGGGGGGGATATGTTCCCAGTAGGTGCGGCGGAAGCGTTCAGGGTCGCCGTAGACATTCCGCATCATTCCTGGCCAGGGATGGCGTATCGCTAAGTAACCGCCTTCGTTATCACCGACAGAGTTTCCCTCTAAATCCACCACATCAGCCAGAATCCCAGGGAAGGGAAGCGTTGCTGAACCTGGTTTAGTAGGAATAGCCCCTGGTAGGGGTGTAATCATAATCCCACCGGTTTCTGTTTGCCACCAAGTATCTACAATTGGGCAACGTTCTCCACCAATGATGCGGTAATACCACATCCAAGCTTCGGGGTTAATTGGTTCGCCGACAGTTCCCAGCAAGCGCAACGAAGATAAGTTACGGGCGTTGGGATGATCTTCGCCCATTTTGATAAATGCCCGAATTGCTGTTGGTGCAGTGTAGAAAATGTTTACGCCGTATTTTTCAATCACATCCCAGAAACAACCAGGATTAGAGGCACGCGGCGCACCTTCATACATCAGCGTCGTTGCACCATTAGAAAGAGGGCCGTAGACAATATAACTATGTCCTGTAATCCAACCCACATCGGCAGTACACCAATACACATCTGTGTCTTGTAAATCAAAGATCCATTTGGTGGTCATGTGGGTGTATAAGTTATACCCGCCAGTTGAATGGACTACACCCTTCGGTTTGCCTGTACTACCAGAAGTGTAGAGAATGAACAGCATATCTTCGCTGTCCATTGGTTCGGCGGGACAATCAGCCGATACGCCTTTTTGTAAATCATGCCACCAGTGGTCGCGTCCTGTTTCCATGTGGGTTTTTTGCCCAGTACGCTGCACTACTAAAACATCGGTAATGCTGGGGACAAGACCATCAGCGATCGCTTTATCAACCTGTTCCTTGAGGGGAACGATCGCATCTTTACGCCAACCACCATCGGCTGTAATCACTAATTTAGCTTCAGCATCATTTAAGCGATCGCGCAAAGCCTCCGCACTGAAACCACCAAACACTACACTATGGGGTGCGCCAATTCTGGCACAGGCTAACATAGCGATCGCCGCTTCAGGAATCATCGGCATATAAATTCCGATGCGATCGCCTTTCTTAACACCCAGTTGCTTCAACACATTAGCAAACTGGCAGACTTCCCGATGTAATTGGGCATAGGTAAGAGTCCGGGAATCCCCAGGTTCTCCTTCCCAAATCAATGCGGCTTTGTTTTTTCTCCACGTAGTCAAGTGTCTGTCAAGACAGTTGTAAGAAATATTTATCTTCCCACCCACAAACCACTTGGCAAACGGTGGTTGCCAATCTAGCACTGTGTCCCATTTTTCAAACCAATGCAACTCTGATGCAGCCAAATCTGCCCAAAATTTCTGCGGATCAGCCTTAGCTTGATCGTAAATACGCTGATAATCTTCTAGGCTTTTGATTTGGGCAGCTTGCGAAAAATCGCTAGAGGGTTGAAATAGCCGCTTCTCTTGTAGGATTGATTCTATGCTGGACTCAGACATAATGATTGCTGGTAATAGTGTTGTGACTGACAACTATTCTGTACTCAAAGTTACGCAAAAGAGCTTTGATTTTTTTTAAGCTAGGGTAGGGATTTAGACTTATTACTCAATATGGAGTATGATAAAGATTGATAGCTTCTGCATCTACCTACGTCAGTTCATAGTGCAGTTACTTATCGTAGTATTGAAAGATACTGTGTATTTTCTAGATATAAAATATTAATTAATATTTTGGGTTGAAGAAAAATATCAATCGGTCGAAGTATTGCTCATGGCGGCAAAAAGCTATAGTTATAGTAAAGTAGGCGATCGTTTGCAAGCAAAAGATATCAAAGATAAGTTGAAATTGCTGACTGAGCAAGCGTCCTTAATAGATTCTAATTTAGCCAAAAAATTAGATGAAATAAACCGTTGGGTAAAAGACATCAAGCCTGGTTCTCTGACTGCCAAACCATTTGTCCTAGCTTTTCTGTTAGAGGTAATTACGGATTCAACAATTTGGCTGATCATTCAATCCCTGCCTTCAGAAGCTGAAAAAGCAGCTAAATTTGCACAAATGACAGCTAATGAAAGGTACTGGTACGGGTATCTGTTTCCAAAATGGATTAATGCTAGCGATGCTAAGTTTTACATCTGGAAACAAAAACTCATGGCAGGGGAGTTTAATCAAGAAGATGATGATATCATTAAAGCTATAGCGCAACATATTGCCAGTAGAAACGGGAATGTTTGGCAACGCTATATTGCAGACCTTTCTATGGCCACAGATTTAATTGTTAGTAATCATCAGCAGCAACCACTCTGCATTCAAGTTACCAGTGTTAGTAAAGAACTAAATCACCAAAAACACCAAGCATGGGAAAGTACGCTACGTTCTTGGGAAATCGAGAGAGGATTATTCTTAAGTTACAATCCTCAAGATGCAAATTTCATCAACCAATTAGTGAACGTCACACTATACAACAGTGACTCTTTGGTTAATGGCAAATATTTAAAATTTTCTTAATTTTTGTCGGAAATTACATAATTTATTGCTTTGCCAATGATGGCTTGATATGGCTAACCAAAAAGAAACTAGTAGTTACAATAACCAGATGGAAACATTTACTGAAGCGTTAGCGACAGCCAGACAAATGCAGCAAGACTGGCTAAGTTATGGGTTAAATTTCATCCATCTCTACGTTGATGATGTGGATGGAGATTGGCTAGAAACCTGGGAAAATGATGAGATATTTGCTAACCCAGTGTTAGATCACATCAAAGAGTTTTTGGTAAGTGATGATATTGTAGCTTTAAGGTTACGGCATTACTTAGGCGATCGCTCACTTTTTGATCTAGCAGTAAACTTAGAAGAAATGTGGAGAATTACTCCCTCAACAGACAGATTAGCCACTGTGAAAAATATCTTAGCTATCGGTGAAACAGATGATGAAGATATATCCGATTTAGCCGATAGCTTGTTAAAAAAACTAACAGAAATGTTGTGAAACTTTGAATAGATAAATTGTAGAAATCAGGGTTTAGCGCACAGGTACGGCTTGTAATTGTTGTACATGGGTTTTAAAGATATACCATGTTTGACTTTGTTGATTACAAGCCAGCGTTTTGTCAAAAGTCACTGTGTAATAATCTTTGAGTCTTTCCACCCGATTACCTTCACGGAACTCTGTATTACTATTGTTATTATCATTAATAGACGCAACAAAAAATTTATCACCTGATCTGACAGCACACTTTTTATTATTTTCTGTAATTGTGCCTGACTGGCGAAACCAGTTTTCTTGTAGCTTGAAAGTAGTACCTCCATTGGAAGTAACTCTTAAGATCCTGATCACAGGTACACTTTGAGTCTGAGAATAAACAGCGTTAGGAACTACCACACCCAACACTCCACAGACAATACTTAAACCTACCATTAACGGTTTTAGATACAACTGAGTTTTACCAATAGCCATTGAGAATATCCTTAATGTTCAGTATGATTGACATTGTCAATGGCATAATTTTACACGAATCTTGATTCTAGGGAAATCTAGTATTCATCAATAATATATTGCACCTTTCTTAACAAGACCTAAAAAACTGGGCTTTCCAAGTGATAATTCAGGGTTTCAGCTTCAGATTTTCTCAATAAACCCTGTTTTTGACCTTAGAGGATGTTTGAAAAAGGAGACAATCGGATTATTTTTTTATACACGCCTTAACAAAAATGTCAATCAGCGAATTAAAAACTTATTAATAGCAGTGCTTTAATTGCTGAATTAAACCAAACACCTGATTTAGAAAGACTACAAAACGTCAAAAGATTACTCTCTATGGCTAAAATCAAAGTTATTAATAGCTCCTTCATCGTAGACAGAGTCTCCGAACTTCAAAAACTAGGATATTATTGATTAGGTGTATTGGATTACACCATAGTGACTTACTTGCTAGCCGATCGCATAGATACTAATCTCCCCAGAATGTAGCACCTACACGTTAAGCTGGATTAGGGTAGCAATTTGTTGCACTTTTTAGATTAAACTAACTATCCCTGCTACTTTTAAATTTTCCCTGCTTGAGAAACCTGGAATGCTAGACCAAATTTTTGATTACCTGCACTTTCATCTCAGCATTGAAGCCTCTATAGTCCTGCTGATACTGATACTTTTAGAAGCAGTGCTATCTGCTGACAATGCGATCGCGCTTGCCGCCATAGCCCAAGGACTAGAAGATAAAAAACTGGAACGTCAGGCACTCAACATTGGTTTAGTCTTTGCCTATGTGCTGCGAATCACCTTACTGTTGACTGCCACTGAGATCCAAAAATTCTGGCAATTTGAACTGTTGGGTGCTGTATACCTCCTATGGTTGGTATTCCAACACTTTTCTTCAGCAGAAACAAAAGACGACCATCACCACGGGCCGCGTTTTAGCTCATTGTGGCGAGCAATACCAGTAATTGCTTTTACTGACTTAGCATTTTCTTTAGATAGCGTCACAACGGCGATCGCAGTATCTCAAGAAAAGTGGCTAGTGCTAACGGGAACAACCATAGGTATTATTACTCTACGCTTCATGGCTGGCTTATTTATTCGTTGGTTAGATGAATTTGCCAACCTAGAAGATGCCGGATACATCACAGTTTCGTTGGTGGGTTTACGCCTGTTATTGAAGGTAGTAAACGATGATTTTGTCCCACCAGAATGGGTAATGATTACTGCGATCGGTTTAATTTTCGCTTGGGGATTCTCCAAACGCACTCTCATTGAAGTACCCCAAGTTGAACCAGAAAAAAGTGAAGTAACCAAGTGAGGGAATTGGAGAGTAGGAATTTTAGATTTTAGATTATTCAATCTAAAATCTAAAATTGCAAATCCACTCATTGACAAGCTGGGGACTAGAAGGTAGAAGTTTTTCTCTGTCTCGACTCCCGACTCCCGACTCAGAACTCAGCACTCATAACTCAATCACTCGTGCAACCAAGGTGTTAAATGAGGTTGCCAATTGACTAATTCTGCATCCGTGAACCACAAGCTAACTTCTCGGACAGCAGTTTCTGGTGCATCAGAACCGTGAATCAGGTTACGACCGATATTAATCCCGAAATCGCCCCGAATTGTTCCTGGTTCTGAGGTTAGGGGATTTGTCGCACCAATCATTTTTCTTGCAGCAGCAATCACACCATCGCCTTCCCAAACCATTGCCACCACTGGGCCAGAAGTGATAAATTCCACTAAACTGGGAAAAAATGGTCTTTCGCGGTGGACATCATAGTGTTTTTGGGCCAATTCCTGACTGACTTTTAAAAACTTCAAACCAACAAGGGTAAAACCTTTGGTTTCAAAGCGACGGATAATTTCGCCTACCAGTCCACGTTGTACGCCATCAGGCTTAATTGCTAAGAATGTGCGTTCCAAAGCTATCTCCCAAAACTTAATAAAATTTTTATTTAGTCAAGAGTCAAGAGTTAAAAGTCCATAGTCTACAAGTTTTTGCTATTGACCATTGACCAGTGACGTTGACCAATCAGAGTTTATCTCAGAAATTATCTCTGAGTGCATATACGTTGCGAAATGAATGCGTTAAATTGTTTATTCGTGGGTGAAACACAGAGGTCAGACATGGGTGTTGAATCAACTGCTACATCGGATGAGGTGGTAAAAGTACCTTCCAACGGCAACAAACTCGAAGGAAAAGGTCACAAACAGAAAAAGCTGTTACCACCAAGTACAGGAGATGTATCTCGCGCTTGGAAAATTGAGGATAGCGAAGATTTATATCGGATTGAAGGTTGGGGAAAACCTTATTTTTCGATTAATGCGGCTGGTCATGTGACTGTTTCTCCCAAAGGCGATCGCGGCGGTTCTCTCGATTTATTTGAACTCGTCAACGCCTTGAAACAGCGTAATTTGGGGCTTCCCCTACTGATTCGCTTTTCAGATATTTTGGAAGACCGGATTGAACGGTTAAATGCTTGTTTTGCGAAAGCGATCGCCCGTTATAATTACCCTGGAGTATATCGTGGCGTGTTTCCTGTCAAGTGTAATCAGCAACGTCATTTGATCGAAGATTTAGTCAGATTTGGCAAACCCCATCAGTTTGGTTTAGAAGCAGGCTCTAAACCAGAATTGATGATTGCCTTAGCTTTATTGGATACCCCAGGCGCATTGCTCGTTTGCAACGGCTACAAAGACCGGGAATACATCGAAACAGCAATGTTGTCCCAACGACTAGGGCAGACCCCCATTATTGTCTTAGAACAGGTGGAAGAGGTCGATTTGGTGATTGCTGCTAGCAACCAATTGGGAATTAAACCAATTTTGGGTGTACGCGCCAAATTAAGCACCCAAGGGATGGGACGCTGGGGTACATCTACAGGCGATCGCGCTAAGTTTGGGCTGACGATTCCCGAAATTATCCAAGCGGTTGACAAGTTGCGTGATGCGGATTTACTCGGTTCTTTGCAGTTATTGCACTTCCATATCGGCTCGCAAATTTCCGCCATTAACGTGATTAAAGATGCCATCCAAGAAGCTAGCCGCATTTACGTGGAACTAGCAGATCAGGGTGCAGATATGAAATATCTTGATGTTGGTGGTGGCTTGGGTGTAGATTATGACGGTTCTCAGACCAACTTCTACGCCTCGAAAAACTACAATATGCAGAACTATGCTAACGACATCGTAGCAGAGTTAAAAGATACCTGTGCAGAACGTCAGATACCTGTACCTACATTGCTCAGTGAAAGTGGTCGAGCGATCGCTTCCCATCAATCGGTACTAATTTTTGATGTTCTCAGTACCAGCGATGTCCCTCTCGATTTACCAGAACCGTTTCAGGAAGGTGAATCCCCAGTGATTAACTATCTGTGGGAAACCTACCAATCAATTAACAAAGAGAACTATCAAGAGTTCTATCACGACGCAACCCAATTCAAAGAAGAAGCTATCAGCCGCTTCAATTTGGGAATTTTGCGCCTCAGAGAACGAGCCAAAGCCGAACGCCTATACTGGGCTTGTTGTCAGAAAATTTTGAACATCATCAGACAGCATGATTACGTACCAGACGAACTGGAAGACCTAGAAAAAATCATGGCTTCCATCTACTATATCAATCTGTCAGTGTTTCAATCAGCACCAGATTGCTGGGCGATCGATCAGCTATTCCCAATTATGCCAATCCATCGCCTAGATGAAGAACCAAAAAGGCGAGGAATTCTAGCAGACCTCACCTGTGATAGCGACGGTAAAATCGACCGCTTTATTGACTTGCGTGATGTCAAATCAGTTTTAGAGTTGCACACTTTCCAACCAGGAGAACCCTACTATCTGGGAATGTTCCTCAATGGAGCTTACCAAGAAATCATGGGCAATTTACACAACCTCTTTGGCGACACCAACGCAGTTCATATTCAATTGACCCCCAAAGGCTACCAAATTGAACACGTAGTCAAAGGCGACACCATGAGTGAAGTAGTTGGCTACGTGCAGTATGACTCCGAGGATTTGGTAGAAAACATCCGCCAGCGTTGTGAAAAAGCCTTAGAAGAAAAGCGCATTACTCTAGCTGAATCTCAAAGACTATTGCAAACCTATGAGCAAAGTCTCAGAAGATATACATATCTGAATAGCTAGGATTGGGGATTGGGGCAGAAAAAAGTCAAAAGTCAAAAGTCAAAAATCCTTGAATTTTGAATTGGTTTGTCCCCATTCCCCATTTCCTAACTCACATTTGTTCCCAGCAACTCCTCAATCGCTTGGCGTTCTACGGGAGTGTGTTCTGGTGGTGCCTGTCGTGCATCGGTAATCAACCAATCTAGAGAAGCGGCTTGCACATCAATAGCTGATCCGGTTTTATCTACGCAGTAACGCCCAAACACCAACTTATCAACCAATCTCACTCCAGCACCCAAGCGTGACCATTCAAAGATGACGCTATTATCGACTGTTGCGCCACTGCATATCCAACAGTTGGGGCCAATCATCGCCGGGCCAACGATTTTTGCACCATCTTCTATTCTGGTCATGCCACCAATATAAACAGGGCCTGTGATATCTACCTTGTCCCAATTCACAGCCACATTTAAACCAGTGTAGATACCAGGAGCAACTTCGTGACCAGGGATTTGCACATTTTTGATTTCACCTGATAAAACCCCACGAATTGCCCGCCAGTAGTCTGGAACTTTACCAATATCCACCCATTCAAAATCCATAGGAATGGCATAAAAGGGCGCACCGATTTCTACTAGTTTGGGAAATAATTGACCACCAATGTCATATTCAACCCCAGAAGGTATGTATTTAAATACTTCTGGTTCAAAAATGTAAATACCTGTGTTGATATTGGTGCTAAGTGCCTCCTCTACCGAGGGTTTTTCTTGGAAGGCTTTGATCCGGCTATCTTCATCAGTAACTACGACACCGTAACTAGGAACTTCCTCTTTGGGAACAGATTTGGTGATGATAGTCGCAATTGATCCTTTGGATTTATGCCACTTAACAGCTTCAGTCAAATCTAGGTCAATTAAAGCGTCACCGCACAAAACTACAAAGGTGTCATCGAAAAATGGCGAAAAATCTTGGATGCGGCGCATCCCTCCCGCCGAACCAATAGCTTCCCCTACCAGCTTACCGTCGTCATCGATTTTCCCTTCAAAAGAATAGGCAATCTCTACGCCGAACCGTTGACCATCACGGAAATAGTTTTCGATTTCCTCTGCCAAATGGCTGACGTTGACCATAATCTGGTCAAATCCATGTTGGCGGAGAAGTTCCAGTAAAAATTCCATCACTGGCTTTTGCAGGATGGGAATCATCGGTTTGGGAATCGTATAGGTAATCGGACGGACACGAGTACCTTTACCTGCTGCGAGAATCATCGCTTTCATAAAAATTTATTCCTCAACCACCAGCCAGTTTACTTTCATTGAATGATACTTAATCATCAGTTTTTATGTCTGCTCTAAGTAACCGTTGATTAACCTCTGTCAACAGGGATAACAGGAATCTACTGATTAATGCAAGCAGAGGTACGGACAAATGACAAGCGATCGCTTACCTTTTTAAGATAATCGGATTTTAGCTTTGACTGAAGCCGTCGTCTGTAGATTCCCGGAATTTCAATGGCTACTCCCAAGAGTGACAGGTGTTAGTCCAAATTAAAAAATATCCCCTATGTAGGGTGCGTCAGTCAGAGAAAACCTGGAAATACCAAGAAATTATTCGTACTGACGCACCCTAATAACAGCCAATTTAGGAATAATTTATTTTTTGGTGTTCCCTTAGCTGTGATCTGTAATTAACCTAATTTTAATATCTTGGTAAAACTCTTCCTGAAACAGCTCTACTTTGGATTGAGCCGATAGCAGCAGTAAAGCCCAGAAAACACTAACTAAATGGCTATTTTCTGATTCATGGTGCGAGCTATTTTGAGGTGCTGGCTTGGTCTGAGTCCACAATTGTACTAGTTGTTCTAAATCTAAGTAATTTTGCTCTAAAAGTAACTCTTGTGCGGAAGAGAGCAACACTTGTTCTAATTCACCAGCTACCTCCGTTAAATTTTCTTGGTGCGCTAACTCCAGTGCCTCACGCATACTTTTGACGCTGGGTTGGCGTTTGGCACGGATGGGTTTACTAACTTTCTGCACCAGCTTGAGCTGGTTCGCCATGATTTGCAGTTGCTCGATTAACTCTTGCAGTGTCACGCGGCGTTTTGGTGGCGGCATTGCAGATGGACGACGGCGCAAATGTCGCTCTAACTGTAAACGATGACCTTGATGCAATAGTCCGTTTTCACTATCTAATAAGGTATCATCTATTACAGCTTCTAGTTCAACGGCTGCTGTTGACAATTGCATCAAAGTATTTGCTTTGAATAGAACGAGCATTGATGCCGATAAAAAAGCCTGTCCAGATTGAGACAAGTCAGCTTCGTACCCTCTAGCTGTTGTCTTTGGTGTCATCAGTTCCAAATAACGGTCAATCACCTCAATTACTTGGACATCCCAAGGATCTATTTCCCCTTGTTCGGCTTGCTCAATTAGGAGTGTGATTGTTTCTAATAGCTCGGAAGCATCCATGCTGATTTTTGATGGTGCAAGTTTTTACTTGAAGTATTTTGTTGACAACTATAATAAGCACATAGTGTGGTGTAGAGAGAAAAATTATTATAATCTTATATTTTTATTCTCATTTTCACCAATCTAATAGAAATATGAGGAGATTTATCTTACTTAGGAAAGGTGTATATATAGTTCAATTCTTATCAAAAGAAAGATGATTTTTTCTCAATGATGACTTGAAATAAAAGTACACAATTTAATTTTATTTCATGAAGATAGGAATTCAATAATATGACGCTACTATCTATTGATGAATTAAAAACTCTTGTTGATAATTCCCAGACACCTTGCGTCTCTCTGTACATACCGATGCAAAAATTAGGTGCAGAGATCAGACAAAATCCCATTCGATTTAAAAATGTCATCCGTGAAGCTCAAGAACGTTTAGAAGCAATAGGAATGCGTTCTACCGCAGCGATAAACTTTCTGCAACCTGCAATGGAACTGGATCAGAATGATTTTTGGGGACACCAAGACCAGGGATTAGCCATCTTTATTTCCCCAGAAATATTTCGGTATTATTGTTTACCAATTGAGTTGCCAGAGTTAGTAGTTGTGGGTAATAAATTTCACCTCAAGCCATTACTGCATTTAATTAATAGCGATCGCCAATTTTACCTCCTGACTTTGAGTCAACAAGATGTCCGCTTCTTTGAGGGCGACTACTATGACATGAAAGAAGTGGAAGTAGAAAATATGCCCAAAAATTTAGAAGAAGTGCTGCTCATGCAGGATAACTCAGAAAAAGGCGTACAGCACCGAATTGCTACATCAAGAGGAGGAACGGCTAATCCTTTTCAGCACCCTGGTCAATTTCACGGGGAAGGAAGTCCAGAGCAGGATAGACATCAAGCTGGCATTTTACAATTTTGCTATGCCGTTGATCAGGCATTACATGACAAACTACGGGACAAACAAGCACCTTTAATTGTGGCAGGGGTTGAGTATCTTCACCCACTTTATCAGGAGGCGAATACCTATCCCCATTTGCTGGAAGAGGGAATAACTGGTAATCACGAAGTGACAAACCTGGAAGAGTTACACCATCAAGCTTGGCCAATTGTGTCACCGTTAGCGCAACAAAAACAGCAGGAGGCGATCGCACTTTATGAACAACTAGCTGGAGAAAATGTTGCTCAAGCCTCTGGTGACATCAAAGAAATCGTCCCAGCCGCCTATTATCAAAAGGTTGACACTTTGTTTGTCTCTCTAGGACAACAAGTTTGGGGTAAGTTTGACCCCGATACCATGACTGTAGACTTACACCCCGAACCTCAGCCAGATGATGAGGATATGTTAGATTTTGCTGCTGTTTACACCTTCTTAAACGGTGGACAAGTTTACACAGTTGAGCCAGAAGAAATGCCAAATAATCAGCTAGTAGCAGCGATTTTCCGATATTGAAGCTTCCACTAATTGTCTTTAATTTTGAATTGGAGAGTTCGCGTAGCGTCCCGTAGGGAAGCAACTTGACGTGCTGTTGCTAATATTAAACGTTGTTCAGCACGAGCGATCGCTTGATATGTCCGCTCTACTGCTTCCGGTTCTACGGAAATAGAAGTAATCCCCAACTGTACCAGTTGATCAATCATTTCTGGATAGATGGCTGGTGCTTGACCGCAGATAGAACAAGGTATACCCGCATCTAGTGACATTTGGATAAGTTGCGAAATTGCCGCCATCACCGCCGGATGACGTTCATTTAATACCCTGGTTAATTGTGCTTGTTCGCGGTCTACTCCCAACAATAATTGGGTGAGGTCATTTGTCCCAATGGAAATACCAGCTACTCCGGCTTTGATGTATTCTGGGAGCAAAAACAAGACGCTGGGGACTTCAGCCATGATCCACAATTGAAACTGGGGTACTTGGGTGAGGCCGATTTGCTCAACTTTTTGTTTACAGTAACTAAACTCAGCGACACTGCGAACAAAGGGTAAAATCAGGTGAATATTGCCATAGCCGGCTTTTTGGACATTGGCTATGGCAGTCAACTCTAAATCAAAAACGGCGGAATTTTGGACATAGCTAAATGTCCCGCGATCGCCTAAAACGGATTGCTGTGTAGATGGTAAATTAGTTGATGATAATTCGTGCGATCGCCAATCTAAGGAGCGATAAAAAACTGGTCTGGGGGCAAAAGCACGGGCGAATTGGGTAATTTGTTCAGTCAAATATGCTAATAATTCTGATTGCCGCCCTTCTATTACCCAAAGATGGGGATGTTCACCCTTGAGGAGTGAGACTAGCATGAGTTCTGAGCGTAATAATCCCACGCCATCCACAGGTAACTTTTGTACTTGCTCTATTAAACTAGTTTGGCTGAGATTAACCAACAGTTGGGTAGCAATCATTGGTAAGTGGGAAGTAACAACAGTTTGAGGTGAGGGTGTCAGGGGTTGTAGGGGTGTCTTTAGCTTTTGAGTTTCCCCCTCGCTGACTTCATCATCCCGCAGACGATACACTTCGCCGCGATCGCCATCCACAAGTAGACGTTCTCCATTGTGAATAATCACTGTTGCATCTGCTGCATTGACTACGGCGGGAATGCCCAATTCTCTAGCCAAAATCGCTGCATGACTAGTCATACCTCCCTCTGCTGTCACCAAACCTACGACCTGTTCCATCAGTGGCAACCAATCAGCCGTAATTTTTGGTACTACTAAAATTACTTTTTTGGGTAATTGTGCTGGTTTTAATTGGGGATTGGCTACTACATGAGCATTTGCTGTTACCCGTCCCCCAGCTGCACCTACACCTTTAATGAACTGTAAATTAGGAATTGCTGATTTGGGGGTGCTAACTTGGGTGATGTAAAGACGGGGAACTGAGTTTTCTTCTGTAATTGTCCACTCAATGGTAAAGTTTTTACCTAACTCACTGACAAGCTGATGCCCTAGGGTTATTACTTGTTGAAGTAATTCTTCTTGTAAAGCGTATTCTTGTTGTTGGGCTTCCTCAACTAAATAGACATTGGGGATACTGTGATCGATGGTCAAGACTGGCTGATCGTGATTCAGGTGATAAGCCAGAATTTTGTTACCCAAATGCCTTTCTAAAATCACACCTGTTTCTTGTTGAATGTAGTAGGTATCTGGCAAAACTTCACCTTGAGCGATCGCATTTCCTAACCCCCAAGTTGCTTGGATGATCCATCCGGTAGCATTCACCTTCAGTAAACCGCTAGCGATCGCATTTCTGACCGGTTGGATGAGAATTCCTAAATTAACTTGTTGCAGGTTAATTCCCATGCGTCGCCAATATAGTAGGCTTTTGGCGCGAAATAGTTGACTCCAGATATTTTTTAGGGAGGAAGCGATCGCCACTTCATCACAGGGGCAAAAACTTGACTCCAGCAATCCGCCAGTATTCCTCAACTTCGGCGTTGCTAGGGTTGGGCGTAATATTAAATACTCAGCTTGCCATTCTTTTGCTGATGTAAAAATGGTACTCACCCATTCTTGCGGTACATTTGCATTAATAATTTCCTGACGTAAACGACTAGCCACTTGCTGAAGTTGCCGCCAGTTACCTACATCCAAGTGCAAAGAAGAATTGGGTAAGTTAGCGACTAGTGACTCTGATGTGTTGAGAGTTTCTAAAAATAGCCGCAGCAATTCTTCTGGAACTACAAAACCAGGGACAACCGGGTAGCCACGCTGTCTGAGTCTACTCAAGTAAAACGCTTTATCACCTACCTTGGTGCGGTCTTGCAGTTTAATTTGGTCAAGCCAATAGAGTCTATCCACTCAATTTTTTTGATTGTCATTTGTTAGTTTACAGCTACAGCTATCCAACCTATTAAATATCTCCCAGGAAGAAGGACTGATAAATTAAGTGTAGTAATGTTGCTAACTTCATATACTAATATACAAAGGACAGAGGCAGGAGGTATGAACGCTTATTGCAGAATTGTTTTGAATTTCTCAACAAAGTAGATATTTCTGTCAAACTTTACTAGTGAATTGCCAATTAAATCTAATTCTATATTTATATGTGCTTATATGGAATTTTTGCCCAGATATTACTCTCCAAGAGTTCTTCAAAGGAAAACTTTTTTTCTGTGTACAGATTTGATTCATAGATTATGCTGATAGAGTAAAGTTTTTTGGTGATCATAAAGTAGTGTAAGAATTCATCAATTAACCTAGAATACAGTCTCTCTTATTTTAGATATAGAAGTGTTAAACACTTACCACATTGAACCTCATGATTTGGTGAACATCATTTTCAGACTTTGTCTGGCTTTACTAAGTGGAGCAATTATTGGTTTAGAACGAGAAATTCAGCAAAAACCAGCCGGTTTAAGAACTCATATGTTGGTAAGTTTTGGTGCAGCTATATTTACTCTTATACCTCTGCAAATAACTACATCAGAAACTATCTCTGAAGTTCTTGGTCGAGTCATTCAAGGCATTGCAACTGGTGTAGGATTTCTAGGGGCTGGAGAAATTGTCAGCCAATCTTCTCAAGGATCAAACCGCGTAGAAATTCGCGGACTAACATCAGCAGCAGCCATTTGGGTATCAGCTGCTTTGGGAATTGCAGCTGGATGTGGTTTGTGGCAGTTGAGTTTGATTGGTGGTATAATCACTTTTGCTATTTTGAACTTTTTCAAAAGATTGGAAAATAGTCATTAGTTACGCTTCTTTCTCCCTTATTTGCCTTTTTCCTCCATCCTTAGTTTACTAAGCGCAGTTTTCCTCTAGTTTCTCTCCATTTGCTTCTCTTTAGAGACGCTAACGCGAACGGAACGCTGAGTGTAGCACGCCAACACGTAGCATCCCATAGGGAAGTATGTCCCTCTATCTCCTTTCACTAATTAAATAATTCTAGTGCTTTAGCGAAAACGACTTCTTCTGTCCTTGTTTCGAGGATTGATTTAACTAAATAGATAAATTCATTATCTGTTCTAATATCATTTTCAATTGTCTTACTAGCTGCATAAAAACTAGCATCATAAATACTTAATTCATTGGTCATACCTGTTTGTAATTGGTGGTTTTTTCGATCCCATGAAAGTGATTTACCACGTAATGTAACTTGAAACCATAATATTTCATCATGTTCAAATTCAAAGAAAACATCAAAATACGGTTCTTCTCCTTGAAACCAAATCTTGAACTTACCTTCTTCGGAATTTTGTTTGAGGATTTTTTGTTCAATTTTTCGTAACGATGCTCCTAGTGATGCAATTTCACTCTGATTGATCATAAGATTTGGTTCTTGCATATGCAATTTTTTATATAATAGGAATATTTATTAGTAATAAAAATATTTTATTTGTTAATTAAATAAAATTTCATTTCTGAAGATTAGCAAATATTTACGCTGACTTACTTATTTTCCCTGCTTGTACGCAAATAACTTGAGAAGAATTCAACCACTGAGAATCAAAAGAACTCAAGTGAGTGGTGGTGATTAAGGTTTGAAAGCGGTCTTGAATCGCATCAAGCAATTGATTTTGGCGGGAAGGATCTAGTTCAGCTAGAACATCATCAAGTAAAAGTAATGGTGGCTCTTTGATAACTTCTTCAATTAGTTGCAATTCTGCTAGTTTTAATGCTAGTACGAGTGTTCGCTGCTGACCTTGAGAACCGTATTGACGAGCCGGAGTTTGATTGATTGTTAATTCTACTTCATCACGATGAGGGCCTACCAGGGTAGTATTTCGGTGTAGTTCAGCAACGGCTCGCTGCTGTATTTTGGTTAAAAAAGCTTGCTGTACTTCTTCGGGATGGGTTTGGGCGAGGGGAACATTAGGGGCGTATGTAATTTGTAAAACTTCTGTACTGCCACTAATGCTAGAGTGCCAAGCAGCAGCCAGGGGAGCAAGTCTTTGTAGAGCGCGATCGCGTCTTCTAATTACCCTTGTCCCTGTGATGGCTAATTGTGCATCCCAAAGGGCGAGTTCTGAGTTGTGAGTGCTGGGTGCTGAGTCTTGTAACTTTTTTAATAGGGCGTTACGTTGGCGCAACACATGGTTATATTGCTGCAAAATGTGAACATAGACTGGCTCTAGCTGAATTAGCAGCGTATCTAACCAATTGCGCCGGACTTCAGGACTACCACGGACTAATTCTAAATCCAAGCTGGAAAACTGGACGGCATTGAGTACACCCAAAAAGTCCATTTGTCGCCGTAAAGTTTCCCCATTTAATGCCACACTCCGGCGACCGTTGCGACGGAAAGTTAAACTTAAGTCACTTACGCCATTTTGTCGTTCGACAGTGGCACTAATTTTAGCTACTGGTTCACCCTCTTGGACGAAATCGCGATCGCGTCCCATGCGATGCGATCGCAATGTTGCCAATAACTCCACTGCTTCCAACAAATTAGACTTTCCCTGAGCGTTATTACCTACCAAAATCGTTTTAGCAGCAGTAAATTCTACTTCTTGTTCTTGGTAGTTGCGAAAATGCCGGAGGTGTAGGGTTTTTAGGTACATAATCAGGAATTGGGAATAGGGCAGAAAAAAAGTCAAAAGTCAAAAATTCTTTCATTTTGAATTTTGAATTGGTTTGTCACCTGTCCCCTTTTATCCCTCTTCTACACAGTCTTTTTGCCCATAAAGCGGAAGAAGAGTTTCTCCATTTCAATCCAGACAAACATTAAGGCACTAAAACCAAAACAAATCGCCAACTCTGTGGGGGGTAGCCATTGAGTGCCAAAGAATGCTCGCAGGGGTGGAACATAAACCAGCATTAGTTGCAAAATCGTGGTGACAAT
Source organism: Anabaena minutissima FACHB-250 (assembly GCF_014697125.1). Classification (GTDB taxonomy): domain Bacteria; phylum Cyanobacteriota; class Cyanobacteriia; order Cyanobacteriales; family Nostocaceae; genus Trichormus; species Trichormus minutissimus. The sequence goes on along the minus strand of NZ_JACJRG010000004.1, from coordinate 83,539 downwards.
TACAGCCCCTAATACAAATAGATTAGAGAAGGGATTCATCTCTATGGTTAGGCGATTATTTGAGCGAATGGCTATAGCATGACCCATCTGAGCTAGACATAAAGTCGTGAATACCATTGTTTTCCAACGCTCAGGGTCAAGTCCTCCCTCTGTGTAGGCTCTGGCATGATGGTATGCCCACTGCATCAAAATAATTGTGATGATGGCAAAAACAATCCCAATCCGAATCATATAAGAACCCAAACCCCTCGAAAAAATACTTTCACGGGGACTGAAGGGTGGACGTTTCATCACATCTGGTTCTGGTGGTTCTACGGCTAAGGCTAAAGCAGGTAAACCGTCTGTCACCAAGTTCATCCATAAAATTTGTAAAGGTGTAAGTGGAACACCACCCAACCCTAAAAGTGGTGCGGCGGCGATCGTGAGAACTTCCCCAATGTTACTGCCGAGGATGTATTTAATGAAACGGCGGATGTTGGTGTAAACTACCCTACCTTCCTTGGTGGCAGCGACGATAGTAGCAAAGTTGTCATCCAGTAGCACCATATCACTTGCTTCTTTACTGACATCAGTACCAGTAATACCCATCGCAATCCCGATATCAGCTTGTTTTAAAGCGGGGGCATCGTTCACACCATCCCCTGTCATGGCGACAAATCTACCCCGGCGTTGCAGTGCTTGCACAATCCGCAGTTTATGTTCTGGGGCTACCCTGGCATAAATGCTTACTAGGTCAACTTGCTCTTCCAGTTCCTGGTCACTCATGCGTTGCAATTCTTGACCAGTGAGAACTCTGTCACCTTCTTGAGCAATACCCAAATCCGTGGCGATCGCTCGTGCAGTTAGTTGATGGTCGCCAGTAATCATCACTGGACGAATCCCAGCTTCCCGGCACTCTTGGACTGCGGCTCTCACCTCTGGACGGGGTGCGTCTAGCATTCCTACTAAGCCTAACCACACCAAGTTCTGCTCTGAGGTTTCATCAGAACCTTCTGGCGGCACTTCTCCTAGGGGTTTGTAGGCAAAACCTAACACCCGCAGACCCTTGCTCGCCATTTGGTCATTTTGAGCCAAAATTTGACTACGTTGCTCTTCACTGAGTGGTGCTGAGTTTGTACTTATATAAATCTCACTGCAACGCGCCAAGATTAATTCTGGTGAACCTTTGGTAAACATGATGTAAGGTTCACCATTGATCAACCCGGCAAGTTTTGGATCAACATCTGTAAAAGACTGTTCCCCTGTGTCTACATTCTCCACCTGAGCAATCACGCTCATGCGCTTGCGTTCTGAGGTAAAAGGAAATTCACTCACACGGGGTAATTTACTATGCCATTGGTCTTTTTCAATGCCAACTTTCCCCGCCAGGGTGACTAAAGCTCCCTCTGTGGGGTCGCCTAAAATCGCCCATTCCCCTTGTTCTTTTTGCAACACCGAGTCATTACAAACAGCACAAGCCACTAGTAAAGCCGAGATGGCAGGATACTCATCTGGGACAATGGCATTATCTGATTCACCATCTAAGTAAAACTCACCTACAGGGGCATAACCTTCTCCTGTGACTCGAAAGTTAGTGAGATCGGTGTAAATTGATTGCACCACCATTTTGTTCTGAGTCAGTGTCCCGGTTTTATCAGAACAAATAGTAGTGACAGATCCTAAAGTTTCCACCGCCGGCAGTTTGCGAATTAAGGCATGGCGGCGGATCATGCGTTGAGTTCCTAGTGCCAAAGTCACGGTAATCACGGCTGGTAGACCTTCTGGCACAACAGCCACCGCCATACTCAAAGAAACTTCTAACAAGTCTTGTAAATTGCTGAAACCTCTAGCTTGAATAATACCGCCGATCACAACAATCGCCACCAGCACTAAAGAACCCGTCACCAGCACATTGCCTAGCTGGGTCATGCGTTGCTGTAAGGGGGTCGGTTCACTCTCCACCGACTGCAACATCACAGCAATTTTCCCCAATTCGGTAGTCATGCCAGTATTAGTTACTAGCACCTTACCGCGCCCTTGGACGACTTCCGTACCTTGAAAAACTAAATTAATGCGATCGCCTAAAGATGTTTCTTCTGGTAGTTGTATAGTTGCTTGTTTATTAACAGCTTCTGCTTCGCCAGTCAGTGCTGACTCCCGCACCTGTAAATTTGCTTGTTCAATCAAGCGTCCATCGGCGGATATTTGCACCCCAGCTTCAATCAGCATCACATCCCCTGGGACTACATCCTTGGCTGCGACATCCAGCAGTTTGCCATTGCGGATGACTCGCACTAAGGGAGAAGCCATTTTTTTCAATGCGGCGAGGGCTTTTTCCGCACGGCTTTCTTGAACGTATCCCAAAATACCATTAAGAATCACAATCGCTAAAATAGCGATCGTATCTTTAAATGGCACTTCTCCAGGCTTGAGCTGATCAGTTTGCCAAGCTATAAAATCTAGAAACCCAGAAATGAAAGCCACCGCAATCAGCATCAACAACATAATGTTCTTGAACTGATCGAGCAAAATTTCCCAGGCGTTGCGGCCTCCGTGTTCTTCTAGTTCGTTGGGGCCATATTTTTGCAACCTCTGTTCAATTTCTTCGGTTGTTAAGCCACTGTCTGGATGACTATCCAGCAGGTCTAGTGCTTTATCAACTTCCAAACTATGCCAAATGGCGACACCTTCTCCTGACGGAGACACTGGGCGAACAGGCAAAGAATTACCAGACATTGTGTAAGTCACAGGAAATGGTTACAGAATTCGATCATAATTTAGTGATGGCAGGAAAACCATCCACTAAAGTTACATTACAACTATTGCCAAGCTGTATAAGTATGATATTGGATTCTCAGCAAGCATTAATTTTTTTGTGAGCAACATATGTATTATTCCCTAGGCAAGAGTTTTTTAGAGAACATTTTAACCCATAATTATGACCGACCTAAACGATGAAGGGAAGGTGACAGGTGACAGGAATTAACTTTCTTTGACCCAATCCCCAGTTTTCATTTCCCAATCCCCAATTCCAGTTAAAGATATGCCACAATTAATTCTAGGTGTGCTAAACCGTTGATAAATATGCTTAATATGAGTTTTGCACCCACTAGTTTGACAGCTAGCCAAATGTTTGGGCAAAGAACAATTCGACCATTGACTGCTGCCACATTATGTGGTATTGCGTTTCTTAAAGATAGACTAATTGCGATTGATACGATTAAGGGGCATTTATTAGAAATTGACCCTATTACCGATAACAGTAGAATTCTCAACCCTCACCAAACGGAAGAATTTAGTGAGGTGACAGGTTTAGCTATCTGGGAAGATACGCTGTGGGTAACTCGTGGTAACAGTGTTTATGTATCCAAACTCCCGTCTTTGGCTTTAGAGCATTTTGCTACTTTGCCCTATACTGCCGATGGTGTTGCTGTTTGGGATTCCACAGTCTATATTAGTTGCCAAAAACTCGGCTATATCTTGATTTATGACCGTGATAGTCGCAAAGAAATTACTAGATTCTATACTCCTGGGGTTGGGGTCGAGAATTTAACAGTCAATAGAGAAACCCTGTGGATTTGCGATCGCACGGAACAAACAGTCTACTCTATGGATCGGGCAACTGGGGAAGTCAGATTTAGCGTCTTAACTCCCTTTGATTCGCCTACAGGCATAGCAGTACACCTAGACACTCAAACGGCCAAGGAAAGCATTTTTGTCGCCTATGCTTCGGAAGAGCCTTACATTCGCGATAATCCTAATGCTGATCCTAATCATGAATTAACATACCGCGATCGCACTTTTATTCACCCCCTGTATTATCACCACGACCCAGATAAAAAATACGCCCTCTCTAATGGCTATCTGATTGAAATGTCCTATGCTGAGGAAATTGCCCCGTTAGAAGAGGTGTATATACCTGATGTGGAATGGCGTATTGCCCTCCCCTCAGAAACCGAACGCCAAAAGCTGAAACACATCGAACCCATCGGTATCCCCTTTACAGAAGAAATCATTGATGGACAACGGGTAGCTGTATTTAAATTCGATTCTCTCGCCCCTGGGGAACGCCACATATTTGGCTGGAAAGCACAAGTAGAAGTGCGAGGGATTAAGTATCGCATCACACCTAAAGATGTGGAAGATATTCCCGAAGTATCCCCAGAACTGCAAACTCGCTATCTGGTGGATAATGATGATTTAGCCATGGACACCCCCATCGTCCGGCGTTCTGCCCGTGATGCTATTGGTTCAGAAACAAATTTGCTGCGGAAAATGTACAGCATCCGCAACTACGTTTACGATGAATTATCCTATGGTATCAAACCCTACATTGATACGCCTGATATCGTTTTAGAAAGGGGTGTAGGTTCTTGTGGTGAGTATGTGGGTGTATTACTAGCATTGTGTCGTTTGAATGGCATCCCTTGCCGTACCGTCGGTAGATATAAATGCCCCCCCCATAGTGAACATCAAGGAGTTCCCCTACAACCAGATTTTAATCATGTGTGGTTAGAGTTCTATATACCGGGTATTGGCTGGTTGCCAATGGAATCTAATCCTGATGACTTGGGAAATAATGGCCCTTATCCCACGCGCTTTTTTATGGGCTTATGTTGGTATCACATTGAAATTGGTAAAGGTATCTCTTTTGAGACATTAAGCAGTCAAGGGAAGAGGCTAACCAAGGAAGATATACCTATAGGTGATTTGGCGATTAATCATATTAGGTTTACCATTCTCCAAGAATTACCACCTTTCTAACAGTGAACAGTTATCAGGTGACTGATAACTGCTCACTTTTCACTGAATTAATTTTATTAAATACATAAAAAACCTAGGTTATATAAAATAAACCTAGGTTTTTGAAAATTGAGTTTTCAGTTGTCCTATTGATTACAACATTATTTTTTTTCTAATAATTCATTCACCTTGATACCAATTAATCAGTAGAGTGGAACAATACCACTCAACAAACTCGATTAGTTTGATGCTTTCAGCCAGCTTTTTTTGCGTTGAGATAATAAGCTAATACCTGCGATTAAACCAAATCCCAGTGTAGTAGAGGATTCAGGTACAGACTGAACAGGATCATAATCATAAGTTACTTTAACACCTGCTTTCGCAAATGTATCGAAGTAAGAACTCATATTGCCTGAACCTATAATTTCCGATGTAGCAATGGCGGAGAACAAGAAGTTTAAGTTCCCAGTACCGATAAAGGATTGTAAGATTTGACTATCGGTGTAAGATTGACTACCAGATTGCGCTGCCGAGAGGTTATCTAGAGTTCTTCCAGATGCACCGGCATTATCTGTTGTGCCATCATACCTAGCTACTTGATAAGTGGAAATATTTTGTGGATTGATTGACAGAAGTATTTGATCCAATTCTAAGGTCAGATCACTCGCAAATTTAACTGCTACTTGAGCAGCACTATTTCCTCGGTTTTCAAAACCTGCTCCTCCAGCAATTGCGCCATCAAATTCTAAAATGACACTTTTGAGTGTGCCGAGAGACGCGTCAAATTTCTGAACATTGATTGATTGATCAATAATATCCGTTAGAGCGAAATCTGTACCACCTGAATAAGAAATAGTAGCAGCATTAGCAGCACCAGCAGTTGCTATAATTCCCGCTAAGGTTGTAGCAGCACCAATAGTTTTAAATAGTGTTGTTGTCATGGGTGATAATCTTCTCAAAAAAATGATCGCAAAGATTCCTCACCTATTTTTAACGCTGAAATTTAGCTAATAGGGTTGAGAAATATACTTAACTTTTTGTAAAGTTTTGACTAGGAATTAAGGTTGAAAAATCTACTTTCTCAGGGATGTATGTAAATTTATATTAAGGTGATAGCTACTAGTAGGTCATCAAATTTGAATTGAGGGATGCTGAAACAGCGTCACGCTCAATTAGTTCTGTGATGCAAGCTTCTGGCTACAATATTGCTATGTCTCAAACTTCTGCTTCTATAACTACTACCCGTCCCACGTTCATCTTGATAGACGGACACTCCCTAGCCTATCGTTCTTACTTTGCGTTTGCCAAAGGACGAGATGGTGGACTGCGTACTAAAACTGGGATTCCTACTAGTGTATGTTTTGGCTTTCTCAAGTCACTCTTGGAAGTCATGGATACACAACAGCCGCAAGCAATGGCTGTGGCTTTTGATTTGGGTTTACCGACTTTTCGCCACGAAGCTGACGATACCTATAAAGCTGGCCGTGCAGAAACGCCAGAGGATTTTATCTCAGACTTAAAAAATCTGCATGAGTTACTGCAAGGGTTCAATCTGCCAATTTACACCGCGCCTGGTTATGAAGCAGATGACGTGTTGGGAACATTGGCGCAGAAAGCCACGGATGCAGGGTATAAGGTGAAAATTTTAACAGGCGATCGCGATTTATTTCAACTCATCGACCCAGCCAAGGAAATCACTGTCTTAAATTTCAGCCCAGATGCGCTCAAGCGTTCAACAAATAGCATCACTGAGTTCAGTACAGAACAAGTTAAAGAAAAACTCGGTATTCTACCTACACAAGTTGTTGATTTTAAAGCCTTGTGTGGTGATAAATCAGATAATATTCCTGGTGTTAGAGGGATTGGGGAAAAAACCGCCGTTCAGTTACTCAATACTTATGAGTCCCTAGAGCAGATTTACGCAGCATTAGATAAAATTAAGGAAGCAACCCGAAAAAAACTGGTAGAGGACAAAGATAATGCGGAAAAATCGCGTTATTTAGCCAAAATAGTTGTAGATGTTCCCCTAGAAGTGAATCTGGAAGACTCCACATTCAAAGGTTTTGATCATAGCCTGCTGACTCCCATCTTAGAAAAGTTAGAATTTCACTTCTATTTAAATAAAATCAACGAACTTCAGCAAAAATTTGGTGGACAAGTTGCGGAAATTACTACAGCATCACCTAGCACAGATGCAGAAGATGAAGATTTGTGGTTTTTCAGTGCTGATGACACAGCAAATGTTTCTCAACCCACCGATTCACCCATTCAACCGCGCATCATTAATACTGAAGCTAAACTAACAGAATTAATTCAGATATTACAGACATTCACTAACCCAGAAAATCCTGTAGCTTGGGACACGGAAACCAGTGATTTAGAACCTAGAGATGCTGAATTAGTAGGTATTGGCTGCTGCTGGGGAACTGCACCTGATGAATTAGCCTATATTCCCATTTCTCACAAATCAGGGGGAAATTTAGATAAGGATTTAGCACTCAAAGCACTACGACCAATTTTAGAAAGTGCTGATTATCCCAAAACTTTCCAAAATGGTAAATTTGACCGCTTAGTTTTTCGCACTCAAGGTATTAACTTAGCAGGAATTGTATTTGACACTATGTTGGCTAGTTATGTTTTAAATCCAGACACTAGCCATAATCTTACTGATTTAGCTTTGCGTTATTTGGGATTGAAATTAACAAACTACAGTGAATTAGTTCCCAAAGGTAAAACCATTGCTGATATAAATATTGTAGGTGTAGCTCATTATTGTTGTTTGCAAGTTTATGCGACATTGCAACTTGTAGCAAAAATGCGTGAGGAATTAGATAAAATTCCAGCTTTATCTCAGCTATTAACAGAGGTAGAACAGCCACTAGAAGAAGTTTTAGCAACAGTAGAATATACTGGATTCCGCATTAATTCAGATTACTTAAATGAACTTTCGCAGCAGTTAGAAATAGATTTAGCAAGATTACATGAACAAGCTACAGAAATCGCTGGGGAAAAATTTAATTTAGGCTCTCCTAAGCAATTGAGTCATATATTATTTGAAAAATTAGGTTTGAGTACCAAATATTCACGGAAAATTCAGACTGGTTACTCTACCGATGCAGCTACGTTAGAAAAACTTCAAGAAGTCGATAATACAGGTTTTGTTGATGCCATTATTGAGTATCGTACTTTATCAAAATTAAAATCTACTTATGTAGATGCTTTACCTGCATTAGTCAGACCAGATACCCAGAGAGTACATACTAATTTTAATCAGACAGCAACATCAACCGGTCGGTTATCTTCTTCCAATCCCAATTTGCAAAATATCCCCATTCGCACAGCCTTTAGTCGGCAAATTCGCAAAGCATTTTTACCCGAATCAGGTTGGTTAATGGTAGCTGCTGATTACTCTCAAATTGAGTTAAGAATTCTGGCACATTTAAGTCAAGAACCAGTTTTAGTACGAGCATATCAGCAGAATGAAGATATTCATACTGTGACAGCAAAATTAGTCTTTGAAAAAGAAGATATTACAGCCGATGAACGCAGAGTAGCTAAAACTATTAATTTTGGTGTAATTTATGGCATGGGTTCATTGAAGTTTTCCCGTTCCACCGGAATTGATAAAAACGTAGCCAATGAATTTATTAAACGGTTTAACGATCGCTACCCGCAAGTTTTTGCTTATCTAGAAGGAGTGAAAAAACAAGCGATATCTCAAGGTTATGTGGAAACTATCCTCGGTCGTCGCCGTTATTTTGAGTTTACCATCAACAGTTTACGCAAACTCAAAGGGAGCAACCCAGAAGATATTGACTTGAGTAAATTAAAAAATTTAGGTGCTTACGATGCAGGCTTACTGCGTTCCGCCGCCAACGCGCCAATTCAAGGTTCGAGCGCAGATATCATCAAAATTGCAATGGTGCAAATCCATGAAGTTTTGCGAAACTATCAAGCGCGGTTATTATTACAGGTTCACGATGAATTAGTCTTTGAAGTTCCTCGTGATGAGTGGGAAGAACTACAACCACAAATTAAATCGGTGATGGAAGGCGCAGTAAATTTGAGTGTCCCATTGCTAGTAGAAGTAAGAGCAGGTGACAACTGGATGGAAACCAAGTAGGTTTGTAATCAGGGCTTTAGCTCTAATCTCTTAGCACTAAAGTGCTGACTACAAACTATTATTACGATAATATGCCAATTTATGGGGCGGATGCCATTACTTTTGAAGGGGTGAGAGGCGATCGCTATTGGTTCTACGAGCCTTATCCTTATACTGGGGTAAGTGATATCGATGAAGGATTAAGCGGCTTTCCTGTGTCGGTATTTTTGCCAACTCATCGTCCCAGACAACACACACCGTTAGTCATCGGTTTACAGGGGATGTGTGCGCCCTATGGTTGGAATGCTTTCATTGTCCCAACTCTCACCCAAATGGGTATAGCTGTGGCTTTATTCGATACACCCTTGGCTGGTGAACGTAGTTTGGTACGTACCTTTACAAGTGTGGTACAGAACGAAATTAAACCCTTACTTGACCGAGGAATCGCTTTTGATACAGCCATGCTGTTGTCGATATTTCGCAGCACGGCTAATGATATTGCTAGAGTTAGAGAATTTTGTAGCGATCGCTATGGACTCACCGACCCTAGACTATCATTATTTGGGGTGAGTATGGGTGTGTTGCTATCCGCCTACGCCTTCACGGCCAATGGTTTAGGGGACAGGTTGCTGGGAACTATTGGTCATGCGGATCTGAAATCCTTTGCTAAAAGTTGGGGGTATTCATTTCTACCAGATATTGCTGCTTCTCCTTTAGGTGGAATAGCAGAGTTACTTTTAGACAGATTGCAACCTGATTTAACACCTGTCGTCAAACTTTTACAACTAGCTAAAAATCTCAAATATCAAGATGAATATGCGTGGGAATGCAATCCCATTAACTATGTTGAACAAGTCAAATTACCACGTCGAGTGCGCTTTTTAATTGGTGCTAACGACCCGATGGTAAATATAAAAGATGCCCGTACTTGCGCTCAAAAATTCCCCGATGGTGCTTGTTATATTGTTCCAGGAATGGGACACGGAACTAGACAATGGGGTGCGACTTTTGTTAATCATGTGTGTTATTTTTTAGTCACACAATTAGAAGATTGGCGGGGCTAAACCTCAAATAAAACCCCCTTAACGCGGCTCTGCGCTTAAAAATCCTCTATTTTCCTATTTTATTCCTCACCCAATCACGAAACATTTTCACCAACTCCAGATAATCTATTGTTTCGGCTTGTTGCAAAAATCCAGCAATTTCTGGAATGGGTAAATTAACAAAGAATTGACTAGTTTGGCAGGTAATATAGGTGTCATTTTGTAATTGTTTAATCACCAGAGATTCCCCGTTATAAATCCAAACTTCTGCTATACCCAAATCTGCATAGACTCGTAGACGACTATCAGAACTGCTGGTGACATCAATTTCCACGACTAAATCGGGAGCGGGGTCTTGTGTTAAGTCCAGTCGTTTTTTTCCCCGAACTAGGGCAATATTACGAATATAGAAACATTCATCTGGTTCAGCACCACCCAGTTCAGGACGTTTTAAAGTAGTTGAACCCAAGGGTTCTATACTTATATCCAGTTCTTCAGCGATTGTCTCAACAAAACGCCCTGCAACTTTCTTAAATCTTTCATGTTCTGGGGATGGGGACATAATTTCTAGATTGCCACGATTGTAAGTCAACCGGAGACGGCGATCGCTTAATTCTTCTAGTAATCTCTCATAAGTCTGCCAGCTAATCCCCGACAGGTGAATGATTTCATGCGGTGGTGTCAGCAGTGTTGCAGTCATAGGTTAAACCGAAAATCTTATGGCTTGATTTTAGAGGATAGAAACAGGGAAAGCGATCGCAATTCGCAATTCGCAATTCGCAATTCGCAATTCGCAATTCGCAATGACGCTCCTTCGTCGCTAACGCTGCGCTAACGCAATGGACTAACGCCCCGCTCGTGTCTTGGTCAAAAATGTAGAGAATTGTGTAAGGAAATCGACGGACTAAAAGCTCTTCTTACCTGATAATCAGGTTATGGTTCATCTGGAGAAGCCTAAACGTTTTTTCACATCCTCCCAACTAGAACCATTGGCTGGATTATTCTGATAACTTGCTAATCGCCGATCTAATTCTTGTTTCTGCACTTCGCTCAAAGTAACGTCTTCTGCTTGTTCAGAGATACTGTCCCATAAATCTTCAGCTAGTTGAATACGCTCTGCAACGCTGAGTTGAGAAATGTCAACTTTCAATAGTGGATGTGAACTCATTAGTACAGGGTGAGAGTTTAGCTTTTACCTATTTTACAGAACTCTAACGGCAGAATTTGCGATCGCTATCGTTTTCTGGATATTGCCAAGAATATGCAAAATGGCTCACCCCTTTAAGCTTAGGTGCAAATTGTTTTAATGCTTGCATTTGTGCTTCTAATGAGGGACGATTACTCACCGAGCCTCCCCATTTGCCAGCTAAAGCCGGAATAATTTGTGTACCTGGCTTGGCTAGACTGATAACTCGTTGTACTTGCTCTACAATACAGCTAACGTTACCACAAGTTCCATAAGACATGGGATGCCACTCTAAGGAACTAGGAAACTGATCCCAAGGTTGCAAGCGAGAATCATATCCTTGTCCCACTGTTTGGTTGCCTTCTGGAAAAAATACCACGCCAGAGGGAATACCAAGTTGTTTTGCTGGGTGACTAGCTAAGGTGACAAAATCTATAATACCTTGCATGGCATGGGCTACAGCCAGCAACCATAATTCGGTTTGTAGTAGTGGTTGTCGCTCGCTAGGTGACAGGAGTGATTTTCCTTGTGCTGTAATTACACGTCCTTGCCACATCGGTTGATTTTCTTGGGGATAAAGTTGATCAATTTCACTAATATCTCCTGCTGTGACGTATCCTTTACCTAAAAAACGCCGAATTAACTCTAGTCCTTGGTTATTTTGGGCGCGGCGAAACAAAGCCTCTTGGGTAGCTTTAGTAAATAACCATAAATCTGTGACTTTGGTGGCGATAGAATTACTACCTGCTTGACGGGGATAACGGATATAGTCAAACAATAGACCATCGGGGCGACGGCGTAAGATTTCTTGTACGAGGCGATAGTAGTCGCGTTTGGCTTGTTCGTTATAAGGGTCGATAAATACTTGATTGCTATCATTGACAACGTATAAACTAGTTTGACCCTTACCATTACGAGCGATCGCAGCTTCTCTATCTCGGCGCAGTGCATAACTATAGCCAAAATTGTTGGTATACAACCAAACATAAACTTTTAACCCGCGTTGCTTTCCCTGTTTAATTGCTGTGGCGAGTAAGTCAACTTTTTCTGCACCAGGATTGCGAATCACTGAAGGCCAAACTGTGGGGTTAGCGGCTGCGGGTAACAATACTCGCCCATCATAGAATGCTTCTACATAAACTTGGTTGTAGCCATCATTGACTATCCGATCCATAATCTGATCTATAGCCCCTGACTTCAAATCACAGGGATATAAACGTATCCAGACAGCTTGAGTTTTTGGCCAAGTACGGTTGCGACACTGTTGTACTTCTTTAGCGTGTTTTTGGATTAATTGCTGATAGCGTCTCTGGGCATCTTTATTGCCTTTGAGGGCTAATAAGCGTAAATTTTCTTTTGTTTTGGTGGCTGCTGGTGATATCCGACAATATTCTGTAACTTGCGCTTGTGCTGGTTGAATCGTCAAGTAGGGAATTAACAAACTACTGCTAAAAATAGCAGTAAAGAAATGTTGCCAAAGTAATTTCACTCTCACACACTGGAAGGAATGGTTAAACATACTGGATTAAAACAGAACAAACAAATCATTCACACTATTGCAAACATTAGGGTGAACGTGTATCAGATGTTATATCTTACAATCAAGGGTTTTGAAGCTTAAATCCTAAATCCTATGTTTGCGATATCACAATGTTTTATTCTGTAAAGTTATAAGAGTAGGTTAAACAACAACATCCTACTAACGGGATATTTATCAGCAGAGTGATTGGGGACTGGGAAAAATAATGACTAATGACTATAGTCAAGAGCCTCTATATTTCTGACTCTTGACTATAAAAATATAGCAGGGGGAAAATTAAGCACCTCGCCGGAGTGCTGATTCTACCTGCTGGAATTCTTGTTCTAAACGATTTTTGAGCTTTTCTGGTACGGGTCTGTTAGGGTAAGAACTGTAGTGTCCAGCCAGAGAGTTGAGGGCTGTTCGCATAGTTGTAAAGGAACTCAGACCTACAACAGAGTTAGCCCGTTGGTAGCGAGCCGAAAAATCATTTATTTTTTGCCTAGCTTCTGCTTGAATTGCTGCTCTTTCTGGTGAATCTGGGGATACTTCTAAGGCTTGTTTTAAGGTATTGACTACAGCCAAGGTATCTTGGCGGTAATCTCCTGTTAAACTATCCGGACTACCACAGCCTACTAAGCCAATGGCAACCACCAAGACGAGGGCAAGCAGACGCGACCAATAGCGTTTCATAAGCATTATGTAAAACGATACGTAAATCAACGTCCATCGTATCTTGGATTGGTATCTTGGGGATCAAGTGAGTGGTGAGTAATGAGTGATGAGTAATGAGTGGTGAGTAGTCAAGAATTATTTTCTAATAGCAATGTTGTTCTTTACCTCTAGCTCTAGCTCTATCTTTTGATAGAGAGTATCTCTTTGCTGGTAAGGTCTGCCTACGGAAGCGATCGCTTGTTGTAAGGTTTCCACATCCATACAAGTACCACCTACAGCACCGGCCATAGTTGTAATATGCTCTTCCATTAATGTGCCGCCGATATCGTTGCAACCCCAATCTAAAGCTGCTGTTGCGCCATCTAGTCCCAGTTTGACCCAACTCTGTTGATGGTTAGAAATCCAATTACCTAAGTAAATCCGTGCTACAGCACCTAATAGTAAAGCATCTGCTAATACTGGTTGGTCACGTCCGACACGACGACGTAAGGATTTTGGTGCTTCTTGCCCAACAAAAGGTAGCAGAATAAACTCAGTAATTCGGGCGGGATATCTTTCTTGGACAGCCGTTTGTTGGAGCGATCGCAATTTTTCTAAATGCCCAATTTGTTGGGCTGGGGTTTCAATATGCCCCGATAGCATGGTACTGGTTGTATACACGCCTAATTGGTGTGCTGTGCTGACAATTTCTAGCCAAGTAGCTGTGTCAATTTTTTCTGGACACAGGACACGCCGCACTTCATCATCTAAAACTTCAGCTGCTGTTCCTGGCATCGAAGCAACACCTGCATCTCGCAAAGCTTTAATGACATCAGCATATGTTAAGCCATCAATGCGGGCAATAAATTCTACTTCTTGGGGAGAAAAGGCGTGGAGATGAATCTGGGGAAACTCTTGCTTAATCGTTTCTACTAACTTGAGGTAGTAAGACAAGGATTTACCGTCAATTTGTGCTTGTGAGTTTAATCCTCCCTGCATACAGATTTCTGTTGCACCACGCTCCACAGCATCTTGAGATTTTTCCAGAATTTGCTGCCAATCTAACCAGTAAGCACCAGTGTCTCCATCATCTCGACGAAAAGCACAAAAGCTACAATGTTGCTCACAAATATTAGTAAAGTTAATATTCCGGTTGATTACGTAAGTAACCGTATCCCCGGCTTGCTGCTGGCGGAGTTTGTCAGCCGTGGCACAAATAGCTGCGATCGCTTCAGGGTGAGTTTGTGTTAACAATGCCATCCCCTCAGCCGGAGATAGATCATACCCTAAAAGAGCGCGGTCAATAACAGCATCAATAGGATTTTTATTCACAGTAAATTAATAAAAATTAGCTACAAAAATTTATAGTCTTATTTTTGCATTTAATCTTACTAAAAAGTATACAAATTTCATATTCGTGTACAACAGCACTTAGCCTCGAATTGAAGCTTAATAAAACACGACTTTTAGTATAATTAAGACGGCAATTCTTTATAATTCTAGGGTGAATACTTAACATAATCATCAAAGTATGGTGAGGATATTACTGGTATTATGATCAAAATTACGTATAAGCAAATATATTGATAAATCCAGGGTTGCCAGAAACTAGCTTCAAGAAACTGGTTTTTGTGGAAGGGAGCATCCATTCTCGGTGAATAGCCTGCCAAAAGTCGATGCTCTCCTGTGGAAGACCAGAACACCATCATTTTGTAAACTCTATCTTGTGATTTGTAATCTAGTTTATGAATGTCAACTCATCCAGCGCATTGTTAGCAGTCCCAAATGGCCCGTTGCAGATTTCTGATTTACCGCCTACTAGTTTAGGAACAATTGACCAAGATATTTACTTGTCCTTGGTGATTCCTACCTACAAAGAACGGGACAATATTCAGAATGTTGTCAAAATTTTGACTCAAACATTAGATGAATATATTCCAGGAGACTATGAACTAATAGTTGTGGATGATGATAGTCCTGATTTGACTTGGGAAGTAGCTCAATCCTTAACTAGTAAATACCAACAGTTGCGGGTGATGAGGCGACAAGGGGAAAGAGGACTATCTTCAGCAGTGATTCGTGGGTGGCAAGTCGCTAGAGGTAGGGTTTTAGGGGTAATTGATGGGGAT
Source organism: Anabaena minutissima FACHB-250 (assembly GCF_014697125.1). Lineage (GTDB taxonomy): Bacteria > Cyanobacteriota > Cyanobacteriia > Cyanobacteriales > Nostocaceae > Trichormus > Trichormus minutissimus. The sequence continues at coordinate 68,184 of NZ_JACJRG010000004.1, read as the reverse complement.
TTGCAGCATCCACCAGAAGTTTTAACACAATTACTGTCTCAAATTATACAGGGAGCAGATATGGCAGTAGCCAGCCGTCATGTAGATGGTGGTGGTGTCAGTAGTTGGAGTGCAGTAAGACGTTTCTTATCTCGTGGGGCGCAATTGTTGGGGTTAATTTTACTACCAGGAGTTTTGGGAAGAGTTTCTGACCCCATGAGTGGCTATTTTATGGTGCAACGTAGGAGCATTGTGGGGGCGACACTTAATCCCGTCGGTTACAAAATTCTCCTAGAGGTGATTGGGCGGGGTAATGTCGAAAATATTGCCGAAGTAGGTTACGTATTCTGCGAGCGCAAAGAGGGTGAAAGTAAAGTTACGTGGAAGCAATATGTGGACTATATTCACCATTTAATTCGGTTGCGGCTGTCTACAGGTGGCTGGAAACGCTTGAGTCAGAGTGTAGAAGGCTTTCCAATGGGTAGATTCTTGCGGTTTGGCTTAGTGGGGCTGAGTGGGGTATTTGTCGATATGGCGATGCTCTATTTACTCAGTGATCCGTCTACCTTGGCTTTGCCTTTGACTCGCAGTAAAATCATTGCTGGGGAAATTGCAATTTTCAATAACTTCTTGTGGAATGATGCTTGGACGTTTGCGGATGTCTCCATGAGACAGCAAGAATGGCATCAACGGCTAAAGCGATTTTTGAAGTTCAACGTGATTTGTTTGGCTGGGTTAGTTTTGAATGTCTTGGTGTTGAATTTAGTATTTAATTTCCTGATTTCTAACCGCTATGTTGCTAACCTAATTGCGATCGCATTTGCTACAGTCTGGAATTTCTGGGTGAACTTAAAACTTAGCTGGCGGGTGACTGATGTGAAATAGTCAGCGAACTGAAATCAACCATGTAAGTCTAATATATACAAATTGACCTGTTCTGGCTCTGGCAAAGACATAGATGCGTTTGTATAATTGGCACTCTACCATCTCATCTCGTTGGTTTCATCCTTTACTGTTGCTGATCTGGTTAATCATCGGACTCGGCTTACGTTTAACCAACTTGACTACCAAGCCTCCTTGGACTGATGAATTTTCTACATTGGTTTTTAGCTTAGGAAATAGTTTTTTAGGAGTACCTTTAGATCAAGCGATCGCACCTGATATTTTATTGCAACCACTGCAACCACAACCAGCTGCGAATCTTCATGATGTCTGGAGACACCTGAGTCATGAAACCAACCATCCCCCGATTTACTTCGGTTTAGCCCACTTGTGGATGCAATTATTTCCCACACAACAGGGTTTAGTTTCTTTGTGGGGGGCGCGATCTCTAGCAGCGATTTTAGGTGCTGTATCTATCCCGGTAATTTATGTCTTTAGCTGGATTGCCTTTCGTTCCCGCTTAGTGGGTCACTTAGCGGCAGCGATGATGGCTGTATCACCATACGCCATCTTTTTGGCACAAGAAGCCCGTCACTACAGTTTGGTGATTTTGTGGGTGATTGCTTCCCTTGCCTGCTTTGTGATAGCCACTCGCCACATTCAAAACCAGACACAAATACCCATTAACATAGCACTAAGCTGGATAATAATTAATGCCTTGGGGATTGCTACTCATTATTTCTTTGCTCTGACTCTGTTGACAGAAGGCCTAGTGTTAATAGTTCTGGCTGGGCAGCAAATCCGAACTAATCCTAAAGTTTTTTTATCTCCCCCTTGGCGGCGGATTTATGCTGTTGCTCTGGGTACTTTTGTCGCTGGTATAGTTTGGCTACCAGTATTTTTGCAGAATAGCTACGGTGAGCAATTAACAGACTGGATACAGCAACCCCGTCAAGGATTTGCTTGGTTAAGTCCATTTTTTCAGGCTTTTGCGGCCTGGGTAACGATGCTTTACTTGCTACCAGTCGAAGCCCCACAGTTGTTGATTGTGATTGCTTCTGGCTTGGTAATGCTGATATTTATAATTTGGGCAGCACCAATTTTAGTCCGGGGTTTAAAAGCAAACTTACAACAACCCGAAACCCGTTTTGTGACGCAGATATTAATGGGAGTCGTTGCCTACGCGATCGCTTTATTTTTTGTCTTTACCTATTTTCTAGGTATAGACTTAACTAGGGGTGCGCGTTATAACTTCGTTTACTTTCCCTCTGTTATAGCTTTACTAGGAGCTAGTTTAGCTGCAACTTGGCACAGTTCCCAGGGAAAAAAAGCCGTCATAGCGATTTGGCTGATGGGGTTTATCAGCGCAGTTACAGTCATCTGTAATCTTGGTTATCAGAAATATTATCGCCCTGACCTGTTTGTCAAATTAATTCAGCAAACATCGCAAGTTCCTGTTCTCATTGCCACTACACAGGTAACTCATGTGCAGATTGGTGAAATGATGGGCATAGCCAGAGAGTTCAGAATCAGAAATATTGACTTTCCCTCTCCGTTATTTCTTCTAGCTAATCAAGACCATGATCCTCAGATTTCCACTAATACCTTAGAAAAGACTTTAAATAAATTGCCACGACCGTTTGATTTATGGCTAGTGAATTTTCATGCTCCCATAGGCGAATCAGTCAAAGAATGTGCATCTGATACTCAATCTTTGCCAGGCGTAAACGGCTATGAGTACAAAATTTATCACTGCTCATCCAACTCTGGTAGATGAAAAGTGCTAAGTAGGTAAATATTTTGTGTATGTTGAGATATAAGTAAGAGTCAACGTGAAACAATCAAAAGATAGTGCAAATTTGATTGGTTACAATCTCTGAGACTGTAATGTTATCTAGACATCCATTAAATTTTTTTACCAGTGCTGTATTGCCATTCTTGCTCAGTATCGCCACAATCATATTTTTTTACCAACCGTATGCGATCGCCTATGGCGGAGTGCAGCCCATCGAGGCAGAATTACCAAACCTCAATCAGCAAAATAACCCCATCATCATTGAAAATCAAAAAATAGGGACTACAGATTGGCAGTTGACGAAACCTGCAACTAGGCGAGAAATAGAAGGTTATGCCTCTCTGACTAGTGTGAATCGTGGTGACACAATTAAGTTATTTGTCAATACTAAAGAGCCAAACTACACCATAGAAATCTTTCGGATGGGTTGGTATGGTGGTGCTGGTGGTAGGCAAATGGCTGCTGATATTAAACGAGTAGGAGTCAAGCAACCACGGCCAATTATAGATAAAACCACCGGACTGATTGAATGTAATTGGAAAGATCCATACACTCTGAAAATACCTTACAATCCGACAGATCCGACACAGTGGGCTAGTGGTTTTTATTTAGCAAAACTGACTGCTAGTAAAAGTGGCAAGCAAAGCTACATCATCTTTGTTGTGCGTGATGATAGTCGCCCTTCTGATATTCTGTTTCAGTCAAGCGTCACTACCCACCAAGCCTACAATAATTGGGGTGGGATGTCCCTGTATCGTTGGAATAGTCAGGCTAAACAAGCACAAAAAGTTTCCTTTAACCGTCCCTATGCTGCTAGCCCCAATTCAGCCGCCGCCTACGGATTAGGTGCAGGAGAATTTTTAACTAATGTCCAACCACCAAGAAGAACTTCTAACGCTGGTTGGGAATACAACATGGTGAGATGGCTAGAACGTTCTGGCTACGATGTTACTTACATTACAGATATTGATACCCACGAAAATCCTTTGGACATGGATACTACCAAACCCATGTTGTGGTTGCACAAAGCCTTTCTTTCAGTAGGGCATGATGAATATTGGTCGGCAAAGATGCGGCAAAATGTAGAAACAGCTAGAGATAACGGTTTAAATCTGGGATTTTTCTCTGCTAACACCTGCTACTGGCAAATTCGCTTTGAGCCTAGTCTTATTACTCAAGATATGAATCGTACCATCGTAGCTTACAAAGAAAGTATGGCTTTAGATCCATTTGCCAGAGATCGAGATCCCACAAATGATTTCTTAGTGACAACCCTTTGGCGTAGCAAACCTGTCAATCGTCCAGAGGAAGCATTGATAGGCGTGATGTATGAAACATTTGAAGTTAACGCTGATATTGTTATTAATAATACAGCACCCAATTGGTTGCTGACTGGAACACAATTATCCCAGGATAATGATACAGCATCAGTACAGAGCAATAGCAAAGCACCACCCAAGGAAATGCGTCTGAAAGGACTTTTAGGCTACGAAGTTGATCGAATGTTTGGCTACACCCCAACTAATACAATACGCCTAGCCCATTCACCTTATCGATATAAAGGCAGAACTAGATACTCAGATATGACGATGTACACAGCAGATTCTGGGGCAATGGTATTTGCAACTGGTTCGATACAGTGGAGTTGGGGATTAGATGATTACAATGCGCCAAAGTTACGCTCATCGGTATTAAGTCCTGATGCACAGGCTATTACACAGAATATTCTGGACAGGATGATAGGGAAATAGGGGATTGAGAAAATATTTTCTACCTTGTCTCATAATTCTCTGGTACACCAATTGGTGACAAACCGGCGATCGCTCTTAAATTTTGACAACGAATTAAATCAGTAAAATTTAAGCCGGAATTACCTTCAATTTTGCTGACTGTTTCAATAGCAGCTAACAAATGTTGTGCAGCTTCTATTTCTGAGTAACCCCGTCTTTGGGCTACTTTAATCGCGGCTAAATCAGCATTTATCCCTGATTCTGGGGATTTATTCGTGCGCCAAATGCGCGTGAGAGCGATCGCACTTAATCCCCCACCTACTGCTACACCTACAAAATCTGACTGTGTAGATTCCACCAATGCACCTATAAACCCAGCCAAAGCTACACCTTGATAAATATCCGGTTTAAACCATTTCACCCCCGTTAACCAAGCAACTTTCTGCAACAGCAGCAAATCCCGTTGTGGTTTCGACAGGCGACCCCATAAATCAAAATTAATATATATCGGTCGTTGCTGATTCCAAGGTAAGGGAAAAACCGCATCTATCACCTTGGGTTGCTCTGGTTTACTAACAATTTTAGATGTCATGCGCCCAGAAGCAGGCATCACATCTAACAAACGGCGAATTTCAATCTTAGACTCCATGAAAATAATTCGTAATTAGATAATTGATTTTACAAAAATTCGCCCATACACACTTGGCCTACGTTCTGGTAAATAGCATTCTCACTAGAGCTAGCTAAATAACACCTAAGTCTCAACTATAACTATGTATTCTATTATGATGAGTGTGGTGTCAGAAAAAACACCGATGAGCTTTCTTAATTACGAATTACGAACTACGAATTAATACATGGACGCTTTTGCTCCCATCCCGCCTGAATGGACAGATAAGGCAATTCACGCTTATAAGTTTTGCTGTCCTAGTTGTCGCGCCAGTAGCTTAGAAGCTGTACAAGTTTGGATTAATCGGCGATCGCCTGTATTCACAGAAAATCATCGCCGTAAATGGCAGGAGTTTTACAACTGTCGGTGTGGTTGTGTATGGTGGGCTTGGAGTAGCGATCGCCCTCCATCAGATTTAGTAAAGTCTCAAGATTCTAGCTCTGAATAAATTTTCCCTCACAGCAAAAGCCCACCTTCAGGCGGGCTTTTGCTTTTAGTTAGGTTTTTACTATCATTCCTCAACCATTACCAAATTTAAAAACTGAAGGTTGTGCGGATAGTACCAACATAGATGGTCTCGTTGTCGTTGTTGTGTTCAGGGTTAAAGATTACCAACAAACCAGGAGTAACACTAATGTTGTCGGTCAGCCTCATCTTATAAAGACCTTCTAAGTGATAAGAAGTGTCAGAGTCTCTGGTGATTCCGTTACCACCCGTAAGTTTGGGTGGCTGACCAAAAATTACACCCAATGTGTTACCTTCGCGACCAAAGTCTCTCAACGCTAAATTAGCAGCCCAGTACCAAACATCTGCATCTCTATCAGCACCTGTTTCCGCCTGAGCATCGGTATAACCTACCCAACCGCCAACCCCAATTTTAGCACTGGGACTGAAGTTAGCTTGAATACTGTAGTTATTGGCTGAGGTAGCAGCATTACTAAAAGGATTGTTAGCAGCAGAACTACCCTGACTACCAAATAGATTTATACCATTGGCAGCGTTTTGATAAGTGCGAGAGTAGGTAAAACCTAAATTTAGAGCCTGACTGGGTTTAAAGTCTATTTGACCGAAAATGGCGTTAGCACCATCGAACAAACCATTACCATCGGCAGGGTTGCTAGCTCTGGGTGCAAGATATGCGCCTGTAAAGCTAATAGGACCTCCCGGACTAACCGTTACGGTGAGTCCTGCGCCACCAGGAGATGATGCACGATAAATGGGGCTGAAACGTCCGTAGCGAGAGATAGAACCTGAACCACTACTTCTGAGGTCTGGGTTGAAAACATTAGTGTTATTCCAGAGTTCAGCACCAATAGCATCAACCTTGACTTTGATTGCCTCACTTAGTCTGAACTCGTAGTTGACTTTATCAATTTCAACGTTATTGCCGTTAGTGGTAACACCATCAAAACCCAAACGAGTCATGTTAGTGCCAGTATTATTCCCACTGTATTGGGGAACGTTACGAGCTTGCAAACGAATCTGCAACTTGTCTGAACCCATAAAGCTGCTTTCCAAACTCAAACGAGCGCGGTAAGCAAAGACTGGGTTATCTGCAAGATCGCCTCCACCTGCTCTTTCATCACCAAAAGCACTAGCTAAAGCGAAGATAGCTTCACCCTTCAACTTTGTGGTAGTGGAGAACTGGTTAGCTTCCAATTCAGCAGTACGAGCTTCTAAAGCATCAACACGACCGCGCAGGGTTGCCAATTCAGCAGAAAATTCTTCTTGCAAACGCTGTAAGGTAGCTAGGTCTTCCTTTGTTACCAAATCAGCTGTAGCTGTAGCAATTAGTTCATTAACTCTGTCTAAACAAGCATTCAAACCAGCCGCAAACTCATACCGAGTCAACGCTCTGTTCCCACGGTATGTGCCGTTGGGATAACCTGCGATACAACCATAACGCTCAACTAAAGATTGCAAAGCTTGGAAAGCCCAGTCTGTAGGCTGTACGTCAGAAAACTGTGATACAGATGTTACTTGACCGATTTCTTGAGAGGCTTGAGTCAGTTGGGTAACACTTGTCACCTTTTCAGTTGCTTCTCCAGCCAAAGCACTGTTAGCAGCCAAAAAGGTAGCCGCAAAGACGGCTGGACTTACTTTTAAAGCGTTCCAGAATAGTTTTGTCATGATCTTAAATTCCGCTCACACCAACGAGTTCAAAGTCATGGTAAAATCTCAAACTCAATTAATTTATCGTAAGATAATTTACACATGAGATTCAGTAGTCATTATACATATCTTCCAGTAATTAACACAAGAAAATTTCTATTTTTTTTTACTTTATTCTTAGTTGTTTATTCGGTAGGCATAGAATAATCCGGCGTTGATAACGTAACAGCATTTCTGCTGTTTCAAACTCTTGCAACAGGCGTGTTATTGTGACTCTGGTTGTGCTTAACACTTCTGCTATTTCCTGATGGGTAATATATAGTTCAATCAGACACCCCTGTTCCACATCGCGTCCAAATTTTTTACTGAGCCATACCAAAAATTCCCATAAACGTAGTGAAATAGGTTTGAGATTTAGTATATTTAAAAGCTCTTCTGAATTTTGAATGTGAGCAACAAAAGCATTTATATATTGATGCCAAAGTTGTGCAGGAATAGTGCTTACCTCTACACTTGTCAAGCATTCAATTTGATAAGGATTTACTTTGGATAAAGGATATCCAATCAAATCACCAGCACCCCAATATCCTAGAGTGATAAATATTCCGTCTTCACCCCAAGTTATTGTACGAACTGCTCCACGATCAATTAGCCAAAGTACGTCATTGACAGGATCAAGGACTTCTCGACGGGTAAATAGCCTTTGTGATAAACGTTCATTAAAGGTAGATTTATTTGCTAAAGTAGCAGAATCGGGCGGAAAAATTATCGATGACATTATGGGGGATGTTCCTAGAATGGAATTACTAGATTTTTTATTTATTAAAAGCTAATTATTCGTTTAGCATTACACACTATAAAATATATAATTTTTCATATTGTTTTTTTTGATAGATAATTTTTATGGGGTAAAATTAATTTACCATAACATTTGGTATTTCTGAATACAGGTGGTTTTTAAATTTATAACAAAGATGTTTTCTTGCATTTATGAGCTTTGGTAGAAGCACTTATTCTAAATGTTTTATGGTTCGATAGATAGCATCAACTTGTTATTAATATTTTTTGATTATTGATTATTTATATTCATTATTTCATCTATTTTTATTGCAGTTTATAAAACTAATTAGTTTAAATATTGGCTGGCTTTCCCATAAAATTTTTGACCTGTTTCTCAAATAGAGTGTTATTGAAATATGAGGATATACAGTATTAATTAAATTTTACTTATGTATCATAAAAGTATTGCTTATAGATATATTTTCAGCATAGACATCAATCCACAGAGATATTTATTGATTGTCATGCCAAATTTAATTTTATAAGTTTAAGGAAAGGTAATGATTGAGTAAAATGTTACTCATATTTAGTAAGTTTTCATGATTTATAGCAACCAAGACATAAAAAATAGAGGATTGGCTAATTAGGAACTTGCCAATCCTCTGTTACTGATGGTTCTGCATAATTTAGGAGCGTTGACCGGTGACGATGTACGCCACCCTTTGACCGATATTAGTTGCATGATCTGCCATTCTTTCCAGACACCGAATCGCCAAAGCTAGTAAGATAATTGGCTCAACAACACCTTGTACATCACGTTGTTGAGCTAAAGTCTGATAAACACTATTGTAGGCATTGTCTACGGTATCATCTAAATGTTTGATCCCCCGTCCACCGACTGCATCTAAATCAGCTAAAGCAACTAAACTAGTTGCTAACATTGCTTGGGCATGATGAGACATCACCGCAATCTCTGGTAAAGAGGTGTGGGGCGGATAAGGAAAGATTTTTACGGCAATATCAGCTAAATCCTTAGCATAATCACCAATTCGCTCTAAATCGCGTACTAATTGCATAAAAGCACTTAAACAGCGCAAATCTTGAGCCGTAGGTGCTTGTAATGTCATGATAGATGTACAGTCTGATTCTATTTGTCTATAAAAACGATCAATTTTTTTATCTAATCGAGGAATTTCCTCTGCTGCTTGCAAGTCGCGGGAAAATAAGGCTTGGTGGCTCAGGCGACATGATTGTTCCACCAAAGCTCCCATGCGTAATACATCCCGTTCTAATCGCCTAATGGCGCGTGCTAACTGGGGACTTGCAGAGTTGGGACTATAAACAACGACTTTCACACTTGTAGTCTCAAACGTGAAGATATTCTTAACTATAGTCTTCGCCTTGGAAGTTTGCCATCAACACAGGGAATTGAACCTGCATCCATGCGCCATCAGTTTCAGGATGGTTCATAGCTTTAATCGAACCACCATGAGCTAAGACAATTTGTCGCACGATCGCCAAACCCAGGCCATTACCTACAATAGTTTCCACTGGACTATTTGCTGGTAAGGAAGAATGAGTCCGGGATTTATCTCCGCGATAAAATCGCTCAAAAATATGGGGTAAATCTTCTGGTGCAAAACCTACTCCAGAATCAATTAGATTGATTTCTAAAGTTGGGTAAGTAATATCGCCCCCCTGATGAGCTTTTGGCTGCAATATTTGGGCTTGAATTTGAATGTTGGCAGCAGGCGGACTATATTTAATACTATTATCTAGCAAATTGAGAAAAACTTGATAAATCCGGGCGGGATCGGCTTTAATCCAGATATTTTCGGGACCAGAGTAGGAAAGAGATAAATTCTGTCGTTGTGCCAATGGTTCTAAGGTTTCCCAAACGGATAAAATGAGCGATCGCAATTCCACTGCTTCAGTTTGTAATTGAAACGCCAGACTAGTTTCCATTTGGGTGAGTTCTAGCCAGCTCTGCACTAAGTTAATCAATCGGTCTACTTCCTGCATTAAACGGTCAACCCAACGATTCAAAGGCGGGTCTAAGCGATTTTGCAGGGTTTCTACTACCAGACGAATCGAAGTTAATGGGGTTCGCAACTCATGAGCCAAGTCGGAAAATGAGCGTTCCCGCACTTGGTTCATATCCTGTATAGGTTGGCGGTTCTCTAAAAACACGCCGACTTGACCGTGAGGTAAAGGTAAACTAGAAGCTCGCAACGCTAAAGATTTGATTGTGGGCATTTCTGCGGGATTATCACAAGAAGGGTGAAACATCCAATCTTTAATTTTAGCTACTTGCTCATCACGAGTTTGCTCAATCAAGCGATCAAGTTCATAGGAACGCACTAATTCCAGCAACAGGCGCACCTGTCCTGGTTGCCATCTTTGCAGATACAAAATTTTCTGGGCTTGTTGATTACACCACAGCAGTTGATTTTCTTCATCTACTTGCAAATATCCCACTGGTGCAAAGTCGAGGAGGTCTTGGTAAGTCTGTAGTGACTGCTGCCAGTCTTGTCCTTGCTGCTTGAGCATGACAAGCTCTTGCCTTAGCCGGGGTAGCCAAGGCATGGTCACTTTAGGAGTGCGGGAGTTTAAAGGTTGGAGTACGCGCTCCAGGTAGCGGTTTAATTGAACCTGTTGCCAAATCCAAAACCCAATGCCTACCGCTAAACCCAGAAGAAATCCCAATAAGAGCATTTGAGTTTAAGTTGTTAGTTGCTGGTGATTACTAAAAACTAACAACTATCTGACTAGCTTATCCGAATCGATAACCAAATCCTCTTACAGTCACAATATATTCTGGATGGCTGGGGTCTTGCTCTAATTTTTCGCGCAACCACCGGATGTGAACATCTACAGTTTTGCTATCGCCAACAAAATCAGGCCCCCACACCTGATCTAGTAACTGCTCCCGTGACCATACTCGGCGAGCATAACTCATGAATAATTCCAATAGGCGGAATTCTTTGGGAGAAAGGTTCACTTCTTGTCCACGTACCAACACCCGGCATTCTTGGGGGTTTAAGGTGACTTCTTTATATTTGAGGACTGGTAGCTGTGGTAGGGTGCTGAGGCGTTGGCGGCGGAGTAAAGCGCGACAACGTGCTACTAACTCCCGCATACTGAAGGGCTTCGTTAAATAGTCATCTGCTCCTACTTCTAAACCCAACACGCGATCGGTTTCGCTACCTTTGGCACTGAGCATTAAAATCGGTACTGGGTTGCCTTGATGACGTAGTAAGCGGCAAATATCTAAGCCATTGATTTGGGGCAACATTAAGTCCAGAATCACTAAGTCGAATGGAAATTCTCCCCCGTTCGACTCAAAATTTTTCAGATATTCCACAGCAGAACGCCCATCAGGGGCAGTTACTACGCCATAACCTTCTTCTTCTAATGCTACAGCTAGCATTTCTTGGATTAGCTCTTCATCTTCTACCACCAGAACACGGCTCGTTTGTCCAATGTCTGCTCTAGCAGAATATTTGATTGATTCACTGGTGTACATTGATATCACAAAAGTCTAACCCTGTGCTTGTATCAATATCATGCTTGATGATGCTTGAGTTAATTGTCTGCTTTCAGTGCATTCATGTTTGCACCATCGTGAATTACTTTGCAAAAAAGTAATGTTTGTAACAGTAATACATATATCATAAATTACTCTGGTTGCAAGAAAGCGATCGCATTTACATTAACTTATAGCAGAAGCCAGGGGAGCAAACCTCCTCTGTGAGATATTCAACAAAACTACTTCTAGCCGTGTCAGTCGAACGCAAAACAGAGGAGAAATTTTTAACGCAGTCCCTAGTCCCTATTCCTCAACGCTTGACAATAGCAGACGCATCTGAGTATATTTAATAGTACATAAATACTATATCTTAAAGGTCGCAGCACAGCAAAAAGCGTATCAATTTTGGCATGAATAATTCATCCGTACTTCAAGTAAGGGTTATTGCTTGATTTCAGTAATTGCACTGCATCAATAATCTTTATTTCCAGGCTACTCTGAAATGTCTGCAAAGAGTAGTTATTTGGTATGACTTACTACTCACTCAACTATTACACTTCAAGGGAGTTGAAATATGACAACTGTTGCAATTAAAGATAACAAACAGCAACTAATTCAAGCATTTCAACAAATTCTAAATGAAAGGAAAAAACTAGAATCAAAAATAGCGACTAAACAAGAAGAAGCAGATAAAGCTAAAAATCTAGAAATTTTGGCGGTTGCCTCTACGTATACTGTTGATAGTATTGTCAAAGGTTTAGCAGACTTACAGTTAGAATTTGGTAGCATTGTCAATAGTCTTGCTGAAAAATTAGCTCAAGAAAACTCGAAATTAGATGAACTTAATCGAGCTATAGAAATAGAAATTCAAACCCTACAAGACCTGCAAAAAATTAGAATTGTTGCCGATGCTCTAGATATTTTACAACAGGAACATCAAGAAAAGTTGAAAAATTTAGAGCAAGATACTCTCACAAAGCAAGAATCACTAGAAAAAGAAATCGTAATTAAGCGTAAAGACTGGCAAAAAGAGCAATTAGACTTTGAAGAAGCACTACAAACATATAATGATTTGTTAGCCAAAGAACGCCAGCAAGAGCAAGAAGAATATCAATATAAAATAGAAACTACACATAAACTTAATACTGATGTCTATGAGTCTAGCAAACGTACATTAGAAAGAGATATCCAAGAAAAAAATCAACAGAAAGATAAAGATTGGACTGAGAGAGAAAAATTTTTGCATGAACATCAGGCTTTATTTACTCAATATCAACAAACAGTAGCAACATTTCCTAATGAAGTTGAAGAAGCAATTAAAAAAGCCAGGGAAGAAGCTATTAAAGATACTAGCCAGAAAGCTAAGATAGAGGCTGATCTATTTGAGAAAGAATGGGAATCTAGTAAGCAAAGCTATGAATTGAAAATCAAGTCTCTGGAAGAAACAATTCAGAAACAAACTGAACAGATAGAAAGTATATCGACTCAATTACAGTCTACATTAAAACAAGCCCAAGACTTGGCAATGAGAGCTTTTGATAGTTCTACTTCTAAATAATTAACAATTTGTTTACTTGTAATTAAATGTGCATAAATAATTAAGAGGTGCTTATGACAACCAAAAAACTAACAGATAAAAATACCAAGGCTGAAATTCTCCAAGCTTATGAAGATTTAACCAAAGAGACATCAGCCCTGAAGTTGCAAATCAATCAAGGATTAAAAGAAAAACAATCCGAAAATAAAGAGCCACTTAAAACAGCGACAAATCAACTTATACATCAGTCTACTACCATCCAACAAAAAATGAATTATACAATTGAAAATTTAGCGAAAATTCAATTGGGATTTAGTAGTGCGGCTAATGAATTATCAGAAAAACTAACCACACAAGCATCTAGATTAGAAGAAATTATAAAATCTGTAGAAAATGAAACTGAGCAATTAAAACAGTTACATAATTTAGAAGTTACGGATAATACTTTAGATACGCTTATTTCATCATATGAAGATAATTCTAAAGCTTATCAAGATGAGTTTAACCAGCGTTACGATTTACTCTCACAAGAAACATTAGCACAGAAAACCGCTTGGCAAAAAGAACAAGAAGAACACCAAAGAACAATCAAAGAGAGAAATGATAACTTAAATAAAACTCGCCAAAGAGAAACAGCAGAATATAAATATGATTTAGAACTCCAGCGACGATTAAATCTAGATGAATATGAACAAAGACAGAAAGCTTTATATCAACAGTTGGAAGAATTAAAAGAGGAAGTAGAAAAACAGTGGACTGAACGAGAAAAGACAATTTTTGAACGGGAGCAGCAATTTGAAGAGTATAAAACCAAAGTAGAAACTTTCCCGAAAGAAAAAGAAGCAGTCATCAAAAAAGCTACAGAAGAAGGTAAAGGAATCGCTCACTATCAAGCTAAAGTAAAATCTGATTTATACGCGAAAGAAGTAGAAGGTCAAAAGCGTTTTTATGAACAGAGATTACAATCTCTAGAACAAACAATTACTAATCAGGAAAACAGACTACAAAATCTCTCTAAACAACTTGAATCAGCCCTCAAACAAGTACAAGATTTGGCAGTTAAAGCCATTGAAGGGACTGCAAATGTCAACTCATACCAGGCTATGAAAGAAATAGCATTAGAACAGGCGAAAAGCCAGGTTAAAAATAAATAATGAAGTAACACAGAAGCAGTGAACAGTGTTGATGACTGATAACTGTTCACTGTTCTATAGTAGATTTAACCAAGTAAATCTGCTTTTTCTAGAGATTCTGGGGAAGCCGCAGAGTTTTTAAATGCCAAACGCAACAAAGGCGGTGCTAAAAAGGTAGTCAGGATAACCATGATGATAATTGCTGCTTGCAGAGGTTTATCCAAAGTACCACTAGCTGCACCAATACCAGCAAATACTAGACCAACTTCACCACGGGGAATCATACCTACACCAACCGCTAACCGGTTGATTCCAGGCTGACCAAAAATTGCCCAACCGGTGACAACTTTACCAATAATTGCCACGAAAATTAAAAAGGTGGCAATAATTAATCCTTCTCTATTCTCAGGCAGCACAGGATTCAGCACACCTAAGTCTACTTTAGCTCCAACTGTCACAAAGAAAATAGGTACGAAAACATCAGCAATAGGTTTAACCTGCTCATCTAACTCCTTGCGTTTGTCGGTTTCATCTAAAACTAAGCCAGCCGCAAACGCACCTAAGATAGCTTCTAGATGGATAGCATTACCCAAGAAAGCCATAAAGAATGCAAAGATAAATGCTGGAATCACTAAATTTCCTCGTGTTTGCAATTTATCTGCAACAGCTATAAAGCTTTGATTGAAAAATTTGCCCAGTAAAATCGAGCCGATAAGAAAAACAGTGGCACTGACAATTAAATAAATGACATTAAAAATATCTACTTCGCCTGTTTTAGCCAGACTAGCAACCACTGCTAACACGATGATGCCCAAGATATCGTCAATGACGGCTGCACCAACAATAATTTGACCCTCTCTAGATTTGAGATAGCCAATTTCTGAGAGAACTTTAGAGGTAATACCAATACTTGTTGCTGTGAGAGCTGCACCTGCAAAAATCGCTGGAATAACTGGAGCATGAAATAATAAAATCAGTCCGGCTGTCCCCGCAGCAAAGGGAACTGCTACCCCGACGCACGCCACGATGGTAGCTTGATAACCAACTTTTTGCAGTTCTTTTAAATCTGACTCCAGACCAATTTCAAATAACAAAATGATCACACCCAATTCAGCCAGAATCGAAATCGCTTCACTCTGACTATTGAAGATGGCTGTGACTGCATCAGGGGTGAGGTTGTTAATGAATTGCAGCACACTCATAATCATGGAGTCATCAGCTACTGCACCACTTTCGGGAAATACAACCAAATGCAAGGCTGAAGCACCCACCAATACACCACCAACCAATTCACCTAAAACGGGAGGTAAGTCTATAATCCTAGACAACTCACCGCCAATTTTACTAGCCAGATAAATGACTACCAAAGTGAGTAATACACCAGTCAGGACAATAGGAGCATTTTCGGCGTTGTTTTCCGTTGTCAGTAGCAAAGGTGGTAATGCAGAGATTAATGGTGTCAAAGAATTCATCGAATTAATGATTGGGTCTGAAAAAATCATCTGGTTTGTCTGTAAATGCTGGGGTCAATTACTAATTGATGTGGGTTGCAAATAATTGAACAGTTTCTTACCTATCCAAATTAGTTGTATCTTTTGCTAGAGTTTAGCCTGATTTCGTAAAGTGGGGAATAGGGATTGGGGAATATACTCTGTCATCTGTCACCTGTTCCCTATTCCCTGTCACCTAGTAGACAGTGGTAGCAGCATCACTATCACTTTTAACTAAAGCAACAGCTTGTTTTAGAGCTTCTACACGGTCTACAAACATATAATGTGGCGGTACAAATCTAGCAACACCAAAATTTTCTAAGCGTCGTTTAACTTTGCCTGCTGCACCGACTATGAGAACGTGACGACCTTGCTCACAAGCATCCTTAATAGCATTTTCAATCGCTAAAGAAGCTGTTACACCCAACATGGGTACGTCGCTGAGATCCACAATTAACACATCAGAGTCTACCATTGCTGAATGTTCACGAGCGATCGCTTTAGAAACTCCAAAGATCATCGGCCCACTCAAGTAAAATAGCAGAATGCGCCCATTGGCTTGATCTAGTAACTTCTTCTCTTCATCATTCAAAACGATGGTATCGTCGGCATCACTAATTGTCTTAACCTCTTGAGATTGTAATTGTGAAAGACGCTCAATAGTTAAGATATTGGCAATAAAGACTCCTATACCTACAGCTACGATCAAGTCTACAAATACGGTGAGGAACAAAACACCGTACATAATCACTGAACCTTTCCAAGAAACTTTGTGAGCGCGTTTCAGGAAACTCCAGTCGAGAATATCAATCCCCACTTTCAAGGCAATACCCGCCAATACTGCCATTGGGATACTTTCTGTGAGATTTGCTGCCCACAAAACTACAACCAACAAAACCAAGGCGCGAGTTAAACCAGATACAGCAGTGCTAGCACCAGTTTGAATATTAACTACCGTTCCCATTGTCGCACCAGCACCTGGTAATCCACCGAACAAACCAGATACTATGTTACCAATACCTTGACCAATCAATTCTTTGTCAGATTTATGTTCAGTGCGAGTCAAACTATCTGCAATCACTGCCGTTAGTAAGGTATCAATACAACCCAACATTCCCAACATCGCACCATCGACGAGCATAATTGTGATTTGGGATGGAGTGAAGACAGGTAGTTGCAAGCTTGGCAATCCCATTGGGATTTCACCAATTCGTCTAATTTCCAGATTGCCAAAAAAGACGAGAGAAACTACAGTCCCAATAATTAACGCTACTAACTGTGGTGGAACAACACGCTTAATTTTAGCTGGCATTAAGAAAATAATTGCCAACGTCAGCACACCCAAAGCTGTTTCGGCCGGATTGATTTTTGTCAATAAATCGGGCAGATTCTGTACTATCCCCAGCACCCCACCTTTAGGGTTAGGTTGACCAACGAAAGGGGCAACTTGCAAAATGATAAGAATCACCCCAATCCCTGACATGAAGCCAGAAATTACACTGTAGGGCATGAGGGTAATGTATTTACCCAGCTTAAATATGCCAAGTAAAATTTGAAACAACCCCGCTAGCATGACTACAGTAAAAGCCATCGCTAAACCGGTTTTTTCATCACCACCAGCCGCCGCAATCATGGAAGTAACAATCGCCGTCATGACTACAGTCATCGGCCCTGTTGGTTCGGAAATTAAAGTTGGCGTACCACCAAATAATGCGGCAAAAAAACCGACACAAACAGCACCATAAAGACCAGAGGCTGGGCCAGCACCAGAGGCAGCAGCAAAAGCCAAAGCTAGGGGTAGAGACACAATTGCGGCAGTGACACCACCGAATATATCCCCTCGCAGGTTTCTAAAATTAATAGTATTGGTCAAGGACATTGTAGTTTCCTAAAACAAGCAAAGAAGTTTTGATGGTTGATAAAAAATTGGGGCAGTCTTTAGTAAATTTTTGATTTCATATTCATGAAAAGTTAAGACAAGAAAACAAAATTTTCTTGTCTAGCCAAAGACGGGTACAAAAAAAGCTATATACACCCCTTACATCAAGAGTAAGTTTTGGTTATAGCTAAATTAATTTCTGATGAGAATAGCTTACAGCTTTTAATCCCAATGTTGTCAATTTGATCTGTTAATTATTAAAACAATATTAAATCACTATCATCAATAAAAACTTATACATCTGAATAAATCGTAGTTTGATGAATGATACTATTGCTTAAGCAAAGGACTTGCACATCAAATAAACAAGTCTGTATCTATAGTTAATTTTTATTTATATCTTTGATTTATTATTTGCTTAGGAAAAGTTTTTGGCAATTTGGCAACCTCATGTGTCCTAGAGTAGTTTTAATAGACATATCAACAGGGATAGCGGGTATAGCGAGACATCGATACAAGTTAGGGATCAAACCTAGTCTCCGTATTCCTAGCCCATCGCCAGTTGTTGACCAAGGGTTGGAGAATGGCTCTACATAGTTGAAATGGTCAAGTTACACCCCTTGTTCATCGCTTCACACAACTGGCTATAAATAAAAACAACAGAATATATCTAGAAATGAATTTTTCTTTGTGTCTTTGTGCCTCTGTGGTGAAGAAGCACAAAGAACAAGATATTTTTCTTTACTAAACTGAGGTTACTAATAACCCATTATGTTTGAGTAAAGAACTTGTACTTGGTTGACGACCCCGGAATGCTTGAAACACTTCCATTGGATGTTTGCTACCACCAAGAGCTAGCACTGTATCTCTGTAACGTCTACCAGTAGCTTTAATAGCTGCTTCATCTTCTAGTCCCGCTTCTTCAAAAGCAGCAAAAGCGTCAGCACTTAGCACTTCAGCCCACTTGTAACTGTAATATCCTGCTGCATAACCACCTTCAAAAATATGGCCAAAGGCACACAAGAAAGCATCTTCTGGTAACGGAGGTAACACAGTAGTAGTCTTGGCAACACGATGACGCACATCGACGGCGGTTTCATTGCTACCTGGACGATAACGAGAGTGTAATTCTAAATCAACAAGGCTAAAGTGGACTTGCCGCAAAATGACGCTACCACTCATGTAATTACGTGCCGCCAGAAGTTTTTGATAATAATGCTCTGGTAGCAGTTCACCAGTTTCATAATGTTGAGCCATGCTAAACAAGGTAGTGCGCTCATAGCACCAGTTTTCCATAAACTGGCTAGGTAGTTCTACTGCATCCCACTCGACGTTATTAATACCTGCTGCGCCGCTATAATCAACCTTAGTTAGCATATGATGCAAACCATGACCAAACTCATGGAACAGGGTTTCTACTTCATAGAAAGTCATCAAACTAGGTTGACCATCCACTGGGGGAGTTTGGTTACATATCAAATAAGCCACAGGTAGGCGAATAGCAGTCACACCATTGTTAGTGATTTTGCTGCGATTAATGCAAACATCCATCCAAGCACCACCACGCTTTTCGGCGGGACGGCTGTAAGGGTCTAAGTAGAAGTAGGCGATGGGAGTGCCTGTTTCATCAGCTATTTGGAAATAACGAACATCTTCATGCCACACTGGGGCTTGACCATCAGCTGGAGTGACGGTGATACCGAAAAGTCGGTTAACTAGTCCAAATAAACCTTCTAAAACTTGGGGTAGGGGGAAGTAAGGACGTAGTTCTTCGGCGGTGAAGGCAAATTTTTCTTCTCGTTGGCGTTCAGCCCAAAAACTGATATCCCAGTGTCGTAAATCTTGGGCTTCTACGGCTCCCTTGCTGGCGGCAAAAGCTTTGAGTGCGTCTAAATCTTGATTAGCAGAATTGTAACTAGCACTGCGTAATTCTTCTAAGAGTGTCTCGACTGCCTCAACATTAGAGGCCATTTTACTCGTTAAACTTAATTCAGCAAAGTTTTGAAATCCCAGTAAATTAGCTAGTTCTTGGCGCAACGCCAAAATCCTTTCTATCAGGGGTTGATTATCTAACTCCCCGGATGAAGCGCGGGTGATATAGGCTTTGTAAAGCTTTTCACGCAAATCACGACGGGTGCTATGCTGCATGAAGGGGTTGTAGCTGGGAAAGTCTAAAGTAATACGCCAAGGGCCATTTTCTGGCGTGGCGTTTTCTTCTCCGGCTGCACGGGCTGCTTGTGCGGCTAAACTCAACCAGCTTTGGGGTAAACCGTCAACTTCTTCTTTAGTTGTGAGGGTTAAGCTAAAGGCTTTGGTAGCATCTAAGACATGGTTAGAGAACTTAGTAGAAAGTTCTGCTAACTCCATTTGAATAGCGTTGAAACGTTCCCGTGCTTCTCCTTGTAAGCCGACGCCAGAAAGTTCGGCATCACGAATAGCAGCTTCGACGATTCTTTGTTGAGCTGATGCTAAACTTTTCCAACTATCACTGGTGCGGAGTTCTTTAAAAGCATTATAAATGGGTTGGCTTTGTCCCAGTTTATTCATGAACTGTACTACCTGCGGTTGCACAGTTTCGTGAGCCTCGCGTAATTCTGGGCTATTTTTGACACCCATTAAATGACTCACAATACCCCAACTCCAGTAGAGGCGTTCTGTTAGCTTTTCTAGGGGTTCTACTAAACCACTCCAATTAGGTTGGATATTGCCTTCTAAGACGGTAAGTTGTGCGTCGAGTTCTGCCAAAAGTTTTTCAAAGGCGGGTATAACTTGCTCTGGTATAATTTCTCCAAAGGGAGGTAGTCCAGAACCTTTGAGTAAAGAATTTTGAGGAATAGTGATATTTGCACTCATAGTTTTATGTGAGCAGTAGTTGATAGGTAAATAACAATTGTAATTTCTTTATCTTCTAATGTAGCAATCAGCTACGCTGGGGTGCAGCCCATCGCCAACAGCAAGCCTGAGCGTCATTGCTGTCCAATGTAGAACTCCCATCATGCCCAAGTAGCAGATATTGTATTAGCAACAATAGAGAACTTTGCCACTTTTTTAGGGATAATTCCAAAATACCTTTGTATTGGGCGCTTCGAGATGAAATTAATATTTTCTGTTTTACTGACACCTGTGGCTGTACTTTTAGCTTCTGCACAAGCTTTGGCAGCACTACAAACTAAAACTGTCCAGTATAAACAAGGTGATACTGTTTTAGAAGGTTATCTAGCCTACGATGATGCTATCAAAGGTAAGCGTCCCGGCGTGTTAGTGGTGCATGAATGGAACGGATTACAATCTTATGCTAAAAAACGTACTGAACAATTAGCCAAACTGGGTTATGTGGCTTTTGCTGCCGATATTTACGGTAAAGGCATTAGACCTAAAAATGCCCAAGAATCAGGAACACAGGCGACAATTTACCGTAAAGATAGACAATTATTACGGGAAAGAGCCAATGCTGGGTTAAAAGTTTTACAAGCAAATCCCCTTACCGATATTAAACGTATTGCCGCCATTGGTTACTGCTTTGGTGGTGGTACTGTGTTAGAATTAGCACGTAGCGGCGCGAATATTGCCGGAGTAGTCAGTTTTCACGGCAACCTCGACACCCCGAACATCGAAGATGCTAAAAACATCAAAGCTAAAGTCTTAGTCTTACATGGTGCTGATGACCCCTTCGTCCCAGAGGAACAAATCACAGGCTTTGAAACCGAAATGCGCCAAGCTAATGTAGACTGGCAATTCGTTTCCTATGGTCGTACAGTACATAGCTTCACCAATCCAGAAGCTAAAGGTGAGATGAAAGGCGTAGAATACAACCCTATTGCCGACCAGCGTTCTTGGCAAGCGATGCGGCAGTTTTTTGCAGAAATATTTCGGAAGTAGGGAATTGGGACTGGGACAATAGTGCTGAGGTTACTTGAATACTGATTCAGTATTTAATTAGTATAGAAATACTTAGTAAAGCGCGGCGGAAATAGAGATACCATTCTCAATCGTTCAAAGTCTTACAATACGGGAATTTTGAATTTTGAATTTTGAATTTTGACTTCCGCGTAGCGGCTCTAGTCCCCAATCCCCAACCTATGCGTGCAATGATTTTAGAGGCACAAAGTCAACCCTTACGATTAGTTGACTTGCCCATACCAAGTTATAGTCCTGAGCAAGTGCTGATTCGCGTTCATGCTTGCGCTGTATGTCGTACTGATTTGCATATAGTTGATGGCGAACTGACACACCCAAAATTACCTCTGATACTTGGACATCAAATTGTCGGTACTGTAGAGGCGATAGGTTCAAACGTTGATGACTTTAGGGTGGGGCAACGAGTTGGTGTGCCTTGGTTGGGATATACTTGCAATTCCTGCCCCTATTGTCTTTCTAGACGGGAAAATCTCTGCGATTATGCTGAATTTACAGGCTACCATCTAGACGGTGGCTTTGCTGAGTATACCGTAGCAGACCATCGCTTTTGCTTTCCTTTAGACCCTAGTTATCCTGACTTGCAAGTTGCACCCTTGTTATGTGGGGGTTTGATTGGCTATCGCGCTTACA
Source organism: Anabaena minutissima FACHB-250 (assembly GCF_014697125.1). Taxonomy (GTDB): domain Bacteria; phylum Cyanobacteriota; class Cyanobacteriia; order Cyanobacteriales; family Nostocaceae; genus Trichormus; species Trichormus minutissimus. Next base: position 46,120 of record NZ_JACJRG010000004.1, on the reverse strand, counting down.
ACATGACTGGTGATGCTCAAAAAATAGGTTTTTACGGTTTTGGTTCATCGGCTCATATCCTCATTCAACTAGCGCGTTATCAAAACCGTCAAGTGTTTGCCTTTACCCGGACTGGGGATATTGCAGGACAAGAATTTGCGCGTCAATTGGGTGCAACCTGGGCGGGTGACTCCGATATGTTACCCCCAGAACGATTAGATGCAGCCATTATTTTTGCACCTGTAGGAAAGCTTGTGCCTGCTGCTTTACGGTCTGTTGCTAAAGGAGGTGTAGTAGTTTGTGCGGGAATTCATATGAGTGATATCCCCTCTTTTCCCTATAGCATTCTTTGGGAAGAAAGAGTCTTACGTTCTGTAGCTAATTTGACCCGCCAAGATGGAGAAGAGTTTTTAGCTTTAGCACCGCAAATTCCTATTCATACTGAAGTTAACGCCTTTCCTTTTACTCAAGCAAATCAAGCTTTAGAAGCACTTCGCAACGGCAAAATTGAAGGCTCGGCTGTATTAGTAGTAGAGTAAAAAGGTAAACCATACCACTCTCTAAATCCCATTCCTCAATTAACTAAATAACTCGCTTCACTTCAAATCCCCGCAACCCTTCCGGGTGTTCGTACTCAACGGTGACGTCCTGGACTACAGCAGCAGGTGGTCCAACATGACACCAGCGTACCATCTCTTCTACAATTTCCCGCGCCCCTTCAAATATAGCTTCTACCTGACCATCAGGTAGATTCCGCACCCAACCAGTTAATCCCAACTGGCTAGCCGTGTCTACAGTAGCATAGCGATAGCCTACCCCTTGCACTCTACCAGAAATCAAGACATGGGCGCGAGTCAGCTTTGATTGTGGTGTAGGATTTGGCATTGACTAGTTTATACTTTATAATCACCAGTCTACATTGTTTGTGAATCCAGAACTAATATTTTAAATTAAAACTGCTAATTTAAAATGTTGAATTCTGCATTGCTTATGTCTGAACTACCGCCACTCAATACAGATACTATCTGGGGTATTCTCAACGATCAAATTGATGACGCTACGGTTATGCAATTGGTATGGTACTATCTGGGTTATCGCTACGACTCCACAACTGAAAAGTGGGATAATAGTGCTGTTGCACCAGAATGGCGAGATGAGTACCCAGAACCACCAAATTTTCTAGATAGCCGTCCAGCTACTATGAAGTTAACTCGTTCTATCCCCAAGGAATACAAACAAATCACTAAAGAAAAGCTGGGCTTTAAAGGTTACAAACTCGGTGAGTTTACTCCTAGAGAAACTCGTAGGGCAACGTCTGCTAATTGGTTATTAAGTTATTTGCAACAAAGTATTGATAAACAGGGATAATTTCTTGATAGCAAATATTCAGTATCAAAATATATGGTATTAACTGAATATTTGCTATTGATCTCTCACAAGAAAGATTTAAATACCAAATTCATTGCTAAAAAATAATTTGTTTACATCTAATCAATAAAATTGTTGTGGATAAATATCAATGTTTAGGTCATAGGGATTCGGCGAAGTAATTCCCTGATTACCACCAATTCAGAATATTAATGCTTATATATCCAATGAGAGTAGACAACCACGGATAATATGATTAATAAGATTTAGCCGATTTTGTAATCAATAAATAATCTATCAATATATTAAACATTCTCTCTTCCGATAGAGGAACTCAGCAGTTAATTACCTCCTCTGGCTGATTTGCAAATAATTTAATAATTATAAAATTCTAATTACTAACATCTTATAAATTTACATAATTCCATGAAAAAGCCAATTGAATTTAAATTATTTGCACCTCATAACAAAGGAGCTGCATTAATTGGTGATTTTTCCAATTGGCAAGAAATTCCAATGGCAAAAGGGGATGATGGTTATTTTCGGACTACTGTTGACTTAGAAGACGGAACTTATCAATATAAATTTCGGGTGCAGACAAAATCATGGTTTTTTGAACCAGACCAGTGGGTTGATGTTACAGACCCATACGCCACTGATATTGATGAATTAAGCGGCAAAGATAATGGCGTAGTCCGTATCAAAGATGGTGAAATTATTGTTGATACTTATGTGTGGCAATATGATGATCAACCCCTACCAGCAGACGAAGAGTTAGTAATTTATGAATTACACGTAAGTGACTTTTCTGGCGGAGAAGATGACCGTTATGCACGGGGTAAATATAAACACGTCATTGAAAAATTAGATTATTTGAGTGAATTAGGTATCAATGCTATTGAGTTGATGCCTGTTAAAGAATATCCAGGTGATTATAGTTGGGGTTACAATCCTCGCTATTTTTTTGCTACAGAATCTAGCTATGGTTCTACAGCAGATTTAAAGCATTTAATTGATGAGTGTCATCATCGCGGAATTCGCGTCTTGATGGATGGGATTTATAACCACTCAGAAGCCTCTAGTCCATTGACACAAATTGACCACGATTATTGGTATCACCATGAACCGCGTGACCCGGACAATAATTGGGGGCCAGAATTTAATTATGAACTCTATGATGAAATTTTAGATACTTACCCAGCTAGGAAATTCATCGGTGATACAATCCGTTTTTGGATTGAAGAATACCATATAGATGGGATTCGTTACGATGCAGCCAGACAAATAGCTAACTATGATTTTATGCACTGGATTGTTCAGGAAACTAAACAAGCTGCCGGCGCAAAGCCATTTTATAATGTTGCAGAACACATTCCCGAAACTACTAGTATCACTAATGTAGATGGGCCAATGGATGGTTGCTGGCATGATAGTTTTTATCACACAATCACAGCCCATATCTGCGGTGAAACATTTGATTTGGAAAACCTGAAAGATGTGATTGACTGCAAACGTCAAGGCTTTATGGGTGCAACAAATGTGGTCAATTACTTGACTAACCATGACCATAACCATCTCATGGTAGAGTTAGGCGATCGCAATATTTTTGATGAAGAAGCTTTCAAAAGAGCTACACTAGGCGCAGCAATTTTATTAACATCTGTTGGTGTACCTTTAATTTGGATGGGTGAAGAATTTGGTGAATATAAACCCAAACAGCCAGAAGCCTCAAAACTAGATTGGCAACTTCTAGGTAATGACCTTAACCGTAGTTTATTTGAATACTACAAAGGGTTGATTAATTTACGTAAAAATAATCATGCCCTCTACACAGAAAACATTGATTTCATTCATGAAAACCCTGAAGCTAAGGTAATAGCTTATAGCCGTTGGAATGCTGAAGGTTCTCGTGTGGTAGTAGTAGCCAACTTCTCCGAAAATTTCCTTGCAGGCTATCACGTTCCTAATTTTCCCTGTGGCGGTACGTGGCACGAGTGGACGGGAGATTATGATGTAGAGGCTGGGGATGATGGGATTATGACTGATATCGGGTCTTACGAAGCCAAAGTGTTTGTTTGGCAGTAAAAAAATACACTTATATCTACGGATGAACAAAACATCTGGCTTTTAGGGAGAGTATGTATTCTCCCTTTTTCATGAATAAAGTTCAGTTAATCACCCATTTAGAACCCCGGTTTCTGTGAGAAACTGGGGTTCTACCATCGTCAACTCGTATTGCCTTATGTCTGATTTTTCTGACGTAACGAGAAAAAGTAAATGAATCTGTATCATGCGTTTCATTTACAATATATATACTAATTGTACTCAAAATGAAATCTCAGTCATCAAGAGAACTCCTCCATGCACAACAAATTATCTAACACAAATATTGAAAATTACCACGTTCTCTTAACGCCTAATGAAGTAAAATCTAAAGTACCTTTAACATCATCGGCTGAAAAAACTGTTTGGAAGTTTAGAAAAGAAATAGAACAAATTTTAGATTTTCAGGATAGACGTAAATTTATAGTAGTTGGGCCTTGTTCAATTCACGATCCACAAGCAGCAATTGAATATGCTAAACGCCTGCAAGATTTAGGCGATCGCGTCCAAGATAAGTTACTGTTGATCATGCGAGTTTATTTTGAGAAACCCAGAACAACAGTAGGGTGGAAAGGATTAATTAATGATCCTAATATGGATGATTCTTTCCTTGTAGAACAGGGATTATTAATCGCCAGAAATTTGTTAGTACAACTGGCAGAATTAGGACTACCCAGTGCCACAGAAGCCTTAGACCCAATTATACCTCAATATATTGGCGAATTAATTACTTGGTCTGCGATTGGCGCACGTACAACTGAGTCTCAAACTCACCGGGAAATGGCTAGCGGATTATCAATGCCTGTAGGTTTTAAAAATGGTACAGATGGTAATATTCAAGTTGCTTTAAATGCTTTACATTCTGCCAGAACTCCCCATAATTTTTTGGGTATTAATCCCGAAGGACAGGTGAGTGTATTTGAAACTAAAGGTAATGCCTATGGTCATGTCATTTTGCGGGGTGGTAGTCAACCCAACTTTGATGTAGAGAGTGTACAACAAGTAGAAACACAATTAAAACAAGCCAATTTACCTCCGCGCATTGTTATTGATTGTAGTCACGGCAATACGAACAAAAACTACAAATTACAACCAACTGTCTTAGAAAATGTTGTGCAACAAATTGTTGATGGTAACACATCAATTGTGGGCATGATGTTGGAATCGCATTTATCTGAAGGTAGTCAACCAATTAACTGTAAAAAATCAGAACTCAAATATGGGGTTTCTGTTACTGATCCTTGTATCGGTTGGGAGGAAACAGAACAAATTATTTTAGCTGCCCATAAAAAATTGAAGTAAAAGTTAATGGTTCATTGGGGCATTGGGCATGAGATTTTTCTCTTATGCACCTCTGCCCACTTCCTGATATCTGCTGCCTTTTTTCTGGGTTAAAAAAAACTACAAAACTGTGCTGATTTCTTTCAAATAAACTTGAGCAAAGGATTCATGTTCTCCCAAAGCGTAGTCTTCAATTAACCCTTTGCGTCGAATTGAAACATCATTGTCTTTCTTAATTACTACAGTCGAACCATCCAATATATCCCGCATCAACATCATTTCTGTTTCACTGGGGTTATCCAAAACTACCAGATTGCTGCCATAGTAAAACATCCCTTCTGCTTCTAAAATTTCTTCTGGATACTCAGCAATGAGCAAATCTAGTTTGGGATGACGTAATAAACTTTGGACATTGTTATTGTATTCTTTGTGCAATACCTTTGGCGATCGCTGGATAAAAACACCTCCTCGACACACAGACCCGATTGTCCAGTCGGGATGTTGTGACACAATGTGATCAATTGTCGCTTGCAGTTCCTCTACAGAAATTTTATTGAAGGTAATAATTGGTATTCTGGCATCTAACCCCGACTGAAAAAAAGTTGCCAAAATATGGGCAGGTACATCCACACTATCACCCATAGCCGGGTTAAAGTGCATAAAAATACCCGGTGCAGCGTTGATTTCCAAGATGGCAAAGTTACCAGACTTCCAGGACTCTGACAGGTTCTCAGCCATCACATCAATACCCAGACAAGTCAGGCGGAAGTATTGGGCTATGTCTTGCGCCAAGATAATATTGTCATCATGGATGATGTGGCTAGCATTAATACTGACACCCCCGGCTGAGAGATTGGCAACTTTCCGCAGGTAAACAGTTTCTCCTTGATTCAGAACGCTTTTTAATGAGAAACCCTGTTCATCTAAATAGAATTCCATCTCATCATCAATGAGAATTTTACTCATCGGTGAAGTGGGTGTGTCTAATCGTGCTTTTTTGCGGTTCTCTTGACGAATTAATTCCCCAATTGTAGAGTAGCCATCACCCACTACTGATGCTGAACAGCGTTCAGTAGCCGCGACAAATTTACCGTTAACACACAACAGACGGAAATCTTTGCCAGAGATACTTTTTTCAACAATAATCCGCATTGGCTGATCTTCAGGAATTGCCTCTACAGCCCGATCATAAGCCAATTCAAGTTCATCTACATCTTTGACATCTGGAGTAACACCGATACCTTTATGACCAACGACAGGCTTAACTGCTACTGGGTAGCCAATTTCTTTAGCCACCTGTCTGGCTTCTTTAAAAGAAAAAACAATATCACCTTTAGGGACGGGGAAGCCTAAAGTTTGCAAAAACCCTTTGCAGTCATCTTTACGAGTAGTAAATTCTGAGTCTAAATGACTGTCACAGTTAAAGGTTGTGGCTACGCCTCGGATATGTTTTTTTCCCCAGCCATACTGCATTAACCCTTCTTCCCAGAGATAAAATGAGGGTATACCTTTTTCGTGGGCTGTTCGTAATAAGGCGTAAACCGTCGGCCCGCCATAAACAGATTGCCGAAATCTATCTTGGAGATTAAAAATTTGTTCATCCAAGAAAAATTCATCCCCTTGGGTAATGGCTTCCATCCAGTCCCAAACTAGATAAGCCACACCTTTAGTAGTGCGTTCGTGCAGTGATTGCACAGCAATCTTAAACCCTTGATGATTGGGTTTCACACTCCAGCGATGGAGGTATAAATCCATGTCTAGCTTGCCTACTTCTGCGGCTGTAGCGGCAAATAGGTGGGCATAGGATTCATAGGTTTGGTGGCCTAATTGGGGATAGCGATCGCTCACCTTGGCAATATAATCTTCCATAGGTAGCGGCTCTTTACCTACTACCAGAGCAAAATCAAATACTAGCGTCCCTACATCTAAATACGGGTTAGATCCGACATAATGCCGAAAGTTGAAAATATCAAATACATCCGTTTTTCTGGCATTAACACGGACTAGATCGGTACTTTTTTCCTGAACCATTGCGGCTAACTACCTTTAAATCTTATCGTTAATTACAGCTAATTAGTCTGACTAAATTTTAAATTAATTTTCTTTATTACTGAGGCTGCAATTACTTTACTTTTAGTCTGAACCATTTCTATTTAACCTTATACTTAAGCATTCGCAACTATCACAAGACATAATTAAACTTTATTGATTAGTCAAAAAGTAATATTTGCCTAAAAAGTAATATTTGCCTAAGTATACTCATCGGCAATCAAAAATCTAACCCTTGAAAGGTGTCAAATTCCCACAAAATTTATATAAATAAAAGAATGCTTCAGGAGTCAACAAAGAAAGTATGAATAGCACACAAGCTAGCCTTAGAGATGAAGTTAGGCAACTCGCAGAAGAAGCCTTCCATCTCAAACTAATTTCTGGGTATGGAGATGGCCCAGATGCCAACGAATATCAAATAGTCTACCAAGGTAAACCCAGACATATCCCGCTAGAACAAGCCCGTTTGTTTTTAATGAACATCATCTATAGAAGCCAGATTCATTAATGGCTTGTCCTGGAAAAACCAACTTTAAACGTTTCATACTTTTTAACACCCTTGAGTAAAGTAAGTTACTTTTTTAACAGATGATTCTTGCTAAATCATTTGTTAAAAAAATATTTTCTTCTATAAAAAATAAAAGCTAGATACATGTTGCCCTATATTTTTTCTATAAAATCATCTCTTATTGGGTTATTAATAGCCTATGCTTTTAGATAGATTTTTGGTAACTTGGCCAAAAAATATGTATTTTTTTTATCTCTCAAAAGAATGATTTTATATTGATAAATGTCATGCTTTATTGAAATTAGCATGGTATTGACTAAAATCAGGAATATAAAGTATGACGACAAGTGAAAGCAAACGTCAATTGGTAATTATTGGCGGTGCTGAAGACAAAGACGGAGATTCTCAGATATTGCGGGAGTTTGTACGACGTGCTGGGGGTACAAAGGCACATATTGTCATTATGACGGCAGCAACAGAACTACCTAGAGATGTCGGAGAAAATTACATCAGGGTATTTGATCGATTGGGAGCAGAAAATGTGCGAATAATCGATACAGAAACCCGTGAAGACGCATCTTCATCCACCGCCTTGGAAGCGATCGCCAACGCAACTGGTATATTTTTTACTGGTGGAGACCAATCCCGCATTATTAGCATCCTCAAAGATACAGAAATTGATGCCGCCATTCATAAACGCTACTCTGAAGGCGCAGTAGTTGCTGGTACAAGTGCAGGCGCGGCTGTCATGCCAGATAAAATGATTGTAGAAGGTGACGCACAAACCCATCCTCGATTAGAAACAGTAGAAATGGGGGTAGGTTTGGCTTTTTTACCTGGGGTAGTAATTGACCAGCATTTTTCTGAACGCGGACGCTTAGGACGGTTGATTACAGCGTTGATGCAAGAACCCGCAACATTAGGATTTGGGATAGATGAAAACACAGCTATGCTTATAACTGATAACCAAATTGAAATCGTTGGTGAAGGTTCAGTCACAATAGTAGATGACTCAGAAACCACCTATAGCAATGTGGATGTGATTTTAAAAGATGAGCCATTAGCAATCTGTGGAGCAAAACTACACATATTGCCTCACGGTTACAAATTTGATTTGCAAACCCGCAAGCCCATCTTAGATCAACCTTCTCAAGTTTCTGTACCAGTTGCGCCAGCTAAAGTCTAAAATTCCTAGTCCCCAATCCCCACCCCAGCTACACACAACTTGATGGCTGTGATATGATTGGAGACTGCTGCATACATTTAGACTAAATATAACTTGAACCAATCATGGCTCTGACGCAACAGCGCAAACAAGAATTAATTTCTAGCTACCAAGTTCATGAGACAGACACCGGCTCTGCTGATGTCCAGATTGCGATGCTGACCGCACGTATTAATCGCCTCAGTGAACATCTCCAAGCAAATAAAAAAGACCATTCTTCCCGGCGGGGATTGTTGAAACTCATTGGTCAACGCAAGCGACTGCTAGCATATATTCAACAAGATAGCCGAGAAAAATATCAAGCTTTAATTGCTCGCTTAGGTATTCGTGGATAGGGATGAGCATCTATGCCTGCTGAAGAATTTGAACGCACTCGGTTGCCATTTGAACCAAAAACAAAACGCCAAAAACCTGCAAAAGCTAAGAGTACCCCACCGGTAAAATCCCCAGAACCGGAACAACTGGAAAAACAGCAGCTGACCTTTACTAAAGAAGAGATGGCTATTCCCCAGGTGGTGAGTCAGCGCATGATTCGGCGAGTAGCGGCATTTTGCGGTATTCCCACAGCCTTGGGTATTTCCGCTTTAGTAGTTAGTTATCTGCTAGCTACCTACTCGGATATCAAACTAGCCCCCATAGCTGTATTACTGGTGAATATGGGACTTTTTGGTTTAGGTGTGTTAGGTATCACCTATGGTGTTCTTTCTGCCTCATGGGACGAAGATAGGGTTGGTAGTCTACTAGGTTTTGGTGAATTCAGCACCAATTGGGTACGAATGGTAGACGGTTGGCGCGAAACTCGGCAGAACAAAGCATGACAAAAAGCACTCAGGTATCTACTAACTGCGATTTTGGGTAAATTTTTAGAATCAATGTTGGAGTTTACGTATAATAACTTCAACATTTCTAAGTAAAAATTTATAATTAAAATTTAAACCCAATTAGGCAGTCGTTAAGAACTGAGTGCTAATTTTTTAAATATAAATACTTACAATTAATTTCTCATAAATTACCAATCAAATCTGTAGCATGACGAGATCAAAAGTCTGAATAAGGACATTTTGACCAATAATTAATAAATGTACACAAACTTTATTTACATCTATGCCTGTTAAAGTTGGAGACACTGCCCCAGATTTCACTCTACCTGCTCAAAATGGCTCAACAGTTAGTTTGAGAGATTTTCGAGGCAATGAATCCGTTGTATTGTACTTTTACCCCAAAGATGACACACCCGGATGTACGGCAGAATCTTGCGCTTTTCGTGACCAGTATGAAGTTTTTCAAAATGCTGGTGCTGAGGTTATCGGTGTGAGTGGCGACTCTAGCGAATCTCACCAGCGATTTGCGGCTAAGTATAGTCTGCCTTTTACTCTCTTGAGTGATCAAGGCGACCAAGTACGCAAACTATACGGTGCAACAGCTGCTTTTGGGCTATTTCCTGGACGTGTTACCTACGTCATCGATAAAGAGGGAATTGTGCAGTATGTGTTTGATTCCATGTTGAATTTCAAAGGACACGTTGAGGAAGCATTAAAAACGTTGCAGAATCTGGCAGCAAGCTAAAAAACCTTGTTTTAGATGGGCGACATCCGACAAATGTGAACGCAGAGATACTTAACATCCGTTTAGGTTGAGGAATGAAACCCAGCATTTCCAAGTCTGTGTTGGGTTGCGCTTTGCTTAACTGAACCGTATTGGTTTATAGAGGAATTTGCCGGATAGGTTCTCGCCTTTGAGCAAATTGCTGTGAATAGAAACAGGAATTACCCCATAAGTTTGTTGCATAAGTGCTGAGAAAGAAAGTTGGCTACCCTATTTCTCAAGCTGATGCTCAAATTGCTGCTATTTTTCTGGCGAACCACGCCGAGATACCAGACAAATTTTGATGACTTCCTTGATTGCCAAATTAAGAGCATGAAACTAAAACTTCAATCAAGTGTTGTGTTACATTAGCAATACTGGCATTTGCCAAATATCGCACAATTGAAAAAGAGGAAATCATTATCGTAATCCAAAAGCAACTAATTAACTCACAAATCAAGTCAACTCAAGTCTTCTTGATTGACCATGAAAATAATAACCGTGGACTCATGGATACACATGAGGCTCTACAGCTAGCAGAAAGCCTAGAACTTGACCTGGTCGTCGTTTCCGAAGGTAAAGATGCCCCAGTCGCCAAGATTGTCAACTATGGTAAGCTCCAGTATCAAAAGAAAAAGCGTCAGGGACACAGTGCTAAACCTACAGTAAAGGAAGTTCGGCTGCGTCCGAACGTAGGGGTGGCTGATTACAACTTACGCATCGAGCAAGCTGTTGGGTGGTTGAGTAAAGGTGATTCAGTCAAGTTTGTTATTCGTTTACGAGGTCGAGAACACCAATATCGTGAACAGGCTGGAGAACTGTTAGAGCGTATTGTAAATGCCCTGGGTCAAGTTGGTAAAGTCCAGTCGCTTGATAAACGTTCCCTGGTTGCTCAAGTCATTCCCGCCTAAATAATTTTTTGGGAGTATTTTAATCAACCTAAGTAGCCACAAAAATGGTATTAGTAAACATACACATCCTGGCTATATACAAACAATATTCCTGATCCCTGGAGTTTAGACTAGTCTAAACTCCAATATTAACTTTTTACTTAATACATAACGTTTACTTCTATGTCATCCTAAAGATGAGACTTAATTCGGTGACGGTGTTTGTGTTTAATATTTACAAGACATCTCCGAAATTTAAATCTCTACACGTTTATGATTTTGGAGAAAATTGATGTCGATTTATGTAGGTAATCTCTCTTATCAAGTTACAGAAGAGGACATAAGAGGTGTTTTTGCTGAATATGGTACTGTAAAGCGGGTTCAAGTACCTACAGACCGGGAAACAGGCCGTCCGAGAGGCTTTGCTTTCGTAGAAATGGAAACAGATGCCGAAGAAACAGCCGCCATTGATGGTCTTGATGGTGCTGAATGGATGGGTCGTGACCTGAAAGTTAACAAAGCCAAGCCCAGAGAAGACAGAGGTTCATCTGGTGGTAATCGCGGAGGATATGGTGGAGGTGGTGGAGGTGGTGGACGTAACCGCTACTAAGCTTTAAAAGCTAAATTTTCTCAAGCTAATTTTCAAATCAGACAAAGAATCTACCTTTGTTTGCCATCTAATCAAACGGCCAGCTTACCATCATGAGCTATTAATTGATACTCCCCGAATTTCTCATTCGGGGATTTTTCCTAACCTGTGGGAAGGTTACGCGAACACAGGTATTCCAATGAATTTATACCAATTCGCCAAAATAGGGCAACAGATGAGAAAATAATATAAATACTCATGCTGGAGAATCAAAATGTCAGGGGTATCTCATCTCGACATCAAAGAAAGTGCAGAAGAACTCAAGCAGATGCTCTCGGTCCACAAAATAGCAATAGATATAAGAAAAGTTAATTAATCAGCCGGGAGGAGCGCCAAACTTTTCGGACTATTGACATTAGGGCAGGTAAATTGATTTTTTATTACTTGTGAGAAAATCGGGTTTTTCTAGGTTTGATTTTGAACAATTATGTGAAAAGATTGAGCGCAGACTTAAACAAAGCTTAAACCTATTGTTCTTGAATGTGATGTAATCCCTATTTCAACAGGAGTAACTTACAATGGGGCAAAGCGAACTGAATCATAAAGTAGCCTTAATCACTGGTGCAAATAAAGGTTTAGGGCTGGAAATGAGTCGTCAACTTGGGCAACATGGAATAAAAACTCTTATTGCCGGACGCAATCTAGAAGCAGCCCAAACAGCCGCAGATAAGTTACAAAATCAAGGAATTGATGCAGAGGCACTCGCTCTTGATGTTGGTGACAGTAATCAAATTCAATCTGTAGTTCAAAAAATTGATGAACAGTTTGGTAAACTTGACGTTTTAATTAACAATGCTGGGGTATTTTTAGATGGAGATTGGTTAACCAGTAACGCTAGTTCTGTTTCTTTAGATACTATTCGACAAACATTTAACACCAACTTTTTTGCTTTAGTAGAACTGACTCAAGCATTACTACCGTTAATCTTAAAAAGTCCTAATGGTCGAATTGTGAATATATCAAGTATTGAAGGTTCTTTAACACTTCATGCTGACTCCAACTCCCCAATTTATGATTCAAAACCATTTGCATATAATGCTTCTAAAGCAGCAGTTAATTCATTTACAGTACATTTAGCCCATGAGTTACGCAACACACCTGTAAAAGTTAATAGCGCACATCCTGGTTGGGTAAAAACCGAGTTAGGTGGTGAAGGTGCAATGATGGATATTGCAGAAGGAGCAAAAACCGGAGTCCAATTAGCCCTATTAGAAGATGATGGGCCTAGTGGAGGCTTTTTCCATCTAGGTCAACCAGTACCTTGGTAACAAAAGCTTAGTGAGCAAATATGGATGCTGTCAAAGCAGCATCCATAAAAACCTCCGGGGTACTCCCGCCAATCCTTGCGGATGTGGCGGTGAGGGGATAGGAGCACTGATGGCGTGGGGTTCAATGCTCCCGAAATCAGCAATTGTTTTATACCAATTCTCTAAAATCCAGCAACAGATAGAGCCTCAAGAATGTGCTTTCTAGACTGTTTTATATTTCGCTTCAATCCCACAATTTTGTTTGAGCCATTCTACAATCTCTTGATAATCGTTAAATCCTTCTGGCTGATGTAACTGTTTAGTTAGTGCTTTTTCTGCCCACTTTGGTATTGCTCTTGGTCTTCCTGGTGAATGCTTTTGTTGTAGTAATCCTTCTATTCCCTGATTTCGGTACACTCGTACTCCCTGAATGAGAACTACTTCTAGGCTTTGCTGACCCTACATTACTTAAAATTTTTCATATAGCATTTCCTCATGACATGAGGTGTGTCATAGTCCTCTCCTCACTTGCGGGCTGGTTTTCTTGTAACTCACTCAACCGAGTCAGGCTATATATATCAATACAGTTCATTTAAGGCTAAAAACAAAACTGGCGTAGGTTGGGTTGAGGAACATAGACCCGGAGGGGCTTGCCATCGGCTAACCCAACATTATCAAGACCTTGTTGGGTTTCGCTGTCTTGAACCAAATTAAATTATAATTTCAGGTTGTATTTTTCGGAAAAGTCACAAACTTAATTGCGAAACTCAGCCTCATAAACTTGGTAATTAAGTTTGCAGTAAGTGTAGATGACTCAGCTATTTAATCACAGGTATTGTAATAAGCAAGCGAAGAGTTGAAGAGCCAAGAACAGGCAATCAACTAAGAGCTTATCTAGTTCAAAACAATCCTGTTAATGGAGTCAAGTTTCATGCTAGTTCTCGAAAATAACCTGTTCACCGAAGTCACCGTTGAAGAATCTGCTACTGTTAGCGGTGGTCAAGTTGATGATTTATTTAACCTCGATCAATACCTTTACGTTTTAGGTGCTGGTGTCACTTTTGGTAATTCTGGACTGACTACAGCAGAAGTACAATTTGCTTTTGAAAGTGCATTTGATGATGACAACGGAGTCAACGGCGTAGCTATATAGTTTACTCCCAAATATTTACCTTGAAAAGCGAAATATACTGGCTTTTCAAGGTTAAATTAATCATCAATTAGCTAGTAGCTAATTCAACTCAAAATCATCCTGTTCAACCCTTTAATGGAGTCAAATATCATGCTAGTTATCAACAAAAATAATCTGTTTACCGAAGTTTCATTTGAAGAATCTGCTACTGTTAGCGGCGGTCAAGTTACTAATTTATTTAACCTCGATCAATACCTTTACATTCTAGGTGCTGGTATTACTTTTGGTAATGCTGGATTGACAACAGACGAAATCCAGTTTGCTTTTGAAAGATCATTTGGTTTCAACAACGATAACAATACAGATGCTTAATTTTCAAGGGATTGGCATTAAAAAGCTAGGGAAATGTATTATGCCCAGCTTTTTATAGATTGCCTAATCATACTTCAGGGATAATTGAGTAATTTTAATTTTACTAAATACTGGGGCATTTTTCAAGGTTCCAGTATTTAGATTAATCCCCTGAACAAGTATGAAAATAGCTACTGTTATTTCAAGGAGAATCAGACTAATGAATGAGAACAGACTTTTTTTCAGATTACTCAGTGCTGCTGAATCTTGTGTTGTTAGTGGCGGTGCTATGCCGACTTTTGCACTAACTCCTACAGAGCAAAGTACAGAAGGTAGAATCATGAATGCCGATGGTTATGGACAAGACATAACTATTTATGGTTCTCAAAATTCAAACAGAAAAACTCAGGCTAATGAACCTCCTTACCAGGATTTAGCCTTACCACCTGTGTTAAATCCATCACCAAAAAGGATGTAAATTAATGTGATTGTTTATTGAGTTCAACAGCTAATTTATGCTGATGATAATTATGTAATTAGAGTTCCAGGTTTGTCAGGATTCTAACCGTAATACTGCTTCTAAGAGAAAGACGATGAAAGAAAAAAGCCCACTTTTTACAGAGCTATCTTCTGAAGAATCTGCTGCTATCAGTGGAGGAAGAAGGGTTCATTTCGATTTGGATACTTATTTTTATATTTTGGGCGCGGCTGTATTATTTGGCAACCCTGGAATTACTTCCACAGAAATTCATTTCGCTTGGATGAATTCATTCGTTTTTACAGACGATCAATTAAATAATGATAACAGTAATACAAGTGCATTTGGCACAAGCTTATCAAGAAGTTCAAGAGTAATATTCTCTAGTTTTGGCTCTGTATAAGCATTTTTGCTTTATGAAATACGATTACGTTTTACAACATAGTCAAGAAGATTGTGGTGCTGCTTGCCTAGCATCAATTGCTAAACATTATGGACGCAATTTTACACTCAGTCGCATTCGTGAAGCTGTAGGTACAGGACAATTTGGCACTACTTTACTAGGACTAAAACGGGGAGCAGAAACCCTAGGATTTAATGCTCGTCCAGTGAAAACATCTCCAGAACTTTTGCAATCGATAAATGAAGCACCTTTACCAGCAATTATTCACTGGAAAGGAAATCATTGGGTGGTTTTTTATGGGAAAAAAGGTAAAAAATGTATAATTGCTGATCCGGCTGTAGGTATTCGTTATCTGTCACCAAAAGATTTAGTAGAGGGTTGGACAGATTGGTTAATGTTGTTGTTAGAACCAGATCCGAGTTTATTTTGGCAAGGAGAAGATGATAAAATTGGCGGTTTTTGGCGTTTTTTCAAGCGTGTCTGGCATTTCCGCGGCATTTTAGCTCAAGCTTTACCTCTAAATCTCCTATTAGGAGTTTTATCTTTAGCATCTCCTTTTTTATTACAAATTCTTACCGATGATGTTTTAGTTCGCGGTGATACTAAGCTACTAACTACGATGGCGATCGCAGTTGTAGTCATGAATTTTATTGCTAGTAGTCTAGCTTGGGTACAATCTAACCTAATCGCTCATTTTGCTCAACGTTTACAGCTAGGTTTAGTGCTAGAATTTGGACGGCAGATTCTGCGCTTACCTCTGAGTTATTATGAAGCTCGTCGGAGTGGAGAAATTGTTAGTCGTCTGCAAGATATTAACCAGATTAATCAGTTAGTTGCTCAAGTTGTTGTTAGTCTACCTAGTAAATTTTTCGTTGCGGTAATTTCTTTTAGTTTAATGGCTTTTTATAGCTGGAAACTGACATTAGTAGCTATGTTCGTCGCTGGGATGATGACCACATCTACAATTGTGTTTCAGCCAACTTTACGGCGAAAAACCCGTGAGTTATTAGTGCAAGATGCAGAAAATCAAGGTATTTTAGTAGAAACATTTAAAGGTGCGCTGACTCTTAAAACTACAACTTCTGGTGCGCAATTTTTAGAGGAATTAAACAATCGCTTTAATCGTCTTGCAACCCTAACATTACGCACAATTCAAATTAGTATTATCAATAACACTTTTTCGGGATTTTTCTCGGCAATTGGTAGTGTAATATTACTCTGGTTTGGCGGTAATTTAGTGATTAATCCGGCAGAGAATTTGAGTATTGGACAGCTATTAGCTTTTAATTCGATGAATGGTAATTTTCTTGGCTTGATTGCTACTGTCATCAGCTTTGTTGAGGAATTTACCCGCTCAAAAACTGCCATGCAACGCTTGACAGAAGTTATAGACACTACACCAGAAAATGCTGATGATGGGAAAAAATCATTTGCTAAAATTCTACCTGATGCGGATATTATTTGTACTAATGTTAATTTTCACTATGCAGGTAGAGTTGACCTGTTAGAAGATTTTACTTTAACTATTCCTGGTGGAAAAGTTACGGCTTTAATTGGTAAATCTGGCTGTGGTAAAAGTAGTTTAGCTAAACTAATTACTGGGTTATATCCTCTGCAATCTGGTAATATCCGTATTGGATTATATAATTTAGAAGATTTAGCTTTAGATTGTTTACGTCAACAGGTAGTGCTAGTCCCTCAAGATGCTCACTTTTGGAGTCGTTCGATTGTAGAGAACTTTCGCTTAGGTGCGCCCTATGTGAGTTTTGAGCAAATTGTGAGAGCTTGCCAAATAGCTCATGCTGATGAATTTATTAGTAAACTACCAGATAAATATCAAACTGTTTTAGGTGAATTTGGAGCTAATATTTCTGGTGGTCAACGTCAACGTTTAGCAATAGCTAGAGCTATTATGACAGATCCATCAATTCTGATTTTAGATGAATCTACAGGCGGACTTGATCCAGTTAGTGAAGCGCAGGTTTTGGATCAATTATTACGTCATCGCCAAGGTAAAACCACGATTTTAATTAGTCATCGTCCGAAAGTAATTAATCGGGCTGATTGGATTGTCTTGTTAGACCAAGGTAGGTTAAAGTTGCAAGGTTCTGTAGACGAACTACGAGCTAAAACAGGAGACCATATAGATTTTTTAAATTCGTAATGGACTAACGTCCCGCTACGCTCTAAGCGCAGCTATGCCGCAGGCTTTACGTAATTACTTTAGCCAATAACAAATATCTTTCACATTCCCCAGGTTTTCTTTAATTTTGAATTGATTTATCCCTAATTCCTACCTACGTAAATAATTTCAATAATCAAAGCAGATTACTATAGGTGAAATATGCTGTATATTCAGAATCAAAAAATACTGACAGCACCCCAAGAAGATGATTTTTTACCTCCTGTTAGCATTTGGACATCTTTAGTAGGAATTTTACTGGTAGGAACTGTTGGGACAGCGATCGCACTTTCGGCTTGGATTAAATATGATGTCGTTGTCCGAACTGCTGCTACTGTCAGGCCTGTGGGTGATGTGCGCCTAGTACAACCGGAAATGGAGGGGACGGTTGAGAGTGTGCTGGTAACGGAAAATCAAATTGTTAAGCGGGGTGATGCGATCGCGCGTTTGGATACAGATCAATTACAAATCAAACAAAGTCTATTACAAAGCAATATTCAACAGGGTAAATTACAACTCATCCAAATTGATGCCCAAATCAGCACTCTAGATACTCAAATACTCGCTGAAGCTAGGTTAATTGAACGTACAATTGCATCCGCCCAAGCAGATTTAACGCGTAACCAACGAGATTATCAAGAACGACAAATTACTACTTATAGTGAATCTCTGGCTGCTGAAGCGGGGTTGCAAAAAGCCCTAGCCAACTTGCAAAAAGCCCAAGCTGATTTAGAATTTGCTGAAGTAGATCGCGATCGCTACCAGCAGTTAACGGAAATAGGTGCGATTGGTAGGCGGGAATACGAACAGAAAAAACTCGTTGTAGAACAGACTAAAGCCTTTCTAGCAGCTGAAAAACAAGCTGTCGAAATTGCCCAAGCCCAATTGCAATCCGCAAAAGCAGCAGTAAACCCCAGTAACGCAACAGTAGCGATCGCCACGGAACGCATCGCCCAGGAACGTGCTAGGGGTGAGGCTAGCATGGCTACGCTAAATAAAGAAAAACAAGCTCTCCAGCAGCGTAGAGTAGAAATGCAAGCCCAATTCAACCAATATCAAAAAGAACTGCAACAAGTAGCAAGACAATTACAAAGCAGTATTATTCGCGCCACTAGCGATGGTGTAATTCTCAAGTTAAATTTACGCAACCCTGGCCAAGTAGTACGCGCGAGTGAACCAATTGCAGAGATTGTTCCCCAAAATACTCCTTTAGTAATCAAAGCCATGATTCCCACCGCAGACATTAAAAAAGTAGACGTAGGGCAGAAAGTACAACTGCGCGTTGATGCTTGTCCCTACCCTGATTATGGAACTCTCCAGGCTGTAGTCAGTGCCATTTCTCCAGATGCGATCGCACCACAGCGCAATGACACCAGTACCAGTGCAAGTAATGCTGTAATCCCGACAGGGGGCTATTTTGAGGCAACAATTCAACCAGAAAATCTCAAATTTGGCAATGGCGATCGGCAATGTTACATCCAATCAGGTATGAATGCCAACGCCAACATCATTTCTCAACAAGAAACAGCATTACAATTCATACTCAGAAAAGCCAGATTAGTTACTGATTTATAAATCGGCATAAGACATTAGTTTTCGTCCCCTGTCACCTGTCCCCTGTCACCTGTCACCTATAACCTGCCCCCAGTCCCCAGTACCCTATAAGCTATGACCCTTGTTAAATTTCTGCCATCTTATCAGAGAATTCAACAAGCATTGCAATGGTGGTCTTCTAGACAGTCAATAAAGCTTTTTCTCGAAGCTGAGAAAATTCGGGATGATTTATTGCAAGAGGCCTTTACAATTCGTCGCAATTTAGATGTGTTAGCGACGGATAATTTAAATTTATCCAGCAACAAAACTCAGGAATATCTTAGACAAATTGATAATTTTCACAATTCTTTAGTAAAATTAAGCAACCGCTTATTTCCTGAATCACTTCAAGATAGTTTTCCATTAGCTATTGAGTGCTTAATAGAACCTTGGCTAGCAGTTAATCCACATCTATATTTTCATCTTGATTTACCAGTTTATTGGCGACATGAACAAGCATCAAATAGTTTGATTGTCTTATCAACTTTAGAGGAATTACTGACAATCACTCTACCCCATATTTTAACTCAAATTACAATTTGTATTAGTTTAAAGCAGCAGAAAAATATGGGGCAGTTAAACGTACAGATTAGCTATCCTGATATCACTACATTTGTTTGCCATACAAGCTTACCAGAATTAGATTATCTTTGTGATACTTTCCAATTTTTAACTTCAGGTAGATGTTTTTATCGTACTAGTCATCACAAAGTAGTTTGGTATTTATTTTGGTAATTATTGTCCTAAAATTTTTTGTATATCACCTGTAAATGCTTTCTACACAATCATTTCATCGATAGAATAATCTCACTAGGTAATTCTGAACATCAAAAATCGAAAATTCGATAGTTACATTTCCTTCTTTTTGAGTTAAATCCAAAAGATGTGCTGCGCTGCGTCCGCTACTCTTCCCCTACGAGACGCTCCGCGAATTGAAACGCCATCGTAAATCGTAAATCCAAAATTGGTTAGCAGGGTGTTAATTATGAAACAAACATTAAATGAAAAAGCACTCCTAAAAATTTTAGTCATTGATGATCATGAATCTGTTTTAAGTGGGACAGTAGAATTACTCCGAAAAAATTATTTAGATGCAGAAATCATCACGGCTATAAACGCTTATTATGCACTAGAACAAGTCAGTATTTTACAGCCTGATCTTGTAGTTATGGATCTGTCTATTCCTAAAAATATGGGAGTGACAGCGCGGCCTGATACGGGCGTGCAACTCCTCAGAACATTGATGAAAAATTATCCCGATTTAAATATTGTTGTACAAAGCGCACATATCAGAACATTGGTCAGAATTAAACCAGAAGTTGATACTCATAAAGGAGGTTTTACTGTTGCGGATAAAAGTCTTTCTACTCAAGAAATGATAACCAGAGTTGATTGGGCATTACAAGGATTAACTCACACGAAAGATATCAAAAGTATTCATACGGGATTAGAAATTAAACCAGAGTGGCTGAAGGTCTTGAGTTTAGCATTTGATGAAGGCTTACAAGATAAAGCGATCGCTCAAAGAATGTCTATTTCTGAAAGAATGGTACGTCATTACTGGAGTAAGCTGCAAGATGCTTTAGATATTTATCCCGATCATGGTAAAAATATTCGCATTCAAACAGAAATGCGGGCTAGGGCAGAAGGGTTAATTGATTAGGGACAAATCAAGTCAAAAGTCAAAAAAATATTTCTTGTCCCTGTTCCCTGTCCCCTGTCCCCTGTCCCCTGTCCCCTGTCCCCTGTCCCCTATACCCTTTACCTATCACTAAAGACTGGAGAATTAACGTATGCCTCCTGGACTTTGGAATATTATCAAAGCAGAAATTGCTATGTGGCGTGTGGGAATATTACCAGGATGTGCAGTCATTTTTCTAGTAATATTAGCTCGTAACCTGGGTTTAATTCAGTCTTTAGAATGGCTAGCATTTGATAATTTTCTGCGTGTGCGTCCAGAAGAGCCTATTGATGAAAGAATTGTCATTGTAGGAATTAATGAAGAAGATATTCGTCGTCATAATGACTATCAAATAGAGTCTTTCATTTCCGATCGCGATTTAGCTGCACTGTTATTAAAATTGCAGACATATCAACCTAGAGTTATTGGTTTAGATATTTATCGAGATTTACCAGTTAAACCTAGTGATGGTCAACTAGCAACCGTTTTGCAACAATATCAAAACATAATTGCTATCGAAAAAGTCTTACCAGAACCAATTCCACCCCCGCCAAACTTACCTCCAGAACAAATTGGTTTTGCCGACCAAATTACTGATATTGACGGTAAATTAAGACGAATTTTATTAGGCACGCCAACATCTAGTGGCTACAAGTTAGCCTTGTCTGTGAGATTAGCATCAGCTTATTTAGCCCATAAGAATATTTTCTTAGAAAATGGCATTCGCGATCGCGCCGCTATGCGATTTGGCAAAACTGAATTACCCCGCTTTTTACCCAATTCTGGGGGATATGTCCGCACTGATGCAGGTGGAGTCCAGGTATTGCTCAATTTTCGTAGTGGTCGCGCCAGATTTCGCACTTTATCGGGTAATGATATCAAAAGTGGTAAAGTAAAGCCTGAATGGATACGCGATCGCATCGTGATTATTGGCATCACCGCCCCCAGTCGTAAAGATTTTATTACCACTTCGGCTACTCCATCCACACAACCCGCCAAAGGGCGAGTTTATGGAGTAGAAATGCAAGCCCATGCTGTCAGTCAAATTACTAGTTCCGTCCTTGATGGTAGACCGCTATTAAACACCTGGGATGATCACTGGGAATATATATGGATTTTCGCCTGGGGTTTTGGCGGAATTGCTATTGCTAGACTAACTAAATCTCCCTTGATCAATTTGATAGTTGTTATTTTAGTTAGTTGTGCCTTGGTATTTATTAGTTATGTCTGCTTAATTTTGGGTTGGTGGCTGCCAGTCATTCCCGCAATTTTGGTATTAATTATAAATGGCATGGAACTCACAGCTTTATATCAATATGATCAAGCTTTACGTTCAGGAATAAAAATTCGTCAAGCTATTATAGAAAGCACATTTGAAACAATTCATAATGGACCTTTGCAAAGTCTTGCCAAAGTTTTGCAACTGCTACGAGGTCAAGATAAATCGACAAAAGAACTACTTCCAGAAATAGAAAAGGAACTAGAAAAATTAAACTACGAATTAAGAGGAATCTATGAATATTTACAGCAGGAATCCTTAGATAAAGATACAAGCCTTTATTTAGGAAATAATCTGGTATTAAATTTACAAGAACCTCTGCACGACATTCTTTATCAAGTTTATAGTTATACTTTAGAGCGAAATTTTCCTTGTTTTAAACATATTCGAGTTAAAATTCGCAGCTTTGAACCTTTAGATGAGCGATATTTAAGCATTGAACAAAAGCGTGGAATTTGTAGATTTTTAGAAGAAGCTTTGTGTAATGTTGGTAAGCACGCTGTCGGTGCAACCCGCTTGCAAGTTACTTGTGCTGCATTAGACGGCTGGTACACTTTGGCTGTGATTGACGATGGCTTAGGAGTCAATTCTGCTAAAGAAGGCCGGGGAACGCAACAGTTTATTAATTTAGCAAAACAACTGCAAGGAAAATTTCAGCGATCGCCCCTTTCTCCTCATGGTACTATTTGTCAATTATCTTGGCGAATGGGTAGGTAATGAGGATTGGATATTGGGTAATGAACAGGTTTAGGGTTCATCAATCAGATCCAATACTTCTTGTTCAACTACTCTAGAGCGAAGAATATCTAGAGCATCTTGGTCTGCCAATTCAATGATTTCTACAAGGCACTGGCGTACTTGTTCAACAATATCAGGTTTCCATTGGCGCAGTTTGATGTCAAGTTCTTGAACTAAGGCATCCATATCAAATTCTGACAACGAAATATTATCTCTATTTTATCTGAATAGAGCCAGAGAACTCCCGGTAGAGCTACAAACTTACCGGGAGATGGCAGTTGCTACAAGTCGGCCTAGCCGCTCAACGCGCGGCCTTATGAATTGCGACCAATATAAATTATTGACTTCCAATTCGCCTCTAAGTATTTAATTACCCACACGCCAAATTCTGATGGTGTTATCGTCACTACCACTAACGAGACTTTGACCGTCAGGTGTAAAAACGACGGATGTGACTGTGTTTTCATGCCCAACGAGGGTACGAAGTTCTTCACCGGTTTCTAAGTTCCAGAGTTTGATGGTGCGATCGCGGCTAGCACTGGCAAGGGTGTTACCATCTGGACTAAAGGCAATAGCCGTAACTGTTTCCGTACTACCTTGGAGAGTGCGGAGTCTTGTACCTTCGTCTATATTCCAGAGTTTGATGGTGCGATCGCGGCTAGCACTGGCGAGGGTGTTACCATCTGGACTAAAGGCAATTGATGTCACTGTCTCGCCACTACCTGCAATTGTGCGGATGAGAGATTCAGCTTGTAAATTCCAAATTTTGATGGTTTTGTCAAAACTGCCACTAGCAATAGTTACATTATCGGCACTGATAGCAACAGAACGTATCCAAAATCTATGACCTCTAAGTGAAGTGATTAATCTGCCGTTAGCTAGATTCCAGACTTTGATAGTTTTATCGTCACTACCACTTACCAAGGTTTTACTATTGGGACTGATAGCTAAAGCATGAATGGCATCGCTATGGGCGGCTAAGGTGTGAATTACCTGACGAGTTTTCAAATTCCAGATTTTAATGGTGTTATCATCACCACCACTCACCAAGGTTTTACCATCAGGACTAATTACTACTACATTTACTTTACGGGAGTGTCCTTTTAAAGTAGCGATTTCTTCACTGGTGGCGATATTCCATAATTTAATGGTGCGATCGTCTCCACTGCTAGCAATGATTTTACCATCTCGGCTGATGGCGACTGAGGAAACAGCGTTTTCATGTCCTGGGAGGGTGTTGACTAAAGCCACCTCTCTCAAAGTTGTTTTTTGTGGCTGTGCTAAAAACGCTTTCCCCGGTGCGGAATTATTATGACGCTGAATCAGCTTTGGGGATAAACTGCTGTAAATCCGGCGATATTGGTCATACCAAGATTCACTAAACCCAAATAATAGAATTAAAGCCGACATTAACACACCAGTTCGCACTAAGCCGTGTAAGATTCCTAAACGTGGTGTCTGATGTACTTGGGTAGAGGGGATTTTTCCCGATGTTTGTCCGGCGGCTGGTAATGCAAGCTGCTGTTTGGGAGTGATATCTTGGAGGGCTTCATCGGCTGATTGGTAGCGGTCTTTGAGGTCTTTTTGCAACAGTTTATCCAGCACAAAATCCAACTCTGGATTAATTGGACGATGCAAATATTTCCGCCAATTAGTTACCCAACCATAGCCGTGTTCCATCCACAATTGGAAGGGCGAAACTCCTGTTAACAAATGAAAGCAGGTAGCCCCCAAGGCGAATAAATCACTAGCTGCATAAGCCTTACCATCCCGGATTTGTTCTAAGGGTGAGTAACCGTGTGAACCAATCGATGTCCCAAAATTCTGGGCTTTTGCAGTTAATTGCTTGGAAGAACCAAAATCGATCAGATTTAATCGCCCATCACTGCGACAACGGATAATATTTTCTGGTTTGATGTCACGATGAATTACACCGCGATCGTGAATAAATTTCAAGACAGGTAATATATCCAAGAGAATGGCTTGAATTTCCCCTGGTCTATAGTTTTTCCGGTGCTGCAACTCCTTTAACAAGTTTTGTCCATTGATAAACTGTTGTACTAAATACAAGCAGTTATCTTGTTCAAAGTAAGCCAGCAGTGTGGGAATTTGGAGGTGTTCTCCTAGTTCTTGTAATCGTTTGGCTTCTTCAGCAAACAACTCTACTGCTTTTTTTTGTGACCAAGTTCCTTGAAATTTTGGTGCTAATTGTTTAATGACACAATGTTCATTTAATTTATCTTTATCTTCTGATAGATAGGTTCTACCAAATCCTCCCTCATCAGAAAGCACTCGGATGACACGGAAGCGATTTCTTAACAGTGATACTAAAGGAGTACCACAACTTTGACAAGACTTTTTTCCATCTGAATTATGCGGATTTAGGCAATCTGGATTTAAGCAGCAGATCATGTTCTGATAAGTGTGGCTGCATGACAAATTATGTTAAGTTAACCCCGTAAATTCCCTGAATGTAGAGTAGCTCTTGTGTATTTTTAGTAAATCACACTGGTATGAAGAATTGGGGTTTTATTTATCCGGTAAATCTTGGTAAATGCTAGTACAAAAGTCAGGAGGTAAAAGTATTTTCCTGAGCAGGATTTCCTTTACCTAAATCATTATTCTCCCGATTATATAATATTCCGCAGTCAACTGCCACAGCCACGAGGCGATGCAGCTTGCAACTAGATCGCCACGATCTGTTGCATACGGGTAATTGAAATATGCCGATTTGAACATAGTCCCAAGCTCGCTTACATCCCCACCCATAAAGGGATGGGGTTTTACGCTTGATCAATAAACTCAGTACAGTTACTAAAAGGGCTAATTTTAGTAACTTATGCCAAACTTCTGTAGTGCATAAACTTATTAGTCTTGATAGGCTACGGCATTAATATGAAACAGATTCAATGGCTGGGAGTTTGGAGCTTTGGTATTTGGACATTATCATCAGCTAATTTACAAGCTGCACAAGCACATGAAAGCAAAAAATTGTTTTCGGAATTAACAACCCCAGTAATTTCTAGAGAAAATTTTCACAATTTTGACATTGAAACTACCAAAGTTAATGATAATAAATTGCAATTACTACCTTCTCGATTAGAGTTAAGACCTCTTTTAATTGCTGCACCGGAAAACTTTAATCCTGGTCTGCGAGTACCGCCACCATTACCAAAACCGCCACAAAAACCTAGTCCACCATCAACTTTTTCTGAACTAGTCAAGCCATTTGCAGTTTTAGAAAGCATTCAAACTGACTTTCGTAATGATACCGATAATTTCGGTCAACATAATTTGTTTATCGAACCAAGATTTCAGTGGCGATCGCCCAATGGCAATAAAATACTATTCACAACAGGTTTTAACTTTTTTGAGCAACGGGGTGTGGAATCAATTACCAATATTCCTTTACAAATTGGTTGGCAAGGAAAAATCGGACAAGTAACTCTCTCTACAGCAGCAGGAGTGGATATTTTCAACCGTTTACCCACAGCTATAAATTTCAATGCTCAAGTTGAAGCTCCAATTGTCCCGCCACAGGTTTCTTCTTCCGGTAAATTACTTTCGGCTGTAATACTATCAGCCAACTTAGACAAAGAACCATATAAATTTAATGCTCAAACTTTAGACAATCAAATTAGTGCTTGGCGGTTCGGGCCTAATTTATATTGGCAGATTGATCGTGATACTAGTTTATTCTCATCGTTGCGTTTAGGTAATTACAACGATGGTAATTCTGAAATTCAGTCATTTAGCAGACTAGAACGCAAGTTTGGACAATTTTCCGTAGCGGCTAACTTATTTACTTGGAGTTACGATCGCAATGTAGAACGCACAAGTGGCTATTTTTCCCCACCAGATTTTTTGGTATATAACGCTGAGGTGGCTTGGGAGGGAGATATCGTCAATTTCTTGCGCTGTCGGCTATCTACAAGTTTAGGACAACAACGACTCAATGGTGAATTTGATCATGCTAATGCTTATCAAACTCGCTGTACAGTCAAGGTGTCACCCAAATTAGAGGCTGACCTGGGCTATAGCTTTAGTAATGTACGCAATCAAGACACCGGGGGAAGTACCTATGGTAGTAACTCTTTAACAGGACAATTGCGAGTCAAATTTTAAGTATCCCTGTCTGTTAGTTTGATGAAAAAGCAGGGAAAAATGAAGTTGTTGAGGCTTTGAAAGCAACAGTGACTTCAAAATAAGGCTTTTTACAGCATGAGTTCTGATTTTCAACCGCCACCAAAAGGCTTGTCCGTACTGGCTTCTGTGGGAGGGTTAGTGACTGCAATAACTGCGATCGCTCTTTTAAATTTTTGGTCTAGTCGTCTTGCTCAAAATACACAAACACCTGTAATCACAACATCCAAAACTGTTACCCCTGTTATCCCTCAAGCAGACCTGGAAACACAAGCTCAAAATGTAGCAAAACTTGATGCTAACTCCGTAGTTTTGCCAGGAACAGCAATTGCTCCCAGTGAACTAATCAGCAACACACCTTTTACTACGTCTGGAGTCAGAAAACTGGATGCAGTAGACCTGGCAACTGCGCGTCTAGCTTGGTCGTATTTTCAACGCAACTGGAATGATAAAACTGGCTTAATCAATTCTGTTGATGGCTTTAATTCTGTGACTATGTGGGATCAAGCGGCAGCGATCGCCGCTTTGGTAAGTGCTAAGGAACTAGATATCATCTCAGCCGCCGAATTTGAGGCGAAGATGACCAAGATGTTGCAGACTTTAGCATCACTGCCGCTATATAAAGGTGAATTGCCCAACAAAGTCTACAACGCGAAAACACTTATACCTGTTAATTATGGACAATTAGAGAAACGAGAAGAAATTGGTTGGTCAGCCATTGATTTGGGACGGATGGCAATCTGGCTGAAAATTGTCGAAGCCAAGTATCCCAAAATGCGATCGCCTGTGCAAGCTGTCTGGAAACATTGGCAAGTTAAGCGTCTCACCAAAAACGGGCAAATGTACGGTACTGCTGTTGTTAAAGGGAAAGAACAGTATAACCAGGAAGGCCGCTTAGGCTATGAAAACTATGCTGCCTATGGTTTGAAACTGTGGGGATTAGATGTCAAGCAAGCCTTAGACCATAAGTCTAATACTGCTTTTGTCAATCTTTACAGCCAAGGTGTTCCTTATGATCGCCGCGACGCTAGTAACTCAGGTGCAAATAACTACGTCCTCAGTGAACCTTATATTCTCGACGGCATCGAAACCGGTTTTAAAGCATTGCCTAAAGCTTATGCAGATAGGATGTTAGCTGCTCAAGAAGCACGTTATCAAGCAACAAAACAATTAACTGCCTTGACAGAAGACAACTTAGATCGTCCGCCTTACTTTGTTTACAACAGCTTATTTGTTAATGGTAAACCTTGGGCAACGATTACAGATACTCAAGAACAGCATAATAATTTACGCTTCCTGAGTGCTAAAGCTGCGATCGGTTGGCACGTACTTTACAACACCGCTTACACTCACCAGTTATTTGATTTTGTCCAAGCCAACCTTAAATCTCAAGATGGCTGGTACAACGGCTTTTATGAATCTCTGCGTCAGCCAAATAAATCTCTCACCGCTAACAATAATGGTGTGATTCTAGAAAGCTTGCTATACAAGCAAGTTGGCAAACCGCTTATAGTCTGGGCAACAGTTAATAATTAGCAATCAACTGGCAGATACTACTTGCTTTCGCTCTGATCTGCGCGTTCCACCAGCCATTCCCGTTACTCGACTTATTTGTGCGATCGCGCTATAACACTCTTAACTTTTTATTTATATATGCTATACAAACACCATCAACAAAAGCTGTTGAGATGGATTGCATTGTTCCTCGTTGCGACATTTCTGCAATTATTGTTTTATATCCCAACACCAGTCTTATCTCAAAATTCTAGTAGTTGTAACAATATTACTGCCCCTCTCACCCCAGAAGAACAAACTTATGCTCGTGCGGCTTGGCAGTATTTTGTCAAAAATTATCAGCCAGCAACGGGATTTACCAATTCTACTGGGGGTTATCCTTCTGGTACGCTCTGGGATATGGGAAACTACCTCATGGCGTTGAATGCGGCGCGATCGCTAAATCTCACTGACCAAGCAGACTTTGATGCGCGTCTCAACAAGTTCTTGACAAGTTTCGGCAGCCTAAAGTTATTTGAAGATGCTTTACCGAATAAAGTCTACAACGTAGCTACCGGACAGATGGTTGATTATGGTAACAATCCTATTGAACGCGGGATTGGCTGGTCTGCTTTGGATATAGGTCGGATATTAGCGGCGTTTGATGTGATTCGTACTTGTCACCCGCAATATAATGACTGGCTGAAGGGAATTGTCGCCAAGTGGCAAATCGGGCGATCGCTCAAAGATGAACAACTGTTTGGCGCGACTGTTCTCCCAGATAACAAAACATTACTGGTACAAGAAGGGCGACTCGGCTACGAGGAATACGGTGCTAGAGGTTATCAACTTTGGGGTTTTTCTGCACCCAAAGCCCTGGCTTTTGAACCATATAAGATGGTTGAGATTAACGGTGTCCAAATTCCCGTTGATACCCGCGATTTTCAAAGCACTAACGCCAATAATTACGTTGTTAGTGAGTCTTATATTTTAGATGGCATCGAATTTGGCTTGCAAGGAGAATTAGCAGATTTTGCCGCTAGGGTTTTGGATGTGCAGAAGCGGCGGTATGATGCAACAGGTCAGTTAACTGCGGTGACAGAAGATAACATCGACCAATCACCCTATTTTCTCTACAATACTGTTTACGCTAATGGTAACGCCTGGGCAACAATTACAGACGAAAACAAACCTTACCCGCAATTTCGCAGCGTGAGTACAAAGGCAGCTTTTGGTTGGCGTTATCTTTTTCCAGATCATGCTTACGCGCAAAAACTGTTTGATGCAGTTAAAGAACTTCGCAGCCCTAATGATGATGGTTACTATGCTGGGATTTATGAGGAATCGAAGCAGCCAAATAAAGCTTTAACTGGCAATACCAACGGGCTAATTTTAGAAATTCTCTACTACAAAGCTAGAGGGAATCGGCCTTTAATTGCTTCTGCATCTATCGGTACACCAACTAAACCGCCTAGTAATAATACTCCGGCTGCGACACCTGCAACTCCAGCAAATCCTAGCATTCCCACGAAAACCTCTGCGGATACTTCTCAAGTTGTAGAAGTGGCGATCGCACCTATTCCTCCAGTTGGTGAACCATCGTCTAACCTAAAACTAACTCGACCTCTAACAGTAGTTGAGCGGCGTTATGCAGCAGCAGCATGGAGGTATTTTCAAGCAAATTATCATTCTAAAAGTGGGCTGATAAACGATCGCAGTGATTTTAAAGGTGCAACTCTTTGGGGATTAGGAGATTATCTAGCAGCACTTCATGCAGCGCGATCGCTAGATATAATTACACCCAAAGAATTTGATCAGCGCACCCGTCATTTATTAGCTGCTTTAGGTAAACTGCCTTTATTTGCAGGAGAATTGCCAAATCGGGGTTATGATACGCGATCGCTCCAAGCAATAGATTACGGCGGGAATCCAGTTCCCCAAGGTAACGGCTGGTCTGCGTTAGATTTAGGTAGGATGCTGGCAGCACTGCACAACTTAAAAAGCTATCATCCAGAATATGCAGCAGCAGTTGATCAAATTGTTTTAGATTGGTCATACTTGCGGGTAGTGCGGGATGGTATTTTATCCAGTGCTACAACCACTAAAGATAAAGAAAGACGTATCCTTACCCGTGTCAACCCTGAAACCCGCTTAGGTTATGAAGAATATGCCGCGCGTGCTTTTCAATTATGGGGCTTTGATGTTGAAGGTTCTGCTGTTGGGGGTGAATATAAGACTGCGTTAGTAGAAGGGTTGAAAGTTCCCATCCAGCGTCAGCGAACTGATACCAATTCCCAAGTTAACCAATATACAGTTAGCAATCCTTTCTTACTGTATGCGCTGGAATTTGGCTTAGATCCAAAAATGCGATCGCTCTTTGAGCCAGTTTTCCAAGCACAAGCCGAGCGTTACCGTCGCACCGGAACACTAACAGCTTCAGCTACTACCCTCATAGACCGCAAGCCTTACACCGTACACAGTGCAGTCACTGGAAAAGGTGAGCCTTGGATAGTTGTAGGAGATGATGGACAGACTCTACCTAAAGCGCGAATGGTGAGTACAGCAGTAGCCTTTGCTTATCATGCTCTACTTCCAGAAAATCAATACAGCCAGAAGTTATTTACAGCAACAACCGATCTATATAACCCACTGACAGGTTTTTATGAAGGCTTTTACGAAACCACAGGCAAAACAGCACTTGGTTTCACAGGCAGCACCAACAGCATGATATTGCAATCATTGCTGTATACAGTCATGAATCGCCAACCCCTAATTCGTCCCACTGCGATGAAATCTCCTTGGTGGCAGACTGTGGCGCAAGGGAATTCTGGTCGCGGTTTACCAAGGATAGCTAAGTCAACATCTCATTTAATTTCTGATAGTAATGGAAGTTACTGGGCTTCTGGTAGCGAAAATAGGAGGGTTTCAAAATAGACTAAGTGAATTCGACCAAATCTCGTTTTCTAGGGTGTGTGATCGCGCCAGCGTCACGCACTCTACTTAAAAAAGGTGGTTTAAGCCTTGAATACAACGCAACAAGTTTTCAACTAGGTCGTTAGTTATGAATTGAACTAGGGAATACTGAATTTTGAATCGACGCAGATGATAGCGTAATTATCATTGGATAACTTGGTGATATCAGGATAGTGCTTGAAATTTTATTAATTACACAATGACTTCTATATCTATTAATAATTCCCCAAACTTTTCTGGCAACAGCCGCTCAATATTAAAAAAAAGAACGCTATTATTTCGCTACCTAGCAGAAATTAATTTAATTTTTGGTCTTTGGTATTTACAATGGCGGATCACGCATTCGATCAATTTTGATGCGCTGTGGCTCTCGATTCCGTTGCTGTTAGCAGAAATCTATAGCTACTTTGGCGGTGTGATGTTTGTCATCGGGTTGTGGCGGCCTTTAGTTCGGCAGATTAAGTCACTTGATCAGATGACTCCGCCCTTGCCTAAAACCGACTGGCCAAATGTAGATGTGTTTATCACCTGTTACAATGAGCCACCAGAAATTGTAGAACAAACTGCTCAGGCTGCTTTAGCAATAGATTATCCTGCAAGCAAATTGCGTGTTTATGTGCTAGACGATGGTAACTCTGCTGCTATGCGAACCATGACAGAAGAGTTGTGTATTGCAGATTTGCGATCGCCACGACTACAGCAAGAAGCGAATAGAATAGATGCGGAACGCTCTTGTTTGATGGAACGTTTGCAAAAATTAGAAAATCTCACATCTAATGCTCAAGCTGCTGAACAGTGGTTGCAAGAATCGTCATCAGAAGTTTACAGTCCAGAAGAAAATACCGTCGGCTCGATTGTGCAAAGTCTGCGACAGTTAATCCTTTGGCTACCTCCTACTCATCAAAGTATTGCTGAACGCCTCAAAACTGAAAGGCAAGCTTTAGAAGTAGCTATTAATCAAAAAGAATTAGAATTAGTTGAACTAGCTCGATTTCGCTACATTGCTCGTCCGAAAACTGCTGGTGTGGCTCACCATGCTAAAGCAGGCAATCTCAATTATGCGATTTTCTCTGGAGAAACTTCTGGAGAATTTATTTTAACTTTAGATGCAGACCATATACCCAAACCACAATTTCTCAAACGAGTTTTGCCATATTTTTATACTTACAATCTTTTCACAGGTAAATATGAGCAAAATCGCATTGCTTTTGTCCAGACACCCCAAGATTTTTATAACATTCCTGCGGGTGATCCCTTTGGACATCGAGCAAGTTTATTTTATGGGCCACTCCAACAAGGCAAAGACGGAATGAATGCAGCTTTTTACACAGGTACAAATGCCATTCTTCGCCGGGAAGCATTAATTAATGTGGGACTACAATATTTTGCTGATGATTTTGCCAAAGACGAAAAACGCTTAGATGAATTTCAGTTAGTTGGTGGTGTATCTAGCAACAGTATTACAGAAGATATGAATACAGCCATGCGTCTACATGGTGCTGGTTGGAAATCTGTTTATCACAATGAACTTTTGGCAGAAGGTTTAGCACCAGATGACCTCAGTTCTACTTTGAAACAGCGATTACGTTGGGCGCAAGGAACTATCCAAGTGCTACTGAGAGAAAATCCACTCACAAAACCAGGGCTAACATTTTGGCAACGTCTGCAATATTTTAAGACGATGTATAGTTATTTTTCTGGTTTCGCAACTCTGATATTTATTTCTTGTCCAATTATTTATTTCTTTACAGAAATTGTTCCAGTTAAAAGTTATGGCTCTGATTTCGCTCTACACTTCTTGCCAGCGTTTATTATCAATCGCTTGACCTTTTTAGCCGCAACCTGGGGTATCTCGGCTAGTGAGGTTTGGCGTTCTGAACAATATGCGATCGCCTTATTTCCTTTGTTAATTCAAGCTGTATGGAGTGTGTTTACCGGACAAAAAATTAATTTTCAAGTTACCCCAAAGCAA
Organism: Anabaena minutissima FACHB-250; assembly: GCF_014697125.1. Taxonomy (GTDB): domain Bacteria; phylum Cyanobacteriota; class Cyanobacteriia; order Cyanobacteriales; family Nostocaceae; genus Trichormus; species Trichormus minutissimus. Next base: position 12,818 of record NZ_JACJRG010000004.1, on the reverse strand, counting down.
AGGCAATCAGGTATTTACCTCCGGCTAGTTTGGCCACAATTAGTTATATTTAGTTTGACCATGTTAGGAATACTTTGGAGTATTTATCGCTTTGCAACTGGTCATCTTAACAATCCTTTGGTTCACTTACTTAATAGTGCGTGGGCTATTTATAATTTGCTACTTCTGTGGGCTATTATTCGTGCATCTTTTTGGCAGCCTGTAAAGGAGGAATAAAAGTATTATCAACAACCTGTATGAGTTTTTTTTACAAAATATATTAATTACGAATTAGTACAACTTGCCATTTCATTCTATGAATGCCAAAATATAAGGTATAAATTTTGCTAAATTAACAAGGGAAATAACTTATGAGTTCAAACATTAAAACAATCGAATTGTGTGGAATCCTAGACGGAATCAAAGGTAATGAATTACGTCGTCAAATTACCGACATTTTAGCTGATGGGACTGATATTTTATTAATTGACATGAAAGAAGTTAACTTCATTAACAGTTCAGGTTTGGGTTCTTTAGTATCGGCAATGCAGGTAGTACGTAATGCTAATGCTAAACTTTTTGTCTGCTCTGTTAATGACCAAGTTAGGATGTTATTTGAGCTTACTAAAATGGATAGAATTTTTCAAACCTTTGTAGATCAAGATGACTTCAATCGCCAATTTTTTACTGCAAAGCAATAAACTTAATTAAAAGATATTTTTACCAAAGAAAAATCATCTTCCAGATTCTCTTGGTGATTTAATGCCATAATCTGTTCTAAAATTTGTTTTAAATAACAGTTGTTGACATTGCTATATTTGATTAGTAAATCAGTGAAAGCATCAACTCCCCAAATCTTCCCATCTGGCTGATTGATTTCGTAAGCTCCATCACTAAAGATGTATAGAGTGCTGTCTTTTTCCATATCAAATACAGCATCCTCAAAGTGAACATCAGGCAAAAAGCCTATGGGCAAATCTAAAGAGCTAAGTTGTCTAACTTCCAAGCTTGTTGTAGATGTACCAGATAGAAGTAAAGCTGGAGGATGTCCGGCATTGGCGTAAACAAGTTGACGTTTGAAGCGGTGATAAACTCCATACCAGATTGTGAAGTATTTATCACCGTGGTATTTCATTTGAAAGGCATGATTAAGTGCTTTGAGGACTTCGCTAGGTTGGTAAAAGTTAGTGTTGGTTAGGGATTGCGATCGCAAAATATTCAATACAGATACAGACAGCAAGGCAGAACCCACCCCATGTCCTGATACATCTAACAAATAAATTGCTAAATGCTCGTCATCAAGCCAGTAGTAGTCAAAGCAATCACCACCTAACTGTGCTGAGGGAATAAATAGTGCTTCTGTTGTTACCGCTCCTGTAAGCGGCTCAGGTAAGAGCGATCGCACATAATCAGCTGCTTCAGCCAATTCTGCTTCTAAAATTTGCTTTTGGATTTGCAAATTCTGGTTGAGTTTTTCTAAAGCTTGCTTTTGGTTTTGTAAATCTTGATTTAACTGATATAACCTCAGTCCTGCTCTTACCCGTGCCTTTAACTCACTCATCTCTATTGGCTTAGAAACAAACTCATCTGCTCCCGCATCTAGCCCTCTAACTCTATCTTCCTCTTCACCTGGAGCTGCGCCTTTAGCTGTCAGCAGAATAAAAAAAGTAGTGGCTAACTCTGGATCTGTCTTAATTTGACGGCATACTTCTAATCCATCTAAATGTGACATCATCCAATCACAGATAATTAAAGCCGGACGTAGCAATCGAGCTTGTGTAATTCCTTCCTGTCCATTACTAGCAACAGTAGTCTCATAACCTTGTTTCTGGAGTGTTCTATTTAATGCTGCTCTGACAATCGGGTCATCATCAATAACTAAAATTTTTACCATAAATCCGAAAAGGAAAATACAATGAGAACTAAATAATTTCTTAATTTCAAATTACATATAATTTAGTAATGAATGTATAGTAAAAATACGTAAATTAAATAAATTATTTTCAATTATGATAAAAATCAATCTTTGACTATTGAATCAAGTGGATAATAAAATCTCTCTGACAATCAATACAGATATTACCGCTTTGTCTGATGTTTTATCTTGGTTTGAACAAATTAATCAACCACCCATAATCAAACAAGAAATTTGGTGGCAATGTCAAACCTTACTAATAGAAGGCTTTACTAATATTGTTGAACACGCCCATAAAAATTTAACCGAAGAAACCCCTATTAATATAGAAGTTCGCCGTTCTGTTCAATCTATAGAAATATGTATATTTTCTCAAGGTAGACCTTTCGATCTAGAAGAAAAGTTACAAGAAGTATTTGAATTTGAAGAGAATAATCAAGAGCGTGGACGGGGGTTAAAAATAATGTCGATTATAGCTGATAAATTAAGTTATGAACGAATAACAGAAAATCGATATTGTTTATCTATAAGTAAAAATTATCAATATTAATTAATAACTTTGTTAAACTCAAAGAATTTCTAAATAAATCTATCTAGTTAAAATTATGAAGATAAATAGATTTCTAGCCTAAATCTGTTGTTGCAAAATGCAAATTTATTTAAACATATATTAATTTAGTCACACCAGTTTTTCTATAGATAAAGTTTGGCAATGAAAGCACCATTACCTGATAACGAAATACAGAGAATTGAGGCACTTTTAGAATACAAAGTCCTTGACACTCCATTTGAAGCAGCATTTGATGATCTCACGCGTTTAGCATCCTATATTTGTGGAACTCCCATTGCTTTAGTCAGTTTAGTTGATCAAAATCGTCAGTGGTTCAAGTCAAAAGTCGGGCTAGATGCGCTAGAAACACCTAGAGATATAGCATTTTGCGCCCATGCCATTCTCCAATCTGACGTTTTTACTGTACCCGATGCTACAGCCGACGAAAGGTTTGAAACAAATCCATTAGTTACTTCTGACCCTAATATTCGCTTTTATGCTGGTGTACCCTTAACTAATCCTGAAGGCTATGCGTTAGGAACACTTTGCGTTATTGACTACATACCTAGAAACCTCACCTCTGAACAGGTTGAAGCTTTAAAGATTCTAGGTCGCCAAGTCATCAAACAAATGGAAATGCGGCGTAATTTAGCAAATTTGGCACTTGTAACTAATCGACGCAAACAGCTAGAAAAGATGCACAAGCATTTTTTTAAAAGAGTTGCTGGTGGCTTTGGATTAGCATCAGCAATTCTAGTAATGATGGGCATAGTTTCTTATAACAGCACAACATTTTTAATTAATACTAATAACCAATTTCAAAAAACTCAAGAGACAATCACTGCCTTAGAAGCACTGCTATCTCATATTAAAGATGCTGAAACTGGACAACGTGGTTACATTCTCACAGGACAAGAGCATTATCTTCAACCGTATCAGACAGCACTTGTAGAAGTGGAGAAAGAAATAGAGAATCTGAAAAATTTAACTGCTGATAAATCTCAACTACATGAACATCTTGAGGTAATCAAACCCCTAATAGCCGCTAAACTTAGCATAAGTAAGCAAACTATCGAGTTGCGTCAGCAAAAAGGATTTGATGTAGCATTGCAAATAATTCTCAGAGGTCAGGGAAAGAACCTGATGGATGATATCCGCAAGGTCATCCGTGACATGGAACAACAGGAAAAAGAGCTACTACAACAGCAATCACAAGTTGTCAAAACTAGTGCAAATAATACAGTTTTGATTATAGCGATCGCTATCTGCTCAAGTTTCTTGATTTTGGCTGTCATTTACTATTTAATTTATCGTGAGTTCACGCAGCGAAAGGCTGTAGAAGATACACTTCATGAAGAGCGTAATTTCATCTCAGCAGTTCTAGATACAGTCAGTGCTTTAGTCATAGTTATCAATCCACAAGGAAAAATTGTTCGCTTCAATCAAGCTTGTGAGCAAATAACTGGTTACTCATTTGATGAAGTCAGGGATAGATATTTTTGGAATTTGTTTTTAGTTCCTGAAGAAGTAGAGCCAGTCAAAGCAGTTTTTGAGCAGTTAAGAGCAGGTCATATTACTCTCGACACTCATAACTATGACAACTATTGGAGAACTAAAGATGGTAGCCTGCGGTTAATTTCCTGGTCAAATACCATTCTTCAAGACTACAAAGGCTCTGTGGAATACATTATTGGTACAGGCATTGATATTACAGAGCGCAAGCGTGCAGAACAGCATTTAAAGGCACAATATGCTATCACCCGCATTTTAGCAGAGTCTACTACAATCGCCGAAGCTACTCCTCAAATTCTGCAAGCAATTTGCCAGAGTTTAGGATGGGATGTGAGTGAAATGTGGATGGTAAATCAGCAGACAAATATACTTACTTTTTCCGAACTGTGGCATCAACCATCATTGGATATGGAAGAGTTCAAAACATTGAGTCAGAACATCACATTTGTGCCAGAGATGGGATTGCCTGGTCGAGTTTGGAGTAGTAGTGAACCTATTTGGCTTACTGATGTGGCCAATGATATCAGCTTTTTGCGAAATAAAGTTGCAGCACAAGTTGGACTGCATGGAGCTTTTGGTTTTCCCATTCGTAACGCGCAGAATGTTCTGGGTGTGATTACTTGCTTTAACCACAAAATCCAGCAATATGACCAAGATTTGGCAAAAATCATGAACTCCATTGGTCAACAGGTGGGGCAGTTTATTCAACGTAAGCAATCAGAAAAAGAACTACAACGCCAAAACAGGCGATCGCAATTATTAGCTGATGTGACACTAAAAATTCGTGAGTCTTTACAAATCGAAGAAATTCTCGAAATTAGCGTTAAAGAGTTGCAAAAGCTACTGCAAGCAGATCGTGTATTGATTTTCCGCCTAGAATTAGATGATTCTGTAATTGCTGTTCAAGAAGCCCTACTTCCTGGCTTTCCCAAGATTCTGGGAGAAAAAATTATTGACCCTTGTTTTGCACAGAGTTACATTCAAAAATACCGCGAAGGTCAAATAACTACTATTGCAAACATTGAGCAAGCTGATCTAGAAGATTGTCATGTCGAATTACTACAAAAATTTGCTGTCAAAGCGAATCTTGTTGTTCCCATTATTCTTAAAGATGAACTCTGGGGGTTGTTAATTGCCCATCAATGTAGCCAACCACGCCAGTGGATTAACTGGGAAATAGAACTTTTTCGAGAGTTAGCAAATCAAATAGGTATTGCCTTAACTCAAGCCAAATTGCTAGAAGCAGAAATTCTGCAACGACAAGAATTAGAACTTGCCCGTCGTCAAGCAGAGTTAGCATCTCAAGCCAAAAGTGCTTTTTTAGCTAATATGAGTCATGAAATTCGTACTCCCATGAATGCTGTCTTAGGGATGACTGGTTTAATGTTAGAAAGTCCTCTTAACCAAGAACAGCAAGACTTCATGGAGACAATTCGCATTAGCGGCGATGCCCTTTTAAGCCTGATTAACGAAATTTTGGATTTATCTAAACTTGAATCAGGGGAAATGGTTTTAGAAAATCTCAACTTTGATTTATCTATCTGTATAGAAGAAGTATTAGATTTATTAGCTCCCCAAGCTCATAAAAAAGGGTTAGAAATTGCAGCTTTGATTTATCCTAACGTCCCTACCCACCTGCAAGGAGATGCTAGCCGCCTGCGACAAATTTTAATGAACTTAATTGGTAATGCTATTAAATTTACTAGCACAGGAGAGGTAGTAGTACGAGTAGAATTGCGATCGCATACTACCACTACAGCTAATATTTACTTTGCTGTTACAGATACTGGTCTGGGCATCACCACGGAAGACCAAAGCAAACTGTTTACCCCGTTTACCCAGGTGGATGCTTCTACTACTCGTAAGTATGGTGGGACTGGTTTGGGATTAGCTATCTGTAAACAATTAGTAACCTTGATGGAAGGAGACGTTGGGGTAGAAAGTCAGTTAGGCGAAGGCTCTAAATTTTGGTTTGAGATTCCTTTTGCCAAGCAACAAGAGCCTGTTACTAGGATAGATGAGTGCGGAATACTGAGCGATCGCCGCCTATTAGTAGTTGATGACAATGCGACTAACCGCAAAATTATTTACCATCAAGCCACCCGTTGGGCAATGCAGGTAGATCAAGCTGATAGTGCTGATGCTGCCCTGAGAGCTATGATAGCAGCTTGCCAGCAAAACAAACCTTATGATGTTGTCTTGATTGATATGCAGATGCCCCAAACAGATGGTTTGGAATTGGGGGAACAAATTAGAGACAATTTTGCTATTGCGGCAACACCTTTAATTATGATTACTTCTACTAATCAACGAGCAGAAATACATCGGGCATTCAATATAGGATTTGCGGCTTATTTAGTCAAACCTCTTAAGGCTTCTCGACTCCTCGATACCATTATGAATGTTTTAGGAAATCAAGGTGAACTGGTACAAGAGGATATGAGCCAGAAGTTAGATATGAAAAATGTCAACATCAAATGTGAGCATACTGCTACTAGCTCGCCTAATTTAAGAATCTTACTAGCTGAAGATAATTTAGTAAATCAAAAAGTAGCCTTAAAGCAACTTCAAAGTCTTGGCTACCATGCTGATGTAGCGGCTAATGGTCAAGAAGTTTTGCAATTATTAGAAATAATTCCTTACGATTTAATTTTGATGGATTGCCAAATGCCCGTTCTCGACGGGTTAGAAGCTACAAAGGAAATTCATCGTATGCCAGAGAGCTTCTTTGCTAACCATCGTCGTCCTGTGGTAATTGCGATGACTGCTAATGCCATGAAAGAAGACAAACAAATGTGTCTAAATGTAGGCATGGACGACTATTTAAGTAAGCCTGTTATCAAAGAAAATTTGGCGGCGAAATTAGAATATTGGAGTCAATTTATTTTAGTAAAACGAGAGGTAATCACCTTAGAAAATACCGTTTCTACGACAGAAAAAATTGATATATCCGACCTACCAATTGATTGGAAACACTTACATCAGATGTCTGAGAATGATGCTGATTTTGAAATGAAACTGTTACAATTATTTGTTGAAGATATTAAACCTCGGTTGGATTTTATCAAACTAGCGATCGCTGTGAGTAATTTTCAACAATTGGCTCAAGAAGCTCACCATGTTAAAGGTGCTAGTGCTAATATAGGTGCTAAAACTATGTATTTAGCTGCCGATAAGCTAGAACAATTAGCTCAGAAGCAAGAGTGTAGAGGCACTACTGAATTAATTACAGAAATTGAAGAAGTTTTTAACCATATTCAAAGCTTTGTTATAGCAAGTAGCCAGATGTAAGTTACATCTTGAATTAAGAACACTAAATAATGCCCATGCCGACAAGAATTCGCAGGCGTTCTATTCTTTCTCTAGCTATTATTCTTCCTATTGGACTTTTATACAGCCATTATCGCTATTCTACTTTGTGGTTGAACCAAGAGGTAGGAGGGATTTTTTATGAGATATTTTGGTGCTTGTTCGCCTTTCTATTTATTCCCAGTCGCTCTTCAGTTTGGCGAATCCCTTTATGGGTATTTGTAATTACTTGTTTGTTGGAGTTTATGCAATTGTGGCATCCACCCTTTTTAATTTGGGTACGTTCATTTTGGTGGGGAAAAATGTTAATTGGTACTGTCTTTACTTGGGCAGATTTCCCCTATTATTTGATTGGGAGTGGGTTAGGATGGGTGTGGTTGCGGCTGATAGTTCGGGGAGTAAAGCTAAAATAATTTAGTCATTTTGGCATGTGCAATAAAACAATGTAAAGAGTAAGTACGTTATTAAGTACGTTATTAAGAGAAAGTTTCTAGCCTCAATATAATTGACGTTGAGACTGTTGAGCTTTTAGTTTAGCCTTCCACTCCCGAATAGCGATCGCAGTTTTGGCTACAGGTGATAGGTATTCTTGAGCAGGGTCTATTTTTGCTGGAAGTGTATTTTTGATAGGTTGGGTAGTCAAACAGTTATTTAAGTTTGGCATATCACTTTCTACCCTCAAAGCTCTAGTCACATCACTAGGTTTCTGGAAGCGTTCATTGAGGGAAAACTTTAACATTTTATTTAAGATGTGAGCAAAACTATCACTCACATTTACATATTTATACCAACATATTTCACCAGTCTGAGTATCATTTTCCATTTCTAATGGCCCTTTACCAGTTAACAAGTAAACACAGGTCATCCCTAGGGCATAAATATCACTAGCATATACAGGACGCAGAGAAAATTGCTCCGGTGGTGCAAACCCCATTGTGCCTACAAAGTGAGTATTCATGGTTGTATTGAGTGAATCATTCCCAACATCAACCAAATTTTCTTTGACTGCACCAAAATCTATCAAGACTACGCGCTGATCATCCGCACAGCGCAGTAAATTTAGGGGTTTAATATCTCGATGAATGACTTGGTTTTGATAAAGATATTGCAATACTGGCAGTAATTCCCGCAAAAACTGTTTTACTTCAGCTTCTGTCTTTGTACCATTACGCCTGACTTCTCGCGCTAAAGTCCAACCCTGGATGTATTCTTGCACTAAATACAGTTCCCCATCCCCTTCAAAATAGTCTAGCAACATGGGAATTTGCGAATGGCTACCAAGTTTAGCTAAAGTTTTAGCCTCCTGCACAAAACGGTTACACGCATTTTGCCAACTTTTCGTGCTAGTTACCTTCGGACAAAGTTGTTTAATCACACATAGAGGATTACCGGGTAATACAGCATCTTGTGCGAGAAAAGTGATACCAAAACCACCCCTACCTAAAATGCGTAAGATTTCATAGCGATCGCGGAATAATTGCTTAGAACCACACATTTGAGCCAGCCGATTTTGCTCTAAGCTGTACTCCCGAAGATTTGTGATGTTCCCAGAAAAACGATTCATAGCTCAAACAATGGCTGGCAGGTAATGTTATTAATCTAACCACAATTTTTTATCTATATTAGTATCATTACTGCTTCTTTGCCAAATCATAATTTCTGCTACACAATAACTACCAATTTACTATCAAAAATTTAATATTTCTTTTATAAATTTATCCTGATCATCTGATGAATGCTTGGAAGGTCGGGAGTTTGGTGATTTTGATCAAGCTAGTTGTTGAGGATTAAATATCCCAGTATTTTTACTCATTCATGAGACCGAAAAACCCCGGCTTTCTCGATAAACCGGGGTTCTAAATTATCTAACCTTTCACGATCGCTTAATTATGGCTTTTTAGGTTAGAAAACAGACTATTAGTTAGTATTCGATAACATATCTGCCATTATGATTAAGGCAAGAAGTTGGTATATTTACATATCCTATACCTCGCCCTGCTCTCCGGAAATCGGCATAAATCCGAGCATAATTTCTGCCATCTCTACCTTTGTAAATTCGGTTGAGTGGGTAGTAACCGCGATTGACCGTTCCAACAACTTTTCCGCTATTGTTATAAGTTACACATGAGGAGTTTTTGACATAAACTCTGGTGTTATTAGCAGAAGCAGGTAAGCTAGTCAAAGACAATGAAGTGCCTGCAATCAGAGTGATCGTGGCAAGTTTGATGGGGTTGGAGAATAAATTAATCATTGTTTCTTCCTTGTTCTGTTTTTTACTCCAGTTTTTGCCTCCCACATTCCGGATTCAGTTCTAATAATTTTTGAATTAAGATAATTTGCCGAAACAATAAAACCCGTAGAGACGTTGCATTGCAACGTCTCTACGGGTTTGGCATAAAAATTGGGCAATGGTGGCTGTTTCCCGCACCCATTACCCAAAAACTCTATCCCCTTGTAGGTGAAGCGGTTGACTAAAGAGTCAAAGATTGAGGGTTAGTCTCAATCAACTTAGCCAAGTCTTGTAAAAACGCCGCCGCATCAGCACCATAAATAATACGGTGATCAGAAGTAATATTGACCTGCATTTGTTGACGCACACCAAACAAACCATCTGGGGTAGCTACAACTTGGGGACGAGATGCACCGATCGCTAAAATTGAACCTTGTCCGGGGGGTAAAATGGCATCAAATGTATCTACACCATACATTCCCAAGTTAGACAGGGTGAAAGTACCACTGTTATACTCATCGGGTTGCAGTTGTTTAGCTCTGGCGCGTTCTACTAGAGACTTCCAGCTGCGTGAGAGGGAATAAATGTCTACTTGATCGGCATTTTTTAATACTGGTGTAATTAAACCGCCATCATCCATCGCCACAGCTACGGCAATATTGATGTCGCCATGATAAACCACACCTTGATCAGAATAGCTAGCATTTAAAAGTGGGTGTTTTTGTAATGTCACCGCCACGGCTTTCGCCAGTAACGCTGTCATTGTTACGCCTTTGGATTTAATTTGTTTGTAAAGTTTGTCTAACCCATCAGTGGTGATTGTGTAACCAACACGGAATTCTGGTACTGCTAGGCTAGCTACCATATTCCGAATGACGGCGTTTTGCAGAGCATTGAATGGTGCTATTTGACCAGGAACGGCTGCTACTGGTGCAGGTGCGGGTGTTCGTTGTGCTGGTGGTGCAACTGGGGTAATGCTTGGTGCGGGGATTGTAGGAGCAGCCGGTGCAGTAGTTCTACCCACGACAGATTCTACATCCTCGGCGACAATCCGACCGTAAGGGCCACTACCTTTGAGAGTAGTCAAATCCACTTTCAATTCTTTGGCTAACTTACGCGCTCTTGGTGAAGCTACGAGTCTGCCTTCCTGATGGTTAGACCCATTTTGAGATGCTACAGTTGGTGTTCCCACTGAGGCTGTAGCTGCAACTAGTTGAGGTGTAGCTGTAGGAGTAGCTGCTGCACCGCCGGAATTGCCCATAGATTTGGCAGCTGCGATTTCGGCTTCAGTTTCGGCAACATAAGCGATCGCAGCTCCTACAGGCGCACTGTCACCTGCTTGGACTACGATATGTGCGAGATACCCTTCATAGAAGGTTTCTACATCCATATCTGCCTTATCTGACTCAACAACCACCACTGTTTCGCCTTTTTCCACTTTATCCCCCGGCGATTTTACCCAGGAGACAATTTTGCCTTCGGTCATAGTGGAACTCAGCGCCGGCATGAATACTTCGTGAATGCTCATATGGTGGTTCTAGAATCAATGGGTTTATGGACTTTAACAGCTTTTGCCAGATCGAATTGTATCTTAGCTGGAGAGTTTTATGGTTGAGATTTTCTATTTTAAATCGGGAATTGGGCATTGGGAATTGGCTTAAAATCTTCCCTGTCACCTTGGAACATCCCAGCGACAATGAGGTCTATTGCTTCCATGTAATAATCGATTGTTGCTGCTGGCTATCAGCCTCTAGCATGAGTTTTTCACAATTTTCATGAAATTTTCATATATTTTTGTATCACTCATCAGCAATTATCAGAAATTAGGAGCTTTCCCAAGGAAGATTATAGGGAGTAATTAGTTGTGAAACATCAATTGAAAATCCCAAATTGACCATTAGTTTTTTTACAATGCGTATTTAGTTTTATGTCAGTAAAACTGAAGTTCTTCTTGATTTTGATACTTAGTATCTTTGCTACTGCTGGTGCTGGTGTTTATATGATTCAGTACCAAACAGCAATACCAATTGTGGATAATATCAATGCTCAACCACAGCCCTTGTCAGACGTACAACATTCTCAAGAGATTGTGGAAGACTCGGAACGCGCTCAATATGAAAATATACCTTTAGAAAGTGTCAATTCTCCCTTACAAGGTAGCGATCCGGCGAAGTTGGCGATGAATTTATTAGATGATTTTCAACCCACAAAGAGCGATCGCCAGGTAGAAGTTACCTATCCACAACCGAATCAAGCTTTAGTGACAGTGATTCAAACACCGTCTCAGGGTGATTCATCTACGGCGATGAAATATCGAGTGGAGATGAATCGTTTCGGGCGATCGCTCTTATCAAGTTCACCTCCAATTTGGCAAATTGTTTGGGTGGGTTCTCAAAGTCAATGTCAAGCTGAGTGCTGAGTAGTGAGTGCTGAGTGCTGAGTGCTGAGTGCTGAGTGCTGAGTAGTGAGTGCTGAGTGCTGAGTGCTGAGTGCTGAGTGCTGAGTGCTGAGTGCTGAGTGCTGAGTGCTGAGTGCTGAGTAATGAGTAATGAGTAATGAGTGTGGTGTGTGGAGTGCTATTAGCGGTAGCGGTAGCGGGGCGTGGGCAACGTCCTGAGTTAAAAGACCGCCCACGAGGGGCGGGGTATCATACATTTAATTTGAGAATTCGCAACTTTAATTAAAGATCGCCACGAATTTCTTCAACAACTCCATCTCGGAGAACGATTTCAACTTGCATTTTGCTAATTAAGTTATCGCCCCGTTCGACACGGAAAAAGCCTTCCATTTGGAATTGATTCACTTCTTGATCCAACTCCAGCAATTGTACTTGTTGGAGATTTTGCAGCATTTGGTTTTTCTGCTCTAGGAATTCGGTTTTCTTTTGATTGATTTGCTGTTGGATATTATCAATTTGTTGGAGGGTTTGGGGGCCAGGTGGCTGGAGACTTTGCTTTTGAATGGCAGAAATCGCTCTTTGTCCTTCAACGTCCAACTGTTGCAATTGCTGATCAAGTTGGTTGATTTGCGCTTGCAGTTGTTGTTGCACTTCCTCTTTCCAGAGGGGAGTGACAATGACTTTGACGTTAACGACGCGCTTTAAAAGCAAATTAGGATTGGAGACATCAGTCATAAAAATTTCACGTTCACTCTTGTATTTTGCAGTCTGGAATTATTAGGCAAACATGGCGGCAATCATATCGTGGTAGCCTCACTTCTTGCACCTGGAAATAGAGATGTCAAAACCACAACTACGTGTAAGGGTAGCGAGGCGTTCAATCTTAAGTAAAAGAAGAGACACGACTATTTGGGGAAAAATAGAT
>NZ_JACJRG010000039.1 GCF_014697125.1 Anabaena minutissima FACHB-250 | reverse complement strand
TAATATCTCTTAAATACTTGTCAAATCTATATTGTAGGCATTATTGTCTTTAAATTATAGCCCTTATAATTCAGTTAATTTTAATAATCACCATAAAACTACCGCAAGAACCAGAATCCTAAACAAACACAAAGGTTAATAGGACTGGAATATGAACAGTTACAACAATTAATCCTAAATGCGGAACGTTTATATCATGAAAAACAAGCTTCACTAGAATCTAAGAAAGTTAGAATTATTGCTAGTGGAGGAGGTCGTAAACCAAAATTACCTATTCCCGAACAAATCATTTTAACTTTGGTGTATCTCCGGCATCTAACAACCTTCCAACTTCTAGGTATTCAGTTTGAAGTAAGCGAGTCTACCGCCAATGATACATTTAACTATTGGTTGCCTAACTTGCGAAAATTACTGCCATCCAGTTTGCTTGAACAAGTAAAAAAAAACGCTTCTGACAATGAAGTAGTAAAAGAAATACTCACAGAGTACGAATTAATAGTAGATAGCTATGAGCAAGTCAGAGAAAGACCTGGAGACAATGATGAACAAAAGAAATATTTTTCAGGTAAGAAGAGTAATCATACATTTAAAACTCAAATGATTATTTTACCTGATGCTAGTGATATCGTTGATGTTGTGGCAGGTGAAAGAGGACCAAAAAGCGATATAACTTTGTTCCGAGAATATCGCTCAGAGTTTGACCCCAAACAAAGATTTAAAGGAGATAAGGCATATCTTGGAGAAGATTTAATTACAACTCCAATTAAGAAACCAAGAAATCGAGAACTAACGACTGAGCAGAAAGAACAAAATAAAATATTTTCATCTAAACGGATCTTTGTTGAACATCGAATTCGCTCAGTCAAAATATTTCGAGTTGTTCAAGAAAGATTTAGGTTAAATCCCCACAAATATGAGCAAGTAATTTTGACGATTTGCGGACTAGTAAGGTTACGAATTCGAGGGCTAATATTACCATTAGAAATATCGGCTATATCATCAGGTTGAAATTACCGCATATAACTAAATATTTTTGCCTAATTATCAACAGTAAATATCTCAAAGTCTTATTTTATCGTACAGAGTAGCTAATTTAAGATGATTGCATTTACGAGCTACAGCCTAGCCACACAAAGGCTTTAACTGTTTTCGGAGATGTCTATTGATCAAAAAATACTGGCAAGTAAAAATTTATCTCATGCAGTAATTTGGAATGCAAATTTTTCCAATGCTAACCATCGAGTAAATTCAATTGGTTCTGGGTCGGTTGAATCTGTCGTTAAACAAGTTGACCGTCGAACTAAGATTTCTGGAGCGCAATGGAAGCGCGAAAATGTGCCTCAAGTCCTTGCTCATCGTTGTGCCTACCTCAATGGATTATTATCGGTTTGAGCTACTTCAAAAAATGAGATGCTCCCGAAGCGATCGCCTTTTCAACAACCAACTACAAATTATTTCGGTGTAATCGTCCCGTCATTCTGAGCTTGTTTAATCGCTCGTTTCAAAATTAACACCGCCATCTGTGACAAAGAACGCTCCTCTGCATCAGCCAATTGTTGCAGGGCTTCTTTGTCTGTTTCTTCCATGTAAATAGTTACAGTTACTTTTCCCATATCACCATCATAAGCTATCTTGTGTCTTTTTATATTAAACACACTAAGACGCATAAATTAACATAAATGTACACTATATTTATGTATAATTACTGATAAGTCAAAAGCCAGCACTCAACTTTCCGACGGCTGACGCTGGCTTTTGGCCCCATATCATAGGAGTCATATACAATGTTAAACCCTGTTCGCTATAAAACAGAAGAACACCGAGCTTATCAACAAGCTTTAGATGATTTTGGCATCACCGAATTACTAGCAAAGCTCAAAAACTACTCTGACGCAGACTTTGAGAGCATCTGGATACAACCCCAGCAGCAAGAAATAGAAACTCTAGCTGCAATTCTGATATCTGGGTTAACTCAAAGCATCAATGGTAAATTGATTGCCGCTTATCTCCATCTCATCCGCCACAATCACCAAGATATAGCCCCTGGTTTGATTAACCTCAAATACCCAGACGCATCTATTCAGCTTCCCGCTAACTTTCCTGATGTAGCCAAGACACCCAGATTTTTATATGGCGATCACCTCCGGTGGGGCGTAGCCCATCGCCTGCGTTGGCTCAGTAATGAAAGCGATACTGATTGGGGTATTGTCATTGGTCGATTTTACAGCTTTGCTTCCCACCGTTGCTGCTGGAGTTGGTGTTACCTGATTTGGTTGAGTAAAGATAGCCTTAGTGCAGCTTGGACATCTGCCGATATTGCTTGGGAAGAAGATTTAGAACCAATCAGCGAGGAGGCATACTAATGAATCCTCATCCACTCAAGCAGCGAGAGCAAGATTTGATGCAACTCTACAGTTATTGTCAGTTAGGTATGACTCCCAAACAGTTTTACGCCAAATGGCAGGTGAACCACGAAGAAATTGCTCAGATTTGCGATCGTTCCCTTTCTACCGTGCGACGCTGGTTTGCTAGAGGTAAAAACTACCGCCGTCCCATGCCAGCCGATTTACGCCACCTGGCTCTGATGAACTTTCTACTGGAACACTTTGAAGAGATTCCCCAAGAACTGTTGAAGAACCTTTGTTTTCCAGACGAAAGTCGGGGCGGGTTCATAGATATCTTTGGCGATAAATGAGGATATTTGTCAACCTGCCCCTACGGCATTTAATTTCAATATCAAAATGATATTTCTTGCCAGCCTGTGTGACAGTAGGCTGGCTTTTGTCTTGGAAATTACAGATAATGACCAGGAGAATTTGATGACATACCTTGAAAAGCTCAGTCCTTGGTGTATAGTCCGGCTTTTACCTAATATGCAGAACCGGATTGTCGCTCGTTTTCGTCGCCGCAGCGACGCAGAAGCTCATCTACAAGTTTTACGCCGACTCATCCCCAGTGTCAGTTTTAGACTGATTTTCGATGTGCCGTTAGAACAGCAAAACCTAACTGCTTGAAATCAACAATATCAATGATCCGTATTTAGCGATCCTAGCGATCCGAATAAACCACATTTTTGTGATCCGCGATGGCAGAGTAGTATCAAAAATTCTGTCGCAGTATTACTCAGCTTACTGTGAAGGTGGGCGATCACCTACGGTGGGCGGAACGCCATCGCCGGGCTACCAAACTGAAAACTATTGATCAGGCGATCGCTACTCAAGGTTAATTTTTGCCAACTAGTGAATCAAGATAATTTTCAAGCAAGGAGGTTTCAAGCTGAAACATACTCCCGTCATTTCTGCCGTATTTATATCTACTGTCTGAATATGGACAACATTCTGCAAGCTAAAGTCTCAATTCTAGGAACTAGAACACTTGCCATACATCACTTTGGAATTGATGCTTTGCCATTAGAAGCTAAAGAAAAAGATGGTGTAGCTGGCCATAGTCACAATGAGTGGAAAAAGACCGTTCTCATGGATGAAGAACGCCTATTATTTCTACTCCCAACATACTTTTTCGGCTGCATCAAATATGGCGGTAAAACTGTGAAACGGGGCAAAAGTAACTTACTTGCAGACATTGCCAGCACCCTGCAAGTTATGGATGACCCATTGGTGACAAGTTAAGGCTGTAAGTCTTTTGTCAAGAGGCTTTCAGGGAATTGTGGAAAAAAAACTGGTCAGACCCTCGTTGAAGATCGGGAAAAGGAGCGACAATCAACTTAACATTCGGTTTTCGTTTCTGTTTGATAATACCTAAATCTCGATTGTGGGGGTCAGCAAAATACTTAATAGGATCTGTTACCTTACCTTTTTGATGAGCCATCGTAAAATGATAAAGACCGCGATAAATCATCTCTAATGAAATCTCATCAATGGTAAATTCAGTATCCGTTCTCTGAGTCCTAGTTTTCGGTAGTAATTTTCTTGATTTGTCATGGCTGGTGTCAGTAATCTTTCCAGTTGCTCGGCAATTACTTCATCTTCCACCATTGGTCGCTGTTTCTTTTTTGCGTGGTCTCTATTGGTTTTTTTGCTGGTGGTCATGGCTGATCTCAATCGCTCAATTACTTGTCTAGATTGAGTTTCCCACTATTTTTGATCACTGCAAATACCTCATTTGACAATTTCTCCTTTTCCTTAACTTGTCACCAATGAACATAGTTTGGTTTTTTCAATGAGGGTTGAGATACTCTCCTGATTTTCCGCCGATTTTACTAATCAATCGAATTGATTCAATTTGCATCGATTTTTCTAAGGCTTTGGCCATATCGTATAAAGTCAACGCTGCAATAGAAACGGCAGTTAAAGCTTCCATTTCTACACCCGTTTCAGCTTTAGTTTTGACTGTAGCCTGAATTTGATAACCAGGGAGTTGGGGATCAGGTGTGATTTCGACGGTGACTTTTTGTAGTGGTAGGGGATGACACAGAGGAATCAAATTAGCAGTCTGTTTAGCTGCCATAATCCCAGCTATCCGCGCAGTCGCCAAAACATCCCCTTTAGGAGTGTTACCGGCTTGAATGGCTGCTAAGGTTTCTGGTAGCATCCGCACCTGTCCAGCAGCGACAGCTTGTCTGACAGTGGAGGCTTTAGCCGAGACATCTACCATCTGTGCTTGTCCCTGGTTATCAAGGTGAGTCAGGTTGGTAGAATTTTTTAGAAAATTGTCTTGCATTATTCCCAAAGAGAGTGTTACTATATATTTCTTGTAGGGGCGTGTAGCTCAGTGGACTAGAGCACGTGGCTACGGACCACGGTGTCGGGGGTTCGAATCCCTCCTCGCCCGTTTGATACGGAAAAAAGAAAAAGGCAAGGGTAAGAAATTAACAACTTACTTTTGCCTTTTTAGTTTATGGGGTATTGGGTAATTTAAGTTTGTTTGGATTTTGGATTTACGTTAGCGCAACATTCGCGGAGCGTCTTTCTACGATACACTCCGCGTTGGCGCAGCCTCAGAAAAAAAAGAGAAGAGAGTATTTGCGATCGCCTTTCCATCCAAAATCTAAAATTCCCACAGGCTAATGTATAAGCATTAATACTAGATTCTTCATAAGATTGTTACGTTATTTATCTTTTTTTGCCACAACTTCCCGGACACGATATATGGGTCTTCCTTGGGATTCGTGATAGGTACGCATCAATAACTCTGCCAACAGACCAAAGCTAAATAGTTGTACTCCAGTAACTAAAAGCAGTACCGCCAAAATGAGCAAAGGACGATTGCCAATGGTTTCACCCATCGCTAATTTGATAAAAGTCAAGTAAATGCCTATACTTGCTCCCAAAATCATCGAGATTAGCCCCAATAAGCCAAAGACGTGCATGGGACGGGTAAGGAACTTTTTCATAAATAGAATTGTGAGCAAATCCATCAATACGCGGAAAGTCCGCGATAAGCCATACTTGCTCTGTCCAAAACGCCGAGCATGATGGCGCACAGGCATTTCCGTAATTCTTGCCCCTTCGATGTAGGCCAATGCGGGTAAAAAGCGGTGCAGTTCGCCGTAGAGATTCATATCTGCTACTAATTCCGCACGATAGGCTTTGAGTGAACAGCCGTAATCATGAATATAGACGCTAGTAGTCCGACGAATTAGCCAGTTAGCAATTTTAGAAGGCAGTAACCGATTTAATGCCCCATCTTGGCGATTTTGCCGCCAACCGCTTACTAAATCGTAACCTTCCTCTAGCTTGGCTAATAAGATGGGGATATCAGCTGGGTCATTTTGCAAATCAGCATCTAAAGTGACGATCGCATTCCCTAGCGCATATTTAAAACCAGCCGCCATCGCCGCAGTTTGTCCATAATTCCGGCGCAGAATCACCGCCTTTAAATCAGGGCGGATTTGCGCTTGTTCTTTGAGAAACTCAGCCGAACCATCACTAGAACCATCATCTACACAGATGATCTCATAGCTTAACTGACTAGCGGTAAGAGAAGAAGCGATCGCCTCTAATAATAAAGGCAAACTCTCCACCTCATCCCGCACAGGCACAACCACCGATACATCGGGAACAATGGCGGAAATCAAACCATGCTCCTCATTCACCCTTTCTGGAATCAACCCACTCCTCATAAGCAATTAAAAATTAAAAATTAAAAATTAAAAATTGGGGATTGGAGACTAGGGATTGGTTAGATAGTTCTCCCTTGTCACCTGTCACCTGTCACCTATCCCCTGTCACCTACTCTCATAACTTCTGACAACACGCCCAGCCCCTCGCAACTGCTGATAGTATGACCGACTAACTACATCTCCCTGTTCCGAGAGGATGTCAATTCCAATACCATTGCGCCCTTGTTCTTTGCCAGAACTATGGATGTAATGACCATCTCCCAAGTACAAACCCACATGAGTGGTTTTTATGGGAGTGCCAAAAAATATTAAATCCCCTGGTGCTAGTTCAGCGATAGTAACAGATTGAGTAAAAGCTTCTTGTTGATAGGCATCTCTAGGCAACCAAACCCCGACGGAAACAAAAGCCGCCTGCATTAACCCGGAACAATCATAATTTGGCCCCACTGTGCCACCCCAGAGGTAATAATTGGACTGCTGCATGGCTTGTTGAGTAAAAGCAATCACCTCTGGTAGCCGTTTTTGAATTTCAGCTTCGGAAAGTGACTGAGCCTGATAAAGTACAGTAGCAGGTTGTAATAAACCAACATCACTAAAAGATACCCACCCTGGATAGTTATCCTCACATAAATACACCTCAACTGCTGTACCTTGCTGATTTGATGTTACCTGCAAATGTCGCCCAGCTGCGGACTGAGTTGCTAGGCGGGTACATTCAGGAGAATCATATAAGTTCAAATCAGCTAGACACTGGTACTCATTTGAGGTCAAGTTTAGGATTTGAGATTCTGAATTAGAGAGCATTCTGCAATGGTTTTTTTTAGCAAAGACGAACAACTAGAAAATCTGGGTAATGGCATTTTAGAGGCTACTTGGTCAGCATTTCCGACCTTAGCCCGTAATCAGATAGCGTTGACTTGGATTGTTTATGATCCGCCAGTCCCAGTTAATACTGGTGGGGCTTTAACTCCTGATGCTTTTTGGCATCATCCTGTACGCGGTTTTAATTATCGTGGTGTGGAATGTATTTATCCGGCGAGTATAGTTAAGCTGTTTTACCTAGTAGCAGCCAACGAATGGATAGAGAAAGGCATGATCCAAACCTCTAAGGAATTGGAACGGGCTTTACGCGATATGATTGTTGATTCTAGCAATGATGCTACTAGTTTAGTTGTCGATATTTTAACTGGGACTACATCCGGTCCGGAGTTACCACCAGGCCCCTTTGAAACTTGGAAACAGCAACGTTATATGATTAACCGCTACTTCCAGTCTTTGGGGTGGGAGGAGATGGAAACAATTAATGTCTGTCAAAAAACTTGGGGTGATGGTCCTTATGGAAGGGATAGGGCCTTTTATGGGGAGATGTTTGAGAATCGCAATATGTTGACGACAAATGCGATCGCGCGTTTGTTACATAGTATCGTCGGAGGCGTGGCAGTTTCCAGTGAGCGATCGCAAAACATGATGGCTTTGCTCAAACGCAGCCTCAACAGAGATGATTTACCCAAAAATGTGGAAGAAGACCAAGTAACAGGTTTTTTGGGTGGTGGACTACCCCAAGCTTCTCAAATTTGGTCAAAAGCTGGCTGGACAAGTCAAGTACGTCATGATGCAGCCTATATCGAGTTACCAGATCAACGTCCCTACTTATTGGTAGTATTCACCGAAGGCAAAGACCACGCCCAAAATCGGCAGATATTACCTTTTATATCCCGTTTGGTAGGAGAAGCGATCGCCAAAGGTGGGCAAAACGCCATCGCCAAAGGAGAAGCGTAGCCTATCGCTTCTCCTTTCAGTATTTTCAATCTCTGTGTCTCTGTGCCTCTGTGGTTTATTAATGTAATATCTGAGGTCAAGTATTTACGTCCAAGTCAGGATGTAGTAACCCATTTTCTAGTGCTAAAGTTTGGATATTGCCCTAAAACAAAAAATTTTGGGGAATAATTCCCACAGTAATGATTTATCTGTTGTGGCAACATTTTGTTAGGAGTGAATGTGAATACTATTTTTGTACGTAAAGGTTTTTATTGCTTATCTAGTTTAGCTGCTGTAGCTGTTGTAGGTACTAGTGTATCTGTTAACGCTCAAACAGTATCTCCTGTTGAAGCTGCTACCGATGCCATGTCTTCCACACAATCGAGTGCTGAACTAGAAACAGAACAGCAAAACTTCTCTTTCTCCAGTGCAACAATCCTTAGTTCCACCTCTGATGATGCGACTGCATTACAACAGTTTTCCAGCACTACCACCGAAGGTCATATAACTACACCCATCCCAGGAACAGTAGCAACCACATCAGCTACTCTAGTTTCCCCAGAATCGACACAACCGACTGCCCAACCAGCTACTAACACAGTGGCACAATCCGATATTAATGTCGGTAGACGTACCCGTGGCGGTAGCAGCTATATCGGGGTTGCCGGCAACATTGGTATCAGTGGTGGTGACTCATCTTTGGGTGATGGCAATTTTGCAGCTATCAGCAAGATTGGACTAACCAATGCCATCTCCGTCAGACCCTCAGCCATATTTGGGGATAACACCACAATTCTAATTCCTGTCACCTACGATTTTACCTTTCAAGAAGCAGATCCATTTGGTGAAGCTCTAGCGATCGCTCCTTATATAGGAGTCGGTGCAGCTATTAAAACCGGTGATAACTCCCAAACTGCCGTTTTGGTATCTGGTGGTGTTGATGTACCCCTCAATGCTCAATTCACCGCCACAGCTGCTGTCAATGCCGGATTTTTTGATGAAACAGACATCGGCTTGTTAGTAGGTGTTGGCTACAATTTCTCTGGCTTCTAACTTTAGTTAGTGCTGAGTAATGAGTAATGAGTTACGAGTATCTTACTCAGCACTCTTCTTTTACCTGACTCACTATTGAGTGCTGAGTAAACTAAAAAAGCACTCAGCACTCAGCACCGGCTAAACGCCGCGCTACCGCTAACAGCACTCAGCACTCAGCACTCAGCACTCAGGAATCAGCACCGGCTAAACGCCGCGCTACCGCTAACAGCACTCAGCACTCAGCACTCAGCACTCAGCACTCAGCACTCGCTATTGCTTTGGAGTCACTTTGTCAATCACTGTTAATTTGCCATCGTCTTGTACTGTCCAAACATCGTAGACACCGATGACATCGCCGTTAGCGTCAACATCTACATTACCGCTAGCACCTTGATAGTTAATGTCTTGACCTGCTTTGAGTAACTTCAACCCTTCACAAACATCAGTGACTTCTACACCAGGTGCATTAGATACTTCCTTGATTTTATTTGCCACACCAACACCTGTGTTATCTTTAGCTGCTTGTGCTGCCAATACTAACAAGGCTGCTGCATCCCAAGCTTGGGGAGCAAATTCCCCAGGAGAAGCATTCTTTTTAGATTGCCAGAGTTTTGTCAAAGCTTCTAACGCCTTACCATCAGAACCAGGTACAGTGCCAATAACGCCAGAAACAATGTACTTACCATCGCTGGTTTTACCCACTTGAGCCGGGAATTCATCTGATTTCATGCCATCTGTAAGCATGACTTGTACGCCTTGGGTGAGACCTTGCTGATAAGCTGATTTTAATAATAAGCTACCTGTCTCTACATAAAAGACACCCAAGACGGCATCTGGTTTACCTGCAAAAGCCGCAGTTGCTTCGGTTTCAAAGGTAGTTGATTTCGGATCGTAGCGGACAGGATTATTTTTGTTAACTACTGTCCCGCCCAATTTTTCAAAGGCTTGGACAAATGCTTTTTCAAAACCAACTCCGTAGTCGTTGTTAATGACAACTGTAGACACTCGCTTATAGCCTTTTTTTATGGCGAGTTCGGCTAAAGCTGGCCCTTGGTAGCTATCGGGGGGAACTGTCCGCGCCCAAAAGCCTTGAAAATCACCTTTCTGTGCTTTTTCGGTAAATACAGGGCTGGTGCTACCAGGCGAAATCAGCATGACTTTATTTTGCGCTGCAATTGACACCGCCGCAGTGGAAACACTGCTAGCAAAAGAACCGACTACACCAGCGACTTTATCTACAGTTGCTAGTTTAGTCATACCAGCTGCACCGACTTTGGGGTCTGTTTGGTCGTCTACCTCAATCAGACTCACTGGTTGACCATTAACACCCCCACAGGCGTTAACGGTTTCCACTAACAAGGGAACAGCCGGGGCCATTTGCTGACCGATGGATGCTAAATCACCCGTTGTTGGCAATAAAGAGCCAATTTTTAATCCTGTACCACTACTAGTTGTAGTGTTGGTCGCTGGGCTAGCTGTGGTGTTGCTAGCTGTACCATCAGTAGTGTTGGTAGTTGTACACGCTGCCATTAAAAACCCAGTGGCTAGGGTGGTTAAACTTAAGGCTAGAGCCGCATTAATTCTTGTCATAATCACTTTCACTCCTCAATTTTAAGGGAGCTTGAAAGCAAGATTCAAACTAGATTTTAAATTTAGCTGTATCTTATCAAGTCTCCAAAGGTTAAATAATAGCATCTACCTTTGGATGTAGAACAAGACATCGAATTCTGTGTTATTTCAATCTGGGAAAACGGAGAGGGAGGGATTCGAACCCTCGGTACGGAGTTGCCTGCCGTACAACAGATTAGCAATCTGCCGCTTTCGACCACTCAGCCACCTCTCCACGGTCACGAATACTAATATTAGCGGATGTTTAGTTATAAGTCAAGTCGCTTTGCTCCAATTCAAAATTCAACATTCAAAATTGAAGACTTAGGAGTAGGGGCTTGTACCCACACTGAGTAATAAGTGCTGAGTAATATTAAAAGCAATCGTTACACTGCCCGTTCCTTGTGGGCAGAATTTGCTGTTCGGGAAAAAGTTGATTCTTTTAACTCAGCATCAGCAAAACGCCACGCTATCGCTAACAGCACTCAGCACTCAGCACTCACTACTCAGCACTGGCTAAACGCCGCGCTACCGCTAACAGCACTCAGCACTCAGCACTCAGCACTCACTACTCAGCACTCAGCACTCTTCATAACACTTGCGATCGCATCCAAGCTATGGGTAGGGTGCGAAACTTTTGCCATTGGGGGACGTAGGCACGCTGATTAAAGACGTTGTAATCTTGGCGTTCGATCACTTCCAATATTTGCCCGTACAGCATGGATGCTGCCCACACAGGCCAGCGTGCGTCTGGGGCTAAATGAGTGATGCCTTGTTCCGCCTTGGTGTAGAACTGCCGCGCCCGCTCAATTTGAAAGCGCATTAACGCCCGCCAACGGTCATCGACTACACCGTTGAAGAACTCTTGTTCGGTGTAATTGAATTGTGCTAAGTCTTCTAGGGGAATGTATATCCGCCCTCTCTTAGCATCTTCGCCAACATCCCGCAGAATGTTAGTGAGTTGAAGAGCAATACCATTAGCGATCGCTTCTTCTGTGGGAATATATGGTTGTTTACACTGATGCCACGGGGCTGTGTTGCCGGTGGTGTCTATTTCCATGACAGATGTTGACATCAAGCCGACTGTACCAGCGACGCGGTAACAGTAGAGGTATAATTCCTCAAAGGTTTCATAGCGACTACGGTATAAGTCCATACGCTGCCCAGCAATCATATCCCGAAAGGGCTGGATGTCGAGAGCAAAGCGTTGCAGGGTATCTACCAAAGCTACATCATAGTTTTCTACGGGATGACCCGCAAAAATTGACTCTAGATGCTGCTCCCATAGGTCTAGGGTTTCTGGTGTGGTAATGGCAGCAGTAGGACCATCTACTAGTTCATCGGTACGGCGACACCAAGCATAAATTGCCCAGATAGCTTGACGTTTTGCCGGACTCATCAACAAAGTACCCAAGTAGAAGGTTTTGGCATACTTGGCTGTGAGTTGCCGACAAATTTTGTAGGACTCATCTACAGAGACCAGCGTTTTCATGCGCGGGGGGGAATCAGGCAGTTGCAGCATTCGTTGCAGGCGGTCGGGTTAGCGTTTGCAGGTTAGAGG
The DNA here is from genome assembly GCF_014697125.1 of Anabaena minutissima FACHB-250. GTDB lineage: Bacteria > Cyanobacteriota > Cyanobacteriia > Cyanobacteriales > Nostocaceae > Trichormus > Trichormus minutissimus. Next base: position 43,642 of record NZ_JACJRG010000039.1, on the reverse strand, counting down.
CATTGGCCACTGGCAGTGATTCGCAGATCGCCTGCGCTGTTAGCTTACCAGAAAGTACAGCTCCTTCCATACTGCCTAAGTAGCGTTGCATGGTGTAACTCCCAGATAGCAAGAAATTGGCAATGGGAGTTTTTTGGGAGGGACGGTACTGTTGACGACCGGGGGTCGCTTTGTAAACTGAACGCGGCGTTTTCACTACATGAGATTTCAGCAATTTGGCTGGGTTTTCTCCCCCAAAATGATTGGGGAAAAGTTTTTCTAATTCTGCAAGAGTGGCAGTGACAATTTCCTCGTCAGATTTACTAATCCAATCTTTTGCCGGTGCTAGAACTAATTCCAGCATTGAACGGTCGGGATTAGCATATTCACGACAAGTATTGCTCATATCAGCATAAACGCTGAGGAGGGGCGATCGCGAAAATAATAGGTGATCAATTTCTGTTAATTTGCGATCAAACCATAAGTGCAGGTTAATAACTGGCACTCCTTCCAATCCTTCTAGCTTCTGGAAAAACTCCATCTGCTGCCAAGGCTTGGGTAATATTGCTTTGATCACGTCTACTGAGGTGGCACAAACATAAAAGTCGGCGGTTTCAATGTAATCATCTGCACCGTTTAATCCCCTAACAAGGAAGTGCTTTATGCTACCATCATCATTGAGGACAATTTCTTTGATGGGTGCATTCAGCCGCACTTCGCCGCCACCTGCGGTGATGTGTTCTACAATCGGACTGCATAGCCGTTCTGTAGGCGAACCATCCAAAAAGGCTATTTTCGAGCCATATCGTTCTTGCAGAAAGCGATTGAGTGCAGTTAAGAGGATTGTTGCCGAAACTTCGTCGGGATTGATAAAGGTCAGTGCTTTACACGCAGCAATAAACACATCACTTGTAACGCGCTCGTCAACACCTTGTTTTTCCAACCACTCTAAGAAGCTGTACTTGTCCATGTCCTCAACATACTTCTGACCTCTCACCACTGCTGGAGTTAGGCCGATAGCGAAGCGAATCTTCTGCTCCCAAGTCAACATATCTTGGTTACGAAGAATCGACGCAATCACGTTGAAAGGGGAGGGAATATCGGGAACATCAAAGCGTGAGAGTGTTCCAGGCTTGTCTGGTTGGTTAAAAATCAGTGTATGCTCTTTCCACTGGAGTCGGTCTTCAATACCCAACTCCTTGAGCAATTGGAGCATATTAGGATATGCACCGAAGAAGGCGTGTAATCCAGTCTCATACCAGTCGCCATCAGAGTCTTTCCACGCCGCGACAAGACCACCCAATACGTCTCGGCTTTCCAAGACTATGGGAGTGTGACCTGCGTCTGTGAGATATTTCGCGCAGGAGAGTCCTGCTAAACCAGCACCCGCGATCGCTACTCGCATTTAAACCTACTATTTTTCAATATTTCTTAATCGTTTTGCCGTTCTCATTATACGTTGCAATCTGTTACATTTGGCATTGCCACTAATTTGCAATTAGTAATTCCCATCTGTCAGTTGATGTCAATAGCCAAGACTGAAGGTGTAGGATAGGGCTGAAATTCTTGAAGTTAAAAATATTTCAGCAATCCTAGGTAAATTATTATGCCAGCATCACAACAAATAGAAAGCTTTGGTCATCACCTCATTCTGGGTATTTCTGGTACTACCTTAAGTGATGAGGATAAACGCGCTCTGAGTGAATTGAAACCTGTAGGGGTAATATTTTTCGGCAAAAATTTTCTGGATGGTGTCCCCTATAAGGTGTGGCTGGAAAGTTTTCGGGATTTGCACGACCAAATCAGAGAATATGCTGGACGTGAGTCGATGTTTTTTACATTAGACCATGAAGGCGGGCGAGTCGTGCGGACACCCTTACCAATTACGAGGTTTCCCCATGCTGTGTTGTTGCGATCGCACGCACAGGAAGTAGCCAAAGCCACGGGTAGAGAATTAAAATCACTGGGAATTAATTTATCTTGGGCCCCAGTAGCAGATATTTATTCCAATCCCCAAAATCCTATTATTGGATTTCGCGCTTTTGATAGTACCCCTGAAACTACTGCTGAAGCGGTCTGTGAATATTACCAGGGACTCAAAGCATCGGGAATTGTCGGATCTGCCAAGCATTTCCCCGGACATGGAGATACTAGTAAAGACTCTCATGTGGAATTACCAATCCTCAACCTCACTCTCGAAGACTTACGAATCCGAGAGTTAATACCGTTTAAAGCGTTGATTGAGGCAAAAATTCCCATCATGATGACAGCTCATATTCTCTTTCCCAAAATAGATCCCCATTGGCCGGCGACGCTCTCACCCGCTATTCTCAAAACCATCCTGCGGGAAGAATTGGGATTTGGGGGTGTGGTTGTATCTGATGACTTAGATATGAAAGCTGTCTCCGATATGTTCACTCAAAAGGGAACAGTGGCGCGTGCATTTAATGCAGGGTGTGATTTGTTTATCGTGTCGCGCAATATTCATTCATCATCAATGGAACGGACTTATAAAATAGCTGAAGATTTTGCTGATGCTTTAAGTCAGGGTAGCTTGGCTGCATCTGTAGTTGAAGCGGCTAGAGACAGAATTGAAAAATTATTAGCAATTACACCACAATATTCTGTAGAAACTTTAGATAAAGATACATTATTACAACACGCCGAATTAGCGATCGCTTGTGCTTTTGATTGATATAAAAATACAGTTCAGCAAGGATAAATCAGGTTTTGTAAATCATTACAAAACCCTATTATTCGCTTATCTGAACTGTATTTAACTAAAATCTGAATTGATTCTTGATGGTCTCCAAGATGCTAAATCTCAAAGATGAAAAATCTGTACTAGTCTTCCCATCCTAAATATTGAGCCATCAAAGCTTCTTTGTCTGTTATTTCATTATCCCCAGGGGGATTGAGATAAGCAATACCCAAGGCTTGTAGATACTTCTGCTGATTAAAACTAACTTGCTGATTTTGTTCAGCTTGACCACCATTCATCTTAGCAGACTCCTGAGCAGTCATTTCAGTCAATAAATCCTGAATGTTGGAATTTTTGATTTGTATCATTAGTCTTCACTCCTCAAGTAAACAATATTGCCTGAGAAAAATTTTTCCCAAGTTTGCGTTAGTTGAAAACAAATTAATGCAGACTCAACTATGTGCTTACTGGAATAGTAGAGTTGATATTTTTTTGTTACCTCCGGATCACAAAAACTTTTTGTGGTACTAATTGATATATTTCGAGTTATTGACAATTAAGTCATGATTCCATAACAATATTAGCGTGGTTATAATGTCTTCAGGAAACTAATTTCCTCATTTTTATCAATAAGCTAGAGGTTTAAAAAATTATTGAAAAGTATTGTAAATAAAGCAGTAAGAATATTGTCTAGCAACGGGTTTAAAGTTTAAGTTGAGCCAGAAACAATTTTTAGATAAGTAATAAAAGCAATAAAAGATGTTGTTTAATTTACCGTACACTCATTTTTGCAACATTTTGTAATATTAATTTCGCTAAAAATAAAAATTAATTAGTAAACACGGCAATTTTGGCGAAATCAATTAATTAAACCTCGTCCATCTTGAAAATTGGAGTTTTGTTACGCATGGAGCTATCCTAAGTTTTAGAAGAGGTGACTATCTCGATGAACTGCAAACTTTTGTTGGTAGCCAACGTAACAAGCTCTGGATTTCGACAGTAGTCAACCATCAGCAAGCAGGAATTTTATACCGGGTGAGTTGATTACAGTTTCAGCAACGCCAATTTTTCTATCGTGATGAACGAAATATGACGCGTCCGGGAATTTCTTCGTTGTTAATTCTGGCATAGACTCGCAGACAAGTTAAAACTTCGCCGGGGATTCCGCCGCAGTCTAGTTGTAAGTCATCTTTGGTTAATGCACAAATGTCAGCATAAATCCCTGTTAGTTGACGGATTCGCACTTCGTAACCTGCATTAGTTGCGATCGCCACAACTTTTTTTAAAGCGCGTCTTGATTCTTGTTGCAGTTTACCCCACCAAGAATAACGTTCGGCTGGGGGGACAAAGATTAAGGAGTGGATGGCTTCATCCATGTCAATCCAGGCGCGTAACATTAACAAGGGATCGGTAGTTTCTTCGGCTTTTTTGGTGCGGTGGAAGCGATCGCCTAAAGCTTCAACATACTGTATTTTTTGTTCTGGCTGGGAGTGCAGAGGAATCACATCGAAGCTAAATACACTCTTGAAAGCATGATGTAAGTCTGGTTCGATTTCAATAAATTTAATGAATAAAACTAGGAAACCCGCTAATAAAGTTAATTCTTCAGAAGCATATTCTGGGATAATTTTAGTCTGCTCAAGGGCTTTTTGGGATAAGCATAATCCTGGGGAAATCACCGTACCACTGAGTCCGGGGTAGATGATTTCGTCTCTAATGAAGGGTAAATGATAGAGTTGAGAATTATCTGCGATACCTCCCGTAAGCTGTGCTAACGCACCCACTTCTTGCGCTAAGTCTAAAGCGCGTTGTCGCCAAAATTCCGCCAAATCTTCGGGAACTCGCAACAGTTTGCGGTGAATTTCGTTCCATAAATCGGAATCTGTTTGGCTGTATAGGGGTGCGTCTCCTAGATATAAACTGAGTTCTGAGTCAGATTCAAATGCGGCGCGGAGATAATCCAACTTTGATTCTGTTGGAGTGGATGCGTTAGTGTAACTTACCGGAAGTATCGCCTCTTCTTTTACTTGTAGCAGATGGTGAATTTCTTGCAGCACCTCATCGCACACCTTAGCACCAGGGTCATGGGGATTTTCTGCTTGCGCTTGTTTTAGCGAAGCTTCAAGTCCATACAGACTGTACCGCACTAACTGGGCTAACTCTGAATTTTCTATTGCTAATAACTTGTAGAGATGCTGCATAAGTATTACCTTTTTTTATCCCACGCAAAGCCGCCAAAAAACCCTTTGCGTCTTTGCGCCTACCCTTCGGGAACAACTCCGTTGAATGCGCGAAATAATTCCTAATGTATGCCGCAAAAGGGATCGCGTTCTTTATCAACTTCATTAGGTTGTAAGTCCAGTTCAGCAATATAAACACATCCTTCGTGTGTGAGACATTCTAAATTGGGTGATGTCCAGTAGGGTACGTCACCAGCATGAATACGCAAAATACCTCGATTATCAATAGTGACGCGATATTGACAAGGGTAATCTGTGTTGACATCGGGTTTACGCAGTGCGCCGATGCGTATCCATTTTTTGGTGTTGGTTTGGACATCGGTTTGGTACATATAAAAGGTGTGCTGGCTAGCGTGGGGGAAGGGGGGAAGGGGGTTACTGATTAAACCGTTTCCTGGTTGGGATGTACCATCGCGCAGATAATGGAATTGTTGCAGGGGTTTGTTACCGTCTTTGTCTACTTCAAAGACCAAATGATAAGCCTCTGGTTGATCTACGGTGGCTGATTCGATGACGTTGACGGCGATATCACCATCGCTTAAGTCTTTATCAGGACGTTCAACGGCGATGTTCCATTTCAATTTACCGTCAGCAAATAATGATGTTTCTGACAACTGTGATAATGCTGCGCCGATATCAATTCCGGGAACGTCTATTAAATAGTGGGGGTTTCCTTGACACAGTAGGATGTTAAATTGCAGGGTTTGGTCAATCTCAAACTGGACTTTGATTTTTCTGAGAAATTCCGCTTCTTCCATCCCCAGTTGTCCCATGAGGTTTTTACCGTCGAAGCTACCCCACAGGCGTAAATCTCCGGCTTCGTAGTCTTGGCGATAAATGATGTTTGTTAACTGTGTCCCTACCCAATTTGTGCGAACTTTGGCGACGTTTTCTGAGGGTGAGAGTTGATAGAGTTCTTGTCCAGCTTTGAAGACTGTGAGGAGGTCGTTACTTTGGGTTTTGCGTTTGAAGTTGCAAGGTAGATAATAAAATAGGTTTTTAACGTCTATTTCTAATTGGTTTGCGCCTTTGCGTAGCAATCCTTTCGATTCTTCGGGGTCAAATCGCAGTCTCCGCAGTTTCTCGGCGTAGCAAGCACCGGCGGAGGTGGCTAGTTTGGTGTACTCCAAAACAAAAGTAATGCGTTCGGGATTCCAAACAAAATAGGGGGATTTGCTAAATTCTTGGTAAATTTGGCGTTGTACTAGGTCAAGATTGCAGGTTTTACCGGAGAGGATTAACCAGTCAACTTTATGGGTGTTCCAGGGATCTATATTATTGTCTTCGGGACGTAATCGGCTTTCCATTAAGCCTTTGGCAATTCCGATCGCTTCTTTGATGGCTGAGGCGGCGGCGCGTTCAAATTGCTGGCTGTCTAAGGTGACGCAAATATTTTCTGAGTCTTTTACCTGGAATTTAATCGCGCTTTGGGTAAGGAGTTCAGCAATTTGCTGTTCGGAAATTGTAAAGGTTAATAGGGAATTCTCAATGGCTGGTTTTTGCCCCAGTTTGAGTTTAGCAGTTTCCGCATGATCCCACAGGGTGTAAAAGCTTTGCAGGCGTTGGGGTGCTTGTTGCCAACGGGTGGGGATGACTTTTTCGGCGGTATCTAACGCATCTTTATAGGCTGCGTCACCTTCGGGATTTTCTTTATCGACACATTTTAATAAACTGCCACTTTTAAATTTACCTTGTTCTAAAAAGCGTTCGTTTAATTCGGCATTGATTAAATCTTCTAGTTTGTCGCTTTCAATGTCGCCTCTGGTGACTGCTGTTAATAAAAAATCAGCGATCGCAATTTTCAATAATCTAAACACCCTGAGTGTAATTAACTCACCACCTAACTGTAAATGTCCTGAAGAACCCAACAATTTAGGAGTTAGTTTATAATAACGTCCCCCTAAACCTCGGTCTTCATTATTGGCAAAGTAGGGGGTTTTATCTTCTAAGGTGAGTTCAATTAATGCTAAGTCTGTTGTTCCGCCACCGACATCTAACACCAGAACATTTTGTGACCATTTATTGTTTTCTTGGCGACAACGGGTTTTAAAAGATTCAATCCCAATGTTGAGATTTCCGCCAAATTCTCGCCATAAAAAGAAGATAGCTACAGATACAGCTTCATCATAGGCGGTTTGAACATCATCAATCCCCAACTGTTCGACTAATTCTTTAACTTCCTTCCTGACTACAGGAGGTGCAACGGTGGGGTAGGTAACGACTGCGGTTAAAAATTCCCCTTCCGAAAATCTGCGTCTGGCGCGTTGACGATAATCTTCTGTTAATTCGATTAAATGCGCCCATGCTGCTTGGATGAGTTGGTTAACATTAATAATATCTTCTTCTCCATCCAACATCACGGAAAAATTCCGATCCTGTCCAAAGTAACGCTTGGGGGAATGGTGAAATCTGCTGATAATTTCTTTTAATGAACTGCTTGTTCCCTGTGCGATCGCCTTTTTTCGATTATCTCTTGCTTCTCTCCCCATCCGCAGTTTTAAATTTTCTAAACTGGAAACTTCTAACTCGCTGGGTATCTCTGTATCTCGGCGGTCAATATCTAAAACTACCGGGATTAAATTCTGTGATTCTAAAGTAGGGACGCGGAAGACTTCATGATATATCTGATAAAGTTTTTTGCTGACAGCGTGGCGGAATCTATCACTATTACCTAAACATAGTTCGATTTGGCGAATTGCTTCTAAAAATCTACCTTTATTATCACTACTAAAAACTTCACTTAAATTACTAGGTTCGATTTCGAGATTTTTACTAATATCAACAATAAATTTTTCCCATTCACTCTCATTCACCTCTGGTAAAGCAATGGAAGCGGGAGAACTCAACCATTGTGACAAGCGATCGCGTAATCTGATTTCCTGTTCTTTCGGTAAAACCTCCGCAATGGGGACTTCAATGGGGTCAAAAAGAGTAACTGTCGAATTGGATGTACCAAAATCTAATGCTAACCATCCGGGAAAGCGTTTTTTGGGTTTAACTTTGGTAGATTTTTCGCTATATATTGGACTAGGGAATTCAAACGGATTTGACCCCAGATTATTTGGTGTTTTTTGTTCCATAGGTAGTGACCACAGATGACAATAAGATGCTACTTTTTGCCGTACAGATAACAGTGGATTTCCTGAATTGTCAGAATCAAAATATTCCACCATTACCCGTAAATGACAATTAATTGCTTGGGTAAGAGGTTGATCTAATTTACAAGGATACTGTTCTAATTGACCAATTTGGGAGATTTTGGGAATATCAGAATCAAACTTTTTATACGCCTGTTGAATTTTAGTTGCTAATTCGCCTGGTATGCCTTTAACTGTGCAGTTGATTCGGGAAATATGAGGTACGTTGTTTCCAGAACCAAGTAATTGAATACTAGGTAATTCTAAATACTTCTTATGATTAACCCGCACTTGAAAGCGAGGCACAAGTTGAATCTCTACAGGCATTTTTTATCTTCCTTAAAAGGCGGAATCCATTAAGCAGTAAATTTATGACTTATTACTGATTACTGATTAGCTGTTAGGGAATCAGAAATGTTGGCAATTTCTGTGAGATTCTGTAGCCAAGTAGGTACTGCTACACCAGATTGGGTGTCACCAGCCGCGATAAATCTCAGCAAGCCATCTTTTTTGGAGAGGTTTTGCAAAGTGGGAATAATTTGATCCAAAATTCCCTCTAATTCAGAGTTGACTTGTTGATTAACTTCGCTGACATACTGTACAAGATGTAAGCTAGCACTCGCGGTAATTTCATCACGCAATCGTAAGACAAATAACTGGTGATTCGCTGATCTAGGTAGACCTTGATTTTTTTCTGGCGACCAATCAAAAATTTGACCAATATTGTGTTTTTCATCCTGACGCGCCAGAGGAAACATAACTTCAGGAACGAGCGATTTATCTTGTTGATTAATCTCCTCTAAAATTACATCTTGCCATTTATTGGGGTCGCATCCTAACAGCAATTGATAGAACAAATCAGCTTCTTCCGGTCCGAATTTCGCTTCAATCTCTTGTTCTATTTCTGGTGTCAAAATTGCCAAGAGGCGATCGCGCTCTGGGGCAATTTGGTGAGATAATTTACTGAGTAAGTCTACTACAGCCTGACGAATGCGATCGCGGGCAAATTCTTCTACTTCTTGCACAGTCTTGGCAAAGGCTGGATAAAAGTCATCGCTTTTGGTCGGGATGCTGTTATTAGTTCTGTTCCCTCGGTCAAATAATTTACCTGCTGCACCCTTGGATTCTGTCAGCGTAATTGTGCCATTGTTGACTTTGTTAAATAATAAAGTCCACTGACTCCAACTAATAACTTGAAAAGTCAGTTCGTCTTTGACTACATCACTAACCACTGTTCCCCGGCGGTCTTTGAGTGGTTGTGTACCTAAATCTTTCTGGAAATTACGATAGGTTTTATCTAAACTTTCAATCGCATTCCTGAAGTCAACTAAAGCCTGAGAGTCACCAGTAGGAATACCTTGGGCGTGAATTTCGGCAATAATACCTTTGAGGTTCTCTTGTTGTAATTGTAAATTCTCAGCCGCGCGACGGGTATCTTCATATAGTTGTTTGAGTCCATGATTCGCAACGTGATTTTGAATTAATTCCCGCAGCTTGGCGATACCCCCATCTTGAGCAAAGTAACCCAGTTTGCGTCCTAAATGGTGACGTGCATCTGATTCTAACAGGCGATCGCTCAACCTGCGCCATTTTTGTTGCAGTCGCTTCGACCTCTCCAAATACTCTGGATAATCTAAGTTCGCCAAAAACTCCGTTGAACCTGCTTTCACACTACTAGAACGCTTGGCTAATTCCGCCAGTCCCAACAAGGGGGATAGCAAAACGATGCGGTCTTTGTTGATGGTGAAAGCACTCGCGCCGTCGATGGTGGTTTGCAGAACTTTAAGTTTTTGCAGCACCATATCGGCTGTGAGGTTGGGGGTTTGGCTGTCGTTAATTAGTGAGTCTAATTCCCGTTCACCGCCTTCACTTTCTAAAGGTAACTGGTCAAAACGTCCCACCCCCACCAGAATTAAATCCTTGAGGTCTTGTCCAGGACGCTGTTGTTGCATCATCGTGAAAATTTTATTGGCGCGATCGCTCCCCGGCGATTTACCATTCAGGAGTACTAAAATTGTCTGCACTTCCGCCAATTCTCGCAGCGATAAAAAGGTATCCCTCGCGCCAGAATTCGCCGCACCTAAACCTGGAAAATCTAACAGAATAAATTTATCAGCACCTGTAACATCCCAAATTTCTTGGGAAATTCTCACTTCAATATCAATACGCCGAATTAACGGAAAACTATTTTGTAATAACTTGGTGGGTAAGTTTTGGGGTGGACTCGGTAAACGAATATGCGCTGGCGGTAACTCTTCAAAGCTAAGAGTTTGGATAGCCATTGGCTGTTCCGCCAACTGTAACCCATCACGCGCCGTAGCTGCATCAATTTCGTAGCGTTTACCACACAACGCCTCATAGGAACTGTAGGCGCGGAGAAACAACACCAACTCCCGCACCAGATAACGTAATTCCAAGTTATTGCTGCTATTCCAAGCTTCTTCACACCAGCTAAGAATGTCTTTCCCAGAGTTGAGTTTAGCCGATGGTATGGGGGGAAGTCCGGCTGCTGTTGTACGGCGGTTAGCCTCGCCTAGCATGAAGCGCAAGCACTCATTCACCCCTTCTCGACTCAAATACTCCACAGTAAAGTTACCCACCTGTGTCGTTGAGAAGCCCGCTTGGGGGATGATATGAATAGCGGTGACGTTACCTGTAGTGGGATTTTCACTAATGGGTAAAGCATCACCATAGCCAATTAAGCTACCTAAAAGTAAAGTTTTGCCACTACTAAATTCTCCCATCACGCCAATTTTCACAGGCGAAGTAGCAAGACCTATAGTTTTCTCCGCAGCTTCTCGGAGACGCAAAATACATTCATCTAAGCTAGTAGGAATCCAATCTTCTTGTTTAGAAGGATTTTGAGGAACAGAATTAATTTTTTCAAGTATAATTTCGCTGTACTCTTTAAAACATCCTATTTTTTCTAGTTCCATAGAGTAGCCTACCAATAATATAATTTTCTGTGAGTTTTATAACACAAAAAAGGCCTGTAACTTTTATATTTACAACTTGTTTAGGCTATCTTTCGGAAGATTTTGCGATAATTTACTCTTTTAAAGACTTGAGTTTTTATCAGCTTACATCAGGGTGAAAAGGTGATAATTCTGGATAATTAACAAATATGAGTTTTTACTATCAAGATGCGCTAGTAACTATAGCAACCCTAAATCTAGATAAATTAGCCAATTTTTATACTAATTTATTGACACAAAAACCAATCAGTTTTATACCAAATGTATATGCTGAATTCCAACTTACTGGTATAAGAGTAGGGATTTTTCAGCCCAAAAAAACACACGAGTCTGAATTTCAACACTCAGCTACAAGTAAAATGAGTATGTGTTTAGAGGTAAATAACTTAGAAGACGCGATCGCCCACCTCACAGATTTAGGTTATCCCCCACCAGGAGAAATTGCGATCGCCTCCCATGGTAGAGAAATTTACGCCTATGACCCCGATGGCAATCGTCTGATTTTGCACCAAAGCCATAAGGGATAATATTAATAACTCGTAATTCGTAATTGCTATGGGCTTAACAGATAACTATAAATTAAATCTGATCCAGTGGTATCCGGGTCATATTGCCAAGGCGGAAAAGAATCTCAAAGAACACCTATCGCGGGTAGACGTGGTATTTGAGGTACGAGACGCGCGGATTCCTTTGGCGACACACCACCCCCAAATAGATGAGTGGGTGGGAAATAAGGGGCGAGTTTTGGTGTTGAATCGTTTGGATATGATACCGCCCCAAGTGCGATCGCTGTGGATAAATTACTTTAAAAATCGGGGAGAAGAACCTTATTGTACCAATGCTCAACACGGTCAAGGTGTTACCGGAGTCGCTAAAGCTGCCCAAGCAGCCGGGGTTGAACTGAATCAAAGAAGGCACAACCGGGGAATGTTACCTCGTCCAGTCCGGGCTGTGGTGATTGGTTTTCCTAATGTTGGTAAGTCAGCTTTAATCAACCGTTTATTAGGAAAGCGCGTTGTAGAAAGTGCCGCCCGTCCTGGGGTAACGCGTCAACTGCGCTGGGTGCGAATTTCCGATCAGTTGGAATTATTAGATGCACCTGGAGTCATCCCCCTGAAGATGGGTAATCAAGAAGCAGCCATAAAACTGGCAATTTGTGATGATATTGGTCAAGCCGCTTACGATAATCAACTAGTAGCGGCTGCATTCATAGATTTACTGAATTCTTTAGAAGAGCAAGCTGGTGAGTTATTACCAAGATCACCTTTATATTCACGTTATGAACTCGACCCCATACCCCACACAGGAGAAGCATACTTACACGCGTTAGCCGCATATCGTCATAAAGGTGATGTAGAACGAACTGCTAGGGAACTTTTAACAGATTATCGCAAGGGTTTACTCGGAACACTCCCTTTGGAATTACCACCCAACATCTAGACGGTTAGTTTTTCAGTTTTATTTGAGAGGCTCTTGCTTTTAATAGCAGCATTGTTCCTGCTGTAAATGTTATTCCCATTAACAAGTTTTTGATACTGAAATTCTTACCGCTTTCACTGACTAAAACACCTTCTAGGATTAAAGAAGGTATTAATATTCCACTGTAAACAACTTTAGAAAAGATGAATCTTCTTTTCGTTAGGAGAGTAAGTATAGTTAATCCTATTCCTAGGGGTATGAAAGTTAGTGCATAGTAGAAAACTCTTTGTTGTTTGGGAATTAATTCTAGTAAGTTAAAAGAGGAAGCATTCTGTAAATTATCTACATACACTTGAATAGTTCCTCTAGCATAAGTAATAATTAGATGATGTGGTCTAGTATCCACAAAAACATTAGGTATATTCAAGTTTAGCTCTGACCCATTTTCCCCAGTGATGGGTGTTCTGATGCGGAAATCTAGGTTATTATCCTGTTGTCCCACTGTTAAATTACGGTGAAAAGAATTATCAGAAATAGAAATAATTCGTGCTGGCCCATCCTGTTTTGTACGCGCCGCCGCTATAATAGCACTAACAGTAATCTCTGATGTTTGACTAATTTTTTGGCTCAATTTTGTAACTGGGGCAGATGTTTTTAGCCAATGGTTCTCACTCAAGAATACACCTTGACTTTCATCTTGATTTATGGGGTTGCCTTGCCAGATTAATTTGGGTAGTTGTCCCATCTTGTCTTGATAGCAACATTTCCCAGTGAATTGATAGTGAGCTAATAAGGAATCACCAATATGATCAAAATAGCTGGGGTTTCTTAAAACCTGTCCTATTTGATTCATGGATAGAGCTTGATCAGCAATATGAATTTCAGATATATATCCTTGCCACGGTTTATCACCAGTTCTTTCATTACCAATTACTAGGGGATAATTAACATCCCAATTACTTAACTTAGTTGTGCTTTGCCATAATAATGAAATCAACAAAGTGACAAAGAGATATCCTATAAAAAATCCTAATATTTGCTTATTAGATTGACTAACTCGACTGTTTTTTATTCTCTCTACAGTCGTATTAAAACTTTTTCTATTCCCCAAGTAAAAGCAAATAAAACCAAAAAATCCTCCTAGGGTATTATTGAGCAAATCCGCAGGTGTCGGCATTCTAGAAGGTAAAAATATTTGTAATACCTCCACAGTCAACGACAAACTAAAGCTTCCTAATATCACGAATGGAACTTGTAATAGACTTTTCATCTTCAGGTTTTGTAAGAGCCTGGCTAAACTAAAACCTAAAGGCATAAATAACAAAATGTTATTTACCTGATCTTGAAAAGGGCTAAAGTTATTAAAACTGAGAATAAGTTCAGTTAACGAAAAATTATCTATACCTGAAAAATCAAATGGATAAAGTGTAGCCAGCAATACAGCTAAAACGCTAATACTGCAAAGTAGCCAATTATATTGTTGTAAATATTTCGCTTTATTATTCATATTTAAATATCTGTTGAGCAGTAAGCTAAGTGTAAATTAATGCTTGGCTATTAATTATCAATAATTGGCATATAAATGCTTGATGGAGATGCAGAATAGATGATGCTTTTCTAATATTATTCACCCATTTATATTTCGCCTTAATTATATATATTTTTTTTGTAAAGATATTACAAAGAAAATGTAAATACAAGTTAATTTTGGCAAATAATGAAGGTTCAGTTGAGTTAGTGGGAAAGATTGTGTAAGTCAATACAAAACCCCAGTTTCTCGAACAATCGGGGTTATTATCCAAACAATCCTGAAGCAAACAGATTTATATGTAATATTTAATACCAAGACTTGTCGATCGCCATGAACAATGCCATAAAGAAATGGTAAAGGGTTCATAAATATCCTGCAAACCAGATATGTTTGCGCTCCCAGCCCCCAAAATAGACAAATCACACTCATGACTGAACTGACTTTACTCTTAAAACAGGGAGATACGGAAACAACTGTCACTGTGAATCAAGATATATTCACAATAGGTCGGTTGCCGGAATGTAACTTATATCTACCTTTTGGGGGAGTTTCCCGCAAGCACGCCCAACTCGTAAAAAAGGCTGAGGGTACATGGACGGTTGAGGATTTGGGTAGTAAGAACGGTACACAAGTTAATCAAACAATTGTCAGTCAAGCCCAAAAGTTACATCACGGTGATGTAATTTGGCTAGGTAATGTGAATTTAGTCGTATTGTTTCACACACCTCTTTCACCACCGCCACTTAAACAACTAACTATTTCAGATAGTTCTGAGCCAAGAACGATTTTTCGTAACGTCAAACAACTACAACAACAATGGATAGAAGCTAATGGCAATGATGGTGATATTAGCGACAAAAATAAAACCATTGCCCGTCTTAAAGACTTAGTAGATATAGCTAAAAACCTTTGTGCAGCAGCATCTATAGAAGAAATTTTCTCTCAAGTGCAACAAGTTGTATTTCGCTACCTTAGTAGTATTGACCGATTGGCTTTATTAATTGATGTCAATGGTTGCGGTAATTTAGAGTTAGTTAATGCTGGTACTAGAAACCAAACTCAGCAGAAATATCTCTTAGCTGATGCTAGTTGGATTAGTCGGAGTATCTGCCAAAAAGTTTTTGAAGAAAAAGTAGTAATTCAAACTGCTGACACCCAAAAAGATGAAAGGTTTTCTGGTGAAAATAGCATTTTACTTAAAGGGATTCGTAGTGCTATGGCTGTCCCTTTATGGGATGAAAATAAAGTAGTGGGTGTACTTTACGCTGATGCTCATTTGTCTTCTTATCATTGGGAAAAAGATGGTGAAGAAGAACTCAGCTTTTTTTCTGCTTTAGCCAATCTTGTCGCATCGAGTGTACAGCGTTGGTTACTTGTAGAAAAACTGAAAACAGAAGAGGTTATTCGCCATCGCTTAGAACGCTATCACTCACCTGCGGTTGTGCAACATTTGATTTCTGTGGGTGGTTTACCAGATGGTCGTTTATCACCTGCGGAAAGTGAAATTAGTATTTTGTTTGCAGATTTAGTTGGTTTTACAGCTATTTCTGAGAAGTTAACACCAACTGCGATCGCGCAATTATTAAATAAGTTATTTGAAGAAATGCTACAAGAAGTATTCGCTTGTGGCGGCACTTTAGATAAATACATCGGTGATTGTATCATGGCATTTTTTGGCGCACCCGAACCGCAAGCCGATCACGCCGATCGCGCTACAGCCACCGCTAAAGGTATGCTAACTCGCCTAGAACATCTCAATGCCAACGGTTTCTGGCATGAACCTTTACAATTACGCATTGCGATTAACAGTGGTAAAGCTGTTGTCGGCGATGTCGGTAGTTCCCAAAGGGTAGAGTACACAGCATTAGGTGCTACTATTAACCTAGCCGCGAGAATGGAAGTAGTTTGTCCTCCTAGTGAATGTGTTATTAGTGAAGCTACCTATCAATTACTTTCACAACCAGAAGACTTTCAAGAAATGGGAGATCATCGATTTAAAGGTATTGATAGACTAGTCAAAGTTTATCAAACAAAATTGCATCATTTAACAACAATTATTCATCCATAGTTATTAGCCATTAGTCATATATTTTACACTTAGGTATTGAAATTACGAATTAACATGAAGCGGGAGTCATTATTAGAATCTTTAGTTAATCTTTTGCTCCCTTTAGCATTAATTTTTGGATTAGTTCTACTTTTAGGTATTAATGTCGGAAAAATTGAGGCAACAGAAGCAGCTAGAGAACCTTTAGAGTCATGGCTAAAGCTCATTGTTGGCTACCTAGCAGCAGCAGCAGAAATTGCCGCAGCAGCAGTAATTGGACTAGCGGTGATTCGTGGGATTGCTCTTTATTTTCGGCAAATATTTTCTCGTTATAGACAACATATTGATTCTACTGAAGTAGTAAGGTTGCAATTAGGAAGGGCATTGGCATTAGGATTAGAATTTACTGTTGCTAGTGATATTTTGCAAACAGCAGTTGCACCTACACGCCAAGATATTCTCAATTTGGGGGCGATTGTGCTTTTACGAACTCTATTGAACTACTTCCTGGAACGGGAGATTAAGCAAGTTGAACAAGCTCGTTTTACACGTAGAGAAAATCTTCACAATTCATCTTTAGAAGAAATAGATCAATCCGATCATTAAATCGTGACTACCACGAACTACCTCAGTATTTATCAAACAAAAATGACTCGCTCTCAAGATACAGATTAACGTGTTCTTTAACGATATACGGCACGGTTTCTGAAATCCACTTATGCTCTTGTGGATTATTCACATGAAAAGAAAGCACTTCAATCAGTGCCATGATAAAGAAACCTTCTGTAATCTGTAAGTAATGTTCAGGTAGTTTACGGATAGCTTCATAGCCTTCAAAAAAGAAGGGTCTGACAGTGGGCAGTAAATATTGAAGCGAACTTGCAATATCGTAAAGATAGTATCCAAAGCCACAGCGACCGAAATCAATTGGACGGAATTCCTCATTGTGCAATAGATAGTTGCCTTCATGAAGGTCAGCGTGAATTAGTCCCCAGATATTTTGTTTCTGTCCCAGTGTTTCTATCATGCCTTGAACTTGGCTAGCCGCTACTTCGAGAGTCTTGTAATCTTCTGCTGAAATCAATTCTTGTAATACTGCTGGATAAAGTGCCGAGAGTGCTGTTTGCAGGCGATTTTGATCATAGGCTGGGCGAACAAAGTTTTGTGGTGGCTGCCAGTGACTACTATGGTGGTGCAATCGAGCTAGCAACAAACCGAGTTGGTAAGCCTGTTGTGGAGTTCGTTGTGCGTTGAGGATGTTGCCATCAATCCAATGCAGCAGTGAGCAATAAAATACTTCTCCAGTCTCATCTGCTGAAACTTGAGTCAGCCAACTATCCTGTAGATTTTTTACTGGCTCTTGCACAACAATCTCTGTGTCATTACGCAAAGCAGCAAGCCATAGAAGTTCTGATTCAATCACCTGTGGATTTTGCCATACATCGCCTTGGATAGTAGATATGGGTCGATGGATACGGAGAAGAAATTTTTCCGCTTGTGTTTTTATACAGAAGGTTACGCTTTCACTATGACCTAAAAAACAACTCTCTCCTTCAGCCATATCATATTGGGCAACAGCAGCTTTCGCTATGTATTCATAGATATTATCTGGCATTTTTCCATACTCTGCTCTCTAATTCCCATTTTAAAAGGCCTGACATATAAATACTTATGTTTGAGTATAAATTAGTTCAAATTTAATTGCGATATTTTAAGTTGGAGAAATTAAGCCTTTGCCAAAAGACTAGAATTTGGATGGTGGCTTCCTCAAGAGATGTGTGTAACACTAAGAAGCTACCTCAAGCTATTTTAAAACGGGAGGTCAGGCAATGGCGATCGCCACTATCAATCCCGCTACTGGGGAAACGCTCAAAACCTTTGAGCCACTCAACGATGCAGAAATTGCCACTAAATTAGATTTGGCACAACAGGCTTTTATACAGTACCGTCAGACGAGTTTTACACAGCGATCGCAGTGGTTAAATGCAGCTGCGTCAATTCTAGAGCAAGACAAGGCTGATTTCGCTAAAATCATGACTCTAGAAATGGGCAAGCCGTACAAAGCTGCGATCGCTGAAGTCGAAAAATGCGCTTTAGTTTGCCGTTACTACGCTGAAAATGCTGCCGATTTTATGGCTGATGTCTCGGTAAAAACTGATGCCAGTCATAGTTTTGTCCGCTACCAACCATTGGGTATAATTCTCGCCGTCATGCCGTGGAATTTCCCCTTCTGGCAGGTGTTCAGGTTTGCCGCACCGACACTGATGGCGGGTAATGTCGGCTTACTCAAACACGCTTCTAATGTGCCACAGTGCGCTTTAGCTATTGCAGATATCATGCAACGGGCGGGTTTCCCTGAAGGTGCATTTCAAACTTTATTAATTGGTGCAGCTAAAGTTGCTGACTTAATGGCAGATGACCGAGTAAAAGCTGCTACCTTAACGGGAAGCGAACCAGCCGGTGCATCCCTAGCGGCGGCGGCGGGAAAACAGATTAAAAAAACAGTCTTGGAATTGGGGGGAAGTGACCCATTTATTGTCTTAGAAAGTGCTGATTTAGAGACAGCAGTCACCGCCGCGACAACCGCACGGATGTTAAATAATGGTCAATCTTGTATTGCGGCCAAACGCTTTATTGTCGCCGAGGCGATCGCAGATAAATTCGAGAAACTGCTATTAGAAAAATTCACGGCGTTGAAAGTTGGTGATCCCATGCTTCCCGACACCGATTTAGGCCCTTTAGCAACGCCTGATCTTCTCCAAGATTTAGACCAACAAGTACAAACTGCGGTTAAAAGTGGGGGAAAAGTTTTAACAGGTGGACATCCTTTAGATATTCCTGGCAACTTTTATCCGCCAACCATTATCATAGATATCCCTGTTGACTCACAGATTGCCCAAGAAGAATTTTTTGGGCCAGTAGCCTTATTATTCCGTGTGCCAGATATAGATGCTGCGATTAAACTAGCAAATGCTACACCCTTTGGTTTAGGTGCAAGTGCTTGGACAAATAACGACCAAGAACGCGATCGCTTAATTACAGAAATAGAAGCAGGCGCAGTATTTATTAACAGCTTAGTTAAATCCGACCCCCGACTACCATTTGGTGGTATTAAGCGTTCTGGGTATGGACGAGAACTAAGTATTCAAGGCATACACGAGTTTGTGAATGTTAAAACAGTTTGGGTTAAATAGGGATTAAGTATTAGGTACTGGGGATTACGTATTACTTTTTCTTCCCAATCCCCAGTCCCCAGTCCCCAACCACATGAGGAATATAAAATGAATACGGCAGAACTATTAGTACAGTGTTTGGAAAATGAAGGGGTACAGTATGTTTTTGGACTCCCTGGCGAAGAGAATTTACACGTTTTAGAAGCACTTAAACATTCATCTATTAAATTTATTACCACACGTCATGAACAGGGTGCAGCTTTCATGGCGGATGTCTACGGACGACTGACAGGAAAAGCTGGGGTATGTCTTTCTACCCTGGGGCCTGGAGCGACCAATTTAATGACTGGTGTAGCAGATGCGAACCTGGACGGTGCGCCATTGGTGGCAATTACTGGACAGGTGGGAACAGATAGAATGCACATTGAATCCCACCAATACTTAGATTTAGTGGCAATGTTTGCCCCTGTAACTAAGTGGAATAAACAGATTGTTAGACCGAGTATTACACCAGAAGTTGTACGGAAAGCCTTCAAGCGATCGCAAACTGAAAAACCCGGTGCAGTGCATATAGATTTACCAGAAAATATTGCTGCCATGCCCGTAGAGGGCAAACCATTACGTAAAGATAATATCGAAAAAACCTACGCTGCTTTTGCTAGTATTCGCGCCGCCGCCGCCGCCATTTCCCAAGCAGTTAACCCCATAATTTTAGTAGGAAACGGAGCAATTCGCGCTCAAGCTAGCGATGCTGTCACGCAATTTGCTACCCAGATGAATATCCCTGTTGCTAATACCTTCATGGGTAAAGGTGTGATTCCCTATACTCATCCTTTGGCTTTATGGTCAGTAGGATTACAACAAAGAGATTTTATTACCTGCGGTTTTGATAATACAGATTTAGTCATTGCGATCGGCTATGATTTAATTGAATTTTCACCCAAAAAATGGAATCCAGAAGGAAATATTCCCATCATCCATATTGGGGCAAGTTCCGCCGAAATTGATAGCAGTTATATTCCCAATGTAGAAATAATCGGGGATATTTCTGATTCCCTAGCTGAGATTTTAAAAGTAGCAGATCGACAAGGAAAACCCAAACCTTACGCCATTAGTTTACGGGAAGAAATTCGGGCTGATTACGAACAATATGCCAACGATGAAGGATATCCCATCAAACCGCAAAAATTAATTTATGACTTGCGGCAAGTCATGGGGCCAGATGATATTGTCATTTCTGATGTGGGCGCACATAAAATGTGGATTGCTCGCCATTATCATTGTCATAGTCCCAATACTTGCCTGATTTCCAATGGTTTTGCTGCAATGGGGATAGCTATTCCTGGTGCTTTAGCGGCAAAACTTGTGCATCCTAACCGCAAAGTTGTAGCAGCAACCGGCGACGGTGGCTTTATGATGAATTGCCAAGAATTAGAAACAGCATTACGTGTTGGTACACCATTTGTCACCTTAATTTTTAATGATGGCGGCTACGGTTTAATTGAGTGGAAACAAGAGAATCAATTTGGTAAAGGACAATCATCTTTTGTGCATTTTGGCAACCCAGATTTTGTCAAATTAGCTGAAAGTATGGGCTTAAAAGGTTATCGAGTTGAATCAGCTTTAGATTTAATTCCTATACTCAAAGAAGCCTTAGCCCAAGATGTCCCAGCTGTCATTGATTGCCCTGTAGACTACAGAGAAAACCGCCGCTTTAGCCAAAAAGCCGGTGAGTTAAGTTGTGAATTGTAAATAGTTAAACGTTCGTAGTAAGGACTTTAGTCCTTTCTTGAGAGCTAAATTCTTTACTATGAACTAAATTAATCTAAATTTCCGGGAAGCAATTCCATCACACAGTTTGTAACAGCGATCGCACCCCAGCCATCCCGACAGCATATAATGCGTTAGCGTAGCTTACCGTAAATATCGCCTATCGCCAAAAATGTATGAAGTTACACAAATATGATTATTTTTACACAAGTTGATATTCAGCTATAAATCATTAATTGATACCAAACCACCGTCTGTAAACTGGATAGTTAGTTCAGACCCATCCAATAAAGCCGTTCCCAATAAAGGCCGTCTTCCTGTAGCTAAAACATTAACTACTCTTTCCTCTCCATTCCAGACTATGACAGCTTGAGTAATGGTACGACAAGGGTACTATTGTCAGCCAGACTTATATAAACATCATACAGAAACGGTAAACCTAATACAGCTACTGCTGCTGGTGGAAGACAAAGGTAATCTGTAAAACCTGTGTCAATCTGAAACTCAATAGAAAAATCTGGTTGATTTGGCAATCGAAATGTAATATTAACAGTTGCCCGCCCGTTTTTCACAATGCCAGAAATCACCGATAGTCACGCTCCATGTCACCATTGAAAGCAGCTGCGACTTTATAACCAATGCGAATACCAAACAGTCGAGCTAATGGGTTCTTTTTGCGTAAATAATGCGCCGATTCTATCCCTGTGTTATCAACTGCATATTCACCAGTTTCTATATCAATAATCACCATCTTACCGATATTTTCTTCTGTTTCCACTTCCTGACGGATATTATTTTCATACAATTCTCTGGCACGTTTGCCAACTTCTTCACTGCTTAAAAGTAGAGTTTGCATGGTTTCTCCTGTGTGGCGATGATTTATTATGCAGCTGTTAAAATTAACATCGGATTTTTGTTTATCTTAGCTTATGAGAATAGGCAAAAATAAAGTATTTTAGGCATGATTACCAAAATGTAGGGTGCGTCAGTCAGAGAAAATCTAGTTATGCCAAGAAATTATTCATACTGACGCACCCTACCAACTATTAATTAGTAGTCTGCTCAGAATTTGCTAATGTACATTGTCTTTTATCAATATTGGACTTGATATTTAGTCCTTTATTACTGACTGCTATCTCAACTTGGTATTGACCATTAACCATATTAATAGCTGCGTAAGTCACCGTACCACACATAATCACCCCGGCAAGTGATAAAGTAATTTGCAGGATTCCCAATGCTCTTTTCATAACCTATAGCCCTTAAATCTCTATATCTCAATTAAAAGATGAGGCTGGTTGAGAACTGGGTTAACCACGAGTTGACTATTAGACGACTTTTCGCGAATTTTACATTGAATCAAGACGAGTTTAGGTTGTATTATCGTTGATACTCTCGATCACTGTTGATACTGTGTCTTTAGTATAAAAGTCTGATATACTCTTGACAGTTTTTGAATGGGGCGTGATGGCGCGATCGCTTCGAGTATCACCAGAGTATATTAATAAAGTCAAGTCAGCACTTGAGCGTAACGGCTACCCCAGCCTAAAAAAATTTTCTGAAGACATAGAACCTTCATTATCCACCGTCAAAAACTTCTTTGGTGGTAAACCTATTGATTATGAGAATTTTCTAGTCATTTGTGAAAAACTAGGATTAGACAGGCAAGAAATTGCAGACAAACAACCAGAAACTCAACCATCTCAACCTCAGCCGACTAATGGGGAAGCATCACCCTTCATTACTGGCGCACCCATCACCCAACCGCGATACTTTTTTGGACGCGAAAAAGAAATAAAACGCCTGTTTAACCTCCTCAAACGCCATCCCCTGCAAAACGCCGCAATTATCGGTAAAAAGCGCAGTGGTAAAACCTCTCTACTCCACTACTTAAAAAATATCACCACCACCCCACTAGAACAACTGCGTGCTGATCAAAAATCTGATTGGCTACCGCATCCAGAAAGTTACAACTGGGTATTTGTGGATTTGCAAGACGCACGAATGCAAAGCCGGGAAGGACTATTGCAGTACATCCTAGAATCATTAAAAATGAAAGTGCCAACGCCGTGCGATTTAGATCATTTCATGGATGTAGTTAGCGAAAACTTAACTTCTCCGACAGTTATCTTATTAGATGAAATTGGCGTTGGTTTACAACGTTGTCCAGAGTTAGATGATACCTTTTGGGACAGTTTGCGGTCTTTAGTAACCAACCACACAAGAGGCAATCTAGCATTTATTTTATCTAGTCCTGAATCACCAATGGATCTAGCACATCACACAGGACATAGTTCACCATTTTTCAATATTTTCGGCTACACAGCATTTCTAGGAGCATTAACTGAAGCTGAAGCACGAGAATTAATAGGGAGTTCACCTATACCCTTTCCTGATGAAGATGTTGAATGGATATTAACTCAAAGCGAATGTCAACCACTGTTACTACAAATTCTGAGTCGAGAAAGATTATTTACTCTAGAAGAAGGAGAGAATGATGATAGCTGGCGTGAGGAAGGGTTAAGACAAATAAAACCATTTACTGATTTATTGGATTCATAACTAACAGAGTAATCATGAAAGCACATCGAATTGAAACCACATTAACCGAAGACGGAACTTTGATCATCAAAGACTTACCCTTTCAGGCTGGGGAAGCAGTAGAAATCATTATTTTAGAAAGTTCTTCTCAACCTTCAGATTCTAATCCTTACCCTTTACGGGGAAAGGTCATTCATTATGATGACCCATTTGAACCTGCTGTACCTATAGAAGATTGGGAAGTTTTGCAATGATAATTTTAGATACCCATATTTGGATTTGGTGGGTAGATAATAATGCGCGACTAAATCAAAAATATCGCAATTGGATTGAAGAATATCAATCTCAAGGATTTGGAATTAGCCTGATTTCTTGTTGGGAAGTTGCCAAACTAGTTGAGAATCGCAAACTTGCTTTGTCAATTTCCGTTGAGGATTGGTTAACAGCCGCTTTAGCTTACCCAGGAGTGCAGCTACTTGAACTAACAATACCCATTATCGTTGAATCAACCAAACTCGCAGGTTTTCACTGAGATCCATCTGATCAAATCATAGTAGCCACTGCGAGAATTTACGGGTGTCCGTTACTCACGGCTGACGCAAAAATTCTGGCATATCCTGGTGTGCAAACTCTTAAATAAATATCAACAAGGTTTCTAATCTCATCTTCAGCAGCCACAAGGCAATTTCAATGCCTAAAAACATACTCCACAACGCCTACACCAATACACCTGAACAGCACCCTAACTTGATACTGGGTAGCCTGCAATTGCTCTTCTGGTTGTTTTTCCGTCCCACGGCGTGGCACAATCACCTCAAACGTATTGATCCTGCGTTATACCCTTTATCCAGAGACAGAAATCATCTAAGCTGGCGTAGTCCAGGATTATTACGACTATTGATACAGGGATATATAGTATTACCTCTACTAGCTCATCTTATATTGAGCTTGATTTTTTTATTCTGTGGCGAACAAGCGAGTAATATTGCTATTCGCATAGTATCAAGCATGGTATCGGGAACATTAACAAGTGTTTTATTGAGTATCGTTTCTAACCTCATAGCACCTGAGATATTTGCCGTATTTTTTTGTGTGACGTTTTACATGGGTTTGGGAGTAGCGTTTGGCATAGTTTTTGGTGAGCCAGTTGTAGGAGTAATTAGCGCAGCCTTTGCAGAAGTTTCGTCAGGTAGGAATTGGAACAATCGATTTACCAGCAGGATGTTGCTCATATCATCTGCTTTAATGGGAACGTCAAGCATCATGATGGCAGTTAATTGGGGCTGGATGTTGGGAGAATTTCTTGGTTTCCAAAACATTGCTTCTAACTCTGTATCAGGCGTACCTGGAATGGCTGCCTTAATATTTGCTCTACTGTTAGGAGTGACTATAAACTTTTGGCGACCCATATTATGCTATCCATTTCAAACTATATGGAATTATCTTCTCTATGCAATGGATAAAGGTTTCATAAATAATAAACCTAGTTTATTGCATTGGCATTCTGCTTTTTCTGATGAGTGGCAATATATACATCTATTCGGATTAGACCAGCACTTATTATTAGTAATTGATCATGAAAAAGATGAGGGATTTGCAGCTACTAAATTCCTGATTAAAAGTCGTCAATATTGGGCAGTAGAAGCAGTTTTAATTGAACTAAAAGCACGGCGTTTAGAAGAATGTATAGATGTGACTGCCATTAGTAAGGCGCATGAGAACTTAATATTGGATGAATCGAGGGCTTTAGTTAGCCCGATACTACGCATTTTTACCCGTATTAGCAAAGATGTAGAAGCTGCCCTAAATCAAGTAAGCTCTTATAATCAACGATTAGCACTTACAGTCGTAGCTAATCTTTCCAATGAATATTTACATGAATTGATTTTTAGACGTGACAAATATACTGTCCGTTTTTACCCTATTGTTGAAAACTGGCACGGAATAATCACTAATCACATAAAAGAACTGACTCAAGCTACCGAACTCCGCCAAGAAATTGACTCACCTTATATTAGTGGTGTACCTCTTACACAAGAGCAAAAAATATTTACAGGTCGTACTGATATCGCTACACGTATTGAGCAATTAATTTTTGATCGCCGTCGTCCCCCCTTACTACTCTACGGTCAGCGACGCATGGGCAAAACTTCTCTCCTCAACAACATCGGGAAGTTACTCCCCAATTCCATCATCCCTATATTTGTAGATTTACAAGGCGCACCCTCATCAGCCAGCGACTACACAGGCTTTCTCTACAACTTAGCGAAAGGGATGATAACTTCTGCCAAGCAGCAAAGCGCGTTAACACTACCAACTCTTACACGGAAAACATTGGCTGATGATCCCTTCACACGATTTGATGAATGGCTAGACCAGGTAGAAGAAGCACTAGAACAAAATACAGCATTGTTGATGTTAGACGAGTTCGAGACATTAGACAGCGCAATCACTAGAGGACGCTTCGATGAGCAAGATGTGTTAGGAATGCTGCGCCACTTAATTCAACACCGTACCCGCTTCAAGGTGTTATTAGCTGGCTCTCATACTATTGAAGAATATCAGCGTTGGGCTAGTTATTTAATTAACGTTCAAGTGGTGCATATCTCCTATTTAAAGGAAGAAGAAGCACGACAATTAATTGAACATCCCGTCAAAGATTTTACTCTCCGCTATGAACCTGATGCAGTTGAGCGAGTTCTGCAACTTACCCGTTGTCATCCATTTTTAATACAACTACTTTGCGGAGAAATTATCGTCTTAAAAAATGAGCAAGACCCTTCTATCCGTCGCTTGGCAACTTTAGCAGATGTGGAAGCAGCAGCACCAGAAGCTTTGCAGAGTGGTAGCTTTTTCTTCGCTGATATGCAAAATAATCAAGTAGATGCAAGTGGGCGGGATATTTTACGCTTTATTGCTGCTCAAGGGAAAGGGGAAATTGTTAGCAAACTCACTTTATCACAACAGTTTTCTGATGTTTGGGAAAGAACAATTGAACTGTTATTACAGCGAGAGTTAATTGAGGAAGTTGGGGAGGGTTATCGTTTCCAAGTGGAGTTAATTCGGTTGTGGTTTACTCGGTAATTACAAGCCGTATTTTTTACTTATCTCACGCAGAGGCGCAGAGACGCAGAGGAGAGTACAAGCGGTCTATTAGGGAGAGGAAACTAAGGTAAAGATGGTAATTTCAGGACGGGCGAATAAACGCAGATGTAAGCCTGTCATTCCTACACCTCGGTTGGTGTATAAGAGCATTTTTCCTACCTCGTACTCTCCTGAGTAATATTTTTCACCCCAGGGCGGTAATATTAGGGGTTTGACAAAAGGTAGCCGGATTTGTCCGCCGTGGGAATGTCCTGATAGTTGCAGGTCAAATCTGGCTGTGGCTGCGCTGGTGTTAGCAAAGTCTGGTTCATGGGCTAATAAAATGGCTGCTCCCTCTGGGGGTAATTGCTGCAATACTAAATCTAGGCGGTCTTTACCCATACCCACATCATCAACCCCAGCGATATTTAAAATGGCGTTGCCTCTTTGAAGTGTGTAGACAGTATTATTTAAATCAAATACGCCGCTTTGTTTGAGTATTTTAATGATGGCTTTGGTGTCGTTTTCGTGGTCATGATTACCTAAAACAGCCACAGTTCTGTCGCGGGGTGTAAGCTGTTCTAAGGCTGGCTTGAGTGATGGGATTAATCCGGGTAAGTTACGCGTTACTAAATCTCCGGTAATGGCTATTAAGTCCGGGTGTTGTTGATTAACTAGGTAGACAATATGCTTTAAACGTCGCGTATTCATCCATTGGTCGCGGTGAATATCGCTAATCTGCACAATCCGATAGCCATTAAATTCTGATGCGAGATGGGGGAGAGTCAGTTGTAAAGATTTGATCTCAATCCAATTTGGTTCAATTACCTTGGCGTGTAGTAAGATGCAGAATATTAATAAAAATAACCACCGCAAGTATTGAAAGATTAGTTGACTGGCTTTGAGCAGCCACTTACGATTTCTCAAGATGTAATCTCCTGTGACGTAACTGCCAGTTCTGCTGCTATGCTATTTTTTTAAATTTCGCGGTAAATCACCTTGGGGATAGAAGCATAATTCGTAATTCGTAACCAAAAGTTTCTCCCCCTACACCCCCACCTCTTCACTGTCACCTGTCCCCTATCACCTGTAACCTATAATGAGAGATGTGATATACTAGCCTTTCTCTCAATTACCCTTGGTTTATGGGACTGCCAATTGTTGCAATTATCGGTCGCCCAAATGTGGGCAAATCCACCCTGGTTAATCGACTCGCCGGGGAACAAACGGCGATTGTCCATGATGAACCGGGTATGACGCGCGATCGCACTTATATGCCGGCTTATTGGAGCGATCGCGAGTTTTTAGTAGTAGATACAGGCGGTTTGGTATTTAATGATGACACCGAATTTTTGCCCCTGATCCGCCAACAGGCTTTAGCAGCCCTGGCAGAAGCTTCTGCTGCTATCTTTGTTGTTAATGGTCAAACTGGCCCTAATTCGGCAGATGAAGAAATTGCCGAATGGTTACGCCAACAACCAGTTCCAATTTTTCTAGCAGTGAATAAATGCGAATCCCCTGAACAGGGTTCAATTCAAGCTGCCGAATTTTGGGAACTAGGCCTAGGAGAACCATACCCTCTCTCCGCGATTCATGGCAACGGTACAGGTGAGTTATTAGACGAACTCATCAAACACATCCCCACTGTTGCGGATGTAGCAGAAAGCAATGAAATTAAAATTGCGATCGTCGGACGGCCTAATGTCGGCAAATCAAGCTTACTCAACTCTTTTGTAGGTGAAGAAAGAGTCATTGTTAGCCCGATTTCTGGCACAACCCGCGATGCGATCGATACTTTTATCGAAAGAGATGGACAATCCTATCGCCTGATAGATACAGCCGGGATTCGCAAAAAGAAAAACGTCGAATACGGCCCGGAATTTTTTAGCATTAACCGCGCTTTTAAAGCAATTCGCCGCGCCGATGTGGTTTTATTAGTTTTAGATGCCCTAGATGGTGTAACAGAACAAGATCAAAAATTAGCTGGGCGAATTATTGAAGAAGGTCGAGCCTGTATTATCGTCGTCAATAAGTGGGATGCAGTCGAAAAAGACTCCTATACTATCTACGACTACGAAAAAAATATGGAAGGACGGCTACATTTTACAGAATGGGCAGAGACCATTTTTGTCAGTGCTTTAACCGGACAACGGGTAGAAAAGATTTTAGAGTTGGTGACTCAAGCAGCCACAGAACACAAACGCCGCGTTAGTACATCAGTGGTTAACGAAGTTTTGGAAGATGCGTTGAAATGGCATTCTCCCCCAACTTCACGCGGTGGACGACAAGGTAAAATTTATTACGGTACACAAGTCAGCAGCCAACCGCCAACTATTGCTTTATTTGTCAATGAAGCTAAACGCTTTAATGACAACTACCGACGTTACATTGAAAGACAATTCCGCCAACAACTAGGGTTTAAAGGTACTCCCATTCGCATATTGTGGCGGAGTAAGAAAGTCCGGGATATGGAAAGCGGTAACGTTAACCGTGCAACTCGTGTTTAAGAGTGCTGAGTGAGGAGTGCTGAGTGCTGAGTGAGGGGTGCTGAGTGGGGAAAATAAAGTGTGCTAAGTTCTGGATATCACGGCAGAATAGTCAATAATCAAAAGTTCAAACTAAACTTTAATTTGAGAATTTACTAACCTTTAAATTCTCATTAGTGTAAACTTTTAACTTTCAATAACTCATAACTCAGCACTCATAACTCAGCACTCCCTCACTCAGCACTGAAAAATGGATTTACTGCGATCGCTTCCATTAGGACTATACCTAGAACAGCCACAAACTTGGTTACATAAACTTGATCCACGGGTCAAGTTTATCTGGTTGATGAGTTTTCTGACTAGCTACAGCTTTGCTAATAATCAATGGCGCATACTACTAGTAGCACTATTAATTATTTTTACTTTAACTGCTAAAATCCCCCGGCGTGTCTGGCAACAACAAATGGGTTGGCTGTTAACACTAACATTGTTAGTGTTCATGATTTCAGCTATCAGTCCTGATGGATTGGGTATAGATTATCAGCCACGTCTACCAGTTAACTCTCAAGTTTTAGCCCCACCAACTAATAATAATTCCCCAGTTGATCAAGAACAGGTAAAAAGTAGCAAAAGCTATAACTACATTCTGTTCCATCAAGGCTTTGTGAAAATCACTCGCCGTTCTATAGATTTAGGAACGCGCTTAAGTACGATTATATTTACTGTTATTTACAGCACCAACTTGTATTTACTGACAACTGCACCAGAGGAAATTACTGCTGGGATAGAAAGCCTCATGCAGCCGCTACGGCGATTTAAGATACCCGTCACCGAAATTACTTTGACCCTAACTTTATCATTGCGGTTTATTCCCCTAGTCTTAGAAGAGGTACAGAATTTAGTCCGTTCTGTGATGACTAGGGCAATTAATTGGAAAAAGTTAGGTTTAAAAGGTGGATTCAAAGTCTGGTTGATTGTCGCCGAAAGATTATTAGAAAATCTCTTGTTACGCGCCGAACAAATGGCTAGTGCGATGATGGTACGCGGTTTTACCAGTCCCAACGAACACCGAGTCCCGTGGCATGATTTACGTCTAAAATCATGGGACTGGTTAGCGATCGCAACTCTCACCCTATTTTGGGGAGTAAGAATCGTTTTAGGAAATCAACTTTAGGGGAATAGGTAACAAATATAACATTTTATGTGGCACTGGCGATCGCTTCCATTAGAAAATCGTACTGGTTCGGAAATTTTCTCTGCCTTATTTCACTCCAACACTACATCTGAAATAGCCACCCTCCTAGAAAGTCCCTACCCTACACCCACGAACCAACCGCAACTAAGTCGCTATTCTATCTGTGCAGGCGCACCCAGAATAATAAATGGAGTTCCGCAGATGTGGACACCAGGATTGGGGAATATTTTCGGTTTGCTGGAGGACTTGTTGCAAGTTAGGGGAGTGGGGAAACAAGATAAAATTCCTCTCCCATCTCCACAACTCCCCTTCACTGGCGGTTGGCTGGGATGGCTTGGCTATGACGCAGCTTGGGAAATTGAACAACTACCCCAGACAAAAATTGATCCCTTGCCTTTTCCTGTAGCTTTTTGGTATGAACCAGATGCTTTTGCAGTTTTGGATCATGTCCAACAAGTTTTATGGCTAGCTGCTAGCGATGCGGTTGATCTTGATGGGTTGGAACTGCGTCTAGGACAAATAGATCCAGAAAACTCACAGCAGCATATCACCCCCATCAGTAATTACCCTATTGCACCGGAATTTTTTACATCTCAATCAGATTATGAAACCGCCGTCAACCGTGCCAAAAAATATATTCAGGCGGGAGATATCTTTCAAGCGAACCTATCTTTAAGATTTGCCGCCACTACCTCGGCTAGTGGTTGGTCAATTTATCAAGCCTTACATAAAATTAATCCTTCGCCCTTTGCTAGCTATTGGCGCACACCTTGGGGTGAAGTTATTAGCTGTTCGCCAGAAAGATTAGTTTTATTACAAAATGGGCAAGCCCAAACCAGACCGATCGCCGGTACGCGATCGCGTGGTATAACTCCAGAACAAGACCAGCAACTAGCTAAAGAACTCCTCAGCAACACCAAAGAACGGGCAGAACACATCATGCTGGTAGATTTGGAACGCAATGATTTAGGGCGAGTCTGTGAATGGGGAACAGTCACCGTTGACGAATTGCTGACAATTGAAAGATATAGCCACGTTATGCACCTCGTCAGCAATGTTACAGGGAAATTGAGCGATTGCACACCCATTGATTTAATTCGTGCCTTATTCCCTGGTGGTACAATTACAGGCTGTCCCAAAGTCCGGTGCATGGAAATCATCGAAGAACTAGAACCAGTGCGCCGCAGCTTATTCTACGGTTCATGCGGTTATTTAGATTGGCGCGGCAACCTAGACTTAAATATTCTCATCCGTACCCTACTACTAACCCCCAACGCCCCATTCAAAACCGTCTGGGGACAAGTAGGTGCTGGAATTGTCGCCGACAGTGACCCGGAAAAAGAATGGTACGAATCTCTGCACAAAGCCCAAGCGCAGTTAGCAGCATTGAAAATGGTTAGGGGGACAGGTGACAGGTGACAGGGGACAGAGGGGGCAGGGGTGCTGATTTTTCACGTTATGTGAAAAAGCTAACGCGAAACCTAACCCCCTAACCCCCTTCCCTAGTGGAAGGGGGAAAAGTTAAAGCCTCTCTCCTTGTAGGGGAGAGGTTTGGAGAGGGGTTTTCCAGATTCCGTGAAAAGTCGGGTAGGGGTGCAGGGGTGATTCAATTGTGAATTGAATTGCCCAATCCCCAAACTGTAACAATACAGACTGTTAAGATGAACAATTATTAGGAAAATTCCCCTGTTGGCGATTTTGCTCTAACGAGCGATAATTATGGCAACATAGAGAGATGTGAGAGTAAACAGCAGTATCAGAGTCGGCTTTTGCCCTGGACGAGTTCAAAGGGCGCATCCCATCGTTAGCGCATTGTAGAAGTTATCCCAAAGCCCACATACTCAGTCTGTTCTCTTTTGCTTTTTGTCTTGTTTTACTAGCTTCATCTACCTATCAGAAATATCAAGGTCGTCATCAACTTCATAAAAGGGTAGAATTTGCTGATTCTCAAATGAATTTCTACAAATATTCTGGCGAAAGGGAGATATTATCGTCTGGATGTTTGTACTTCACTGCCAAAAAATATATTATTCTCCTACTTGATTATTAGATGAATCCAGAAAGCGCAGAAACTTACATCAATCATCCCACTTGGGGCTTGCTATATCGGATCTGCATGGTTGATGATGCCCAGGATCTGTTCACTACACTCTACGCCCAACGCCTGTTTTTTTTGGTGGTGAACGACATGAAAGCACTGAAATTTCAACCCATAGGGCGTACAGAAGCCCGAATGTTGTTGGAAAATCGTTTGCGAACTTTGCGTCGTAATGGTCTGTCACAGGAGTACGATCAGCTTCAGAGTGTTTTCCAACGCACGTTCCAATGACTAGTTCGATTAACGAACGTATTACTCAAATTCGGACATCTATTCCTGCTTCAGTCAGGTTAATTGCTGTAACTAAGCAAATGCCAACTGAAGTTATTCGCGCTGCCTATGCAGCTGGCATCCGCGATTTTGCTGAAAATCGCATCCAAGAAGCTGCTACCAAACAAGAACAGTTACAAGACTTATCAGATATTACTTGGCATTTTATTGGTCATTTGCAAAGTAATAAAGCCAAAAAAGCCCTTGAACAATTTGACTGGATTCACTCCCTAGATAGTTTGCAGCTGGCACAGCGTTTAGATCAATCAGCACAACAGCTAGGTGTAAGTCCCAAAATTTGCCTACAAGTGAAAATCCTCCCTGACCCCAGTAAGTCAGGTTGGAGTGTGCCGGAACTACTAGCCGATTTACCTGCACTCAACCAGTGTAAAAATTTACAAATTCAGGGTTTAATGACAATTCTGCCATTTGGTCTAGACGATACTGAAAGTCTTCATGTGTTTAATGAAACTCGCCAGTTAGCCAAAGAAATTTCTGAACAAAACTGGGATCACATCAAAATGCAAGAGTTATCGATGGGTATGTCAGGGGACTATCAACTGGCAGTACAGGCTGGGGCAACAATGGTAAGATTAGGGACTATCTTGTTTGGTAAGCGCACTTAGGTAGAACAGCCCCATTATTTTTTGATAGTGTTTTTGTTTGCCCAGTATGAACTACGGTTAAACTAGAATCATACTGGTGCTATAAAACACATAAAATATTTTTTTAATGAAAATAAAAAATCAGAAAAAGGTGTTGAAGTCAACTTCCTTTCGGGTCAGTGTTGGGATATAATCTTGACTCAATTATTGTATCTAGGTTAATGTACAGACGTTCCATGTAATACCAATTTGAAAAAGAATCTCACAGATACACATACTCAAGAACTTGTGATATCTAGCTCCCTTAATTTTGAATTGTGAATTGGTACAACGTCAGTCCATTGCCAATAACAGTAGTAGATGCTACAAATAACGATAAAATTATTGGGATTGTCTGCCCTTTGTAGCATTCCCATTAGCTACATTAGCTAGGAACAGGATAAATAGAGGCAATTATCAGCAGGAGCGTCACTAAATGAATAATATATTTTCTAAACTACGAGACTTTGTAGGTCTCAATGAACAAGTGGAATACGAATACTACGAAGAAGAAGCAGATACAGATAACTACCAAAATCTGTATCAACAAGAGAATCCCCAGCCAGCACCAGCAGAAGCCACCCCACCTAATCGACGTTGGCGAGAACCAGTGACTACAATGGGTGATGAGGTAGTAACAGGAACAAAATCGACGATGGGGAATGTGATTGGTATGCCAGGAGCAATTAACGGAATTTCTGAAGTATTAGTTCTAGAACCTCGGACATTTGAAGAAATGCCCCAGGCAATTCAAGCATTGCGTGAGCGTAAGTCAGTAGTGTTGAATCTGACAATCATGGATCCAGATCAAGCACAACGTGCAGTTGATTTTGTAGCTGGTGGGACTTACGCATTAGATGGACATCAAGAACGCATTGGCGAAAGTATCTTTTTGTTTACGCCTAGCTGTGTGCAAGTCAGCACACAAGGTGGAGTCATTCATGAAGTACCCCAACCCCCAGCCCGTCCCTCTCGTCCTGCAACCCCCAATCCAACTGCTTGGGGCAATGAACCTAACAGGATGGTACAATGAGGTTAGATTAGTCATTAGTCAATAGTCAAAAGTTCAAGGTTTTTGACTATTGACTATCGACAAATGACCAATGACTAAGTGACTAATGACTATAAAATTTGGCTTGATTGGTGGTGGGGTAATGGGAGAATCGCTGTTATCCCGCCTTATTGCGCGAGAAATTTATCACCCCTCAGAAGTCATAGTCAGCGAACCCCAGCTAGTGCGCCAAGCTTTTTTAAAACAGAAATATGATGTGAGTGTCACTACAGATAATTGTTTGGTGTTCAGCCAAGCCCAAGAAGTGGTGTTTTTGGCAGTGAAACCGCAGGTATTTAGTGCGATCGCTCAAGAATTAGCAGAAATGATTTTAGTCTCAGGACACTCACCCCTAGTCATTTCAATTTTGGCGGGAGTGTCTTTAAGTCAGCTAGAAGCAGCATTCCCTCAATTACCAGTCATTAGAGCCATGCCCAACACCCCCGCCACAGTTGGTGCAGGTATGACAGCTATGTGCTTAGGTGCATACACCCATCCCCAACACCAAAAGTTAGCACAGCAGATATTCTCGGCTGTAGGGGAAGTTGTCGAAGTGAGTGAATCCTTGATGGATGCAGTCACAGGGTTATCTGGGAGTGGCCCGGCTTACGTAGCCATCTTAGTAGAAGCCCTCGCCGATGGTGGAGTCGCCGCCGGATTACCGAGGTCAATAGCTAATCAACTAGCATTACAAACCGTCCTGGGGACAAGCAAATTATTGCAAGATAGCAGAATGCACCCAGCCGAACTAAAAGACCGTGTTACCAGCCCTGGTGGAACAACAATTGCAGGTGTAGCTAAATTAGAACAAGCAGGATTTCGTTCCGCCTTAATTGAAGCAGTCAAAGCAGCTGCATTGCGATCGCAAGAATTGGGAAAATGAGAGAGTGGTGAGTGGTGAGTGCTGAGTAGTGAGTGGTGAGTAGGAGAAAATAGAGAATTTTTCCCAATTCCCAATTCCCAATTCTTATTCTCACTAACGAAGTTGACAAAAGACTCGTTAATATAGTAAACAGTCCGGTTGTAAAAGTGATTGAGTGAATTATCCCGCGCCGTCTCCAGAACTAGACTTAGGGT
This sequence comes from Anabaena minutissima FACHB-250, assembly GCF_014697125.1. GTDB lineage: Bacteria > Cyanobacteriota > Cyanobacteriia > Cyanobacteriales > Nostocaceae > Trichormus > Trichormus minutissimus. The sequence continues at coordinate 8,224 of NZ_JACJRG010000039.1, read as the reverse complement.
TGATATTTCCCTTTGAGCTAGATCAGTTTCAAAAAGATGCGATCGCGTCCCTGAACGCGGGGCGATCTGTTGTCGTGTGTGCGCCCACAGGTTCGGGCAAAACTTTGGTTGGTGAATACGCTATTTATCGCGCCCTAACACGAGGGAAGCGGGTATTCTACACCACTCCTTTAAAGGCACTGTCTAATCAAAAATTACGTGACTTCCGCGAAAAGTTTGGCTTTGACTCGGTGGGTCTGTTAACGGGAGATGCCTCGATTAACAGAGATGCACCCATCTTGGTGATGACCACCGAAATTTTTCGGAATATGCTCTACGGCACACCAATTGGGCAAGTTGGTATTTCCTTGGTGGACGTGGAAGCAGTGGTGTTGGATGAATGTCACTACATGAACGATCGCCAACGAGGTACAGTTTGGGAAGAATCAATTATCTACTGTCCCCGTGAAGTTCAACTAGTCGCCCTATCTGCTACCGTTGCCAATAGCGACCAACTCACCGACTGGCTAAATCGTGTTCATGGCCCTACTGACCTGATTTATTCCGATTTTCGCCCTGTCCCCTTAGCATTTAATTACTGTAGTCCCAAGGGACTATTTCCCCTGCTAAATGACAGCAATACCAAAATTAACCCCCGTCTCGCCAACAGAGGGAAAAGAAAACAAGCGGATAGGGATAGAGGGAGAAATGGCAGACCAGAAGCCCCCAGCCTGATCTATACCCTGAACCATTTACAAGAACGGGATATGCTGCCGGCGATTTACTTTATTTTCAGTCGCCGGGGATGTGACAAAGCAGTAGCAGAGGTTGGTGATTTATGGCTGGTAGATAATGATGAGTCACAGGTGCTACGGCGACAAATCGACGACTTTTTAACTCGCAACCCCGAAGCCGGACGAACAGGACAAATTGCCCCCTTATATCGGGGAATTGCTGCACACCACGCCGGCATTTTACCAGCTTGGAAGGTGTTGGTAGAAGAGTTATTCCAACAAGGTTTAATCAAAGTTGTCTTTGCCACAGAAACCCTAGCAGCCGGAATTAATATGCCCGCTAGGACAACAGTGATTTCCACCCTCTCCAAGCGTACCGACACCGGACACCGCCTATTGAACGCTTCAGAATTTCTGCAAATGGCGGGTAGGGCAGGCCGGCGGGGGATGGATAAACAAGGTTATGTAGTCACAGTCCAAACTCCCTTTGAAGGAGCAAAAGAAGCAGCGTATTTAGCCACCTCTAAACCAGACCCGTTAGTTAGTCAGTTTACCCCTAGCTACGGCATGGTTTTAAACTTGCTACAAACCCACACCTTAGAGAAAACTAAGGAACTGATAGAACGCAGTTTCGGGCAGTACATGGCGACATTACACTTAAGACCAGACTATGAGTATATTGAAGAACTACAAACCGAATTAGCGACATTACAGGAGCAAATTGCTTCAGTCAGTCAAAATGAAGTGGCTATTTATGAAAAATTGTGGCAACGTCATAAAGTAGAACGCCAGTTATTGAAAACTCTAGAAGAACAAGCCCAGGAAGCGCGACAAGAACAAATTAAGATGCTCCTGGATTTTGCTGTTTCTGGGACACTGTTAAGCCTCAAGGGCAAGAATATTAAAACATCTACCCCTATAACAGCCGTTTTAGTTGGTCAATCTCCTACATCTGGGGAATCTAGCTATTTGGTATGCCTCGGAAAAGATAATCGCTGGTATGTGGCGGCTACGGTCGATGTAGTAGATTTATATGCCGAATTGCCTCGTGTGGAAGTAGCAGCCGATATCTTCCCCCCCCAAGAGTTAGCCTTCAAACCAGGGCAATCATGCCGTGGGGATGAAATAACAGCTGCGATCGCTCAAAGTATCCCTGACCCCGAAGGATCTTTGCATCTCCCCCAGGAAGTAGCAGAACAACTGAGTCGGGTGACTGCGGTACAAACCCAATTAGAAGCCCATCCCCTCTATCAATCTGGGAATATTGCAAAAGTTTTCAAGCGTCGGGAACGCTACGCTGAAATCGAAGAAGAACTGCAAGAATTGCAGGGACAAGTAGCGCAACAATCCCAACGTTATTGGGAAGAATTTCTCAATTTAATCACGATTTTGCAGCAATTTGATTGCTTAGACAACCTCGTTCCCACGCGACTGGGACAAGTCGCTGCCGCCATTCGGGGAGAAAATGAACTGTGGTTAGGTTTAACCTTAGCTAGTGGAGAATTGGATAACTTAGATCCCCAGCATTTAGCTGCTGTCATTGCGGCTTTAGTCACAGAAACACCCCGTCCCGATAGCAGAGTCAACTTTAACCTGTCCCCAGAAATAGATGAAGCCTGGTCAAGTTTACAAAAAATTCGGCGGGCTGTTTTAAAGGTGCAGTACCGTCATGGTGTCACCTTGCCAGTAGGTTTAGAGAATCGATACATTGGCTTAATTGCCCTGGTTGAACAGTGGGCTTTAGGTACTGAGTGGGTAGAATTGTGTGAAAACACCACTTTAGATGAAGGTGACGTGGTGCGAATTTTACGCCGGACGTTGGATTTATTATCGCAGATACCCCACGTTCCCAATTTGCCAGATGCCTTACAGCGTAACGCCTATCGTGCTATGCAACTCATTGATCGATTCCCTGTTAATGAAGTAGTGGAATAATCAAACGAACTACCTTTAGCTCAAGCGGAGCTAGCTAGAGGTAGTTTATTTAGCGCACATCACTTAGTGTCTGGAACGTCTGCGGAGTCTGTCAATCATGAATGCGGCAATGATGACTAATCCTTTCACAAAGAGTTGCCAGAAGTAGGACATATTTAATAGGGTCAAACCGTTGTTGAGAACGGCTATGATGAATGCACAAGAGATGAACTATGTACCTAATGCGATCGCTCAAAGTTTACAAAATCAACGCACCTATACCGTTGGAGTAGTTGTCACTTCCATCGCAGATCCTTTTTTTGGTGAGCTAGTAGAGGAAATTGAACAGGTTGCTAAATAAGCGGGTTTAAATGTGCTGTTAAGTGTTTTACATGGAGATATTAACCTTATATCTTTGACGATTAACTATGGCAAATAGCAAGACTAAAAATGTGAGTAATCCAGCTAAATATAAAGGGTAACTATAGGTCTGGGGATTAGCTTGACTAACCAACATACCAGCAATTACAGGACCTACTCCATTAGACATACTTAAATAAGATGAATTTAATCCTAAAGCTGTCCCTTGTTCTTCTGGTTTTGCATTTAGTGAAATCAAAGTGTTAATCATGGGTTGCACTAAAGAATTAAACAAAGAAAAAACTATACTAACAACCACAAAATAACTGACTATAGGGAAAACTGGCATTAAAAGAAATGAAAAACTTCTCACGCATAAACTCAAGAGTAATATTTTAGTTTCATTAAAATATTTGCTAAGAATTTTCACTCCCCAAGTCTGCATGATCACTCCTAATACTCCAAACAAGAGAAACATTAATGTTAAGGACTGGTTATCTTGTTTTAATACATTTAGGAAGTAAGGTTGAAAAGCAAAAGTAAATAGAGTGAAAGTTGTACCAATAAAGAAATTAATTATCAACAAAATACCAACTTTAGGAATAGCCAAACCTTTAATTAAATTATCTAAACCTAAATCAAAGATGTTGTGTGCTTGCTTATCTTTACTTTTGATAGTCTCTGGCAATAAAAATGTGGTAACTATCAGAGCTATCATTGCCACACTACCGGAAACTAAAAAAGCTGCCCCTAAAGATATCTGCTGTGCTGCTAAACTGGTGGCTGGCCCCAAGACAAAACCTAAACCCATTGCAGCCCCATATATGCCAAAACCTTGAGCGCGGCGTTCAGGCTCAGTCACATCAGAAATCATCGCCTGAGCAACGGCATTATTTCCCCCAGTAATTCCATCTAAAAAACGTGCCAAAAACAGAGTTGTTGCGGCTGTAGCTGTGCCAGCGAATAAATTAGCAATGACCGTTCCTGCTAAACTAATAATCAATAAAGGCTTACGCCCAAAGCGGTCTGAGAGTTTGCCAATAATGGGAGTCGCCAGAAATTGTGCGATCGCATAAATCGAAAATAGTAAACTAGTGTGGAAATCACTCAGTCCAAATTGTCTGCCATAAAGATAGATAATAGGAATTAAAATTGTAAAACTCAGGGAGTTAATAAATGCAACTAAAGCAATAATCCAAAAAATTCTATTCATGCGCAATCCATACTATCTATTTATTACGGTTCAAGTCTACTAGAAATAAACATATCAGCTTTTCTGTTCTAGCTAAATCATTACTGGCAATCTGGTTCAAATAAGATAATTTGCAGAAATAATAACGCTTATAGAGACGCTGCATTCAAACGTCTCTACACACGCACCCATAACGTTAACCGCCGCGTATTATCATCACTTGTATCTTTTGTGAATATTATCGATGAAATTTCCTATAAAAAAACCTGTTAAACCAAAAAAACAACGTCTGCTGCCGCGAATTCACATTAAAATCCACAATGGACAATTTGAAATACTTGGTATGGGTACATGGTATTCTTATTGGCGCGATCCTTACCATCTGCTGCTCACGATTCCTTGGAGTGGTTTTCTCATCCTAATTTGTATTTTTTATGTATTAATTAATGCTTTATTTGCCCTAGCTTACTTGGCTGGTGGAGACTGCATTGCTAACGCTCAACCTGGCTCTTTTTTGGATGTATTCTTCTTCAGCGTGCAAACTCTGGCATCCATTGGTTATGGTGCAATGTACCCCAAAACAACTTATGCCAATATTATTGTCACTATAGAAGCAATGATTGGATTGGTAGGAATTGCAGTCATGACAGGACTAGCATTTACTCGCTTTTCCCGACCTACCGCCCGTGTGATATTTAGCAACGTAGCAGTTATTACATCCCATGAAGATATGCCAACTTTCATGTTTCGCACTGCTAACCAGCGTCGTAATTTTATCCTAGAAGCACATATGCGGGTGTATTTAATGCGCGATGAAATAACAGCAGAAGGCGAGTTTATTCGTCGGTTTCATGATTTAAAGTTAGTCAGAAACCAAACACCTAATTTTGCACTAAGTTGGGTAGTAATGCACCAAATTGATAAGTTTAGTCCTCTTTATGGGATGACGGCAGAATTACTTTCTCAAACCAATACTACTATTATTATTTCTCTGAGTGGCATTGATGAAACAGTCTCACAAGTAGTTCATGCCCGTCATACTTATGCTGCTGATGATATTATCTGGAACAGTCGATTTGTTAATATTTTTCATCACACAAATGACGGGCATCGTTACATCGATTACAAACATTTTCACGATGTTTTACCTTTGGAATAGGGAATAGGGCATTGGATATTATATTTTTCTCCCCCTACTTCCCCTGCTTTCTTGTCCTCTGTCACCTGTCCCCTACTCCCCTATCCCCTATTTCCTTTGAGCCAAAACTGTTGCAGAATTTCACTAGGTTTGCGATCCCAAGTATCAATATGCTCGTAAATTAAATTATCCGAGTTGAGTTTATAGGTTGAATAACCATTAAAAAAAAGCCGCGCTTTCCAGGGAACACGCAACACGCCCCGAACTGTCCACTTCGCTATAATAGTGTCTGCGGCAGACTGATCTACTTCATGCACGTCAAAGTAGATTTCTGTAAAGAATAGGCGAGCATGAAATCTTAGAGTCCAAAATATAATTCGGTAATTAAATTTATATTTGAATTTATTTACTGGGTCTTGAAAGTAAATATCTTTTGTATATATATCATAAGATATATCTTGCTCAAACAGTGTGGGTAAATCCTGTTGCAGAGTTTTGATTACTTGTTCTATTGGTAGGCGAGATTCTACAAAGCTTGTCATTTATTTTTTGCTCAAAAACCAACAATAGGAAAATCATACCCCATACCACAATACGGTTCAGTTAAGGATAAATTGTAGGTTGGATTGAACACAGTGAAACCCAACAAGCCCCTGGAAATGTTGAGTTTTGTTCCTCAATCCAACCTACGCATTTTAAGGTTTTTGACGCTAACTGAACGGTATGAAATCCTGATTTTTCGTTGGTTCTTAATCTTGGTCGTGATCAAGAGTCCTTTAGCCCGGATTTCTCACGCATAGTGTAGGCTTCAGGGGAAGAGGAGTGTGGGGAGCGTGGGGGGTAAGATTTCTTCCCTACCCTCCCACACCTCCCACACCCCTTGGATTTCTCACAAGTGAGAAATCCAGGTTTAGATGCGTTTGCCCTGGGGTGGGAGTGGATGATTCTCAAACTGGGAATACTGGGAATCAATTCGGTGAGCTTTTTGAACCGTTCGTTGAAAAAACAGATTGGCTAATTTTAATTCTCGAAAAATCTTTTGCGGATCTTCAAGATGGGTTGTGGGTAGTTGCTGTCCCATTTTTTTAAGAACTAAACCCATAGGAATTTTAATTTCATCCTGGAGTTCAAGAAAACGGGTAAATATGGGTGCAAAAGCGGAAAATACAGAACCAGCACCTCCTCTAGCTTGTCCCCATCCGATGTAGTAAATTCCTTTGTAATCTTCAAGAAATGACCCTCCATAACATTTTACTGTTGCTCCTTTCACTCGTTGCAGTTCTGGAGGTAAAAATGGATAGGCTACATGAAAACCAGTTGCACAAACAATTAAATCAAAGGTTTCTCGACTACCATCCGCAAATTTAACTTCTCTACCATCTAAATGTCTTACCTCTGGCTTATAGGTAATGCGACCGTGTTTAATATAGTAAGGCACCTCATTATTTAAGGTCGGGTGCTTATCAAAAATTCGATATTTGGGTTCGGGTAGACCATAATCTTTGTGCTTACCGAAGGTCAACAGAATAATTATATAAGACATAAATCTCTGAAACCATTCTGGCATCCACCATTCAGTTAAATCGGAAACTGGAACACCCATAAAGGTTTTGGGAATAAACCACACAGATTCACGCATACTCAACACAGATTTAGCTCCCACCCTAGCTGCTTCTGCGGCTATATCACAAGCTGAATTCCCTCCACCAATCACCAGAACTCTCTTACCACGTAGTTGCTGGGGATTTTTATAATCTTTGGAGTGAATTATCTCCCCATCAAATTCTCCTGAGAATTTGGGAAAACGTTTGCACCAATGATGACCATTACAAATGATAATCCCTTTGTAAATTCGCTGTTCCCCATTATCAAAAGTAACTTCCCAGAGACTATTCTCAACAGGTCGCATATAGCTAACTTGACGATTTAGTTCAATATTTTTACGTAACCCAAAATGGTCAGCAAAAGAGTTTAAGTAATCTCGTATATTTTGAGCGCTGGGAAAGTCCGGATAATTATCCGGCATGGGGAAATGGGTAAATTGGGTAATCTTCCGTGATGAAATAATGTGTGCAGTTTCATACACACCATGATACCAATTTCCACCAATGTCATCGCTGGCATCAACTTGGTCGTAGGGAATATTCGCGCTCTTGAGTGCTTCAGCCATACCCAATCCCACAAAACCAGCCCCAAGAATTAAATGCTTGTGAGTAGTGTCCAACATAATTATTAATTTGACTTGACTATTTTCTAAACTTTTGGAAGATACCGTGCTAACCAACTCAAAAAGAGAGAATATTTCGTAAGGATATGAAAAGCTTGCGTTATAACATCAGGGAATACGTGCAATTTATTGACAACAATACTTCTATTGCTGCCCGCATTACCTGTGTTGGATCTGTTGTCATATATTCTGGAACACCCTGGCTTCTCTTAGCTAGAGTTCTATATCGTTCCGATTGCAGAATTGGAGTACGACTAAAAAATTGATAAACATCGGGAAGCTTGACTTTATCTTCCTTAACTTCATTGTTGTGTTCATTTCTCCCGATTTATTATTAGCTTCAAATGTTAGGGGAACTGATGATGCCTAACTGTAGCGATGAATACGGTATTTTAATTTTAGAAAAAATTAGTGTGGCAAAATTTCCTGGAGAAGTAGTTTCTCAATAGTTGCCCAGTAAGCTTCAGAATTTCGACGAAATCGAAGTTGCTCAATGCGAGTTGAGGGGTTATTTCAAGGGCGTAGACAATAAACTTTATCAGGTTAACAATAGTGAATCAAGGAATACTCATTTCTTGCACCAACCGTATTCATACGTACAAGCCAAATAAACTAGTGTTCAAGTGTAACAACACGTGGCTAGAATTTACTAACTAGATTTTGTTATAAAAAGAACTAAG
>NZ_JACJRG010000038.1 GCF_014697125.1 Anabaena minutissima FACHB-250 | reverse complement strand
AAACTATAATTTTTTCAAGGTTCGGTTGCCCCCCGGACTGCGCTTCGTCGCGCTCTTTCCTTCAGGCACTTATCCAATATATCTAACCTCCACAAGATTGTCAACTCTTTTTTTTGAAAAAGTTTGCTCACTCTTTTCTGTCTCCTCTAAACTCGCTACAGTAGGGCTTTCTAGGGAACAATTTTGTATCCACTGTCCTGACTCAAGGAGAAAAAAGCGTGAATTTTCAGTCGGTCATAGCTACTTTGCATCAGTTTTGGTCTGCTCATGGTTGTTTGATTGCCCAGCCTTACGATATGGAGAAGGGTGCAGGTACTAAAAATCCTCATACTTTCTTACGCGCTTTAGGACCAGAACCTTGGTCTGTTGCTTATGTCGAACCTTGTCCTGAAGCTTTGAGGCTATATATATGGTCTTTACTGTCCCACGATTCAGACTCCCCTGTTTTCCTGTAATAACAGCAACTTCTTCTCCCTACAAAGAGTTTTGCTGTTCTGGAGATACAGAGTACAGTCAATTAATCGTATATGAAAGATACTTGTGGTCATTGAGCTTGCCGAAATGTGGTTTAGTTGTAACCCACATGACCTCTTGGCTAGGGCGTTTGACATTAATTTAATTCATGAGAAATTCTAAAAAAAGTATAAAGGGGTTTTAAGTGAACACTTGCTTAAAACCCCTTTATACTTTTTTATTTAGACTGTTATGCGGATGAAAGGACTTGAACCTTCACTCCTCTCGGAACTAGAACCTAAATCTAGCGCGTCTGCCAATTCCGCCACATCCGCATCATACGACTACACGAATATAACATATATTTTGAGGAAATAGGGAATAGTTAAAAATCAATCACTAATACCCAATGCCCAATATTGCTAACTACATTACTGCCACACGAGGCAGGCGATGTTTGAATCCGCACAGAATTTCCCAGGAAATAGTCTTTAATTCTTCTGCCCAATCATCGGCTGTAATTTTTTGATTGCCTTGTTCACCAAGTAAAGTAACAACTTCACCTTCTTGTACATCTGGAACACTAGTTACATCTATCATTAGCTGATCCATTGTGATTGTGCCGATTTGTGGTACTCGCTGACCACGAATTAATACCTGCAACTTGTTTGAAAGATTACGTGGTACGCCATCCGCATAACCAATACCAACAACAGCTAGGCGTATTTCACTAGGAGCAATAAATTTATGACCATAGCTGACACCTGTACCCGCAGCAATTGTTTTGACGTGGGTGACTCGTGCATTGAGTTGGAGAACAGGTTTGAGGTTGATCTTGTTTTGTAAATGTAGTTCTGGGTATAGTCCATACATAGCTAGACCAACACGCACTAGGTCGTAGTGTAATGTTGAATCTGCGAGAGTGGCGGCTGAGTTTGCTAAGTGTAAGCTAGGAATTTTGATACCTAAAGCTTTGATTTGAGCGATCGCCTCCTCAAATCTTTGATGCTGTTGTTGCATAATTAACGTATCGGGGCTGTCGGCTGTGGCCAGGTGGGAGTAAATACTGGCAATATCAAGATGTGGTAGACGGTCTACTAACTGTACAAATTTCCCTGCTTCTTGCCAATTAGTTCCTAACCTAGACATTCCTGTATCTAGCTTGATATGTACAGGGATGGGAGAACCATACTGAATATTCTCTAAAGTTTGAGAAAATATTAAAGCTTGTTGGGGACTACCTATTGTTGGCTGGAGATGCCAGTGAGCGATCGCATGAATTTGTTCTGGTGTGTGGGTTGCACCTAAAATCAAAATGGGTGCTGTTATGCCGCTTTCTCTGAGTTGAATACCTTCAGGAACTGTAGCAACTCCCAACCAACTCGCACCTGCTTGTAATACTATTTCCGCAACTGTAACTGCACCATGACCATAAGCATCTGCTTTGACTACTGCCATCAATTGGGTATGTGGTGATAAACATTGCTTGATTTGTTTGACATTATGCGTCAACGCCTCTAAGTCAATTTCCACCCAAGCACGTTGCGAAAACCAGGCGTATGTGTCGCACTGTTGATGAGTAGTAATGTTTACAGCTTGTTTGTAACTTAACATTTCTCCTCCCTCTTATCACACCACTGTTTAGTTACTTCGTTTTATTATTAGTTTGTATTTTCAATTCTGTTAGGTATAGCAGAGTTAATTAGGAAGTTTAACCTTCATTACGGAATAAATACAATATGGCTAGCCCTATCTTTAGATGTAAGTAATCAAAACTTATGTAACTAGAGAGGTTTTGATGCGACTGTGCTGCAAATATAAATCCTTGCTTTATCAGAATTTCAATAATTAATGCACTATTTTAAACGTTTCACGCTATTAAGGAGCGTTAATCTGAGTTAACGCCCCGTTAATTATGCTAAAGGCTGTTTTTGCTTAATTTTGCGTGATTTGAGTCCTAGGGTACTCAAGCCAAACATTAAGAAACCGAAAATTACATTGGGTTCAGGAACTTCTTGGATAATTCGCCCATTGGTATCTACGAAAAAGGTAATCTCATCACTGTAGGTGCGGCGATCGCTACGCAATAAATTATAGTTTTGATCAAGAATGGGAAAGCTATACACTGGTGTCAGAGTAACTTTGGCGTATTTGCCATTTGCCCCATTGAGGTTCTCTAAATTTACCTCAAGATGTCCGTAGTGTTTACCACCATCTACTAATTGCAACGCCCCTGCAATTTCTTGCCAAAACTCACCTTCACTTTGGTCGGCTGTCCATTGGCTAAAGTTGTTGTACTTGAGTAGAGGGTCACTCAAGCTTGAACCGTTACGTTTCTCACCCCGTAACCCATCACCTGATACGCCTACATCATAGTAATATACGCCAATACCGTCGCCGTTTTCATCAACAAAACTGCGCTCGAACATTTCACTATGACCAGATAGCACCGCCAAGACACCAAATTCCTCAAACATACCCTGGTATTGACGCATGGGTGTACCGCCCTGACCTGTTGACAGAGCATGGTTCATAGGTTGTCCGTGTTCACCACTGCTGTAGGGTGCGTGATGGAACTGCACAAAAATCATTTGACCCTTGGTTCGTGCATCTTCTAATTGTGCTTTTGCCCAATTCCATTGGGGACTACCAGGGTTAAAGTCTGCTAAATCAGTACCGCCAGCCGCTTCATATTGGGTACGTGTATAGTTCTCTTGGGTGTCAGTCCCTGTACTTGTGTAATCTTGCCCGCTTATTTTCAGTGGTTGACCATCACCCCCGTAGTTACTGCGTCGATCATCTGGCTCACCATTGGAACTATCGAGAGTAATAATAGTGATAGGGCCGTAGTCGATACGATAGTAATTATCTTGATGCTCTGGTGTACCGTTATTTGGTGCATCAAAGTAGACATGATACTTATCGCGGCCAAATTTAGGGCCAAAACGTCCATCAGCATCAGTACCATAACCGCCATTGAGTGCGCCAAAGTTTTCCCAGTTACCCAAGGCTGGCAAAATTGAATATCTTGACAAGCCACTGTCAAATTCCCCGGCGTTGTGGCGGAAAAATTCATCCCAGCCTGGTTGGTAGCCACCACCTTGCACCAAATCACCAGGCATTAGCAGGAAGTCTGGGTTGCGGCTGTTAACGATTGCGAGGTTGCGTTTGTAGCCTTCAGTTTCAGTCAAAGCATAGCGCAAAGTTTGTGAAGCACCTGAGCCGGAAGTGCCGAAAGTATTTGCCCATTGACTACCACTCAATTCCGGGCGTGCTGCCGAACCTGGGGCTAAAGCACCGGGTTGCCATTCACGGCGACTAGAACGTCCGGCTGGCTCGGTTTCACTGTCGGCCATGGCAATAAAGCGGATGCTATTCCAGTCGTCTTTAGTGGGAGCAGTTTTAAAGGATGAGTTAAAAACACTCGACCCCTGGACTACCGTATATTGATATGTCGTTCCCGGTAACAAACCACGCACATCCACGCTATGTTTGTAGTTGTTATCACTGAGCAACCACGACCCTGGAGCTAAACCAGTAATATTCTGATTCTTCTCGGCGTTGGTGTATGCTAAAACTGATTGGTATGCAGGTGTACTGGTAAAGCTGAGGGGATTACTTAGACCAGCCCCAGTAATTGAGAGAATGCCAGGTACTTCTTCTTCAGTGAACCAAGTAAAATACATTCCTTCTGTTGAAGGCTGCTGTAAATAGGGATTGATGCGGAAAGAGGACGCACTGGCTGGGAAGCTTATATGAGCAATCAATCCAGTAGTGAGTGTCATGGCGATCGCTATTTGCGGCAAGCACAACTTGTGTAGCATAGATATTAATCGTAACTCCGTTGGGTTTCCTAGTCTGCTCTGGACTGAAGCTATTCATTTCTTATAGTTTTGGGGTAAAGACTAGGTTAAGCACCCAATATTTTAGGGTTAAGGGGCAGAGGGCAGGGAGCAGGTGACTGACTTTTTACGGGGCTTAACTATGTGCGATCGCTCAACTCTCTGTTTCCATTTTAACTCAGCAAAATTAATGCGATAGACCACTAGCCTGAGAGATGTTTGATAATGAGTACGATTGATTACTGTAATGGATGGGATGAAAACTCGTAGCGAAGCAGGTGAATACACACTGAAGCGTTTTATATTTAACTACACCTAGCGACTTAGCTGACTTTTCACGTCATGTGGAAAAGCTAACGCAAAACCTAACCCCCCAGCCCCCTTCCCTACTAGGGAAGGGGGAGAAATCAAAGCCTCTCTCCTTGCAGGGGAGAGGTACTCTACGAGAAGAGCTTCGCTCTATGGAGAGGGGTTTTGCAGATACCGTGAAAAGTCAGAGCGACTTAGAGCTTTTGAGTGTTAGATAAATTTGCAGAACTTACTTTTATTTCTTAATTGCATTTTGGCAGTTTTTTACCCCAATTTTTTCTGGCTTTGTGAGAAATCCGGGTTCAATCTGTATTTGTGATTGTAGTTATCGACTACGTACTGTTGTGGTAATGTAAGTATATTTTGGTAAGTAAAAGGAACAAAAAATTGTTAAGCGAATATCATAGAAAAAAGTTACTGCATCACTTTTACTGTCTGGATGCTGATAATTCAGGCTTTATTGGGAAAGAAGATGCTGAGATTTTTGCTGAAAGGTTCGCCAACATCCGTAGCGCAGAGCTTGGTTCAGAGATTCACAAAGATATGTTGTTTAAGTGGCTTCATATTTGGGAGAATTTTTGGTCGAAAGCGGATTTGGATGGAGATGGTAAGGTAAGTCCCGAAGAATTTTGTCAGGGTATAGAGAAAGTGGTTTCAAATCCAGATTACAACGACCCTTTAATAGAGACTTTGTTTGACATTGTTGATTTAGACAGCGATGGTCATATATCACAACAAGAGCATCGTCTTTTCTTCAGTGTGTTTGACTTAGATGCTGAAAAATCAGCTTTTGTCTTCTCCAAGCTTGATATTGATAAAGACGGCATCCTCTCTAAAAAAGAGTTTGTTTCTGCTAAGAGAGAATTTCTAACTGAAAAAGAACCCGGTGCTACAGGCAACTGGTTTTGGGGTTCTGTAGAGTAATGCGCGTAGTTCTGTGTTATGGGATATCTACAAAAAACATGGGGTCTTTAAATACACTGGTGCGATCAAGCAAGTCCAATACATTCTAGGTTCATTGACACCTGATGCCAAAAAGTAGACACCAAGCTCGGTTGTGATTTGAACAACAAGTAATGTGTGCAACTAGTAGGATGTTCTGATGCTACAGATTCTTGGGACTGACGTTTTATCTGTGTCTGAAACACCTACGAAAATAACTATGAATCGATTGCCGCAAAAATTATACTTAGTGTGGGTTGCGATCGCGCTATCATCTACTGGGTGTGAGCAAATCACCAAACAATTGCCGCCTCTGCCCAACATTGACATACCATTAAGCCAATCCCCACAACCATCAATTACTCCTGAATCTGCCACAACTGCCCAAATTGAATCCGAAATTCGTCAAGGTATTAACCAAGTAAGACAAAAAAATGGTCTACAGTCCCTCAAAGATCATCCAAAATTAGCACAAGTTGCCCGTAAATATAGCCGCCAGATGGCTGATAAAAACTTTTTTAGCCATACTGGTGCTGACGGTAGCACACCACAAGAAAGAGTTACGAGAGACGGTATTCTTTATTCAGTTGTGGGTGAGAACTTATTCAAAAGTCAGAATGTACCTAGACCAGTACCAGCAGCCATTGAAGGCTGGATGAAAAGTCCCGGACACCGAGAAAATATTCTGCGTCCAGTGTTTACGGAAACAGGTGTGGGAGTTTGGCGAGAGGGTAATACTTACTACGTTACCCAGTTATTCTTAAGACCATTTCCGTAGTAATTTCGGCTACGGGGTGTTGGGTTTCGTTCCTCAACCTAATCTACACCTTATAGTCATAGTGATAGATGCGATCGCATATTGCCTAAATTTAAATCCCGACTTTTTATAGCAGTCGGGACTCTGGGTAATAAATTTCACTGTATTCTTATCTTGAGATAGCAGTCAAAACCGCCTTTTGACGCATAGCACGTTTGCGATCGCTCTTTCGCGTACCTCCAGCCATTTGATACTCATGGCTATTATTACCAAACTTATAAGCAATACCACGTAAAATATTTTCAGAATAATCTGCTAAATCTTGTTCATATTCGACAATCTGAGTTAATAAAACATCAATAGTGGAGAGGGTAGTATTGTATGCTTCCAGAGATTTTCTGAGGCTTTCAATTTTTTTGGTATAATCTTGAACCGTCAACCCCTCTCCTACATCTAAAGTTGGACTAATAGATTTAATGCTTGCTAGACGTATCTCAGCTTTATCAAGCATACGTGAATTGCGTTTTTGTCTTGCCATATTTAATACTCATCTTCCAAATTAACCCTAACTCTATAGTGGACAATTGTTTAAGGCGTTGTCATACGTAAAATTGTTGATTTTTATGAAAAAATCTAAAGATTAGGTAATTTACATGAACTTAACCCCCTAACCCCCTTCCTTACAAGGGAAAAGAGGAATATGTAGAAATGTTGTATACAACGTCTCTACTGTTGCTGTTCAGAGGTTTGCAGAGAGGTTGCACAAATACCGTGAAAAGTTGGATTATTGATAACTTTCACATCGCATGAACTTCTTAACGTTAAAGCGAAAGTTGCTACAAAGTGCGCGAAACACGGAAACGTGAAGACAGAAGTTAAATCCGGGAAGACAGAAGTTAAATTCGGGAAGACAGAAGTTACATCCGGGAAGGCAGAAACTACTTCCGGGAAAGCAGAAGTTACATCCGGGAAAGCAGAAGTTGCCAAGCTAAAATCAAAACAAACTAGAAACTATCTTGCTATGGTAGCCATCCCCCAACAACCGCAAAAAATGACTGTCGAGGAATATCTCGCATGGGAACTACAGCAAGAGCTTCGTTATGAATATGTTAATGGCGAAGTTTTTGCCATGACTGGTGCTACAATTCCTCACAATGACATTGCACTGAACTTTTACAGAGTCTTATACCCACATTTACGTGCTAGAGGTTGCCGAGTGAATGTGTCAGATGTGAAAGTGCAATTTAATACTAAAAATATCTATTATTATCCTCATTTGATCGTCAGTTGCAACCCTCAAGACCTGAATGCTCGCAAATTTATTCAAAATCCTACAATAATTGCTGAAGTTTTATCCCCTGGTACGAGTAGCAAAGACCGGGGCGAAAAATTCACTAATTACTTAACAATTCCCTCTTTAAAAGAATATTTATTGATAGATTCCGAAAAAATCTCTGTTGAACGTTTCTGTCGGGGAGAGGGAAGAATGTGGCTTTACTATCCCTACACTGAGGGAGATATGATTACACTATCTAGCATAGAATTTGATTTTGCCATCGCACAACTCTATGAAGGTGTGGTATTTGCATCAGTAGAAGAATAGTATTAATCATGGCGCAGATTTTGCTGTGATGCGATCGCCTTTTATATTCTGACTTTTCACGTTATCTGGAAAAGCTAGCGTGAAACCTAACCCCCTAACCCCCTTCCTTCGTAGGGAAAGGGGAATATGTAGAGACGTTTTATGAAACGTCTCTACATTGGTAGGGGAGAGCTTTGAAGAGGGGTTTTCCAGATCTCGGATACTGTTGGCGAAAGTGTTACAAACGGATAAACAAAGGTGTTACAACTAAAAGCCGCAACCACAGATTGAAGGTTTGAGCTTGCGTAATATTTTAAAATACAAAAATGTATTACATTCGCCAACAGTATCGATCTCGTGAAAAGTAGTCTTCTATATTTCCCCAAAGCACAAAGCCTCAAACCCTTTTCCCCCTGCCCCCTGCCCCTGCCTCCTACTTTCTGCCAATACCGTCGCACAAATGCCTGTCACTCTCGCTGACATCAGGATTATTTTTTAAAGGATTATTCTTTAAATAATCGCGTACCGAATCACAACTGCGCCTCATTAAAGAGTCTAAATCCATATCCCAGAGTTTAATAGTTTTGTCTGCTGATGCCGTAGCGATGGTTTTGCCGTCGGGGCTAAAACTCACACTATAGACTTCACCCTGATGCCCTTTCAATTCCTGGAGCGGTTGCCCTTGCAAGTTCCACAACCACGCTGTTTTGTCATCAGATGGGGTAGCGATGGTTTGGCCGTCGGGGCTGAAACTCACATTATGGACATAACCCTGATGCCCTCTCAATTCCCGGAGCAGTTGCCCCTGCAAGTTCCACAACCGCGCTGTATCGTCCTCTGATGCGGTAGCGATGGTTTGGCCGTCGGGGCTGAAACTCACACTTGAGACTATACTCTGATGCCCTTTCAATTCGTGGAGCAGTTGTCCCTGCAAGTTCCACAACCGCGCTGTATTCTCATATGATACCGTAGCGATGGTTTTGCCGTCGGGGCTGAAACTCACACTTGATGCACCTTTTAATTCCTGGAGCAGTTGCCCCTGCAAGTTCCACAACCGCGCTGTATTGTCAGATGATGCGGTAGCGATGGTTTTGCCGTCGGGGCTAAAACTCACACTATAGACGGCACCCTGATGCCCTTTCAATTCGTGGAGCAGTTGCCCCTGCAAGTTCCACAACCGCGCTGTTTTGTCAGATGATGCGGTAGTGATGGTTTTGCCGTCGGGGCTGAAACTCACACTCAAGACTTCAGCCTGATGCCCTTTCAATTCGTGGAGCGGTTGCCCCTGCAAGTTCCACAACCGCGCTGTTTTGTCAGATGATGCGGTAGCGATGGTTTTGCCGTCGGGGCTGAAACTCACACTTGATGCACCTTTTAATTCCTGGAGCAGTTGCCCCTGCAAATTCCACAACCGCACTGTTTTGTCAGATGATGCGGTAGCGATGGTTTTGCCGTCGAGGCTGAAACTCACACTTGAGACTATACCCTGATGCCCTTTCAATTCCTGGAGTTGTTGCCCCTGCAAGTTCCACAACCGCGCTGTTTTGTCATTTGATGCGGTAGCGATGGTTTGGCCGTCGGGGCTGAAACTCACACTCAAGACTTCAGCCTGATGCCCTTTCAATTCGTTGAGCAGTTGCCCCTGCAAGTTCCACAACCGCACTGTATTGTCTATTGATCCGGTAGCGATGGTTTGGCCGTCGGGGCTAAAACTCACACTATTGACACCACTCTGATGCCCTTTCAATTCGTGGAGCAGTTGCCCCTGCAAGTTCCACAACCGCACTGTATTGTCAGATGATGCCGTAGCGATGGTTTGGCCATCGGGGCTAAAACTCACACTATAGACTGCACCCTGAAGCCCTTTCAATTCCTGGAGCGGTTGCCCCTGCAAGTTCCACAACCGCGCTGTTTTGTCATTTGATGCGGTAGCGATGGTTTTGCCGTCGGGGCTGAAACTCACACTTGATGCACCTTTAAATTCCTGGAGTTGTTGCCCCTGCAAGTTCCACAACCGCGCTGTTTTGTCATTTGATGCGGTAGCGATGGTTTTGCCGTCAGGGCTAAAACTCACACTTGAGACTATACTCTGATGCCCTTTCAATTCGTGGAGCAGTTGCCCCTGCAAGTTCCACAACCGCGCTGTTTTGTCAGATGATGCGGTAGCGATGGTTTGGCCATCGGGGCTGAAACTCACACTCAAGACTTCAGCCTGATGCCCTTTCAATTCTTGGAGCGGTTGCCCCTGCAAGTTCCACAACCGCGTTGTTTTGTCAGATGATGCGGTAGCGATGGTTTTGCCGTCGGGGCTGAAACTCACACTCCAGACTTCAGCCTGATGCCCTTTCAATTCCTGGAGCGGTTGCCCCTGCAAGTTCCACAACCGCGCTGTTTTGTCATTTGATGCGGTAGCGATGGTTTTGCCGTCGGGGCTGAAACTCACACTCCAGACTGCACCCTGATGCCCTTCTAAGCGGTTGCGTTCTCTTCCTTGAACAAGAGCTGTCTCCAAAGCATTTAAAGCTTCTGGCTTAGTTTTGTGTTGGCTTTGCAGGATTTTTCCTGCTTTTATTGCTGTGACAAAAGCTTCTAAGTCTTTATGTTCATTAATTAGAGACAAGGAATATCTACTCAGAGATTCAGCTTGATTGAGTTCCGATTGTTTCGTCTGATTCCATGCTGTCAAACCCAATCCACTGCTAATCACCACCGCCACCAAGGAACCCGCCGCAATGCTCCAGGCGGTTCTGATTTCGCGCTTTCTGCGAGCTGCTTCAGCTTGTTTGAGGCGATTATTTTCTTGGATACTCTCCTCAATAAATTCTGTCTCATCAATCAAGTCTCCTGGGCGTTCCTTGAGTTTTTCTTCTGCTTCCGCCAAAGCTGCACCCCGCAACAATGAACCAGAATCTCGCTTCGTTGTTTCCCATTGTCCCTTTGCTGCGCGCAGTCGCTCTTGCCAAGCTCTAAAAACGCGGTTTGTATCCATCCATTCCCGCAATTCTCCCCAGTTGCGAATCAAAGCTTCATGGACTACTTCTACTGTTTCTTGACTGGTAGCATTGCGACTTGTCACCACCAACCGAGCATCAGCTAATTGTTTGACCAAATCCCAGCTTTGCTCCCCCAATTCCGCTTTCATCGCTACGCGTCTGGTATCTTCTGCTCCCTCACCCGGACGCACCAATTGAATAAAAATCCGCCGGACTTTTTCTTTCTCATCATCTGTCAAGTTGCCATATTTCTCATCAGCATGACGAGCTAACGCACCTTCTACTTGACCAATTTCTTCATAGATTTTGTGAGTTAATTGTTTACCTGTTTGCTTGTTCCACAACTCTGTTAATGCAAACTCTAGCAAAGGTAAATTTCCTGGTTGATTTTTCACATCATCTAAAATGCGTTCTACCAACCCTGCTTCAAATGTCACCCCTAATTTTTCGGTAGGTTTTTCAATAACTTGTGTTAATTCCTCCCGATTCATCGGCCCCAGTTTCAAGTCAGCATTTTGCAAAACATCCGCAAAGGGACGATAAGAGAGAGCATTTCCCAAAAAATCTGCCCGCATTGTCGTTACCCACACCGTAGCGGATGCAGATAGAGAAGTGGGAGTTTCTAAACTGGCTAATAAACAATCAAGAAATTTATGGCGAGTTTCCTGATTGTGACAGAGAGTGTAAATTTCTTCAAATTGGTCAGCAATCAATAGCACCCGATGATTAGGGTGATTTTGCCGAATTGTTGCCAAAACGTCCGAGAGAGGAACAGAGCCATCTTGCAAGTAACCAGCCATCTTTCTGGCTTGGACAATTTGGTCAGTTTTATCTAAATTAGGCGTATACAGTGGAACTAAAGCTACAGCTAGCGCATGAAAAGGATCAGCACCAGGACGAAAGTGAGTAAACTGCCAATGACCTTCCTTTTGCAACTTTGGGACTAATCCCGCCAACACCACCGAAGATTTACCACTTCCTGATGCACCCAGTAGCGGAATAAAATTATGGGTTTTAGTTGCACCATAAAGTTCTTCTATAAAAATTTCCCGCCCAAAGAACACATCCGCATCATTTGGGCCAAAATGAAACAACCCCCGATAAGGACAAGGCAGATATTCGTCAGCAACATCAACAGATATAGGTTTGATTTCTTCTCTGTAGTAGAAATAGTTGTAGATAATGTTGTGATCGCCTATCTGCGCGCCCTTAACTTCTCCTTGAAACTCTGCGTGGTTCATTGAGATACCCTAGCGGCTTTTAGTTAAAATGTATTTGTTTGTGTGTTGCGATCGCCAATCTGAACGCCCTTAACTTCTCCTTGAAATACCGTATTGAATTTACCTGCTGCTGACTCTTCCGGTTTTTCTTGTTTGAGTAATTCCTGCGCTAACTTAATAATTTCCTCATCCTTATCAATACCAGCTTCCGCTAATTTCTTTTTAAGTGGTGCTTCATAGGTTTCAGGATCTGTTTCGTGTTCTTCCAAAACCATTTGTGCTTTTGGTTCACTTTCAAACTTCTTCTTAATTAAGGCTTTCAAACCCTGATAGGCATCTTTAACTGCGACTCCTGCGGTATCCTTAGCAGCTGCGATCGCACCAGCACCTAAAGCAGCAATAACCAGAGAGATAGGGTCCATAGTTAATCCTTAATAATTGATAACAGGGAAAATACTTATCTTCTACGGTTATATTATCAGCGATCCCATAAGTTATTATGCGTATTAGCTGCATTATAAATTTGATGAAACTCTCTATCACTAATCCACAACACAGATATGGTTTGTATACACATCTTTACTAAAGAGAAGTGCAATCTGTCAAACCCAAGTTAAACTGCAAATATCAGCCTGACTTTTCACGGGAGATGGAAAACCCCTCAACCTAGCTTGCTTCTCTTACGTTCGCGTAGCGTGTCGTAGACAGACGCTACCGCGTTCGCCAAAGGCGTTCTCGCAGAGTACCCGCAGGGTACCTCTCCCCTACCAATGTAGAGATGCTTCATGAAACGTCTCTACATATTCCCCCTTCCCTACTAGGGAAGGGGGTTAGGGGGTTAGGGGGTTAGGTTTCACATGAACTTTTCCACATAACGTGAAAAATCAGAAGTATCAGCCCTCTATAACAGGAAACCATTGTGAAAGCGAGATGGATTATTACAGCAGTTTCAGCAGCATTATTTTTTGGCGGTAGCCTGTTTACCTCACTGCGCGACCCTTGGTTTCAAAATTTGCAACGCCCTAACTGGTTGACCTTTGAATTTCTCATTCCGTTTATTTGGACTTTAATTTGGGCTTGTCTCACCATCTCAGCCATTATTGTTTGGGAGAAAAAAACTAGACAAGGTTCTCGACCTTGGTTTTTGATGGCTATTTACGCATTAATTGCTATCCTCACTTCCACCTACAGTCCCGTTGTAGTAGAACTGAAAAGCCTCACAGGCGGAATAATTCTCGGTGGATTAGCCACACTTTTGGTCTATATTCTCGCTTTTGTAGTTAAGCCAATTTCTCAAAAAGCCGCTTGGCTATTCCTTCCCTACGCACTTTGGGGGCCATTCGGGACGTATCTAACTTGGTTATTACTCCAACTCAATCCCGGTGCAGGGTTTTAGTTTTAATGGTTCGTAGTATTCGCGTAGCGTCTTGTAGAGAGGACTTTAGTCCTTAGAGCATATTTGAAAATACTCCTGCGGAGTTCGCGGTAGCGTTGCGTAGCAAAGCAAGCTAGAACATGAAAAAGAAACAGACTTTTCAAACAACCTCTTAGAAAAATAAGGACTAAAGTCCTTACTACAAACTAGTAGGTCAATTTAATTCCCAGTTCCTATTTGCAGTTCTTTCCTTTGATACACAGGACTCTATCGTTTGCTAGAGGCAGCAATAATGATCATTTTCTAAGCTTTTGGTGACTTCGATGATCTTTTGCGCTCAAATAATAGCAAATTATGCAAGGTTTTCGCTTAGGTTCTATCTTCGGTTTTGAAATCCGAATAGATTTGTCTTGGTTGGTAATTTTCTTTCTTGTCCTATGGACTCTAAGCGCAGGTTTATTTCCTGCTAATTATCCCGGACTTGACAATACTACTTACTTTGGCATGGGCATAGTAGCAACATTACTGTTCTTTGCATCATTACTAGCTCATGAACTTTCCCACTCTTTTGTAGCTAGGTCAAAAGGAATTCCAGTTGAGGGGATCACTTTATTTATCTTTGGTGGAGTTTCCCGAACTCGAATGGATGCGGAAACTCCAGGCGATGAGTTTCAAATAGCCGTCATTGGGCCTGTTACTAGTTTGGTACTGTCTGCCCTATTTGGCTTGCTCTGGTATATTGGCCGAAATGCAGGTTGGAGTGTGGTAATTAATGGTGTTACTTCTTACTTAGCATCCATTAACCTTATCCTCGCTATCTTTAATATGTTACCAGGATTTCCTTTAGATGGTGGTCGTGTCTTCCGTTCTCTAGTGTGGAAATACACCGGCAACCTGAAAAAAGCTACACAAATTGCCTCTACAGGCGGTAAATTGCTAGCTTATTTACTGATTTTTCTGGGTTTATTGCAGACATTTGGTGGTGCTGTTTTAGGCGGACTCTGGTTTGTTCTAATTGGTTGGTTTCTCTACACTGCGGCTGAAGCTAGTTATGAAGAAATTCTGCTGCGTACCAGTTTACAAGGAGTACGTGCCAGGGAAGTTATGACACCCTATCCAGAGACAGTAGATGGCGACTTAACACTCCAGGAATTAGTAGATAAATATTTCCTCAGTCGTCGTTATCATTCTTTTCCCGTCATGCAAGATAGTAAACCAATAGGGATTATTACTTTAAGTAAAGTTAAGGATATCCCGCGAGAAGAATGGATATACCGCACTGTTCAAGAGGCGATGATTCCTACAGAACAGGGGATAAGTGCGCGTCCAGAAGAACAAATGTCTCAGATACTCGAAAAAATGCAAACATCAGGGGTGCGACGAGTGCTAGTCACTCAAGATGATTTACTCACAGGCATTATCACCACCAATGATATAGCGAACTGGCTACAGCGACGGCGAGAGTTTGGGGAAATTGCTTAACTTGAATTTGTCTAGTCACAGACTATTAACAAGCTATTAGTGGAAAAGATTTTTAGCCGAGAATTTATGATCTTTTTCAAGCGAATATTCAGAACAATCTTTAGCATCCTCTGTCATCACAATCCCAGGGTTTACAGCACATTTTAGATAATGATTATTGGAATAAAATTTGCATTTTTTGCAAGGTAATTGATGCGAGCTTTTAACTGTGCCAACCATCTTGTCTTCTAAAATAGTCCGAATTTTTCGCAAAATTATAAAGAAGATAACCCAGCTAAAAACCAAACCAATAGGAGTTAGAGATATAGCTATTTCAGGAATCTCTAAATTATTAGTTGGTGATTGCTTAGTTTTGATCTCACTGCGAGTTGCCTGGGCAATATTTTGACTTGAGGCTAATTGGTTTTGCAATACTTGATCAACAAACATATTACATATCCTTGGCTATATATATTGAGCAAATTGATATTTTTACCAAGTTATCTGTCCTAAAATAACAGATATATTTCCTTATTAAATTAGGAGGCAGTTAAAAAATAGAGGCTAAAGTGGATATCTGCCAAAATTCAAATAAATCCTTGACTATTAATTGCACTCTATTAAATTGGTAATAGCTGGCTTAGGACTTGATCCATGCTGACAGTAACATAGTTATTTCAGTAACTTACTTACAGCTATAGCTTTTCCCGACCTGGTGAGGTACGTTTTCAAAGCTACTAACCTTGGTAAACAATATTTTGGTGTACCTCAGTTGCTTAGAAAACGCTATAAAGCATTATTGGTGACTCAATTATATGTTTAACAAAAGAAAAATCCTCCTGTCTCTGCCAATAGTTTTGCTTGTAACTTTTGTCTTTATATCCAAAGGAATATATTAAAGACTTAAATTTTATAAATATGCTTTTATGCTAGAATTTACTGGGATAATAAAATTAATTAAATCCATATGAATAAAACAAATCTTATTTTTTGAAAGACTAAATACGGTAAATTTTATTAATAATTAAAATGTTTATCTTTTAAAAACACCTATTATAAAAGGTGATAATAGAGTATTATTTCTTAGATTAAAATAAATTATTCTGGTGTTAGTAGCATTTTTAGTATAAGATTTTCGCTGAAGATGTTTTTGAGTAGTGCTTTACTTGCTGCCATAGCAGTTCCCAATTAAATGAAGTACACCTCCAACTCTAGACCTTGACCTTAAAGAGATGTATCTCATTACAACGACGAGAAACGCTATATAGCTCTAGCACAGATTAATTCCATCCACACGAAATGCTGGAATTTATTGATTGGTCTTATTTCATCTTGCAATATAAATTTTGAGGTGATAGTTTATGTTTCAATTTTTGCAAAAGACATTTGCTTTGTTGTTGTCAGCAATTTTGCTTGTTGCTTGTGGAACAGTACCAATAGCTGAGTCACAGTCTGTCAATACCACAGAACCGACTACTAAGTCTTCTTTACCTGT
This sequence comes from Anabaena minutissima FACHB-250, assembly GCF_014697125.1. Classification (GTDB taxonomy): domain Bacteria; phylum Cyanobacteriota; class Cyanobacteriia; order Cyanobacteriales; family Nostocaceae; genus Trichormus; species Trichormus minutissimus. The sequence goes on along the minus strand of NZ_JACJRG010000038.1, from coordinate 39,285 downwards.
TGCTTACCCTGATCAAGAGTTAAGTGCTTCTCCTGCCAAGTTGCCGCCATTACCCTATGATTACACAGCTTTGAGCCAGGCTATTGATGCAGAAACAATGAAACTGCATCATGATGCCCATCACGCTAGCTATGTCAATAATCTAAATGATGCGCTGAAGAAGTACCCGGATTTGCAAAAAAGAAGTGTTGAAGCTTTACTGAGAGATTTGGACAGTGTACCTGAAGATATTCGCACAAAAGTGCGAAATAACGGTGGGGGACACTTGAATCACACTATTTTCTGGCAAATCATGAGTCCCGATGGTGGTGGACAACCAACGGGAAAACTAGCCGAAGAAATTAACCAAACTTTTGGCAGTTTTGATGCCTTTAAAACGCAATTTAATGCAGCCGGTGCTAGTCGTTTTGGTAGTGGTTGGGTTTGGTTAGTGCGTAACCCCCAAGGCCAACTCCAAATTATGACTACTGCTAATCAGGATAGTCCCATTATGGAAGGGTTATATCCAATTATGGGGAATGATGTCTGGGAACACGCCTATTATCTGAGATATCGCAACCGTCGCCCAGAGTATTTGAACAATTGGTGGAATGTCGTGAATTGGGCAGAAATAGACAAGCGAGCCGCTATTCGTTAGGAAAATAGGTAGGTGACAGATGACAGGGAAGGGGATTTTTTCCCCTACTCCCCACTCACGAATTTCTCGAAATTATTCCTAAATACATAGAGTTACTAAGTAATTAGAAAAAATTAATATAAATATAATTAACTTTTCCTTACAAGCGAAGATTTTTCTGAAAAATTTGCTACATCTAAGTGTAAAAGTAATTATCTTTTCTGCAAAAGAATAGGTAGCGTAAATCTTAACACTTATATGAAGTTAAAGTTATGGAAAACATCAATTTAGAATCTAATCACAGAATTCCCTTTATGCCTCTAATCTTGCTGTGGCTAGCTTATGCTTTTTTAGGATGGTATCTGGCGGCACATCACATTATTTGGTTAGTGGGAGGTTTTGTGGCCACGATCGCCATAGCTGTAGTCCGTAAAAGTATCTCTTGGTTAGAACGTTTAGTATCCTTGGGTTCTAGAACTTTAGTGGTAATCTTAGTGTTAAGTATCTCAATTGCCTTAGTCGCCACTTGGTCATTATTATTTAGTCTTTTTCTTATCCCCGTAGCTAGCACACTTTTAGCTGATTTAGAAATGCGATTTGCAGGCTTCAACAAGGCAAACTCCTTTTGGATTTTAACTGTTTTAGCGACTACTGGTTTAGTCGTCGGCGAACTTGTAGATATTTTACTTCTACCTAGTATGAGATTTTAAATAAAACCTCATAGTGAGGAGCGATCGCAGCACTTCTTAAGAATGAAACAAACAGATATTTTTCTCCTATCTTGTCACCTTTCCCCGTGTTCCTTCAGTGCCAGTAAGCAAAAACTTACACATATTCTAAGCCTGCAATTGTGTCAATCATTCTCTAGGTTGTGATAAATCTTACCAGTGATAGAAGTTTCTATAAGTTATTTTTTATACTGCAAGAAACAGAGAAAATTGATATAAACATGAACAATGCAAATGATTTTGGTCAAAGATAATCCAGCACAATTAGAACTACTTTAGGACTTACGCATAAATTACGGAATAACGGTTGCGTAGCGCATACCGCAGAGAACACAGAGAAATAAGGGTTTGAGAGAGTTTTTGCCTAAGTTCTGCTAATGTATACGACGTTATTTTCTTTTTGTCACTTTTTGGTCACATTTTTTGCTCAAAATTAATAAATGGGACTAATAAATCACGTCTTTCTTACCCACACCAAATAGATTACTCCTCAGTCCCATTTACTTCTGATTAACCAAACATGGAAAGTCTGTAGTAACACCCGATAATTAATTAAAAAATTATTAGGGTAGTTACTGAATACTCATGTTTGTACATCCAGAGAAATTAGACCAAAAAACTTTTAACGAAGGTAGAGTGTGATGGTTTTTACTTACACTCTTAAAGTTCAAATTAGTAAGGAGCTAATGTGAGTAGACCTATAGAAAACATTGTAGTAGAGGAGGGACAAGGTAAAAATGTGGTGTCACCTAGGCAATTGTTAAGATTACCCGACGCAGTTGCTTTAATTGTAGGGATTGTAATTGGTGCAGGAATTTTTCAAACTCCGGCATTGGTGGCAAATCAAGCCGGGAATGATCTGGCTGTACTGATGTTATGGCTAGCTGGTGGCTTGGTATCTATAATAGGCGCATTGTGCTATGCAGAGTTGGCAACAACCTATCCTGATGTTGGCGGTGTCTATTTCTATCTCAAGCGTGCATTTGGACGTGCGATCGCATTTTTATTTGCCTGGGCGCGGCTAACAGTCATTCAAACTGGTTCTATTACTCTATTAGCCTTCGTTTTTGGTGATTATGCCTCGCAATTGTGGCGACTTGGTTCATATTCATCTTCTGTCTATGCAGCAGGTGTAATTGCTCTCCTAACAGCCTTAAATATTTTTGGTTTGAGACAAGGTAAGTGGACGCAAAACTTACTATCTGTGGCTAAAGTTTTAGGTTTGTTACTAGTAGTCATGTTTGGACTGAGTGCCACGAGCAATTCTGTGGTGACGGTAGAATCTACCTCATCAGGTAATTGGGGTCTAGCGATGGTGTTTGTGCTGTTGTCTTATGGCGGTTGGAACGAAGCGGCCTACATTTCCGCAGAAATCCAAAATAGACAGCGCAATATATTGCGATCGCTATTGTGGAGTATTGGCATTATTACCACCATTTACTTATTAATCAATTGGGCTTACCTCCGGGGATTAGGATTAGCCAACATGGCGCAATCAGAAGCAGTCGCCGCAGATTTAATGCGCTCTATTGCTGGCGAACCAGGAGCGTGGTTTATTAGCTTTTTAATTGCAATTTCCACCTTGGGGGCAATCAACGCTACCATTTTCACAGGAGCGCGGACTAATTACGCTCTTGGTAAAGATTTTTCGTTGTTTGGTTTTATGGGAAGTTGGCAACAACTCTCTAGCACTCCTGGTTCGGCATTGCTGGTGCAGGCGGCGATCGCCTTGGGACTAGTTCTATTAGGCACATTTACCCGTAAAGGGTTTGAAACAATGGTGGATTACACCGCACCTGTATTTTGGTTCTTTTTCTTGCTTTCCGGCATATCTCTGATTGTACTGCGATACCAAGAACCAAACATTACTCGCCCATTTAGTGTGCCATTTTATCCTGTCACACCGATGCTCTTTTGTGTCGTCTGTGGCTATTTGCTTTACTCCAGCTTAGTCTACACAAATGTAGGCGCAATTGCTGGTGTTTTGGTAGTAGCAGCAGGTATTCCGTTTTTGGTTTGGAATCGCTACCACCAGGGTAGAACTTAAATCAGTGAACAGTTCAATTGGAGGATTATTAATGAACTTGCAAAGAATGCTACTTATCCTAGTCACAGGGGTTAGTATTGCCAATGTGGGTCTTGTTGGATGCACAACCACAGCACAGAACTTAGAAACAGAAGCAACGCCTTCTTCACCAACATTGACAGGTCAGACTCAAACACTAGCTCCCACAAAACCCCAAGAACGCCCTGCGGATGTTCCCTATGTGCCAACACCACAGCCTGTAGTAGACGCAATGTTAGAAGTGGCACAAGTCAATAAAGATGATTTGGTTTATGACTTAGGCAGTGGTGACGGTAGGATTGTGAATACAGCTGCTCAAAAGTTCGGCACAAAAGGAATTGGTATAGATATTAATCCAGAACGCATCCAAGAAGCTAACATCAATGCCCAACAAGCTGGAGTTACTGATCGGGTAAAGTTTATTCAGCAAGACCTATTTAACACTGATTTAAGTGACGCTACAGTAGTTACCCTGTACCTGTTACCTGAAATCAATCTTAAACTACGTCCTAAGCTATTTAAAGAACTCAAACCCGGTACTAGGGTTGTATCTCACGCCTTTGATATGGGTGACTGGAAGCCGGAAAAGACACTACAAGTGGATGGCAAAACTATTTACTATTGGGTGATTCCAAAACAAATACCGACTAATTTGCGCTGATTACTGTTAGCGATCGCAGTGCGTTGACAGTGTTCTGAATTATCTGTAGGTAGAGACGTTGCATTGCAACGCCTCTAAAGGTTTTATTATTTTGGCAAGTTATCTTATCCAAATCTTATTGAAAAAGAAGTAGTGAAAATTATTGCGATCCTAATTATGTTTGACTATTTACTATTTTCTAATATCTAATTGTAGTTAATGCTAACTAAGTGCAGAGAAATATATGATAGGGTAAAAAAGAAGGCACATCCAAATTATGGCGTAAGTTCAGAGATTAATTAGGCGATCGCCAGTAAAAATGCCTCATCAAAGTAAATATTGTCGCAAATACTCCCCAAAACCATACTCTAAGGTTATTCCACCGCAGACTTTAACCCGTAAGGCAACTGCTAAAAGTCATGTTTTTTAGCGTGTTAGTAGTTCAGAAGAAGTAGCAGCAGTTTCTTGAGATTTATCTGATTTGCTTTCATCTTTGGTCAGTTTGAGAGTTGATTTGCTGTGCTTTCCAAGATGGATTTGAGAGTAGTAATAGAACTAAGTGCTTATGAAAACTTCCACAATCAATCAAAAAAATCTCCAGCAAACAGAAGCTTGGCGACTCCTAGAAGAATCCATAATTTATTACAAGGGAAAACCTATTGGGACTGTAGCGGCTCACGATCCTGATTTGGATGCACTCAACTATGACCAGTGTTTCCTCCGCGATTTTATTCCTTCTGCTTTAGTGTTTCTCATGGAAGGTAAAGCAGAAATTGTCCGTAACTTTTTAGTGGAGACACTGAAATTACAGAGTCATGAAAAGCAGATGGATTGCTTTCAACCTGGTTCAGGATTGATGCCTGCAAGTTTTAAAGTAGAGTCCAATGGCAGCGAGGAATATTTAATTGCTGATTTTGGTGAACAAGCGATCGCACGCGTTCCGCCTATAGATTCTTGTCTTTGGTGGATTCTGCTGCTGCGTGCCTATGAAAAAGCTACAGGGGACTTAGAATTAGCCCGTCAGCCACAATTTCAAGCTGGGATCAAGCTAATTTTGGATCTTTGCCTGGTACATCGGTTTGCCATGTACCCCACAATGTTAGTTCCCGATGGCGCATTTATGATTGACCGCCGTATGGGAGTCTACGAACACCCTTTAGAAATTCAGGTGTTATTCTACGCAGCTATGCGGGCTTCTCGTGAGTTACTCTTACCCGATGGAGATGGGGGACAGTATCTCGATAAAGTTAATGGTAGATTGGGTGCTTTGCACTATCACATCTGCAATTATTACTGGGTAGACCTGAAAAGGTTAAGAGAAATTTACCGTTACAAAGGAAATGAATTTGGTAAAGAAGTTGCTAATAAATTCAATATCTACTCAGAATCAATTCCTGATTGGGTAATTGAGTGGCTACCCGAAAGTAGTGGCTATTTAGCCGGGAATTTGGGGCCAGGACGGATGGATTTTCGCTTCTTTGCCTTGGGTAATTTGATGGCGATTTTAACTTCTTTAGCTAGCGAAAAAGAATCTCAAAGCATCATGAATTTATTTGTGCATCGCTGGCAAGACTTAATTGGCTATATGCCCGTGAAAATTTGCTATCCGGCTATAGAAGGTTTAGAGTGGCGAATTGTCACAGGATGTGACCCCAAAAACATCGCTTGGTCTTATCATAATGGTGGTAATTGGCCGGTATTACTGTGGTTATTTACAGCTGCGGCACTAAAAACCGGCAGAGTAGAACTAGCCCAAGAAGCGATCGCGATCGCCGAAAGTCGTTTAACCCAGGATAAATTCCCCGAATACTACGATGGCAACAATGGTCGTTTGATTGGCAAAGAAGCCAGAATCAATCAAACTTGGAGCGTAGCCGGATTATTAGCAGCAAAGCAGTTTTTAGCTAATCCAGACTTCTTAGAATTAGTTACTTTTTCTGAGAGTTCTGAAGGTTTTGGCTGCAATTTATAAGTGTGTAGAAAAATATAATTCGTAATCTGTAACTCTTAATTACGCATTACGAATTACGAATTACGTAAAGCCTGCGGCATAGCTGCGCTTAGAGCGTAGCGGGGCAGAGCATCGTTACTTTAAGCTACGGCAGCAAACTCAGTTTTCAAGGTAGCGTATGCCCAATCTAACCAAGGAAGTAAGGCTTCAATATCTGTAGTTTCTACCGTAGCTCCGCCCCAAATTCTGAGTCCGGGAGGTGCAGAACGATAGGGGGCAATATCGTAAGCCACTTGTTGCTTTTCTAAAAGTTTCGCCATTTTCTTGGCGAATTTTGCTTGGTCTTCTGGACTGAGGCTGGCAAAACTTGCGTCAACTATTTTTAAGCAGATGGAAGTACAAGAACGAGTTTCTGGTTTATCTGCCAAGAAACCAGCCCAACTGCTTTGTTCAACCCATTTGCTAATTGCCGCTAAATTGGCTTCACTACGACTAATTAAGCCAGAAAGTCCTCCAATACTTTCTGCCCAAATTAAGGCATCTAGGGCATCTTCTACACACAACATTGATGGTGTATTGATGGTATCTCCTTTAAAAATGCCTTCAATTAACTTGCCTTTTTGGGATAAACGGAAAATTTTGGGTATCGGCCAAGCTGGTTGATAACTTTCCAGTCTTTCTACGGCGCGGGGTGAGAGAACAACGACACCATGCTGTGCTTCCCCACCTAAGACTTTTTGCCAAGAATAGGTCAGCACATCGATTTTTTCCCAAGGTATATCCATTGCAAACACCGCAGAAGTGGCATCACAAATAGTTAGTCCTTCACGGTCATCTGGAATCCAATCACCATTGGGAACTCTCACACCGGAAGTTGTGCCATTCCACAAAAATACGACATCATGGCTAAAGTCAACTTCTTCTAAATTGGGTAAGTTGCCATAGGGTGCTTTCATCAAGCGGACATCGGGCAATTTCAACTCATCTACGACATCTTTAACCCATTCTTGACCAAAACTTTCCCACGCCAGGATGTCAAGGGGTCTTTGTCCCAGTAATGACCATAACGCCATCTCTACAGCACCAGTATCGGAAGCAGGAACAATACCCAAGCGGTAATCAGCAGGAAGACCGAGAATTTGTTTGGAACGTTCAATTACGGCTGCTAATTTGGCTTTACCATCTTCCGATCTGTGGGAACGACCTAAACAAGCGTTTTGCAAATTAGTAACAGACCAGCCAGGATGCTTGGCACAGGGGCCAGAGGAAAAATTAGGATTTTGGGGTTTGGTTGTGGGGAGAGTAGGATACTCTGACATGGTTGCAGCAGGTGGTATGAAGTAGCTAATAATTATGTAGATACTACATTACCGGATATCTGGGGTGTTGTTGCAAACTTTGTGGAGTATAGGGTAAATATGCGTCTTGAGCATGAGTCAGGAAATTGGCGATATATAGTCCGGCGGTTGCGATCGTCTCCGACGGGCGGAACGCCATCGCCTCAGACTTATGGAGTGTAACATATACGTTATTGGAAAAGTGGAATGGCTACACCCACCGCAGGCATCGCCTTTTGAGGCAACTATTAGTCTAGACTCCAGTTATCATGGAGATAAAATTAACAATCAGGAGTTTTAACTATGAAACAAAAAACTCTTCCTATTAATTTATCTCAAGAAGAAATTAAACAATTTTGTCAACGGCACTCGATCTGTAAGTTGTCTTTATTTGGTTCAGTATTAAGAGATGATTTTACAAGAGAAAGTGATGTTGATGTTTTAGTAGAATTTGCACCGGGAAAAACTCCTGGTTTAGCTATTATTTCGATGCAAGATGAGTTATCAACTATAATAAATCGCCAGATAGATTTAAGAACTTCAGCAGATTTAAGTTGTTATTTTCGTGACCAAGTCTTAGCTGAAGCGATGGTTATTTATGAGCAAAATTGATGATTTAACTCGGCTAAAACACATCAGAGATTCAGCAAAAGAGGCGTTATCTTTTGTGAATAATCGTACTAGAGAAGATTTAAATAGTGATAGGATGCTATCCTTAGCTCTAGTAAGATTAATGGAAATCATTGGTGAAGCAGCTAATCATGTTTCTGAACCTTGCCAAGCCAAATATTTAAAAATACCTTGGCGACAAATTATTGGGATGAGAAATCGTATTATTCATGCTTATTTTGATGTTGATTTAGATATTGTCTAGCAAGTAATCACTCAAGATTTAGGTTCACTTTTGATGGAGATTGAAAAGGCAATTAAGGATTTAGAAACTTGAATTATGGGAATAGGTAATAGTTTAGCATAATTATGTTTAGTAGAATAAATGATGATGAGCGATCGCTTAAGGAAAGATTTATTAAGGTTGCATTGGGAAAAGCGATCGCACCCCCAACTCATTCCCTGATAGTGAAGAAGTTGGGGGTTAAGTTTGAGAAAAAGTTGTATAGTCAACTCACCTTTTCAGAACTATATGAAAAGAATTTAGGTATCCTGTAATGGTTTTCGCTAAGTTTTTCTGCTGTTTCCTTGTAGTTATTGCCATTACTTGATATAAACGTCCTTCAGCAACGTAGATTCTGGTTCTGGTGATTTTGCCGCCAACATTAATGTAGGCAAATTCTTTTCCGGGATGACCGTTAGAACTACGGATATTGCGCTGACTAATTAAGTTACTTTGAGTTGTTTTTAACGCCATCTCCTGGACGTTATTCAAGATTTCTTGAGGGTTGGTCATTTGCCCGTAACTATGAGGAAATTCATTAGAAACCACTAGATAGGCTACTTCCTGCTTGGGTGGTTGGGCAGAAAATATTTCTAGTTCTATTTCCCCCATATAGGTTTTTTGAGTTTGGGATTCCTTTTTAGGCATTCCTGGCATTAACACAGTAAAACGTCCGTCTGGGGCTGTGAATAACTTCCATTGTGGCTGTACTGCTTGGGTAACAGGTGGTTTTTTCGGCGACACGGAAGTTTTAGCTGGTACAGTCGGACGTTTGGGTTGACTTGCGTCTACAATCAACGAACCGCCACAAATTAAGGCAGTAGCAATCAATGGGAACAAGACTCTATGTGTCATAGTTTTAGCATTCGCAGTTGCAGATATCACTGATGATGCTAGCTGTTATAACCTAGAAGCACACAAAGCCGCACCGATTAATCCCACTTGTTGATTGAGAATAATATGCACCGGTATTTCTGCTAAGAGAGGGCGCATTCTGCCTTTTTGGGTGAAGTTCAACAAAAAGTTACTGGTTTGAATCAAATTCAAGATTTTGGGGGCAATCCCACCAGCCATATATAAGCCGCCATAGGGTAAGAGTTTGAGGGCGAGATTGCCGGCTTCTGCGCCGTAAGCATCGATAAACATTTGTAAGGTTTGTTCCGAGAGGCGATCGCTTCCTGAGACTCCAGCTTTACCGATGGCTGCACCAGGATCAACACTTTTTTCTGACTGTCCGGCTTCTTGTTCCCAAGTGCGAACAATTCGGGCGATTTCTGGGGATTCAGTGGTGTGGAAGCGATCGCGCAAAAATTGGTAAATGGCGACAATCCCCTGGCCGGAAACTACTCGTTCTACAGACACGCGCTGAATATCATGTTTATCCAGCAGATATTTCAATAGCTGAAACTCTAACTCAGTACGGGGAGCAAAGTCAGCGTGTCCCCCTTCCGAGGGAAAGACTTGATAGTGATTGCCCTGTTTAATTAAAAATCCTTGTCCTAAGCCAGTACCAGCCCCAATAATCGCAATGGGTGCTTCGGATTGGTGTTTACCAACTTGCAAAGTCAGCAAGTCTTGTTTACTCAAGCCAAAAATGCCATAACCGACCGCCGCAAAGTCATTAATCAAGGAAATCAGGGGAATACTCAATTCTTGCGCTAGGCGGTCTGTATCGAGAAACCAGGCTAAATTAGTGAGTTTGGCAGTATTGTTTACCACCGGGCCAGCGATCGCAAAACAAGCCTTTTCTGGTGTACCTGCGTTGGCTTTGAGTAAAAATTGCTGCACCATCGGCACTAAATCAGGAAAATCCCCGCTATGGTAAGTTTCCTCACCAAGAGTCTGCAACTCAGATGAGTCTGATATTTCCACCAAACGCAAAATAGTTTTTGTCCCGCCAATATCTCCTGCTAGTAACAATGTCATAAAAATTATCAGTAAGTGAGTTGTGAGTGCTGAGTGCTGAGAAAATTCTACCCAATCCCCAGTTATTTAATTTTGAATTTTGTAGGCGCAAGACTTTCCTGCGGAGGCGTAAGCCTAGCCGCAGGCTATTTTGAATTTTGAATTGATTTGTCCCCAGTCACCAATTTCAAGCAAAACGAATAACTTCCTCTACCTGAGTTAAATGGGTGGTATCTCCCTTGAGTTCTAGCAACCATTCTGGTTCTCTACGGACTACTTTGACTACAGAACACAAGGAAGCTTTGACTTCGGTTTTGGCAATATCCCCTACTAAACCCATTGCACCCCCCAGTACAGAAGCCCCATGTGCTACCAGCAAAATATCATGGGGGAAGTATTCCGATGCCAAGCACCTAGCAGTTTGTGCTGAACGTGCGCGTACCTGTTCATGAGTTTCGGGATATTTGGCAGCAATTTGGGGCGTGTAGCTGGTATCAATCCTGGGAAATAATGCTGATAGGGCTGGAGTTGAGAGTTTTTCTGGTTCTTCTGACATCCAAGCAGGGTTTAGCCATTCGCTTAATCCTGTTTCTAGTTTAATTGGCAAATCTAAAACTTCTGCTACAGCGTTGGCGGTTTGTACTGTCCGCAGGAAGGGAGAAGCAAAAATATGGGTGATTTTTTCTTGTTTTAAACGCCTAGCTAGCTGCTTGGCTTGAACAAAACCATCTTCAGACAGGGGTGGATCGTAGCGTCGTTCTGCGGTGAGAAACCAATCGGGGTTTACGAAGTCGAGGCGGTTGGCGTGTCTTGCGATCCAAACTATTTGACTCATGGCTTATATTCAGGCGAATTCCATTCGCATCCACACAAAGATAGACACTCGATAAAGACGGGTGCAAAACCAATATAGGACAAATTTTGTAACCTTTTGTAATATTTTTAATTTATTTCTAGGTATAAAAATTCAGGCCGATAGTATAACATTTACTCAAAAGACAAGTTTCTTGGCAACAAATCTAAAACTGGCGTAGGAGCAGGCTGTTGCTTGGGAGATTTTAATAATTATCCTAAATAAGCTCTTCTCACTCGCTCATCATTAATTAATTCTGATGCTGCACCATTTAAGGTAATATTACCAGCTTCTAAAACATAGCCTCTATCAGCAATTTGTAAAGCTAAATTAGCGTTTTGTTCGACTAATAAAATAGTCACCCCAGTAGCCCGCAAATTTTCAATAATTGAGAATATTTCTTTGACGATCGCAGGTGCTAAACCTAAACTCGGCTCATCTAAAAGCAATAGTTGTGGTCTACTCATTAAAGCACGAGCGATCGCTAACATTTGTTGTTCTCCACCACTAAGAGTTCCTGCTAGTTGAGTACGTCGTTGCGCTAACCTAGGAAATAACTCAAATTGGTTTTGAATATCAGCTTTAATTTCACCTTGATTCGAGCGAATATAGGCACCCAAAAGTAGATTATCTAACACCGTTTGCTTTGCCAAAACTCGCCGCCCTTCTGGACAATGAGCAATACCCAACTTTACCACTTCATGACATTGACAACGGGTAATATTGCGCCCATTATAAATTATTTGTCCGTTGTGAGGATTAACTATTTTAGATATTGCGCGTAATGTTGTAGTTTTCCCCGCACCATTAGCACCAATTAAAGTAACTACCTCACCCTTTTGAATGGTTAAATTAATCTTTTTCAGGGCTTGAATACCGCCATAATTAACATCAAGGTTTTGCACCTCTAAAATTACAAAATCTTGCCCATCTTCATATCGGTGTTTATCAGCGTTCATCGGCAGTTGCAGAAATGTTGAATGAGGTCACAAAACCTAACATACATCAATATAAATTTTTTGCAATATGTTGGCACTTGCTCACAGATTAATTTTTAATTTTTGCTACTTTACTTTTTTGATATTGGTTTTGAGACGAATACTTTCATGATCAAGCCCAAAATAGCACTAAGACAACTAGCCAAAAAGTGACCAATAATTCAGATTTTCATCGACTACGAACACACAATTATTAGTAGGGGTTGCTATGGCATTCTCTCATGATTCCAGCTTTTTTTCACTTGGATAGCTGGTATTTCATGTTGTGACCTTTGTTTAAAATTTGATGGTTGTAGATGAACATAGGAATAATCGAGTCTTACAGCAACGGGTTTTTAGAAGTTATACCAGAGGGTGAAAGTAGCGACTATTGGCAGATTGTAGCTATACATATCAATGGCGAAGTCTACTGTCCTACTCCTCAACTTTATCGCTCAGAAAAACTGGCATTAGTAAAAGCCGCACAAATCTATGATTGGATAGCTGAACACGAACCAGTAATTAGTGATGGGGCTTGCTATTGCTCTCAATTGAAACTTATCCTATGGCAGCAATCGAAAGTATCTTAGCAGACGCTTTCCCATGATTATTACAGGAAAGGGGACTGTCTACTACTATTTCTTAGATACAAGGCGATCGCTCGCTACGCCTAATCTATAATTTTAGTCGTGTCAGTCCACTAAGATCATACTATTGCTCATTCATTGCCTAAATAAGCTTCAATCACAGCCGGGTTATTTCTGACTACAGATGGTTCACCCAAAGCTATTAATTGTCCAAAATCTAGTACAGCAATGCGGTCACATAATCCCATAACTAAGGGAACATGATGCTCAATGAGAATAATAGTTAAATTGAAGCGATCGCGCAAATCCCGAATAAAATCACTCAATTGCACTTTTTCACTGGGATTCATCCCCGCCGCAGGTTCATCGAGTAGTAATATTTGCGGTTCTAAGGCTAAAGCACGAGCAATTTCTAAGCGACGCTGATCACCATAGGCAAAATTTCGAGATTTTTCTGCGGCGCGATCGCTTAATCCCACCATCTCTAATAATTCTAAAGCTTTCTGTCTACTTTTTGCTTCCTCTCTTGGTGCTGGAGGTAAGCCTAAAACACCTGTAAATATACTACTATTCGTATGTAAATGCCGGGCAATAATCACATTCTCTATTGCTGATAATTCCCCAAATAAGCGAATATTTTGAAAGGTGCGAGCAATACCTAAAGCAGCAATTTGATAAGAACGTAAGTGCGAAATTTCTCGACCGTGATATCTTAATTCTCCACTAGAAAGGGAAATCAACGCTGTAATTAAATTAAATAGAGTTGTTTTTCCAGCACCATTAGGGCCAATTAACCCAAAAATTTCATGTTGATTAACTGTAAAAGAAACATTATTTACCGCCACTAACCCACCAAAACGGCGAGTGATTGACTTGGCTTCTAAAATAGATTTGCTTTTATCTATCTGGATAGTTTTGGACATTTTTGAGTGCTGAGGATTGGGTATTGAGTGTTGAGTATTTCGTAAAGTAATATTCAATACTCTTTACTGATATTTTGCACCATTCTCAATAATCATCGGGTGTTCAATAAAACAAATGATACAAAACAAGATGTAAGCCTCCGAATAGCACAACGACGAAAACTAGCAAAATATGAAAAAAACACTTCCCCCTTCACTGTCACCTGTCACCTGTCACCTGTCACCTGTCACCTGTCACCTGCTTTACCTATTTTTTGCTTTACCTATTTTAAAAATATCAGGAGTTATCAAACCTTGGGGAAAGAAAATAGTACCTATTACTATCAGTAAACCAAAAATAATTAATCTCCCATCCCGGAGAAATTGGGCTAACCATTCAGGTAAACCACCCGTATCAGCTAAACCGCGTAAAATTTCGGGTAAGGCTGTAAATACCATACCACCTACCACCGAACCTAAAAAGCTTCTTGAACCACCAATTAACACAAAAGTTAAGTAAATAATACTAGCGTCAAATGTACCTTGTCTTGCATTCCAAGTGTTGAGAAAGTGCGCGCTAATTGCACCCACGACTCCCGCTAAAATTGCCCCCAAAGTAAACGCTAAAACTTTATAATAAGTGGGGTTGATTCCCATTGCTCCGGCTGCTAATTCATCTTCACGGATTGCAGTAAAGGCTCTACCAACGCGTACCCGTTCTAAACGGTAGAATAAAACCATACTAATTAATAGTAATGGTAAGGCAATCCATAAATATTCAATTTGACTTGAAAATGGTTGAGGGATAGAAAAAATTCCTACCGCACCGCCTGTAATTTCTAAGTTGAGGGAAAAAACACGCAGAACTTCTACAAATGCAATTGTAGCGATCGCTAGATAAATCCCCCTCAATCTTAAGGCTGGAATCCCTACGGCTATACCCAATAAGCCAGAAATCACACCAGCAATTAACATCTCAAATAATAATAAATGAATTGGAAATAAATCACTAAGCGATGTAAAAACTTTGGTTGATAGAATCGCTGCAATATAACCACCTAAAGCATAAAATCCAGGACTAGCTAAAGATAACTGTCCAGCCATTAATGGTAAATATAGTGAGAGTCCGAGTAACGCTCCTAAGACCATTGAAACAATGAGTGAGCCATAGGTAGAGAAAAATTCAGCCATTTTAATTTGCTTGGATGAAATCTAAGCTGTTAATATTTGTTCTGCTGTCAGCTTCAGTTCTGGAAAAGTTTGTGAGATTATGCGCTCAGAACCTTTAAAAGCATTACGCTCATATTCGCCATCAGCATTTAATAGAAACACAAATACTGTTGGCTCTTTAGGTTGACCTAAATATTTTCTGTCACCAATTGCCAAATAATCAACAATCCAATATTCTTGAATCCCTAACTTTTGATATTCATCCAATTTATCAATATAGTCATCTTCCCAATTAGTTGATGTCACCTCTACAGCTAACTGAATAGGTTGATCAAGTGCAGCATAAGCAGAACGATCTGCACGCCATACATCTTTATCTATGACACTCACATCAGGCTTACGACCTTGTTCTATTCCTTTCGCCGTTATAGTTCTAAAAACTGCTGTGTTTTTGACTACATAATTTAGATTAAGATGTTTAATTTCATCTTTGAAAGAGTCAGCCGCAAAGTCAGCGACATCATCATGATTTCTGGTTGAACGCACTTCTACTATTTCCCCATCAACAAGTTCATAAAAACCTTCCTCTGGACATTTATCAAGAAACTGCTCAAAGGTTAATTTTGGTTTTGTAAATGTTGTCATAGCTTGATACCTCAGTTAACAGTTTTACCATAATCAGTCATGAGTCAAATAAAAGCACCGGCTAAACGCCGCGCTACCGCTCTAAGCGCAGCTATGCCCGCAGGGCTTTACAGCACTCCTCATACTTTCTGGATAAACCGACGACCTAATAAGCCTTGTGGTCTTACTAATAGCATGACAAATAAAATGCCAAAAGCCACAGCGTCTTTATACCCAGACAATTCAGCCGGGACAAGTGCTTCTACTACGCCAATGAGTAAACCCCCTAGCACCGCACCGGGAATACTCCCTAAACCACCCAAAACAATCACGGCCAAACCCCGCAACCCGAAGGCGATACCAAAATAAGGGCCTGCAATACTCACGCTAGAGGCTACCAAAGTTCCTGCTAACCCGGCGAGAAAACTGCTGATGAAGAATGTTAAGACAATAAAGCGATCGCTATCAATACCCAATAAACTAGCAGTAGTGGGATCTTCTGCGATCGCCTGCATCGCTTTCCCGTATTTAGTACGATTAATAAAGTAGGTGAGAATAGCCACAATTACCACCGACACCACAAAAATAATCAACTGCACACTACGAATAGGAATCGGTTTGGCTAGACTACCAAAATTAATCGCTGGTGGTAAATTCCCAAAAGTATTAGCAGGAAATGTATAACTTTCTGCGCCTACTAAATATTGAATTAAATTTACAATTACAACTCCTACTCCTAAGCTAGAAACTACTGTGAGTAAAGGGTCAGAACCTTTACGCCGCAAAGGTTGAAAAGCAATGCGTTCCATAGCTACCCCAACTAATCCCGCCAAACTACTGCCAATAATTAAAGCGATCGCAAATGGTAAATTTATGGGTAGCGTCGCATTAGCCAACAAGCCATTAAATCCAAAAGTACCCCCCATGAGTGAATAGGTAAAATATGCACCCAGAGTAAAAATTGCCCCGTGAGCTAAGTTGATAATTCCCAAAATGGAATAAACCAACGTATAACCCAAAGCAAAAATTGCATAAACACTACCGATAGATAAACCATTCAAAAGTTGTTGTAAAAATAAACTAACATCCATGTGATTTAATTCGTAGTTCGTAATTAGGGACAAAAAAGTCATTACTTTTTATCCCCCTGGTTTCGCAATCCCCAGTCCCTAGCCTTTTAATGAGTAGATTTGCAATTTTAGATTTTGGATTGAATAATCTAAAATCCGTCTTGAAAAGTTGAGCCACTTCTTTGGACGGGGTTCCCGGCTTGTAGCAAGTGGCGTTCCTAGGTTGGGAAACCCGCCTATAGAACTTTCTGCAAAATCTAAAATTCCCAGTCCCTATTTCAAAAATGCAAACTTACCCTGAATACCATCTTTTTCCATTTTAATTTGTGCCACATAAAAATCTTTCTGCACAACTTCACCTATTGGAGTAAAACTAATTTCTCCTAAGGGTGTATTATATTTACCAGCCAATATTTGCTTATTTAATTCTGTTCGCAATTGTGGTAACTGTAATGTATTGACTTTGCTCTGATTATCTAATGCTTTGAGTGCATCTACGTACACCTGTACGGCTGCGAAAGCTTGTGCGCTAAATTGGGGAGGTTCTTTCTTAAATTGATCTACGTAAGCCTTGCGAAAAACAGCATTAATCTCACCGGGATGTTCTGGACTGTAAGCTTGAGCTATCAATACACCATCACACAAAGCTTTACAAACTGAGAAGACATTCGATGTATTCATTCCATTACCACCGACAATTAAACCTTTGTAACCTAGTTCTCTAAGTTGTCTAACTAAGTTACCACCATCTGCGGCTAAACCGGAAATAATTACTAAATCTGGGTTTAAATTAATTGCATTTGTAGCTTGGCTTTGAAAGTCAGTGTCAGTTGTTTGAAACTTTTGAACTGTGGCTAATTCTAAGCCTTGGTCTTTAACAGTTTTTTGAAAAATTTCTGTTTCTGATTTGCTAAATGCGTCATTTTGAGCAAAGAAAACTGCTACTTTTTTAATGTTAGGATTTTGTTTGAGTGCAGCTTTTACAGCATTAGGAGCAACTATAGAAACTGGTACAGATACACGTGCTACATAATCACCGATTTCTGGTATTCCGTTAGCTGTATTTGATGGCCCTATTACTGGGACTTTAGCACGTTCGGCTACAGGGTTAGCACTAAAAGCTTGTTGAGACAAAGTAGGGCCAACAATACCAACAACTTTATCTTTATTAATTAAATTTTGAAAAGCATTTATTGCACCAGCTTCATCGCCAGATGTATCTTGAAATACTAATTTAATTGGTGTACCGTTAATGCCACCTTTTTCATTAAAATACTTTTCCGCAATTTTCACCCCAGCGACTTGCTCTTGACCTAGCAACGCCACATTGCTAGTTTGAGCAACAGCAATACCGATAGGAACTGTATTAGATGTATTTGTGGTGTCGGGAGTATTATTTGGGGAATTATTTGCTGAGTTACTTCCACAGGCTGTTATTAGCAGAGCGCAGGTAGATGATAATACGACTTTGTGAGACAAACGTTGTTTCATCGGTAAATAGTTATGCAGTTATTGAAAAGTTATAAAACGTAACATTAGATGGCTACGCATCAAAATGTAGACATTTACAAGAGTTTTATTAAATCATTTTTTTTGACTAAAAAACAGTCAATAGTAGAGTACAGTACCTTTGCCAATTTACGAGGGTTCAACTCCTGTAGAAACGTTATGAATACGTCCTAAAGAAGTAAGCTTGGCAAAAATCTGGGTTAATAAAATAGGCTCAGGGACTTCGGGAAGCATTTTTAAGATTTCATGGACATATCGAAAAAACAGTTTTTTCAACGCAGAGGTTCGCTGAGGTCAGCGCAAAGTTACGCAGAGTGAAAAGAATTTATCCCATTAACTCATGTGATTTTTTCTATCTTTCCCCTGCTCCCGCAACTCAACATAATTTACGATGGGAATAACTAACCACAGAGAATACAGAGAACACGGAGAACAAGGAGGTCGGAGAGTTTGAAGGAGATTTTAGGTGTTTGTTGTGAGTTAAGCAGAGTTGCTATCAAATGTTGATTTAAACTCAACTTGATAAAAGTCTGCTAGCACTTTCCCCAACCATTCACTAGGATGATGGTGTGAATGTCCATAGAGATTAATTGTTTTATAATTCATCCGAATTAAACCATCTTCTGATATTAATTTGGCGGGAAACCATCGAGGATATGATCTATCTGTTGCATAAAGCTTTTGCTTGGTAACAATTTCTAAATCCCAGGAGTCAGCCTCACCAGTTCTGTTGAGAAATTGATTAAAGTAGCTGATGTTAGTAGCTAAAACAGAAATTTTATGAGACATACCCAGAAGTTGATAGATAATTGTCAGAGATTCTTGGGTAGCATGAATTTGAGGGACTCCCAGAATACCCCATACGAAAGCCCAAGAAGTGAACCCTAAAAGAAATAGCATCCCGAAAAACATCAGCATAGACCAAATATTATTAGTGTTATAACTCCAAAGTTGGATGGCTTCCGAAAAGCGGAGATTTAACAGCTCGTATAATCCCGACAGCAGTCCGAAGCAATGTCCAGCAAATATGAAAAAAAATGGTATGAAGAAAATTAATAAACAGCCTTTAGCTGCAACTCCAGTAGAGTATCTAATTTTTAATTCTGGTTCTGTGGAAAAAACCTTAAACTCAGAGGGAATTTGATTGAAATTGCTCATAATAATTATCTGAATATTAATTTACTAAAAGAGTCTGTATATACTTGATGAGCATAAATTTGAGAATCTAAGCAAATTTTCCAGAAATCTCTCTTAATAAGGCATGACCGACTTCATGGACAGCGATCGCAACTGCTATGATAGAATTGGAATTAGCCACATCTGGGGATAAACCCACAAAATTGAGCATTGGGCTATAGCAATTTTCCTGGTCTTTAGTACAACAAGCTTTTACATTCGTTCGTTCCAATTTCCATAGAATGAAAACAGCGACTTCAGCACCAGTCATCTGACCTAAACATTCCTCTAAAAGTTGGTATTGTAAAGAGGGTTTTAACCTCAGTCCTTGAAAGAAATAATCCAAATTGCTGATTGAAGCCATGATAATTTGTGTACTAGATTCATGAGAAGTTAAGGAAATTGGGAAATCACTCCCTCTTTCTTGATATCTATATTTCTAGTCCAGAAATGTTGAATGTTGAGACAAAACTTTACGTAGTGAATTAAAGTAGCCTTAAAAAGCCTAAAATAGTCAACATAACATCATCTCCTCAAACCAGAGAACATAGCTAATTTTTCGACACATACAAGACTGTTCGCGTAGCATCTCGAAGAGAATAGAACTTACGCAACAATCTGACTCTTCTGCTTTTAAATCTCGTAGTACCAAATATCTTCTTCTCTCAGGATAATTCTATTGAGCGATCGCCTGTCAATCAAACCTTCTTGCTCAAATTGTCCCAAGATGCGTGTTACAGTCACCCGTGTCGAACCTATCATATCCGCCAAATCTTCGTGAGTCAGACGCATATCGATTAAACGTCCCTTCTCTACTTCTAAGCCAAACCTTTGAGATAACCAAGCCAAAAGCTTCAGCAGCATGGTTTCTACTTTTTTATAGCTCCGAATGACCATTAACTCTTCGGACTGTTGAATGTGAGCCAGTAGAGTTTCTGTAGAATCAGACCATTCTTCTAGGGGTAAGATTCTGGCTTCAACCTTTGTCAAACACTCCATCTGGTAAGGTTCTAATTTTGACAACGTTCTACCAACAATATCGCCAGAACCCCACAATCCCAATGCTACAGTTGTACCATTTTCCAGATAAGTAACAGTTCTGACGAAACCTGCGTCAATCTGCCAAAGGCTATTTTGATAGTCTGGCAAAAGTGACCTTCGTGTGAATAACAGCTTGGTCTTTTGACTACCTGAGTCAATGAAGCTTGCTTTTAATGACACCACTGGATATTACACTTAATCGATAAATTAACAGTAGTATATTTATATCAGATTATGGGGGACAAGGGGAGTAGAGGGGATAAAATGCCCAATACCCACTGACTATTAACTTCTAGGTTTGAGTCGTTCACGCCAAGAAGGTGTAGGGGGTGAAGACTCTCTAGAACTACGAGGTGTGGAAGAACCTGATTCTACTGTTCTGGTTCGTTCTCTTCTAGGTGGAGTTGCTGCATTAGCACTAGAATTCGATTCTTGACTACGACGATAGCGTCGTCTTCTTCTTGATGAATTATCATCTGATTGTTGGTTGCTGCTTCTGCGCCTTCTAGATGAACTGGTATCCTGTTTTTCTGATTTTTCATCAGAGTTAAGAGAACCATGCACAACTTTTTTAGGCTTAATGGGTTTAGCTTTAATGCTACCCTTGCGACCTTTTAGTTTAGGTTGGGCGGGAAACTTTTCTATGGGCATTCCCTGAACTGCTACTTCCATAAAAGAGTGCCAAGTATAGGCTGCGCTTCCACTACCACCAGAGGTGGGGCGATTGTCATCATTACCTAACCATACCCCTGTCACTACTTGGGGAATGTAGCCAATAAACCACAAATCACGAGCTTCATCTGATGTGCCTGTTTTACCTGCGACTGGTCGCTTATCTAATCGAGCGGCTGCACCTGTACCGGCTTCGACGACGTTGCGTAACATCGAAGTCATGATGGCGGCGGTGGTAGGATCAAGGACTCGCTTGGGTTGAGAATCTACTGACCATATGACCTCACCTTTGCGGTTCAGGATGCGACGTATACCATAGGGTTTGGCGTGTAATCCTTGGGTAGCAAAAGTACCGTAGGCACTAGTTAATTCTAAAAGATTGACTTCATTCGAGCCGAGGGCTAGGGAGTAGGTAGGTAGAAGTTTCGATTTAATGCCCATGTTACGGGCTATGTTGATAGTCGGCTCAAATCCTACATCAAGTAATACTTTGAGGGCTACTACATTTACAGAGCGCGTTAGAGCATCGTTTATACTCATCCAACCCCGAAAAGTTTTGCCGTAGTTCTTGGGTTCGTAGTCATCAACGACAAAAGGCGCATCTAAATAGCTATCGTTGGGGCTTTTACCTGTAGCGATCGCGGTAGCATAGACAAACCCTTTAAATGTAGATCCTGGTTGACGTTGAGCTTGGGTGACGCGGTTAAACTGGTTGTTACCAAAATCTTTACCCCCCACCATCGCCTGAATTTCACCGTTGCGGGGGTCAATGGCTACTAAAGCTGCTTGTTTAAAGTTTTGCCAGCGACCTTGATTTTTCAGAGTTTTGGTGACGGCTGCTTCAGCTGCTTTTTGCCAAGTTGGGTTGAGGGTAGTTTCTACGATTAAACCCCCGTTCGCCAAGACATCAGCAGGTACGTGCTGCGGTAATTCTTGCAGAATGTAGCTACTAAAATAAGGGGCTTCTAATTGTAGCCGCTTCGGTAAACTTGATTTGAGTTTAATTGGCTCTTGTGATGCGGCTTGTCTTTGGGCGGCTGTGATAAATCCTTCTTCCTGCATTCTTTGCAAGACCAAATTCCGCCTCTGCCCAGCAGATTTGGGATTATTAGCTGGGGAATAGGAACTGGGTGCAGGGGCGAGTCCGGCTATGGTGGCTATTTCCGCTAGGGTAAGTTTGTCTACGGGTTTACTGAAATACACCCATGCGGCATCTGCTACACCATAAGCCCCTGAACCTAAATATACTAAATTTAAATAACGCTCTAGAATTTGGTCTTTAGTTAATTCTTGTTCTAGTTTTTGGGCTAGGCGGACTTCTTTAAGTTTGCGCCAAATCGTCCGTTCTTGTTTGAGGAAGAGAATGCGAGCTAGCTGTTGGGTGATCGTACTACCCCCTTCTACCACAGTTTGCGATCGCAAATTATTAACAGCCGCTCTCACAATGCCTTGGGGATCAATGCCCCCATGTTGCTGAAATCTTCTATCTTCGATGGCAATAAAAGCTTGTTGCAGCTGCTCAGGTATCTTTTCTAAATGGAGCGGTTCTCTAGTTGCTTCGCCTTGCTGTTGTAATATACTGCCATCAACCGCTTTGATCGTTAATGTTTGCTCGCGGATGACGGTTTGTAGTTCAGATTTATCTGGTAAAGCACGATCTATTGTGGAGATAAAGTAGCTCAAAGCAATTACTCCACCCCCCAAACTCAAGCCTGTCCAAAACCACACACGCCTATAGAACGGACGTTCCCGACTGCTGAACCTATGAATGATCCCAGATGTCACACCACCCAGATGATGCAACAAATGCCTTCCAGTCACCAACCGGTTGGATGGTAAGTGATCATTTGTGGATTCCTCTTTCTCTAAACGATTACCGGGCGACAAGCGCAGTTCCTCCTTATCTGAGTCACTTAAATTTGGTTGCTGGAACTAGAAGGTAAGTTGCTCCACATTAGCTCTTAGGTGAACGCAGTCATTAGCTAGCAAACAAATGATAGTTTTTGGCTTGGCTCACTACTTTCCGTGTTAGTATAGTATCCCATAAATAATTAATTGAATTCATTGATACACAAAATAGATTTTTTACATTCAATTAATGCTTATTTTGTCAAGATGAATACATTACTTCTAATAAATTGTTGAATGGCAAAAAACTATCAAAAGTATTAAAAAAAATAAATTAGAGACTTTATAAATCTACCTAAATAGTGACTTGATGCACAAGAGAGTGACGCTGCTGCGCCCACCGGAGGTGATTGGTAAAGTTGTCCGTAGTGCCTTAGCTCTAGGCAGTAATCTAGGCAATTCGGTGGCAATTTTAGCCGCAGCAATCCAGGAATTAACGGCAATTTCAGGCATTGAACTAGAAGCCAAATCCAGTTGGTACAGAACCAAAGCTGTAGGGCCACCACAACCAGATTACATTAATGGCTGTGTCATCTTGCAAGTAAAAATGAGTCCCCAGCAATTATTAGACACATTGCTAGCCATAGAGCAGAAATTTGGGCGGGTGCGTCGAGAACGTTGGGGAGCGCGATCGCTTGATCTAGATATACTGCTCTACGATGACTTAATTATCGATACACCAAACCTCCAAATTCCCCATCCGCGAATGCACCAGCGAGCCTTTGTCTTAGTCCCATTGGTAGAGATTACCCCAGACTGGATAGAGCCAGTTTCCGGATTAGCGATCAAAGAGCTGGTAAAAAAAGTAGACTGTTCTGATGTACATTTGTTAAAGAGCAGTTAAAGTTATCACTCAATCAACGTAAAAAACACTGGTGCGATTGCCAGAACCAGTATAGTTTTGTACGGTTATAAACAACAGAATTTAACTATGCCACTAGGTAGAGAATTACCACAGCTATTAAAACAACGCCTATTCTATAAGGGGCGCAAGTTTGACTTTGAAGTGAATCGCTTGCGCTTACCCAACAAAGCCGAAGGAGAATGGGAGTGCATTCGTCACCCCGGCGGTGCTTTAGCTGTACCTGTGACTGCGGAAGGTAAACTGATACTTGTACGCCAGTATCGCTTTGCGATTCAAGGACGGATATTAGAATTTCCCGCAGGAACTTTAGAACTCAATGAAGATCCCCTAGATACAGTCAAGCGCGAAATTCAAGAAGAAACCGGACATAGCGCAGAAAAATGGGACAAATTAGGCGAGTTTTTCCTAGCACCAGGCTATTCTGATGAGATTATCTACGCTTACCTCGCCAGAGATGTGGAAAAGTTAGACACACCACCTCAACAAGACGAAGACGAAGATATTGAGATTGTATTTTTAACTCCAGAACAACTAGAGAAAGCCATTCTGGAAGGAGAACCAGTAGACGCTAAATCAATTTCCAGCTTTTTCTTAGCGCGTCCATTCTTAGTTTAGGGAATTGATTTTGTAGTAAGTGGCTCTAGCTCTTTTTTAGGACTAAAGTCCTTACTACTAAACCTTTTATACTAAGATGCAGATATGTGATATGTCTTCATATCTGAGACTAAATTGATAGCATGGCGATATTTCTGACAGATTCTACTGACATTAACAGAATTTATCTCTCATCAAGACTGGATATAAAGCAGCGTAGTGAACTAGGACAATTTTTGACTCCTGCCGCAGTTGCTTGTTTAATGACGCAACAATTCAATAATATATCTGGTAACATCACTCTTCTAGATCCCGGAGCTGGAGTTGGTGCATTAACGGCTGCATTTGTAGAGCGAATATTAGCAAATCCTCACCAGGTTAAAAGCTGCTTAATCACGGCGTATGAAATTGAATCCGCCTTTCTATCTTCTTTAGAGCAATGTCTTACAGAATGTTGTTTAGCTTTAGAAAATCAAGGAATTAAAGCAAATTATTGCTTGCGTGTTGAAAGCTTCATCCAGACTGTTACTGACATTAATTTACCGCTTTTTACTAATTCCTCTAAAAGATTTACTCACGCAATTCTCAATCCGCCTTATAAGAAAATTAACAGTAGATCGCTCGAAAGAAAAACACTTTCGGGTTTGGGAGTTGAAACTGGAAACCTTTATAGCGCATTTGTTTGGCTGACGTGCTTACAACTGGCTGAAGACGGAGAAATAGTTGCAATTACACCTAGAAGCTTTTGTAATGGAACTTATTTTCGTCCCTTTCGCCAAGCTTTTTTGGAAAATATGGGGCTGAAGAAGATTCACCTTTTTGAGAGTCGTTCAGCAGCTTTTACAGAAGATAAAGTATTACAAGAAAATATTATTTTTCATGCTGTTAAAACTAAAAGTAAGCCTGATTATGTGGAAATCACACGTAGTCATGAACGTCACTTAGATGAGTTTTTGGAATTACGGTATGTTCCTTATAATAATGTAGTAGAAACTAATGATACTGAGAATTTTATTCATATTGTAACCAACTCTCTTGAAGATGCTTTGAGAGTGCAAATGAATCAGTTTTCATCCACTTTGAATGAAATTGGTTTAGAAGTTTCAACGGGGCCAGTTGTTGATTTTCGTCTCAAGTCAGCTTTGAGAACTGGCTGGGATGAGCAAAGTGTTCCATTACTTTACCCAGAAGCGATCAAGGTAGGGAAAGTTTTATTTCCACCCAGAAATCCGCGCAAAGCGATCGCAATTGAACAAAACCAAGAAACAAGAAAATGGTTAGTTCCATCAGGTTGGTACGTGTTGACAAAGCGATTTTCTGCTAAGGAAGAAAAGCGTCGTGTTGTTGCTGCTGTGTGTTCTCCTTTAGATGCACCAGTATTAGGTATAGAGAATCACCTCAACTACTACCATGCTCAAGGCCAGGGAATGAATCCTGACCTAGCACGAGGTCTAGCAGCATTTCTCAATTCCACTTTATTTGATAGTTACTTCCGGCAATTTAGTGGACACACACAAGTCAATGCAACAGATTTGCGTAGAATTAAATACCCTAAAAAAGATGATTTAATCCTACTAGGAAGCCAAATTGGTGACTCTCACTTTGATCAGGAGCAACTTGATCAGGTTGTACATAAAACTTTGTCGATTATGAGCGAAGCAACGAACGCAATTCAGGCTAGTAAACGAATTGAGGAGGCACTTGCTATGCTCAAAGATATTGATGCTCCCAAACAGCAACAAAACGAGCGTTCAGCACTTTGCTTACTCGCCTTGGCAGACATTCGACCGCAAACACCTTGGCATCAAGCGACAGCACCAAGACGCAGAATTACAGAAATGATGGATTGGTTTCGTGATTACTACGGTAAACAATACGCACCGAATACACGCGAAACAGTTCGACGGCAGACTATGCACCAGTTTGTGCAGATGGGGATAGTAGTTGAGAATCCAGACCGACCAGACAGACCCATTAACAGTCCACAATGGTGTTATCAACTTCATCAACAAGCATTGTCACTTCTTAAATCCTATGGTTCTGAGGCGTGGGAAGAGGCTCGGCGCAATTATGCTATTTCAGTCACAAATTTATTGCAGGATAGGAATCGCAACATACCAATAATTCCCGTAAGTTTGCCTGACGGTCAAGCTATTCAGCTATCATCAGGTGGACAAAATATCCTGATCAAAGACATTTTGGAAACTTTCTGTCCCAGATTTACACCTGGGGGTTTTGTTCTCTATGTCGGCGATGCTGGGGATAAGTTCATCATTAATGAAACTCAGAAATTTCGAGAACTGGGCATTGAATTAAATCCTCATGGGAAAATGCCAGACATTGTAGTTTACTATGAGCAACAAGACTGGCTGGTATTGATAGAAGCCGTGACTAGTCATGGCCCGGTCAACTTGAAACGTCGCAACGAATTAAAGCAGCTATTTCAGTCCAGCAGTAAGGGATTAGTTTTTGTTACAGCTTTCCCAAGTCGTAAGGAAATGACTCGCTATCTGGCTGAGATTTCTTGGGAGACAGAAGTTTGGGTAGCAGATCAACCAGATCACATGATTCATTTCAATGGGGAAAGATTTCTTGGCCCCTACGAAAACTGAGAAAATTGTTTTTGAAAATCTCATTTGTGATACTGCGATCGCGGAAGTGATAAAAACCTTCAGTAATCACCTAAAGCTAGTGTGACCAAAGAAGAAAAGGATACAAGCCCCTAAATTTATTTATGGACACGAAAAAGTGCAAAGAAACATTGATTCAAGCCCACGGATAAATCCGTGGGCTTGAATTTTTAATTTTTAATTTTTAATTCCCCGCAGGGGTTGACTTATTGTTTTTTAAAAGCCAGTTTGAACGCTTAATCAATGCCATCCACAATCAGGCTCTTCCTCGGTTTATGGTTAAATCTTCTTCTCGTTTATTAGGATAAAACTGTTTTTTATGTTTCAGTTGATAAAACAACGTACCATGTATTCCATTTACGCTTTTTTTATCCAAGCGACGTTGCCAAATTTGTGCTAAACCCAATTGAGCTTCCTTATCTGAATATATATCTTCATCAAATTGTATATCTTGCCCTTCATCGGGAAATATCAATTTAAACTCTTCATCTGTTGCCGCAAAAATATCATAAGCACAATTCCTCGCTCCATCAATAACCTGTATATTTTTCATGTTTTTTGGTTGTTGTTACAGGGATCAGTTTTTGTCGCTGCTTTCCCCAAGCGTAAGGAAATGACTCGATATCTGGCTGAGATTTCTTGGGAGACAGAAGTTTGGGTAGCAGATCAACCATATCACATGATTCATTTCAACGGGGAAAGATTTCTTGGACTCTATGAAAACTGAGAAAATTGTTTTTGACGATTTCGTTGGTAACAAAGAAGGTACTCTTAGTTACTTAAATACTACCAATATTTACTATACTAGATTTGTGATGAAATTAGGCTTTTAACCTTGCAAGACAAGGATCATAGGCGTATTTCTGCACAACTCTCATGAATTATCATTGGTTATCTTAGATGTATTATGATTTCTGAGAAAAAAGTATGAATAAGGACGATAACGCAGTACCCTCTGACCCAGAACACGATAAATCAGGTGTTTTTGAATCAAGCTATCGAGGACAAGAACCCCCAGAGCCTGATATCATTACGTTCCACTCTGAGGATACCTCCGGTTCTGCCAAACGCCCGTCTAAACCTCATGCAGAACGCTACGAATATTCCCAAAAAGAACTTCAAGCACTGCGTCAGGCGATTGAGAATAATGGTGTTTTTCGTCTGGCTTTTTACTTTCTCGACTATATTCTGAGGGCGCAAACAGCCCTATTTGAGCAGATACACAGCCAAAAAGATTTGACTAGAATTATTTGGTCAATGTCTGTTCTCTCTATCCTACTATCTAGTATTTATGGCCTAGTCATGGGTATGTATAACGGGGTATTGCAAGCATTGTCATCTGCCATCAAATTACCTATTCTCTTTTTATTCACAGCATTGATTTGTGTTCCATCACTCTATACCTTCAATGTATTGCTGGGACAACGTTTTAAGTTTCTTCAAACTGTCGCCCTGATGATGATGACTTTGGGAACTACAACAATTTTGCTAGTAAGTTTAGCTCCCATTGCCTTTTTCTTCACCCTCACCACGCCGGATAACTACGAGTTTTTAAGCCTGATGCACGTCCTAATCTTCGCTCTGTGTGGCATCTATGGAGTACGATACCTGTATAGGGGATCGTCATACATTGCCTTTCGGATGGAACAACCCTTGAATAATCTGCTACTCCGCCTCTGGATTGTGATTTATGCAATTGTGGGAATGCAGTTAGGTTGGCGGTTACGTCCGTTTATTGGTAACCAAGGAATTCCCTTTGAACTGTTACGAAACGAGATGGGGGGCAATTTCTACATTACTGTTTGGAAATCTTTGCTCGAACTGTTTTCAGGTGGATCTTAGTCCCAATGGAAGCGATCGCCTACAGTGGAGCGTAGCTCATCGCCTACAGCAGACGTAACACCATCACCTTTTAATTCTGGCTTGCGCTATAGATATTGATATGTGCCAGCTAAAACTAGTAATGGTAAGATCAGGTGCTGACTAGAAACGAACAAATTTCCCAAGTTGTCGTCACTGCTGCCCAAATGCGAGACATTGAAGGGCGGATGTTTGTAGCGGGAATGCCCGTAGTAGCTTTAATGGAGAAAGTGGCGGGACTTATTGCTAGGCGTATTCAAGATATCTACCCCAATCAGATACAAGGTATAATTTCTTCTCCCAGTCGCCAGTCCCCAGTCCCCAGTCCCTCTATCGGTATCCTTGTCGGCCCCGGACATAATGGTGGTGATGCGTTGGTTGTAGCCCGTGAGTTACACTTTCAAGATTACAAGGTTTGGATATATGCACCTTTTTCTAAGTTTAAGGAATTAACTTCGCAGCATTTGCAGTATGCTCAAAGTTTGGGTATCCCCTGTTATCAAGATATTGAACAGTTACCTGATTGTGATTTTTTAATTGATGGATTGTTTGGATTTGGCTTAGAAAGAGCGATCGCTGATCCCATTGCTTCGGCAATTAATCATTTTAATGACTGGGATAAACCAATTATTAGTATTGATGTGCCTTCGGGTTTGCATACTGATACAGGCGAGGTATTAGGGACGGCTATCCGTGCAACTTATACCCTGTGTTTGGGTTTATGGAAACTAGGTTTATTACAGGATCAGGCTTTGGAGTATGTGGGTAAAGCTGAGTTAATTGATTTTGATATTCCCCTAGCTGATGTGCAAGCGATACTAGGAGACACCCACAAAATTAAACGCATCACAACAGCAACGGCACTTTCTACCCTACCCTTACCCCGTCCCCCAGTAACGCACAAATATAAAGAAGGACACTTACTGTTAATTTGTGGTTCGCGGCGTTATGCAGGTGGGGCAATTTTAACGGCTTTGGGTGCTAGAGGTAGTGGTGTAGGGATGCTGTCTGTGGCTGTACCTGATTCTCTAAAGCCGCTTTTGGTGTCCCATTTACCAGAAGCGTTGATTATTGGTTGCCCTGAGACGGAAACTGGTGCTATTGCTCAGTTACAATTACCAGAGAAAACCGATTTAAATGCCTTTAGTGCGATCGCTTGTGGCCCTGGGTTAACTACAGATGCTACTCCCATTGTCGAAGAAGTTATCAACAGCGATCGCCCTTTAATTCTCGATGCTGATGGTTTAAATATTCTGGCACAGCTAGACACTATCCCCACATTACAACAGCGTCAAGCTATAACTGTACTCACACCCCATACAGGAGAATTTCAACGCTTATTTCCTCATTTACCTGATGCGAAACGAGACAGGATAGCAGCTGTGAGAGAAGCAGCAATCCAGAGTGAGTCAGTAGTATTGTTGAAAGGTGCGAGAACGGCAATTTCTAACCCCCACGGTATAGTCTGGATTAACCCCGAAAGTACCCCAGCTTTAGCCCGTGGCGGGAGTGGGGATGTGTTAACAGGCTTAATTGGGGGATTATTAGCACAAGCTGCTACTAAAGAATTGCCGATAGAAGATATTGTCGCAACGGCCGCATGGTGGCACGCCCAAGCTGGGATTTTAGCAGCCCAAGAACGCACGGAATTGGGGGTAGATGCGTTGATGTTGACAAATTATCTTATGTCAATGATTCGCCTTCTTGAATAATATTATTTAGGCTAGATGCAGAAGAGTACATCATTATCAAAATATGGTTATAAATTTCTCCTCCACAACACTACCTCAGCCTGAAAACTTGAAGTTACATATCCTACTGGAACGTAACAATGAAGGAAATTTCATAGCTTCTGTCCTGGAACTTCCCAATACTCAGGTTGAAGCATCTACTCCAGAAGAAGCTGTACAAGAATTGAAAAAACTTTTGTCAACTCGTCTTGAGAAGTTAGAAATTATTCCAGTAGAAATTCAAGTGTCTCAAAGCGCAGCAGAAAATCCTTGGATGAAATTTGCGGGTGTATTTCAAGATGATGCAGATTTTGCTGAAATTGCTGATCATCTCAGAGCAGAACGTAACACAGTAGATGAAGATTAAAAGAATGAGAAATAGTTGTAGGTAATGAGCCTTTATATACTCGATACAGACCATGTATCTTTTTTACTTCAAGGAAACAAAGCTGTTATATCTAAAGTTGCCCAAGTTTATCCCAATATGGCTATCACCGTTGTTACAGTTCAAGAAATTTTTAACGGTTGGGTAGTCAAAATTAATGACCGTACTGAATCTACCAACTTAGTAAACCTATATACTAAACTGTGGATTACTCAAGAGTATTTCAAAGGAGTAAGGATACTCAACTTTGATACAGCTGCCTATACTTGCTACGAAGGTTTAATCAAAGAAAATCAGCAACTCAATAAAAAAAGACTACAGAAAGATTTGCGAATAGCGGCGATCGCTCTTTCAACAAATGTAGTGATGGTTACTCGTAACCAAAAGGATTTTTCTCAAATTCCCGATTTGGTGCTGGAGGATTGGACACGGTAAAATAGAGTAAAGACTTTGGAGTGCAACTTCTCTACTTGAGAAAATTGACACATCGCGTTAAGCTTCCTTAGCATAACTGCACTGTGACACTAGGTAATGACCACTCAATTCTCCCCGCAAATTCCTGCTTGTACTTGGAATCGTCCTATCGGTTTAGGCTGGGATAAGCCTTATACCGTTCGCTACGCTAGTAATATTGATGATGGAGCTTGGCATGGGATGCCCTTGGGAGGCTTCGGTGCTGGCTGCATCGGGCGTTCTTCGCGGGGAGATTTTAACCTCTGGCATATTGACGGCGGTGAACACGTTTTTCAAAACTTCCCCGCTTGTCAATTTAGTGTATTTGAATCTCATGGCACATCCTCCCAAGCTTATGCTTTGGCGACAACAGCACCTGAAGATGGAAGTCTGCAATCTGTGCAATGGTATCCAGCCTCTACCGCTACACAGGAGACTGGTACATATCACGCGCTGTATCCCCGTAGCTGGTTTGTGTATGAAAATGTCTTGCAAACACAGTTAGCCTGTGAGCAGTTTTCCCCTATCTGGGCGGATAATTACCAAGAAACTAGTTACCCTGTGGCGGTGTTTGTTTGGCAGGCTCATAACCCAACTAATGCACCTATCACTCTCAGTATTATGCTCACTTGGCAGAATATGACGGGTTGGTTTACTAATGCCCTTAAATCTCCAGAGGTGAAGGTGCGGGATGATGGTAGTCCAGTTTACGAGTATCAGCCGCGTTTGGGTGAGAGTCAGGGTAATTACAATTATTTAGTGGAAAGTCCCCAAGCGTTGGGTTGCTTTTTAGGACGGGAGGGTATTACAGAACCTCTACAAGAAGGTGAGGGGAGTTGGTGTATTGCGACGAAAAAACATCCCCAAGTAGAAGTGTTCCATCATACCCGTTGGCATCCCGATGGTAAGGGGGATGAGATATGGCAAAGCTTTGGTTTGGATGGTTCTTTACCTGATTATATAGATACTACCCCAGCCGGAGAAAATGAACAAATCGGGGCAGCGATCGCAGTTCGTTTCACTCTCCAACCAGGAGAAAGTCTAGAAATTCCCTTTGTTCTAGCTTGGGATTTCCCAGTTACAGAATTTGCTGCGGGGGTGAATTATTACCGCAGATATACAGACTTTTTTGGTACTAATGGGAATAATGCTTGGGCGATCGCCACTACTGCTTTAGAGCATTATCCAACTTGGCAGGAAAAAATACAAGCTTGGCAACAACCTATTCTCGACCGAGAAGACTTGCCCAACTGGTTTAAAATGGCTCTATTTAATGAGCTTTACGACCTTACCAGTGGTGGTACACTCTGGAGTGCAGCCACAAAAAACGATCCTATTGGTCAGTTTGCCGTACTAGAGTGTTTAGATTACCGTTGGTATGAAAGTTTAGATGTCAGATTATACGGTTCTTTCGGGCTTTTATTGCTGTTCCCAGAACTAGAAAAAGCGGTGATGCGTGCCTTTGCGCGGGCAATTCCCCAAGGTGATGATACCCCCCGCGTGATTGGCTATTACTATACTATCGGCGCAGAAAGTCCCCTAGCTGTGCGTAAATCTATAGGTGCAACACCCCATGATTTAGGCGCACCCAATGAACACGTTTGGGAGAAAACCAACTACACCAGTTATCAAGACTGTAATTTGTGGAAGGATTTAGGCTGTGATTTTGTCTTGCTGGTTTACCGCGATTATCTGTTGACTGGTGCAAATGATATTCAGTTTCTCAAAGATTGTTGGGATGCAATTGTCCAAACCCTAGATTATGTCAAAACCTTTGATTTAGATGGGGATGGCATTCCTGAAAACTCCGGCGCACCTGATCAAACTTTTGATGATTGGCGACTGCAAGGAGTAAGCGCGTATTGTGGTGGTTTATGGATGGCAGCGTTAGAAGCTGCGATCGCCATTAGCGATATTTTAATCAAAAATCAGCCAGAATTACTCAACCAAAAATCTACCTATGAGACTTGGTTAGCAAAATCCTTACCTATCTATCAAGAAAAACTCTGGAACGGTCAATATTACCGACTAGACAGTGAAAGCGGTTCGGATGTAGTGATGGCAGATCAATTGTGTGGACAATTTTACGCTGGGTTACTCAATTTACCAAATATTGTACCAAGCGATCGCGCCATTTCTGCCTTAAGAACTGTGTATGATGCCTGCTTCCTCAAATTCTACAATGGCCAATTCGGTGCTGCCAATGGTGTCCGTCCCGATGGTTCACCAGAAAACCCCAAAGCTACCCATCCCCTAGAAGTCTGGACAGGAATTAACTTTGGGTTAGCAGCCTTTCTCGTACAGATGGGGATGAAAGATGAAGCATTAAGATTAACCCAAGCCGTAGTGCAGCAAATTTATAGCAATGGGTTACAATTCCGTACACCGGAAGCCATTACACCCGCCGGGACTTTTCGCGCTAGTACATATTTACGAGCAATGGCTATTTGGGCAATTTATTTCTTTGCCAGAGACAAGAAGTTTTCTGATACGATAGGTTGAACTTAATTATGATACCGCCTAAAAGTGCGTGTTAGAACCCCTACTGTAATTCAAATGGAAGCTGTCGAATGTGGTGCGGCTTCCCTAGCTATTATTCTGGCCTATTATGATCGTATTGTCCCCTTAGCCGAACTCCGCATTGAGTGTGGCGTTTCTCGTGACGGTAGCAAAGCCTCCAATCTGATCCTGGCTGCTAGACGTTACGGAATGGAAGCCGATGGCTTTAAGGCCGAACACCTAGAACAACTCCAAAAATTATTTCCTCCCTACATTGTGTTTTGGAATTTCAATCACTTTCTGGTGGTGGAAGGATGGAGTAAACATTGGGTGTTCCTCAATGATCCGGCTACTGGCCCCCGCAAAATTTCTTGGGAGGAATTTGACGAGGGGTTTACCGGGGTTGTGCTGGTAATAGAACCGGGAGAGGATTTTTCCGCAGGGGGTCGTAAACCCAATGTTATCTCAGGATTAATCGACCGATTACAAGGTTCATTTGCTGCAATTCTCTACTGTGTTTTAGCTGGATTTCTGCTGGTACTGCCTGGTTTAGCGATTCCGGTCTTCAGTCAGGTGTTTGTAGATCAGGTTTTGGTGGAAAATCGTACCCAATGGTTGCGTCCTCTCATTTTAGGGATGATTCTCACTACGGTATTTCAAGGGTTACTCACACTGTTGCGACTGCGTTATTTGCGAAAGCTGAGGATTAAGCTGGCTACAGCAACGTCTACTCGCTTCCTATGGCATATTCTCAGATTGCCTGTCAGATTTTATGCCCAAAGATATGCAGGAGAAATCAGCAATCGCGCCAGTTTAAATAATAAAGTGGCTCAGGTGCTTTCTGGTCAATTGGCAACTACTGTCATTGATGTAGTGATGGTATTGTTTTATGCCTTAGTGATGTTCGCTTATGACTGGTTGCTGACGTTAATTGGCATCTGTTTTGCTGCTATCAATGGGTTGACGTTGCAGTGGGTGGCACGACAACGGGTAGATGCTAATATGCGCTTGGTGCAAGATTGGGGGAAAGCCGATGGAGTGAGTATTGCCGCACTTCAGAGTATAGAAACATTGAAAGCATCGGCGTTAGAGTCAGATTTCTTTTCTCGATGGTCTGGTTATTATGCAAAAGCCATCAACGCCCAGCAAGAGTTGGCAGTTACCAACCAAATATTAGGGGTTTTGCCAATCTTACTCAACTCTTTAACCTCTATGTTCATCTTAGTGGTTGGAGGTTGGAGAGTCATGGACGGCAACCTCAGCATCGGGATGTTAGTAGCATTTCAAAGTTTAATGCTGAGTTTTCAGCAGCCGGTGAACACCTTAGTAGATTTCGGTAGTACCCTCCAGGAATTAGAAGGGGATTTGAATCGTTTAGATGATGTCCTAGGCAATTCTCTTGATCCAGAGGTGGAAAAGTCAGAAGTTATCGGAAATCACTCATCTAAAATCTTACATTCAAAATTGCAAGGCTATGTGGAATTACGGAATGTCACATTTGGTTATTCTCATATTGATCCACCATTGATTGAAAACTTCAGTTTATCTTTGCAACCAGGACAAAGAGTAGCTTTAGTAGGTGCGAGTGGTTCGGGCAAATCTACCCTAGCTAAATTGATCTGTGGACTTTATCAACCTTGGGAGGGGGAGATTCTCTTCGATGGGACTCCCAGAAGCGAGATTCCACGAGAAGTGTTAGCGAGTTCCCTATCGCTGGTGGAACAAGATATCTTTCTGTTTGGGGGTACAGTCAGGGATAATTTGACTTTATGGGATGATACTGTGTCAGATGAGCAACTTATCAAAGCTTGTGAGGATGCAGCAATTCACAAAGCGATCGCACAAATTCCGGGAGGGTATGATGGTCCACTGCTAGAAGGTGGTGTAAACTTCAGTGGAGGACAGCGACAACGCTTAGAAATTGCCCGTGCTTTAGTGAAGAATCCGGCAATTTTAGTGATGGATGAGGCGACTTCTGCTTTAGATACCCAGACAGAGCAAATTATTGTAGAAAATCTGCATCAACGCAACTGTAGTTGTATTTTGGTAGCGCACCGTTTGAGTACGATTCGAGATTGCGATGAAATTATTGTTTTGGAAGCGGGTAAGGTGGTACAGCGCGGTAATCACGAAGAATTATGGCAGGAAGGGGGAGTGTATGAGAGGTTGATTAGTTCAGAAGAAAGTTAGCCTATCACTGCTTATAATTACTGTTAACAAAATCCCAAAAATCTTATAAATACGTTAAAAGCCCACTGAGTAAGAAGATTGAACAATGGGCTTAATTATCTTGATGATAAGCTATGTCAAGGAAAGAAAGTAAACTCACTCTATCGAATCTACACTAACTCTATAATCCCTCCAATTATTGTTTCTAATCCCCTCACCACCAGATACGCTATCTAACTGTTCCAAATTGAGTGACTGAATCTGTGGCATTTGATTGAAGTTTAGCTGTTGTGAATGTGTTAGTTTTTGTTTGTTGTTTTTCATTTTGTTAATCTTATGAGGATAATTCACTAAGGAAATACATCACCGTTCTTCTCCCTTAATGTAGTTCTTCACCGCTCAAACTTAGTTCTTCCATTGCTACATCACCTCCACCATCTCCCCTTCTCACTCCTCCTACTACTAATGTTAATTCTGCTGGGAGAAGCTTGGACTCTGGACTCAATTGAGAGAGTATTATTGGCTCTTTATGATTGTTGTTTTTTTTCATTTTTTTCTTGGATGGTATTGAGTATATGTTCTGGGTTTTAACTGCCTCACTCACTCAGTACAATTGATTCAAATGCTATCGCGTTACCATTAGCAGATAT
The DNA here is from genome assembly GCF_014697125.1 of Anabaena minutissima FACHB-250. Lineage (GTDB taxonomy): Bacteria > Cyanobacteriota > Cyanobacteriia > Cyanobacteriales > Nostocaceae > Trichormus > Trichormus minutissimus. The sequence continues at coordinate 2,827 of NZ_JACJRG010000038.1, read as the reverse complement.
ATTATTACAGTCATCTTTTGTAACATAATCACCAATTCTCACTCCTCCTACTACTACCGTTAATTCTGCTGAGAGAAGCTTGGACTCTGGACTCAATTGAGAGAGTCTGGATTCTTTATGATTGTTGTTTTTTTTCATTTTTTCTTGAATGGTGTTGAGTATATGTTCTGGGTTTTAATTGGCTCACTCACTACATACGTCAGTCAAAATGTTTTATGCACTCATTGAGCCGAGATATGCGATGTTGAAAGTTGTGCTAGTACGTTGAGGCTAATCTAGCCATTTGAACAGGGCGAATACATTTTAATTACTAATAATTTCGACATAATCTATAAAACTATAGATAGACATTTTGATTCAGTTAATAGCCCTTGCAGGAAAGTGGTTGGAGGTAACTAATACATCTGGCATAAATGTAGTACCTTCATCTGTTTCACCGATTTCGTATAAGGTTTCTCTACCTAATTTTTCAAGACAGCGATCAATAGACCAAGGTCTCATCACTGAACCACAAATACTGTCTCTATAAAGTCGCTCTAAAGGTAAAGATTTGAGCAGAGCTTGTCCTCCACAAACCCGCAGAGCTAAACTACATAATTCATTAGCATATTCCATTACAGTATAGTTAGTTGCATAAGCACGCATCACTTCAGCTTTGCTGGGATTAGCTTTCGCATCATGAATAGCTCGATAGAATAAAGATTTCATTTGTTCTAATTTAATAAACATTTCAGCAACAGCATATTGTTTAGTTGTATCTTGTCGCCGTTTAATAGGAGCTATTCCTTCAATTTCACCTCGGAGGTATTTAACTGTAAAATCATAAGCTGCTTGGGCTATTCCTACATATGTTGGGGTAAGTGTTAAAAACATATGAGGCCAAATCTTGGTCATCTGAAAATACAAATTTTCAGGTAACAATTGTGCATTATCTGGAACAAATATGTTATCAAAAATTAGGGTGCGGGAAACCGTTGCTCTCATTCCGACTGGATTCCAATCTCCCACAACTTTTACACCTTCTGCATTTGCAGGAATAGCCAGATAGAGTGAATCATTTAAAGTTGCATTTTTCTTAACTTTTGTGCAAATTACACCATAATAATTTGCTGCTCCTGATAGGGAAGCAAAGACTTTTTTGCCATTGATAATCCATCCCCCGTCAACCTTACGAGCTTTGGTTTGATATGTTTTTCCTAATGATACACCAGCGCCTTCTTCAGAAATAGGTTGAGCATAAATAGCTCCTTCTTCCACCACCCGTCGGAAATGTTCTTGACGATAGTATTGATGCTGTACCCATTGATACTCTTGCATAGGCAAATCATTACTTAAAATCCCCATCCAGAGTAGCGAACAAGTGTGCATATTATAGGTAAGGGCAGTTGCTCCACAGTAGCGTCCGATTTCAGCCGCAACTAAGCAATAAGTAGGAAAATCTGCACCTAATCCACCGTATTGTTCAGGAATTGTGAGTGCTAATAATCCGTGTTCCCGTAAATCTTGATAATTCTCAAAAGGAAAAGAGGCAGTTTGATCGTACCAAAATGCACGAGGCGCAAATTTTTCCTGTCCCAACTCGCGCACCAGTTCAATCAGTTTTTGTTGCTTAATCGTTAAAGGAAAATCCATTTTTTTGTCCTCGATTATTTTTCTCTTGCATTTACAGCCCATCTCTACGTTTTCTCTTCGAGAGGCTACACCAACGCGGAGCGTGTCGGAGGCGGAACGCCAATTATCAAGGCTCTTATTTTGGTTAAGGTATTGAACATATAAGCAATACAGTCTTTTATAAACATTTATTGCCTGAATAAGTACTTAGCCACAGAGCGTTCTGAAAGGTCAAAAACTTCGTCCTTTAGCGCACGATTCCATCAATTTAACTGACGATTGACCACCAGCTACGCTATCTAACTGTTCTAAATTGAGTGGTTGAACTTGTGGCATTTTATTGAAGTTTAGCTGTTGTGGATGTGTTAATTTTTGTTTGTTATTTTTCATTTTTTCTTGGATGGTATTGAGTATTCTTTTCTGGGTTTGAATTCCCTCACTCATTACTACGACAGTCAATATGTTTTATGCACTTATTGAGCCGAGATGCGCGATGTGAAAGTTGTGCGTAGAGGCAAGGGTCTTTACACAATCCTATTACCTTAGTACATTCACATATTTGTATTCATTATCACTACTAGCACCAATGACTTAGGTAACTTGGTTGAATTTTTGGAGTTTTTTGCTGTTCATTGTCTTAATTACTCTGAGGATAATTTACTAACGAGATACATCAAATTCCATTCAGATCGAAATACATGAAAAGCCCATTAATAAGAATATTTAACAACGGGCTAAATTGTATTATTGAGTTTCATATCTGCATTGCTTGAGATGATATTATTAATTTAGTCTGAGGTTATAGAAACGCACATCGGATCAATGTCATGACTTAACAATGACATTTGTCATTACTAAATTTACTTAATCTGGTAAAATTCAGGACATAATAAAATTCCCTTGCTTTGGATGTCCAAACAGAACAGTGTATGAGAGGTTGATTCGTTCAGAAGAAAGTTAGCCTATCACTGCTCAATTATTACTGCACTTCAGCCTACTGTTAAGATTTAACAATAGGCTGAAGTGCATTAATGGTACATTTGCGGTAAGGTTCAATTAGTGCTTGAGGCTAATAAATTTAGTCTCAAGCAGACTACATAATTCAGGGTTAGCGCGTCTCAAACCCTATTGACAAAAGGACTCGCCTGATAAGCAATCAAGTTGGAAACAAAGTGGGACTATCCGGGCTAGGGTAAGATTTAATCCATCTAGTCCC
>NZ_JACJRG010000037.1 GCF_014697125.1 Anabaena minutissima FACHB-250 | reverse complement strand
TTCCAGTTGCAAATTAGACCCACAATTAATGTTTCAGTTTAGGCTGTCGTCATTGAACGACTTCAGCCACATATCCTTCTTGGTTTTTAGCCAAAGTTTGATTTTCAAGTCAGGAGGTAGAAGGCAATATTATAAATATAATCTTTGCCTGTTTTTTTATGTCTACAGAAGCTTTTGCAAAAACTAGCTGGGAGTGGCAGCTATCTCAGTTCCAACAACAAATAGGAGAATGGTTAGAATACCAGTTTTATCCCTTTGAAAAAGTTCTCCCTGAATTTTCTCCTAACTGGAAACTCAGCCCCTGGGTGGCTAATTTATTGAACTTTTTGTTTTGGTTAGTAGTAGCTTTATTTGTGGCGGGAGTGATTTGGCGATTATGGCGAGAATTCAGTCCTTATATCTATGCGTGGCTGGGTAATAATGGTAATTCTGCCCGTTATCGCTCAAAAATGTCTAACGAAAATGTCTCTCTAACAACTTTGTTGGAGCAATCGCAACAATTCTATCGTCAAGGTAACTACCGCGAGGCGTGTCGTTGTCTTTATTTAGCAATTTTGCAGCATCTGCATGATACAAAAATTCTCCTTCACCAACCCAGTCGCACCGATACAGAATATCTACAATTGCTGAGATTATCTAGTCAAACTTCTATCCAACCATACGAAACTTTGATGACAACTCACGAACAATTATGTTTTGGCAATGGGGAGATGTTACCAGAAAATTATGAGCAGTGTCGCCAAGCTTATCGGGAGATTACACAGCAATGAAGTCCTCAAAACGTAATGCTTGGATAGGTGCGATCGCGATCGCTGTAATAGTTATATTAAGTTTTATCGCTGCCCCCACTACTAAAATTTACATAGGTTCTAGCTATAGCCGCGCCGCCGATGGCTACGGTGCTTGGTACGCTTATATGCAGCAGCAAGGAACAACTATTCAACGTTGGCAAAAACCCCTAGAAAAGCTAGAAACTGGGAAAAAACCAGCTACCCTGCTCAGGGTCATGAGTCATCTGAGAGAACCAGTTTTGTTACCTGATGAGCAAGAATGGTTAGACAAAGGCAATGATTTAGTAATTTTAGGTGTGCGATCGCGAGTTAGTCTATCAGATTTTCATACGCTGAAAGCATCGCCACTCGGTGAAGTTAAGATTGCTACACGCAGACGTTATCAAAAGGCTAAACAATCAGATATTTCTTTAGGCGATCGTTTTGGGGCTGTGGTTTGGCAAAGCACACGCAAGCAAGGTAAAGTCTTTTTCTCCACGACTCCCTACTTGGCCGCCAACGCCTATCAAGACGACTTGAATAATTTTAAATATCTAGCCAGTTTAGTTAACCGAAAAGGCAACCAATTATTTGTAGATGAATACATTCACGGTTATAAAGATGCCGATGTCAAAGAAATAGAAGGTGAAGGAAACCTAATCGATTATTTGGCAAAAACTCCTCTATTAGCCCTACTCGTACAAGCTGGTATTTTATTGTTAGTGCTGATTTGGTCACAAAATCGCCGTTTTGGTCAATCAACAGCTTTAGAGACACCAGTGATAGATAATAGTGAAGCATATATCCAAGCTTTGGCAGGTGTATTACAAAAAGCTGAATCCAGCGATTTTGTTGTCGAAATGGTGGGAAGAGAAGAACAATTACAACTCCAAAAAGCTTTGGGATTAGGATCAGTACCGCTAGAACACCAAACTCTGCTAAACCTTTGGGTTGAAAAAACAGGTAAAAATGCCGCAGTATTAGATACTGTCTTAAAATTGCCAGCACGCAAACGTCGTGTCAGTCAACGAGATTTATTCAACTGGCTGGCAAAATGGCGAATCTTGAGGGAGTTTTAAATGAGTAATGAGTAATGAGTAATGAGTAAATTTCATTACTTATTACTTAAACCCTTGAATTTACGGTAAGTTTTTTTAGCAATGACACTACAACCAACGTTGTTGTTTAGCAAATGCAATACTAATAACGACAATTAATATGATCACACTAATCACAGCAGGATAAGACCAAGGTTGCTCTAGCTCTGGCATATATTTAAAGTTCATTCCGTAAAAACCAGTAATGAAAGTAATTGGTAAAAATATAGTCGAAAGGATAGTTAAACGATCAATTCGCTCACTAGTTTTACTGGCAATGTTATCGCGTTGAATTTCCATTAATTCTGACATCCAAGCTCTCAACGCTTGATATTCTTGCCAGAGATGATCAATTTGATAAACTAATTCTTCATTAAATAATACTTTTACTGGCTGAGTAATCCACGGAAAATCTTCATAATTCATCCGAGTTAGAAGTGACTTGATATTTTGAAAATTACGCCGACCGGAGCGGGTAGATTGCCTCATCGCCGCAATTTTATGGTAAGTTGTTTCATCCCCAGAATTTGCTAATACTTCATCCTCTAAATCATCGAGTTGTCTAGAAATAAATTCAAATACGCTATGATAATTGTTTAAAATATCTTTTAAAATTAAATATAAAATATAATCGACACCCTTGTTTTGAACATCTATAGTTCGCTTTTGAATATTATTGATGAGTATAGTTAAAACTTTGACTTCCGTTATTTCAAAAGTAATAATAAAATTTTTACCTAACACAGTGCTACCACGTGCCACCTGAAATTCTTGATTTTTAACTTGATGCGTGAGGATTTCATAGCCATCAAATAAGCAATCTTCTATATCTTCATCAATGCCTATCAGGGAACGGTTGAAAATCATATCAATCCGAGATGGATTGATTTGGAAGTGGTTAATAATTTTTGCAGTTCCAGTCCGATCACGAAATTGAATACAGCGTAACCAGATATTATGAGAACCATCAATTCTTTTCAGTACCGTATCAACATCTTTATTAGAAAAAAATTCCAGGTGATTCTGAGAGAAAGTCAGGAGAGTTAGCATATAGAGATCCTACTTCATTTTTGCTCATTACCACTTGATAATTGACTGAAAATTACAACAACTTATGCTTTCCATAAATATCACGAATTTGTTGATCGCGTATGATGTGTGCGGCTAGCGATTGAGTCAATACTCCACACCTATGAAGGCGATGATCTCCAACCGACCATAGGCGATCGCTTGCCGAAAAATCGCTATAATTCGGGTGAATACACTGGTGGATAAGATTTGGGGCAACCAGTCATGTTAAACTTCAACCTACCAAGATACTTACCTTCCGCCGACGAACTACCTGACTCTGATGAAACACCAGTGGATAATGAACTTCAAGAACTCATACCAGGACTGCTAAAAGCAATTTTGCTGCTACTGTGGTCTGAACGCATGGACTGGTTCTTTGGGGTAGATATGGGGATTTATTATCATCCTGATAAACCTCCCATTGTCCCAGATGGGTTTCTCAGCTTAGGAGTAGAACGATTTTATGATGAGGAACTGCGTCCCAGTTATGTGTTGTGGGATGAACAAGTTTTACCCATTTTGGTGTTAGAAGTCGTCTCCCAAAACTATCGCAAAGAATACAGCGATAAATTAGATGACTATGCAGCTTTAGGTGTACTTTATTATGTGATTTATTCTTCTCGTCGTCGCCGCAAACCTCATTTAGAAGTACATAAATTAGTTAACGGTAAGTATGAGTTACAGCCGGGAAACCTCGTTTGGCTACCAGAAATTGGTTTAGGAATTGGTTGTGAAAGGGGAAATTATTGTGGAGTAACGCGGGAATGGATGTATTGGTACGATGAAGCAGGAAAGCGTTATCTCACACCAGAAGAACAGATTAAACAAGCACAACAGCAGGCTAAACTTGCAGAACAACGCGCTCAAGATTTGGCGGAACAATTAAGAGCATTGGGAATAAATCCTGATCATCTGGATAAATAAGAGGGACTGGGGACAAATTAAGTCAAAAGTCATAATTTATGCAAAGTTAGGTAATATACTGACCTGACAGCAGTCATAATTGAAACTGCGATTTTTAGATTCTGTTTGACTTTTCCTCGTCTCCCTGCTGTTCTGCACTGAAATCTATGAGCGAAACCCGTCCAGTCTTAATTAACCTTGGCGAAAACCTTAACCAAATTATCGTCGGACAATCCAGCCTAGTACACCAGCTACTCATAGCACTATTATCAGGCGGACACATTATTTTAGAAGGTGTACCAGGAACTGGTAAAACTCTCCTTGTAAAAGTTTTAGCCCAACTTATCCAAGCAGAGTTTAGCCGCGTGCAATTAACGCCAGATGTCTTACCGTCAGATATTACTGGGACAAATATTTTTGACTTAAATAGTCACAGTTTCACGTTGAAAAAAGGGCCTGTATTTACCGAAGTTTTACTCGCAGACGAAATTAACCGGACTCCTCCTAAGACACAAGCAGCTTTGTTAGAAGCAATGGAAGAGATGCAAGTCACGCTGGATGGAGAAAGTTTGCCATTGCCGGATTTATTTTGGGTAATTGCCACACAAAACCCCCTAGAATTTGAGGGGACTTATCCTTTACCAGAAGCGCAACTAGACAGGTTTTTATTCAAGCTAGTGGTAGATTACCCTAACCAATCTGCCGAAAAGCAAATGTTATTAAATCGTCAGGCTGGTTTTGCTGGGCGACGTTTAGAGATTAACCGTTTGCAAGCAGTTACAACGGTAGCAGAAATCTTACAAGCAAGACAAGCAGTTAAAAACGTCAAGGTATCTGAGACAATTATTGACTACTTGTTAGCATTGGTGAGAGCATCACGCCAGTCGGTTGATTTAGCTTTGGGCGCATCACCCCGCGCTGCTGGTGCTTGGTTACAGACTTCTCAAGCTGCGGCGTGGTTAGCTGGACGAGATTTTGTCACCCCAGATGATATTAAAGCAGTTGCATCGCCTTTGTTGCGTCATCGCTTAATTCTGAAACCTGAAGCAATGCTGGATGGTTTACAAATTGATGTGGTAATTGCATCGGTGATGAATCAAGTACCAGTACCGAGGTAAGACTATTAAATAATCACTATTGACTATAAGTAGATTTAGCTAAAGTGTAAAAATCAAAGTCTTTGAACATTTCTAAAAATTTAAACACCGCCGGAATATGTAAAGAATCAGATAAAACAGCTATCCCCATGACTCTTTCTAATGGTTTGGGTAGGCTATAAACTTGCACTTCTGGAGGAATTGGCACTGCTGCTAGACGTGGGAGAATGGCTGCACTTAATCCTTGATTAACTAAACTAACAATAGTTGAGTCTTCTTGAATGTTGCTAGTGGTTTTGATGAAAGGTGCTACTTGTTTTAAGTGATGATGTAGAGGTCTTCCACATGGTAGGCAAGCAAGTATAACTGGTGAATATGTGTCTATATCTTCCCAAGTAATTTTTAAATCGCTAATTTTAGCTTTTGGCGGAAGTAAAACAACATACTCATCCCGCAAAATTTCCCAGGCTGCAAATTCATCACTAGTGGGTACATAAGTAATACCCAAATCGGCACGTCCTTCACGCAAACATTGTTCTGCTTCCAGATAAGAAAGACATTCGATCATTGTGACAGAAATGTCTGGGAATTGGTCGTGAAATTGGGCGATCGCTTTTGGTAATAAATGAGTAGCTACACTCCGAAAAGATGCTACCCGCACGTGACCACCATGTAAACCTTTATGCAGATTGGCTTCTTGCTGCATCATCTCTAGATGCTGCATTGCTTGGCGAGCATGATGTAAAATTCGCTCTCCCGCAGGTGTCAAAACTGCGCCATAACGACCTCTGGAAAATAAAGGTACACCCAGTTCCTCTTCCAAAGTAGCGATCGCATGACTAACTGCCGGTTGGGTAAGTTGTAATTCTAAAGCTGCTTCACTGAAATTGCCGCGCTCCGCTACTGCAACTACGGCGCGAAGTTGGGAAATTTTCATGGACAATTTATGATGTTAAATTTATTCAATCATTTACTTCATGACAGATCAAAAACAATTTCAGAGAATTTTACTCTGATCTATATCCTTTATTCTGACACCTTTTGTCTTCTATAAATACAATTTATAGAAACTATACAAGCCATGATTTGATTACAAATAGAGATGTTGTTAAAGTGATGTTGACTCGATCGCAATCAGGAATAATCTTATGCAAGATGATATTGGGTGTCTACAATCTAAAGACATAGAAACACCTACTAGCATAATATTTAGACATAATTTCTGCTGGGGATTTTTACATAAAATTTGGCAAAAAGTAGTAAAAATATTACTAACAGCATCAAACGAAATTCAGGTTAATCAAAAGGTTGACCGTCACGGTAATAAATATTGGCAGGCCTACGACCCTGTAACAAGGAGGTCTTTTACTTCAGGTTCAGAGGTTGATATCCGTATATGGATTGAACAAATCTATAAGTATCAACAAACTAACTCTAGTAATTGGTAATATTCTTGCTTTTGAAATCTAGTTTCATCTTTAAAGATATCCCACCAACTCGGTTAATTTTTTCACTACCCGGAATGACTTCCCAACCCAACTTTTGATATAAATGTAAGGCTGGATTGGATTGTCGGGTACTAAGTGATATTGAGGGATACACAACTTGAGCGGCTGCTAGTAAATGAGTCATTAACTCTGTACCTATACCTTGATTTCTATATTCAGGGTAAACTGCGATCGCTAATTCAGGTGTTTGCTCATCAACAAAACCATACCCTTGATTTTCCCCAGCTAGTAAACGCAACCATACCGCCCCTATTGACTGCTGGCTACTTACCAAAGTAGCCACAAAACCCATGTCATCTTTTAAACCCCAATTGCTGACATATCTTGCCAACTCAGGATGATTCCTGGCATCCTGTACCGTCAAATCACCTTCTTCTGCCATGTGCGCTGCTTCATAGAGCATTTCCCACAAGAAAGGTTCGTCCTGTTGTGTAAGTTGACGAATTGCGTAATCCATGCTCTAAATTTTCCTAAAAAGTCACTCTACTCAAGGTAATTTACTCAGGGGAGTAGCTAGACCGTCAATGCTTACAAGATTTTTCTGTTGTTGATAGTCTTTGACTCCCTGTTCTCCTTTTTTATCCGCCCAATTAACTAGAGTTTGGCGTTGACCCTTATATTCATAAAGTGGTACACCAAAACCACAGGATGTTTGCACACGTTCCACATCCACAATGATAATTTGACGAATTCCAGGGATTGGCGGAAACAATGAATACAAGGAATGCCAATCAGGGGAACTTGGTAGAATTGTTCTACCCCGTCCATAGAGACGTAAGATGCAAGGGGGTTCTTCAAAGGCGCAAAACATCAAAGTAATTCGCCCGTTTTCTTCTAGATGGGCTGAAGTTTCGTTGCCACTGCCGGTTAAATCTAGGTAAGCGACCTGATGGGGAGAAATCAGCCGCAAACAATCTAATCCTTTAGGTGATAAATTCACATGACCATCAGGACTCAGGGGTGCAGAAGCAACAAAGAATAGTTGTTGAGCTGCGATAAAGCTTTGCAGTTGTGCTGTAATACAGTCAAAAACTTTAGCCATAGACTATAAAAACAGTGAGTAGGGAGTAGCAAAATACTTTACCATTGATATCTGATTTGGTTAAGTCTGATTGCGCAGCTAGGACTATTTTAAGCTTTTGATAGCTTCTTGATAGTAAGTAATCAACCCCTCAATAATTTTAACTAAAATGCGATCGCATTTTAGTTGCGTAGCGAAGGGTAGCCACAGGTTTTTCCGTTAGGATTTTATCAGGCGCAAGTCAAAAGACACAATCTTGATTTATTCCACCGGGGAAGGTATTCACCATGACTGGTATCAGCAAGGCTAAGAAAAAGGGGAAGTCTTTACCTCCTAAGCTCATCATTGGCATGGGTAAATTTGTGTGGACAAATATTTGGCAGATAATGATGTCAAAACTTGCTCCTCGAAATCAATCAGGAGAGTATATTCGTCCTAGTAGCGAGTTTAGAAATTTTATCCAATCCGGGGGAAATAGTCCCTATCAACCAGCAACCGGACGTTATACCCTTTTCATCGGCATGGGTTGTCCTTGGGCGCACCGCACGCTAGTAGTTCGGGCGTTGAAAGGATTAGAAGCAGCCATATCAGTATCAGTGGTTTCTCCGTCTGCGGAGTCGGGTGGTTGGGTGTTTGACTCTCCGGAGGAAAATTGTTCTACTCTGGCTGAATTATATGCCCTTGCCAAACCTGGGTATAGTGGACGTTCTACAGTGCCAGTGTTATGGGACAAACAAACAAAGACTATTGTGAATAATGAGAGTGCAGATATTATTATCATGCTGAACTCTGAATTTAATGAGTTTGCCTTAAATCCCATACTGAATCTCTACCCAGAGGAGTTAAAACAAAAAATTGAGTCTTGGAATGAGAAAATTTACAGCTATGTCAACAATGGGGTATATCGTTGTGGTTTTGCTCAGACACAAGAGGCTTACAACAAAGCTTGTGATCAGCTATTTACAACTCTGGATGAGATTGAGGATACACTGGCTGATAGTAAATATCTGTGCGGAGATAATATCACTTTAGCCGATGTGCGACTGTTCACGACGTTATTCCGGTTTGATATTGTCTATTACGGTTTGTTTAAGTGTAACCGCCGCCGAATCAAGGATTATGAGCATTTGAGTGTCTATTTGCGTAACTTATATCAGCTACAAGGCGTTGCTGATACTTGTGATTTGGAGAGTGTGAAGCGAGATTATTATGGCAATCTTTTCCCCCTCAATCCCGGTGGTATTATTCCCTCCGGGCCTGATATGTCATATTTGAATCTTGATTGCTGATGAAACCCGAAGAACCCCACCCCGTTCACCCAAAACACAGTATATTTTGGGCTATTTTTATTGGCTTTTTATCACTCCTGGATTTTACTTAGCTGAGAAAATAGTTTTTCCCAGTCAATTGCAGGTGGTCTGCTTCCTTTATTGACTAATTCAAAAACTTGTCCTTCAGTCGATGGGTAAAAAAGAGATTCCACACAAGCTGCCGCGACATCAATTCTACTAGCATCACCTGCTAGGGTATCACCTTTACCAACAACTACATCTAACTTACTGTCTGTAGTAGCTTTCAAAAGAGTATTGAGATCGTAGGAAGTATAAGGGCCATCAATCAAGCGTCCTGGACGAATGATTGTGTAAGGTAATCCCGAATTGATAATTGCTTCCTCACCCTTTTGTTTAGCATCCAGCACACCAAAGCCATTGAGAATACTAAAAGGGGGCTGATTTTTACGGAGAATTCCCACCGATGAAATAAAAACAAACCTTTTCAGAGTGCTGGGTACAACAGCAACTAAGTTACTCACACCCACAAAATCAACCTTTTTCGGTGTATTTTTTGCCGTAGCTTCTCTGTAGTCAGCATCCAGAAAAATCTTTACCCAATCAATCAGGTTAGGTTTGGGGTAAAAATCCCATCTAGCAGAAGGAAAAGCAGTAGTTCCAGTACAACAGATGATGTGAGTGACATTCTCTACTGCTGCGGTGAGTGTACTTGGTTCGCGGATATCCCCAACCACAATTTCCACCTTGTCATCAAACATCTTTGTAGCTTTTTGTGCATTCCGAGTTAGGATACGTACCCTGACATTCTTCTCCAAAAGTTTTCCTACTACCAGTTGTCCCACACCACCAGTTGCACCAGCAACTAACACCAAATCATCATCTTTCATAAAAGTCATAACTGTTCCACAGATAGCCTACTGTTAATCTACTCAAAATATGAGTACGCAGTTTGCTACCACAGGCTTAATTTGTAATTCCCTATGTACTAGTTATCTTGCGGATGAGGGTGATTTCCTAATCCCCAATCCCCAATAAGTCAAAAGCCCGGCTGTAATAACCGGGCTTTTGATAATTGTAAAGGGGATATATTCCCCAAAGGGTTCAATATAAAGTTTCTGTATAAACCGTTGTATTTGACTCTACTAATCATTAATACCACTGCGTTTTGAGGATTTCCGGAAAATTAGCAAAATTTTTTGAGAAAATCAATCCAGGAAACTACTGAGAGTATAAACGCGTAGACTGGAGAATGGAGGAGAATTTCTGGTTATTTACCGCATTTTTACTGATGAATAATCTATCTGGTAGCTGGCAAGAGTGGTTAACGGTATCAATTTATTTGGGGTTGACAGTATTTGTGATGTGGTGCGTGTTCGCTACACAGAGGAGGTGAGGGGACAGGTGACAGGTGACAGGTGACAGGGAAGAAAAGCTAACGACTAACGACTAATGACTATGGACTAATGACTCTTGACTAAATACTTAAACCAACACACACTTATGGAGGCGATGGTCTCCGACCGACCGTAGGCCATTGCTTGCTTATGGAGTAGATTTGTATTCAAGACGTTGGTGCAGATATATTTTGTTAAAATACGAACTTGGTAAATAAAATTATTCTCAGTAATATGTTGGTTGTGCAATGTCGCTGTCATAGCGATCGCCTAGGGTGGGCGAAATGCCAACGCCTACGGTGGTGCGGAGCATCGTCGCACACACTCAACACGGCAAATAAACAGCATTGGGAGTATTGGAAAAATCAGTTGAGGATTAACACATGAAATATGGCATTGATATCGGACATAATTCCCCACCAGATACCGGAGCTAGAGGGATAAAATTTGAGGATAATTTAAATGTAGATGTTGGGAATAGAGTTATATCTAAGTTACAAGCTTTAGGACATGAAGTCATATCGTGTAAGCCTGATCGGTCTACCTCAGTCCAAAATTCACTCTCACAAAGATGTAACAAAGCTAATGCTGCTAGAGTTGAAGTCTTTGTTTCAATCCATTTTAATGCTTTTAACGGACAAGCTAACGGGACGGAAGTCTTTGCCGCTAGTGATTCAGGTAGAAGAATTGCCCAACCTGTATTAAATGAAATTGTTAAATTAGGATTTTTTAACCGTGGGGTTAAGAATGGATCTCACTTATTTGTCTTGCGAAATACAAATATGCCGGCAATTCTTGTAGAGTGTTGCTTCATAGATTCACAAAAAGATATGAATCTGTTCGATGCTGAAGCAACAGCCAATGCAATTGTTAAAGGCTTGACAGGTAAACTACCTAGCGTTCCAGTAAATTCTGTTCCAGATGAAGAACAGAATATAGATACTAGTGTGATGAGACTGCAAAAGTCTTTAAATCGGCTCAAAATTACCGATAGAAATGGCAAAGTATTAGTTGAAAATAATCAACTCAACGCCGAAACAAAATTTGCCATAGAGAGATTTCAAGGCATTGTTGGTATTGAAAGAACTGGTATTGTCGGCGAAACTACTTGGAGCATAATTAATCAGATTTTAGCCAAACGCATCATCAGACCTAATCATGCTGGCGGCCCAGTAGTCAAATATATACAATACCGAGTAGGTGTAGATGCTGACGGTATTTTCGGACCACAAACAGAAGCAGCAATTAAGAGATTTCAAAGACAAAATGGGTTACTTGCTGATGCAATCATCGGGCCAGCGAGTTGGCAAAAGTTAATTGGTTAGTTTACCCAAGTCTGCGGACAAAAAGTTAAAAGTCAAAATGTGAAGATTTTCTTACTTTTGACTTTTGACTTCCTTTAATTAACCACGATTCCGTTCTAATAACAGCATCATGAGCAAGCTGAGTATAACTTGTTCTTCCTCGCGATCGCTGAGTTGATCGACTGGTTTAATGATAAATTTTCGAGAAAGAAACGTCGGGATTTTCTCTAACCGCATCACAACTGTACCATCAGCCCGACTCACCAAATACACAGGATTGAACACATAACCTGTGAACAACCCCAAAATCGGGATTTCTGCCAATAGTGCATCTGCAACCTTCACCCAAGGATTTTGCTCTTGAATATTTAAATGAGTCGCATCACCATCAAAGATATCATAACGAGCTTTCCACAGGGATTTTAAACCACGGCGTTTGACTGCACCAATATAAGCACCGTTACTGTCGGTGAAGTCATACCGAGCTGAGAAATCGATAATGCGATCGGCTTTAACATAGTAAAGAGGACGAGTACGTTCCGCATCAGCAAAGATCGTAATCGCTTCCTTGAGTTTGAATAATTTTTGCTTAACGTAGAAAACCAAATTATTTTGGGAATCAGCAACAGATATTTGTGGTGCGAATGCCCAGAGTTTAAACGTAAGTTCCAGTGGATACTGCATAGTGTCAATGAAAACAACCGAATTTATAACTTCATTATTAATCCCATTTATGACCAATGTATAACAAGCCACCAATTAATTAATATGAAGAGTGCAGAGTTGAAAGTGCTGTTAGCGGTAGCGAGGCGTTGAGCAGCGTACTCTTTTTTTTACTCAGCACTCAGCACTAAAGTGCTGACTACAAACCCTCAAAACTAGGGTTGAGATTTTTTCCAGAAAAATTGGCAAGGGATTGCATAAACAGACAAAGGTCAACCTATTGAATCAGTGAAGGGGTTGAAACCCAAATTACACATCAACACTGAAACTTGAGGAACATGACCATGAAATTACGCCACTTAACCAGTTCTTTACTCACCGCAACTGCATTATTAACCAGCACACTTCCCGCTTTTGCAGGGCCTTTTGATGCTCAACCCGCAGGTATTTTTAAGCCTATTAATGTAGTCCCCAGTAAAGTTGGCAATACAACTCCTAGCACTCCCGCACCTACCAGTAACCCAGTCGGTAACACCGAAATTCAAGGCTTAGGCGACCATCAATCTTGGGTTGATCCCAACACACTAGCAAAAGACCCCCGCGCTTTGTGTAGTGATGTCGGTTTAGGTAACAACACCCGCACCAGTAACAGCAAAATCGCCTTAGCTACTTCTACCAGCACTCGTTCTAGTTCTTCTCGCAGCCATAATAATGGCGGTGGCGGTGGAGTCAGCATTCTGGGTATTGGTGTCAGTGGTAATGGTAGTAGCCAAGGAAACCAAAGTAACAGTAACTCCAAAGATACCCGCAATAACAGCACAGAAGAACGTAGCAGTAGTTCTGCAACTGTAGTTCAAGGGAAAAATTGCGATGCGTTCGTCAACTCCGCCGCCGCTAGGGATATGAACTATCAAGATAACCTCACCCGCCGCTATGAAATCAAAACTGGTCGTCGTGGACAACAGGTTAACCAATTACTCGAAGATAAATAATAATTAGAGGTGTAAGGGTAATAGTCCATCTCCAATTCCCTCATTCCTCTAAGTCTGAAACAATTATTTTTAAATTTTGAATTCTTACGCCGCCGGGGTTAGTTAGTACCCTGGCAATTGCTTTATGTTTAGGAGAAACCATGAATACCAGACTACGAGGGGGAATCATTGCCCTCACTACAACCTTATTGTTGAGTGTCACACCTTTAGTTAGTGCTGAAACTCCTTCGCGCTCAATTCGTAATTCGCAAATTTTACCCTATCTATTAGATAATCCCCATGATAGCTCGTTGGTAAGAGTGCGTTGTATTCCTAAGTTTAGGCAGGGAGAAAACAGAAAGCGCAGTATTATTAGAGACAGTCTCTTAAACTCCAATTCGCAACGCCATGATACTGTCACTATTGAAATAGAAGGTAATTGTCGCAATGTTAGAATTCGCGTGCAAGAAGACTCAAACTATTCTGATTACCCAGTTGAGAGTCCTGACGTAGACGATAATTATCCCGACGTTGAAGATAGTTGGTTAACCCGTGAGGGTTCGGGATGGCATTGGCTATTACGCAATCAACGATGATGTTCCCATGCCCAAAAACAGTTTGTGATTTTTTCCAGAAACAGGCTGCATAAACCCAGAATCACCAACCTATTGATTAAGTGAAGGGATTAACACCCAAAACACTGAAATCAAAGGAAGAAATGACAATGAAAACCCAAACCTTTTTAAGCCTCGCCTTTTCTCTGTCTATTTTAGGTGGTTTAACACTACCAGCTACAGCCCAACCTATTCCCACCGAAGCAACTCAACCCCAGGTAGTCAACTCAGAAATTAGCATTCCCCAAGATACAGCACTCATCGTTTCTTTCCCCGCACCGATTACTGTAGATGTAGGGCAAAAAAAGGACTATCCTTTGACTGTTCCTTTAGCTAGTGCCATTAAAGATGCTCAAGGTAACATCATTGCACCAGAAAATACTCCTGTTAGCATAGTGTTGAAACCAAGCGATGGCGGTGCAAAAATTGTCGCTCAATCTATAGTGATTAATGGCCGCATCGTTGCCATTAAAGCATCTAGCCAAACCATCCCCGGTACTACTATTACCCACAAGCGAGCTAATGACAAAGCTGTAGAAAATGGTTCTATTTTTGGTAGGATTGGCGGTAGCATCATGGGATTTTCCAGCAATGGCGATCCAGATCAGTTTGACAGGGGTGCAATGTTAGGTAGTGCTGTCGGTTTGATTTCCGGTTTGCGTTCCGCAGAAAATACCCGTGTGGTGCAGATTCCCCAAAGTAGTGTTTATGTATTGTCCCTAGACACTCCTATCACTTTGTCTGCTCGCTAAAGACTGGAGGTTAATTAACCTCACTCCCTAATTTCCAACGGGATGCAGGATTGTGAGATGAAAGTTATGTCTATTTTCTGCTTGTAAATATCGTTCTTGTAAAGGTTGCCATTCTTGCCACCACCGATAACGATTAGCAGTTAATAAGCTAGTGAATTTAGGTAATTTGGTGTTAATGTCTGACTTGAATACATCCATTAACCACTCACCCATAACTACACTATCTTGAATGTTGCCCAAAATATCTTGAATGTTTTTTATGTCTGCAATATAAGCCGAGTAAGACTCGTTATATAACTCAGTAAATAATTCCATTTGGTAGCGTAAACGCTTGGCTTGTTTTCGTAAATCGTGAATAGCTTCGCCTTTATTCGTCAAGATTTTTTCTATCTCTTCTGTTGGCAATTCAGTATAAATTTTCACCCCAGAATCTACAATTTCAGTCCCTACCAAAAATCCAGGATGGAGCAAAAATTGACTCAGTTCAGGTAATAGTAAATCTGGTAGTACCTGCTGAATTGGGAGAGATGCTAAGGGTTTATAAGCTGGTTTTTCTAACCATTCTTGCAAAGATTGTTTTAAGGATTTATAAGATTCATCCTTCAAAGTTGTTAGGGTTTTAGTCACAGCATCTTCACGCTGTTTAGCTAAAGCATGAAAAGCTGTTTGTAGAGCTTTTTGTTCTTTGGGGGGTAAGTTTGGTTGATAAATAGTTTCTAAACTTTGCTTTAATACATCTAAGTCGCGCAGATTACCAAGGCGGCGAGCAATTTTACCGACATTTTTCTCACTAGCCTGCTTAGGTAAATTTAATACTATGTCAAATCGACTAATAGCTGTGCGTAGGCGACGCATCCCAACTCGCATTTGATGTAGTGCTTCTGGATCTTCATCTTTCTTAACGGGTTTTTCCCACTTCAATGTTTTATTAATGTGTTTTTCAATAGCCTGATAAGCGTAGTTTCCTAGAGTTTTTACTGTAGATTCTGTAGCTAATTGCATGGTTGATAGTAATGACTTAAACAGGTTATTGCATAATAGCATTAGTTAAAAATTTCTATCTATCTGCTGATAGTTATCTTTTTATCTGAGTTGGAGCTTTTAGTATTGTAATTAACAACTAGAAAAATTTATTCTTTAGAGTCATGAGGATAAGAAATTATTTCTCTAGTTGTGAGGTTGCGTTTTTGTACTTGTTAAGAGTAAGTGTAATGCCCTTTTGCGATCGCCACAAACAAAATAGAATTCCTATGCCAGTAATTGTATTATTTGACACTGGATTCATCACTTTAATTGACTATACTCCGCATCATCGTCGGGGAGAATATCTTCTACATCCCGCAGCACAGGTACAAAGAAACCCAGGAAACCAACCAACAACATACACACCGCACAAATCACATATAACAGCGCAATTCCTGCACCAGTACCAGTTCCAAATAATCCTCCAAGAAGACTAACCGGAACACCACCTGATTGTAAGGCAGGTGTAAAAACTTGATCTGCCAATAGCCCTGCTACTAAATAGCCTACCGCAGAACCGATCTGTAAAAGTAGCGATCGCGCTGCAAAAACTCTTCCTTGCACATTGGGTGGTACTTTCGCTAACCAAATAGCACTATCTGAACTGCCATTTAAAGGGAAATTGAACGAAGAACAAAATTGTGCCGGAATCCAAACCCAAGGTGTTCTACCCAAACCAAAGACAATTTTACTGATACCTGCACCCATCATCCCCAATAAAACGCCTTTAATTTTCCGTTTAAAACCACCCCCAGTGCTAACAATTATCGCCCCTGTCACACCACCAAAACCAGCCGCAGCAGCCAAGCTACCTAGCACTAAAGTATTATTATTAGTGCGCGACAAAATCATTGGCGAGTAAAGGGAATTTCCCATATCATGGGGTAGCCAAAATAATACATTAACTATTAACAATGCCAGCAAACTTTTGTGAGTAGTAATATAACGCCAACCCAATCCTAAATCTTGCCAAATATCAACTACTCTTTCGTTGTTTGTCGTTTGCACTGGTTGCGGAATACTAACTAAAAATAAGCTGCTAATTGCGATAGCAAAAGTAAAGATATCAATTAACCAAATTCCTAGAAAACCAATGACAGTGTAAAGATACCCCGCCAAAGCAGGGGCAATAATTTGACTACCGTAACCGGATAAAAATTCTAGACTACTAGCACGAGTATAGTGTTGTTTAGGAATCATCAGTGATACTGATGCTGAGTACGCCAAAGATTGAAATTGATTAAAAGTTCCAACAATCGCGCCTGTCAGGTAGAAGTGCCAAATCTGTAGATTATTGGTAAGATGCAACAACAAAATTACAATTGTGCTGAGAACTGCAACTGTATCACCCACCATCATTAAAAATTTGCGGTTAAATCTGTCTACAATTACACCACTAATGGGAGTAATAATAATACTTGGTAACAAACTAAAAAAACCTACCAGAGTCAGGGTTGTGGCTTTACCTGTAATTTCCCATGCCCAAATTTCAATTGCAAAGCCAGTCATATTGCTACCGATGGTAGAAACTAATTGACCAAGCCAAACGATGAGAAAATTACGCATACTAGCTGGATTTGGTTGTTGTGGCATAAAAATTCTCTTACTCTCTGCGCGACGGACACTTTCGACAAGTCAGGAAACCCGCCCACCGAAGTGTCCTCCTCTGCGTGAAAAAAATCCTCCCGTAAAATATGCAATGCCCATGAATATAATTTCAGTCAGATTCTTTCATGTATTCCTTGATTTGGGCAATTCGTTCCTGTGGTTTTAATAGAGGACAGTTTGTACACTTTTCATCAAATGGAGGAATGAAAGCATATAAACAACAGGTAAGACGGACTGTGGTTGTAGCTGGTAAACCGGCTTCGTTGAGTTGTTCAGTACGTACTAAGTTGTAAAGAGGATTGCGTCCCGGCATAACTGAACTGTATGGTTGTTCATACAAGACCGAATAATCTGTTTGTATCGCCTCTGAATTTGTACATTTATTGATTTCAGCAAACTGTCCTTCTGAAGCGTTCACCGCATTACCCCACATAGTTTTTTTGGAGAGTTTGGTTAAGCGATGAACACGGTCTATCATTGGGGCTAGATTACGCTGGAATAAACCTGTAAATACAGCTTGGTGTAAGACTTCTACACTATTTACTATTTTTCCGGGGTAGTCTTGGGGAATGGGAATAGGTAATCTCTGAGGATAAATTACAGTACCACTCAAATCATGAAACCATAAAGCTTTGGGTTCACCGTCTTCTAATACAAAACTCACATTATTTAATCCAGCATCTAAACCGACACCAGCCCAAGTCATCAAGGCTAAAACACCCGGTAATGTTGTCCAGCTATAAACTTTGTTCCAGATGGATGCAGCAATGCGAATATCTTGAGTTTTTTGGTATATATCACTGGCTTGCCAATGAGATAAAAGTCTATCTGCTTGTAAATAATTATTTAATGAAATTACCTCAGCACCATCAGGAGGCTGAGTAAAAATTATGCAGTCTGTATAGGAACTATCTAAAGTGTGTTGAGCAAGAGTAAATATTTCTTGTAAGAAATTTTGTCCAATATTGCTAGTTATTTGTTGAAACATTATTTTTTTATTAAGTATTTAAATAGGTCATCTAAAATGGCATTAGCTGATAGAATATTGCCAAATATCCAGTAACCAGAATCAACAGTATATACTCGCTGATTTTTCACTACATTTAGTTTTTGCCATAAAGGACTATTTTGATATTTTTGAAAAGAATCTTCTGCACCAGGATCTAAAGCCACAAACAAAAAATCTGCATCTAATAACTCTAAACGCTCTAAACTAACTGAAACTAAAGGCTGATTTTCATAAGTAGTCAGTTGATTTTGCATCTCTGGTAGAGGTATTCCCACTTCTGTAAACAGACTTCCAGGAAATGAATATTTAGTGCGAAACTCTGTAAATTGATTACCAGCATAAAAGCGACTTACCGAAATGGTTTTTTCTTTGAGATTCTGATTTATAAAGGTGCGTAATTCTTGAACTCGTTGTTGATATTGCTCAAGTAATTTTTGTGCTTTCTCACTTTTTCCGATGATTTCAGCAATCCGTGAAAAAGCATCTTTCCAACTATTTTGAATATAATCTAGTGTAACTGTGGGTGCTATTTGAGAAAATAATTTGTATTGTTCTGTGCTGACAGAAAAACCCAAAATTAAATCTGGATTTAATTGCACCATTTTTTCTATATTTGGCTGACCATCTTTCCCTAAAGAAACTATACCTTCGGCTTTTTTACCCAAATTTGGTATTATGCTACCTGTAATATTAGGCTGTGCTGTTGCTATTGGTTTTAAGTTCAGTGCAAGTAATACTTCCATAGAAGTTTCATCCAAAGCAATAACGCGCTGAGGCTTTACAGGAATACAGCTTTCACCTAAAGGATGTTTGATTAGTCTACACTCAGATGTTTTTATTCTTGTCGTTATCAAGTCGGGATTTTCAGGAGAATTAATATAACAACTATTAACCAAAATTAAAGTTAGGGGTATGAGAATAAACAATTTGATGTAGCGAAGTAAAAACTGTTTCATTATTAGATATTAAATTAATTATTCCACTAAATATTTAATGAGGTCATCTAAAATAGCATTAGCTGATAAAATATTTCCAAAAATCCAGTAACCAGAATCAACGGTATATACATGATTATTTTTTACTACATTTAGTGTTTGCCATAGAGGACTATTTTGATATGTTTGAAAATTTTCTTCCGCACCTGGGTCTAATGCTATAAACATCGCGTCTGATTCTAGTAAATCTACACGTTCTAAACTAACATTGTTATAACTGACATTTGCACCTCTACTAACTTGCCATTGTGCTAGAGGGATAGATAATTTTAATTCCTCTAAAATGCCGACAGGAAATGATAATTGATTCAAAAATTGTGTAAATTGAATAGTTGTGTAAAATCACATGACAGAAATTTCTGTATTTTTAAGTTTTTTAGAAAAAATCAAGCTTAATTCTCCAACTCTTTGTTGATATTCTGCTAGTAGCTTTTCTGCTTCTAGATTTTTATCAAGTATTTTAGCAACCTGTATTAAGGTTTCTTTCCAGCCTGTTTCTTTATAATTAATAGAAAATGTTGGAGCTATTGCAGAAAATAATTGATAATTTTGAGGACTGATAAAAAAACCTACAATTAAATCAGGATTCAATTTGACAATTGATTCAAAGTCGGGATTACTTTCCTTACCTAAATCAATAATTCTATCTATTTTACCTTTCAATATAGATGATTTATTTCCTACTCGATTTGCTGTTGTTGCTGCTATTGGTTTTAAACCTAAAGCTACTAAAATCTCTAAACTCTCTTGGTCAGTTACAATGATACGTTGGGGATTTAGAGGAATACAGGTTTCTCCTAATTCATGCTTAATATTTCGACACCCAGATGTGAGTAAGTTGACTTTTGATGAGTAGCTTTCTGGCAGAGAAAAGTTATAACAACCCTTGAGGAATATTAAAGACAGGGTTATTACCAAAAATAATTTTATGTAATAAAACCATTTATTCAACATTGTATTTTTCGGCAATGAATTTGCTCATAAAACAGCCCTAAGATAAATCAAGGGCTGTATTTAATTAATCTTCAATCAAAATAGCAATTTGTCAATTACAATTGCCAACCCAATGTGAATTTTACCGTGCGGGGTGCGCCAGGATAAACGCGCAGCAGACTTTCACCTGCTTCAAAATACTCATTGTCAAATAAGTTTTGTACATTCAAAGCTGCTCGGAAATTATTTTTGCGGTAAAACAAAGCGGCATCGGTACGTAAGTAACTGGGTAGGCTAAAGCTATTGTCTAAATTTCCCTGTCTTTCTCCTACATAAAAAAGTCCTAAACCAAAGCCTAATCCTTGGAGATTTCCCTGTTGCAATTCGTAGGTACTCCACAAACTAAAAGCGTGTTCTGGTACATTATTAATGCGATTTCCGACTGGAATATCATTGTCTTCGGTTACTTGTGCATCTGTGTAAGCGTAGCCACCAATTATTTTCCATCCTGGTGCAATTTCACCTGTGATATCTAGTTCAACACCTCGACTTCTTTGTTCTCCTGTTTGAATAGAAGTATTACCACTGGGATCTCTTTGATCAGTAGTAAGAACATTTGCACGTGTGATTTGATATAAAGCTAGAGTAGAAGAAAGATTTTCTGTCCAATCTACTTTCATTCCCACTTCATACTGAGTTCCCCGTTCTGGTTTAAAAAGTGTATTTTCAAAACTTGTGCCAGTTACTTGTTGAAATGAACGGCTATAGTTAGCGTATAAAGAAATGGCTTGACTGGGTTGGTAGACAATACCAATACGGGGACTAAAGGCTTCATCTTGTTGAGAAGAAGTTGTTTCACCTTGAGCATTTTCGGATTTTTGGTTGACAATATCAAATCTACCACCTAGAACCAATTTAAAGTTTTCTGAGAGGGAAATTTGGTCTTGCAAATAGATACCTAAACCCTCGGAAATAAAAGGTTCATTAGGAAATTCGTCAAGTTCTGCGCCAAGACTATCGCGGCGATAAATGGGATTAAAAATGTCTAGGGGAGCAAGTTCTCTTTCAAAGACCCTACCTTCGTTATAAGAAATATCTCTTGAAAGGTCAATCCCAAATAAAACTTTGTGTTCAATACTACCTGTTTTGAAATTGCCGACAATATTCGTATCTAAGTTGTAGGCTTGTTGGGCGAATTTAGCAACAACTAAACCTCTTTCTAGTGTGCGGTTATCATCTAATAGTGCAGAGGGAAACAAAGAATTTTGTGCGACACTTAAATAGGAAAAGATAAAGTTATTCCGTAACTGCCAATCTTCGTTAAACCGATGCTCAAAATTGTAGCCAATGCGTAGAGATTGACGGTTGTTTTTATCAATTTCATCAAAAGGCTCGCCAATAAAACGATTACGGGGGATTTTACCGTTGGGGTTAGGTAAGACTGTACCCACAGCAGGTAAACCCCGGTCATTAGGTTGTTTTTGGTCTGAATACTCAGCCTCTAAAGTTAATTGAGTGTTCTTACCCATTAGCCAAGTTAAGCTAGGAGCAATAAGGAAACGCTCTCTTTCAAAAAAATCAACAAATGTGTCTGTTGTAGATACAGATGCGTTTAACCGATATAGTAAAGTTTTGTCATTATTTAATGGCCCTGTAAAATCTATAGAACCGCCATAGGTGTCAAAACTGCCAATAGTTCCCTCAAAGGAATAAGAAGAGGTGCTTTGGGGTTTTTTCGTGACGATATTAATCGTACCTCCAGCACCCCCTTGTCCAAATAGAACTGATGCTGGCCCCCGCAAAACTTCTATCTGTTCTATATTCTCAGTATTCACGTTACTTGTGATATTAGTATCGTCCCTTAGTCCGTTACGGATGATATTACGGTTACTAAAACCACGAATGGTAAATCCTTCAAAAACTGAACGTTCTGAGTTATCGGCTATAACACCTGGTGCATTTTTCAAAGCTTCATTCAAACGCCTGACTTGTTGGTCTTGCAGGACTTGTTGAGGTATTACCTGAATTGCTTGGGGTACATCACGCAGAGGCGCATCTGTTTTTGTGGCGGTGCTGGCTGTAGGTATGCGATAACTATCCCGTTCACCTGTGACAGTCAACTCAATTGGTTCATTACTTTCGGCTGTTGGTTGTTCTGGTGGTGTTTCACTCGTCGGCTGTTCTGGTGGCTGTGTTACTTCAGCTACAGGAGCAATTGCAAAGATTAAACCTTCTTCACTATCAAATAACTCTGCTGTGGGTAAACCCGCCTCACCTGTTACCGTTACCCGTACAGTATTAGCATCAGCTTGAGTAACACTTACAGATACAATCCCGCTTACTGGATTAGCAATGCTAAATTCTTTACCTTCAGACAATGCTAAGACTGCATTAGGAACATCTGCAATATAATTATTCTCTGCACTTTTAATGACAGGACGAAGTGCTTCTGGTTTAGCACTTTCTAAAATGACTTCAATACCCTTTTCTGTATTATTGACTTTTACGCCTGTCACTTGCACAGGTGCAACATCATTTTGTTGTGCCAGTAGTAACTTTGCTGTACTGCTAGAATAGTGTGGTTTAGTTTCCGCAACAGCTGGTTGTACAAGCAATGAGACAAATGCCAACACAATCCCGGCTGAGATAATTTCTTTAGATGGTCGAGACTCCATACCCCTCACTCCACAAAGTCAAACTCAATATTGCAAGTAATTTGCAACTGTCTGTGGAAAGAGTTTATGTAATTTACGAGGTGTAAGTCTATATAGTAGACGGAGAGTTTTAGACCATAGCGGGAGAGTGTGATTAATTTTTGACATTAACCCGCAAGTAAGCAGCAAATATATCGCAACAAGTTGTAAGTCAAAGATAGTGTGGGTTAAACGGCGATGGGCTACGCCCCAGCTTTTCTGCGGTTCTCTATGGGTATGGCGAGGCGATCGCAATACATTTTATACATTTATCTTCGCCTGTGTCGTCTTTACCACTAGGTTAGGCTTTTTGAAAGTAAAAGTGAGGGCAGTTGTTCTAATACCAGAGAATTAGCAATAGGTGCGCCAATTACGTCACCCCAGAGGGTGTAGTCTACAAAGTAAACTCGTTCTTCTTTCCATGCTCTGGAATTGTGCAATATGGCTGTCAGCAAAACCCAGCCAAGATATTTATATAACAAAGCGATGATGTCTCGAAGCTTAGTAGGCAATTTATCTAAATGAGCAAATATCAAACTTTTAAATAAAGTATATTCAATATGAATATCTAATTTTAAAACCCTTTCTTGTGCTTTCCATTCCTTCCAACAAGCTTCGCCAGTATCTAGTTCTAATGTGATAAAATTTTGTCCTCTTTTTAAATCCATACTAGGATAATGACCCAAAAGATTAAAACCTAATTCTAAATAAGTAGAAGGTTGAGTTGGGCAAATTTCGACAACTAAGTTTTCTTGCAACTTATAATCATCTACTAAAAGAGAAATTCCGGGACGCAAGTGAAACCAACGTCTACAACCATAACTCATCCCCTTGGTCTTAGGGAATTTTCATTTTCCTCTTTAATTAAAGAATTGACTAAATCATGAATTATTGCATGAATAGCCTTTGAAACTAACTGTAAAACTTTACTCATTCTGCACCCGTATACGCCCATATCTCAAACTTAGCTTCAGATGATAACTCTGTTGTCAACGAACCGTAATGTTCAACACAAAACTCTTCAAACTCGCTCATTACATGATGAAATATTTCATCCGACACCAGCCAACATAAACCGTATGCCCGTGATTTGAAAAAACTGAGGAGTTCTTCAACAGTGTTGCTTACCGTCCACTCTTTGGCAATCACATACTTTGACTGATAACCTTTGCTGTGAAAATAGTCTTCTAGGTTGATTTCTTCAATTACTTTATTGACACGCTTCGGTACTTCTTTTACTTCGTATTTAGCTATAATAGCTCTTAAATAACGCTCAAATTCCATGCGAGCAGGTGGGGTAATCCATTGAGCATTGAGATAGAAACCTTGTGGTTTCAAGACGCGATGAATCTCATCTAAAAACATTTTTTTATTGGAGATGCCGTGAACCATGTGAACGGTTAACACAACATCAAAACTCTTATTTGTAAAAGGTAGTTGTGAAGCATCTGCATGAATCAAGTTCAGATTTTGAGGAATTTTGTGCAGTTTTTGTCTTAATTGGTCAAGCATTGCTTGAGAAACATCAATTCCAGTTACAGCATAACCGCGTCTGACGAAAGGAAGAACATTTAAGCCCGTACCAATACCAGGTTCTAAAAAAGATGTCTCATCTGTTGCATCTACTAATTCAAGAATAAAATCGGCAACTTCTTCAGCGACGGATTCTGTGAGCCAACGGGTTTGGTCGTAAAGGTGAGCAATGTTGTCGTAATAGGTAGACTTGATCATTTTGCTGAACTTTATACAGTAGTTTAAATGATATTATTACTTTTTGTCTCATTTAACACTTCTCTAAAGATCGACCTAACCGACAATCTTGGGGAGTGATACCAAACTTGCGTTTAAAGGCGGCGGCGAAGTGGCTTTGATTGGCATAACCAACTGTATTGACTACAGTTCTCACGTTCTGCTTTTGTTCCTGTAGCAACTTTCGCGCTATTTCTAGGCGATAGTCACGCAAATATCCAAATACTGTAGTACCAAATACTTCACGAAAACCGTACTTGAGTTTGTTGTCATTAATACCAACTTTTCTTGCTAGGTCAATTAATGAGGGTGGATGATCGTAGTTGTTGGTTAAAATATTCCTGGCATGATAAATTTTCTCAACATCATCAGCTTTGAGATTAATTAAGGGTTGTTTATCTCCCTCACTCTCTATCAGCTGAGCAAACTGCAAAGCTAGCAATTCTAATACCTTGCCTTCCAGATACATTTTTTGTATTATCCCTTGATAGGGTACATTGAGCATTTGCTGTAATGCTGTCTGCATGGGTAGGCTAATCTTACCGACTTGGCGGTGAAATAGCGATGGAAAGTCACTTTCTAAAAAAGGCTGTAACTGTTTTGGTAGATGCTCTAGTCCATCGATGAAGGATTTAAAGAAGTCTAGGTCTATACAAATTTTAATTAAATAGATGCGATCGCCTGCAAAATATTGTTCTACTTCTTCAATATCTGGTAAGTAGAATAGGTAATTATTTCCTACTGTTTCTTGATAATTTTCTCTAACCCCTGGAATCCCTGGACAAATTACATTATGATTACCCGATAAATAAAATTTAGCTGTTAGTATGTAAGCACCAGAGTGATCAACTATACTATTGACTTGCTGGTAGTAATAATCATCAAAAATTTCTAGAATTAATCCTGGGCGGAATTCAACTACTTGGGAATAAGTATCACATAAGCTGTGGCGGAATCTCTGAATTTGGTCAAATCCTTTAGTATTATAGGTTACCTCTAGATTTTCTAAAGTTTCCTGTTCAATTTGATTGATTTGCTCTTCCGTCAGGATATTTGTCATGCTTTAACGGCAATTTTGTGAATAAATTGCGAAGTATTCTTAACTAGAAAAAGTATTAATGGTTAATTTACAACAATCATGAGTATATTTGCAATAAGGAATTTATAGCATTAATCCTTGAGCTTGTCATACCAGGTGCTGCTTTGGGTGTAAGTGGGTTGCAAATGCAAACTCTCTTTAAAAATCCCTTGGCGATGCCTTTTGTGTTATGAATTAGTTCTGGTGCAAGTTTAGGTGTAGCGTTGGTAGTATTAACTGTAAGTATGACTACACCAGCGTTATTAAATTCTGATGAAATTTTACTAATGCACTACTTTAGCTTGTCAGTCCACTACGGGGAATCTGAGAATAGTAAGTAAGTCGGTGTGAATAAACCTAACTATGTTAAGTAATATAAAGTTATTGTGATCGAGTTCGTAGTAAGAACTTTAGTCCTACAATAAGGACTAAAGTCCTTACTACAAACCTTTAATTATTTACGCCGTTCTACTTAATAATGATATTTGTGATTTAAGGGATTCGATAAAATGACTAATTCACATTTCCTTAATCAAGTTTTATTAACATTTAGAGAAAATTTTGGAGAACATAGAAAAGATTTGTCCGCAGTCAGATTAACTCAAGACAAGTATTTATGGTTCGGTTCAGATGAAACATCAACAATTGAGCGATTATCTTTAGTTGATCAGGATAAATTTGCCGAACATCAACAATTTCGCGTAGCAGAGTTTATGTCTTTACCTGCACCGGAAGATGAAGAAATTGATATTGAAGGTTTAGCCTGTGATGATTATTATTTATGGTTTGTAGGTTCACACAGCTATAAACGTAAAAATACTAAACCCGATAATACTGATAAGAAAAATATTTCTAGGTTAGCGAAGATCGAATCTGAACTCAACCGCTATATGTTAGGAAGAATCCCTTTAGTAGATGGACAATTACTCAAGTCTTGTCAACATCCAGAAAATCCTAATGTGCAGTTAAAGGCGGCTAAATTAGAGTTAACTAAATACAGTAATGTATTGATGGTGGCTTTAGCTGATGATCCGCATTTAGGTTTTTTTGTGAAAGCGGCTATTCCGGGAAAAGATAATGGTTTTGATATCGAAGGTTTAGCTGTCAATAAAAACAGGATTTTTTTAGGATTGCGTGGCCCTGTATTGAGGGGTTGGGCGATAATTTTGGAAATTGAGTTAGAAATTTCTCAGTCTGGCTTATTAAAATTACGCAAAATTGGTGCAGATAAAAAAGAATACAAAAAGCATTTTATTTGGTTGAATGGTTTGGGAATTAGAGATTTATGTTGGGATGGCGAAGACTTGTTAATTTTAGCTGGGCCGACTATGGATTTAGATGGAGTTGTACAAGTTTATCGGTTGAAAAATGGTGTGAATTTACCAGAAAATACTCTGCATAATCCAGATTTTGTCCAAGAAATTCCGCATGGCGATCGCAATAATCGTGCGGAAGGTATTACCATATTTTCAGATATCGCTGGTGTGTCTTCCCTGCTAGTAGTTTATGATTCTCCAGCCCCAGATAGACTAGTAGATGAGAGTAGTGTTCTAGCAGACGTATTCAGACTTGGTTAGAGATTGGTTGAGATAGCCTGAACTGGACACGTGGGAATACACTGCTCACAGACAATACAACGCGATCGCGTAAACGTCAGTTTATAAGTTTCTGGATGCAGACTCAAGGCTTCTGTGGGACAAACCCCAGTACACAAGCCACAGTGAACACACGCATCCTCATCAACAGCTATTTCCCCCAAGGTAGAAGAAACATTGATATGTCGCGATCGCATCCACTCTATAGCTGCATCTAATTGATCAATATCTCCTGATAGTTCTACGACTAGTTTACCAATTTGATTGGGCGCAACTTGGGCGCGGATAATATTGGCAGCAACATTAAACTCTTTCGCCAGTACATAAGTCACAGGCATTTGTATTGCACGTTTAGGGAAGGTGAGGGTAACTCTTTTTTTCACAGATTTAGCAGAGGATTTTTATTAATGATAGTGGTGAGTAATGAGTGCTGAGTGCTGAGTGCTGAGTAATGAGTAATGAGTGATGTTAGCGGTAGCGCGGCGTTTAGCCGGTGCTGAGTTGGCATTTCCTCATCTTTGCTCCCCTACACCCGGCCTGCTTTACTCAGTTAAACTAAAAGAGAAATTAGTTAATAAGTTTTAATAAATTTTTATGACAAGTAATTCATCTGCAAAGCCGGAAACTACTGCTGGGACGAGATTGAGAAACTTTTTGATTGCTATAGTAGCGATCGCTCTCAGCGTTGCTTTATTCTTGGGATTACGAACTGAGACAAATTCTGCTTCTTTAGCCAACTTAGAGTCAGCATCTATACCCCTAGAAGTTGCTACCACTAACGGTAAGCCTTCTATTGTAGAGTTTTACGCTAATTGGTGTACTGTCTGTCAAAAAATGGCCCCTGCGATCGCTGAACTAGAACAGAGGTATACTGACAAGGTGAATTTTGTTATGCTGAACGTAGATAATACTAAGTGGTTGCCAGAGATGCTGAAATACCGCGTAGATGGTATTCCCCACTTTGTATTTCTAAATAATACTGGAGAAAGTGTAGCTCAGGCGATCGGTGATCAACCACAAACAGTTATGGCCAGCAACCTGGAAGCTTTGGTGACAGGTTCTTCCTTACCCTATGCTCAAGCTAGCGGTAAAGTATCCCAATTCTCAGCACCAGTTACAACCACTAGCCAAGATGATCCGCGCAGTCATGGGATTCAGGTAGTTAATTAGGAGTGCAGGAGACAAAGGGGACAAGGTAGAGAATTTCCCCAGTCCCCAGTCCCCAGTCCCTACTCACCTATTGTCTTTAACTTTTTCTTCATAAAAAAGCCTTGAAATCTCCGCCAGTTTGCTTTTACAACTTTCCATTGTTGTAGGGTATGTAGAATAATCAAAGCCAAAAATGTATAGGCTATCCAAAAATGAATGTTCCTACCTAAGTCTACTAAACTAGAGTTTTGTGGAAAAATATCGGGTAACGTCAACCCAAAAAAGGGGACGTTATTACTTCGATAAGAATTAGAAAAAAAGAACCCACTGACTGGAACTGCAAACATCAATAGATAAAGCAAAGTGTGCAGTGCAAATTTCCGTGTCCATTCAGGCGTAAACTTTGGCAAATTCTTAGTGTATTTTCGCCACCATACCCGCAGCAAAACTAAAATCCGCCAAGTCAACAAAGCTACTACCAACGCTCCCATTGATTTGTGAAAATCATATAATTCTGATCTTAGGGGAGTTTCACGGGATAGACGCGCCATAGCTGAACCAGTGGTAAATAAAACTAGATAACAGGCGGCCATTATCCAATGTACAGACATGAGTTGCTTGAATGCAGAGTTAACTCTAGCTTTCCTAAATACTGGCGTTAAATCCATACAAACACACCTGATTTTGGCATGGGTTCATTTTGCAATTTTATTGGGCGTTAGCAGTTATCTATGAATCAATGTGTTAAAAAATAGTGCCATAATTGTGACGTTAATAGAATTTTGAATTGTTCCCTTCTGACTCTGAATATTCTTCTGCGTTCTGCAAGTAATTTTTAGCAAATAAAGATTATTCACTTCGCTAATAATTCTACGCGTAAGGAAAAATCAAACCAGGCATGAGTGCTATATCTTATCTTGCTGATAAGTTTCTAAAACACCACTACGCATCATTAATGGTGGCCATATCAACAGAAAAAAGCCCATCCATACCAACACAGGTATAGAAATAATAATTGTCAGCCAAATAATTTTAAAAAGTAACCAGCTACCACTAATAATAGTGATGCCAGTGAGTAAGATTGACCAAGGTTGACACCACCAAGGCTTATATTTCCAGGGACTTAGAGGCTGTTGCTCAGACATGAGATTTTGTTTTTCTGTAATTAATCTTTTTTATACTTGTACTTGTTAGCGTCTACTCCTAATTTGCCCTCTCCACTCATCCAAAGAAACGTATTTATTTTCTATGATATCCAAAGCCTCAATTACACCACTGGAACTAAATACACGAAACCAATAAACTGTGTAATTGTGGTTGTTTGGATCATCTTCAAAAACGCGGATTGTGTAGTAAGGCTGGGTGGGACTAGGAACACTGTCTACGATCGCAGCTACTTTAATTGTTCTTCTAGAAAGCTGTTCAATTTCTTTGGCTTTACGTTGTACTAGGGGGAGTTTCCAGACTAAGCTAAGGGCTGTTTTTTCATCAATTTCTCTGGTAGTCTGAGCAACCTGGACAACATTATTTTTCTCTAGTGCAGCTAATATTTGAGGCGTAGCTAGCTCTTGATTTAACCTATGTCTGGCAATTTGAGCCATTGCCATATGTCCCACGCCTACTAATAAAACAGTCACGATAGGATACAAAATGATTCTTTTCATGGATCTGTCCTTCAGAATTGCGATGAAATTTACAGGCAGGGTTGAAGACATTGATCGTTTTGGGTTACTTTACAAATCTTAATTAAGTAATTTTACAATAAAACCAGAACAGGTTAACAAATAAAACGATTTTGCAGATGCAAGTTAGGTTAAGCGCAGTGAACCCCAACAGAGATATCGGTGTTGATGGTGGGGATTTAAACCCACCATATGCTTTGATAAAGTGATAACTGATTTAAACTCCTACAGGTGTATTTGCCTGCCTAACCTGTGGTGTTGCTATCATTCGCATTCCGGCTGGTGCTGCTAAAGTTAAACCACGACGTATAGGACGCACGGGACGTTTATTCACTAGAGAAACTTGATACTGCGATAAAATCGTCGCCAAGGCAATTTTCATTTCATACTGGGCAAATGCTAAACCTATACAGCGACGATTCCCACCACCAAAGGGCAAATATTCATAAGGGGAAAATTGCTTTTCTAAAAAGCGTTCCGGTTGAAATTGTTTAGGCTGTGGGTAAACTATTTCGCGGTGGTGTGCTAAATAAATACTGGGAACGACTAATGTTCCTTTGGGTAGTTGATAACCCATAACTTCAATTGGTGATTTGACAATCCGCAAAAATCCAGCCAGGACAATGGGATATATCCGCAGGGTTTCTTGACAAACGGCTGTCAAATACGGCAATCTAGCAATATTACTCGGTTCTGGGTTAAAACCGAGGGTATTTATTTCCTCTAATAACTTCTCCCGGACTTCTGGCAATTGGTCAAGCCAGTAAAAAGCCCAAGTCAATGCCGAAGCAGTTGTTTCATGTCCTGCAACCAACATTGTCATTAATTCATCACGTAATTCTACATCTGACATCGGCTGTCCGTCGTCATAACGAGCCGAGATTAATAAACTGAGAATATCTTGGCGATTTGCCCCAGACTCAGCCCGCCGTTCCGCAATCAAAGCATAAATTAATTGGTCGATTTTTTGAATCAGGCGCACTACTCGCCCCCAAGGACTCCATGCACCTAAATCTTTTTGCATGAAATCAAAAAAGAACACAGTAGACATTAAAGGAGAACCAATCAAGTCTAATACGGCAGTCAGGGATTCCCGCAATTGTTGGAACATTGCCCCTTCATCTACGCCAAACACCACCCGCAAGATGACACGCATGGTGATTTCTTGCATGGAGGCGCGGATATTAAAGGGTTTCCCAATCTCCCAATCGTTGGTTACTTGTTGAGTTATCTCCTGAATCGCTTGTCCGTAAGCCCGCATCCTCTCACCATGAAAAGGCGGTGTTAATAATTGCCGTTGACGCTGGTGGCGATCGCCTTCCAGTAAAATGACAGAATTATCCCCCAATAAAAACCTTAAAATGCCGTTCCCCCCTCCAGTCTCGAAACATTTAGCATCAGCCGTAAAAATCTGCTCTAATGCTTGGGGATGGCTGAAATAGACAATTTGGTTATCCTTATTGCGTCTCCAGACTGTGAAGTTATCACCATAAACCTTGGCAAAATCTTCCACATACTCCACTGGCTGAGTAATGAACTTGAACAGCCGGCGTAAATAATGGACTCTTGGCCCGTCGGGTAAGTTTTGAGTTGCTGTCATCTGAGTAGAAGTTCATATCTATTGCATTCTATTGTTACGAGTTTTTTTTATAGTGGGGATTTTTCTGGCTCTTCTAACCACGACTCAAAATCAAATTAGAGAAATCAAGCCGTGTGCAACTTTCTCAGCCGCCTATCCTCCAACTCCTTCTCTCTTAAAGCAGGAGCAAAAAAAAATAATTTTTTTTGAATTTTGAATTTTGAATTTTGAATTGAAGAAAGCGGTATATTCATGTAAGGCAGGGTCGGGAGTCAGAAGTGCCAAAAATCATCGCTATTCTTAACGGTAAGGGAGGAGTCGGTAAAACGACTACCGCAGTTAATTTGGCTGCCCAGTTTGGGAAAAAGAAAAAAGTTATTCTTGTAGACACAGATATTCAAGGTTCTGCTAGCTGGTGGTTTGGGCGGAATGAGAATGGTATGGGATTTGACCTATCCCAAGAAACAAATCCCCAACTGTTAAGTCAGTTGCAAGCAATCAAAGGTTACGATTTAGTAGTAGTGGATACGCCGCCCGCGCTGCACTCGGAAGCCTTGGCGGCCGTAGTAGCGATCGCAGATTATCTAGTGTTACCTACACCTCCAGCCGCAATGGATTTAGCCGCCCTGATTGAAACAGTCAAGGCTGCCGTAATTCCGGCTGGTGTTCCCCATCGAGTGTTACTCACAAAGGTTGATACACGGAGTATAAATGAAGCAATAGAAGCCCAACACACTCTCCAGAGGCTAGGGATTCCGGCTTGTAAGTCTTTTATTCGGATCTATAAAGCCCACGAACGGGCAGCATTGGAAGGTGTGGCAATTAATCAATGGCGAGGAAATAATGCTAGAGAGGCGGAGTCAGACTACCGCCGCGTAGCTGAAGAATTACAGCGTGATTGGAGAAAATAATGGCTAGAAAACAAAGTCTTTCGGACTTAATCCAAGAAGAAGCACAAAAATTTACACCCTCAGCAGGTGAATCTGCGATCGAAGTGGCTGCGGAAGCAGTTGTAGAAGATGCCGCAACCCCAGAAGAAATCACTGAACAAACACCGGAAGCATCGGCTACTAAGCGTACTAATCCCACCAAAGCTGATTTAGAAGTAACCATTAAAGAGTTACAAACTAGTTTAGCTGCATCTCAAAAAAGTTTAGCTGCGTCTCAAAAAAACGAAAAGGCTCTCCAGGCGCAAATAGTTGACTTACAATCAGCTTTAGCTGAACAACAAGCTTCAGTAGAAAAGGTGACAAAAGAACTTTTTGAGACTAAAAAAACCGCGCTGCAACTAGCTGAAGCTAATTCCCAACTCATAGAAGAAAGTAAATCCTTACAAAAGGAACAGGACACACTCATCGAAGCTAGTAAATCTTTAAAACAGGAACACGCAATACAAATTCAAAAACAACAAGAACAAAAAAGTTTTAAGCCTATTGTTAACTACAAAAAATCTCACCGCTCACCTGAACATATGCCAGTACAGCAAACAGATGCCCAGGAAGACTTTTCTGCTAATACTTGGTTATATGACTAAAGGTTAGGTGACAGGGGACAGGGAAGGAGCAGGGGAGTAGGGGAAATTCTACTCTAATGCCCAATTCCCAGTCTTCTGGACTAAAATTTGATCAGGCTGATCTAATTTGAGTGCTAGAAGATGTGAGTTTATTTATATCTTGATACCAAGTCTGAAAACTGGAAGGTAAGGCAATAAAAACTAAGTCCGGATGGTGCGCGGACTAGTGAAAAATTAAAGTTTTACTCTACTTCCCTCTTTGCTGTCACCTGTCACCTGTCACCTGTCACCTGTCACCTGTCACCTGTCACCTGTCCCCTGTATTTCTGAAGAATTTGCGTGTCTTATACAATTTCGGGATGCCATTCCATACATATCCGCTTCTACATCCTGAGAATTGCTAATGAAATATTGGATATTGTCCATATTGTTGCCTGTAATGGTGATTTCTCATCCTATGGCTGTACAGGCGACTGCTAGTATAGTTGTTGATGCTGGTGATAAGTCTCTCCATATCACTGGTTGGTTGGGTGAAGAAAGTGCTTTGGTTGGCAATTTGCGCTTGACTGCTCAAGGTGAAAATATTGAGAAAGTTGTATTCTTAGCTTCAGACTTACGGCGCAAAGAAGGCGGTGAAATGATCAACCGTCAGCAAATAGCGATCGCTGGTGAATCACAACTTTCCGTCGGGATTCCGCAAGATTTCCAATTGCGGGTAACTAATATTCGTTTCCCTGGAACTTATGAAGGGACAGTACAAGTATTTCTACCCAATCAATCCCAACAGCTAGTCCAAACTATTCCTCTCCAGGTGATTGCTAAAGTTAGACCAAATCTGATTCCTGTGGGGGGTACGGAACAAATTCAACTGCGTCTAGTTAACTGTGACGGTTTTCTGGGATTTTTTGATTGTCTCATTGCTAAAGGTTTACTCCCAGCCAGTGCATTTTTAAACCAATGGCAATTGCAATTTGATAACCCTACCCAAGCACCTGTCACCATCATTGAGACTAAAGTCATCCTCAAAGGTGAGCAAACTGGATATCAATTAACCGAACAGAGTCTGAGTTTACCGCAAGGGCAAATCATTTTAGCGAGCGATCGCATCATGAGTTTACCTTTAACTTTAAATCGCTCTGTTATCCCCCCAGACCGTTATACAGGTGCTATCTACCTGACTTTATCTGGACAAACTCAACGATTAGTCATCCCCATAGATTTAAAAATGCGGTCTGGGCCGATGTTACCTCTGATGGTGTTAATTTTTGGTGTCCTATTAGGACGATTATTTAAATATATGCAAGAGTCTGGCGGTCATCTCACCAGAGCTATTACAGCAGTTTATCGTCTCAAATCTCGCATCAAACAAGAAGTGGAACACGCTGAAGACCAGAAAATATTACAACGGATGGTAGATTGGGTAGAGCAATTAATTAGATGGGAAAAAATAGATCAGGCATTTGCAGAAATAGCCGCGATTGAAGCCAGACTCGAAGCATTAAATAAACTCCGGAAAATCGAGATGCAATTACTGGAAATTAATGGAGAAGTAAATTTATCTAAATTTGCTCAAGAATTGCAGAGAGATATTGCTAAAACTCGGATATTTCTGGCACAAAAAAATGATTCCGCCGCTAAAAAAGCAATGCAAGCAGTAATGAGAGGTATGGCCACCCTCAATCAAAAAATGGATGTTAACAATGGCATCAGGCAAAATCAGCCTTTTTTCTCTCTGGAATTAGCTAACGCTGTCAATGATTCATTAATTCGGGCTGATGAAGTTTCTCCTCACGATTTACCAGATCAGTCTAATTGGGAAATCCGCTTGCAGGATTTTTTAGTATTACTCTCTGGTGTATCTGATGATGTTCGCATTGGTGCTACAGTTTGGCTTATCCGACCATTTTTATCGCTGACTTTACTAGTCGGCTTATCTTTGGTAGGTCTTGGTTCACTTTATGTAGATAATGGTCTTACGTTTGGTTCTAAGCCTTTTTCTGATTATTTGGGATTAATTTTATGGGGCATTAGTGCTGATGTGGCTAGCCGTAATCTCAGCAGTTTACAAAGTCGTAATAGAGATGATGATTCTAATCTCATTTAATTTTTTTATCAGTTTTTGCAATTATTTTCTATCAATATGACATTGCTATTCTAACTTTCTCAACTTGTTTAGGTGCTGGCATATCATTAAAAAGTGCGATCGCTCGATTAAAATTATCCTGGCTCTCTTTCATTTCACCAATTCTTTGATAAGTTAAACCTAATTGATAGTGGGCTTTAGCTAAATTGCATTTATCAGAAACCTTGGTCATGCTGGTAATCGCTTCTTGATGCTTATTTATCGCTATTGTAAACTCTCCTTGCTCTCGATACAAAGATGCTAGACAAGATATAGCTCGCGCTTCTAAAAAGGAAAACTCATTATATCGACAATGGGTAATTGCTTCATTGCAGTTTTCTAAGGCAGTTTCTATCTGTCCTAAGTTTTTGTAAGTTAAGCTAATAAATAATAAGCTGACTCCTCGACCCCAAGAGGTTAATCGGTCATTGCGTAATCCCCCATTTATCTCTTCTAGCATAGAATTTACATTGTTATTTTGAGTCACTGAAGATTCTAAATAAGCTAAACAACATAGAGAATATACAACATATTGGTAATAAGTTTTGTTATTGGCTACGAGTTTTTTTACCGAGTGCAAAAGATAATTAGCTCGTTCTACCTCCCATAAATCTATATAACAAAGACCCAAATTAAAAATACTCGATACTTTCTCTTGAAAAAAATCACATTTTGTAGCTATCTCACTGGCTTTGTGATGACAATCCATTGCCCCAGAAATGTTACCAATTTGGTGATAGGCTCGTCCTAAGATATTATGTAATATACTCAAATGACACTCAGAATTTAAGTTCTGAATTAGGGGATTGATCACAGAAATCAATGTTTCTAACAAACCGACTCTAGTAAACAATACACCCAAAGATAGAACACTATCCCATCTATTTTGCCTACCTTGAATAATCACATTGGCCGCTTGCTCAAAATCACCAATTTCTATATAGTGATGATAAGCTTCTAGTGCCATCAGTGCATTTTGATGGTCTGCAACTTTAGTCACACTATTATTCCAAAACTCTGCTGCTTTGCGGTTAGTAATTTCCCATTCTCCGCTTTGCCGTAATCTGGCGATCGCTTCCGTACAAATCACTGGATGTAGCCAGTATTTGCCTTTACGAGATTCTATCAATAAACGGTCAAATAAAGATTTAATGACTCTTTTTGATTGTTGTTCTGGCACATCCCAGAGTAAACACTGGAGTCCTTGGATACCAACATGATTCACATCTTGATAACGATAGCATCCCAATCGACAAAGAAGTTTATAAGCCTCCCTATCCATTTGTTTTAAACGGTCAAATTGACTGGAAACTAAATGTTCTAGCTCCCTTTCAATTAATAAATCATCCCGATTTTCTCGCCAATAAACATCTGCATCTCCTTCAAAATCCGTCATAATTACGCCACTGATAATTTGCATCGCCTTCGCATTACCACCGAAGGCTTGCCACATTTGACTGCGTGCTGTTAAACTCCCTTTCATCTGACGAATTGCAAAAAATTCTTGCCAAGCAGACTCATCCAACCCTTTGAGAGCATAGAAATTGACATCAACTCCAGACTCGTAGAGGCGTTCCCGACTAGTAATAAGTGTGACTGATTGGAGTGTGGGATCTGCTAAGACTCTTAATAGTTCTATGTAAAGACGACGATCAGGTATGATACAGCCATTTTTATCTAAGGCTGATTCCAGATTGTCAATTAATACGCCTGTTTTTCTGGTTTCATCCCGGAGTTTGCGCCGCAGTCGGTCGAGATTAGTCCCAAATTCCTTACCGGGTTCTTCGTTAAAGTGTCCCCTCAACCATTCCTCAACTACACTTTCCACAGAACCGATGTTTTGGGGTTCTTTCGCCATCCACAGTTCTAGGAGGTAAAAACCCTGAGCTTTGAGATACTTACGCGCTAAGGTAGTTTTACCGACACCACCTTTACCTTGAATTAGAATAATTTTCGCACCAGAATTGACCAGAGAATTAAGATCAGAGATTTCGCGATCGCGTCCCACAAAGTTATAATCTGGTTCTTGTGGCTTGCCATTATTGACGGCTGAGTTTAGAATAGGTGTCGTTCTTGAGGATTGTTCCGATTTCCCGAATCTCTCCACAGCTGCGCGAAAAGTGGATTTCGAGACTTTTTCCCCCAGTACATCTGAAAGTGTATGCCACAGTTCCGCACCAACTGCTTTCAAATGTGCTTCTGTGTACCGACAAAGGTCAGCCATATCTTGATACGTCTGTTTTTTATCCTCCCACGCAGAACGCAAGATGACCCTTTGAACTATATCTAGATGTTTCCCTGTGTGATCAAATACCAACCTGTCCAAAAGCTCTAAGGCTTCTTCTGCACCCATCGATCATCGTCTGTATCATTGTTGGTTCATTATACTCATATTTTCACTGTTTCTTGCCTCATCCACATACTACAAACTACTTTTTCCTACCAAGTGGAAAATACTTAACTTACTTAATCCGACTGCAAACTAAATCAAACTGTATTACTCTTGTAATTAATACAGGCAAGTTAGGTTAATTGCCAAGTGAATGTGGTTGAGGAAAGATGTAAATCGCTACTACTTTTAATTAAATCCTGAGCAATCATAACTGAATAACCAATATTATCTAGCAAAACTGAATAAAAGTAGCGGTTACTAAATAGGCAGTAAAGATTAACTAACTAGATTCTGTAGAGAGTGTTTACAAATAGTGTGTAAGTCTTCACCCTACAGGAGGTTCAATAATGTTGAATAAAGAATGTCATCACGATTGCAATCATAGTTATTGCCCATTTGCTCAAGATACCAAGAACCCCAATAGATACGTTTGTCTTAAATGTGGTGTTGAGAGAGAAATAAATAGATACTCTGGATTTGGTTCATTGTTGATGTTGTTATTAATGTTATTTGCCGCATTTCAACTGATAGTTGTTTTAGAAAGACGAAACTATCAAAATCAGCAGCAACCAGAGTCAGCAGTCACAATTCAAGAGGAAGTCAGAATCCAGTAATTAGATTAATACTAAATTCAGGCTTCTGTATTTTTCTCCAACTATTTCCAGGAGTGCATTATGAACACAAATCAAGATACCATCCTATTTCGTGTTACGTCTAGGTCATTGAAATACTTCTTGTTAATGTTTCTTGGCTTTTCTATTGTCTATGCTATTTCTCATGCTTTAGGAGGTTTAAACATCATTCCCATACTAGTTTATGTTTTACAACATTTATTTGTACCATTGGGAATCATGCTTTTTTGTTTAATTACAATCACCGTAATTTTTGAATCTTTGCGTTAGTAAGATATAAAAGTTGAAAAATGGTTTGTAGTCAGCACTTTAGTGCGTAGAAAATCAGGACTAAAGTCCTTACTACGAACCTTCTTTGCATTTTTTATTTCTTCCAAGGAAATTTTGTCCCCATTTCAGTTAATGCAGAAAAGATGAGATACGCAATTAGTAAACCAACACCTGCGAAAAAAGCCAGTAAGTCATTATCCATAAAAAAAGTCCGCTTGAGCGGACTAGGGTAGAAGGGTCAAATGATCGAAATTGACTATGAGATTCTTAAATCCCTCTTGTATTGTTAGCAATTAAGTATTCAAAATCAAGCATTAAGCAACAAGTTTGAGACATAATTACTAGAATTATGTCTTTGGTTGTAGATATTGGTAATCTAAAAAACATTAAATCAACTAAAAAACTTCTCCACGCATCGTATAAATATTTCTACACCTATTCCCAAGGCTGTTTCATCAAAATCAAACCGGGGATGATGATGGGGATAGGCTAAATCTTTTTCTGGATTAGCAGAACCGAGAAAGAAATAACAACCAGGAACTTCTTGTAAGAAAAATGACATATCCTCTCCGCCCATAGTTTGGCATTCTGGGACTATCCCCATAGGCGTTTCTACAATTTCCTCTGCAACCGATCGCACTAATTCCGTAATACTTGTATCATTAATTACGGGGGGATAAAGTGACCCATATTCTAAATCATACTTTGCCCCATGACTTTGACAAATGCCAGCAATAATTTGCTCAATGCGTTGATGAAAGAAGCCTTGGAAAGCAGGGTTAAAATACCTCACAGTTCCTTTCATAGTGGCTGTGTCAGCAATCACATTGTGAGTTGTCCCTGCGTGGAGTGCGCCAACAGTCACCACGGCAGAATCAATGGGGTTGACATTCCGCGCGACAATGGTTTGTAAAGCGTTGACGATTTGGGCAGCCACTACCACAGAATCGACTGTTTGATGGGGTATTGCGCCATGTCCACCTTTACCCAAAATTTTACAGTCAAATAACTCTACAGCCGCCATCAACGCCCCACTGCGAACTCCCACAGTTCCCAAGGGCAAATTATTCCAGAGGTGCAACCCAATAATCGCATCAACATCAGGGTTTTTCAGGACTCCAGCCTCAATCATTGGCTTTGCGCCCCCTGGACTTTCTTCAGCAGGTTGGAAGATAATTTTTACCGTACCCGCAAAATCTTGACGGTGCTGTTGTAAATAATAAGCTGTTCCGAGCGCGATCGCAGTATGTCCGTCATGTCCGCAGGCGTGCATCACACCATCATGCTGTGAACAATAGGGTACTTCGTTGAGTTCTTGAATTGGCAAAGCATCCATATCTGCACGAATTGCCAAAACTTTATGAGTGCTGAGTGAGGAGTGCTGAGTGCTGAGTGGGGAGTGCTGAGTGCTGTTAGCGGTAGCGCGGCGTTTAGCCGGTGAGGAGTGTTGAGTGAGGAGTGAGGAGTGCTGAGTGGGAGTTGGGGGTTTTGTTCCTTTGATGGTGGCTACTATACCAGTTTTAGCAATGCCAGTTTGATGGTTAATTTCCCAGGTTTGTAATTTGCTGGAAATAAATTCAGCTGTTAGCTTTTCTTGAAAACCTAACTCTGGTTTTTGATGTAGTCGCCGTCGCCATTCTACTAACTGTGGTTGCAATGAACGAATTGCTAAACGCACACGCGATAGGTCAATGGAGGCGGGATTGGGAAAGCTAGAAACCATCACAATTATTTTTGGCAGAGAATAGATTTTTTAACCACAGAGACACGGAGACACGGAGAAAGAACTTGTTAAGATAGTTTTTCTAAGTCTAGATTTGAGGCGATTTGAGCGAGTTTATCGAGGTCAGTCAGGTTATCTATATATGGTAGACAGCCCAATACGGGAATGTTGGTGAGGGATTGAATTAGGTCTTTTGGTGTTAAATCGGCAATTTCTGCGTCGGAATGGGGTTGTGTGCAGTTCAAGACAATACCTTTGAGGTTAATCCGTGTTTGTCTGGCTAAGGCTACATTAGCTACTGTGTGGCTGATTGCGCCTAATTTGACTGGAACTACTAAAATAGTGGGTAAACGCCATTCTCCAGCTAAGTCAGCTACTGTTAACTCATCAGTAACTGGTGAACCTAAACCACCTAAAGATTCTATTAACAGAAAATCACACTGCGATCGCAATTTAGTTAAAGTTTGCCAGACTATCGCTAAATCCACTGGGCGATTTTCTTTAGCGGCGGCGATGGGGGGTGCTAAAGGTGCTTGAAAGTATAGGGGCGTAATTTCTTCAGGTGATTGTTCTAATTTAAATGTATTTTGATACCATTCGCGATCGCCTACTCCTGATTGAATTGGTTTCATAATCCCCAAGCGACTTTGAGGATAATATTTTTGCCAGTAGGCTGCCAAAACGGTAGTCAAAACAGTTTTACCTGCTTCGGTATCAGTGCCAGTAATTAGTAGTTCTTTTAACAAGCGAGTTTAAATCTGGATAACCGGAATTACTTTTGAAGATGAATTTGCAATTGTTCACAAATCATCAACATTCTAATACATTGCTGCTGAAATTTCCTCAACAGCTAATCATCCCACTCTCCACGCTGCTCAACGCCCCGCTACCGCTCTAAGCGCAGCTATGCCCGCAGGGCTTTACAGCACTCCTCACTCCTCACGGGCTAAACGCCCCGCTACCGCTAACAGCACTCCTCACCGGCTAAACGCCGCGCTACCGCTAACAGCACGGGCTAACGCCCCGCTCCGCTAACAGCACTCCTCACTCAGCACTCCTCACTCCTCACTCCCAAACAAACTCACGGTAAAGTTGTCGCTTCAGGAATTGGCGTAAAGGTGCTATCAGCAGGTGGGTTGATCATCTCCATGTCATCAGTGGGGGTGGGTGTCGGTGTAGGGGTAAGGGTTGGGGTAGGTGTGAGAAAAGTAGGTGTAGGTGGAGGTGTAAATGTAGGTGTAGGTGTAGGCGTGGGTGTAAATATGGGTGTCGGTTGGATGGGTTTTTCGATCGCCACATTCAAGTTATAGTCACTAGCCGCTACTCCAGGGGCTAAAGTTAACTGAATAGTATATCTACCAGTGTTGGGCAATATATCTACATAGCTAGTTACTTGCTGTGCGCCACTGTCAATTGGTTGTTGATTGGGGGCTAATACTGTCACCAAAACGCCGTCTCCTTGGATAACAGAAATAGTTAACTTGTCTCCTGCTTCTCCAAACAAACTGTATTGAATAATTTGATTGGCTTGGAGAGTATCTTCAACTATGGCGGTGTTGATATCTCCCAAATTAAGACGTTTGTTAATAATTACAGGTTCTGGCGTAGGTGTAGGCGTGGGAGTAGGGGTTGATGTACCCTCAACCACCGGGGAAGGAAAATTTTGTGGTGGTAACGTTTCTTGTGGTTGAGATGATGAGTGACTGCGGATAGAACTGACTAATGCCCAAGAACCGAAACCTGCCAAAATGACGACAGCACTCCCAATGGCTCCCAATGCCAAGGGATTATCTAAAACTGAACTACTGCGACTGGGTGGAATTACCGGATCAAGTTTGTTGGGTGCTGGTGGTGGTG
The DNA here is from genome assembly GCF_014697125.1 of Anabaena minutissima FACHB-250. GTDB lineage: Bacteria > Cyanobacteriota > Cyanobacteriia > Cyanobacteriales > Nostocaceae > Trichormus > Trichormus minutissimus. Next base: position 14,470 of record NZ_JACJRG010000037.1, on the reverse strand, counting down.
GTACAAAGTCAGGACGGCGACCAACAGCGACTGTTTGCACACGGGAAATTTCAGGGAGAGAGACACTCATCCTAGATTGATCGAGTATTTCTAACGCTTGTGCCACTTCAGCAGTATTTTGATAGCGATCGCTAGGAGTATAATTCAACATCCGATTCACAATCTGGGCAAATATTGGATTTACACTCACCCACTTTTGCCAATTCCAAGTCAGTTGATTTTCGTCAAATAATTCTGATGGTTCTTTCCCAGTCAACAAAACTATTGCTGTCACCGCTAAAGCATACAAATCACTACTAGGATAAGCACGCCCTGTTTGCATCTGTTCACTAGGCGCATAACCCAATTTGCCAACAGTGGTGACAGGTGTTGTACTATCTGGAAATTGCAGACGCGTTGCCAGTTCTTTAACTACACCAAAGTCAATCAACACTGGTTGAGTATCGCCATCGCGCAAAATGATATTGTCTGGGGAAATATCACGATGAATAATCCCCCGTCCATGAATATGCTCTAATACAGGTAATAAGGAGCGTATTAAATATAATACTTCTGTCTCAGTAAAACTTTGACTATTCTTTTGGCGTTCAGTCAAAATTTGCCGATAAGTTTTACCTGCAACATAGTCTTCGACTAAAAACAAGCGTTGGTCTTGCTCAAACCTTTCGCGAAACCTTGGTATTTGGGGATGTACTATCTGATACAAAACAGTCGCTTCCCTGTGAAACAGTTCTTGAGCCTTTTCCCAAGCTAACGTTCCCGTTCCAGAGGGAATCAATTCTTTAATCGCGCACAGTTCATTAAAGCGTCTTTGATCTTCCGCCAAATAGGTTCTACCAAATCCCCCTTGTCCAAGAATTTGAATAATGCGGTAACGGTTTTGCAGAACAGTGCCAATGGAAATTGGTGGTTGCATGATTCATTAATAGAGATGTAGTCGCAACTGAGAAGGAAGTCATCCACCAAGATAATCTCAGCAGTGACCACTTTGGGGGTATGGGACAATATTTAAGAGACAGCGATATTCTACCTTACACAACACTCAGCACCCAGCACCGGCTAAACGCCGCGCTACCGCTCTAAGCGCAGCTATGCCCGCAGGGCTTTACAGCACTCTCCACTCCCCATAATTCCTAGGAATATAGTTTTGACATAGTTAATTACCGTGGTAGAATCTATTTGCTCAAAATATTCATCAATAATAAATTATAAATCTGCTGTCAGCGTAAACCCTTCCGTAAGGGAAATAAAATACCCCAAAAATACTAATAATTTTGTGCAGGTAGCATAATCTTCAAATATTCAGATCAGCAATTTCAACGGATTTTAAAAAATAAAAACAATTGTAGTTATTTACTTTAGCTACTTTGTTAAGAAAAGGCTATAAGCACTCTTACCATACATCTATGATTTGGCGAAATATTATGATAGAAGTCTGATACTAAAGGCGAATGTAACAATTTCAGCTACTTGTACCTATTTTGCAAAAGCTAGTTGAGATTATTAGCAGTTAACTCTTATTATTGATTTTTTAAGAACAGTTATCAAAAACCCACATTCCATAACTAGTGGAGCATGGACAAAATAAAAATAGCAATATTAATTGTTCAAAGCCATAAGATATAAGAGTTTTGACTTCCACGTAGTGGTGCTAGCCAACTCATCATTTATGACCTCCACAGCTTAGAATTGGGCTATACTCTTAAATTAAAAATTTTTTGTGATTTATAACCAAAAATATAGTCAGTCAGTTTATATTATAATTTTGCAACTACTATCATTTAGATATTCAGTAAACATTCAGATACCCCCAACATATTTGTTGGTAAATGTCTCTGGTTGCTGAGTCCTATAGCAATCCTCAATCCTTTGTAAGAGCCGAAAACCCGTTTTTTCAAGAAAATGAGGTTTTACAGTCTCGGAACTCTGATAATTCAAATAGGACGGTTATATCAATTTAAGAGCTATTCAGTCTTGAATTGAGACATACAATGGTATAGAGGCGGCAATCTCGAAAAGATTTGGTTTTTTGTTATTACCCTAGGTTCAACTAATGAGACTAGTTTACAGAGTTGGTGTCAGTTCATCTATGAAGAATTTTTTGTCACAAGGAAGGGAACATGAGCAGCTAATAATTATGTTGAGAAATATTTAAAGTAATTATCAAAGCTTCAAGAAAACTTACAGATGTTTTTTTTGGTCTATTTCAGTTAAACCTACTAAATATCTAGTGCTAATATTGCCATGAATGCACATCGAGGATCTGCTGTGCTCAGTTCTGCCACTTTCAAAGTGCAGCCAGCTGCAACAGGACTGACTGAAAATCATCGCCTGCGGCTTTTTTCTGGTTCTGCCAATGTACCACTTTCGCAAGAAGTAGCTCGTTACCTGGGTATGGACTTAGGCCCTATGATTCGCAAAAGATTTGCGGACGGGGAACTATATGTCCAGATTCAGGAATCGATTCGGGGTTGTGATGTCTACCTCATTCAACCAACCTGTCAGCCCGTGAATGATCACTTGATGGAATTGCTGATTATGATTGATGCCTGTCGGCGGGCTTCTGCACGGCAGGTAACAGCAGTAGTTCCTTACTATGGTTATGCTCGTGCTGATCGAAAAACAGCCGGGAGAGAATCCATCACAGCCAAGCTAGTTGCTAACCTGATTACTCAAGCAGGTGCTAACCGGGTTTTGGCAATGGATTTACACGCGGCTCAAATTCAGGGCTATTTCGATATTCCCTTTGATCATGTTTACGGTTCACCTGTCATCCTGGATTATTTAGCCAGCAAACAACTACATGATATTGTAGTTGTCTCCCCCGATGTTGGGGGTGTAGCGAGAGCTAGAGCTTTTGCGAAAAAACTAAATGATGCCCCCTTGGCCATTATTGATAAGCGTCGTCAGGCGCACAATGTGGCTGAGGTGTTGAATGTGATTGGTGATGTCAAGGGTAAAACCGCCGTTTTGGTTGACGACATGATTGACACTGGTGGCACAATTGCTGAGGGTGCTAGGCTACTACGTGAAGAAGGCGCACGTCAAGTATATGCCTGCGCTACCCATGCAGTGTTCTCTCCTCCTGCGGTTGAGCGGTTGTCAAGTGGCTTATTTGAGGAAGTGATTGTCACCAATACAATTCCCATACCAGAAAGCGATCGTTTCCCCCAACTAGTAACGCTGTCAGTAGCTAATTTGTTAGGGGAAACCATCTGGCGGATTCATGAAGATACTTCTATAAGTAGTATGTTCCGCTAATTAGTGCTGAGTGCTGAGTAGTGAGTGCTGAGTTCTGAGTTCTGAGTTCTGAGTTCTGAGTTCTGAGAGAAAGAGATGTAGCGTTCCTGCGTCTCTTTCTCTGAATAACGCATATTTAATTTCTGGAGATGTCTATTGTCTCCCCAGTCCCTATGAGCTATCTTCCTGTTTCATCAAGACTGTCTTATTGAATCGCCACCAAATTCTCAATTTCTGTAACTACTCGTGTTAACTCTTCAACAATGGCAGTAGTTTGAGTTTGATTGAACGCATCTGTCATCGCTCGATAATACCAAAGAGTACCAACTTTTCCTCCTTGGAAGCGTTGCCAGAGTGATTCACCCATTAAGCGATAATCTTTGAGAATTGAGCGGGCATTGTAGAGTTTATCAGCTGCAGATACCAGTAATACTGAGTGAGAAGCTGTAGCTATATGAGCAATGTATGCTTCCTTGCGTTGTCGCCAAGGGGGTTTAGGTATGGTGTCCGCATCTGTACAACCATCGACAATTGCTGTGACATTTTCACCAAAACGGCGGCAAATTTCGGCTCGTGTCGTTGCACCGCCTTGGTCTTCTATGGCATCGTGTAATAAGGCTGCGATCGCTTCATCTTCATTCGCACCATATTCTAAAGCAATACTGGCAACACCCAATAAATGAGAAATATAAGGAACACCAGAACCTTTACGCACTTGTTGAGCGTGGAGTTCTGTAGCGTAGATTAAAGCTTGGGTAAAGCGTTCAGAAAGCACCATTGTTAATAGATTGTAAGTAAACAGGTTAACTTGCTTCTGTACCTATGACAAATATAGCGGTTCTCGCTTGAGTGAAATACAAAAGGTGGGAAGATGATCAATGCTGTAGCAAAGTGTATTTGGAATGAAAGCATACTCCACTGACCTTCGCCAAAAAGTGATTGATGCGTATAAAAATCAAGAAGGTTCTCAAAGACACCTGGCAAAAAGATTTAGTGTGAGTTTAACGTTTATCCAGAAGCTAGTAAAGCGATATCGAATTAGCGGGACAGTTGAGCCAAAGGGACATGGTGGCGGTAATACGGCTAAACTCAACAGCGAACAGATAGCATTAATAGTGACTTTGGTGGAAGAAGATAATGATGCAATTTTGGTGGAGTTATGCTCGCGATTGGAGGAGCGCACAGGTGTCAAAGTTAGCCGAGCGACAATGGGCAGAATTACTCAAAAATTAAATCTGACACGCAAAAAAAAAACATTGCACGCAAGTGAAAAATACACAGAACGAGTGCAAAAACTGAGGGTAGAGTATTGGACAACTATTGGGGAGGTCAACCTCAAAGACTTGGTATTTATTGATGAGGCGGGAGTTAACATCGCTATGACTAGACTGTTTGCTCGTTCACCCCAAGGTAGTCGTGCTTATGGTACTCGTCCTGACGGTCGGGGCAAGAATGTCACGATGATTGGAGCAATATCGTTAGAAGGTATCATTGCTGCAATGACTTTTACTGGTGGTACCAATGCGTCGGCATTTGAAACCTATGTTACTCAAGTTTTGGTTCCGAATCTTTGGCCAGGCGCAACTGTTGTCATGGATAACTTTAGTTCTCATAAAGTTACTGGTATCCGCGAAGCGATTGAATCTGTAGGGGCCAGATTGGTTTATTTGTCTCCCTATTCTCCTGATTTTTCACCAATTGAAAATTGTTGGTCGAAGGTGAAAGAATTTTTGCGCTCGCAAGCTGCTAGAACCTACGAAGAATTAGATCAAGCTATCACAAATGCCCCAGATGCAGTGACTAAAAAAGACATTATTGGATGGTTTACTCACTGTTGTTACTATATTGCACCCAACTGAGAACCGCTATAGTAGCGATCGCTAACTATCTCCTGGCATATCGTGCGAAAATTGTTACCAGCTATGCCGGAATAATCAAGCAAACCTGAAAATACTGAGAGGATGAGGCAAATGTATAGTAGACAATACAAAACACGCAAAACCTCTGCTAAGTCCTCCGACACACCAGTATCAAATCAGTTTGCACCGCGTCCCTTTGTCGTCCAGCCTCAACCACAAACACCAGATTTACAGACTCAACAGGAGAAAGCAGAGCAGTCTAGTAATAGCTTTGCCAATATATCAACTTTTCGTCCAGGCTATCAACCGCCATCACCACCACGCATTCAGATGAAGCTGACAATTGGTCAGCCAGGGGATAAGTATGAGCAAGAAGCAGATCGGGTAGCCGCAGGTGTAGTACAACGGATTAATTCGCCTCAAATTAGTCAGATTCAGCGTTTAGATGCTCCAGAAGAAGACAAACTGCAAATGAAACCCTTCGCTGGTACTATTCAGCGTCAGGAACAACCAGAAGCAGAAGACAAACTGCAAATGAAACCAATAGTGCAGCGTTTGTCTGTTGCGAGAGGGATGGCTGCAACACCTGATTTAGAGAAGTCAATCCAAGGAATGAAGGGTAACGGACAACCCCTAGCAGAGAATATCCGACAACCAATGGAGCAGGCATTTGGGACTGATTTCAGTCGGGTAAAAATTCATAGTGATTCTCAATCTGACCAGTTAAATCAATCAATTCAGGCTAAAGCTTTTACAACAGGACAGGATATTTTCTTTCGCCAGGGGGAGTATGCGCCTGGAACTAGAGGAGGACAAGAGTTAATTGCCCATGAGTTAACTCATACCCTCCAACAAACTGGTACAACACCCCTACATTCCTCCAGCCAGTCAGATAAGGAACAAAGTTCAACCAGTAGTTACTCACCCATTCCCCTGAGTGCTGCTCCATCTAACCTAATTTCCCGCGACCCCATTGCCGAAGCAGCTACGGCAAAAACTCAAGCTGGAGAAGCAATTAATCATCTAAATACCGCTCTCACAAAAGCTAATAGTGTTGCGTCAGTTGCTACCGAAGCCCTCAAAGTCATAGGTTCGACAACCCAAAAGATTAGGCAGCAAGCAACTAATGCCAAACAGATTGCAGATGAAGTTACAGACTTGCAACAACAAGTAACAACAGCAGCACAAGCAGCTCGAGATGCGGCCAATAAAGCTCAAGCAGAAACTGTAGTCGACTTTGACCCAGCAGCGAATACTAATGAAGTAAGCAATGCCAAAGTTGCCATTGATGCCAATGCCGATGCCAAGATTGCAGAGGTGACACAGATAGCTATCACCGCTCTTGCTGATACAGTCACAACGATTGCCGATACCCTGAATCAATATGCCACAGCCAAAGAAACGTTAGACATTGCCACAACTGACAACACTAGTTCCGCAGCTACCCTGAAAGAGAAACAGCAAGCCTTAAGCATTGCTCAGAAGAAGGTGAAAGAGGCGGAACAGGCGTTCGATAAAGCTACTGCAAGTATCAAACAAGCTGAGGAGCAAGTTACAAAAGCTGAGACAGGCATTAGTCAGGCAAGACAAGATTTAGCAACACTTAAAGAGGAGGGAAAAGCAAAAGAAGTAACAAAACAAGATACCCAGAATGCCTACGACTTAGCCAAGCAAAATCTAGCTGCAACTGAGGAAGTTATCCTTCAGGCTAATAAAACCATCGAAACACTCGAAATAATAGCGATTCCTGAAGCTCAATTGACTGTCGAGAGGCAGCAAGCAGAAGCCGATAAATTAAAAATTGTCGTCACGGAAAATGAGGCAACAGCCAACACGGCAACTGAGGAATCTGTGACGGCCCAAGCAGAAGCCACCAGCCATACCCAAACGGCTCAAACGGCTCAAACCATAGCAGAACAGGCAGCACAACGGGCAGCAGAAGTGTCTGCCTATATTGCTAAACTCACCCAAGAAATGACAAAAATTGAATTCACTGATGATTTGGCAGATCATCTGGCAGGTGCGGAATACGTCATTGGCAAGGCAGCCCTAGAAGCGGCAAAGGCGGCAAATTTAGCAAAAACTGCTACTGATAGTCAAAAGAAAGCCAACGCTGCTCAAGAAGCAGCAGAGAAAGCCCAGGAGGCGGTTGAGCAAGCAATTGAAGCAGTAAATTTGGCTGAAGAAAACCTCCTTCAAGCCAAAGCTCAGGTTACTGAGTTGGAATCAAAAAATGCGACGGCGAAGGTGGACAAAGAGGCCGCACAAAAACAAATTCCAGTCTTGAAAAAGGCAGTTATCGCCACTGAGCAAGCAGCTAAAACTGCTGCTTCAGCAGTAACTAAAGCCCAAAATGCGATCACGAGTAAAGAACAACAATTAACTAAAGCTAAAAAAACATTGACAGAGAAGGAGGACATACTTAATAAACGTCTACCAGAAGCTGAGAATAAAAAGAATGATTCAGCTCAAGCGATAACAAATCAGATAGAAGCTAACCAACTAGTTACGGAAGCTACCCAGAAGGCGGCAGTTGCAGCCCAAGCACTCGAAACAGCAAAAACTGCGGCTAAACAAGTCTTAACTCAAGTTACTACTGCCAAAACAAAAGTTGAAGGTAGTACAAAAACAGGACAAGAAACCTACAAAGACTTGGTGACAGCTACTACTCCCAATAAAAAGATAGAAGATATTAAAAATCAAGATATTAAAAAAATCAAACAAGAACAGCTATTGCTCAAAGGGGTAGGAGGACAAGCAAATCTGACCGAATTGACGACCAAAGAAGCCAGTCTCGACAAACTGGTAACTATGTTTGAAGCAATGGGCTATCCACTGTTGAAGGAATGCTTAGTTACCAAAGCGATCGCCACCGACTTCTTGGTGAATATGGCGAAGCAGGCAGACTTTCAGAAGGCCATAACCGACCTAATTACCGCCGGTCGAGCCAATGCCGACATTGCTACGGTGTTTGAGAAAGCCAAAAAACGCGGACAGACCTTAGTACCATACGCCGATTTGTCTAAGTTACTGAAGCAGGCACACACAATTCCCACAGTGAATCTCACCCATTTAGCATTTTGGATCTCGAAAAAAGGTGGACAAAAAGCTAGCGAATTACATACCTATATTGACGAGAGGAAAGCCGATCTCACGCAAATTTGGACTGGTACAACTTGTGCAATGCCTGCCATTACACCCCCACCCGCAAATATTCGTGTTGGAGACGATTTAAACTATATCATTGCCAATGCAGTGGCAATGACTCCGCCAGGTAGTATTCCTCCTAACTGGGGTTACGCGGGTAATCGCCCTTGGGGAACAGTAGTTCGCCCAGACGACGGCGTTACCCCTCGTTACAATGCCGCAGGTGGTGCTATCACTTACAAAGAATATGATATTACTTACTATCAGACGACTCCAGGTTATATCCGGGATGGCAACCGCATCATTATTGGTAGCGATGGTCGCCAATACTACACTTCTGACCACTACAAACACTTTAGCAAAATCGTTTAACGATTTCCGCCAAAATGAACGATAGATACCTATTCGATGTCAAAGGCACGGGCTTCCATGCGATCGCTTGCGAACAACACCCCTTTGCTGAACTCCAAATGCGTTTACAATTCTCTTGTCCCGATGCTGTCGTTCGCCGGATTCGCGGACACAAAAGCCGCACCCTGAACGGATTCTTCGACGAAGTTGCGGCAACTCTACAGTTTCCCTATTACTTTGGGGAAAATTGGAGTGCCTTTCGGGATTGTATTTTAGATCGCTCCTGGTTGCCAGGTAATGCGTATGTTTTAATGTTTGCCGACGCTCACCTATTATTCGACCAGGCAAGTGAAGCGAATCTTACTGCTCTGAACTCATGTTTGCAGGAAGTCCATGCCGCTTGTCATCCTGATCCAGCGATCGCTCCTGATGTCAAGTGGTTGCCATTTCATGTGGTTTTTCAGTCCCCAGAAGCAAATCAGGAAATGCTGGTATCACGATTAACCTCAGCTAAATTTGTCCTCGACCCAGAATGGCCGGGTAGTGATACCATCTTCTAGCGGAAAGTCTAATGTCCACAGCTAAAAAATCAGTGTAGTATGCGGACATGAGAGCGATCGCTAGGGGTTTTAGTCGTGGTTTATGCACAAATCAAAGCCAAGCTACCTGGTCTTTTCCCAAAAGAACAAAAGTTAGAAGTTGCAGAAACTGGGTCTATTCCTACGGCGGTAACTGTTGAAACACCCACTTCTCCAGGCTTGGATACAGTTTACAGACGCTATCAATGCTTGCGTGAGAATCCTTTAACCTGTGTATGGACGCAAAAAACCTTAGAGACAGATCCCACCGCTAAAAAATGCGTCAAATGTGGTTTTCCGGCTATTTTGCCCCCAAAAACTGAGTTTCGTGGCTATCGGGGTCGATACCGCATAGATAGCTTTCTGGGACAGCGAGGAATGGGACGGTTGTATGAGGGTATTCAGGTTGCAGACCAACAGCCTGTGGTGATTAAAGAATACCTGTTACCCCAACGTGCTTTTAATCTTGAGGAAACCAGAGATAGAAAACAAGCCTTTGAACGTTTGGCGGGGTTGAGTTTAGCCGATGGTCGAGTTCAGGATATCCGCTTAATTTTACCTTGGGATGCGATCGCCGATCCGGTAGAAGAACGCTGCTATCTGATCACTGGCGGTAATCAAGATACCTATCCCACCCTACGGACATATCTTACTCATCATGGTGCAATGAGTGAAACAGAAGTCTACCATGTTCTCAACCAAGTCTTGCAAACATTGCAATTTCTCCACGGACAAAAATTTAGTCTGCCTTCGGGTCAAGTACAGCAGGGAATAGCACACGGTAATCTAAGTCTGGATAGTTTGTTATTAATTGCCAATCAACAAGAGTTTTTCACTCATGTCTGTGATTTAGCAGTCTGGGAAAGTTTATTTTTACTGCCAAATTCTAAACCAGTTACTCCTACCTTTGATGAAGATTTACAATATTTAGGATATGTTGCATTTTATTTGTTATCTGGAGCTACAGTAGACTCTGTTAGTAATCAACCACTTGATCCCAAATTAGAACAGCATTGGCCATCAGTCAGAACGGAATTTAAAGCTTTTATTCTCAGGCTTTTAAAGCTAGATAAACCATTCGCTAACGCTGAAGAAGCACGACAAGCACTAATACAAATTACTCCAGTTTCTCTGAATCAAGTTTTAGTAGTTACAAATAAGCCAGAAGAACAAAAAAAACAATTTAAACCTATCTATTGGCTGTTACTTAGTATATTAGGACTTATTTTTTTAGGCTCAATTATCTGGTTAATCATGAGGATATTTAACAAGCCAGAAGTTGCACCTCAAGACGTTATGGTTTGTTGTTTGAAAGATGTTCCTGGTGTACCGCCGGGAACATATACATATACAGGCGAAAAATCTGGTACTTGGAGTTATATCTTACAACAAAGTAATTTAATTTTACAAGATAAAACTTTAGAAGATAAACTCAAAGAAAATCAGCCCAAACTAGAAATATATTATCAACCGGAAGAAGAATTAAAACAGGCGATCGCTAAAGTTCAGTCAGGGAAATCTGATTTTGCTGTGACTAATTTAGTCAATCAATTTCCAGATCAGATCAGATATAAAGAGTTCGCCTATGATGGATTGGTGGTTTTCGTGGCTTTTAGCTACTATAAAAGAGAGCAAAACTTACCTAAAGCTTTGAACGGTCAAATTAGTATTGAGCAATTGCGAGATTTATATACAGGTAAAATCAAAAACTGGAATCAAATAAATTCCAAATTACCTAATTTGCCAGTTAAGCTATATATGCCGATGGAAGAGGAAGCAGAGAACATATTTAAAGAAAGAGTTTTAAAAGACCATAATGCAATATCTACATTTACTAAACTACAGCAACAAAATCAACAGCAAGATACATTTACTGACAATTCATCTATAAAAATTACTCGCCTCCCTACCTTAGAAATGTTAAGGCGGGTTTTACAAGAATTTGAAAAAGAAGACATTGGTAGTATTGGTTTTGCTACACTCAGTCAAGTTTTTGGACAGTGTTCTGTTTATCCCTTGGCTGTAGTAGCTGGTAATAAACAAGCAGTACAATCTTTAGTGCAGAATGATACTAACAAAGCAATAGATCCGAATACAGATTTATGTAATGATAAAGGTAGCTATAGCCCTAATATCCAAGTATTTAAAACAGGAAGCTATCCCTTAAGTTATCCAATAGTCGTAATTTATCCCGGAGATAATAGCCGTCCTGCAATTGGGCAAAAATTTGCTGATATGCTCAAAACTGAAGAAGCACAAAATCTTTTACAACAAGCTGGTTTAGTACCTTTACAAAAAAAATAAAAATTACATATATATATATATATATATTTAATTATATTATGAAACATAATCATGAAAACTCAGATAAAGATAAATTACTCTTAAAATTAGCATATAAAGTAATGCGCGATCGCCAACTATTACAAATACTAGGTGATAGAGTTTATGAATTAATGCTAGAAGAATTACGTCTGCAAAAAGAACGTAGTAAAAATTAATAGGGAGTGTAATAATGGCTAATTCCAGTCATGAATTGAACTACGTAACAGCTAATCGCTTTTATGTAGAAATCGAAAGTAGTATTAGTGCGTGTTTTTCTGAATGTCAAGGATTAGGTGTCACAGTCAAAACTGAAAAATTTTCTGAAGGTGGTGTAAATGATCAGCAGAGAGTCCTTTTAAGCCAAGCTGAATTTTCCGATGTGACACTCAAACGCGGTATTACCAATGATTTAACCTTTTGGAATTGGATTAGTCAAATTTTGAGTGATGTTGGTAAAAATGCCAAACAACGTCGTAACGTGAACATTTTACTATTTAATCAAGCTGGAGAAACAATGCAATGTTGGACTCTAATTGGTGCTGTTCCTATTTCATGGAAAGCACCAACCTTAAGTGCAGAATCCAACACAGTAGCTATTGAAGAATTGACTTTAACCTATGAAGGATTGAAAATTGATAAAACTAGGTCTGGTGGTGCATCAATCCTATCAGGTCGAGACAGCGCGGGATATTTTTCTAGTAATTAGAGTAGTAGTTTATGAGAGAAAATATAGAAACTGGCTCTGATGATAATTCAGAACTAGGGATTAAAAAACCATTACTCCCCCATAAACCCTTGGGACAAAAACTACTCAGTCCCAAATTTTTGTCACCCTTGGGTGCTAAATATTTGTCAAATTTCGAGCCTTCAGTTTTTTTTGCTCCTGAATTTACAAATACTGAAACCACAGTCATTCAACCGCAATTAGATAATAATCCATCAATTCCCAGTTCAGAAATATCTCCACAACCAGCAAAAGTATCAAATACTGAAACCACAGTCATTCAACCACAACGGGAAAGTAATCAATCAGTTCCCAGTCCGGAAATATCTCCACAACCGGAGTTAGTATCAAATACTGAAACCACAGTCATTCAACCGCAATTAGATAATAATCCATCAATTCCCAGTTCAAAAATATCGTCACAGCCAGCGACAGTATCAAAGACTGAAGCCACAGTCATTCAACCACAACGGGAAAGTAATCAATCAATTCCCAGTTCAGAAATATCTCCACAGCCAGCGACAGTAACAAATACTCAAACCACAGTCATTCAACCGCAATTAGATAATAATCAATCAATTCCCAGTTCAGAAATATCTCCACAACCGGAGTTAGTAACAAATACTGAAACCACAGTCATTCAACCGCAATTAGATAATAATCAATCAGTTCCCGGTTCAGAAATATCTCCACAACCAGCAAAAGTATCAAATACTGAAACCACAGTCATTCAACCACAACTGGAAAATAATCCATCAATTCCCGGTTCAGAAATATCTCCACAACCGAAGTTAGTAACAAATACTGAAACCAGAGTCATTCAACCGCAATTGGATAATAATCCATCAATTCCCGGTTCAGAAATATCTCCACAACCGAAGTTAGTAACAAATACTGAAACCAGAGTCATTCAACCACAACGGGAAAGTAATCAATCAATTCCCAGTTCAGAAATAGTCATTCAACCGCAATTAGATAATAATCAATCAATTCCCAGTTCAAAAATATCTCCACAACCGGAGTTAGTATCAAAGACTGAAGCCACAGTTATTCAACCACAACTGGATAATAATCAATCAATTCCCAGTTCAAAAATATCTCCACAACCGGAGTTAGTATCAAAGACTGAAGCCACAGTTATTCAATCGCAATTGGATAATAATCAATCAATTCCCAGTTCAGAAATATCTCCACAACCGGAGTTAGTATCAAAGACTGAAGCCACAATCATTCAACCACAACGGGAAAGCAATCCATCAATTCCCTGTTCAGAAAGATCTCCACAACCGGAGTTAGTATCAAAGATTGAAGCCACAGTTATTCAACCACAACGGGAAAGCAATCCATCAATTCCCGGTTCAGAAATATCTCCTCAACCAGCAAGAGTATCAAATACCGAAACCACAGTCATTCAACAGCAACTGGAAAATAATCAATCAGTTCTCAGTTCAGAAATATCTCTACAGCCAGAGATAGTATCAAAGACTGAAGCCACAGTTATTCAACCACAACGGGAAAGCAATCCATCAATTCCCGGTTCAGAAATATCTCCACAACCAGCAAGAGTATCAAATACCGAAACCACAGTCATTCAACCACAACTGGATAATAATCCATCAATTCCCAGTCCAAAAATATCGTCACAGCCAGCGACAGTATCAAAGACTGAAACCACAGTCATTCAACCACAACTGGATAATAATCCATCAATTCCCGGTTCAGAAATATCTCCACAACCAGCAAAAGTATCAAAGACTGAAACCAGAGTCATTCAACCACAACGGGAAAGTAATCAATCAATTCCCAGTTCAGAAATAGTCATTCAACCGCAATTAGATAATAATCCATCAATTCCCAGTTCAAAAATATCGTCACAACCGGAGTTAGTATCAAAGACTGAAACCACAGTCATTCAACTACAACTGGATAATAATCCATCAATTCCCAGTTCAGAAATATCTCCACAACCGGAGTTAGTATCAAAGACTGAAGCCACAATCATTCAACCACAACGGGAAAGCAATCCATCAATTCCCTGTTCAGAAATATCTCCACAACCGGAGTTAGTATCAAAGATTGAAGCCACAGTTATTCAATCGCAATTGGATAATAATCAATCAATTCCTAGTTCAGAAATATCTCCACAACCGGAGTTAGTATCAAAGACTGAAGCCACAGTTATTCAATCGCAATTGGATAATAATCAATCAATTCCTAGTTCAGAAATATCTCCACAACCGGAGTTA
>NZ_JACJRG010000036.1 GCF_014697125.1 Anabaena minutissima FACHB-250 | reverse complement strand
ACAAAGGGGGAAGAAAGCGGCAGCCGCTTTCTTCCCCCTAAATAATGATAATCATTATTTAGTAACTGCCCAAAGATTAATTTTTTGGGATAATTTATTCTTTGGAAGTCCCTAATGGTATGACAAATAAAAATGTGTTCTTCATTACCTTGGTTTAGTACGTAATTCAGGCTAACACGATCCGAAGAACTGCTGATACGTACTGCTTGTTCACCATTTTGGCTTTCCCACCATTTCTGTAAATCTGCTAAATACGGTTGCAAACAAGCTAAATTATTGTAAATATAATTCAAATCTACCTTCAGCCAATCGATTTTTTCTATTGCTCGTAGGAACGCATAAAGTTTTCGATGATAAACATTCATACCCGTCGATTACCAGTGACTAAATGTAAGTTATATCACTGACTGCCAAGTCATAACTTTTTTCATGCGAATGACAAACAAAAGTATAAGTTTTGACATTGATTGTAATTTCAGTTCTTAATCTTCAAGTTCGCTGAGTATATTAAACATTCCCGACCTTATTCGGAACATGGAAACTTTTAGGCGATGATCATCATCTAATGGGGTGGTACAGTCCATCATCGCGCCTCTGCCACCCAACAGAACCAGGATCTTTCGATCTACACCACCTTTCAAAGTCTTTGGGAGTCTGGCTACTCTGCTCTCGCTCTAAAGTTGCCAAATCGACACCCAATCTTTTAGAGAGATTTTCTCCCTGATATGCTTGCAGTTCTAGCTGGGGTGGGTGGTAATTATAAGACTGTCGCCTCGAACCAGTGGAAGAGCGTTGAGAGAGTACAGAAATTGCTCCTTCTATTTTTGCTAACTTTTGGGCGATCGCTTCAGTTTTTTGCTCAAGCGTTGATAGTCTCTGTTGTGAGCTTGATTCTACCCCCGATTCTGCACCTGCTTCTATACGGTTGGCGATTTGCTCCCATTGGATTTCTAGATTGTGTAGACGGACTTCTACACTAACTTCTGTACCTGCAACTTGTCCGAGGACATGATGCAAGCCTTGGATCACCAAATCCGTTGCAGTAGTGTTACGTTCTCGTGCAGCAGTGCGGAGTGCCATTGTCAGAGGTTTTGGGAGTTTAAAGTTGATTGATTCGCGTTCTGTGTTTCCCATATCTACACCCAAAATATACCAAAGTATATAAATTTTAGGGTTTATAGTAGAGAAGTGGAAGCCTGTAAACAATATCCCAAAAGCATTGGGGGGCAATTTTCCCCACAAGATGGTTTGTATCACCCAGTGCCACAATAAACAGACCTAGCAAACCCAGCCTTTCACCGGGTACTACTCCTCAACCCCAACTAAACACCTACACATCCATCAACTTTAAAGCACTGCTATCACTAGGTCTAGCTTTGAGATAACGGTCAGTAGTCGCTAAATTGGCATGACCCAAAGTTTCCTTTACCAGCACTGGATTAGTCCCCCGCTCAATAGCATGAGAGCCATGAGCATGACGCAACCAATGAACCGAAACTTTATCACTCAGTCCCGCCGCCTCCGCTATTTCCTTAATAATCGGATGTAGATTTTGACGGTCTAGATGTCCTCCCTTCTGACTCTGGAACACCGCATCTGTCGCCAGAGCATCTCCCTTAAACTCCATCAATTCTGCCCACAATTTTGACTTGATGAGAATAGTACGGTTCTTGCTGCCCTTAGTCTTGCGAATATAAACCTGTCCACTATCCCCACGCGGACTTAAATCTCCCCATACGAGCTGACATAGTTCATTAGCCCGTAGCCCTGCTTGGTACAGCAACTTGATAATTAACAGATTGCGACGAGCTACATATTGCCTTTTCGGTGTCCTCACGGACTCCAATTTCTTCTGTGCCATCCGCACCAACAACTTAATATCACCCTCATCTAAATACCGCTCATTGATTGCGTCTGGCATTTCACTCAGCTTGAGTGCCATCCCCACATTGAAAGGCAGATAACCAATTTTATGGGCGAAAGAAATCAAACTTTTAGCTGCCGCCAGATACATCCGTCTGGTACTTTCAGCGCAACCTCCAAATTCCGTCGCGTATTCCACCAAATCTTCATAGGTAACTTTTTTGAGTGGTTTACCCAAAAAAATTAAAAATCGCTTCGTATAACGCTGGTAAGCCTGTACTGATGAATTGGCCTTGCCATCCAACCACAGCGAAATCAACTTCGCCTCCGCTTGCATTGGCGTAAGCGACGCGATCGCCTGACGATAGTTGCTCACCTTCACAAGCGACAGAGCCATTTTGATTACTCTCTTTTTTATCAGACATAATTGTAGTTTTGTCTGTTTTTATATTGTCTGATTTTTATTGTCTCTCAAGACAGGTACTTGAGATACATATGTTTAATTTATTAAGCTATGTTAAGAGGTAACTTACTTAAGTGTTTGATGAGTGAAAGGCTAAGTTATATACTTAATTTTTATAGCACGACGCACCTGCTGTAGCCGATTGTTTGGTGTTTTGGCGTTTACCTTTATCGTCTGGTTGCAGGAATGACAGGCTGTAGGATTCAGGAATCGCTCTATTAACCAAGTTTTAGTGGCTAGAGTATAGTTAGGATAGTCACCAGTCGTTGAGCATGGATGTCAAAAGAACTTTACACATAACAAAAACCCCCTTACGGGGGCATTAATTGGTGAGTTTGACAAAGTAACAATACTTACTGCACTACCAGAGGTCTGTTAAGGATACTCATGACTTCGCCTGGATTGGGACTTGGTAGCAGGGGACTCCAATCGCCTACCTGGGCATAGCCAATAACCTGTAAGTAGTGGATTGTACTGGTTACAGCTTTAGAAGAACCAATCAACAGATGTTTGAGTGGTTCTCTAAGAGGAACTGTGTTGTCAGACGCTTGATTTTGGACGGGTGGATTTGGGTCTTCTACACCGGATAGGAAGCTTTGGGTAATCATGATTCACCTGTGTTGAGCAGGAATAGCTATGACCCACAATAAAAGCTCTGTTGTCATGGTGACAACTAATTAATGCACCCGTGACAACTAATCATTGCACTCTGTATCGTTTTTGCGGCGACGCTTTCTTGCCCAGATTTCTCTGAGGTGAGCAGGTTCATTTTCAAATTGAGTCCACAGCGCATGAATTTCTGCCAGTCTGCGTTTGTCAGCTTCCGACGGTTCTCTACGATGTTCACCTTGAGAAAACCAATGAGCCACCGTGCTTTTAGAGCGTCCGCATAACTCTGCCAGTTCTTCATAGTTGACAGCCCAATGTTTTAGGAACTCTTCAGGCTCCATCTTGATAGCAACCTTAGCTTGATAAACCTTAAACAGTTCCCAGTGTCTTCTAGTAGGGGTTTTGGCTGCAATCATAGTGACAATTATCTAAATGCACGGGTGACAACATAGTAATCATCATATCCCGCTCTTAAACAAAGCAGTCCCAATGGAATAAGTTTCACAAGCCTTGCATGAAAATGTTCTAGTGACTGGGGACTGGGATTTTTACTTCAAAAGGCTAACACCCCACTCGGCCAACAGCACTTTCCAGCTAGTAGTCTGCGAACCCAAAATTGCCGGGTGAAGGCAGGCTCTTGAGCAGGAAGAGAAGTCGCAAGGAGGGTTTCCCTCTCTTACGAGACGCTTACGCGAACCGGGCGAACTTCGGGGAGCAGAGGAGAGATTTGTACAAGTTCTTTCCCCTCTGCTCACCACTAGAGTCAGGAAGATGTCACCAAAGCGCAACAGATGACAAAGTTCAAGGGCGATCGCTCACTGATTATTGGTTTTGAGGCTTACGCCTCTTGGGGTAATGAAAGTAATATTTTATGAGCTTAAAGCCATGAAAAATGCTGAACAAATAATTGCTGAACTTAAACATTTTACGGGTTCGGAAGTCATCTACAAACATTGGTTAGGTATTCAATATACTGAAGGGGTTAAATATCTAGCTGATGCGGCGGAAGCTTATTGGCTAATTGATGCGTAGACGCGAAGCGGCTTGTCGTCAGACATCGCTTCATATCAAACTCAAAAGTTTCTCTCCAATTCCCAGCTACAAGATTTCCAAATTTGGCACTTGTTAGTAGAGAATCAATCAGGCACGTTAATTTGTGAGTGGGATACAGATCAGGAAGTAATACGCCAAGAAATTGAATATACAGACTTCCCACTTGCCACCACGAAACTTTATGTAGTGCAGAAAGTTTCGTGGTGGCAAGTGAAAATTGATGTCAGAGAACACCACAAAAACTGACCTGACTGAACTGCACATTACTTTTAAATTTAACTCGCTCTCATGTTGAAATCACACAATAGCTAAGAGCGAGTTTTTCTCAAGCAATTAGTTATGAAAAACAACGACATAACTCAGATAGAGCTTAATTTCTCTGTAATTAAAGATGGTACAAAAGTGAGGGTTAAGGGATATGATTGCCATCACCTATTAGACCTTACAGATACTATTGGAGTTGTTGATTTATATTCCAAAAGGACTGGCGATTACTTTATCTATTTCCAGGGCAGACCAGGAATAGTCCCTAATACTCGTCTCATTCTCATTTATAGGCGTGAGCAATTACAAGTTATTCCTGGTCGCCGTGGCAGATGTAGTTGGGAACGTTTAGTTAAGAAGAAACCGAATTAAAAATCCTTTCCCAAAATGGGATGTTTGCGTAGCGTCAAGTAAGCATGATTTTGTCAGTGGTCATTTCTCAGCAGCATTCGCGTAGCGTGTCTCCTTGGGACAAGATGTTTTCAACCCACCCACAAGCAAGGCATTAAACCATATATAAAAGCAATGGCAAATGATAACTGACACGGTTTCGTTTATTGTATGGTAGTGAAGTGCGGTAAATGCGTTTACACGCATCATTTCAAAAACATTTATTGCAGAAAAAATGAACATTATCGCACCACAGAAAACACAGAATTTAGCAGTGTGTCGCAAAAAATTGGAGTCAGTACGACCAGAAATAATAACTGACTCTAATTCACCAGAATTACGAGAATTAGCAGCTAGGGAAGCTCTTTGGCAAGAAGAACAAGCTTATTACCATGACCAATTTCTTTATGATGACAGATTTTAGTCTTCATTTGCCGAATGGCTGACTTAATTAATTTGGTGTTCAAACGCCAGACAATCCGTACTTATCGCTAACGCGATTAAAGGAATTGATATTGAGGATTTGGAGCAAAAAATATGGCAAAAACAATTGAATTTAGCGCAACTTCGTTTCCTTCTATCGTGCTGCGAGAAGACTTGACTCATACCTGGAATGATATTGGCATTTCTCAACTTTCAAATGCTGAACAAGTTGCTTTGCTGGATTTTCTCGAACACCTTGGGACAGAGTTATTGCGGGATTTCGACGTTGAGCGAGTGCTGTTGGTGAAAGCAGCTAATGGTGTCCCTCAAGCTGTGTATGGCCCGGCTATCTTTCGGGATGATGATTCTATAGTCCTGAAGCTGGGAGCTAATCTCTTTGGGGTTCAACAGATGGGCGATCGGCTGATACTCGGAAACTTGAGAGGCAAAGTCACGGTGACGGAGGAGAAAGATACCGCCGGAGTAACCTATCCTAAAGCTTTCTGCTCTTTTGTTGCTCCCTCTAGAGATGTCTTTAAAATTAATATCTCACTAGCAACAAAGGAATTAAACCTCACATCGGCAGACCTGAATGCAACCTTAATTAACGAAGAATCCCTACTCCCCTTCTTACGTCAAGTTCCCTGTGGCTCTTGCATGAAAATGCAGGAATTGGGCTTGGGCGAATTCCTGGTTCAAGGTATCACGGAAAGTGAGGGAGAGTACGGCACAAGTTACAAACTGCACCTTGCTGATGGTCGGTCTGTATGGGCTAGGGGTAACGCTGCGTTACTACTAGATTCTGGCTGGCGACCTGCTCCTGGTGAAGCTCTGTGTCTGGTGATTTCTCATATTGAGGAAACGGGAGATAAGTACAGTGTAGATTGCGCTTTAAGATTGCGGCTTCCTAGCTTACCTAATCAAAGTAGCAGCAATCATCACTATCACAATACAGCGATCACTGTAGAAGCTTCACCTGTAATCAACAACGAACTAGAAGACAATATACCCTTTTAGCAGGTTTATCTCTGTTCGCCTTCAGTGTTCGTTTCACAACTAGCCCAGAACAAATCACTCCGTTAAGGGCAATAACGGAGTGATTTGGTTTGGCGGTGCTTACGCACCAAAGATGAGAGAAAATTCTCCTTTCCAGTTAAAAAGTGAGCAATGAACTATAGCAGTCCTAAATGATTTGTGAAATTTCGCATACAGGCTGTTGAATGTTGATTGTCAACCGCCATTACTGATATTTTTCACAACTGAAATAGGATGGCTATAACAACACATATGCGCTCACTTCTTGGGGGAATTTTGCTGACTAATTTACAAAAATCAGAACGATGACACAAGTAATAACCTCCCCCACATTACCCGAAACTTCATCCAGTTTACTAAATGTTGCTACTGTCAGAAACCATGACCTGAGAACCTTAAATAAAACCAAGGTGCGATTCAAAATTAGCTTGAAAAATGCCACCAAGAAAAAAGCACCATCCTGGCATCAGGTACTTTCTGGTAAAAGTTTCTTCCAAGCAGATTCTACTGTTACTACTGACCAAAATACACAATACCTGGAATCAGACCTCGAAAAAGTTACACGCAGTGAAGTAGGTTTGCGTGGTATTCCAGTATTCAGAGCTTTAGAAGATGCTGCTGCGGTTTTGCGAACAGAAATTGAATCTGTCAAAGAATGGACTACCCCAGATGGCTCTGTCATGGTTTGTGCTATTGAATTGGCGCAAATTGTGTGGACTCAACTGCTACGTATTCGTGACGAACTAGCTCCAGCACTTCGCACTGAATTACATACAAAATACGAGCAAGGATTAGCAGAATATACTGGGCGACTTGATAAGTTCCTTCAGTTACAAGCATGGAGTTTAAGTGCTGAAGATTATGAATTAGCACGCAACGAAATGCTGTCAGCTTATCCATCCAAAGAAGAAATTGATGATTATCTTCAAGTTAACATTGCTAGACCGGAAATAGTTAAACCACTAGCAACGCAACTATCAGAAGAACAGGCTCGTATCTTAGGAGAAATTAATCGTTATATCGAGCAGTACGACCAAAATCTGGAAAGAAGTTTAGCAACAGCAGCAATCTCATCTGGTGAGCAACTAGCTGGAGAACTCATTGAGGCATTAGCAGCATGGGAACCGGGAAGAAAGCCAGTGCGGTTTCGCAAGTTCATTGAAAAACAACTTAAGAAAGCAAGAGTATTACTGCTCAATGCTGATAACAGTGCTGTGCCTTCATTAACTGTCTTAATGAACAATATTGAACAGATAGTTGAGGACACGAATATCTCAGCAAAAGAGCAAGTATCAAGACGGTCAGAACTGGAAAATAAAATTGCTGAAATTTCAGCTTCGATGCTGCTAGAACAACAAAAACTGAGAGAAATTGCAATTGCTGAAAGTTCCCTAGATGACCGTTCTGATTGGGTAGTATTCGCCGCATCTGAAGATTAGGGATTGGGTATTGGGTATTGAGTATGAGGAAGAGATTTCGCCAGTCCATAGTTATTCTCCCTCATCTCCCCAGTCCCTAGTCCCCAGTCTAGGGAGTAACAACGAGATAACGAATAAATCACCAAATGTAAGGATGGAAATAATTTATGAGCCATTTTTCGAGCATAAAAACAACACTAATAGACAAGCAAGCTCTTGTCGAAGGACTAAAGTCACTACTGGCATCTCATCAGATAGATATTCCAGTTGAAATCTATGAATCTCCAATGCAACTATTCAATGATTACGACAGGCGGAATACAGATGAGGGAGAAATCATTATCCGTCGCACTTACTTAAAGACTCGCAATCGTGATGCTTTAGTTGATGTTGGATTTGCCAAAAACCCAACTACAAATGCCTACGAAATTAAGGTAGATGCTTGGGATTTTAACCAAAATCTATTAGGTAGCGTCTTTGGCAATGTGCGAAATTTCCAAGAAGAAGTGCAACTTGCTCATAACCAAGCTTACATCAACATCCACTACCCTCCAGAAATTTGGGATTACCAACAATCCACTCTCGATGATGGCAGCTTACAAACAACTCTTACTAAGAAAGTAAGTTTAACTGTCTCAAATTCAAATGGTAACGATTGGAATAATTGGCAGTAATGGGAGTAAAAAATGTCACAAACTCAAATTATTATCAAACAGAAAAAGGGGCAACCTTTACAGGTAGAAGTGGTAGGTGTACCTGACTCTAGTTGTCGAAACCTCACAGAACCTTTAGAAGCACTCGGACAGCTTGAGGTGACACCAAAACCACAGATGTACGTTGAACCTACAATCACCACATTCTCAACCGTTGAAATCGATGGGTAAGTAGAAGCTAAGAGGAAGCAACTACCTAAGAACGCTTCCTCTTGGCTCAATGATGTTTTGACACCAAACCAAATATATGACATTTAACACACAAGAAGTCATCACTTCGTTTCACGCTGGTTGTGCCACAGTAGCAATCAATTCTCCGACAGCTAGCGAAATCAACATTACCAATCAGCTAATTGTTGATATTGCTCTCCGTCTTGGTATGGAAAGTTACATTTGGGATATAGCTAAGTCTTTGCAGAAAGTAGAACCAAAAATGCGTTCTGGCAAAGTTACGGGACTTCCTAAAACACCAGCTCCTAATTTTGATACCAAGGGACATCCTATAGAAACACTCCTGAAACACATTGAGGCTGAGTGTGCTAACAACACAACTGTCCGAAAACTTTTCATCCTCAAAGATATCTACCCTTTTATTACTGGAATCAACCCCAATCCAGTATTTGTGCGTCTTGCGATCGATACTTTCAATGCAGCCAAGCGTAGCTCCCATCGGCTGGTTATCCTGCATGACAATTTGAGGACACCCAAAGTCTTTCAAGACTTGATTGCAGATATGCACAATCCTAACCCCACACAGCAGGAAACGGAACACATATTTGACACACGAGTAGAAGCATTGAGAAAAAGTGCGATCGCTCAAGGTGCAGAACTACCCATAAACATTAGTCCATCGGATAAAAAACGCCTCATCCGCGCTTTGCAGGGGATGTCTTATGAAGCAATAGAAGATGCCATTTCTCTATGTGCCACATCCTTAAGAAAGGTTGATGTAGGGGCAATTGAATTTTTGTCCAAACACAAACAAAAGAAATTCGCCGCTAAGGGTATTCGGTATGCAGAATCTCCGGATGTAGCTGTACAAGGATTGCCAACAGTTACAGAATGGGCAGAAACGATGGCTGCACTGCTAGAACCAGAGGCTCAAGAAAAATACAACATCCCCTTTCCTTCTGGGGCGTTATGGGTTGGTGTGGGAGGTACTGGTAAGACTTTGTGCGTCAAAACCATCTCGCAACTTTGGGGTTTGCCTAGTTTAATTATGGACACTGGCAGTTTGATGAGTCGAGAACTGGGTGCAAGTGAAGAACGATTGCGGGAATACATTCAAGCCGCAGAAGACCTTGCACCTAGCATCCTGTTCATTGATGAGTTTGACAAGCTTATGCCGGGCGGGAACGCCGTAGAATCTGACAGTGGTACAAGTGCGAGAATGTTTGGCTATTTCCTCACATGGTTTGAGGAAAAGAAAAGTAGTGTATTTGTAGCAGCAACCTGCAATAGACCTTGGGGAATTAAAGACGAAACTCTCAGGCGATTCACCAAAATATTCTATGTTGATTTGCCGAATTTATCAGCCAGAAAAGATATCTGGAATGTACAGCTAAATCACTGCAAAGTTGCAATTAAGAAACCTGAAATTGAGAGATTAGCTACTGTGAGCGCAGATTATACGGGTGCAGAAATTAGAAAGATAGTCCAACAATGCGCTAGTTATTCCTATGCCAAAACCCGAAAAGTCAACGTGTCTGTTGAAGACTTGTTAGCAGAACTTCATAGGACTCCGGCACAATTTAAAGCTAATACCAGAGAGCTGGAAGAACTGCGAAAATGGGCGCGTTCTGGAGGCGCAACATGGGCTGCACCAGAAACCGAAGCTTGCGATAGAAGTCGCGATCGCTCTGTTACCTTTCATTCAACCAGTGAAAATTCGCACAGCGACATCATCGATTTTTCTGATTTCAACTAAGTGATTCTACCCCGCTCAATATCTGACGAAATGATTGGGCGGGTAACAACTTTATTGGTGTTCAACTATGGCAGATAAAACTCAAGCACTCAAAGTCCAAAAGCTTATTTGTGTCCGCCCTGGAACAAACAATAACAAATATTGGTGCGGTTATGTAATGCCCAATGGGGAATTACTGGTAGAGTACGGACGGGTAGGAAATACACCCCGAACTCATGTTTATGTTTGCGGTTCTAGCAATGCAGCTAATAACAAGCTAGCTACTTTAGTTTGGGAAAAAACTACCCAAAAAGGCTACACTTTTGCAACGGTAGATACTGGTACAAATCCTCAGCTTGATTGGAGTCAATTTCCAGTTGATGCAGTAAATCAACTCCAACAAAAATTATCTCAAATTCAAGCTATAGGAGATACAATTTCCAGAGATACGCTGATTAAATTTGACTGCGTTCACGGCTTGTTTATTACTGATTTAGGAGCTATAAATAAATCCACAATCAATAGAGCTAGTCAGGCATTAAACGCAGTTGAAAGAAGCTATAACCAGGATAATAGCAGCTTTAATGATGCTGTGGGTGATTATCTGCGTTGTATCCCGTTACCAGTTGGCAGAAAACTAGATGCTAGAGCAATACTGGGAACAAGACAATTGATTACTCAGCAGCGACAAATCCTGTCTTTACTACAAAAGGGATTAGAAGCAATAGAGAGGTTACGCTTGGAAATGCTCTCCATACAAACGCAGTCTTCATCAGATTTATTAAATGACCGTTCTTGGTGGGTAAGGTGGGGAATTGATTCAGGAAATCCATCATTATCCACCGAAAACTTAGACAATCGTTCCTACTATGTTCAATTTAATTAACTAAAGAAAGGGAGAAGTCAGAAGTAAATGGATGCAGGGGGTCGATTGATTGTAATACAGTTTTAGTTATTATTCAGGAGTCAGAATAACGATATCTTCTGACTTCTGATTCCTTTAGGTTGGTTTACTTCTTTAGAGAATCACTTTCACTTGCACTCTGCCACAAGCCTTACGGCTAAAGAAATTAAAACGACTCAAGTGAGTAGCGAACTCTATAACCCCTTGGTTGCAGCAAGGTTGTTTTGAACCATAGCCCAGTTTTCTGGGAATGCTTCACGAGTATAAACCTGCAATGCTAATTGATAAGATGCAATTGCCTGTTCAAGATTCTCTGCTCGATCTCCTCGAACTCTCTGACTGTATACATTCCCTAGATTTGCTATGGTAGTTGCCCATTCCAATGGGAAAGCATCACGTGTGTAGATCCTTAGAGTATTCTGAAAACTCGCAATTGCTTGTTCCAAATTATCTTGGTGTGTTCCAAAGATTCGTTGACGATATGCAGTACCTAAATTATTTTGAATGCCAGCCCACGCAACTGGATACTCATTGGGAGTATAAATTTGTAAAGCTGACATATATTCAGCAATTGCCTTTTCAATGTTTTCTGCTCTATCCCCTGTGATTCTATCGATATAGGCGTTTCCAAGGTTAACTTGAATATCAGCCCACTTTCCAGGATTTTTTTCAAGGGAAGTTACTTCCAAAGCTAATTGATAGTGTTTAATAGCAAGCTCTAAATTCTTAAACCTGTTGCCTCTAATTCTTTCTAGATAGGCATTGCCCAAGCTGTTTTGTATTAAAGCCCATTCTTCTTGAAAACTATGGCGAGTCAGGATTTTAGCCGCAGCCTGATAGCCTGCTATAGCAATTTCCAGATTGCTAGCTCGATTTCCCAAAGGAAATTGTTGAATCAAATTGCTAAATATAAGGACAGCTACAGCCAGACTTTGAGCTTCTTGTGGAGTCAGTTTTGGCAGAATCCCATTTGTCCAAACTTTTAATTCTTCAACCAACCCATCATCTATCTTTTTTAAATTTTTCTGAAGAAAAGGATAAATGATCTGAGGATCACCCTCACTAGAGAGAATCGTTTGAAAAATTTCAGGAAGCAGTTCTAGGTATTCCCCTTTAAGCTCTGAAGCTTGAGTTTCTGCCATAGGGCTAACACAGTTTCAATTTAAACAAGACTTTAACCGATCCGTTATTCTATCTGCAATTTGAGCATCAAACAGACAACTTTGAAACACTGTCTCTACCAATAACCGAAGCCGCATAACTATTTATTATGCTGAAACTTTCCGTATATCACCCTAAGCGATTCAGTTAGGGTAAGGATTACAGGCGTTTTAATCATAATATCAAGAATTTTTCTGGATATCGTCAATATCAAACTATTATACAGAATTTTCCCGTACAAATACCTTATTTAGAGTGGATATCAGGAACTGTGAAATACCAGTGGCTTGCTTTTTTTTACGCTTACGCGCTGCTGAGGAATGAAATTTAAATAGCCATTGAGCAATAAAATGTGCAATATCACCACAGACATCGACCGTGAAATTGACTTTTTGATGCAGGAGCGCGATAGGTTAACACTATATTGGTTTGAGTTAGGCGAGGCTGACCGTACCTGTAATCTACCACCATCGTATTCAGAAAATTACTGGTATCTGCTTGGCTGGCATGACAGAAACTACCAGATAGAAATCGCCTTTCAACCGGAAACCTCAACTTTTGAGCATTTCTAGAATCAGTAACACCTCTAGTTTGTAGCTAGGGGTGTTGAAAAATGTGCAATCCCTCACGGGGAAAGAACTATAAAAAGCCAGCACACACTTCACGCAATTTTACTGGAGACACGGAAAATGCAAGATATTCAAGACTTTTTGAAAAATGCGATTTTGGCCATCGCCACCGTATATGCAATTTTGATGATACTTGATTTCTTTGCAGGTTTAGTAAAGCTATGGAATGCTTGCACTCATCAACAAAACAACACGGCATACTCGGTTAACGACAAGCAAGTGACAGACCAACTTATTTCACCAGCTTCTTTAGAACCTGTAAATAATCTAGAATCTCTATCAATTCCAGTAGCCGATACTACCGCGCCAAGCAGAACAGATGATATTGATACTGAATCTCTAACGCTTTTAATAGAAAAACTGCCCCAGCCTCGTATTCGTACCGCAGCCCGACGTTTAGGAATTGCAGACAAGGTAAACGGTCATTACCAGCGATTGGCAATTCTGCGAACACAGATGAAAGCCAAGTTAACATCCCAGCCAACGGAAGTGGCACGGGTACTGAGTGAATTGACGCTACAAACTTCCACTAGGAGACCAAAAGTTATTGCTGGCTAGTGCAAGCCAACACTCAGCACTATTTTATAGAAGGCAACGACACGGCCAATATTTGAATCGGGTAACTTTTATTTCTAATGGAGTGCGTACTCTTGTTCCACATCAGCCAGCAATTTTTCCTGCAAAGGCGAAAGGTACGGTTTGGGTTGTTTCCCTAACCCCAAGCAAAGCCAATCTACTGCACTATCTCGGTTTTCAATTTGACGCAACCGCCGCAGTCTCACACATAGTTGTTGCATAAATTGGCAGTCATTGTCGGACAGTTCTAGGGACTTGAGATGTTCTATTTTCACGGTATACTCAGCATCCCAAGTCTCAAGAGTGCAACTATAGTCCCCAAGGTGAGTGATGACACCCCAACAACCACTTTTGCCTTTAAGTTCTGGGTTATCTTTGGGCAGTAGAGTACATATTTCCCCAAGGCGGTAAGGATTAGGCACTTTGGTTCTGTCTCGAATTTTGTCCACAATATCCTGAACAATCCGACCGGAGGGAATTTTACCACCAGCTTGCTCTATTGCCTGTTGCCAAGCAAGACGTTGTTGTTCTGGTTCTAAGGGAACTAATGGTCTAACTTGGCGTTCGCTCGTTGGTAAGATTTGGGAACCAATGGTTCCCATTTCATCTGGGTTTTCAATTTGGGAACCAATGGTTCCCAAGAGATTATCAACCACCGATGAACCAGCTATCAAGTAGTTCACATGGCGGTGAGTAAAGCCAAAACGGGAACGGCAGTAATCTTCAAATGTTGAGTGAGTAGAACGGTACAAACGTCTATCTCGTAGTTCTTTCAATGCTTTAGCAGCTGCGTAAAATGCTCGTTCAACTTGCCTTTCTAAAAATATGCGATCGCGCCACTCATCTGTGGTAAGTTCGGAGGTAACAACTATTTCAACTGCAACACTTTCGTCATCAGCATAAACTTTGGCGGTAGGGATGGATGTTTTTTCCTCATCTGCTTCTTGACCGTCAACTGGCTCTTCAGAATTATCCAGAGCGATTTCATCATCAGCCAGGCCGTGTGGTAAGGAATTATTAGCAACCTTGGAATTATCCACTGTAAACGCATCCATTTTGCTAGCACTAGGCTACCACGCAGGTATTTCAATTACATAATAGCGTCGTACAGCACTATACAGGTTAAAGATTTGTAAATATTGAAGCTGCCAACTCCGCGATATAATCAATGTGTTGTTAGACGCGGTACTAGGATGCGACCCGGCGGCAATCCTGATTTTGGGACTAAATATCGCTTTGATTATGGTAGAGAAGAACCGCTATCTGAGCAGGTAAAAGCGCAGGTATACCCTTCGGTTAAACTGCAACTCAAAAATCTGGCAGAACAAAAACAATGCACAGTCCCAGATTTAATTAGAGAAGCGATTGAACTGTACTTGGCCAGAGAGCAAACTACTAAAGCAAGTTAGGTATTTTTAGTTACAAGATTATTGTTAATTTCACTAGATAGAGTGAGTTAATTATTAGGATAAATACAAACTTACTTAGGGTTCGTATTCTAAATCTTTTGTTCTTATTGTAACAACTTTCTGAGTTGCGACCGCTCTCTCCGGTAAATTACGCCTCTCAAACTCTCCATTTTCTGGAATGTATACTGCCACGGATATTCCTTGATGAGCTGCATAGTTAATAATTCCAGATGTTTCTATGCTGCTGACACCAATAACGATATCATAGGGTTGTTTTAAAAGCTGCATAGCAATTTTGACATTGGCTGCGGTAGATAAGTGGATTTTGATATCTTCTCGCGCTTGCGCCAGTTGTTGAATTGTCAGCAAAACTGATGAGGGATTTTCTGACTTGTATGGTGAAGCATTCACAAAGTGAAGTGTATTACAACCTCGCTCAACAGCTCGCTCAACAGCACGCTTCACCATATTACACATAACCACATTGGTTTTAGCTTGATGTGCTTGATCAACCGGGGCTTCAAAAAATACGACAGTGGCGATCGCAGGCTCAATATCTTCTTGTTCTCTAGGAGATGCGACAGCTACTTGGTCTTGACGCAAATTTTGACTAACTTGTTCTTCTATTTGAATTTCTGGATACTTAACAGTCGCCGGATCAATGACTATATCTGCATAACTAGCAGGGGCAAGACTAACAGTACCGACAATCGTAAAACCGTGAATTTCTCTACCGACCGTCGCTAGTCTTGCTTGCAAAAAACTTACTGATTGTTTGTTTAAAGCTCCTAATATTTGGCTTCCGCTTTTAGCAAAAACTATTGGTGCTTGATGAGAGTCTTTTTGCCGCACGTCCAGAGTTATATTAGCTTGCTCTCCTTGCCATTGATGAGCAGCAAAAGCATATTTATTAACATTATCAATCTGTAACCTATGATGTGAATTTTTTAAACTTGTAACAATAACGCTAGTACAGGGAGAGGATGTAATGGTGGCGATCGCCTCACATCCAGCAACCAGATGAGGAGAACGAGCATCAACAGTACCAAGTTTTTTACCTTCAACTGTTACCCAACGAGAGGTTTGACATGGGTCACGGGGGTGAGCAGCATTCTCAAATTTAATAGGAACTTTTTCACCTCTAAAATTTCTATCAGCATATTCATTAAAATGAGTACCAACAATCCTCATATTGGTAAACTGTAACTGTTTGAGTTGAGCTAATACCTCATCGTTAAAGATAGAAAATGCTACACTAGCTCGACGTGAACCTGAATATTTTCTACTTTCTTCTGTATGGCTCGCGTCGTGAATAACTGCTGCCATCTGTAACTTTTCTACTGGCTGAAGATTATTTTTTATAGATTCTATATATTCTTGAGTTTGCTGTTTAAGGGCATCTATCATACCCTCACTAATGCCAAACTTAAATTTTATACTACCCTGATTAATTACCATTCCAGGCTTGAGATTATGCTCTTGAACTGATTTGAGACTAATTGTGCCAAGTGGTACAACTGTCTCTGCACCATCGGGAGTATTGTATTTAATACAAGCCAACAAATGATGTGGCATTTTAGGAGTTGGTTTTCTCGATTTTATCTGAATATTTATTTGTGTATTTTTCCAAAACTCTGGATTTTTAGCTGGTTCATACCTAATTAAATTAGTAATTTCTAATATCCTCCCGCTAGTTGGAGAAGTAACAACCATATATGGGCTGATTTCTAGCTTTCTCTGTTCTTCTAATTCAATTTGTTGTCTAACTAATAAGTTGTAATTATTTTTTATATCTTGAGCGTATTCTTTCTGAGCAGGGGTATATTCAACTCCTGGGTATAAGTTTCTAAAACTTTCAACAGGTTGGGCTACCAGTTCATTTGGTTCAAAAATTTGATTTGTCTGCTGAATCATTAAATCAATCGGACTATAGCCATTAGTCTTCATACTTCTATTTGTAAAAGCCTCTGGATTTTTTTTATCAGCCAGCCACTCTACTTCTTTGTAAGCCGTTATAGTTTGACAGTATTGAATAATATAATATTCAGGTCGTAAAGCACTTTTTGGACCATCAGCAGCTACTTGTAGCTCATTACCAAGTTCAGCTAGGCAATCTTTTAATAATTTTTTAAATACCTGCAATTGATGTTCTACTTGATTATCATCTATCGCTGCACCTTGTACTTGATTAACTTGACTTATCTGCTGAAGTATCTTGTCTGGTATTTGTAATTTACCTGCTTGAGATTTAGCTAGTACATTACCTAAATGTGCTGATACTTGAGTAAGGTATTTATATTTTTCGTCGTGCGGTATTGCATCAATCTCACATTGCAATGCCACATTTTTCTGAATTTCATTGGCAATAATTCCAATTTTATTCTCCATTGCTGATACAGCAATTTCCTCAAATTTACCTTGATACGGAACTTTAGCTTTCTTGACGATATCGGGATAACGATTTTGTGGTAAATTTTTTTCTTTAACTTCTGCTGCTAGTTGAGGAAAATCTTTAGCTTGAGCAAAAGCCAGTAAATCCCCATCAAAATCACACTGCATATTGTCCATTGCAGTTTTAGGATGTATGTAGACACAACCATCCAACATTTTTGGCAGATGCTTGTTTTTTAAGGTAATAACGCCATTTGAGTTAATCAATGGCGAACGAGTAACTATAATTTCTTCTCCCTCTTTGATATAAGGTATGCAGATTTCATCACTCTGTAAATCTAAACTTGGTTGAGCCAAACCAGAGGTAAATTTGATAGAGCGTCCAGTGGCAATTTCAACCCATTCTTTACGCACAAAATCTTGGAGTTCAGCTATTACTTTTGGGTGTTCGATAATTTGACAATAATTTTCTAAGTCAGTTTTTAATAATGAGTAAATTAATAAATCTTTTTGCTCCTTATCCAAATATTCACCCTCTTGGTTATCTCTACTTTCACCGCCAGAACTTAAAGCATCAAATATGGCAAATTTATCTTCTATATCTGCTGTAATATTTGGTTTAATTCCTATAATTTTGGACAATAATGCTTTGCGGCGTTCGTAAGTTTCAACGTATCGCAGTGCCAGCCGTCTGGGGTCTTTTTGGTCTTGAGCTAGTTTTTCTGCTTGCTGCTTGATAATGGGCAAAATTTCTTGCTTCACCGCTTTGGGATAATTGACTAAAATTTGAGTCCCTAAACTGTGTTCCCGATATTGAGCCACTGCTTTGACACCTAAACCAATAGTGAGCATATATTCCCCTGGCTGAATGGCATCTTCTCCTTTTCTACCTTTGAAGGAAGAGGTTGCCAGCACTATGTCGTAACCAGTTTTAGTACGCAAAGTGCTTGTTTTTGCACTACCGCCCATTCGCAAGAAAGACTCTCCCAATTTATCCAGCCTTGTAGGTGCAAGCGTGCCTTTGGCAATTCGCATCACTTGGCTTTCTTCTTGAGGTTTAATACCAAGCCTGAACTGAAAAGCACGCAGTTCTATATTATTGGCTTTAGCAAAATCC
Source organism: Anabaena minutissima FACHB-250 (assembly GCF_014697125.1). Classification (GTDB taxonomy): domain Bacteria; phylum Cyanobacteriota; class Cyanobacteriia; order Cyanobacteriales; family Nostocaceae; genus Trichormus; species Trichormus minutissimus. The sequence continues at coordinate 41,209 of NZ_JACJRG010000036.1, read as the reverse complement.
TGATCTATTAAGCCCTTACAGTCACCGACCAATTTTTTGGCATCGTTGTTGGCAATGACACCACCATTTTCTCCGGTTGTATCATCAACCATCAAAATTCTAACGTTGCGTAATTCCTGAAAAATTCGGCAGGGTGTAAAAGGTAAAGGGTAAGCTGCTCCATCAGAAGGGTTGGGGTAAAGTTGCTGGCGGACTGTAGGGTTATCGGCAAAGAACATCCTCTTACCTGCCGAAAATTGTAGAGTCATCCCTTTATGCTCTCCGAGGTCTTCTGGGACTGTCGCTTCGGGATAAGCTGTGCCGATACTAAACTGCACACCTGGAAATAAATATTCAGCCAGTGTGTTCTCAAGTTTCTCTTTTACACCTGTATCTTGCTTGGTTTTTGTATCAAAATGATTGAGCGTTAAAGTCATAAAAGCATATCTAGGGACTATTAAAAACTTTTATGGATAAATTGTATTAATTTTCTAAAATTTGCTAACATCTTTAAATGTGTAAACTCTGATTATGTGTGCTGATTTTTTAATTGGGAATTAGTATTAGTTCCGCACAAGTGAATACAAATTAGAATTGAAATTGGTATCGCACAAGAGGCAAAGCAGATGATTAAGAAACTCAAAACAAGCAGATACCAGTTAGTAGCATCGATGACTGCTGAAGAACTGCTCAGTGAGGGGTATGTAAGTATGGACGACTTATACGATACCAATGAAGAGCAGGAACAAAAGGCACTTATAGAAGAAAAACAACAGGTTAGAAAAAGCGGTTGGCAAGAAGAAGGCGAAGAGTTTTAAGCGAATTGCAAATTGCACTTAAATAAGCGTAAATCCTTAAGATTAGTGGCTTTTGGGTGTAGGGGACGCTTGTTCATGATAAACTCATCTTAATTTAAAGTAATTGCGGATGATGCTTGGTAGGGTGAGTCAATTCGAGTAGTTTAAGGTATGAGCGATCGCAGGGCGAGCGCTCCCATTTTCTCATCAATTTTGGCTATTTATTACTATTAGCCGTGGCATTGTTGCGTGAATCGGCAAAATGGTAAATTTTACCTATCGCCTATGTTCATTTAGTTTTTATTTCTCTGGTGGCAATATAACAGGAGTAGGAATCAATGCTGGACTATCGTAATATAGTTGCTGAAGCAAGCGTTTTGTTTGCTCTTGTTGCTTTTTTTGCTGAAGTAAAAGTAAGGTTTGTTGCTGCTGTTGTTGAAGTAAAAATAATGTTTGCTGTTGCTTAGGTGAATGTCTTATTTGCTGTTGTTGATGCTGCTGAAGCAAATTGTTGTAAAGTATGATGTTGGTTTGTGGTGGAATGGGTGGAATAAGTGGAATAAATGGGTAACGCTGTGCTTGTGCATTACTACTAAAACCTAGTAATGATGGACAAAATACTAAGTTGAAACATATCAAAACGCGAAGGTTAAACATATTATTGTCTCCTGGTAGTTGTGTAAGTACTCTTAGGCAGTTACATCTTCTAAAACTAGGCATGGAGGTATGTCTAAATTGGTCAGTGAAGAGATACGATTAGTTATACATAGCCAACATTTTTTTGCACACATGAAGTTCTTTGAGAGTTTCGGGATGAGTGGCAAAGTAATCTTTGAGATAGTCACAACCTTCAGCTAACAGTTCATCTAAATTTTTGACACGCCACAGCACCACTTGGGAGTTCACATGGAGAGCTAGTATTTTACCATCGGGGCTAAATTTGAGATTGCTAACATTGTTGTAATGAGCTATCTGCCGTCCTTGGTAAGTCCACAGCCGCATTGTGCGATCGCTTCCAACAGTAGCAATCAGTTTACCATCAGGACTAAACTCGAAATCTGTAATGATTTGAGTCGGAAATGTAGATACCTGTTCTCCTTGGAGATTCGATAGCCACATTTTTTGATTGTGATTGGATGTTGACCCTATAATAATACTACCCGGCGGCTTGCTATCAGTAAGAATAGTCAGCAGCTTGCTATCAGGACTAAATCTGACCTCAGTGTCATCATAAGGGTTAGTTAAAAATTCAGCTACTTGCTTTCCTTGGAGATTCCATAGTCTCACTTCACCGTCATCTCCCACAATAGCCAGCAGTTTGCCATCAGGACTGAACTTGAGATAGTTGATATATCTGCTAGTAGTTAAAAATGTGAGTAACTGCCGTCCTTGGAGATTCCATAGGCGCACTTCGCCCTCATCGTAAGTAGCAAACAGTTTACCATCACCAATAAATCTGAAGTATGTACCATGGTCGGTTTTGGGAAGTAAGGCTATCTGTTGCCCTTGGAGATTCCACAGACGTACTCCCCATTCATCATTACAACCCAACAGAGTTGGAACTACACATAAGTTAGGCATATTGCCAGACGACGGATTCACATAAGTAACTAACACTTTGCCATCAGGACTAAAGGCAAAATTCATAGTATCTTCCAAATTACGGGAAAATGTAGTTATCTGTTGCCCTTGAAGATTCCACAATCGTATTTTCCTATCATCTCCAACAGTAGCCAACAGCTTACTGTCAGGGCTAAATCTGACATTTTGAATATTGCTATCAGCCAGAAATTCTGTTACTTGTTCTCCTTGTAATTTCCATAGCCTTAGTTTCCTTCCCTTATCACTAGGCTCATAAACTACCAATATTTTACCATCAGGGCTGAAGTCGATACTTGTACTATTTGCAAATGTAGCTACCTGTTGTCCTTGAAGATTCCATAACTGTACTTCTTTAGAGCAAAAAACTGCTAGTAATTTGCCATCAGGGCTAAACTTAAAATTTGAAATTTCAGGGTTTGATGTCAGCGATGATAGCTTTTCATTAAAACACAACTTGGAAGCAAAACCTTTAGAGCTAGTAGATTCAGCTACTTGGAGATTCCACAACCGCACTTTATTGTCATTACCAACAGTAGCTAGCTGCTTGCCATCAGCACTAAAATTAACGTCTATGACTTCTCCAGTTGGGAATTCAGCTATTTTTTCTCCTTGGAGGTTCCAAACCTGAACGTTAAAGTCATTTTTATCAAGACTGACAACAACAGCCAACTTTTTACCATCGGGGCTAAACTTGAATTGATAATTAGAATCCCCATTGTTAGATGCAATATTGCCAGTTGAAAATGTAATTACTTGCTTTGTTTGAACGTTCACTAGCCACACTTTTTCACGTCCAATAAAGGTTAATAGCTTACTATCGGGACTAAATCTAACATCTTGAATTTGAATATCAGCAGATTCAGTCAAAAATGTAGCTACCTGCTGTCCTTGGAGATTCCAAAGTCCTACTTTTTTAGAGCCAACAATAGCCAACATCTGACCATCGGGACTAAATCTATAATTTTGAACATCACCAGTTGGCAATTCAGCTACTTGCTGTCCTTGAAGATTCCAAAGCCCTACTTGTTCAGAGCCAACAATAACCAACATCTGACCATCGGGACTAAACTTCATATCTTTAATATAGTTATCAATAACTGAAAATTCAGCTATCTTTTGTCCTTGAGAATTCCATAGTCGTACTTTGCTTTTATATTCTTCCAAAGTAGCCAATAAATTACCGTCATGACTAAATCTAAAATTATCAAAATACTCAGTAACAGAACGAGTTGAAAATTCAGCTATTTGTTGTCCTTCAAAGTTCCATAAGCGCACTTTAGTGTCATTTCTAGTAGCTAACAGTTTACCATCGTCAGTAAATCTGAAATCGCTATAGGTTGGGGGAAGTAAAGCTATCCGTTTTCCTTGAAGATTCCACAGACTCACTCCAGCCTCCTCAGCAATAACTAACAGCTTGTTATCAGGACTAAACCTAAAGTTAGATGCTTTAGCTGCAACAGAAGTAATCTGTTGTCCTTGAAAATTCCATAATCTTATTATATTGTCATATCCTCTAGTAGCTATTAGATTACCATCTGAGCTAAAACTAATTCTTCTTTCAAGACTGGGTTTATAACTGGGAATGTTGACCTTAATGTAATTTTTTTCCTGAATTCGATCAAGAATTGTTTGCAAAGACAAAATGGGGGTAGTGGTAGGGTACTCCTCAAAATAAAGATTGTCACTAACAATGCCTTTTAATTCCTGTGCTGCTCGCATCGTAGAAACTAATGTATCTAACTGCGAAAATTTAAACTGTTGTTCAACGTTCTTTGCCTCTTGTTCTAGTCTGGTGAAAGTCTGATTTTTTTTTAAATCTTTTTGGGCTTTTTGTAGGGTTGTACTTGCCCAAATTACTACTGCTACTGCTCCAACTGAGAGTAAAATTAATCCAGCAACACCTCTTTTAATAGTGCTTTGAGCTTTCTGGTTCGCCTTAGTTAATATCTGACTAGCCTCTTTTTCTGCTATTAAAGCGGCTTGTGTTTCTCGTCTATCAAAGTCTAAACTAGCATTTAAAAAATGATAATCTGCATCGCTTAAATTTTTATCAGTCGCCCAAAGTTGAGCATCTTGCAATGCTTGTCCCCGCAACAGGCGCGATTTATCTTGACAATTTGACTCTAACCAAGCTGTAATTGCTTCACTATAGGGACGCAAATCGGCTAAGGCTTTTTCTACCCAACGAGAACCAAACACTGACTCATAAATGCGGTTGTAAACTCTCAAACTACCTTGCTGCTTGACAACTAATCCCGATAGTTGTAATTGCATTTGTTCGTAACTGTTATCAGCAGGGATTTCTCTTTTTTGTGAAATTTGCTGATATAATCCCAAAAGTTTACTTGTAGATTGACCGTTATACAAAAGGCGATCGCGGATTGTTCTTAAATGTTCTGGTTCATCTTGAGTTTCCCAGTTTTCAACAATCAACCAGCGCACTATCTCAGGAATTAAAGATTGAGAATTATCCTGAATCTCCTTATTATCAGATTCAGAATTTTTTGTTTCTAAATATTGTAAGAAAATTTTACATAATTTTTGAGTGAGAAATGGTTGTCCACCCGTCCATGCTAAGATTTCTTGCAATACAGCCTGGGGGTTATTGACTTTTCCTACCAACCCTTGAGCTAATGGTTGTACTTCTTCTAACTTAAAACCATCAAGTGTGATCGCTCTACCAATATTAAAAGGTGTTCTGCTTTTATCTTGAATCAAATCGGAGGGAGTGGCTACTCCTAATAAAGCAAAAGTCAGGCGATAATATTCAGGGCGATCAACTCGTTTATTATAACAAGCTCGAATCAAGGCAAAAAAATCGTCAATGGGAAAATTTAAGCTGAGAACCGTATCAATTTCATCGACGAAAATGACAATATTTTTGTCAATATTCTGTAACAGCACATCCTGAATAAAATTACTAAATCGCTGTACAGGTGAAATCAATTCTTGTTCTTTCCACCAAGTTCGCCAGTTAAATTTACCCGACAGATTGAAACTACTTACCAGATTACCAATAACACCTGCATACCACTTTTCTATGGTTACACTTTGAATACCAATTTCTGTCAAATCAATAAAAGCACAAGCAATATCTTCTTTTATTAATCGTTGCATTGTTTGCACTCGCAAACTCGACTTACCCATCTGGCGTGAGTTTAATACATAACAAAACTCACCTGCCTTTAAAGCATTATATAAATCTTGATCTGCCTGTCGCCGCACATAGCTAGGGTCATCTACAGGCAAACTTCCGCCAACTTGATATTTATATGCCATAATATTTTGCAAAGTTAAATTATAGTATTAGCAATTAATAGAAGACTATTTGAAACATATTAGGTTAAATTATTAATAAAAATCATATATTTACCTCACATTTCGTGTTCTAATTTCTGGGCAAGTATTTCTCGTAGCTCGTCTAATGTCATCTCAACAAAATTATTAGATTGAAAACTCAGATATCTTTGTAAGTGAAAGGAATTATAGCCGTAAGTAGCTCTTAGCAATCGTGCTTTTAAATTTGGTTCTTCCTTCTTTAAGCCTTCCATTAAGATATGAATTGCCTCACCTACAGCAGCCTTTTTTTCTAGCTCAGTTATATTTGAGTTTTGATATGATTCACAAAGTTCCGCTAACAGTTGACGAACTAGCTGAAGTTCATCTATTTCAGTAATAGCAGTAGCTCCGGCTGCACCACTTGGTGATTTAGGTTTGGGTTGAGGAACTACAAATTCCATGTCTGGCTCTATTCCTCCGAAGATTCCTGGATTATAAAAATTTTGGAAATGAGAGGAAGAAAAACCCAAATTGGTTGCTCGCTTACTCAATGCGTTATGAAAATAAAGGGCAGAAAAACCCAGACTGATTGCTAGGTTACCCAAGGCGTTATTTAAGCAAATTAGGTGAATATAGTTCATATATCAGTACAAACAGTAAATTATATCTATGCAGATTTGAAATATTTAAAACGTGGCAATCCAGGTACTATTGGCGAGTTGCTCTAAGGATAAGCATATTTGTATTTACTCATAGCTAAAATACTGTCGATATAAATTGCATCGGGGTTGCACTTTGACACCTGTAAATTTCACTAGACCCATAGCATATAATTTATAAAGTTGAACACGCTCCAATTGCACTGACTCGGAAGTATGGTTAATTAATGCTTTGAATGATTCAAATAATTTTATATCTTCTTGTAAGTTGATTAATAATCGTCTGAGATGATGACTATAAATTCCCTCATCAGTTGCAGCAGTTGCTAAAAAATTTTCTAATGTTAAACTTTGACGCTTAATATAATACATTGCGAGTCTTACTAAATAAGGATGACCACCGACCATCGCCATCAGTTTTTCAACTTGTTCCTGCTGCCAATCTAATTGATGACGCGATGCTAAATCTTGCACTTGTGCTTGAGTAAATTCTGGTAAATTTATGGGTATTCCCACGTTGAATGGAGATTTATTGGCATCTAACTGGATATAAACTTCGGTAGAATGTATTACTACCAATCTGAGTTTTTGCCAAATACTAGGATTTTTTGATTTCTCATGCCAAAGTCGCAAAAGTCCAAAAAAATCTGGAGCAATTTCTGGATAATTGAACAGGCGATCGCTCTCATCTAATCCTAAAACTAAAGGACAGTCGATTTGCGGCAATAAATACTCTTCAAAATAAGCTGTACAATTATAATTACTACTCAACAGTTCTAGATCCCAATATTCATTCACCTGATCCTCTAGTTGTAATTCTCGACTAACCATTTGACACAAACCACGTAAAAAATTATCTAAACTAGTGAGCATCACTTTATCAGCTAATCTCAAGTTCAACTGCACTGTCCGGTAATTATTTTGTTCCGCATGAGCCATAATTCTAGTCATTAGTGATGTTTTTCCCATCAGCCTTGGTGCTTTAATCAAAATCAAAGTTCCAGGATGATAAATTTCTTGATAGCAATCGGATTCAATAGTAGAACGTTTTATATAAAAGATAGAATTTACAGGTACTTGACCCTCTGGAAACTCCAATGTTAATTGCAATCCTCTTAATAACTGAGGACTAACTAAGTCAGGTCTGAAATTAGCAAATACTGCAATCAAATCCTGACGATAAGAAAAATGCTCTCCCTCCTCATTTCTTAACTCAAATAATCGACAGATATTAGCTATATGTCGCCTGATAGTTGATGCGTCATTTAACCCTAGACTTTGAGTGATCGCTTCATCTGTCTTCCCAGCCAAAAATTGCTTTAAAACCATCCTTTGGGTTTTAGTTATTTGTTCGAGGGTAGAATTAAACTGTTCTTGATTCATGTAATTAATCCTAGCCACTATTTAATTTATAAAACTATTTGTGAGCATTTTTGCACAAAAATATCAGCGGACTTGTGCTTGTGAACAATTTGGCACAAATTCTGTCAAAGCCATACTTATGGCTCAACAAACTTACGCTTCTCCGGCGGGGTAGCCCAGATGAGACAATGCCCTGATTTGGCCTTACGTCCATATTGGGACAAGACGATACCTAGCTTCTGCACATCCTTGAGGCACTGTCCGTTGTCTAGGTAGCCCTTGTTCCACTCGATTAAATTCTTGGCAAACTTCCCATCTTTGGACATCGCCCAATTCTTGGCCTCTAATTCTTCCCAAGTCAAGAGGTTTGACTGAACATCTGTATATCCTCCACCCAGTATCCCAGTAATCCAAGGTGGGATGCTCATGCCCATAATGAAGCCCATACCCAGGATAAAAAACATTAAGAGGGCCGCAGGGAATATGGCGGTCAAAATTTTTCTGCCCTCTGCTAGCTGTGCTTTGTGAATGAGAGCGTGGGCTGCTCGGTCTATAGCAACCTTCTGCCGCTCGACTGCTACGTGTTCCACTAATTCTAAGTTACGAGCTAAGTCTTGATTCCAGTTTTTGAACAGCAACTGCAAAGTGTCGGGTGCATCTTCCAGCATGGCTTCCAATTGTCCGGTAGCAACCAACACTAAGAATAAAGGGTCATCTTGGGATAGGCCGCTACTAAGAGCAAAATCCACTACTCGACGTTTAAAGGCTTCGCTTTTTCCCTGCAAGGCTTCCGCCAGTAATTTATCGGCGGTATAAAATACGTCTTTACTTTGTGGACGGTCAGCAGGGGTGGGATAAAAATCTTCGTCAACTCTATTAACTTCATAGCTTGTCATTGTACTAACCCCGTACCAGCAAAGGCTGCATAGGCTTCTTTGAGGAAGTTCTTAACGCGTTGCTTTGATATCACCTTGAGATCAGGATGGGCGATCGCAGCTTCAAAAGTCACTCCCAATCGGTCAACCATGTTCCGCTCCCAAAAGGGAAACTTGGGAAAGTCCATGACGATGAAATTATATTTAGTTTGAGCTGCTACAAACTCTGGCATCTCCTGAATATATTTCCAGTCATCACATAATCCCAAATTTTTCACAAATACATGGAGTATACTGTCTCCCAAATCATCTAAAGATTGGAGAAAGAAATTTACGGAATCAACTCCACCAGTACACACAAACCATTTGACGAATTTAATCGAATTTTCCTTGCCTATTTCAGTCAGATTATTACTTTTTATCCACTTAGTCACTTTGGAGTAAACTTGAGCAGGTAAATTCACGATTACTGAATTTTCAAATGCCAAGTCAAATATTGTGTCTGCTTCTTTAGCTAGCTTCTCATCATCACTGAAAAATGCTGTTTCTACACTGCCGTAAATGTTGACAATATCCTGGTTACTCGTATCTGCATCTACAATTGAAATGCTATGACCAATTGAGGTGCAATACTCTATAAATGCTCTCGATAAGAATGATTTACCAGCACCTCCTTTTTCACCATCTACAATGTGAATAGTTGTAGATGGTGAAAAACTTGTTTCTGGCTTTTTCAGGTTAACTTGGTCATTACCAGATTTTGGTAGCTGTAAATCTTCTGGAATTTCATTCACTGTTACATCTGCTGTTGATTCAAGTAATAGAGCAGAATTACCAACATTGGCCACTTCTAGCTCTAAACTTTCTCTAGTATCTGTGGTATCCAATCCTTGGATATTGGCATCTAACGGAGTCGAATTATTTGCTAATTCTAGGGGCAAACTATTTTGAGTATCTATGACATTCAATCCTTGGATATTGGTATCTAAAGAAGTTAGATTATTTACTACTTCTAGCGGCAAACCATCTTGAGTATCTATGGCATCCAATTCTTGGATATTGCCTAACGGAGTCGAATTATTTTCTATTTCTCTTTCCCAAGTGACATCTTCTCTTTGGAGATTTTCATTGATTGTAGACATAGCATCATTGTGTAATTGGGAGTTTGATGACTGGTTAAGGTTATTACTAGGATTCTTTCTCGGTCTGCCTCTTTTTCTTTTTTCTGGATTTGGGGTTGGTGCTGTAAAAGTCATAATGCCAATTTGTTTTTGATGGAAGTAGTAACTGGACAATTTAGTTAGTAATCATGCAGTGAATTAGTGTTATTAACTGATACCAATTCACAATTCACAATTCACAATTCACAATTCACAATTCACAATTCACAATTCACAATTCACAATTCACAATTCACAATTCGCAATGGGCTAACGCCCCGCTCCGCTAACGCAATTGAGAAATCCTGATTTGACAAGGGTTTATGGATTTGGATCTGTTTCAAGATTTTCGTGAATTGGTATTACCAGTTTTCAAAAGAATTGATGTCATAATCAAACTGTCCTATCATCTCTTTTTGTTCCTCTATAGTGGGAAGACTTTGTACAGGCTGGGCATGAGATTTAGAGTCGTTTGGCGAAGGCGATCGCTCTGGATTAGAAGTCAAACGCAAATGAGATAACCCTGCGGTGGCGTAAATCTGCCTCAGTTGGTGTAGGAATGTTTGGTAAGCGTCAGTGACTATCCGTTGTTTTGCAGCTTCATCAAATTTTGAGGAGTTAGCAACAGCCATTGGTAGCCAAAATGCTCTTAGTGCTAGCAATATCATTTCCGTAGTATCTCTAACACTACTAGCAGCAATGTAATCAAGCATTAACGCATCCATCTCATTGCGCGGCTGATACCGCCAGCGAAAATTTATCCTATGTTTAGACATGGCTGATAACCTCAGCATGATGAGCAAAATGGTGTTTCACTCTTTCGTCGAAATACAAAAATGCACTATAGACATCTGCCAAGCGATTACCAAGGGAGTATTTATCTAAGTTTTTGGGAATAGAAACACCAGAAAATATGCAAGGTATAGCTGGATAGTGTGAATTCAATTCTTTTTTTAGATAATCCGCAGTGCCACCACAAAATAATATTTCTTCTACATCTGGCGGCACAACTTGATCTAGCCAACTCGTCAAGGCTGCAACATATTCATGTCGAGCTGTCCTAATTACCTGGAGAATCTTTGTTAACTCAGATGTCCGTCCTTCTCTACTTCGAGAACGCAACACCCGCACTAGAGGACGAGTGTCAATATCACTTCCTGCTTCAGCGATCGCTTTTGTCAAGCGTTCCACGGTTTGCCCTGATGTTGCGCTGACTACTTTTTCCAGCATCCTCACCATGCCTAAATCTGACATTTTTCCTTCCTTAGACACAATGCCTCTGTAAGAAATTAAAACTGACGCATTCCGAAAGCCGACCATCACCACCGCGCACACTCTCTGTTTTAATGCCTGTCCCACACGCTTTTGGTGGGATAAAAATACTCCAGCACCCTCTGGTAAGCATTTAAACATCAGATACTCTACCTGCATTTGCGAGCCAACTGCTAAGTAATTGCTACCGAAAGTCCGCACTAATCGTTCAAATTCAACTTTGTTCTCAAATTCCCCAGGAGGTAGCAGAACTGAAAGAAAAATTCTCATTTTGGATGGCAGGTTCAGTTTCTCCTTAACTACCCAAATTGCGGCTAATGTTTTATAAACAGCCCGCTCGTACTTCAACTCAACTAATCCTGTATTAGCGTGGAACTTGCTTTGAGCTAAATATCCTACTACCTTTGTCTTACCACTAACCGACACCCACGCCCTATTTTCTGGATCAGTTGCTCCCATCAAATTCTGTTCGTGAGTTTTAACCGATTCCACTGTTACATCCCCTACTTCCGGTTCCATGAACAGCGAATATATTTCAGAACTGCCGTATAAGGAGTAAATTCCTTTTGTACCGCTTCCTCCAAAATCTAAGACAAGAATAACGAGGGGAGGAATATCAAAATTATTCTTAGTCGAAGTTTTTTTTTTCATGGATATAAATCAGAGTTAATTTTTTAATCCTAAATTTGGAGCCAAATGGAGACATTTGGAGACACTTAGAGCCGAATTATTAACAGAGCTTATGTAATTAATATTTTTTTCTGGCTCCAGTTGGCTCCAGTTAGCTCCACCCGAAATAAATACTTTAAAAAATCCGTAAAAGTCTTACAGCAAGGCTTTCAGTTCAATTGCAATAGTCGGAGCTTCCATATCAGCACATAAATGTTGAGTCAAATGTTGTTTCGATAAAAAAGCTCGTACACCATCCAGATTAAATAGCGAAAAAATATACCGATTATTGAAAATTTTAATTGTGAACTCACTACACAATTGATGGCATAAAAATACTAAAAAATTATTTTGCTTGCCATCATAAAATTCGGACTTCATATTTACTGCCGATTTAAAACTTAGCCTCTTGAGGCTCAAGTAATAGTCATTAGTTTTACTTATAAACGAAAAGCAAATATTTTGCGCTTGAACATTTATTAACTCAATTAAGCTGTCCATAAATCCAAATATTAGTTTCTTCTTTTAGTAACTAATTTTTAATGAAGCCTGCCATTGAACAACAGACAGATTCTCTACTACTCTAGACAGCACTAAATAAAGATGTATAAAAATTAATCCAGTTTATATAAGTTGCTTCACTAGCTGACTAAGGGTAAAAAATGCTGAAGCTCTTATTGGGAAATAATTACAGCGACAGATTATTAAAATATTTTTGTGTATAATTACACTATTTTCGCAAATATGCTACTGCTAATTGCAACTATTAATAGCCCCTACAATAACAATTTTTTAAGTTAAAATACACAGAAATTTTATAAAAAATTTGACCTATTTTTTTATAATCACGTAATACCAATGGTAGATTTTAATGCAATTGAAATTACCGTAATGTGATAATTACATTTCGGTGAAATTATGTGATCGATGGATGTATCAACAGATTATTTGCATGAAACGCCTGTCTTATGCCGCTAGCAGTCTGTAGAATACAAAAAATTAAAAGCTGGGGGTTGTTAGGAGGCAATGAAGCTCACACAGCCAGAGCTAGAAACACGCCCAATGCAAACCCAGCAGTAACAAACGTTACGCTCTATGGTAGTTATGACAACGCCAATTTAGTAACTTTGGTGAAAGACAAAATCGGGTTGCAAACAATTCGCTCAAATGCTGTTCTGGCAGTGGAAATGCTACTAAGTGCCAGTGCTGATTATTTTCATCCTGAAGGACTTTTTGAGGCGGAAACATATGACAAACAGCGTTTGGATGACTTTGCACAAGCAACAGTCACATGGTTATGTTCTGCTTGGGGCGATCGCCTACTGAAAGCTGAATTGCACTTAGACGAAATTACGCCCCACGTTCACGCTTACATTGTGCCACTGGACGAGCAAGGAAAGCTCAACTGTCGCGCCTTGTTTGGCACTAGAGAAAAGCTTTCCCAACTACAAGATAGTTTTGCCGATGCTGTTGCACATTTGGGTATCTCTCGCGGCATTAAAAGTAGTGCTGCTACCTATACCTCAGTTAAGAAATATTACGCCGCAGTATCCCGTGATTCGGAAATCCTCGACTTGGAGAGTTATCTGCCTAAACCTCGAATACATGAAGCAAGCGAATCCTACCGAGAACGGGTGATTGAAGCTCTCAGCCCAAAGCTAGAGCTGATCAATTACCAATTAAGCGATCGCACTCGCTTGCTCAGACAAAAAGCCGAATTGGAGGAAACGGCATCCAGAAGTGAAAAACTCAGGGCTAATTTAGAAAAAGAATTACAAGCTCTACGCCAGGACATTAAGCTTCTAAAAGATTTACCCTTGGAAGTTGTGGCTGATGAACTGGGTTTAAACCAAGACAAGCGGAATCAGTGGTTGTCAACCCACCACATAATCACCACTAGCAACTCTTCGTTTCACGATGATTTGCACAACAGCATTGGCAAAGGTGCGTTGGAGTTGGTAATTCAGGTTAACCAGTGTACTTTCGATGATGCAGTTGTCTGGTTGCGGGATTGCTTTGGGGAAGAGGGAATGCTGGCTGCGGTTACTCACCACGCCAGAAGACAAGCTTTAAATATTGCTCAACAGATTCCTCCATCTATATTTGTTGCACCTACACCAGATCATCATCGGTGGGTGGAAATTGAGCGATACCTGACACGCGATCGTTCTCTTCCGCCAAAATTTGTAGATACTTTGTACAAGCGTGGATTGATATATGCAGATATTACTGGTAAAGCAGTATTTCTAGCACGCAGTCTTGCCTCTAAAGTGACAGGGGCATATTTGCACCCACCAGGGGCTACCAATGATACTTTTAGTTTTTGTACTGCTAGCAAGGGACGTTTGATGTCTACGCCTGGTTGGTTTCATTTAAGTTTGGGAGGAGACTTGGGCAACCCCATCAAGATGGCAATGCTAGTTTCTACACCTATTGAGGCTATGTCCCTGGCAGTTTTAAACGCTCCTCATAAACAGAGAACTCTATATTTGGTATCTGACAGTGAACACGCGCCTGCACCTGTGGAATTTCTTCAAAACGTACCAAAAGTCATTGTTGCGATGCCCAAAGTAGCAACTATGGCACTTCAAAAAACTTTATCTCATGCCAAACAGTTAGAGCCGAATACTTCTTGGAACCAGCAGTTACAGCAGCAATGTCAGGGAGGCATAAGCTATGTCACGTTGGGATGACGAGCGCAGGGAAATGATGTTACATTCTCTTTTCATTACTTTTAACCCTGTGGCATATCTGCTGGGAATGGCAGCACTGGGATTTTTAGGAGGACTGTACATCTGGTTCAAACCAACATCAAATATGTCTTTGCAACCAAAAAGACTAGAAACTGCTACCGATTATGTAGAGTGGGGCTACAAAATCATGAACGCTGATATGCCAGAAATAGCCAGAATCAATGCAGAGCGTCGTCAAGCTAATTGCAAAACTGCCCTACAATACTTTGAAAAAGCGATCGCTCTCAACCCAAAATTAGCTCTAGCCTATCAAGGGATGGGAATGAGCTTGATTTGCCAAAAAAACCAGCAAGCTGGACGAAAATCACTTACCCAGGCCAAAGACCTTTACCTGAAAGAAGGTAACAAGCAAGAAGCTAATAACATAGACTTGATTCTCACAATATATAAATAATAGATAACAACTTATTAAACCGCCTATAAACACAAAATTATTTTTCAATCAATCTCACTTTTGTGAGATTTTCTATTATCTTTTTTCTTGCATACATATTCGTCCCTGAAAAACTCAGTTAATTTTGATTGTTCAACCTATCAAGCGGCACTGAAAAGGGAGTTTGGCATTAAAAATATCATCAACTATGATTGTTGCAATTACCAGTGTATTAGTGTTTTAAAGCTTTCTAGATGAACCCTCTTTCGCCATTTTTTACAAGTATTTAAGCGTTGAATTGCAATTTTAAACAGCATTTTATAAGCTGAAAAGCTTGATTATAAAAGGCTAATTATTTTTTTATGAGCAAATTCATAAAATTAAACCTTAGTTTCACAGCTACATAATTTTTATAATAAAAAAATCCTATATCATTCTAAATCACACATAATTATTTTTTTTTATTTATAACCCTTTTTTTTAGATTTTTTTAATTTTTGTGGTTTATTATTTCCTTATACTAGGAATAAGCGAATTTTAAACTTCACTTAAATTACAGATCAGCCCAAAATTGCATAACTGGACAAATAAAGCAAATTTTGTAATGTAGTTAGTAAGTAAGCAAAACTGGAGAATATTACGCAGGAAAGATAATTGTTTAGACTTTAACTAAAACTTTTGGTCAAGTAATGAAAGTTTAGTCATTTTTTATCCCCCACAATATTGCTGATATTTCAATACTGTTCAGGTAAGCCTAAAATTCTCATGAATATACCCGCTCAATCGCGTCTTATCTACACAAATAATCCTGAAATAACCCGTATTGGCTTATATCTGTAATATTGATAGTTATTCACAGTATTTAATTACTCAGAATTCAAGTCTAGTTATTTTTTATTTTTTCTTAAACTAAGATTATCAATATTGAAAATATGCAGTAATTTATCTGCATAGAATCAAGCCTATAAAATAGGTTTTTAGAAATTGAGGAGCTATATAGGTTATGAATCTAAGCACAGCAATTAAACAAGAAACAGCAGTAACCCATAACCCAGTAGAACGCTTTAAAATCACAGATAATTTTATAGAGATACCAAAAGCAATTTCTACTCGCTGGTGGTGGAAGCAATACTTTTGGGGAGCATATCAATTAGCAAACGGTATAAAGGTAATGAGTGATAGACAGATGGCTCTGATGGTTGGGCAATCTAAAACAAATGTCAAAAATTTTGTGCAGTTAAACAATTTACATACAATAACTGTACAAGTTCCTAGTAAAGCAATCATTAAAGGTCATACCTTACCGACAGTAGCAACTTATTTACAACAACTTTTAAAAGAAGATAAGTTACAAAACCATCGGTTATCTCTGAGTTGTGAAGAATGGGAAGAATTAATCAAAGCACTATCAGATAACGATATACACAATAGAGAAACACTTGTACCCAATCCTAAATTTTTTACCTCCAATTATCAAGTTCTCTCAGCCACACCAATTCAAATAGAATTAGAAAACAATATTACTTTAGAAGTTTTAGCCATACAGTCTGGAGAATATCGCATTGGCTACGAAGAAGGGTTAAACTGCATTCAATCTAACCCAAACTGGCTGCTAGAAAATTCACCTAAGAAGGCAAGGACTCTCACAAAATTAAATTTATCCCCATGTCCAGTAAAATGTCTTATTGCTGTTTCGGGGGGACTTAAACAGATATATACACTCGGCTGTGATGATTGGTTATCGATATGGGAGTATTTCGCAAATAAGGGAAATAGACGAGCTACTGCTATTTTGAAAGCTTGTGCTAAAGAGAGTATTGCCCTTAGAGTTGCAAAATTATTATCTAGTAGATAGTAGTTTTTTACTTCATCTTTTCAAGCGGTAGTATTTCATCTGAATAAAGCTGAAGTAGGGCCAAACCAATTCGCAATTACCAATACTATATGGGAAGCAAGCTACGCAATAGGCTACGCTAATGCAGTTTCAATCAGTGGGGGCGTGAAACCCAAAAATTATCCAATTATTCAATTGGAATTCGGTGTTTTTTAATTGCAAATTGACAATTGTTTTGGGAGCATCCATTTTTAGCAGATAGACTTTTTTAGGCAACCCATATAGTGAGGTTTCTGGCAATAAATAATTATGTTTCTGCCAAAAGTGGACGCACCCATTGTTTCAGTCACTTGTTTTTGAATTTGGCTCTGACTAAGTATTAATAACTTATAGAATAAGGACGGCTAACATTCCATATTAGAAATTAATTGGATAAAAGCCATCCTTAAAGCTTACTTTCTTATGCTTGTCGCGGATCTTCATCCGGTGGATGCCAACCACCTTTAATCCAGAGACGGCGTGCTTTGACAATAGACCCTTCATTATGACGGTCATCATTGAAGTCTAAACGATTACAAGTAGCTCGTCCTATGGAAGTAAGTCCAACAATTTTTAGACCATCTGCTGACCAAATAAAGTGGTCACGCCACTTTTGCTGGCGTGGATTAAACAGAGGTATCATTTCTCCTGTATCTGGATCAATTCCGGTTGTGAAGTTATAGCGATATCCGTTACAACGCTGACAAGCTAAAGCTAGGTTATTGGGGTCATCTGAACCGCCAAGGGACTGCGGCATAATATGGTCAATAGAAAATAGAGCTGCACTTGCTTCTTCTGAAGAATGACAGTATTCACAAAGAAATTTAGCTCTTTCTCTGACTAATTTTTTGGTGGCATCATTGACTGTCATGATTCAGAAATCATTTTGGCATTTAGTAAGGTAAAAATTCTATCAAGTTCCAATATGCCTGCCAATTCAGCATCTTCCTCTGAGGTGAGCAATCCGGCTTTTTTCTTCTCAGACAATTCTTCCAGTCGAGACTGTAATTCTTCAGTAAATTTAAATAAATATATGTTCCTAACTTGACTGAGTTTGATTCCAGATTCTACCCAGAATGAGGGTTGAACCATCATTTGAGTAATCATAAGCTGTGTGTCTCGTTTAATTGAGCGGACTGGTCGTATTGTAACAGCGAATCCTGCCTGCGTTGCTTGAGGAAAGAATGGTATTTGATTAACTGCAAATAAATTTAAATTCTATTTATGATAAGCGATCGCTTGTTAACGGTTAACTGTGAGCGCAAGGTTCTCCCCAATACGTAGTTATCGCTGGAGCGAAAACCGAAGAGTCTTTTGTCGATGTTGGTTGACAAATATACTTGGCTCGATTTTCTATAGCCAGTATTCTGTCAGTATCCCTAACGTAGAGTGGCACTATCATTTCCCTTTGTTCCAACAGTTCGGACAACCCAATATGAATCTCCCGCCCCTGATGAAATAATACACGCGCTGCTTTTTCTACCATTCGTGCTAGTTCAGCACCATTACAGTTAATGGTTTTGTTGAGAATAATCCGCCATTCTTTCTCAGTCAGGCGATCGCGATCGCCTACGGTGGGGCGAGCTTCATCGCCACCATTGCGGTATCGCTCATCAAATCTCGCTAGGTGCATCATCAGAATTTCCTTGCGCTCTATCGCTTGAGGAAACCCGACATAGAATATTTCATCAAATCTCCCCACCCTGGTTAATTCTGGTGGTAGTGCGTCGAGTCGGTTAAGGCTAGCTACTACAAACACAGCACTCTGCTTTTCTTGCAACCAAGTGAGCAGAGTTCCTAAAATTTGGCGTGAATCAATATCCTCACCTGATGGAGTGGATGCTGCAAACAGTTTGTCCAATTCATCAAAGTAAAGCACAACGGGAGCGCAAGCTTCTATACGCTCTAACAAACATTTGAGATGGGTTGCGCTACCACTCGCTACTACTGCGGTGTCCATAGACACAAGGGGAAATCCTAAAGTTTTGGCACTAACGTGCGCCGCTAGAGTTTTTCCTGTCCCCGGTGGCCCTACCAGTAAACAACCTTTGGGAAGGGGAATGTTAGCAGATCGTGCTTCGGGAGCAAAATCTAGCTTGACATTTTCAATAAACTTCTTGAGTAAATCTAAACCACCAAAGTCAGCTACGTTGGAATTAGGAACAAAGTTTAGATTGAAGGCACGAAAGCGATTAATTTTATAATCTAATAAGCTTAGGGCTATCGTATTACTGTGAAACTCTTGACAGGAATTAATTGCTATTGCCAAGCCAGAACCTATTTCTTCTAGAGTTAACCCAGAAACAGTATTCACCAAAACAGATACATCAAAACCTTTTGGTAAATTATTTATTTTTTTGGATAAAAAATTTCTAATAAAATCAGTTATTATCTCATGTGAAGGCAAGGGTGTAGACAGATTTGGAATTAACTGAGTTAATGATTGTGGTAGTTCCACATCATCCATTGCTAAAATAATGAAATATTTTGTATTTTTAGTTATTTTTAATTCATAATAAATATTAATTATTTGCGATACCATTTTATTGGAATAATCTTCCATATATGTTGAATTTATCTTAATTAAAGACTGCAAATTTTCAAAAATAAAAACACCATCAATTTCAGAATTCAATAACTCATCGAAAGCTGCAAAGACTCCATCATCACAAGGTTGTAATCTACTAGAGTCTACACTTGAAAAACTTACACAACACTCTAAATCAGATTGGACTTGTTTAAAACATCCCCAACCAGCATTCCATAAATAAAGAGGGAGATTTTTGTTAATTGTACATTCTTGGTAAATTTGCTTTAGCACTATCATGCGCTCTGATATAGAAGCAGTGATGCAGATTATGGGTACACCAGAGGTAATTAATAGGTTCAATTGAAATAAGTTCATAGCTATCTCTCTAATTCATTACTGTTAACTTTTGGGGTTCGCAATGTTGCTGATTCCTGTTGGCGTTGGTAAGTCGGCTGTAATTTGGGTAAAATTTGCTCAAAATAGATTAAATCTCTCTCACTCATAGAACTTTTGAGTTGTCCCTCAGCTTTTTCTAAGACAATTTCACGTCCATCTTTGGCATAAATACTCACTTTTCCATCGGTAGTAGCTTGCCATTTATAAGAGAATACGCCATCAATTTCTACATTTTTTTGATGAGCGATCGCGTATTGCACAAGAGCATTAGTAATCTTATCTATACGAGCAAAATACTCAGCTTCCTGGCTACCTACAGGAGTAAAGGAAGCGGGAATAGGTTCATTGCGTTTTAGCGATCGCTGTAAAGTATTAATATCTTGAATATGTGTAGGTTCTAGATTGCCAGTTTCTACCCGCACACCCAAAGTTGTAGAACGAAACTGCATTAAAAGTTTGCCTGTTCCTGACTCTGTGATTTTATACAATGAACCCTCACGAGAAATTTGGTATTGAGCCGCCTGATATTCTAAAGCTCCTGGGTGTGTCTGGGTATGAAATAAAGTTTTTAAAGACACTGCTATTTGGTATTGTGTTGAATTTTGTTTAAATTCTTGAATAGCCGTCTTCACAGCAGAGTTAACACTGTCTACCACCAGCGAAACATTATGAATCGATTGCTGCCACCAGGAAATATTGTGCTGTTGTTGTAATCTTTTTTCAATTAATTTTTGATACACATTCTGCTGTTGTTGTAATGCTTTAATTTCTGCTTGTAGCTGTCCAATTTCATTAGTCAGTAAATTTTTTAAAGGACTATCTTCTAAAGCTTGGAGAGATTGCATTACTCGTGTTGAACCTGAATTATGAGAGAAGTTTGTATTTTGTTGTACTTCTTTCTCTTGTCTAACGTTATTATTAGGTAATAATTCAGGATTATCAAATTGATTTAGATTATCTCTGTTGGTAGGCTCAATCACATCCAAAGTCTGGTGATTATGTGTAGATGGAACTACTTCATGGTTGGTAGATTGATTTACATCAATGTTCTGATGATTATTTGTAGATTGAGCTAATTCAGACTGGAATAAATTATTAATATTAACCCTACCATATTCATCAGATTGCAAAACAACGCGCCCATCTAATTCAACTGTTTTATTAATTGCTCCTTCCACCACACCACCTACTGGGCAAGAACGCAGTTGTTGCAGTTGAGCAATGAATTGAGGATTTAAAAGCTGTCCTGCTAATCCTGAAATTTCATCAAGAAGTTGATTTTTATCACGTCCATAAACAAGTCTGTTGCCATCAAATATTTTTAAGCCTTGACGCTTACTATTATCATGCTTGGCATCTAATAAACTTTGTAACAAAGTTTCTATGATTTGTTCATAATGCCTTTGAATTGCAGCCGCTTCTCCAGATGCAACTGTAAATATGTCAGTCATGATAATAACCCTCTCCAAACTTCTGTTAATAAATTTCGGATTTTAGATTAAGCTAATGACCATCTAAATTGCAAGAATCAGGGCTAAGTCCTACAAGCAAATCAGTCCAGAAAAATCAATGACTATTAGCTTAAACCAAAGACAGCAATTTGCTTTCTTTATGATTACCGATTTTCAACTTTTGACTGTAGATTTTTGGTTCTTACGTACCTGTTATGTCAAATTATTAGTTAAACATCAAAACTCGGTTGAAAAATATAGGTCAAAAACTCAAACTCTTGCCCAATGGCTAAAATGTTATTAAATAAGCTCCATTATTATTGCGTGGTAAAGGTTTCATGATTATTGTGAATGAAATTTAGCATAATCATAATATGTAATGAAGAGCCAGATTTTTTTGAATTAAATTTAAGTCATTTCATAGAAACTATCAATGTAATTTAATTAATTTATTTGTAGATTTTCTCAAAAGAAAAATATTAGCCATTACAAAAATTTAACCACTTATTTGATGCTACTTAATACCTAAAGCTTGCTAATAATTTTAATCGATTAATTACTACTTCGTAATCTACGTAAAAAGCTGCTAATTCTCCATCAAACAACCAAGCAATAAATTCACTTTTATCTAGAGCTTTACGAGTACATTCATAAGAAATAGAACTAAATACCCTACCAGCCAATAAGCCAAATTGGTCAAATATTTCTATAGTTTCTGGGCAATAACTCACATCGAATAAAGGTTTATTTATTGCCTCAAGAACTATATGCTGCCACTGCGGATAGCGTGCTAAGACAGACGAAACCTGTTGACTCCAATTAATCTGTGAAGATTGCATTTCCAAAACCTCTAAAAAACATTGGCAAGTTCTTCTGGAGAAGGCGGAGAATTAGATTGCTCAGGGAGAGGAAATAATTCTTCAGCTAATTCGCGCCTTTCCATAAATTGCTGAGAACGTTCCGAATCACTAATTTGCACAGAATTGTTTTGAATCAGCCTATCTCTAACAAAATCCCACTTTCCCTCTGACCAATTCATCTCATCAATATCAGCAGCCGGAACTTTAATAGCTTGCAATATGGGAACATAGGCTTCTGTGCCACGAGTGTAAGCCGGATTGATAATTACCGCTTTGCCCGTACCCATCTTGGCAAACTGTGCTGCTTCAAATAAATGGCGTTTTTGATGTTGTTCGTTGGTGCTGTGTGAAGCACCCCCCTTTCCTGTACTGCGCGATTTAGAATTAAATTTAATTTCCATCTCGCCCAGGTAGTCACTGAACAACTTGGCAGATTCCGGGTCTTGGGGGTTGAAAATAAACTTGGTGGCTGTACCTCCCAAGATAGCCCGTGTCAGTTCCCTACCATAGACTTTTTCTAGCTGGGCGATGTTTTGATATCCCAAAATCCCTACAAAACCGTCTTCACGGCTTTCATTCAGCCAGTTTACAAGGGCTGGCAAGTATAAAGTAGGCAGTTCATCTAGGGCTACTACTAGCGGGTCTTTTCTGGGTAGGACACGGGACACATTGCGCGTAACAATCATGTGCAGAATAGCCGCCAACAGTGGACTGATAATGTCACGGTTGTTCCTATTTAGTCCAAATACAATTAGCTGTTTACCGTCCAAGTCTAGTGGTAATGTTGTCTGACCACAGAATGCACCCACAAAGTCTTTCTTGAGAAATCGCTGAAATATGCGCTGCGCGGCCCCAACAATGCTGGCAGTAGTTTTCTCAGAGTCCTTGACACTGATTAGCTGAGATAATGGTCGTGTTGTCCAAATTTTCAGCTTGTCCTTGGAGGCAGTTTCCAATCTTACTGGTAGATTGGGTAAAGATAAAATTGCTTGCGCCATCATCAAATCACAGTATTTATCGTCATCAGTTAGGGTTTTAACTGCCTTGGTGACTAGCAAGATCCCTTCAACCAAGCTATCCCCGGCTTCTTCAAAAAATTTATCGCTGCTGTTATTGCTCCCACGGTCGAAGTTACGTGATATAACGCTAGTGATTTGACCTGCCGCAATTGCATCTTCTTCATCTTTCAGTAGATCGAGAGGATTGCAGGTTTCACTTTCAGGAAACCCCGGCGCAAATATTCTGACAGTGTAACCACGCTTCATAGCATAAGCGATCGCCCGTTTAGTTTGCGCCGGATATTTGAAATCATAGAGACACATCGGGAAGCCTTGGTCAAAACTGCTACGAATGAGAGGGTCTATCACAGAGAAGGTTTTACCAGAACCTGCTGCACCAATAACGGCTATTCCCCTCTGGACATTGGGAACGTACAGGGTAGAGTTGGGTGAAATTAATTGGTGTAATTTTTGTGAAAGATTTGGTTTGGTCTTCAGTAAACCTGCGGTTCGCCACTCGTTTTCAATGCGCGATCGCATTTGCTGAGGTGTGCCAATGTAAAGTGCTACGGAATTGCGTGTAGGGTTCGATATCTGCTGTTTAGCCTTACGTGCAGCCAAAGATTTTTCACGATCACCGCCCCAATAACTGGTAGCAAGTTTACCTTTGCGATTCCCTCCTGAAAGCACTCGAAATACAGCAAGTGCAACAAAACAGTTTAAAAGCACCAACCCAGACTGTGATTTCATCAATTCTGCCAATCTTTCAATTTGTAGTGTCTCTACTTTGGCAGGCGGTACTTGGATAAATAAAGAGTAATTAAAACTATGAGTATTCATCACCTGATTTGATTGAGATATCAAGTCTTATTTAGCAACAGAGAAAACTTGATTAAACCGGATAAATCCTTCACCCTGGTAGCAATAATCTGTACAGGATACTATATTTTCATTAGCTGTTGGTTGCGTAACAACCAAACAAGGAAATTCATTGGCTATGGTGTCTGAAATACGAATTACTTCTTCTTTCGGGGGTAAATTTTGATGAGCAATTAAGGAAAAGACTAACTTACCTGATTCGTGATAAACCAGATAAAGACAACCACCGATGCCACAAAGTTGGGGTGAGCGAAAATCAAATATATACAAATTTCCTCCACCTTGAGACGGAACTGGCATAACTTTGATAGATTTACTATCAATTTTGCCTGTGGAATTAAAAGATAATGCTTTTTTAAGTAGAAATGGAGGTGTGATTTCTTTGGCATTATTCCATGTTTCTGTACGCCTGCTATTTGAAAAATTTGCTTTTAATAGGAATGTGATAACCAATAAGGTTAATACAGAAACACTAGCTAATAGGGATTTATATTTGAAATATTTTAGCGTCGCCAATTTATCCAATCTCAATTGCATATAAGACTCCAATTGAAATTTTAGAAATATTTCGAGACAGAAAACCGTATTGTATTACAGCACTTTGCGCGTCTATCTGACACAGGTTATATCTTAATTTTCCATTTGATGTACTAAATTCTTGTACCTAACCGTTCCGCAAAGTGCTGTATGTTTTTATCTACAATCTTTGAGAAAGTTAGACAGGATGACCATAGCCTAAAAGCATCCCATCAATTGCAGAGATTGAAAATATTTAGCAGATGTTCTTTTAGAATATTTTTTTACTGAAATTTTTCCGTTCACATCACTAACATCAGCATCAACAGGAATATTTACACCAGCAAAATTCATTTGGGCAGCACGTTCAATTAATCGCTCCCCTGTAAAAAGCTTTCCAGTTTTTGGGTCAATTTGTTGAGATGCGCTGTTTAGTAATGTAGTGATGTCAGCTTCAATTAAAGCCTGTTGTTCAGCAGGTGAAAAATACTGCATCATGTCCTCACCTGTGACTTGTTTACCAGCATCTAATTTTGTAAGAAACTCTGCACCACCAGATTTACTTGAGATAATCTTTCGCACGTCTGGACGATATGACATAAACTGCATTGCACCCAGTCTTCGACCACAATTACCAGATGAGTCACATACATAATTACCGACTAAGTTGTAATTTTTTTCAACACCATAAAAAGCAGCACTTAAAGAATCGATATTAGTTCCTGATGAGTGAATATTTTTACAATTGCCTTTAATAGTGGGTAGTAAATTAGAGAATTTATTTGTTGAAGCAGGAGATTGTTTCAATCTAAATCCACTACTCTTTAATCCTGTGGGTGTGGAGACTGAATTAGAGCTTTCCCCTGTGATTAAACCTAAAAATATAGGTTCTTTTTCTTTAAAAGTCATGAATGGTACTGGCCCAATAAAATAGGGAGTACAGCCCAAATCGACAAAAGTCTTCCGCATACAAACTCGGAAGAATAAAGCTTGAGAAATCACGCCATTTACTTCTGAAACATCCCACACTGCGACTTTAAAAGCATCACCAAATGGATGACGACCTGTGGGTTCTTTACCTCCATTAACTGAAGCGAGGAGACCTTTACCAGCCTTAACTAATTGGTATTTCCCACTAACCCAGGCTTTACCTGAAACCGTAGATGAACCAGATAATTCTATGTGGGCGCAATCTTTTTGGCATGGTACAGCGAAGCCTTCTTTATTACTACCAGAGATTGTGCGATCGCGCTGTTGTTCGTCGGTTGCAAAAGCAATATCAACAATGCCGACATTTGCACCTACAGCATTAATTGGATTGGGAAATTGAGAAAAAGGTACATCAGCTAATCCTGGTATCTCATCAATATACACACCTTGCCATTTCTCAAATGCACCAATCGGCGTTTCTACTAAGCCAGGGATAGAATCTAAACTGTAAGATGTTAAGTTTAAAGATGAAAACTGTAATTTTCCTAAATGGGGAGATTGTTGGAGTAACTTTTTTATTGTTTGATTGGAATCAAAAGAAGTTTCTAGTTTTTGAGATAATAAATCCAAAACAGGTTTAACTTCAGAAATTGGTGTGGTTTTTAAATCAGGAATAGCATCACTCAAACTTTCCAAAGTTTGAAACTTCATTGCGCCAAATGTGTCTAAATCAACTTCGCTTAAATCCAAATTAACAGTTTGGGCAATATCATTGAGTGAGAAATTTTGGAGTTTGAAAGAATCCTGAAAGTCACCTAACATCATGTAAGAATCAGATGTCTGACCAGCATCCCAACTCCGCGAAGGATCATATCCTAACTTTCCTACTACATCGGCAGGTGCTTGAAAAGAACCAGATTCGGCAATTGCTGGCATATTTGCAAAGGTAATTTGATTCCAATTAGGCAGACGAGTATTTTGCCAATTGATTGTAGGAATTTCAGTTTGTTGTAACTGAGAGTTTGATACTCCTGGCTCTGGCGATACAACTAAAACTGCACCAGAAATCAAGATAGTCAAACTTAAACCTGAGACAAAACTAAAAGAAGTATTCAGTAATTTCATTGTCTTAATTTCAAATACTATCTGAGGAGTTTGATTGATTTACTAAAGGCTGGCTTGAACTATTCATTGGAGTAGTTTTTCCCAGTTCTATCAGTCGATTAACTAACTGCAAACTAATACCAGCTTTACGAGCAGCACTGGATACTGATTCTCCTGACTTCACACTTGTAAAAAAATTTTCAATTCGCTGGTACAAGCGAGATTTAGGTAAAATTAAGCGTTTTTGTTGGGCAATCTCTAGCCCTCGACTCATGACCTGTAAATTTTTATATTGCGGTAGCAGTTCTCTAATTTCAGGTTCTTCTTGGGTGTTAGGCGTGACCTCGATTGTGTGATATTTAGGTCGTGTATTAGCTGTAGCAACCCGAAATAAATACACTCGTCGCCCAGAGTTACCTTTTGCTACTACTGTCAGCAGGCTACTATCCATTTTCGGCAACTGTGGCATATCTATGGGGTTGATTCGTCGCAGATGTAATACTGTTGCGCCAGGAGAGTTACACTCACGTCCTAAGCCTGACAAACAACCATCAACATCAAGAGAAGCGATCGCTGGGTTATCTAACCAAACTTTCTCTACTATCTCTCCACTGGGAATAAAGGAAATATTAACTCCATACCCCGGTGACAATTCAATTAAAGGTATTTCACTTCCACTATGACCAGTGGCGGTGTCTGCTGAAATACGTCGCAGTCCTTGAGAAGTTTGATTAGAACGAGGGGTTTCACCAGCAACTACTGGTAAAAGGGTACTAGCAAAGGTCAGCACAGTAGAGATGGAGGCGATTACAGTTAAATTTTGCAGAAAAACTTTCATAGGAATCATACTGAGTCAGTTATGTGCTGGGTTAATGCAGAAATCTGTATTGAAAATAGGGAGTAGGGAATAGGGACTGGGGTGCTTTCAAGGGTAGGTTTTTTAGAATCTCGAAAATAGTTAAGAAAATTCTTAAGTGTTTAACGTGGTTTAATCGTTTCAGGATTTAAGCATCGGCTGAAATAGTCAAAAAATGGCCAAATACAAAATACCTACCCTTGAGAGGGAGTGGAATGTGGGTTTAAGGAAAGGAAATTTTTCTGCGCTTGTTGTGTGATTTATCACATGAGCGTCTAGCTTGAAAGGTAATGAGTCCTGAGTTGAAAACTAGCCTTTAGTCCCTTTGCGTTTACCAACTGTTCAAAGTTGAAAGGATTGGTTGACAAACACTTGAATATCTGAGCCTGCGCGGACGTGCCAAACTTCTTTTCGTTGTTGGATTTCTGAGAGCGATCGCTTGTTGCGTTCTAAAATTTGTTCGGTCAGGGGTTCAAATCCTCCTTCCAACACTGCACCCAAGATGTTGGGGCTACCTCGCCTAATGGAAGAATAAGTTGTTGTACCACCAAAACCAGTGGAAGTTGAGTATTGTTCTTCTTGAGGTTGATTGAATACCTTGCCCACTTTAGCTAACGAACCAACTACAAATGTTTCTGCATCGCGTGAAGCAATTTCAGCACTTTTATCATTCCACTGTGATGCCATTAATGGTCGGCCAGAATTACCCCGAATAGTAATTGTCCCTGGCGGCAACACATACTCCTTACCATCAATCACAATTTGGGTTGCTTCCAGTTGCACCAGCCCTGATTCATCAATGTTTCTTACATGAACAACAACTTGAGTACCTGTTGGTAAACTAACAAAACCATTTTCTTCAGTTAGCGGTTCAACAAGTTGGACAATAAACTTGTCTGCTTGAGTCGGAGTCCCTGATTTTGCATCAATATTATTAGTTGAATTTTGACCCCAAATTAACGGAGTAATTAACTTCCCAGATGCAATTGCACCTACTGTTAGCTGCCTCACAGGTACACCTGTAATAATTGCATCTTCTTCTGCGTAAAGTGGTTCTGGAGAATTGGCAGTTTCAACAACTGTGTTAACAACAGCTAAAACTGGCGTGGCACGAGGGATTGTGATTGGTGAATTTACTTTTCCATTCGTTACAGTATTTACAACACTATTATTTGGTTGTTCAAGAGTTTGGGTTGCCGATACAGTATTAGTCGCAATTTCACTACTGCCATAACTTCCCAATTGGTTGATTCTTGCCCATTGTTGCATCGGGTCAATTTGCTCTGTACGAGGAAGTGCTACAACTCTATTAAAAGAAGGTGCTGATATAGTGTTTACAGCTGGTTGAGGTCGAGAAACTGTAGCAAAACGAGGTGCATAAGATTCTCTTGGTGTTCTTTGACGAGGGACATAAGCAACCTGAACGGGACGAGAAACTGGTACTGGAGGTACATCAGGCGGAGTCTGGTTGAAAGTGGCTCGTTTATTCAACTCATTCCTAGTTTGGTGATTCGGTTTGACTACAGAAGTTTTGGGACTTTTAGAACTTTCTAAAGATTTAATTTTTTCTACTTGACTTCCTATCGCCAATTCAGCTTTTAGTTTTCCTGTTTCTGCTTCTGTGGGGTTTATATTATCTGCAAGTTCTACTTTGGGTTGAGCAGCATTTTGATCAACAATTTTGGGTGTAGCTTTTGGTCTACCGGAGATAATGCTATTTAAAAAAGTAGCTCCCACACCGAACACCACCAACAATCCTAAGCCTACTGCACCAAATTTAGAAAATGGATTACTGGCAAAGTTTTGTTGTGTTTTACCCAGTTGAGGGTCATCAAATAACTCATGAGGTGGTATCACATTTTGTGGAGATATTTGAGCTTGATTTTCGATATGTTCTACATCATAAGTTATTTCATTTCCCGTTTCATGGACTTCTGATTGATTGGTTGAATTTATATCGGGATGAACATAACCCAGTAATCGCGCTAGACTTTCTTCATTCCAAGTATCACCCAATTGTTCATCGGATTGTTGCTCTAATTTTGGGTAAGTCGTGTTACTGTTTTCTTCCAACTCAAGAATATTTGTAGATGTTTTACCATTTTGATAATCAGGCATTACAGATTCTCCTGTGGTAAATCTCGTATTGCATAAATTTCTAAACCGCTTGCTCTTACCTGATAAATTGCTGCTGCTAATCCATCAATTGTTGTGGAGAGTTCAGGAGCTTCAACGGCTTGTACAAAGATTTCTTTATTAAAGGGAATTACTTCTCCCAAATTATTTCCTTGGTCAAATATCGTCAGGTTAGCAACCATTTTGATTTTCCACTTACCCTCAGCGATTTTGATGGGAGGTTGGATAGAAAGCGGAACTAAAACTACTTGCGTTGTTCCCTTAAAAACTCCAGGAGGCGTGATTTCAGCTATTATTTGCAAAAATTCCTTGCGAAAGTCTTCCGACAAAGCATGAGATGCCTGCCATGCTGAAAAAGTTACTTTACCACGTCCGTTATTTAAAGAGCGAACATCTATACCAGGATCGGGTTTTGGTTTGGTAGCTTCTTCTACTGTAGTTGGTGGTAGTGTTCCTGACCAATTCATCATCAAAGTCATCGTATCAGAAACAAAATGTAAAATAACTTGAGGAGTACGTTCTAAACTACCTATTGGGGCAACTTTAATTGATTTTCCTGTCTCTAATTGCACTAATGATGGAGGTGCTTTTTTACTCAATTGTGAGTAGGAACTATAGAGGAGGAATAATACAAAAAAGGTAATAATATGTAACCCAAAAGTACCTACAGTAAATAAGGCTAAGGTGTCACCCGTCGAAAATCTTGTGGATGCAGAATTTAAAAATCGTAACCGTTTTCTTTCTACATTTCGTGAATTTAGATGTTTATCAGAAATAGTCATAAGCTATCCCTATATTTAATAAGTACAAGAAATAGGCAATCGTGATTCAAGTTTGGAAGAACGGATATATCATTTGATTTGCCGGGATTTTTACGTGCATAAACACACGTTGGAGTATTGGTGCTTGCACAATGCGACTGATGAAGAGGAAGATAGTGATAATCCTGAGTGGGTATTTGCAGTAACGCCTATCATGCGTAAAATTTGGAATTCATGCCAACAAAGTTAGTTGATTAAAACTTTTTAACCATCCTCGTAACTACAGAAGAAAGCCCCAAACTGGCAACACTGGAGAAACTTCTAAAAATCGCCACCCCGCCACCAGCAGCTAAAACAACAGATAAAATTGGGGCGAGAATACCAATAGCAAAAGCAAAAATCATGGGGTCGTTATTATCAGCATTCAGTACCATTGTGGCAACTAACCCAGAAATAATATTGAAACAAAGTTTGATCATTCCCACGGAGAAGAAGCCAGTTAACCATGCAAAAATGGCTTTTTGACCAACGGGAAGTAATGAACCTCCCACAGCTAAAGGCCCTAACAGTGCAGTCAGCAGCAAGGAAACTTCAACTATCCATTGAAAAGCAATGCCAAATGCCAGTAACCAACCGCGCAAGGTTAACTGAAAAATATTGGTGTTAAAAATTTCGCCAATACCTTTCAACCAACCAGGGCGATTATCAGTTTGAGCTTCAATTTCTTTGGCTTGCCGAGAAGCATTTTGCAAACACTCAGCTTGTTGAGTCGGATCGGCGATCGCATCGCACTGGACAATTAATGCTTGTATTGCATCTGCGTTACCAGTCTTCAGCATGACTTTTTGATATGCTTCTTGTAGCTGGATGGAAGAAGAAGTGGTTGTCAGTAGAGTGTTGTTGGTTTCATTAATGATGGTTCTCAATCCTTTGGTGGCGATCGCTAGGGGTTGAGCATTGTTGGCCAGCAAGACTATCACTACTATGGGCCAAATCATTTCGGAGAAGGCTTTTGAGTCATCACCATCCACCATTTCCCGCGTCCATTGGACGATAAAAATCAGCAACGTGCCAACCGCAAAGAAAACTCCGAGATTGGCGATCGCACTGTACAACCCACCGCCCAGTACGTCATCCCAAAGTTTCTCCATTGCTTGCGCGATCGCCTGACTAGCAGCTGCACCATCTTGAGTAATGGTCGAAGCTGCTTGCCCTGGATTAGCAGTTTGGGTTTGAGCTAAAGTTAATCCCCATTTCCACAATTGGAATGACATAGCGGAGTTCTCCTTGTGCTAAAACAGTCGTGCTTGCGCCGCTATCCGTAGGTTGTTAAAACCCTGATCTACCGTTTGTTTTTGATGCGCCTGTTTTTGACCGTCTAAAGAACGGGAAATATTAGTCAGGTTTAGGTTAGCCAAATTTTGAGACTGCTGTAACTTGAATCCATCAGTCCGCATTGCTCCCAAAATCGCTGCGGTTTGGGTATTTTGTTGGGCAATTCGCTTCATTACATTCTGGGTGACAACTTCATCTTGAGCCGCCGTAGCATCTATGTAAACTTGTGCAACTGAATTATGGGTTGTTTCAACTTGCTCTTTCGTGTGTTGTTGACCTAGTTTACTGAGAGTGGTGTCCGCTTCCGCACGGGTAATTTGGCGGTCAATTTCATTTGTGGCTCGTTCAGCCGCATTGATGGCACTATCTGAAACAGCTGCACTATCCTCAGCTTCTTCTCTTGCTTCGTTAGCATCTGGTAAACCCAATACACCCATTGCTGTAGTAATCACAGTTTGCAAATCTCTGCCTAAAAACTTCGTTAAAGGTTTCAATTTTTGAGCAAGGCTGGAACTATCTTGAGTAAAAGGATTCGATTGCTGTTGCCATTGCTCAAAGAATTTTACTGGAGCATTATCTTTGAAAATTGGTAATGAAAATGCTTGAGCGGTAGTTAATCCGATTGTAGAGATGGCGATCGCTCCAATAACGGTAACTGTAGTTCGCTTAATTTTGTTCATTATCACTCCTACTTGTTTGGAGATTTACGTGCTGAGTTTTGAGTCCTGAGTTTTGAGTCCTGAGTCCTGAGTCCTGAGTTTTGAGTTTTGAGTTTTGAGTTCTGAGTTCTGAGTTCTGAGTTCTGAGTGTTGCGTGTGGGCGGTCTTTTAATTCAGCACTGGCTTAACACCCGGCTACAGTTAACAGCACTCGGTACTCAAGACTTTTCATTTCATTTCGACCAATTGCTTGGATAACTCTGTCAAAGCGACAAATTTATTGGGATACTGAGATAAAGCAGCTGTTCTTTGCTCTTGTTCGTCAGGATTATTTGCTACTGCTGCCAATAAATTAAAAGCGGGATAGTAACGGCAGAAAGTAAAAATTCCGTTATCATCCAACAGCCATTGAGAATAAACACCTTCCTTTTTGGGGAAAAAACTTTCTGTAGCATTGCGAGAAATAATTTCTGGCGGGTATTTCAAAATGTTCGCAAAACTATCAACAGCAGTAGGTTGGATGCGTCCAATCAGCCGAGTGGTGAGATTTTGGAAAATCTTCGCCCCGGAAGGAGATTGAGCAATGGTATCAGGGTCTTGAGCAGATAAAATTACTCGGATTCCAGCTTTTGCTCCGTTGGCACACAGTCTACCCACCAGTGCAGCAATCGAATCGTATTCAAACAGGATAGGGCTTTCATCAATGAAAAAAACGCTGGCTGGGGATGCCAATGCTCGACGCAGAGCTGCACTATATGCACTTAAGCTTAAAATTGCTGCATCGTCGTCATTGGATAAGTTACGCAGCGCAAAGATTAATAGATGAGCATCACTGCGGAAGGTGGAAGGTTGGGCTAGAGCTTGTCCTACCCTACTAGAAAGCCAAAATCGCAACCTTAACTTTATAGTTTCCAGGGCTGTTTTGATATCGCCTGTCAAAGAATCTAACTGCAACCGTTCATGAGAACAAAAACTTAAGAAGTCTTGCAGGGTGGGCATCGCCAGCCATTCTTGTGAGCCAAAACCGTTAATGTAGGCGGCGGCATAGCGATCGCGTATTAATTCATCGCTGAAGAAAGCTTTTAATGCTAAAGCAATGATGGAACGTATAGCGTCGGTGAGTGTTTGCGAGACATTGGTTAAACCCCGGCGCGTACCTACAACCATTGCTAGTATTGCAGTCGCCAGAAAATCTTTGTAATCCTCAAATCGTTCTTGCTGCAACTTAGTTGGCAGAGAACGTAAATTAGGCAACTCAAATAAATTACTTGATTCCTTACCGATATCAAAGTAAGCTCCATCCTTACCCATAAATTGAGTGTAATCGGTAAAGGTGCTGCGCCCATCTGGTTTGGGATAGTCCATTACCACCACCGGCATTCCGTGCGCTAAAGCTTGGGTGATGATGCCTGATGCTAGGACGCTTTTACCTGCACGGGTAGTAGCAAATAACCCCAAGTTCTTGTGCTGCGTGTACAAATTGAGAAATACTGGCGTTCCTCCTTCTTCCGCAATTAATTCCAAACCCTGATCATCTTTAGCTTGAGTTCGTACTAATGGCATGAACCCAGGTACTTCCCCACTCAGGTAAACTAGCCTTCGGTTAAAAGGAACAGTCATCAGGCGTTCCCAAGTGATGGGAATAGTCTGCAACCACATACGCCACGGATATTCAGTTTCGCGGACTACCCAGGCTGGACGCAAAAAACAAGACTGCAAATACCGGCAAGCTTCATCTAATTTTTCACGGGATGACCGATGTACCAAAAAAACGACCGCAGTGTGAATGGGAACAGCACCTTCATACAGTTCTTCTTGAGCGGCAATTGACTTTTTGATATTGACTAAAGACTTAACATCAACAGAATTTCTTTCATTTGCCAAAACCGCATTTGTATTCGCCTGTTTGGTTAGACGCTGCATATTGGTTTTGACTAAAGTTTCGTTAGCCCGCATCAATTGGCAGTAAATTTCGGTGTCATACACCCGTTCTCTGGATAAAATTTCCCAGAGATAGCGCATCTGATGTTCTTTATCTGTCCAACCACCGGGTTTATCAACAAAGGTCAGCGAGCCAATGTATTTGTCCAGTAGGTGTACCCAACGCCGATCTGCAATGGGAATTGATGATTCAGATTCCATCAACATAGAAGTAGGCGCAACTTCTGAGTAAATTTCTTCGCGCAGTCCCTCCTCATCTAGAACTAAAAGTTGGGGAATTGGTCGCGGTGGAGTTGAGTTAAAACGCTGCCAGAGAATTGCCCAAAGTTCGTCAGCATCGTAAGGACGGATATTTAACCCCATTTTGTTGGCAAGCAATTGTTCCCAAAGTTGAAAGCCGTCAGTAAAAGATGCGTGAAGCAGGCGTTCAATGCGAAGAAACTGCAATTCGTTGATTTCGCCGGTGAAAGATTTCCAGGAACGCTCTAATTTTGAGAGCAGTTTTTCTATGACATCGCTAGTGCCAGTGGTATCTGATTCTACTGTATAGGTACAGTACAAGCGCAGGGTTTTGGGTTTACGGATACCTAGTTTCGTTAACTCTTGGGTACGACAACGCTCTCCCATCAGAAGATATTGTAGTTCTTTGTTGGGTGAGCGATCGCTCAAGTTCTTGAGTTGTTGCTGCCTGAAACTATCATCAGTAAATGAACTTAAATGTATGGTCAATCGTTCACCCTCTGGCAAATCTTTCAACCCTGATTCAATGGCATCAAAAACTGGGTCAACTTGTTCAGTACGCAACGTCGAGTGAATTCCGGCGCATTCAAACCCGAAGTGAATCATAAAGTTGTTAGTACCTTTACGCAGTACGTAAGCACCAACCGAGCGTCCTTGAAGGTTAATCTGCAACATAGTGCAGAGTGCCAAAGCATCTTCTAGAGGTGTTAAACGAACTTTGCGTTCTCCATTATCAACAATGCGTTTACCAATTTTTGACTTCACCGAAATATCACCTCCCTAGCCAAGAGCAGAAGCTCAAATTTCTATCCTGACTATTTTCTAAATTTCAAAACCTGAAATGGTATTCCAATTTGCGGTAGTTTGAACCTACTTTATGAAGTAAAAAATCGTCCGAGACAGAATTTATAAAAGATAAACTCAGCTTCTCTTTTCTATTTATCAGAAAAGAAAAAGGTAAAACAAGCATGGAATTGTCGGTGTACCCCTTTTGGGAAGCAAGCTACGCTGTCTTCGTCTCGTAGAGAAATAATCCTTGGGTTATTGGGCTACAGTGTATACAGAAGTCCTAAAATCTTTGCTTAGTAAGATACAAGCCTTAATAGGCAAGGTTTTGAGTCGAGCTAGACCTATATCAACAGTGTCAGCTTATTGATATAGGTCTAACGGAAAATCAAGGATTTTAAAAAACCTTTCTTTTCCGTCCATTGGATTCCCAACTCGACTTGTGTATACACGGTAGGTGTTATTGAGAAGGTAAAACAAGCATGGAATGGTGGGCAAAAAGTTCATAACTTCCAACTTCCGACCTCATTTATGTTTTGCTTCTGTTTTTCTGCTTTCTATCTTTTTTTCTAGCATTGGGCTGCAAAATTGGTTGATACAGCGCACGTACTCGCGTCCAATTAGGAGTAGCTAAAAACTTCGATAAAATTCTCCAAGCTCCGTTAGCAGTCAGCACCCACCAAGTTGACATTCCCCAAATTGCTAGAGCTAGAGTCCAAACCCAGTTAAGTCTTAAAAATCCATGAAACAAGTAATAGGAAAGCCCAAAAATTACTACCCAAGGAATTAATTGGTCTGCTGGGAATGGCCCAATGTTGGGCTGCTTACCAATAGTCGCGTTAACAGTGCGTGCTTTGGATTTAATATCATTCATTTTCGACCTCAAGTAGTCGTACCACCACTGCCAATAATTAAATTCGCCAAGATATCACCCACAGTCACGGCAATTAGAATAATCATTGGTGTTCGGGCTAAATTCTGCCAATCTTCGTCTTGGCGAGCTGATTGTATGACTCTTACTAAAGAAATTCCCAAGTAAATCAAAAACAAGCCACGCAGTACGTTAAATACTAGAGGAATAGCTTGACCAGCACCCGAAAAGTTTGATGTCATCCAAGTTTGTGCGTTTTGGAAGAATTGTGCTTGTGCCGGAGTTGATAGCGCATCTAAAAATGAAAAAGCTCCAAGCATTATCAACGCAGGTGAGGTGAATTTATAGCGTCGATTTAGCTTTGTACACAAATTCAGCAGCCCGTCTAACTCACGCCGCCAAATAATTACTACTGTCCCTAATGTTGTTAAACCAAATGTTAAAAAACTTAGGGGACTGTGGTTGATGATGATATCCACAACCATTAGCACATTTGTAGTAATTACTAAGGGATACAGATTAGTGGAATGCCTCTGATTGTGGCGTTCTGGATACAGCCTTATTGAAGACATAGAAAATTCCAACAACTAAGTTTCCTATATCTTTAATAACTTGCAAGCATCTTAATACTAATCGACCAAGCGTAAGAAAGTAATCCCTTTTCACTCTACAAAAATTTCTTGAGATTTCTAGAAAGTTTTACTACTATACTTAATTTTTAATTGTGTAAGCCTACATAAAATCTATGATTTCATGTATCCATAAGATTAGGCTTAAGCAGCGATAAATGTAATTATACTTAAATCTATATTGTTAAATAATACAGAATTTTTGCGTAGTCTACACAAAAACGTAACTCTACCAATAGATAGAGAACATCCATAAGACAATCCAGTTGAGCTAACGGGACTTAAACATTTTTGAGGCTTGTTCATGCCTCAAACCCATACAGAGCAAGGAAAATACACCAAACATTCAAAAATGATTGAAGCCTAACTTTCTATAAATTGGCAAAATTACTACCTGCACATGAGCAAAAGCCAACTTTATACCAATTTGAAAAAAGAATATGACAGATATACAGCCCCAAACGCTTGTCCTGTCTTGATTCTTAATTTTGAATTTTGAATTGGTATTAGGAACACCGGAAGCAGGTGCGAGAAACTTGCACGCCAAAATTTAACAGAGATGTGTATGAGGTAATACCTAACATCAACATTTTTTATTGTCTGGTTATTGGCTATTGCAAAAAACATCTGTTGTCATCCTGTAAAAGAATGACCATTGGGATAAAATTTCACTCCTGAGCTAGAAGCTCTTCAATTTGAGCTAAGAGTGCTTCTAGCAGATTCCACTTGTGCTGGTCTTCCCAAACTCGTATCTGTTTAACTCGGCGGATTGTTCCCTCTAAACGCTCTTTTCGCTCGTTAGTATCAGAGGTTGGAAGTAGAGCTTTTAACCGCGATTGAATTTGAGTTAAAGAAAGATTTTCACTAATGGCAGCTTTCAGTAGTTCTTGACGTGCAGTTTCATCTTTGAGGCGGGCAATTACTTTGGCTTTTGTGTAGGCGATCTTTCCTTGACGCAACGCTGCCAACACATCATCAGGCAGGTTTAGCAAAGGTAAACGATTTTTCACAAAGGATTCCCATGTCATCAGCCCCAAATTGGTGAAGGTTTCTTCAACTAATTGAGCTTCTGGGTTAGGCATAACGTTATGCCTAGATTCATCATTTTTATCTGCCGCGTTCTTCATTTTATAAAGCAAGGGAGTTATATCGTCAACATTACCCCCCAGACGCAGTGCCAAAAGTTGTAAAATTCCCTCTGTTTCTTCTACCGGGTTCAAATCTTCACGGCAGAGGTTCTCAATCAGAGAAAGCTGCATAGCTTCCTCATCGTTTAGTTCTCGGATAACAACTGGCACTTCAGTCAGATTTACCTCTTTCGCCGCTCGATAGCGTCTTTCGCCAGCTACCAGCTCGTACTTGTTATCTGGCAGCAGACGCACCAGAAGCGGTTGTAGAATTCCGTGCTGTCGCACTGATTCTACTAATTCTTGCATAGCTTGGGGATCAAAGTAACGCCTGGGCTGTTGTGGTGGTAGACAAATTGCTTCTATAGAAACTATTTCTGCTACTGGTTGAGATTCCCCAAACAGAATATCCAAAGTCTTCATTTGTTGATAAGGGCGATCGCGCCTGCTACTCATGAAAGTTTCTCCAAGCTTTTAGCAATTTGTTTGAGTATAGGCACGGCAGGATTTTTTCGGTTATATACAGCCAAAGGTACATGGTCTTCCGATGCGTCGGCAAAGGCGGTAGAACGGGGTATTGCTGGATAAACAACACCTACTTTCGCTAATTGCTGCTGTATTGCTTCTAAAGTACGAGCATCTTGAACGTTCCGACCATCGTACATAGTAGGGATAAACCCAGCGATCGCCAGTTTCCGATTAGGACGCGATCTCACCCGTGCTACCGTACTCAACAGTAATTCAGTACCACAAAATGCTTTGTATTGAGTTTGAATTGGGACAAGGACATGAGTTGCTGCTACTAAGCTGATGTAACTTAAAAGCCCCAAACTAGGTGGACAGTCTATGAGGATGAAATCGTATTGGTTAATTACTGGTTCTAAAGCGTCCTTGAGCCGGATATCCCGCATATCTGCCATTACCAGTTCTAATTCAGCCGCACTCAAGTTGATATTGGCAGGAACTAAATCGACACCGTGAATTTTAGAGTGAATAGGCAGAGGTGAAGAATGCAAAATTGCATCATAAACAGTCTGCTTCAGTGAGGTGGGGTCTAAACCCATGAAAGTAGTCAATGAACCTTGAGGGTCCATGTCTATCAAAAGCACTTGATTTTTAAGCTCTTGCAGATGGTAGGCGAGGTTCATGGCTAAACTCGATTTACCTACACCACCAGATTGATTAAATAGTGTAATTATCCGATTCAATTGAATTTTCCCCGACAAAACAGTATTTACATGAAAGATAAAGTGCTTAGTACAACAATAAAGCCCTTTGTGAACTAATGAATAACGGTTATGTGAGAAAAGCCACTTAGGTACAGAAAGTCCGTCTTGCATCAGACTCTTGTTGTAAACATACCAACAAGCTGGGCAATAAATTATATTTAGCTGCACCACTGTTGAACTACTGTTGGGTGCAGATATTCTCTGAGATTCAACACAAGGTCTGTTATCCTCATTTGCACTCAGCTAGTGACTATTAAGCAGTAGATGAGGCTTCTTACAAAATCAACCCAGACTCAAATTTTGATTTAACACTTACTTTATAAGTGTTTCGTCAACTAGCTGTTTATTCAACTGATTCAGCGATCAGTTCACCCCACCGTAGGTGATCACAACGCTCAATATTTTCTTAAATTAACCAGATTCAGCAGACTTTTAACAACCAATTCTCGAACTATTGATCTAACTTATCAAGCTTTAAGTAACTGCACTGTATCTGTAGCCTCACGGCTGTTATTCAAAAAAATATCCGCAATTAGCTTTAAAACTTCAGCTTGTTCTTCAGGAGGTGCTTGAGCAATTAGCGATCGCAGGCTAGTTCCAGGCTTTTGACCAAACAACTCAGATAAATACCACACCCTAGCTTCTACTGGAACAGCTAAAAGTAAAGCTATTAGTTTTGATGCTCCTAAATCCGCCTTCCCTCGGCGAAAGCGGGACAACATAACCTCAGAAACTTTAGCCTGTTCAGCAGTTGTTTTCGCTTCTAAATGGAAGCGATTCATCATCTCATCGAATAACTGCTGATAGCGTTGAGTTTTTTCTGATACAAAACTTTGCATTGCTTTGTTAATTATACTTAAGTTTAACGGTTATACTATGTGATGTCCGATGAAATAACAAGTGTAATGTATTTCTTAATCTTACCAAACTCTTGCTAGGAGTGCGTTTTATCAGAGATATCTTTAATCTTTAAACCACTAGCATAACCATCAAATGAACGCCTTGTCACGATTGAATATAAAAATTCGTTGACGAAAGGTAAATAATACACATCTCCAAAATCAGCCTCTATCCAACAGATAAAGGTGAAATTTCTTCCTGTCATTTGAATTACCAGAACTGTGACACAACAAACTTCAAAAATCCAGGGACGTTTCTACCCACTTCAGCATGAAGAATGGCTGAAAGCCTGCCGTGAACTTACACCAGCACAAAGGGATGTCCTCTACTACATCCGAACCATTGACCCTTATAACCAAGGGATTGACATTAATGCTGCCGAGGTAGCCCGTCAGCTATCAGCACCAGAGAGAATAGTCCACAGGCAAACTGTAAGCCGCGCTCTCAAAGAATTAGACGCAAAGGGATTCATTGATCTAGAGCTATTACAAGTCAGAACCAAAGTCAGGCCAAAGGGATTATGGTGCAATGACATACCCGAATTTATTGGAGACACCGATGGTGTAGTGACACACCCAAGGTGTGATGACGCACCAATGGTGTCTGGAGACACCGATGGTGTGATGGCGCACCCAAGGTGTGATGACGCACCGAGCGCGATCGCTACGCACCATGCGCGATCGTCACGCACCACGGTGGATCATGACGCACCATGCGCGATCGCCACGCACCATGCGGAGTCTGAAAGCCTTGTGGAGAAAGAACTTCAAAACCCTAAGATTAATAAGAAGTATTTAGACTTTATAAAGACTCTCTCAGAAGAGGAGCGAGCGAATTTTTTGAACTTCTGTGAGCAATTAACTGCAAATCTCAGTCAACCAGTCAACGACATTGAAGCTTGGTTGGCTCATCAGAATAAGGCTGGACAAAATCGCTGGGAGGTTTATTACAAGAAATTCTTGGCTTGGCAACAAACACAATCCAAAAAATCTCAAAGCAGCCGCAGTAGTCAAATGATGAAAAAGTTTCAGGAAGAAATTGAGCAACAGAGACAGCAAGCTATGGAAAATTACGGCAAACAAACATGAATCAATTCAAAATTCTTGCATTAAATACAGCCACCCACCCTTTGGCAAGGTCAGGGCATCGCAAGGGGCTGTCTTCTCTACGAGACGCTCCGTTCGCGCAGCGTCTCGTAGAGAAGTATGGTTTTGAACCTAGCTTTTTCCGATAAATCAGTAACTAACCCACAAAATTCAACCTAAAAAAACAGCTTGAGTGGCCTAATATCAAATCCAGAAGCAAGAGTTAGAGTAAGCGATCGCTTGTTGCAAAAGCTTTGTCCAATAAAATTGAAAATCTCAAATTGCTTATGGCTGAAGAACTAAATTTTCAAGGGCTAGGTAATGATCGCCTACCACC
>NZ_JACJRG010000035.1 GCF_014697125.1 Anabaena minutissima FACHB-250 | reverse complement strand
CTTAGTTCTTTTTATAACAAAATCTAGTTAGTAAATTCTAGCCACGTGTTGTTACACTTGAACACTAGTTTATTTGGCTTGTACGTATGAATACGGTTGGTGCAAGAAATGAGATTGGGCTTACGCCTTTAGTCTTGATGGGGTTGAGCTGTTTGAAAATGATGATAAAAATGCACAATTTGAGTAAGAAAAACCCTAATTATTTTCTCCAAACTAGCACTGTGATTGCTGGTTTATCCTGCCTTCTATCGGGCAGTTTCTCCGAAGCTTTATTATTAGGAAATATGTCATTTCCTGTTATGTCCTTGATTTTATATACATCATTAGGCAAGTATTTAATTGATGCCACTTATAAACAGCAAAAAGAGTATTTTCCGCAACAGGCAATTCCAGATAAATTATTTTTACAAGAATAAAAATAAATAATTTAATTTATATATAAATTTTTCTATTCAAAAAAATGAAAATCCTGCATATTATTGCTTCTGTAACTAAAGTACGTGGTGGTACTAGTCAAGCTGTTTTAGACATGGTTGGAGCATTACGAGCTAATAATGTCGATGCCGAGATTGCCACTACTAATGATGATGGTGATAACTTACTTGATGTTCCTTTACAAAAGTGTATTGAATATCAACATCTTCCGATTTGGTTTTTTCAGCGTTTTTCACCTAATATTAGAGCAGTTAGAGAATACGCCTTCTCTAGTCAATTGACTCAATGGCTTTGGCAAAATATGGCTAAGTATGAACTGGTACACGTTCATGCTCTATTCTCCTATCCATCGACGATCGCCATGTCAATCGCTCGCAGCCAAAACATTCCCTATATAGTCACAGCGCATGGTTTACTATGTAAATGGTCTTTACAACAAAGCACACGTAAAAAGCAAACTTACCTCAAACTTATAGAGAGAGCTAACCTCAACGGGAGTCAAAATATCCACTTTACTTCTCAAAAAGAACAGCAAGAAGTCTCTCATCTGGGATTCAAAGCACCCAATTTTGTTTTACCTCTGGGAATATCGTTACCAAATAATATTTCTGATGCTCGTTACCGCCTACGACAAAAATTGAATATTCCAGTAGACGAACCTGTAATTTTATTCTTATCTCGGCTGCATCATAAAAAAGGCTTAGATTATCTGATTCCTGCTCTCGCTAAACTCGCTCATCACCGCTTTACTTTCATCCTTGCAGGTAGTGGTACTCCCAGTTATGAAGCTGAAATAGAATCTTTACTGATCTCTCATGGATTGTGCGATCGCACCCGGATTGTGGGCTTTGTTGAAGATGAGACTAAAGATATATTCATGCAAGGTTCAGATTTATTTGTTCTCACCTCTCACTCTGAAAACTTTGCGGTTTCAGTTTTAGAGTCATTAGCTGTAGGTGTTCCAGTTTTAGTTACTCCTGGTGTGGCTCTAGCTTCCGTTGTCAAAGAAAACGAACTAGGCTATGTTCCAGATATGAATGTATTGGCGATCACGAATGCTTTAGAAGATTATTTTAATAGTCCTCAGCTTGCTAAAAAAATGGGTGATCACGCACAAAAACTAATTTCTAATAATTATACATGGAATCATATTTCTAATCAGCTAATTGAAAAATATAACCAAATAATCAAACAAGATGAGTATCGGACAAAGTTGCATATTCCTTAACAGACGTATTGGTTTTCTTTTAATCCAAATAGTTATGTTAACCTGATTGTTGATAATAAATTATAAAAAGTACAAAGGTCACAAAATATCATGCAAATAAATACAGAGCAATACGAATATTCTTACACAGATAGTAATGCCGAACATCATCATAGTTATTTGTTATCTCCACTTTTGGATTTGATAGCAGAGCAAAAAATAAAACCAAACCAAAAATTGAGAGTCCTCGATTTGGGTTGCGGTAGCGGTAACCTGAGCCATAAAATTGCTCAACAAGGATATGAAGTGGTTGGAGTTGATGATTCACAATCAGGAATATTGTTAGCTAGCCAAAACTTTCCTGATTGTCGTTTCGTACAGGCAAGTATTTATAATTTGCCTGAAAATCATCTAAATCAGTCATTTGATATAGTTATTGCTGCGGAGGTAATTGAGCATTTATTTTACCCTAGAGAACTACTAAGGGCTGCTAAAAGATATTTGAAACCAGAAGGTCGTCTTATTATTACAACCCCCTACAATGGCTATTGGAAAAATTTAGCTATTGCTATTTTGGGCAAAATGGATTCTCACTATACAGTGCTATGGGATGGTGGGCATATTAAATTCTTTTCTGTAGTAACTCTTACCAAGCTACTAAAAGAGGAAGGATTTGATAGAACTATTTTCAAATTTAGTGGTAGATTACCCTATCTTTGGAAGTCTATGCTTTGTTCTAGTACTTTAGTTAAGAATTGATTCGATTTTAATAAGTTGCTTGATATATATGCTGGCAAAAATTACTCCACTTATTCTGACTTATAATGAAGAGCCTAACATTGCTCGTACACTTGAACAACTCACTTGGGCTACAAGAATTGTTGTTATCGATAGTTATAGCACCGACGAAACCTTAAGTATTCTCTACTCTTATCCTCAAGTAGAAATATTTCAAAGAAAATTTGATTCTTTTGCATCGCAGTGTAACTACGGGCTAGAAAGAATTACAAGTGAATGGGTACTGTCGTTAGATGCAGATTATATTGTCACAAATGAATTAATTGATGAACTT
The DNA here is from genome assembly GCF_014697125.1 of Anabaena minutissima FACHB-250. Classification (GTDB taxonomy): domain Bacteria; phylum Cyanobacteriota; class Cyanobacteriia; order Cyanobacteriales; family Nostocaceae; genus Trichormus; species Trichormus minutissimus. Next base: position 63,235 of record NZ_JACJRG010000035.1, on the reverse strand, counting down.
AAAGTATTGACAGCAGAAGCTGGCATAAATAGCTACAAAGTCAGATTTAAATATTGTGTCTTTGGTAAACCTTTGCGTGGTACTCTCCTGCCACCGCGTAAGGTAATTTACAGAAGAGATAAGGCAATTTATAAAGATGATGGACACGCTCACCGAGTTTATGTAGAAGGCAATTCTGGGATGTTTTCTGGGTACATTCACCATGATGATCGCAAACCTTTAAGCCGTTGGTTATGGGCGCAGGATCGTTATATGCTACTGGAAGTCAAGAAACTATTAGAAACTCCTAACAATGAACTGAGCAAAGGCGATCGCATCCGCAGACAAAAAGTAATTGCCCCTTTCATTATCTTATTCTATTGCCTGATTCTCAAAGGTGGAATTCTTGACGGTTGGCATGGTTGGTATTATGCCTTTCAGCGTGTTCTGGCGGAAGTATTGTTAAGTATTCGTCTCATAGAAACTGAGAAAATCAATGATTGCAAAAAATTTAGGAGTCAGGCTTAATGAGAAATACTTATTTCATGGAGGGTAAATTCTTAGCAGAACAAAAATGAGTAAAACTAAAAAATGTTGCCGCTTAGGAATAATAAGTTTCATATTGGCTATTTGACTTATTATTCCTGTGCGGTTAGCGATTGCCTATCACCAGTTACTTCAACAATAAGCTATCCTCACTTTGGTGCTTGGACAGATAAGGAAATAGAAAAAAGAAATGATAGTTCTTATTCTTCGCAATCTAGGGCAATCTCTACTTTGGATTTTCACAGGTCATATGACAGCTATCTATGAAGACAAATTCTTCGTCGGGTTCATAGGATCAATATCTATAAGGGTGCGTTGGATTTGACCATTTACAATTTTGAAAATATACATAGTCCCAGCTTTCCTCGCACGTAAAGTCTGAATACCGAGTTTGTCATCAATTCTTACTCTCACATTTCGCTCATCACCTACATTAGCCCAAGCAATAACTAGCCAACGGTCTTCACCACGAATTTTACGTGCAAGTACGCGAGAGGTAGGCATTGTAGCACTCCAGTTACCAACTTGAACTTGCTGTGTCTCTCCTTCTGCTGGCAATTCCATTGCTGGCAATACTTGAGTTGAAGTTTTATAAGGATGCAGATTTGGTCCTGGCAGGAGGTCGCCGTTACGCAAGTACTCTTCTAAATGTGAGAATAGTGCATGAACATGACCTTGTACGGCGTATTGCTGAATGAGTGTAGGAGTTGTCGTGCCGATAGCTGTATTGTAGTAAAGTGCGTTCCATATTGGACCATTGCATATAAAATAACCACCTACAGACCCAATACCACCCGCAGTGTAGTAAGCTTTCATCATACCCATAAACTCTTCTGGGGTGGAAATTTTGCGTCCTTCCCATCCCATGCTTACCCAGGAATAACTGAACATCTGTCTCAGGCGGATTGCACCAGAGATGTTGTTGAGTGCTTGTGTCAACGCATCATATGGTACTAGACTACCAGTCTGTATACCACTCCAGCCAGAGTTATGGAAATGATAGTACATCTCTGGTGCTGTATAGTCAGAAACTAAAGGCTTGAAAGAGGAATTGAGAAAATGCTCGTACAGAAACATAGCATTTTGCCATCCACCCCAACGCCCGCGCTCAGTACCATATTGGTCAGATCCAAACAAGGAGTAAACGGGTCTAGATTGTAAGTGGCTAAATAATGCTTCTTTTATTAAGGTTTCGTGTCGAGCTTTATTGTGAGACAGATAATCATACCACCCTGTAAAACCAGAGTTATTAAAATCAGCTAGTACCGCAGCATCTTGTCCCAAAAACTGCGCCATGTTTGGGCCACCTAGGGATGCAGGAAGATCAAGCCCAGATTCACCTTCATTTAATATGACCTTTATTGGTTGCCCTGCATTTGTTTCAAATTTACTTATCCTTTGACCGAGATAATCACCAATAATTTTGAATGCCTCATCTGGTGCTGCTGGACTTACTATTGGATTTTTACCCCTTAAAATGATATTTCCGTCTTTATCACGCAACCAAGTATTAGGAGGTAAAACCGGAAGTCCCACCACATCACCCTTATAGTTATTGTATATCCTATATATACTTGCTTGATTTACCATCAGTTGATAGCGTCCAGGATTAGCCCTTGCTACTTGGTCTAATTTCCTATCGCTGATCTCAAGTCCAAATCCCCAGTAATTAGCTAACTCAGTGTGAATATCTGGATGTAAACCACAATTTGATTGACCCAAAGGAAGCAGTAGTGTAGTGCCTTGTTTAAATTTGGGACGAGGCATAGCCTTCAGATGATCTAATGGAGTTGATTGCTCATTGATTTGGATAGTTTGAGCATATAGTGGGGCGTTAAAGGCCAAACTCAGCGTCATGCCGTAAATAAATGCTGAAGAAAGAGTTGAACTAATTGAACGTAGATGAAGCTTTTTCATTAAATGTCTCCTGATGAGCTAGTAGTAGTAATTTGACTGGTTCGTTTTTGCAACACTTCAACTTGAAGGAGTTGACAATCTCTATGTATGGAGTTTTGAGGTCTTAAATGCCAACAAGATTGAGCCTGATTGAGAGGCTGATTGAGAATTGTTGCTCCCGGATAAAAACTACGAACGAGAAGTGAGAAACTTTGGTGCGGATAAAAAATATTAAGAAAAGTTTAATATCCCTAACCAAAATTATTTTGAGTGTAAGATTCGATTAATGGACTATATTTTCAAGCAAACTTGACACCCCATAACATAAAAACTGTGGTAAAAAAGGGGTGTGGTAAATTTATAGAGAAAAGCGTTGCTGGGCAAACTATTACTCAATAGTTGCCTAATCTGTTAGCTACTTAGAATAATTTGGATAAGCCCGCAACAGCTTAGAGTATGATACACGCAGGTCTGGCAAATAGTTAGCTTTGCTCATTAGTATTTATACTCGTGTGTTGCTATAGGAATAAGTTTTGCTTAACCCATAGCACATTTAGCTCCTTAGTGGTTGTAGCACAACAATTAATTATTTCACGCCTCTTGTTGAGATTCTGGGTTGCACTAATAGCTGAAAATTGCAAGTAATTTTTATTAACAACATCATGCAATCCAAGAATAAAATCGTTGGGTAGATGCCTTTAATTCGTATCATTGACGCTTATAAGTCTATTCTTGAAAAAAGTGAATGCCTTCAGTGGTGTTACTGAAATCAAATATTACATAAATACAATAAGTTTGTGGAAAAAATAAAGTCAATTAATCAAAAAAATACTACACATAATGCAGAGATATAAAGCGATCGCTACGATTAGATTTTAAACATATCGTTTTTACTCTATAGCCTCTAACAGCCCCCAAGAATTGATCTACCATATTGCTTGTGATGTTTCGCTCCCTGCTGTGGGTTTTCACAGGTTGTATAGGAGTCGATAGATCCGCCTGATTATAGGTAGTTGCTACTTTTTCCATTGCGATCGCACAGCCATCTGACAGTGTTGAATTTCCCTTCTTGATGACAGCTAATCACGGTAAAATCCTACAATCAATTGTCAAAAATTGTCTTTCCCAATCCCCCAATGCACCTAGATAGATATACAGTCGGTAACTATACTCCTGGCGCACCATACTGGAAACAACTTGTATGGTATTTTATAGGCTCGCCTTTAGTAGAAAGCCGTTGGTTGCCCATTTCGGGCTTAAAAGTTTTGGCGCTACGTTGGTTTGGAGCAAAAATTGGTCAAGGTGTTCGCTTGAAGCCAGGAGTGCGCGTTAAGTTTCCTTGGCGGTTAACTGTCGGTGATTATGCGTGGATTGGTGAAGACGTTTGGATTGATAACCTCACTCATGTCACAATAGAAAGTCATGTTTGCATATCTCAAGGTGTGTATCTCTGCACCGGCAATCATGACTGGAATGACCTTAGTTTTAAATTAAAAATAGCTCCAATTCATATTCAAGAGGGTAGTTGGATTGCAGCTAAGTCAGTAATTGGCCCTGGGGTTATTGTTGGTAGAGGTGCTGTGTTAACTCTAGGTGGAGTGGCTGCTAAATCATTGGAGGCGATGACTATTTATGCAGGGAATCCGGCGCAACCAATTAAGGAAAGAAAGTTGTGATCATGAAAAATTGTAATACTAACCCACCACTAACAATAAGGCCGCATTGACCCATATGATGAATTTTATCTGGTTGTCCGTAGACTGAATATCTACGGCTAAAGTGGTGATTACGAAAGGTGCAGAGGTGAAGTTTTTACTGTATAGGTTGACAAAATATTGGTCTTACGCGTTGATAGGTTTTATCCTGTCTTTACTCTTGTTAATTCCCGTTCGTTTAGCGATCGCCTACAATCAGACTCCTCAACCCCAAGCTATACTCTCTCTAGGTGGTGGGATGGAACGGGAACAGGCGGCGGCGGAAATCGCCCGGTGGTATCCGGCTTTAAAAGTGTGGGTGTCTTCTGGTGATTCACCTCGGCTAGTACGAAAGATTTTTGATGCTGAGGGTGTTTCGCGCCAGCGTGTTTATCTAGATTATCGGGCTGTTGATACCGTCACTAACTTTACTACCCTAATTTCAGATTTCAAAAATCACGGTATCCAGCACCTATTTGTTATTACCTCGGATTTTCATATGCGTAGGGCTAAGGCGATCGCTTTTATTGTTCTAGGTAGTCAAGGTATTGCTTTTACCCCAGTGTCTGTAGCCTCGAATCGTCCTCAAGAACCTGATGAATTAATTGTTCGTGACGTTTTTCGTTCTTTACTGTGGATTTTCACAGGTAGAACAGGTGCAAGGTTCTCAGCTTGATTATTGTTAGTGGCTCAACCCATACAATTGATATCAGCCCAAGAGCCATCATCTTTTAGAGACGCGATGAATTGCGTCTGGAATACCAAATTTCTACGGTGATATTCCTTTACTTCAGCTTATAAAATTTATGTAAGCAGATTTTTGCTGTGTAGTTGAGTGTTTAATTGCTACCTTTCTCTGATATTTTCTCATACTCTTATTGTAAGAAATTCACAATTGCTTGAAGTTATCTTTATACTAGCTTCAAACACAAAGTATAGTTTTAAGAAATAACCTAATTAAGCTGATTTGAGTGATTATTCGACTAGGTTTTAATTTTCTCGATAAAGAATAGAAACAAGCAATATTATTTTAACTATTCAACACTATAACCATACAAATATTTCATGAAGATTGTATGTAAATACGTTGATTTACGGTCAATATCGTCGTATATTTATTACACAGTTTTCTTTCAGTTTTTGGTTAACTATGAAATACACTTCAGTTCTTTCTGCTTTGTTATTAGGGGCAAGCGTTGCGGTTGTTACAGCTACAACTGCTGCACCCGCTCAAGCGATTAGCGTAACTCCTTGTATTGGTAGTAATTATAACATTGCTGATAATGTGACAGGCACAACCGCATGCGAAATTGGTACTGCAAATCAAGATTTTCTCAATACTAACCCCATAACTGTGAATGCTGAACAATTCTTCGGGTTCACTGACTGGAAATATAGTAGCAGAACTGACTTAGCTAGTAATGCAGGTCAATCAGGTACTTGGAGCATTGCCAACTTCATCCAAAATACCTGGACGGATGCAATGCTGATCTTCAAAGATGGTGGCGATACCACCTTAGTAGGTTATCTGCTGCAAGATGGAATCCTATCTGGTAGTTGGACTAGCCCATTTGAAGAACCACCCTTTAACTTCCCTGGACGTGGTCCCAGAGATGTGTCTCACATCAGCGTTTACTACAGAGAAGGAACTCCCGTTCCCGAACCCATCACTATGTTTGGTCTTGGTGTAGGTCTTGTAGGTGGCGGCGTGTTGAAGCAGAAGTACGGCAAAAAGGCTAACAAAGAAAAAGTTACAGCTTAATCAAAAGACTGGTAACTTTGTTTCAGCTAAATCAAAGCTAGGTTCTTGTAACTGTGTGTAATGTGTCAAATAGATATCTTAATTATTAAGAAAAGTCCAATTTGACATAAAACACTGATATAAAAAGTTGAGTGTGTTCTCTATTTTCTCTTGAATTTCCCATAATCATAAAAAAGTTAACTATTCAAACATTTATGATAACAATTCAGAACCCCGACTTCTTGAAGAAGTCGGGGTTCTAGTTTTGCTTACCACCCCAGTATTGCTTGCTTTAAGTCCACCTTTTTAAAGGGGATGTAGTCTAAAAGTATTTGTTACATCACTAAAGATTTTTGAAATATTATCTTAACTTGTTTATAAATTTCCAGTAGTGAAGTTTATAACCCAACAGTTTTTTTGCTTAATGTTGGGTTTCCTTACGTCAACCCAACCTACCATTACTTAGTTTTTAAGGACTAAAGTCCTAACTACAAACTTAATAGGCTTTTTTCCTCGCCCAAGATGTTCCCTTCCAAAAAGTGAAAAACAAAACCGCAGAAATTAAAGCACCTAAGTTCCATTTCACAGAAGTTCTAAATAAAGCCAAGCGACCAGTAGACTTTCTTGTTTCCACTTCCGTTTTTAATTGCTGCTTGGATTCATTAATTCTTAAAAGGATTTGGTCTTTAATTGCTTCAGGTTTTTGACCATCTAATGATCTACCTTGGCTTTTTAAGAGATTTTCTATCTCTGTAGGGGTAGTTTTACTTAGGCGCTCTTGTATCTGTTGTGCTTGAGTTAATTGCTGGTTATACTGGGTAGTAATTTGATTAGTATTATTATTATATAACCGCATTGTATTCATCACTCCCACAGGAATTAGCAGTATAAACAATAATGCCACTAACAAAGTTAAGTAAGATAAAAAGGGTAACAACAGGCGTAGTTCCCATTTAGCTCGCTTTTCTAGTTTCCCTAAAAAGACAAACACCAGCGCAATCAAAGGTACGGCTACTCGTTCTACTATTTTCCCCATTGTTTGAAATTCCCAATTAGGATTCATAAAATTGGTTGGGATAAATGTTTCAATTAAATCAAACAATGCCAATACCAGCATACCATAGCCAATTAACCGACACACTCCTACAAATTCTAGGGAAGAATCTATAGATTTTACAGAATTTTGTAATTTGGAAATCTCTGTGTCTATTACTTTGGAAATATCAAAATCAGTCATAATTTTAGGTAGTATTAAACGATTTGTAGTAAATGAAAATCAAGGTTTGGGAAATTGAGGTTGCCACCATTGATACCACGAAACCCAAGTTTGTTCTAGAACTTGGTAGGCATTTTCTGGTGAGGAATTCCCCAAAGGTATTGATAAATGTGACCAAAGGCAACGTTTGTCTATAAGTGCTTCCTGACCTTGTAATACAGGCAGTAAGCGAGCAAAATTAATATCTTTGAGATATCTATTCTGCCTATACTGTGGGTGAGTGAAGGTACTACCACCTTGTGGATTAATACAAGCACTGAGATATGCTTGTTGTTTGTCTACCCCAACACCGTAATAGCCTACACCTTCTTGGTAACGCACGATAGTTGAGGGTTTAACGGGAGTATATTTCTTCATCAAGGCATTGACATCTGCATGATACAAATTCTGCAAATAACGCATTTCTATATCTAAGGTGAGGTCATTTTTTGTATATTGATAACTCCTTTGAGATAAAAGCTGTTGATACTTTTGTATAGGCGGGTCTATAGCACGAGAGGATTTTAACTGCCACTGCGGTAAAGCTACTGCTTCGGGAAAACTAAACGCCCTATTTTTCGGGTTTCCTAGGTTGGGGAATATAATTAGTAATCCCGAAACTAATATTCCTGCGCTAAAAGTTAAAGTTAAAAAATGGATGCGAAAAAATTTCCAGTACATTACCTTTAATTATCTGTAATTTGTTGAATTTTGCGTTGATTCCTGCTGAGTAAAAACCAACAGAAACAACAAAAAATAAAAGCGGTAATCATGGAAAATATGAGTGAGCCATCACCTTGATGCCAGTAGTCAAATGCTTGTTTATCACCTTCTGCTACTAAAACAGCCATAAGACAAACTCGTATTCCATTGATAATAAATGCTAAGATGGCAGCTACAGATGGTACGACAATTTTTTGCTTCCAAGTTAAGTCAAACATGAAAAGAAAGAGAACTGCTAAACTCAAAGTATCTAAAATGAGAACAATCCCAGAGCAGCCACTATATACTTCTACAGAGCCAGTTGGTAGATTCAGAAGCACGCCAGAACGACTGACATCAAAGCCTGTATACCACAATAATAGATAAGAAAATTTTGCGGTAATCAAGGATATATCAATTCTCTGAATAAAAGGTATCAATGTGCGTAAACTGAAAAAGCATATTGTTAATAATTCTAACCAATATTGCTTTAATCCTGGAAAACCAGAAGCTATTAGAGCTAGAGAAAAAGCAGATATTAAAGGCGAGAGTGCTAATAGAATAGTAAAATTTATTTGATATATACTATTAATAAACACCAATATCAAAAGCAAGAAGCCTAAAATACTAGAAAATAATCCACTTTCTAAATTCAAACTATGACGTTTTTCTTTCAACAGAGACCATACATTAGCACCAAATAGAAAAAATAGACAAACACTGACAATATCTTCGTCTCTCCAAAATAGGGTGAGGTGTATAGCCATTAAACTTCCGCCTATTCCTATTAATAGGGATTCGGGAAATTTAGTTAATATATTTGTTATTTTTTTGGTGTGTTCCATTTCAACTTAGCAATAGCTACTTGTTAAAAATTATGATATTCAGAGTCTAGGAATTAGAGGATGTTTTAAAAGTCTTTGGTGATGTATCAAATACTTTGAGATCCTCCTAAATCCACGCCACTTGCTTCTCTTCTCTACGAGAGGCTACGCCAACGAGACGCTTCGCGAACAAGTCGGCAAAGCCGCCCAACGCAGTGGCTTCCCTTTAAAAGGGGGACTTTGATTCAGTTTCCCCCATTTTAAAGGGGGACTAGGGGGGATCAATAGGTACTTAAAATCACAGCTAACCAATTTTCAAACAACCTCTTAAACGTAATGCGATCCCTACGGTGGGAGGAACGTCAATCTACGTTCCCTGCGGGATGCTCACAAAAGCGTAGCGTGTACAAGACAGAGGCTGCGCCAACCCCTACAATGGGTATCAACCAATCGCACGCAATATTCCAGATGTGGATATAATTTTGAACTTGGAACACACCAGACGCAATCAACCCGTAATGAAAACAAAAGCATATTTTTGGCTTAACTACTTAAATTAAATCCTACATCAGTAGATTTCGTTTAAGTAGATTTGCTTGGAATTTATGTAACATCTTCAATATAATCATAATTTCAACACCACATCAGTAAAATTTCGGTGAAATATTATTTTTTTATTTTAAAGAGCTAGTGTAAGAAGACACAAAACCAAACAAGAGAAGCCTTGATATATCAAACAGTGGATTTAAATTGTACTGGTGAGTTATTTTCACCACGCTGTCGCAACACGGATCATAAAAATTGATCAGAGTTCAATTACCAAAATTTATCTAGTTTTTGCTGGAATTACTGGTAACTTTGGTGTTTCCTGCTCTAACTGTTGTTGCAATTGTGCTTGAGCAATGCTTTGATTAGTCTGTGCTAGGGCATTCTGGGGATCTAGTTTTAAGGTAGCTTCAAAAGCTGCGATCGCATCTGGTAATTTACCCACTTTTAATAAGGCTATTCCCTTACCTAGCAGGATATTAGCATCATTGGGGGTAAGAGTATCAGCGCGGTTATAAGCTGTGATGGCTTCTTCGTAGCGTCTTAAATTTAATAGCACTACACCCCGGTTATACCATCCTGGGGATAATTCAGGGTTAATACCAATGGCGCGATCGGCGGAAGCTAACGCCTCTTGATTGCGTGATAAATGCCATAGGACTACACTCCGATTAGCCCAGATATTAGCTATGAGTGTGTTTTCACTTGATTTACCATTTTCTAAAGCTTGATTATATGCTGCCAATGCTTGTGGATAGCGTTCTAATGACTTGAGGATTCTACCTTTATTAAACCAAGCTTGGGCATATTTGGGGTTAATTGTGGTGGCGCGATCGCTGCTAGCCATTGCTTCGGAATATCTACCTAAATACCATTGACTAACGGCGCGATTATTCCAGGCTTCGGCGTGGTTGGGATTCAAGGCGATCGCACGATCAATTGAAGCTAATCCTTCTTCATAATTTCCCATTCCGGCTAAAGCTATTCCTCGCTGTTCCCAAGCTAAAGCGGGACTCATATCACCCCATCGATTATCGCCTTGGATAGCTTGTTCGCTAGCTGTTTGGGCTTCTTTATATTTGCCTAATTTGTTGAATGTGGCACTTTGATTTGCTAATGCCAAAGAATAATTAGGACTTAATTTTACTGCAAATTCAAAAGAAACACTAGCTTGTGCTGGTTTACCTACTAATGCTAAAGCTTGTCCATGAGTAATCCAGATATCTACATCTTTGGGATTCATGGCAATGGCTTGATCAAATGAGGCGATCGCTTCTTCTATTTGACCATTTTTTTGCTGTGCTAAACCCTTAGCATACCAGGCAATGGCCGGGGAACTATCGCCCCAATTACTATTAGCTTTAATGGCTGCATCGCAAGCTGCGATCGCTTCATATAATCTACCTAAGTTCGATAAAGCTTGGCAGTTACCAACTAAAGCTAAGGAATTTTGCTTATCAATATCTAATGCTCGATTAAATGAGGCAATCGCTGCGTTAAATTGTCCTAATTTATTTTCAGATAGTCCCTTATTGTACCATGCTAAGACTGCTGTTTCATCACCCCAATTCCCATCGGCACGCAAGGCTAAATCACAGGCGGCGTTAGCTTCAGGATATTTATTTAAGTTAAATAATGCTTGACAGCGTTGGGCTATGGCTAAAGAATATTTGGGTTGTAGACGTAAGGCGCGTTCGGCTGAAACTAAAGCTTCAGTATATTTTGCTTGTTTGATTAAGATTTCTGTCCGTTCTACCCAAATGTCGGCATTTTCTGGTTTAAGTGCAATAGCTTGATTGCAAGCTGCGATCGCTTCTTCGTATTTTTTTTCTTCTCCTAGTAATCTACAAAAACTTGCCCAGTAATCAAAGTCTTTAATTTCTAGCTTCTCTTGAGCTAATAAGGTTTTGGGGACTAGCCAAGTGGTAATTAAAAAGGTGAATATTGGTAATACTTTCTGGAACGCAAAGTAACGCAGAGGTTTACGCAAAGTAACCCGGAGGGTTAAGGAAGGCTTTGGTTTTTGGGGAAATTTGGAAGTTAATCTCTGTCGCTTTTTGGTTTTGGCGAAGAAGTTTTGCATATAAATTATGAAAATTTAAATTTGGTGAATTTTCTTTAACAGATTTTTGAGGTGAGAACCAATACGAATAGAAATATAGCAAAATTCAGGAACTTATTGAGTGTATGCAAATATTTGCAAACATCAACTATCACTATACCTAGATCATGACACAATGCAGCCAACTAGTTATAAGCATTGAGCTTACCGAAATTTTTAGTAAAAACAATTTATGCAGCCAGTAATTTCTATTATTATTCCAGTGTATAATCAGGAGCATTACCTTGGTGCTGCTATTGCCAGTGTTTTAGCTCAAACTCGGCAAGATTTTGAACTGCTAATTTGGGATGATGGTTCTACTGATAATTCCACAGAGATTGCCCGTGAGTATGAAAAACGTGATCATCGAGTGCGGGTGGTGGTGGCGCAAAATCAAGGGACGACAAGAGTTTTAAAGGCTGCGATCACTCAAACTTGTGGTAAGTATATTGGTTGGGTAGATAGTGATGATTTGTTAGCACCGACAGCATTACAAGAAACATCTGCGGTGTTAGATGCAGAATCAGATATTGGTTGGGTGTATACCGATTATTTAGATATTGATGCTCACAATCACATTCTCAGCTATGGTTATCGTTGTCTTATCCCCTATAACCGAGAAGAAATATTAAATAAATTTATGACGTTTCACTTCCGGCTAATCAGGCGGGAAGTGTTTGAGTTAGCAGGTGGGATTGATGAGTCTTTGAAATATGTGGAAGACTATGATTTATGCTTGCGTCTTGCAGAAGTTGCTCAAGTTAAGCATATTTTTCAGCCACTATATTATTATCGCACTCATGCCGATAATGTATCTAGCAAATATACACAATTGCAGGCTAAATTTGCTCATCAAGCTGTTAAAAAAGCCCAAAAAAGGCGAAATTCACAGGTTAAACAAACAAGTCTAACTTGCGCTAGTTTATTGTTGGGTTTATTTCCTAATTTGGCACAAGCACAATCAATTAACCCGGCTCATGATGGCACTGGGACTATTGTTAATACTCAAGGTAATAATATTGATATTAGCGGCGGGAGTTTGAGTAGCGATCGCGCTAATCTTTTTCATAGTTTCTCACAGTTTGGTCTGGATGCCAATCAAATAGCTAACTTTCTTTCCCAGCCATCAATTCAAAATATTTTAGGACGTGTCACTGGTAGCGATGCTTCCTTTATTAATGGACTAATTAAAGTCACTGGCGGTAACTCTAATTTATATTTAATCAATCCCAATGGGATTATTTTTGGTAATAATGCAAGTTTGAATGTTCCAGCATCGTTTACAGCGACTACCTCTAACCGTATTGGTTTTGGTGATAGTTATTTTCATGCTCATGGCTGGAATAATTATGCTGCACTCATTGGAACACCTAATAGCTTTGTGTTTGATGCAAACTCTACTAGTGCAATTTTTAATGCTGGGAATCTCACCGTTTCACAAGGAAGTAACTTAACTTTATTAGGCGGTACTGTCGCCAGCACTGGAAAACTTTCTGCACCAGGGGGTAATATTACCATCGCTAGTGTTCCCGATTCTAGCTTAGTTCGTTTGAGTATTCCTGGCAATCTGTTAAGTCTGGAATTTATTAACACATCTAATATTAACCACAATTCACCTAATTCTCTCCCCAAACTGCTGACTGGTGGCGGGGGGAATAATGCTACAGAATTAATAGTTAATAGTAATGGTGAAGTAGAACTAGCTGGTTCTGGTTTGCAAGTTAATCGTGGTGATGTGGTAGTTAAACACGCAAATGCTGATCAAGTTAATCTCTATGCTAACCAGAATTTAATTTTATCTGAAAGCAAAATTACCACGACTGGCGACTTAAATTTAATAGCTCAAAATACTTTGCAAGTCCGTGACACTACAGTTAACAATGTTTCTATTATTGCTGGAAAAAATCTTTATCTCCAAGGTAATCAAGGTATTGATATTTTAGCAATTAATCATATTAATAGAACAAGTTTTATTAGCGGTAGTAATTTAACTTTAGTTAGTAATGGTAAAATTTCTCTAGATACTCACTTCGCCAGTGGTGGTAAGTTTTCTATTCTCAACAGTCTGGGGAATAGGGGTAGTTTCATCAGTCTTTATGACCCCATCATTAGTGCAAATGGAGATGTTACCTTTGGTGATTATATCGGCCCAGCTTTAAAAGTAGAATCTACAGGTAGTATTACTGGCGGTGATATTACAATTACTGGGGCAGATTTTACACTTTGTCCTATTTATACTACTTGTACAGGAGATATAGCTATTTTAGCGAATGAGCCTGCTTTAATTTTGAGAGCCGGTTTGAGTGTGTTAGAATCTACAGCTAACATTCCTCCAGATACTACAGAATCAACAACTGTTTTTAGTACCACAGGAGTTGTATCCACGCCTGCAAATATCCAAGTCAGAAACATTGATACTAGTGATCCTAATTTTGGTTTTGCCGGACGAGTTATTTTACAATCATTGAGTGGCGATATTACCACAGGTGATATTAATTCCTCAGCTATCAATCCAGAATCTAGTAATGCGAGTGCTGGTTCAATTAATATCAACACAACAGGTAATATTATTACAGGTAGAATTGATGCTTTTGCTTTCAGTGCTTATGGTAATATTGTGGCTGGAGATGTAGATTTAAATGCAGGCAAAAATATTACTTTTGGCAGTATTAACACAAACGCCAGTGTTTCTAGTTTTGGTAATGCTGAAGCAGGTGATGTGAATGTTCTCGCCAATGGAGTTGTCAGGGGATTAGCAGAAGTTTTAAATGACGGTATACCTACTAATGATACCATTTTTACTGCCGGAGATAGTCTATCAGGTGTTGTCACAATCCAACATGATGGCGGGATTGATAATGTGCCATTTATAGTCGGTGATGCTAGCCAAAATGGTACTAAGGCAAGTATTAACACAGGCATTTCTCAAATTACACCAAATTCACCAGTTAATACATTCCCGGTTCTAGAAAATGGGGGACTGGCTAGTGATACTCCCAGTGATATATCGATTAATTCTATTAATAGTCCGTCTACATTAACAGCGAATAATAATATACCAACAACTCAAGAAAATCAGTCTGTGACATTTAATTTTAGTGAGTTAAATGTGGGAAAAAATGATGTAAATCAAGATACTCTCAGCATAACACTTACAGAATTAAAAAGTGGTTCTTTAACACTACAAGATGGTACACCAGTTACACCAGGAACATTACTTCCGTCGGATACAATTTTAGTCTACACACCACCAACAGATACTACTGGTAATATTACAGCTTTCAGTATTACAGCTAGCGATCGCGTCTCTTTTTCATCCCCTCAAGATATAACTATTCAAGTTACGCCAACACCGCCACCAATAGAACCAATAGAACCAATAGAACCAATAGAACCAATAGAACCAACAATTCCCGGTAATTCTCCTAACCCTAACATCTTAGAAAAGATTGGCAATCCTATTCAAACTACCGTCATTACCAAAGTTGTAGTTGATAAAATTATCCCGGAAATTGACGAAAAGTTTACGGACAGAGTTCAGCAATATTTAGGAAGAACTACTCTACCCAAAATTGCCACGACAAACACAGCCCAGAGTATCTTACAAGATATTGAAAGTGCCACAGGGGTAAAACCTGCATTGATATACGTCAGTTTTGTCCCCAAGATGGCTGCTACATCTAATCAAGTAACCAAGACAAAAGCACTAGATATCATCTCTCCAGACGATCGCCTAGAATTACTCGTAGTTACTGCCAAGGGTACACCAGTCCGCAAAGTTTTACCCATCACGCGATCGCAAATTTTAGCAATTTCTCGAACTTTCAAAAGCCGCGTGACAGATCCCGCCTTGCGGAAAGACTATATAGATTCAGCCAAACAACTATATGACTTGCTAATTAAACCCATCGAGACTGATTTAACAGCCAGCGAAATTCAAAACCTAGTATTTATTATGGATAGCGGATTGCGATCGCTACCCATCGCTGCCCTTTATGATGGTAAACAATATTTAGTCGAAAAATACAGTGTCGGTTTAATGCCTAGTCTCAGCCTCACCGATACCCGATATGTCGATATTAGAAAAGCTGAAGTCTTGAGTATGGGTGCATCTCAATTCACCAACCAGCAGCCCTTACCAGCTGTACCCACAGAACTAAAAGCCATCACACCGCGCCTATGGCCTGGTAGATCATTCCTCAACGAATCCTTTACCCTGAAAAATCTCCAAAACCAACGTCAGCAGACACCCTTTGGGATTATCCACCTCGCCACCCACGGCGAATTTAGACCAGGTGCGCCTAGTAACTCCTACATTCAACTCTGGGACACTCAATTGCAAATGGATCAAATCCGCAGACTCGGTTGGAATAATCCACCTGTAGAATTAGTAGTATTGAGTGCTTGTCGTACCGCCCTCGGAGATGAAGACGCAGAGTTAGGTTTTGCCGGTTTTGCTGTCCAAGCTGGTGCAAAGTCAGCCTTAGCAAGTTTATGGTATGTTTCCGATGAAGGTACATTAGGTTTCATCAGTGAATTTTACGATCGCTTAAAAACAGCCCCCATCAAAGCAGAAGCCCTCCGCCAAGCCCAGGTAGCAGCCCTCAAAGGTGAGATACGTCTAGAAAACGGTAGGCTAGAAACTACTAGAGGTAATGTAACTTTGCCCCCTGTTCTAGCTAAAATTGGTAATAAAAATATCAGCCATCCCTATTTTTGGTCTGCATTCACCATGATTGGTAATCCTTGGTAAAGTATAGGACTTCTTGTTTGTATGCAATACACTCTAACCTCTCTCCAAACCTCTCTCCTTGTAGGAGAGAGGCTTTGAGGCTTACGCCCCTTCCCTGTCTCCGACACGCTGCGCGAATGTAGGGAAGGGGTTGGGGGTTAGGTCTGTATTAGACCAGGGCTGCAAACTGCTATAATTGAGGACTGTCCCCCCAATCTCCAGTCCCTCATTTTTGCATAATCATCTGTGCTACCTTTTCCATCACTTGACTAAAGGGATGTTCTGGATTTCGTAAACAGAATAAATCGCTACTAGCTAATTGAATCAACTCTTCTGATAGTGGTAAAATCCCCGCCACAGGTGCGTTATAAGTCTTTTCTACTTGTTGACGTAAAGCATCAAAATCTAGTGCTGGCAAAGCTTTATTAATTAAAAGTAGCATTTTTGGTATTTCGAGTTTACGGGCTACTTCCACTGTAACAGCCGTACCTTGAAAATCCTGGCGATCGGGTCTGAGAATTAATACTAAAATATCAGAAATAGCAATAGAAAGTAAGGTTTCTTCATTTAAACCTGGGTGAGTATCAATAAATAGATAATCTAAATTTAATGTAGTGAGTAAATCTTGAAAACCTTCATTCAACAAATTAAAATCAAACCCTTCACGTAAAACTCTAGTGATATCTCTCGCTTTAATACTGGACGGAATTAAATAAATCCGGCTGTTCTTGTTTACGACTTTATTTAAAACTGAGGTAACATCATAAGCTGTCTCTTCAATAGCACAACGTCCCCAAAGATAATCATTGAGGGCATATTTCATTTTCTGCTCATCAAAACCAAACAGGACGTGAATACCTGGGGATTGAATATCAGTATCTATGATACCGACTCGATGACCAGCACGAGCGACAATTCCAGCTAAATTAGCCGTGGAATTTGATTTACCTGTACCACCTCGAAATGAGTGGATAGAAACAATTTTGGACATGATTATTTAGGGTTTGGGGAAGAATTAACTTTCTAATTTATCCCAAATATTTTGAGATAGGTTACGTTTTTTTGGGCTAGCAAAATGAGGTTTATAGTAGGTGATATCGCTATCATTTACAATCTGGATAAATCCTTGAGATATGAGATTTTGTATTTGCTCTTGTGCTTCTTGAGAAGAAATATCTTGATGGGTGGCAATTTCAGTTAAGGTTACTTTTTGCTGGCGAATTATCCAATTCATCAATTGGCGTTGTTCATCGGGTAAATTCGCAATTTCAGTTAGAGTTTTTGGGGATGGTGAGTCTTCAAAATCTGGTGTGATCATAGATAATCGTCTAGTGCAAGATGTGGGTTTGTCTCACGCAGAGGCGCAGAGACGCGGAGGTTGAGAGATTTTTGTGATGAGTTTATTTTTTATGTTCTCTCAGATGTTTACCTCGGCTTTGTAATTTTTGCCAGTATTCTATTTCTTCTTGTTCTTCTACTGGTGTTGATGTTACTTCTAAGTTATCGACATCATTACCGTTTTCTTGTATGTTGCGTTTGTTGCGTCTGTCACGTACTTGTTGTAAATAATCAACGTCTGTATTTGTGGGGGTTGATTCAGTCACTGTTGGAGGTAAAATTTCTGGGGGGCGGAGATTGGGAATTGGTGATTTTTCCGCAACATCAGATGTCTGTTGATTATCTCTACTCCGCAAGTCTTTAGCTTTTTGCTGCAATTCCAAAAAATAATCACTTTCGGTAATAGCGGCTACTTCTTCATGCTTTTTTTCTTCATCAATATCAATGTCAATTTTTAAGAAGCCTTTGACTGTTTTGACAATCGTTGCGGCATATCTATCAATCAACACTACACCAGCAGCTGTGGCTAATAATCCCATTGCTGGCGGAATTAAGGGTATCCACCCAGCTTGGAGAAATATGGCATAAGTACCACCGAGTAAAACAGCGATCGCAATTCCACCACCTAAAATTAATAACCAGGGTTTGCGAATCCGCCAAGCTAAAAAGCCGCCCACCAACGACCAAGCAAATACCCACAACCCTTCCTGCAACTCATTCCAATGCCATAATAACGGTCGTTTATCTAGCACTGCACTCAATATCTGACTCGCATTTTGGGCGTGAACTACTACCCCTGGCATTTTTTGGCTGTCTGCTGCACCTGCGCTGTAGGGTGTGTAAAAGGTGTCTTTGACAATGGCGGCGGTATAACCAATCAGCACAATCTTGTCTTTAATCAAAGCTGGATCAACTTTGTCAGCTAAAACATCACTAAGAGATACCTGTTTGACGGCATTTTTCCCAGAACGGTAATTCAACAACATTTGGTAATCGCCGGTATCAACTTTATGATATCCACCGGCGTTGGGGGTTAAGCGGCTGAGAACTGTATCACGCAGTTTAATTTCGCCAGATGGGCTAAGTTCTGGTTCAATTTCCATCTCTGCTAAATAACGTGTTGCTACTTGAAAACTTAAGGAAGGTAGTTGATTTTCAGCACTGACGTAATTGCAAATATGTTCGTTAGGTGCTGGTAGTTTCGAGGCTTGGGGAATCGTTAATATCATCCCCTGGCGCACAGTCCCACCGCGATCTACAGGGAAATCTGCCACCCCTACCCGATCTTCGGGAATCCCCGGTGCGGCTGGGATACCGGGGGAATCAGCTTTACTGATAGCACAGACGGCAATAATGCGATCGCTATCTGTTAACAATTTCACTAATTCGGCTCGACCAGTGGCATTACCTTGCTTGACATCCCTTAAAATATCTATGCCGATGACTCGCGGTGCTTGCGCCTCTAATTTCGCCAACGCCTGGGCTAATGTTCCATCTTCAATCGGGTACTCTTTGCGGGTTTGGATGTCTACATCATCAATACCCACCACCAAAAACCGATTATCTACCCCCTCATCAGGACGCGATCGCATTAACTGATCAAAAGCCCCTAACTCCATTCCCTCCAAACTACCCAACTTCCGCAACCCTACAATTAACCCAGTAATTACCAAACTAGTCAGCACTACTGTACTACCAACAGTTAATACTGCTTTGGGAAAACTCCTAAGTTTTGACTTGATATTTTCCATCTGTGCGTTGTCTCCTAAAATACAGCTAGAGTGAAATAATGCCGATTGCCTCGCTAGCCGTAGAAAGTCGTGCTTAGTAAATTTCTCCACTGAATTTAGGACTGACGCTCAGATTTTCCTTTGGTAACGAAGCTGTATTTGATTTTGCAACTGTGCTAAATATTCATTAATTTCGACAATCTCCAAATGTTAATTTAGATAGATATTTTAAGTAATGTTAACTAGTAACATATTCATAGTTGGGTAATTTTATAACATTTATTTGACTATTTTTTTATAAATTACCGAAAGTTTTTATGGTATATCTACTGAGGTAATAGCAATATCGGAACTTTCCCGGTCATGAGAAAGTCACCAGTACATAATTGTTGTTAATAAAACTCATTAAATCTTTAACAGCTTCAAGCAGTGACTGCACTTAACAGGCTGTTGTCAAAGGCTGACTATGATCAAAAAATTATGCTAAAAAAGACCCTGCTATTAATCACACTAAGTTTAACTTCAGCTCCACAAGTGTTGTTGACTACAGCAGCCACAGCAACACCCAGCAACACAAACCTGATTTCCCAAAGAACACAACCAAGATTTACCCCCCGTCGTCGTTCCCTTTTAAGATTCAAAGTACCAGGAATTAGGGGTTCTCGGAATTTAGAAGCAGGAGCAGCAAGGGGTCAATGCACACCCCAAGCCATCGGTGCAGTCTTACCAGCCAAACCCACAGGGATGTCAGCCACAGAAATCCCCATCGAATTAACCCTGAGCGATCGCCCGACATTCTTTGTCAATGTTCCAGAAACTTCCGCCCAACAAGCAGCATTTTTGCTACGGAATGAATCAGGAGACGAAATCCTCTTAGAAAAAACCTTACCTCTCAAAGCTAGTAACGGCATCATGAGTTATGCCTTACCTGCCGATTTTCCAGGCTTAGAAGTAGGTAAAAAATATCGCTGGCGATTTTCCTTATTATGCGACTCTACAGGAGGCGATCGCAGTGGTGATCCCGTCGCCAGTGGTTGGATAGAACGAGTAAAACCGACAGCCGAGATAGCTGCACAATTGCAGACATCAACACCGAAGCAACAGGTATTGATCTATGCAGAAAACGGTTATTGGCATGATACCTTAAAAGCCTTAGCTGATTTACGTACAGAAAAACCCAGTGATTTTACTTTAGTTCGTGATTGGGTAGACTTATTTAAATCAGCCGGATTGAGTGCGATCGCCAACCGTCCCTTAATTTCACTCCAAACCGATTAACTTATTCGCTGTGTCTTCCCTGCGGGACGCTCCGCGAACGTGTCTCTGTGGTAAAAAATCAATTCTTTAACACAGAGACAGAGCTTTTTAATCCTTATTGCGACGACGGAATAAGCATCCAAATAGAGGCAAAATTCCCAAACCCAACATAGCACTAGGCTCAGGAACTAAAGCAGAACGCACCTTAAATGCTGTATCGGGGTTATCGCTAAATACCCCGTCAAGACCAGTCTGATAAAACAGTCTATACTCTTCTTCAGGATTACCTTGTAAGTTCGCAGGTAAGAAAACATCTTCATCGCGAAATGTCCAAGCGTGAACCAACAAACCAGCCGCATGAGCATCATCAACCAACGTTGTAGGAGACGACAAATTACCCCCAACCCTAGGAATAATCAAGTTTTTGTTAGCACCAATCCCATTCGCATAGGTAGCAATTTCTGCCAAACCTAACGGTGTAATTAAATCAGTATAAGTACGTGTATCGCCACTGACCGCAAAGTCATAGGGTCTCCCACCACCGTTAATCAGTTGTACTAAAGAGACGTTAGTTAACGTATTCAAGTCTTTTAAATTGCTCACTTCAAAAGATTGAATGTAAACTGGCGCAGTTTCATCAGTGTAGCCATTGGCATTTAAAACGCTGACTAAAATTTCTTCCATTGACAAGCCAATAGAATCAAAATAAGTAGGATGCTTAGTTTCGGGATAAATACCAATAGTCCGTCCCAAAGCTGCGCTTTGTGTCTTTGCTAAATCGATGACTTCTTGCAAAGTAGGAATTTCAAACAATCCATCAAAAGCCGTATTATCGGGACGGATAGCAGGGATTCTTTCAATTGCCCGCAGAGTTTTCAATTCAGCTAGAGTAAAATCCTCTGTAAACCAGCCTGATATATTTTGTCCATCAATCACTTTGGTTGTGAAACGGTCAGCAAATTCAGGAAGACTGGCAATATTCGTTGTTCCAGAAATTTCATTTTCGTGACGCGCTACTAAATAACCATCTTTAGTTGCGACTAAATCAGGTTCAATGTAATCAGCCCCCATCTCAATCGCCAGTTGATAAGCAGCTAAAGTATGCTCAGGACGATAACCGCTAGCACCTCTATGTCCAATCACAATGGGGGGTTGACCTGTTAATGTTCCAGCTAGAACTTTTTCTGTTGGCATAACAGTTATTGTAGCCATTCCCAGCAAAAAAGCACCCAAGAAATACCGCATGATTTCTCCTCACAAGTATTTGGTTACAGATAGATGACTTAACGTAGCTAAGTTACTTGATGAATTTGAGCTACTGACTAAGTTTCAGTAAAAACACTTGAATTAGATTAGAAACCAAACGTTAAAATCTAATTAAACTTCTATTATGTAAGTCTTAAATTTCTCATCAATTCAGAAGAATCAGGTTTTCAGGTTTGTAGTAAGGGCTTTAGCCCTTCTTCCTAAATATCAATGTAAGAGGATTCACATATCACAAAATCTTCATGTAGAGATGCGATTCAATTTATCGAAGTCAATGGAACTGTACCGGGTTCAATCAATCCGAATCGAATTACCCGCCAATGTTACTAATTCATCAGGATAAGTAATCGAACAAAATTAATTACACAAATCAATATACAATATAATTTAGGATTTACTTAGATAATAATTAGGTTTTGAATGATTTTTTTGGGAGAAATTAATCTGCTCTCCTTGAAACTACTGGAGCGCATATATCGCCAAAGTCGATATCATCAGGTGCGCCAAAGAGCGCATTTCTTAATTTTAGCTGGACAGGGAATAGAATTAGAAGAATTAATCAAAATATTTAATGTTAGTTATAAGACAATATATAACTGGATAAATCGTTGGGAATTAGAGGGAATGCTAGGACTGTATAATAAACCAGGAAGAGGGAGGAAACGAATATTTAAGCCAGAACAAGAAGCAGAAATTAGAGAGTGGGCGAAACAAGAACCAAGACAATTAAAAACTTGAGTTTGGACTAATTTGCATTTAGCAGCAATGAATAGAAGGCAAGAGAAAGTTACCCAACTTGTTTTAGAAGCTGAGTTAAGTGAAATCGTTAAAAAAGAAGCAGAAACTAAGCAGAAGTTAGATCAGCGTTCTTAAGTGATTCTTCGGTTTTAGGTTTTTTAGATGCGTGTTTTTTGACAGTGGGATAACGGGGACGTAGAGGTGGCTGATAGCCTTGAGCGCGACCTGGTGATTTACCGCGAGTTTTAGGAGGTTGAGCAGGAGTGCCAATGGCGGCTAAAATTAGTGGAAAAGCTTGTGCCACACGTCCTGGAGACAGTGTAGCCTGATGCGACTGCCAAGGCAATGGGGAGTCGATGCAGGCAACTCTAGCTAGCCAGAGTTGCCAAGTTAACAGGGGCATCAAGTCACTCCATCGCTCTGCTGCCTGGGTAGAACTAAGTTGAGGCTGTGTCCAATACAACCTCTGCTTCGCAAACCGATACCAATGCTCTAGGGCAAAACGGCGTAAGTATTTGTGCCAGAGGTCCTCTAATGCAGGCATTGTCTGACCCAACCAAGCGAGCCATAAGGGTTGGAATTGACGATTACGTCCTACTGGTTTGATGACCTCGACGCGAATGATTTCCATTGACCGGTTTGGGGATTGAAGGAAATGAAACCCACTCCAACGCATTACTTTAACTCGACCAACTTTCGGGTCTTCAACTTCTAGAGTTTCAGTTGCCACGGGCCAAGTTTGGAGGTCATTGAGCTTAAACTTATGACCATGCTTACAAGGTGCGCCTCGTCCTTTGTAAGTACCTGGTGTACCCCATACACATCGGTTAGATGCTAAACGCAACAACAGGTCTGCGTCAATCTTCTCCGTGGCTTGGACAAATTTGGCGTTGCCGTAGCCTCGGTCATAAGCAGCAAGTGGTCTTTTGCCTAACTCACGAGTTACAAGTTTTAGTTGGAATGCGGCTTTAGTTGTTGGCGTTTCAAAGGTGGTTATCCGTTCATGTTTCAACGGCAATGCCCAACTCCCATCCGCCTCTGGTATCCACGCTAACGTGCTGTAACTTTGTCCGATGCCTATACTTCCCGCTCTGTCCCCATGAAAAGTTCTTTCTTTTACTGTCTTCGCTTCTGGTCTTGCCCAAAAGCTATGATCTCCTGCTAGAAATGGCTGTTCATCTGTCGCTACTTCCTGTACTAACAGCTTCATTAGCTTTCTTTTCGGTGGACGACTATCATGTAGTGCTGCATAAATGCTCGACCATTGTCGTCGAAATACCGGGCTTTGTGACAAGCTTACAAATGATGGGATACTCGGACTTGTCAATACTGCATCCATCAATTCAAATACTGCATCTTTGGCCTTCCCCAAACTTTCGTAGATAGCTTGGCGGAATTTTTCTAGTTGTGTCAGGATCATCACGTCAATGATTTATCGATTACTTTCATTGACTTTACGGCAGTCAGTGTTACTGCTGACTGCTTTTCTCTAGCCTTTTAGTCCAAAGTCCAGTAAAAAAGACGCTACAAAAAATTAAATCAGAATGGGATATTGAAGTTAGCAGTGAAACCGTTAAAAGAATATTGAAAAATTTTTATATGAGTTGGCATAGAATGCGACGAGATGTTGGAGGAAAGCCAGACCCTATAGAATACAAGGAAAAGTCAGCACATTTAACTGAGTTTAAACGATTAGAAAACGAAGGAAAACTTAATTTATATTACTTGGATGAAACCGGATTTTGTCTCATTCCTTCTGTTCCTTATGGATGGCAAGATATGGGAGAGTATTTAACTATTCCTAGTCGCCGTAGTTTGCGCTTAAATGTTTTAGGAATCATGAATCGCAATAATCACCTTGAAACTTATGTTTCATCTCAAAGTATTAATTCGGATGTAATTATTGCTTGCATTGATACTTTCTTTCCTAAGGTAGATAAACCGACTGTGATTGTTGTTGATCAATCCTCTATTCATACCAGTGGTATTATTCTTGATAAACTTGAAGAATGGTCAGAACGCGGTATTACCATCTTTCAATTACCCTCCTATTCACCTGAGTTAAATTTGATTGAAATTTTGTGGCGGTTTATTAAGTATCAATGGATTGAAATTGATGCTTACAAAAATTGGCAGACTTTTGTAGCATCTGTGGAAAAGATTCTCCGAGAATTTGGTAAAAACTATGTAATTAATTTTGTTTAGCTACTTAACTTTCATGCACGGTTTCGGATGGGAGGGGTGGAACAGTAATGTTCCCCTCGAACCTAACTAGATTAAAGTTGTCATAATGTTTCAGATTGTATATTTTAGAAATTTTCTCTTGAATAAACATATATTGTGGCATTTACCTTTAGTTAGTGATCAGCAGGGGTATTCACATTATGAAACGTGCCATAGTAAGTTTGTTTGTGATTGGCACATTAAGTGTAACACTAGCACCAATGGTCTCTGCAAGCCTTACAGAGCAACGCTACTACATACAAGCGAAGCATAGTGGCAAGTGTGTACACCAGCATGGGGGAATTAGAAACATCGGAGGACTTGTCACACAATGGCAGTGCATCAATCAACCAAACGTTCAATTAACGCGGGGATGGGCAGACAATGGTTATTTTGTTCTCCGTTTTAAACATAGCGACCTCTGCCTGACTGTGAAAAATGGACTGTCAGCAAATGGTACTGATATCATCCAATCGACTTGTACAGGATCATCTTCTCAAAAGTGGCGTGAAGTTCGTGTTGATGGATCGTATGTAAAGATTCAGTCTGCCATCGGCTCATGCTTGCACCAACACGGAGGCATTCTCGACAATGGCGGTAGAATCACCCTATGGGAGTGCATCGATCAACCGAATGTTATGTGGAAAATTATTCGAGCCAACTGAATGAGAAATACAAGCATATTTAGTCTAATCATTAATCAGGTGAATCTAGGCAACAACTAACTTTAAGTAAGTGCCATTCCACCCTACTAACCGCCAATTTGGAATAATTTATTTTTTGCTATTACGTAAATAGAAAATAGGAGCAACTATGAAATTTAACTGGCTAAAAAAATTATTGAGTGTTTCAACTTTAGGTTTGTCAGTCTGTGGGATATTGCTAACATCATCTACGTCAGTTTATTCCCAAAGCAACGGTGAAGTGGTGTCTTTTAGGTCGTATAACTTTGGCGATCGCTATATTCGCCACAGAAATTTCTTAGGCTACTTAGAGCCAATCAATGATGAACTAGGAAGGAAAGACGCAACCTACAAACTTGTTCCAGGATTGGCAAATAGGAACTGCACTTCATTTGAATCCGTAAATTTTCCTGGTCACTTCTTGAGACACCAAAATTTTCAACTGAAGTTGGCAAGGAGAATCAATCAGCGGCTTTTTAGCGAAGATGCTACATTTTGCATTAAATCTGCACTCTTTGGTAATGATGCTTCTAGTTGGTCATTTGAATCCCTCAACTTTCCTGGACACTACATACGACACAAGAATTTTGAGTTGTGGATAGATCCCTCAGACGGTAGTGATTTGTTCAGAAAGGACGCGACATTTGGTATCACTAGTCCTCTCTATCGGTAGCGGAATACTCAGTGGTGTAGCCTGACTGTGAGAAAACCTACGCTAGAAGAGTGGAGAACTGACCGTGAAAATTCAGGCAGTCGTCGGCTGCCTCACAATGATTATCATTTTCATGATGAGTGAGATTTAATTTCCTCAAAGCCTTATGTAGTTTGAGTCTTGGTGTATTTTATCCTGATTCAGGCTCGTCAATATTTAGATGCGTTTGCCCTGGTAATGAGATAGAAAGAGGACTAAAGTCCTCACTACAAACTAGGTTTATTCACCAGTAATTGAGAGTCCATCAACCCAAATTCTAGGAGCAACACCACCGGGTGTTAATTCCACTTCCTTTTCTACATGAATGATAGACTTCAAAAGTTCCAAAAAATCACCAGCAACCGTTGCTGATTCAATACTTGTTTTCTCACCTTTGTTAATTAGCCAACCATCAAACGGCAAAGAAAATGAACCTTGCAAAGATTTCACACCAGCATGGAGAGCGTGTAATTCATCAACTAAAATCACATTTTCAGCAGTCTCTAAGCTCAATTCTTGCTCAGAACTTCCGGCTGCAAACACATGATAGAAATTGGGACTAACGCTAACCTTTGCACCAATACTAGCATTACCAGTGGGTTGAGCATTCAGCCTTTTAGCAGTGCCAGCACTATGCAGAAAACTTGTTAAAACGCCATTTTCAATTAACTTCACTTGACGAGTTGGTGTACCTTCGCCATCAAAAGTTTCTGCACCTATATTAGCTGGATGCAAGGAATCATCATAGACTGAAATTAAAGATGTAGCAATCTGTTTACCCAAATCATCGGGAGTAGATAAGCTTTGTTTATCCAGAATACTTTGGGCATTAAACAAATTAGAAAACGCACCCAAAAGACTTAAAAAAGCCTCCGGTGAGAAAACTACTTGATATTTACCAGTCTTAATTTTTTCATAATTCAAATGACTGATAGTTTTTTCAGCAGTTTCCTTGATACAACCATCAATGTCTAAGTTTTCTAACCTGCGGTTGACTCTATAAGCCCCTGCGCTGCGGGGTTTTTTGCCTTCTTCCTCGGTTTTACTATACAGATAAACCGAAGACACAGAAAGAGAATCTTTTCTCAAAGCACCATCGCTATTGAGATAGAACCTGTCAATATCTCTTTGTGCTAAACCGTTGTAAGGTACTCCTATAATTGCTGCATGAGTAGCTAGTAATCCTTTTTCAGCCACCAGCAGTTTTTCTATAAGTTCCGATACGGGTGCTTGGGGTGCTTTTTCATCAAGTGTTTTTTCGAGAGAAACAGTAGCCTCTGGACTAAAATCGGGGACGTGTTCTTTAACACCAAAAAAACTAGCTTCGTAAGCCGTTTTCAAAGCCAATTCCAATCCTTGGGGATCTACATCAGTGGTGCTAGTGATACCGATTGTATTATCTTCATTCCAAACACGGACAGTCACACCAGAGCGATTGGAAGCTTTAACTTGTTTTGGCTCACCTTGGTCAACTTGCACACTGGTTTCATCTACAGTTGAGCCATAAATGTCAAATTTTTTGATGCCAAGCTTTTCTGCATTTTCCTTGGCGTAACTTGCTATTTCATTAATGTTGGGCATAAAAATTCAAAATTCAAATTGATAAGTTTGTCGGTAGTAGGGTGTTTTATGCGCAAGCCGTAACGCATCATGATTCAGATCAATAAGGGACTTCCAGATAAAAAAATATCCAAACGGTAGGGTGCGTCAGTGCGATAGAACCTAACTATACTCAGAAATTATTCATACTGACGCACCCTACCCAACCATCAATTGCGGATAATTTATTTTTTGGTGTTCCCTAATTGGTGCGTTACTCTGTTAACGCACCCTACAAATATTGGACTACGAACAAATTGCAAATCTAAAATTCTTTAGCGTCCCCCGACGGTAATAGAATCAACTTTGATGTGGGGTTGTCCTACTGTGGTGTAGATACTACCACTGACAGAACCACAGAACCCAGGGGCAATTTCCAAATCTTGGGAACACATGGAAATTTTGTTCATAATTTCCTTGGCTTCACCAATGAGGGTAGCACCCTTGAGTGGCTTGGTAATTTTGCCATTTTCAATCAAATAGGCTTCATCCACACTAAAGTTAAATTGACCAGTAGCCCCAACACTACCACCGCCCATCTTTTTGCAGTAAATACCTTTATCTACAGAGGCAAATAAATCTTCTACCTTGTAGTCACCGGGAGCGATATAAGTATTACGCATCCGGCTAGCAGCAGCGAAGGTATAATTTTGACGGCGACCACTACCTGTTCTGGGGTGGGAAGTACGCCAAGAACCAGTTCTATCGGCTAGGAAGTTCTTAAGAACACCTTTTTCAATTAATAGGGTTCTTTGAGCTGGCATACCTTCGTCATCCATGTCGATTGTCCCGAAAGCATTATCTGCTCGTCCTTCATCCCAAGCTGTCAGACTTTCGTGGGCAATTTTTTCGCCTTTTTTATCGGCAAAGGGTGACGTTTTGCGCTCGATTTGGGTAGTTTCTAGTAGGTGACCGCAGGCTTCATGAAAAATTACACCGCCAAAGTGATTCGCCATGATAATGGGGTAGTTACCTGAATCCACATAATCGGCGTAGAGCATTTTCCCAGCAGATTCGGCGATTTGCTCGGCGGATTGTTGATAGTCCCACGTTCTCAGGAAGTTGGCATCACTGGTATTACCAGCCCGTTCACCTATGGAGGTACGATTTGCACCGTCAGCACACAGCAGGTTAAAACCGACTGATTGAGTTAGGCGAATATCACGGGCAAAAGTGCCATCGCTGGCTGCCACTAATACTTCTTGCCAATCGCGGAAATAGCTGGCACGGCGGGACTGCACATGGCTGGCTTTACGATTTAAGTAGGCGGTACCATCAAGGAGGATTTCGCCCATTTCCCGGATAGAACTGCATAGAGGTAGCCAGGCATCCTTACCGCGTTTGGTGGCGTAATCTCTGAATAATTCAAGGTTAATTTCTGGGATGAAGGCGTTAGAGATTGGTAGTTGTAAGCCTAAGATAGATAGCCCTTTTTCTAATGCTGCTTTTAAGCCAGAAAATGATAAATCATTGGTGCTGACGTAGCAGTCGGCTTTGCCACGAAATACTCTGACTCCCGCACCTGTAGATAGACTAGGTGAAATGCTGGTAATTGTATCGTCTTCTGCCAAACTACTAATGTAGTTGCGGCGTTCTAAAAATAATTCTATAAAGTCAGCACCAGCAGCGCGTCCTAAACCCAGAAGGGTAGCTAAGGGTGCTTCCCAAGTTTCATCGAATCGCTCTGGTGTGGAAGAGTATTGGAGGTTGGGGAGTTGATTAGAGAGAAGTAGCGTACTTGTAAGCATGAATAGCCTCGTCTACTGGCGTTATCAGAGATTTGACTGAAAAAATCCCGGTGTGTTAACTCTAGCAAATTTACCCAAGGGCTATCTTGACCGAATTTTGGGGAATGACCGTACTATTTTGAAAATAGGGTGTAGGGGTTTAGGGTAAGAGGGATAGCTAAAATGCAAAACTGACTTACCCTGCTAACCACAAAGCGGCATTACGCACATAGGTTTTGATATCTTCTAAAGCTTGTGGTTCGGTTTTCATACCCGTTCCTGGTGGTTCATCTACAAATGAAGGACAACCTTTGGCAATATTCCAATTGTAATCAACAAAGTGATGGAAACTAGAATTAGCGATCGCCCGCCCTAGTCGTTTTCCCTGTGCGTCTGTGTGATGCTCCATCGCCACCACTAAATTGAATGTCCGCCCTGTGACTAGACTTTGACCTAATGCAATTACACGCGCATCTAAATTTGATTTAACCCCAATACCGCCCTCATGGGGATGGGCTGGGAAAAATTCAATCAACCCAGTAGGTGAATGAGGATTTTGCAATAGCGGATGAACAGGTTCGACAGGAATGATTTTTTGATAGTCACCATTCGCTCCCGAATGATAATTCGGCCAGGAAATATAAGTAGTGTGTGGATCATCACGACTCCAACGAGAATCGTCAGGATCGGGATTTTGAGTGTTGAAATAGTGGAGATCACCTATATCTACTAGTCCACACATAGAACAACCCATATCTTGATGATCTCGTGTTGTGAGAATTCCCCCACCCCGCTTTCTAAAAGCATTAATACCAGCAATATCTTTTGCTGTTAAACCATCACCGACATCTAGCGCAAATAACCAAAGTTCATCAAAATCTGATTGATCTAGACTACTTAAAATCGGATCATCACCGACTGCATCTGATAGGCGATCGCGTCCTGTAACTGCAAATAATGGTTTACCTGTTTCATCTTTAATAGATGTTAAATATTCTTGTAATAGAGAAAATCGAAAAATACTCCAGTCATCTTCATTAGTGTGAATCGTGGTTTGTAACAGAATCCGAATTGGTCTAGCCATAGATTTTATGAGTTACTATTTCTACCAATTAACTTTATGGAAATACTGTACAACAAATCTTCATTGATTATTAAAAAAGAGCTAAAAAATAATCTTATATTTCATAATTTGCTGATTAGGTTCAGAAATCAGAATCATATCCTGATTTCTGACTTCTGACTACTGAATTATTTCAAAATTCTCAATTGTGAGATATATTTCTTCATCGGCTATTTGACTGTTGTAATCAACATTAATTTGAGTAGGATAGCCATATGCAGGATTGTAATGCACAGTTAAACTAGATGCTTGACGTTGAATAGCATCCTGAATCACATTAAAAAGTTTGGGAATTGTACTGTATTGTTGAAAAAATTGCGAATTAACGGGTTGATTAGTAGCAACAGAAGTAATAGAAATTGTTTGTCCATTACGAACTTCAATAACTACTGGGCCTCTAGCATCTGGTATACAAAAGCACCCATTACTAAATGTATAGCGATAGTTAGAAATATTTTGGCTGTTCCATAACTGACGATTAAACTTTAATCGTCTTAATTCTAAGTTAAGGTTCTTGCTAAATGATAACTGTGCTACTTCTATAGTAGATTGAGACATCACGGGCAAATTCACACTTAAAGAAAGTAGCAATCCTGCACTAACAATCATGGGTAGACGCATATCAATCCTTTGCTGTTGGAATTTTACAACTAATTAAGTTTTAGGAAACATAGTTATATTTTTGATGTAGTTGTTTAAATCCATCTTATTTTTTGATTAAAAATACCTACATGATTTTAGGTTTGCTGTTTCAAAACCAGCCTTTTAGCTGCATAATTTTGATATATTTACAAGTTTCAAGTAGAAATTAAGAAAAATTATTTTTACTTAATTAATTTTGGGTACAAGCCTCCACTGATTGGAATTTTTTAATTTTACATTTTCAATTGGATTGACACAGGGAGTTTATAGCAATCCAGAACCCCTGTTTTTTTAAATCAGGGGTTTCTGAAGTCTCTCCATGCTCACAAATGAAATAAGATTTGCTGTATCTTAACTCTGAAGTGTCTTGCTAAAAATTCGGTAGTATAACCAACTACTCACTTCCTTGATAGGAAAAAGTAAATAAGTCAAAGGATTGATTGTCACAATAATATTACGGAAATCACGGCGGGCTAAAAATAAAATAGCGCGAGCTACTTGGTGTGCTGACATCACCCCATAAGGATTAAGTTGACTTTTAAAAGGCCCTAAAATCAATTTACGAATTATGCAATCGCCATCCAAGCGTTTAAGAGTTACTAAATTTCCTAAAGTGCGTTTGCTGAGTTCATAAAGTGGACTCAGTGCTGGCGACACCTCAGCCTCAGACGTATTCACCCAGATTTCCTTAGTGGCTTTTGCTTGTGGCCCTGTGACTGTTGTCAAAAATATATCCATCAACCTGAGAGCAGAAAAAGTATTGACTTCATATGAAGAGTTAATGGCTTGTGGTGTCCGATTGCTGTAAACATTAACACCGTGGTTGATAATCAAAATATCTACTTTTTCTAAAGTTACTTTGAGTTCTGCTTCATTACCTAATTCCCAGGGAATTATTTTCAAACCATTATCGGTTGGTAATTTATCTGGGTTAGTGGTTAATCCCACAACTTTAGCATTATGCTTGAGCAACTCTGCCGTTAACGCTTGTCCTAAAGCACCTGATGCACCTGTGACAGCGATGGTTTTACCCTTTAAAGAAAGCCCTGTTCCCAATATCTTATCTACCAAGGAAAATACTCCACTGTAGTAAGCATTGACATCATCAAAATGGTGTCGCCAATGGTAAGATCGATTCACCCACCAAACTGAAGGGCTTTTCTCTAAAGGCCCTGGTAGATGATTATAGTCTGTATCTATTGACCCTTGGAAATATCGTAGGGATGCACCAAACAAGAATGTGCAGGCGTAAACTACTCCCAGCCATAATCCAATTTGCTGGGCAATGAGGGCAATGATTGTTAATACTACTATTAGCAGACTTGATTCTAAAATGTCATGGTAAAGCTGGGATTCTTGATAAGCTTTTAAGGAAACTATCGATAAATCCCGCCGATATACCATATGGTGCTTGTTGTGCCATTTACCTAGCCAAATGACTTTATGACACAACGCATGGTAACTGTCTCTGAATATTTCCGCCAACAATAAGGAAAATAACCCCCAACTAGTAAACTGTAAGCCAGCATTTAGCAGTACCCAATTAACTTGTAATTTGGCCGCAATTTCAGTCAAGCTCTCTAGCATTTTTTTGCTCACCACTCGTCTTAATCTTTTTTCATATTCTGATCAGGATAGATTAAGGGCAAGTTATAAGGCAAACTAAAATTAATTGGGGATTGGGATTGGGGACTGCACTTTTGCAGGGAACGACGTAACTCAGTCACCAGGGACTGGGAAAAGTAGAGAAGCAGAGAATAAGATATTGACTCTATGTCCCATACCTCATAACCCATACCCCATGCCCCATGCCCCATGCCCCACGCCCCATGCCCAACCTCAACGAATCCCAAAAATGTGCCGCCAGGGTTATGGATACGATTCCATTATTGATGCGGTTTATCCGGACTGATATGCGAACTCACAGTCCTGATTCTATTTCCATACCACAATTGCGATCGCTAGCATTTCTCAAGCGTCGTCCTGGTGCTTCATTATCTGAGGTGGCAGATCATCTTGGTGTCACCTGTGCTACCGCATCAACGACAATCGAACGACTAGTACAACGCCTGCTGGTGCAACGTACTGACAATCCTCAAGAACGGCGGCGAGTAGTTCTCAATTTAACACCAGAGGGAAAGCAGATGTTAGAGCAATCCCAAGAAAAAACTCGCGGTCATATCGCTGAAATTTTACAGGATCTCACACCAGAGCAAATATCACACATTGAACACAGTTTGACTCTCCTGAAAAAAGTCTTTGAAGAAACGGAACTCTCTACTTAATGTCGATATGTTAAGTACATTGATGTGATGGGCATGATAAACATGATAAGTTAAGAAATTTTACATACCATTGCACGAATGTTCATATCATCGACTGCTTTAACAGAAGCTGATCTGGAATCTGCCATTGTTCGTAACCCACTAATAGTTTCACCAAATACGTCTGTGGTAGCAGTGATCGCCCAAATGAGTGGGATTCGTGCTGTATGTTCATCTTCTCAAGAGGCAGATACTGAACTTGCCGCCTTATACCTAGAGGCGCGTTCGAGCTGCGTGTTGATTGTAGAAGACAATCAGTTATTAGGCATTTTTACGGAACGAGATGTAGTTCGCCTCAGTTCTCAAAAGCGATCGCTAGAAAATCTCAATATTGGTGAGGTGATGGCACATCCAGTCATTTCTTTGCAGCAATCTGCATTTACTGATCTGTTCTTTGCCGTCAATTTACTTCAGCAATATCAGATTCGCCACTTACCACTAGTTGACGAGCAGAACCAAATCGTCGGCATACTCACCCATGAAAGCTTGCGGCAATTGTCCCGCCCCATAGACTTGCTGCACCTCCGTGTCGTCGCCGATGTCATGACTTCGGAAGTGATTTGTGCTGATCCCAGTGTTTCTATGCTAGCTATCACTCGCTTGATGGCAGAACATCAGGTAAGTTCGGTAGTGCTTGTAGAAGAAAGATTTCAAGACAAAGAAGGTAAACTCATACAATTACCAGTTGGCATTGTCACAGAGCGAGATATCGTCCAGTTTCAAGCCTTGAAACTGAATTTTGAGGATTTACAAGCACAGGTTGTCATGAGTACACCCGTGTTCTCAGTCAGTCCTCACGACTCGCTGTGGATTGTGCAAAAAATTATGCAGCAATACTTGGTCAAACGCTTAGTGGTGATTGGTAAGCAAGGCGAGTTGTTAGGTATCGTTACCCAGACTAGTATTCTGAAAGTCCTCAATCCTCTAGAGTTAAATCAATTAGTTGGAGTCTTAGAACATCGGGTATCTTGCTTAGAAACGGAGAAATTAGAACTGCTGCAAAATCGTAACGCCGAATTAGAGCAGCAAATCCAAGAACGGACAGCTAAACTCCAGGCCAAAGCCGAACGGGAAAAGTTAATTGCAACTATTGCTACCCAAATTCGGTCTTCTCTGCACCTGCAAGATATTCTTGACACGACAGTTAAACAAGTGCGATCGCTTTTACAGTGCGATCGTGTCAACATCTGGCAATTTCAACCAGACTGGAGCATGACTGTGGTTGCGGAATCGGTAGCCAATGGTCATGTTTCTTATCTGGGCAAACAAATTCACGATTCTTGTTTCGCAGCTAATTGGGTTGAGATATATCGCCAAGAAAGAATTCGAGTTGTGTCTGATATACACACCACACAGATGAGCGATTGTCACCGTCAACTACTAGAACGTTTACAGATTAGAGCTAAAATTTTAGTGCCAATTATCAACAGTCACAAACTGTGGGGATTGCTGAATGTTGTTGAAAGCCAAGTCCCTCGACAGTGGGAAGCCGAAGAAACAGCTTTATTAGAACAGCTTTCTACCCAAATGGCGATCGCGATTCAACAAGCTACTGCTTACCAACAACTGCAAACTGAACTAGCAGAACGACAACAAACAGAAGCACACCTCCGCCAAAGTCAACAACGGTATGCTTCTTTAGCCGCCGCCGCTCCAGTGGGCATTTTTCGTACCGATGTGCAAGGAAATTGCCTTTACGTCAATGAACGCTGGTGCAAGATTGCTGGGTTAACTTCTGAAACAGCCATTCAGTTTGGATGGGTGACAGGTATTCATCCCGACGACAAAGACAAAGTTTTTATTGAGTGGTATTCTGCCGCCAGAGAACATCGTCCTTTCCAGCTAGAGTATCGATTTCAAAAACCTGATGGCACTGTGACTTGGGTGTTTGGACAAGCTGTAGCCGAATCCGATATTGCCGGACAAATCACAGGGTATGTTGGCACAATCACCGATATTAGTGAACGCAAAGATGCAGAAGCACAACTACTTTACAACGCGCTACATGATTCTCTAACTAACTTACCTAATCGTAAGTTGCTCATGGAGCGATTGGAATCAGCTATTAAGCGCACCAAGCGACTTGAAAACTATCATTTCGCGGTTTTGTTTCTCGATATGGATCGATTTAAAATCATTAATGATAGCTTGGGACATTTAGCCGGAGATCAACTCCTAAATATCATCGCCCAGAAGCTAAGATCCAAAATTCGCGTCATGGATCTGGCTGCTCGCTTAGGTGGTGATGAGTTTGTGATTCTACTTGAACGCGTAGAAGACATTGAAGAAGCCGTCATGGTTGCCAGGCGAATTTTAGCAGAATTTCAAACACCATTAATGCTTAACGGACATGAAGTATTTATCACCACGAGCATTGGCATAGTATTAGGAACAGCCCGTTATCATCAAGCCTCAGATTTACTGCGAGATTCTGATCTTGCCATGTATCGAGCTAAGGCTCAAGGCAAAAGCTGCTATAAAATCTTTGATACCCAGATGCACATCCAGGCACTGAAACGACTCAATTTAGAAAGTGACCTGCGAAAAGCACTAGAACGACAAGAATTTATCGTTTACTATCAACCAATTGTTGATCTCAATAGCAATAATTTGATCGGTGTTGAAGCATTAGTACGCTGGCAACACCCGACTCGCGGCTTTGTTTCTCCTACAGAATTTATTCCCGTAGCTGAAGAAACAGGTCTGATTGTCCCTCTAGATCATTGGGTACTCCAAACCTCTTGTCAACAACTAAGAAATTGGCAAACTCAGTTTGATAGTAAATTAGCTCTTAAGGTAAGTGTGAATCTTTCGGTTCAAGATATCTGTAAACCTACTTTAGTTAGGGATGTAGAAGAAATTCTGACTCAAGTTGGTTTAGACGGTAATTGTCTCACTCTAGAAATTACTGAGAGTATTCTGATTGAGAATATAACTGAGACAATCATCGTATTGGAGCAATTAAAAACACTAGGAATCCAAATCAGCATTGATGATTTTGGTACTGGATATTCATCACTTAATTATCTGCATCGATTACCAGCCAACACCTTAAAAATTGATCGTTCCTTTATTAACCAAATGGAGGAGGGGCAGAGAAATTATCAAGTCGTCAAAACTATCATCACACTCAGCAATCAACTGGGATTGGCAGTTGTGGCAGAAGGTATTGAAACACAGCAGCAACTCCAACGGTTACAGCAACTCGGATGTGAATTTGGTCAAGGTTATTTATTTTCTCACCCTTTAGCTGCCCATGAAATTGAGACCCTACTGATCAAAAAATTTGCGGAGGTGAAAGGGAATCAATCGCTGACAGTACAGGGGGAGCAGGGGGAGAAGAGTCTGATCACTATACAGCAAGCCGTAGAAAAATTAGAATAGCTGATACCATTTATTGATGAAGAGATGCCCAACTAGTTTGCCTTCCCAGGCTGATATAATCAGCGAATACAAATATTTTATGAAACAATTAACGTCTAAAGATTGGATAGTCATCAAACGGCAACTAACTCCTTATTTATTTTTACTGCCGGCTTTGATTCTGCTAGGCTTAACTGTATTCTGGCCTGCACTGCAAGCTTTTTACCTCAGCTTTACTAGCTACGAAGACCTCAGCCTACCACCCCAATGGATAGGAATTAAAAACTTTCTCCGTTTGTGGCAAGATGCCGTTTTTTGGAAAACTTTAGAAAATACGTTTCTCTATCTTGTTGGTGTAGTTCCCATTCTAGTTATTTTTCCTTTAGGACTGGCAATTTTAGTCAATCAAAAATTACGAGGAATTAATTGGTTTCGAGCAGCATATTATACGCCAGTAGTTATTTCTATGGTCGTTGCGGGGATAGCTTGGAAGTGGCTATATGCAGAAAATGGGTTACTCAATCAATTCCTCAAAATGTTAGGTCTGTTCCCAGAGGGTATTCCCTGGCTGACTAGTTCGGCGAAAATTTTCGGCATCGTACCCATAACTCTCGCTAGTGTTATGGCTGTCACCATTTGGAAAGGACTAGGTTATTACATGGTGATTTATTTAGCTGGGTTGCAATCAATTCCAGCAGATGTATATGAAGCCGCCGCTATTGATGGTTCAGATGGTATTCGCAAACATTGGGATATTACTGTACCTTTAATGAAGCCTTACTTAGCATTAGTCGCAGTCATTTCAGCCATTTCTGCGACTAAGGTATTTGAAGAAGTTTTTATTATGACTCAAGGTGGCCCTCTTAATAGTTCCAAAACAATTGTTTATTATCTCTATGAACAAGCATTTAGTAATTTAGAAATTACCTATGCTTGTACAATCGGATTAGTGCTATTTTTGATTATTTTAGGTTTATCAGTTTTACGATTAGTAATTAGTCAATCAGGGGGGGATAGTCTGGTTTGAAGGTGACAGGTGATAGGGGATAGGTGACAGGGAATTGGGGATTGGGAACAGGTTCTACTTTTATGGTTGTCTTACCTTTAGAACCATGACCAGAGGTTGCATCGGATGAATCGAATTCTCATTGTGGAAGATGAACCCCGCATAGCGGCTTTTATTGAGAAAGGATTGCGTTCTCATGGCTTTACAACGTCTTTAGCCGTTGATGCCCATTCCGCCACTAATATGGCTTTAAGTAGCTGTTTTGATTTAATGATTTTGGATTTGGGGCTTCCTGGGAAAGATGGCTTAGATGTATTGGCAGAACTACGTGGGCAAGGAGAAAATTTTCCAGTCATTATTTTAACTGCCCGTGATGACATTCAAGATAAAGTTGCGGGGTTTGAAGCTGGTGCAGATGACTATGTAACTAAGCCTTTCCGGTTTGAAGAATTATTAGTACGGATAAAAGCTAGGTTGCGTAATAGTGGTAGCAGTCAAGCTACCGAAGAGATGGTACTGAAGTTTGGGGATGTGGTTTTAGACTTGCGATCGCGTAAAGTTAAAGTGGGTCAAAACATAGTAGAGTTACCCGCAAGGGAATTTACGCTTGCCGAAACCTTTCTTCGCCATCCTGGGCAAGTTTTGAGTCGTGAACAATTATTGGATAGGGTATGGGGTTATGACTATGACCCAGGTTCAAATATTGTTGATGTTTATGTGGGTTATTTACGCAAAAAATTAGGTAGTGACCTAATTGAAACTGTCCGAGGTATGGGTTATCGTCTGCGAACTTGAGTGGGTGAGGTTTGAGAGTCGCCTTTCTCCCCTCCCCTAAGAACCGTGCGTGACTGTTACCAATCACACGGCTCAAGCCTTACTTCAAGCCAGTTAACTTAGTTTTGTTATGTACCTGTTTATGACACGCTTTGTGTAAGTGCTTTAGGTTTTCTGAGTCGTCAGTTCCACCTTCAGCCACAGGTATTATGTGATGGGTTTCTATTGATTCTCCGTTAAAGAGGCTATCACCACATACAGGACATCTCCAGTTTTGGAGTTTGGCTATGGGTTCATATTTACTACCTTTTGCCCAATAAGTAGCTAAACAAAATTAATTACATAGTTTTTACCAAATTCTCGGAGAATCTTTTCC
Organism: Anabaena minutissima FACHB-250; assembly: GCF_014697125.1. Classification (GTDB taxonomy): domain Bacteria; phylum Cyanobacteriota; class Cyanobacteriia; order Cyanobacteriales; family Nostocaceae; genus Trichormus; species Trichormus minutissimus. The sequence goes on along the minus strand of NZ_JACJRG010000035.1, from coordinate 24,359 downwards.
ACAGATGCTACAAAAGTCTGCCAATTTTTGTAAGCATCAATTTCAATCCATTGATACTTAATAAACCGCCACAAAATTTCAATCAAATTTAACTCAGGTGAATAGGAGGGTAATTGAAAGATGGTAATACCGCGTTCTGACCATTCTTCAAGTTTATCAAGAATAATACCACTGGTATGAATAGAGGATTGATCAACAACAATCACAGTCGGTTTATCTACCTTAGGAAAGAAAGTATCAATGCAAGCAATAATTACATCCGAATTAATACTTTGAGATGAAACATAAGTTTCAAGGTGATTATTGCGATTCATGATTCCTAAAACATTTAAGCGCAAACTACGGCGACTAGGAATAGTTAAATACTCTCCAATATCTTGCCATCCATAAGGAACAGTCTGTTTTGCAATATGAAGATCCAGAATTCATCGAAATTGAAGGGTGTGCAGTATTATTGCCTGTGGATAAACCACATCATCCCAATATCAGTATAATACGTTGTATATGGAGTGCAGGTAATAATTCTGTAACACTGTTCCTACCCGATACGACCTATGAAGATGATCCATTTTTTTCGGGATTTATGGCAGTGTGCGATGACCTACGGTCGGTCTACGACCATCGCCTGAAAGGTGAAGAATTTTTCTTAGCAATATTATACCATGAATGGTTCATCATTGAAAGAGCTAATCTTTGTGAATGAAGAATAAAGCAATATAGCCTTTTAGTCTAAATTTACATGCTGATATTATTTAATACAATTTAAGCATATCATACTCATGTTCTACCCCAACAATCCAGAAGCAAACACTATCAACCAAAATGAGTTACAATTGCTACACAAACAACAAGTTTTCGAGAGTAGTCCAAGCCCAATCTTCAAAGATTTCCAGATATTGCTCGACTTCATTGGCACAAAAGGAATTGAGGTCAGCAAGACTCAAAACTTTCTACCGATGAGTTGCTTAGCAGAACTCAATAGTCGTTTAACTTAATCCAATTCAAGTTTAACTGAATCATCCACAACAAAAGGCTTATTTTTGTTATTCAAACCCTATACCAATTTTGCTAGTTTTTTGGTAAACCCCCCGGAGTTATCAGAGAGTTCTAGGCATGACATCTCGAAAAGTGATTGTTTTTGGCTTAAAGCTTGATGTACTTTGCCAGTAATCAGCCTTGTTAACATTAACCTTGAGTAAAGTCAGATCCGGTTCATCCAGACCTTTAGGAAACCACGTTTGCAGTTGCGGCTTCCATTTTTCTTCTATCTTGTTACGGTCTTGCAGCAGCTGTCCTGTACCTGATATAGAAATATATCGTTGTCGATCAGGTGAAACAAAACTGACATTGACATACTGATGGTGTTTAATTTCTGTTGCCTTATGAGAACTGCTGTAAATAAAAAACCACAGCACACCATCAGCGTCGATATTGCCATTAGTTGACATAGGGCAACTATGCAAAGTTCCATCTTCATCAACCGTAGTCAACATCCCACTGTCAATGTCTGCTATCAGTTCACGTAGGTTCTGAATTTCTTGATCGCGGTCTATGGAAGAAGAAGTTGTCATTGACTTTACTATATTTCTTTACTTTTGCCTGACTGCGAGTTGTTCACTACTATCAGTCAAGAGCTTTTCAAACTGTTCTCCAGTTTTCACTTTTCTTTTGTTAATTACGTGAGTCCAAAGACAGAATTATTCTAAAATAGCCTTTTTTATATATGTCCATAGAGATATGTTCATCAATTTTTGAATTAATTGGATTATATTTGGTTTTTCTAGCTTTTCTCTCGCTAAAGCACCCTATACAGGCTTGTATGTTCTTTTTTGAGTCACAAATACTACAACAGAATTAATTCGCTAAATCTTTTTAGTACACTTAAAACTTGCTGAATTACATTTGGTTTTTCTATTGATAAAGCATCGGAACGGGCATATTTTGGCTTTTGTGCATGAACTAGCTTGACAAAAACAAGCTCTCTACCATTGACAAGCAAACCAAAAGTTGGTCGTTCAGCATTGGGAGTGTCGAGTATGTAAGCAAGTGCTTGAGGTAGTGCAGATATCACATCAAATTTAGTGCTTTTAGATTCAATAACAAGTATCCAAAGTCTTCTATTTACGACTAAAACATCATACTACCTTTAACAACGACGCTTTCATCTACAGCAGAAATTTCAGTGGAAGTTTCTGTTTTAATCTCGAAATTGGGTTGATAAAAACCAGCTAAATCAAGTAGTGGAGATAACACAACCATCTTCACCACTTCTTCAGACATGGGGTGGCGTTTAGTTAAATTTAAATAATTGCTTTTTACTCTTTCTAAAGAGAGTTCTCGATATTCGTTAGTAACGGTAAATTTTCTATCCATTCTGGGAAAAAATTAATATCGGTAACTAACTCTAATCCAAAATTTTCCTCCAGTTCATAAAGACTGATATCCCGTGCTTGGATTGTTTGTACCATAATTAATTAGGGAATAAGGGATACATCCGTATTATATAGCAGCGATTACTTTTGGGAGATGATCTAGTACCACCAGGAGATTCCCGCCATATTAGTCAAGAATTTGCGGTGAGCGAGTTGTCGTAATTAGGGCGTGGGTGCTTGCGTCATTGTCACAGATGATGTTTCCACATCCCGTGAAAAGTCAGGGTTCAGGAACGGTACAATGCTGAGTGGATTTTAAATAATCAGGTAGGTATTGTGGTCGATAATTTCCGGCATATTGACAAGGCTGTTGCCAAGATAATTCAGCTCGCAAATCTCGCTTACTACCGAGATAATGCCGCCTTATTCAACAATCAAGCTGTATTTGAAATTGTTGATATTTTGAACGCAATACTTGAACCGACATTTTCATTGTTTTAAATTAAGATTCAAAGCACAATAGTTCGTAAAGTTTCTTCAAAATACTGTCGATATAGCTCACAGCTCGATATCACCTGATTTCCTTGCAGCTTGACTAAGCCCATGCTGTGTAACTTAAATGCTAAATTCTGTTCTAACTCTACAGGTGTTGATGACTTGATTACCTCTTCATACGCTGCTGCTAATTGAGGATGTTCTTGTAGGCTGCGTAAATGACGATGCAAATGATTGCTATAAATTCCTGCATCTGTAACTGCTGTTTGAATTAACTGCTTGAAAGTCAAGTCTTGTTGCGCTAGATGATACAAAGCTTGCTGCACTAGATACGGATGTCCATCCACAAGCTGCATCAATTCTGATAACTCATTTTCAGATAAATGAATTCCATAACGTTGCGCTAAATGGCATACTTGTACAGTTGTAAATGTTTGTAATTCAATTGCTAAACCTACATTAAAGGGAGATTTATTAATATCAAGGGGGATATACACTTCTGTGGAATGAACAATTACCAAACGCAAATTTTGCCACAGAGGATTACCGCTATCTCCATAAGCAGCTTCTTCATACCAAGAACGCAATAAAGTAAAGAAATCATCAGCAATTTCTGGATGTAAAAACACCTCATCCACTTGATCTAAAGCTAAGACCAAAACACCATTAATCTCTGGCAGCACACAGTCTTCAAAATAAGCGGTGCAGTTGCTTTTACTGCCAAAAGTTGCGCTCCAATAATCTTCGGCTCGATGGGGTAACTGAAGCTTACGAGTAATCGCAGCACAAAACCAACGCAAAAATTTATCTAAGTCATTAAAAATAGCACTTTCAGCTCGCTGTAAGCTCAAAGCTACAGTACGTACTAAAGAATTTTGTTGTTGAGCATGGGCTAAAATTCTTACCATTAAAGAAGTCTTACCCATTTGACTGGGTGCTTTAATACGAATCAATGCCCCATCTCTGGTAATTTCCTCATAACAGCGAGACTCTACCGGAGGACGTTCCATATACAAAGCAGAGTCCAATGGTATGACTCCAACTGGTGATTCTAATTCTAGAGTTTGGGGACTGGTTACTGGGAGAGAGGGAGAAAATTCTTGAATTTTGATTTCTTTGGAGGCTCGTTGTGCTAAAACAGCCATCAAATTAGTTTTACTGACTTTTTCTCCTAAACTAGCTGATAGTATCTGCCATAACTTTGGACCCACGTCATGCTTAATATATTCTGGGGCATAGTCACATTCTGCGGCAATTTGGTCATATTTTTGCCCTAGTAAAGCTCCGCGCAGTACAGCTACTTCAATATTTTTTAGATGTCTTTGAGCCTTAGCAAAAACCGCTTTATCTGCAACTTGTAAAGCTGTTTCAAATATTATTGTTTGTTCTTGAATACTTTCGGTCATTATTTTAAATTTATTTAACTAAGTTATCTAAATATTTTGATTTATTTAAATTTGAGGTTTAAATTTTCAACTGGCTTTTTTTGCCACCTGTTGCAGCATTTGAGTTAATGGATGTTCAGGATATTGCAAACAAAATATTCCACTACTACCGAGTTGTGCCATGTCTTCTGAAAGTGGAAACATACCTGCAACTGGGACGTTATAAGTTCTTTCTACTTTTTGCTGTAGTGATGAAAAATCCATGCGACTGGGTATTTTATTCACGATCATCATCATCTTGCTAACTTGAAGTTGACGAGCAATATTAACTGTTACCGCAGTACCTTGAAAGTCTTGGCGATCTGGACGCATAATCACAATTAAAAGGTCAGAAATAGCTATAGATAGTAAAGTTTCTCGGCTAAGTCCGGGGTGAGTATCAATAAATAAGTAGTCTAACTCTAGCTCTTTAATTAATCTTTGTAATCCACTATTAAGTAAACTAACGTTGTATCCTTCGCTGATTATTTTGGCAATTTCATCAGCATTGATACTTGAAGGTATGAGGAAAACCTTCCCTTGAGCGATCGCTAGATGAGAAGTCACATCACAAGCAGTGTCAGCAATGGAGCTACGATGCCATAAATAATCATTTAATGTCTTACCTGTAATGTTTTCATCAATACCAAATAGAGCATGAATCCCAGGAGATTGCAGGTCAGTATCTACAATTGCCACTCGCTTATTTTGTAGTGCTATTGTTACCGCTAAATTTGCTGTTAAGTTAGATTTACCAGTTCCGCCACGGAATGAGTGAATCGCAATAATTTTAGACATAGAGGGATCATTCGTAATTCGTAATTAAGATATCTTGGTATTACGAAGGGATGCAATTTCTATTTGTAATTGTTGAAAATAATCAGTTTGAGTAATTTCTGCTACCTGATGTGCGACTTTATGTAAATCAATTTCGATTTGCATCTCTTGGAGTTGAAGTTTTCTAGTCTCTTCCTGCTGCTTCAATAGACTTTCTAATTCAGCTTTTTCCTGTTGTACAATTGCCAATTCCTGTTGCAAAGCAACAACTTCTGCCTTTAAAGTCTTTTCGGTATCAGGCAAGTAAGACTTAGTTTTATGTTTTACCTGATCCTTCCTCAATTGATTCCGGGCTAGTTTGGAAGGAAAAGGCATGAGAACATTATTACTACCTGCATTTTTGAAAGCAGTGAAGTTAACAATTTTGGCGGTGACTGCTTCGTGACTGATATCAAGGGGATGTTGGGGCATGATTTACTCCATGTCATCAACGTCTGTGTTGGGAGTGTGTGGATCTATATCTTTCTCAAATTACGCGATCGCACCACCCAATGAAAGATCAGTTTTTTAGCGCAGCAGCCCTTGAAAAACTGGTCTTGACAATTTATTGATTTTGTGTGGCAAACAGAATTTTGATAGTATTGAATAAAGATTCAATTAAGTAAGTAATTCAATATTTAATTTATGATTAATCTAGAGCAGATTCACTCACTTACAGACTTTAAACGCAACGTCAAACAGTTTCTAGAGCGTATCAAGGCGACCAAATCACCTCTCGTGCTTACCGTCAATGGTAAAGCAGAAGTCGTTGTCCAGGATGCAAGCGCATTTCAGGAAATGATAGATAGACTTAAGCGTGCAGAAGAAGAACTACGTCAGATGAAGTTAGAAGCATTACAACGGGATATTGCGATCGCCGCCGAACAGCTAAAGCATGGAGAATATACTGAATATGATGATGAGTCCCTGTCTAATTTGCTGGAAAATATCAAGGCACGAGGACAGAGTAAGCTAAAGCGAGATAGCTGACAATGAATCATTACAGACTTTCCCAGCAAGCCGAACAAGACTTGGAAGATATCTGGACTTACCTTGCTCAACAGAATCAAATTGCAGCCGATAAACAGATAGCTCAAATTCTGAATCGTTTTCCCATGCTTGCTCAGTTTCCTGATATGGGCAAAAAGCGAGATGATTTAATGAAAGAACTGAAAAGCTTTCCTGTGAAGCCTTACGTTGTGTTTTACACAAAAATAACTGATGGTGTAGAAATTTTTCGAGTATTACATCAATCAAGAGATATTGAAGGCGAGTTTTCTTAATTTAATTTAATTTAATTTAATTTACTTGCTAATTTATTTATGTCCATTATGGATTTACTGGCGAATATTCCCCAAAGTGCCAACGCATAGAACAAGCATTCCTGCTTTCCAATACCTGCTCAATATTAAACTCTACTAAACGTTGCGCCCCAGCAAACTCATTTAATCTTTTTACATCCCAAATCACCTTTGCTTTTCCAGTTAATTGTAATGTGTGACCTTGTGCAAAATCTATAAACAATAAACCTGCATTGGGATTTACAATCAAGTTACCGAAGGTCTGAAACATATTATTACCAGAGTAATCGGGAAACACAAGCTTATTGCTATTCACAACTTGCACAAATACCGGAAGTCCTCCTCGGTGGGAAGTATCAGCCCCACTTTCTGGATGATAACTAGCGATAAAAAAGGTATCAGCTTGGGTTATCCAAAGTTGATTTGTCTCGCTCAAAGCATCTCTGATAAAAGTTTCCGGTTTTTCTAGTGAATCAATTACAGTTTTTTCTATGTGACGTATCTGAATATATTTAGGACAGTTAAAAAATACCTGCTGAATTTGTATTTTTATGTTCTCCTGATTTACCTCTGCTTTGCCATTCAAACGCAAACGCCTGCGGTTTGCCAAATCAATTACTAATAGCCCAATATCATTGTTAGTTTGCAGATTTTGGTGTAATGGGTCGGTTTGTATGGAAGTAGCATTAATCTGTATAGTTTGCGTGTTTAAAACTTCTACAAAACCAGGGTTTCCTGTTAATAAAGAAGCCCAGACTCTAGCTTTGCTATCAACTGTACTAGCAATTGCTAATTGTTGCGTATGCAGGAATTCTTCAGCAGATGGTTTAATTGTACTACTAATAACATTACACAGACGTTGCGCCTCTTCTCTCACTCCCGCCTGAGTTTGGACTCTAATTTCTCCAGAATGGAAAGACATTGGATTAATTTGTAATTAAAAAATGACATTGTATAATTTCTATACATTTATTTGATATTCGTTATATAGTCTCAAATTTTCAAGATCAGTTTTGGAGTAATGGCAACAAGGATAAATGATCTTGGCGATCGCATAATTTTATGCTATTGCAAAAAACCTTGTCATTCTGCAAATATATCTATAAATGATTGAGGTATAGTAGGACTCACTTAAAAATCGTGGCTACTCTCAAAGCTTCTCAACAGGGACTCGCAAGCATTAAACAAGCCAGAAGTGAAAAGGCTTGGTCTGTTGATGATTTCAGATGGATAGAATTAGCCAGTGAAGTTTTAGGTGTCTCTTGGAAAGAACATGGTGTTCTCGCTGTTGGTGTATCTGAAGGAACATGGAAACGTTTCTTAGCGGGAAAGCAAGCAATTAATGCTGAGGCGTTTAAAGCCTACTGTCAGGTGCTTGGGTTGAATTGGGAAGATGTGGCACAAGAGAAGGCAGGAGGCAGGAGGCAGGAGGCAGAAGGGGACAAGGGGGACAAGGGGACAAGGGGACAAGGAGAATTTTTGGCAGATTGGGGGGAAGCACCGGATGTATCTATTTTTTACGGTCGCAGTGAAGAACTGGAGACTGTTAAGCGATGGGTGACGCAGGACAACTGTCGCCTAGTGACGTTGCTGGGAATGGGTGGAATTGGTAAAACGACACTATCGGTTAAGCTGGCACAAGAAATTATTGGCAGTCGAAGGGAGAATGAGACAAGGGAACAAGGGGGAATTTCATCTTTTTCATCCCCAGTTCAATACATAGTTTGGCGCAGCCTCCGCAACGCGCCGCCGGTGGAAGATATTTTGGCTCAATTGATTCAGTTTGTATCTCAACAGCAAGAAACGAGTTTACCAAATCAGTTAAACGGGAGAATCTTGCTTTTACTCAAGTATTTACGTTCGTCGCGCTGTCTCATTATTCTGGATAATGCTGAGTCAATTTTACAAGCAGGCGATCGCACTGGTCGTTATCGTACTGGATGTGAAGGTTACGGTCAACTCCTGCAATGTGTGGCAGAAACTTCCCACCAAAGTTGTTTAATTCTCACTTCACGGGAAAAACCCCAAGGACTCGCTAAGTATGAAGGGGAGAGTTTGCCAGTGCGTTCTCTACAACTTACAGGGTTACAAGAAAAAGAAGGACGGGAATTATTTAACGTTAAAGGTAAATTCACAGCTTCCCCAGACCAATGGCAAGTTTTAGTTTCCCGCTATGGCGGTAATCCTTTAGCTCTGAAGATTGTAGCCTCTTCTATCCATGATTTTTTTGATGGTAATGTTGCCCAATTTCTGTCAATTTCCCAGCAAGGTACATTCATTTTTGATGATATTCGTGACCTGCTTGACCAACAGTTCCAGCGTCTCACAGTCTTGGAACGAGAGATTATGTACTGGTTAGCCATCAACCGCGAACCTATTTCTCTAGGGGATTTACAAGCAGATTTTGTGGCTCATGTCCGACCCCGCGAATTACTAGAATCACTCTCGTCACTGCAAAGGCGTTCTGTAATTGAAAAAAATGCTGGTGGCTTTACTCAGCAACCTGTGGTGATGGAGTATGTCAGTAATCAGTTAATTGAGCAAGTTTGTGAGGAAATTAAGCAATGGGGAATAGAAAAGCAATCTTCTTTCCACACTCCCTTATTTACAAGTCATGCACTCATTAAGGCACAAGCTAAAGATTATGTACGGGAGACACAAATTAGTCTGATTCTTCAGCCCATTATCGATAAATTAATTACAGAACTTGGCAGTCTGGAAAATATAGCTGATTGTCTGGTTCATATTCTTTCTAACGTACGTGGAAAATCACCCCAAATCACAGGCTATGCTGGGGGAAATGCTCTGAATCTGCTGCATCAAGCACAAATTGACCTCAGTTGCTACGATTTTTCGGGTTTAACTGTTTGGCAAGCTTATCTTCAGGGTGTAAACCTGCATGATGTGAATTTTTCCGACTCAGATATATCTCACTGTGTTTTTACTGAAACTTTGGGTAATATTTTATCTGCTGCTTTTAGTCCAGATGGTCAACTTTTAGCTACCTGTGACACCGATTGTCATATTCGTGTATGGGAGGTGAAAACAGGTAAATTATTGCTGATTTGTCAAGGACACAACAATTGGGTGCGCTTTGTCGTGTTTAGTCCAGATGGCGAAATCTTGGCGAGTTGCGGTGCTGACCAGAATATTAAACTTTGGAATGTCCGGGATGGTGTTTGTATAAAAACGTTAACAGGGCATGAGCATGAGGTATTTTCTGTAGCATTTCATCCAGAGGGTGAGATTTTAGCCAGTGCAAGCGGCGATCGCACTATCAAAGTTTGGAATATCTATGATGGTACTTGCTTGCAAACCCTTGCAGGTCATACAGATTGGGTGCGTTGCGTTGCTTTCAGTCCGGATGGTCAAGTTTTAGCGAGTAGTGGTGCTGACCACACAATTAAACTCTGGGATGTGCATCAAGGTAAATATTTGAGAACTTTAATAGCACATACTGGGTGGGTGCGTTCGGTGGCGTTTAGTGCAGATGGGCAAACTTTAGCTAGTGGTAGTGCTGATCGCACCATCAAACTCTGGAATTATCATACAGGTGAATGCCTGCAAACTTACACCGGACATACTAACAGTGTCTATTCTATTGCCTATAGTCCTGATAGTAAAATTTTAGTCAGTGGTAGTGGCGATCGCACCATCAAACTCTGGGATTGTCAAACCAACACTTGCATCAAAACTCTACACGGACACACTAATGAAGTTTGTTCCGTGGCCTTTAACTCAGATGGACACACGTTAGTAGGCGTGAGTTTAGACCAAAGCGTGAGACTTTGGGATTCTCGTACTGGACAATGTTTAAAGACTTGGTACGGTAATACAGATTGGGCTTTACCTGTCGCATTTAGTCCAATCCCGCCTTCGCCTCCCTTATTAATAGGGGTTGGGGGGATCTTAGCCAGTGGTAGTAATGACAAAACCGTTAAGCTATGGGATTGGCAAACTGGTAGTTTGATCAAAAGTTTGCAAGGACATACAGACTTTATTTATGGTATTGCCTTTAGCCCAGATGGACAAATTTTGGCAAGTGCGAGTACAGATTCCTCAGTAAGATTGTGGAACATCAATACAGGAAAATGCTTTCAAATTTTACTAGGACATACAGATTGGCTATATGCCGTTGCTTTTCATCCCCAAGGTAAAATTCTCGCCACTGGTAGCGCAGATTGTACAGTCAAGCTATGGGATATTAGCACAGGTCAATGTCTCACAACCTTACGCGAACATACCGATAAAATCCTGGGAATTGCTTGGAGTCCAGACGGGCAAATGTTAGCTAGTGCCAGTGCTGACCAATCTGTAAAACTGTGGGATTATTGTCAAGGTGATTGCATCAACACATTACAAGGACATGATAGTCGTGTTTACTTAGCTATTTTTAGTCCCAATGGTGAAATTATCGCTACTTGCAGCACCGACCAAACAGTAAAAATATGGGACTGGAAGACAGGTAAATGTCTCAAAACATTGACTGGACATACCAATTGGGTATTTGCCATTGCCTTTAGTCCTGATGGACAAATCCTTGCTAGTGCTTCCCATGACCAAACTGTGAGAATTTGGAATGTAAATACAGGCGAATGCAATCATGTCTGCGTTGGGCATACACATTTAGTATCTTCCGTAGCTTTTAGTCCAGATGGGGAAGTTGTCGCAAGTGGTTCTCAAGACCAAACTGTGAGGATTTGGGATGTGAAAACGGGTGAGTGTATGCGGATTTTGAGAGCAAAACGGCTGTATGAGGGAATGAATATTACTAGAGTAAAAGGGTTAACAGATGCGACGATTTTGACGCTGCAATCTTTGGGTGCAGTGGGTTAACACGAATCTCCAACAGAGGTACACCTTAACTAACAGCTTAGGTAATACATATTAGGCAAATTAGCAGCTTGGAAATATTCGGGTTTACCATTAAATTGCAACTGCCCTTGATTGAGCATCACCAACCAATCTGCACGCAGAATAACTTGGGGACGATGGCTAATGAGAATAGTAGTTTTGCCCCGACGATGATTTAATACGCGATCAAGCACTTCAGTTTCGGTAATGGGATCGAGATTAGCCGTAGATTCATCCAAAATCAGAATTGGTGGATTCTTTAAAAGAGCGCGAGCGATCGCAATTCGCTGTTTTTGCCCACCGGAGATGTTTGCACCCACGACCCCCAAGATGGTTTCATATTGTTGGGGAAACCGGCAAATAAATTCATCGGCTCCCGCAACTCGGCAAGCTTCTATAATTTCTTCAATAGTGGCATTGGGGACACTCAGCCGGAAGTTATCAATAATGGAACGGTGTAAAAAGAAGCTATCTTGAGGGACGAGAACCACTTGCTGACGTAAACAATCGAGAGGTAAATCAGACAAAGCGCGATCGCCTATGAAAATTTCCCCAGAGTTTAGAGAATAAAGGCGAGTGAGTAACTTAGCAATGGTACTTTTACCACAACCAGATTTACCCATAAGCGCGATCGCCTGACCACCAGGAATAGTCACCGATAAATTTTCTAGCAGTTTTAACCGACCAGGATAGTAAAAAGTCAGGTTTTTGAGTTGAATATCGGCTGTATCTGACAAGTGAACCCAGGGTTTAGCCGCATCACCTTGATGTTCGGGGATATATTCAAACAGTTCAGCTAGTAAGCTGGTAATGGCTTTAATCTCCGTCCACTCGCTGATGAATTTAACAAATGCGATCGCAAACTGCAAAAAGCCTTCTTTCAAGCCGTAAATGGCAATTAACCTGCCAATGGTGAGGTGATCCTGAAAAACCAGCAAACTACCAAACCAAAGTAAGATAACTGTACCGACACCTGCGATCGCTTCGGAAATTGTCTGATTGCTAACATGGATTTTCGCTGCACGTAAGTTGTATTTTGATTCCCGTTGTGAACGCTCTTGAATTTCCGACCATAGTTGCGGTGCAGCTGCCATTGTTTTCAGGGTTAATGCTCCATTAAATGCTTCAGATAATACCCCAGCATTTTCACCTGCAACAGCGAAGGAACGGTTAGTTACTTGTTTAATTTTCGGTTGAAAAGCCAAAGTTGCGAAGATCATGGCAATGCCTAATCCTACAGTCACTAATCCCAACTGCCAGCTATAAACAAAGATAAAACTAACAGCAACCAAGCCAATAAAAGTTTTAATTGGTAACTCAATCACCAATTGAGAAATCAGCAAATTAATCTGTTGAATATCAGCCAAACGGCGAATTGCCGTACCACTGCGACGAGCTTCATGATAGGACAAAGGCAAATGCAGCACTTGTTTACCAAAATCCAGTTTTAGTTCTTTCTGCAACTTTTCTGCAAATGCAGCCACCAAATTCGATTGCGTCCAAGTCAAACCACTATTGACCAAGGTTAACCCCATCACTCCCACAGCCACCAGAGTCAGCAGTTGACTATTATTTTCTACCAAAACTTGGTCGGTGAGGAATTGCAACAACAATGGAGTAGCTAAAGCTAATAATCCCACCCCTAAATTTAAAGGTAGTAAAACCTGCAAAATTCCCCGTTGTTGCCAGAGACGATGCAGCAAACTGGTAAATGGATTAATCGGAGTTGGGTCTTCAGCTTGATCTGCAAAACGCTGTGGTTCTGGTTCTAGCAATAACATCATATAGCCTTGCCAGTCCTTAAGGAGTTCTTGGCGGGTGAGATAGCGAATACCCATTGCGGGATCGGAAATTACAAACTTCCTCCCTTTTTGCCCGTAGAACACCACAAAGTGATAACCTTTCCAGTAAAGAATGGTAGGTAAAGTTAGTTCGTGCAGTTCGTCTAAAATGTCGGGGGAGGCCTTAATCGCTTTCGTCTCAAATCCCAAAGCTTGTGCGCCATATTTCAACCCCAACATGGTAGTTCCCCCTTGCCGAGTGCCTACCAATTCTCGAATATAGTTAATTCTTAAACAGCGTCCATAATGTTTGGCGACAATAGCTAAACTCGCTGCTGCACAGTCTTCCCCACTATGTTGTCTTACCCAATGGTACTTCATGACAAAACCTTAGTTGCACTCCAGGCATAGCGAATCTCGTCCAAATATGGTTTGAGGCGACGATGAACGAACTTTACCATTGGGGTATTATCTATATCCACCCGAAAAGTGCCTTTGGTATGGGGAAGATTCTCTACTTGTAGTTGAATTGCTCTAGCTAATAATAAGGTACTGCGGCTCAAAGGTTGAGATTTGGGATTTACAAACATTTGGGTATAGCGGATAGTATCAGGTGCAGTGCGATGGGTAATTATCCAGCCAACTACTTGATTTTGATAGCGTAAGCCCAGACTATTAAGAGTTTCTAGCTTGTTTTCTTCCGAAAATGGATTAAATCGACGCATCAAAGCATCAGTTTCTACTTGCTGTGCAATTTCTTCTCGTTCTTTAATTGTCAAAGTATTCCAAGGAAAAAGGCTGTAATCTGCTGGGAGATGGGTAAGTAAACGATCTAAATATTGCGTCAAGTGCGATTGCTTGGTTTGTTCAACTCGATCTGTGGAAGCGTAGCATATCAAAGCTTTAGCTTTGGGTGTAGACCATTTTTGATGGGTGAGAATACCCTCCAAAGCCGGAGAATTAGAACTTGTGAGATAGTTAATCTCGATTTCAGTACAGCCTCGGTGCTGAAGTTCTGTTTCCATTCGCGCCATTAATGCTGTACCCACACCCTGGCTACGATGAGTAGGGACAACAAATAAAGAAAGTATTTGCCCATAAACTTGTGGACTATAACGAGCTAAAGCTAACCCAATGGGATTTCCTGCTAACTCAACCCCAATGCCCACAACAGGGACATCGGGTGTCAAGTTCTGCAACAGAGAACGGAAGTGAGGATAGGTAAATACCTCATAAACAGAGGCATTGGTTGTATCAATCAAAGTCAATTGATATGATTGCACCATGTCGGCGTATTGAGTGTTACCCATATTCTTTACTCCCGTTCCTATTGACTTATCAGAGTTCACGTCATCATCTACTTTGACAGTCAAGCTGCTTCAGTCTCTACTTCAATGACTGAGTTACTTGACATGACTTGAAAAACTCCTATCACGTCCAATCAAATTTCCACCTCCGCAAACAACCTCTAATTCTGAGTCGTTAAGTTCTGGGTACTTAACAGTATTTGGGCTATTGATTTTGGTGTTGTTCTTGGAATTATTTACAGATTGAGTATTCATCATTAACATCCTAATTTAAGTTATTTCGACTTGTTGAAGCTTGATTTTTCTGCTTCACAATTCCCATAATGAAATGAGAGCAAATAATTGTCGATACAGAAAAGCTAAGGACTTATCTGGCTTAACTGACTTAACTTAATTGGGTGAAACAGCAATAAACTGCACCTGTGGCTGAGAAAGAGGGTGAAAAGTTAAGTAAATCGACTCTGTGCTAAATCCTTAACTTTTATACATCGACATTAATTTCTAGAAATCCTATAAATAACTCATTGCTGAAACACACAATCAAATGTTGCAGCAAACTAGCATTTTATTCATTTACAATGAGGATTAGGAAAATGGAAATAAATGATCAATCATTACCCTATGAGTGCGATTATCCTTCATCTAAAGGAACAACAGCAAAAGTATCTTTAAAGTATCGTGGTGCTGCTTACAATATTAACTGTTCAGTTGTTAACCAAAATGCACTAACATATCAAACTCTAATTTATCGTGGCGCACTTTATATTAAAAACCAAGTTATATCTACAATTTCTCAACCACGGAAAACTTTAAAATATCGTGGTGTGATTTACTCTTAATTTTTCTTAAAATCCACAAATTAAAGCTAAATGTAACGCCGCTTCTACAAAGGCGGCGGTATTCCCTATTCTGCCTAAATTTGATAATTACAAGGATACGCAAATGGCTACTTTCACCGTTACTACACTCAATGATGTTGTTAATCCCACAGACGGGCTGTTAAGTTTACGAGAAGCGGTCACAGCCGCAGAAGCCCTACCTGGAATGGATACCATCGTCATCAATAGCATTGCTCTCTTAAATAACCCAATTGTCATCAGACCAGGCAATAACATTAACTTCCAGGGGAATGGGACTAGCTTTACTGGCTTCAATGGACAGGGGCGCACCTCCTTATTTCTCATTAATAACAGCACCGTTACATTTAATAATTTGCAGATTAACAGGGGTCTTGCTCAAGGAGGAAACGGCAGTCGAGGTGGTGGTGGCGGTTTAGGGGCTGGAGGTGGCCTGTTTCTGAATCCAGGTGCTAATGTCACAGCAAATAATGTCGTGTTTTTTGATAACCGGGCAATCGGGGGTAATAGTTTTGCTGGACGAGGCGATGGTGGACGGGGTGGCAATGATTCCTCGGCTGGGAGCAATGGCTTTCCGGGTGGTAGTGGTGGCTTACCAAGTTTCTTCGCCATTGGAGGTATAGTCCCAAGTGGCGGCGGTAGCGGTGGTGTTGGCGGTCGGATAGTCGGAAGTACAGGCTTGGGAGCTGGTGGCGGTGTGAGTGGTGTCTTCTTCGCAGGCTTTGGTGTCGGTGGCGGTAGTGGCGGTGGCGGTGGCGGCGGTGCTGGTGGTGCTGGTGCTTTCCGAAATGCAACTGGTGGCGGTGGCGGCGGCCGTGGTGCTTCTGGGAATTATGGTGCTGGCGGAGGCGGTGGTGGTGGCGGTGGCGGCGGTGGTGCCAATGTGTTCGGAGGACGTGCTGGCGCTGGTGGTGCTGGTGGTATTGGGGGCGCAGCTGGCGCATTTGCTGGGGCCGGACGCGCTGGGGCGAATGGAGGTAATGGTAGGGCAACCTTTACTGGTGACAGTCCAGGTAACGGCGGTGTGGGAGGACAAGGCGGCGGTGGTGCAGGTTTAGGCGGTGCAGTCTTTGTCTCTAACAGCGCCACCTTCAATGTCAGGAACAGTTCATTTCTCTTCAATTCTGCTGTTGGTGGTACTGGCTTTCAGAATGGTCAAGGCCGTGGGGGCGCAATCTTCGTTCAGTCGGGTGGTCTATTGCGGGATATGGGTGGAGTGAGTTTCATCCAAAATTCTGCATCAACGGCGAATGCGGATAGCAATATCTATCCCGTTAAAGTCAACCGAGGCGATCGCACTATTGAGGTAGAAGGCTTTACAGGTGTAGGTCGGGGAAGCAATCCGTCCCTTGAAGTGCAGGAGACCTTTGACGAACTCATATTTACAGGAGAGGGTTTAGTTGCCAAAAACTTGCTCTTGACCCAAACTGGTGATGATTTAGTTGTCAGTTTTGAAGGGGTTGATGATACCCAGGTGGTTCTTAAGGACTTTGCTTTAGAAAACCTGGATAACTTGCCGATTCCTGGTGGTCAGCATGGTCAAATTGGTAACATCATGTTTGATAGTGATGAAACCCTGCAAGATAGTTTTGATGTCTTCAATGCAGACTCTACCCAAAACAGAATTTGGAATCGTAATACCGTCACCTTTCTGAATGATTTAGATAATCATGTGCGTGGCTTTGACAACTCCGATGATGTCATCAACGGTCAAGGTGGTGATGACATTATTTGGGGTTTGAGTGGCGATGATATTTTGCGCGGTGGTGAAGGTAACGACACCCTTCATGGTGGCACTGGTGCAGATATTCTGGTTGGTGGTTTGGGAGATGATACTCTGTATTTGGGACGCGATCGCCAAATTGATACAGTAATATATCGGCAAGGTGATGGCAGTGATGTTATCAATCAGTTCCGGCGCGGTACAGGCGGCGATTTATTGCAGTTTGAAGGTATCGATGCGATCGATGTAGTGGTGCATGGCCGCAATACTTACTTCTACTTGGGTGATGGCGTGACTGGAAATACAGGATTTGGTTCAGGTGAGTTATTAGCAGAGTTACGCGGTGTCAGGGGATTTACTTCAGATAACATCGGGTTAAATCTGGCATCTGGTAATACTGCACAGTTCTTGTTTGCATAAAGCACGTATTGCATAAGTGGGTAGCCCGGATTTCTCACAAAAGTCTGTCTGGGGTTACCATGTTCTCAAGGAAGAAGAAGCCGAATTAAAAACTATTGCACAGTTCAAAAGTTCCGAAGCAACGGCTTGAAGTTGGGGAATAGAGGGCGATCAATTCGTGAGTGTAGTGCGATCGCCTGACGACATTACTTAGCCTGTATGTTATGCTGGAAACCTTTAGAGCTATGGAGGATACAGGCGTGTCAGATAGCTTGTTTAGCGCATTGCGTAAATATCCCAAAAGCCAAGAACTTGATCCTATTGAGAATTTTATTACTGAAGGTTTTGCTTGGCTTTTGAGAAATAAAGAGTTGCTTGCTCGTGAGTTTATAGATTATCTCAATCAAAAATTACCAGAACCTCTTCCTTCAACTCACATATTACCTGAGTGGAAAACACAACATACATTTCCTGGTGGACAAATAGATATGGTGGCAGATTTTGGTCAATTTGCCTTGATATTTGAACATAAGATATGGTCATATCTAAGTCCAGGTCAATTATATAAATATCGTGAATATGCAGAAACTAACTTAAAATGGTCACAAAAATATAAATTAATTCTGATTACTGGATTAACTCGACAACATGAACAACAGCCTGATTTAGCTCTGACTTGGAGTGATGTATATAAGTTTTTGAAATATTGGTTAGAAACCAAATCAGAGGATAGTCTAGTTCATGATTTTATAGATATGCTTGCAGAGGAGAATTTAGGACCAGCAGCACCAGTATCTTATGAAAGTATAGTTTCTTATTTACCTGCTCAATCATTAATACCTAATCTAAAAAGCATAACATTACGTGCTGCTGAAGCTAATTGGCGTTGGGTATCAGAAAGAATTGGATTTGAAAAAGATGCACTTATTCCTTGTGTACCAGTGAAATACCAGTGGGGGCGATTAGGATTGGATCTTTTAGATGGTTGGTTTCCAGGTATATTTATTGGTACTCTTCTAGATGGCTTTGATCATCGCGTGCAACTTTCAAATTTTCATCTAGGCCCAGATTTTTGTCTAATTTTAGCTTTTCATATTGAAAAGTGGGAGCGATTTGAAGGACATTTTTTTAATTCTGATGAATATACTAAACTGCGCTCAAGATTGAAACATAATTCTGGTACATGGGATTTTCACGATCACAGATTTGAAGCAACTAGACCAAATAATTGGCATAATCTACATTTAAGAAAACCTCTAGCTGAGGTCTTACGAGGTACTATAACCTTTGATGATCAAGTTGAAAGATTTATTTCTCAAGGTCGTGAAGTTATCGAATTACTACTTGTCGGCGGTGAACTAGAAGCTTTAACAAATCGCCTTCATCCTATTGCCAGAAATAATATTTCTGCTGTTTAACGATGAGTTCCTTACTGTGATACTTTTACTGTACTGAGCCTATCGCACAAACCCCTGTCATTCTCCTTAACATCTGCACTATTGAGCAAATAATCCCTCACGCAATTACAAGCCTGTTTTAACAATTTCTCAGGACTGGAATCAAAATCTAAATTCCAAAGAGTGACTTTACCCAAGGAATCGGAAGAAGCCAAAACCTGACCATCCTGGCTGAAACTCACACTTTTAACCCCAGCATCCAGACCTGCAAGGGTTTGCAGCACTTCTCCCTGACGATTCCACAGCTTGACTGTCATGTCTTCACTGGCTGTAGCAATGGTTTCTCCATTCGGGCTAAAACTTACAGCATTCACCTCACCCCCATGTCCCCACAGAGTCAATAGTTCTTTACCCTCTCGGTTCCAGAGTTTCACGGTTTTATCTTTACTGGCTGTGGCGATAAATTGACTATCTGGACTGAAACTTACAGCCTGTATCCCTGCTTGATGTCCTTTGAGCATAACTAGTTCTTGTCCCTGGCGACTCCAGAGTTTAGCAGTTCCATCTTCACTTGCGGTAGCAATAATTTGTCCATCTGGACTGAAATTAACATTTCTCACACCAGCTTGATGTCCGCGCAAAGTCATGATTTCTCTACCAGCCAAGTTCCACAGTTTAACTGTTGTATCCCAGCTTGCACTAGCAAGGGTTTTGCCATCGGGGCTGAAAGTTGCGCTTCTGACATCTGCTTGATGTCCGCGCAAAGTCGCTATTTCTTTTCCAGATAAATTCCATAGTTTTACGGTTTTATCTCGGCTGGCGGTAGCAATAATTTGACCATCGGGGCTGAATTGCAGACTTCTTAAGGTGTCGCTATGACCGTTAAGTGTTACTAATTCCTGTCCTTGACGATTCCAAAGTTTCGCCATTGTGTAACGACCAGTTGTACCCAGAGTTTTACCATCTGGACTAAAACTAACACTCCCCGCAGCAGCTTCACCAAGATTGAAACTTAAGGATTGAAATTTTCCGGCTTCCCTATTATCCATATTCCACAATCTTACAGTCCCATCTTCACCACTGCTGGCTACAAGTTTTCCATCTTGACTCAAGTTGACACCCCAGACAGCATCGGTATGTCCATGAAAAACTTGCAATTCCTCACCTTTGCGGTTCCACAGTCGCACGGTTTTATCCCAGCTTGCAGTAGCAATAGTTTGACCGTCGCGGCTGAATACTGCATTCGCCACAGTATCACTATGACCGCGTAGTGTTGCCAGTTCTTTCCCGTTTAAATCCCAAATTTTTGCAGTTTTATCCCGACTCGTCGTCACCAGGTTCTTACCATCCCGGCTGAAATTAACATACATGACCCAATTCTTATGGCCTTCCAGAGATAATAATTCTTTACCATCCCAACTCCAAACCTTCGCCGTACCATCTCGGCTGGCGGTGGCAATCATGTTGCCGTTGGGACTGAAATGGATGGCAACAGTTGGGGCATTATGGGTAGGGAAAGATTTTAACTCCTGCCCTTGTAAGTTCCAAAGTCTCATTGCCCCATTCCATTCCATTGATGCCACTGTCTTACTATCAGGGCTAAATCCAACACACGCCACCCAATCTTGATGATTTAAGGTGGCAATTTCTTGACCATCTTCCACACGCCAGACTTTCACGGTTTTATCTCGACTAGCACTGACCAGCATCTTACCGTCGGGGCTAAAATTAACGCTCCACACTGCATCCGTATGACCACGTAGAGTATGCAATAATTTACCGTCACGCTGCCAAATTTTCACGGTTTTATCCCAACTGGCACTGGCGAACTTTTGCCCATCAGGACTAAATTTCACCCGTGTAACAACATCCCCATGACCCAGCAAACGATTGCGTTCACGTACCCAATATAGAGACTGACGTAAATTCTTTTCTACCTGCACCTGTAATTCTGTATCTGCGTTTTTCCAACCAATCTGGTTTAACTTGATACCAGCCTTGAGACTTTCGAGTAAAGCATCAAAGTTATTATGGGACTCAAAAGCTTTTTCTGAGGAGAGAGTCAAGGCTTTAATCCCGCCTAAGCTTACTTGTCGCTTTTGTTGCGCGGTTTGCCATGTAAGTAAACCTGAGATTCCCAAGAGAGTCACAGCGACAACAGACAGCACCGATAACCCCATCATTCCCCGGCAAATCGTTTGTTTCGCTTGCTGTTCGGCGTTGAGAAGGATTTTGTTTGCTTGTTGAGATGCAATTAACGCACTTTGTACTTCACGTTTCTCTAGTTCCTCACTAGCGGCTAAAAAGCGATAATCCATGTTACTCAAACTCTTGCCCTTTGCCCAAGTTTGAGCATCTTTGAGGGCTTGTCCACGCAGCAGGTTAGTTTCATCCTGATAATTTGAGGCTACCCAAGCGTTAATTAAATCTGCGTAGGGACGTAACTTTTTTAATTGCTTCTCTACCCACTCTAAATTAAAAACTTCTTGATAGATGCGATTATAAACTTGTAAGCTACCTTGTTTTTTAACAACCAACCCCGATAAAAGCAATTCGATTTTTTCTGGTGAATCATCGGCAGGCACACCACCGTTTTGTAAGATTTGCAGATATAGTCCCAATAATCTGCTGGCGCGTTGTTCGTGGCAAAGTAATCTGTCGCGGATGGTTCTTAAATGGGGTGGTTCATCCAGGGAAGCCCAATTGTCTATGATATGCGATCGCACTATAGCAGAGATTTGATCGGTAATTGCTTGACTTGGGATCAATATCTCCTGCATCAGTTTCTTCAGAAAAGGGTATTCTATGGCAGAAAGGCTTCCCTGTTGTGCTGTTTCTCCAACCCAATGCTGTGCGATTAATTGAGAGAGTTTCTGAGTTAAAAATGGTTGACCTCCTGTCCAAGCCAGTATTTCTTTCATGACTGCTTGAGGATTTTCTACTGTATTGGCCAATCCTATTTCTAAAGGTTGAACTTCTGCCAGATTAAACCCATTTAACTCAATTGCTCGCCCAATATTAAACGGTGTGCGAGTTTTATCTGTAATTAAATCGGAAGGCGTAGCTACTCCCAGCAGCGCAAAAGTAAAACGCTTATGTTCGTGACAAGCACGAATCAGGGCAAAAAAATCATCAGTATTAAATGGCAAGCTAATAGTACTGTCGATTTCGTCAAAGAAAATCACAATCGGCTGCTGAATCAATTCCGGTAAAACAGATTGTAATAATTCAGCCAAGCGACCGACTGGAGACAGGTCTTGTCTTTCTTCTAACCAATTGCGGACATTAATTTCAGTAGAAAGCTGGAAACTCCGCACCAGTCGCATAATGATATCTGCATACCACTGGCCAGGAGTGATGTTGCTGTTGCCAATTCCTGACAGGTCAACTGTTGTACAAGCAATACCATCCTCTTGCAGTCGTTTAGCCACCTGCACCCGCAAGCTAGATTTACCCATCTGCCGACAGTTGAGAACGTAACAAAACTCACCTGCTTTTAGAGCATTGTAGAGTTCTTCGTCTGCCTGCCGTACTACATAGCTGGGTGCATCAACTCTGAGGCGACCGCCAACTTGATATTCGTAGGATGAAGTTAGTTTTTGCACGGGTATCCCTGCCTGACAATTCTGAATTGATGCGATACGTTACAAAGTTGACTTCTATATTTATAGAGGTACTACTCGTAGCTGTCGATGTAGAAAAGTTAAGGATTTTCCTCACTTAACTTTGGCGATTGGCAACTTGTCACAAGTTAAGGCTGATAGACAGTTGTCAAGGGAATTGTAGAAGGTGCAAAAGACAGTCTGTTGGGTTAGCAACTGTAAGGGAACTTGAAATTTTACGTGACCGATAACTGCCCAGGTAGGAAAGTCAGGGATATTCCCGTGAGGGAAGAAAGATGGTAATGTTCAAGGATGAGTCCAGAAGAAAAAGATCAAAAAATAGAAAGGCTAGAGCAAGAGGTTAAAGCACTGCTGGAAAGGATAGCAGAGCTAGAGAGAAGTTTGGGACTAAATAGCCAAACAAGTTCAAAACCACCAGCCAGCGACGGACTCAAAAAATCAAATCAAATACGGACAAAAAGTTCAAGAGAAACAGGAAAGCGGGCATCAGGGGGGCAGATAGGTCATCCAGGGCAGACATTAGAACCCACATTCCTCACTTCAAGATGCAATACGTATATACCACAAGTAATGTTACCAATACTCAGGATAAAGTCCAACAATAATACTGAGAATCAGGTGTGGATAGAGAAGCATTAAAAGTATTTTTATTAATAAATAAGTGAGAGAATTAAGAGAAATATTTCATAAATAAAATCTGAAAAATGACTGTTCAAAAAGAAGAAGCATTCATAAAAAACCTGGATCACTTAGGAATAGTAGTGGGAATTATTGATGACATAGGAATAGTAGAGAAAATCAATGAGTTACTAGGAACTGATACCAGAGAAAAAGTTAATGCAGGTGAAGTTGTCAAAGCAATAATTTTAAATGGACTTGGATTTGTTTCTAAACCATTGTATTTATTTTGAAGATAAAGATAAAGCAATAGAACATTTATTAGGGTCGGGAATCAAGGCAGAGGATTTCAATGATGATAAATTAGGAAAAGTGATGGATAAACTCTACAAATATGGATTAACCAAGCTCTTTTTAACAATAGGATTATCAGTCGCCAAGAAATAGGATATATCACTCAAATATTCGCATTTAGATTCAACTTCATTCCATTTACATGGAGAATATAATAATAGATTAGAACCGGAAGAAAAAGAAATAAGAATCATCAAAGAGAATCCGATTGTCATCACCAAAGGGTACTCTCGTGACCACAGACCAGACCTAAAACAAAGTATATTAGATTTAATAGTGAGTAGTGATGGAGACATTCCTTTATTTTTGAGAGGAGGTGATGGAAATGAATCAGATAAAGCAGTTTTTGGGAAAATTTTAGTTGAATATTCTCAATAAATGAATTTGGCAAGTATTATGGTAGCCGATAGTGCTTTATATAGCGAGAATAATTTGAAGCTAATGGAGAATATAAAATGGATAAGTCGAGTACCATTAAGTGTGAAATCAGCACAATTATTAGTAACAAGTTTGGCAGAATCAGAATTTATTAAAAGTGAATTATCAGGGTATGTACTCTGCTTCAAGAACATGAATTATGCAGGAGTACAGCAAAGGTGGTTGGTAGTACAAAGTCAAGCTAGGAAAAAATCAGACTTGGAGAAGCTGACTAAAAAAATCACTTCATCCGCATTAAAAAATCAAAGTGAATTAAGAAAATTATCCCAAGAAAAATTCGCTTGTGAAGCTGATGCAATCAAGGCATTATCAAAATTATCAAACTTATTTAAATATCATCGAATTGAACAAAGTGAAGTAATCGAAGTCGCAGCGTCATCTCCAGATGAAAAGCCAAATAAAACTTATAAAATCTTGGTAACTTGTACCACAGACGACAGTAAAATCAATAGAGAAATTTTGTGTGCGGGGCGTTTTGTTATAGCAACTCATTTCTTGCACCAACCGTATTCATACGTACAAGCCAAATAAACTAGTGTTCAAGTGTAACAACACGTGGCTAGAATTTACTAACTAGATTTTGTTATAAAAAGAACTAAG
>NZ_JACJRG010000034.1 GCF_014697125.1 Anabaena minutissima FACHB-250 | reverse complement strand
TTCAAAGAAGAGGTGAAAAGAGAAACTACAGTACACAACGTGTAAAATTTAACTCTCATTCTTCTGCTTAATTTTTTGTTACATACTTGTAAAATTTCACCACGACTTACTTAAATTCTGTTAAATAAATTGCCGCAATCACACCAACGGGAATACTAATTAATCCCCCAATACCTACCATTAATAGTGTTCCTAAGATTGCATTACCAAAGCCTCCTCCGTCCCGCAAAGGTGCTGGTGGTAGTTCAGTAAATACACTTATACTTAAGCTACTAAATCCTTGAATTACGACATAAGAAAGTACTGCTAACAAAGGCAAAAGTGCCAATGCTCCACAAATAAATGCCACTACCGTCATTGCGGTATTAAACATTGTCCGGGGAGACGTGGAGGCACGATTTAAGCTCCTTTCTGGAAAATGAGCGGTCATAATTTAACTTACCATTAAGCTATATTCGCTTGACTCGAATCACCACAAATTCAGCCAAAATGTTGACTAAAAATGTTAAAACAAACAAAACTAAAGCAGCATACATTAAGGCTGACACTTGCAAACCACTAGCTTCTGAAAACTGATTGGCTAGCAGCGATGAAATAGTGTTGGCTGGTGCTAAAAGTGAGATGTTGACATTATTAGAATTGCCAATCAACATGGTGACAGCCATTGTTTCTCCCATTGCGCGGCCTAGTGCCAACATGACGGCACTGACAATGCCAGAAAACGCAGAAGGGATAAGAATTTGCATAATCGTTTCCCAACGTGTTGCTCCCAGTCCCAAAGATGCTTGACGCAAACTAGGGGGTACAGAAATTAAGGCATCACGAGAGATGGCGGTGATAATTGGCAAAGTCATAATTGCGAGAATCACCCCTGCCGGTAACATTCCCGGTCCAGTAGGAGGGGTGCTAAAAATCGGCAGCCAACCTAAAGTGCTGTAGAGCCATTTGCCCAAGTTAGTTAAAATCGGCACTAAGACGAAAATGCCCCAAACACCGTAGACCACGCTGGGAATAGCTGCCAGCAGTTCTACTAAAAATACTAGGACAGTTTTTACTTTACCTGGGAGAAAATCTTCACTTAATAAAACAGCAGTACCAACACCAATAGGTATTGCTAGCAATAAACCCAGAAAAGAACTTACTAAAGTACCATAAATTTGAGGTAACACCCCATAATTGTCATTTACTGGATTCCAAGTGCTATTAGCTAAAAAGCCAGCACCAAATTCTTTGATAGCCGGCCAAGCTGCGATTGTGACTTGCAAAGCAATCCATAATAAAGTACCAGCGATCGCTAGCGCAAAAATACGAGTCAGCCAAATAAAGCCCCGATCTAAAGACTGTTCTACTTCAGAGCGATTTTTAATTGCTGCCGGCAGATTCTGGGAGTTTGTAGTCATGACGACTGACTGTAAAGAACAAATCAGAAATGAATGTGAGAAGCAAGGAGATGAATTTACCAAAACCTGAAATAAGTTTAGATAAGTCAGGTTTTCTGCTGTTTAATGGCTAATTAGCTGTAGCGGAGTTTATCCCTTCGCTACTGAAATGCTGATGACTATTTGCTAGCACTGGTATTGCTACCAACGGCAATTTTATAATCTGGGCTGATTTGGTCAGCAGCAGCAGCCACTTTCTGAATTACATTTGCAGGTAAAGGAACATACCCTAATTCGGGAGCTATTTTTTGACCTTCTGTTAAGCCATACTCAATCATGGCCTCTATGGCTTTCGCTTTCGCGACATCAGGATATTTTTTGTACACCATAATCCAAGTATAAGTGACTACAGGGTATGATTCAGCACCTTCTGGATCTGTAATAAAAGCCCGTAAGTTTTCTGGAAGAGTTACTGCTTCTAGGGTTTTAGACGCGGATGCTTCTGTAGGGACTACGAATGTGCCACTCTTGTTTTCTAAAGCTGCAAACTTGAGGTTATTTTGTTTCGCGTAGCCATACTCAACATAACCAATTGAACCTTGAGTTTGTTGGATTTGGGCGGTGACACCTTCATTACCTTTAGCACCTAGTCCCACTGGCCAGTTGACAGTTTTGCCATCACCTACTTTGCTTTTCCAATCTGGACTAACTGTGCTGAGGTGTTGAGTAAATACCCCTGTAGTCCCACTACCATCAGAACGATACACAACTGTAATTGGCTGATCGGGAAGCTTGACATCTGGGTTAGCAGCGGCAATCTTAGGATCGTTCCAGTTCTTGATGTTACCTAGGAGAATATCTATATAAACAGCCCGTGGTAGCTTAATTTCAGGATTTCCAGGTAAGTTGTAAGCCAGAACAATACTACCAGCTGTCATAGGTAGTAAAAGCACTCCTTTATCTGCTGGCACTTTCTGGATTTCGTCATCCTTCATTGCCACATCGCTGGCCCCAAAGTCTACAGTACCTTTGATAAATTGCTCAACTCCAGCACCGCTACCTACTGACTGATAGTTGACTTGCAAATTGGGATACTTTTTATTTAAATCAGTAAACCAACTTTGATATATGGGTGCGGGAAAAGATGCACCAGCACCAGTTAATGAGACATTACCACCAAGATCCAATTTTGCAGGGCTAGAGGCTGCCGCATCTTTAGCAGTCCCAGAGGAAGCATCATTGGTTGCATTGTTGTCTGAGGCTTGCTGTCCACCACAAGCAGCTAAACTGGCTGTTAGTGCTAATACGGAGACAATAGCCGGAATACGGTTAATTTTTTTTGTCTGTAGACGTGAAAGCATAGCTGTCAGTTTTGGGTAAATTTCCACATGGGCGACTCTAAACTACCCTTTATAGGTGGGTTTCAAGGTTAAGCTTTGGTTAATAAAAGCAAAAAAAATATTTTTTTAGACTAAGCAGCTAAGATTTTGGACTTAATAACCAGATAAAATTTATACCAATTAAGGGATTGTGTCTGTTAACTGTTCCTGCTCAAAATATTATGATCTACATTCATAAAAGTCTATGAGTCAATTCTATTAAGAATTTGTGGTGAAAGAAGCATTTGTCAACTGAAAAAATAACTCTGCCAAGCAATATCTGATGAAGTTGCGATGACCCCCGGTCGAATGGAGACCATTTCTAGCTTGTCTCCGTTCCCTGCGTTAGCGTTGCGTATCCGTAGGATTCACCCCGAAGGATACACGGAGTGTGTCGGAAACGGAGGCTGCGTCAAGAGCTACGCTGAGCGGAACGCGATCGCCAATTTTGCTTTCACTTTATGTCAACTAAAAATATGTATTTATGCTTAGGACTACACAAAATTTTTATCCCATGAAGAGTAGTAATCCAGAGAAATCGCAGTGAGTATAAGTGTAGTCAGACCTAGGCATTACGGCACAATTATCCCCAAAAATAAGATAGATTAGTAACGCTTGTAGCTATTGATAAATTAGCTCATCAGCACTGATAAACAACACAACTATGGTTAATTATTTTACCATGATATCCAAGCAAAGAGAATCAGACAACATCTAGAGCAGAATGCAGAAAAAATAGACTTCAACAATCAACAACAGATGAAAATATGCTACCGATTGAGGGTGTTAGCACGAATCCCAGTTACGTAATTAATGCCTATACTGGTTGCTGTTGGTTTTTCCTTTGCCCTAATCATCAATGTTTGCCGCTTCCAATCAATTACTATGGTCTATGATTGGCTTACTCTTGACAATAGGTGGTACTTTTTTAGAAGCCTATAGTATCACCTCACCTTGGAATTGGAGTCAGCATGGGATTCAAACTGTTTCTTTAGGTGTCACCTATCAAATTGGTGCGGTGCTGTTAATAGGTTGCCTAGGAGGACAAAATGCTGGTGCGTTGTCACAAATTGCTTACTTAGTTATGGGTTTAACTCTGCATCCTGTATTTGATGGAGGTGGCGGCGTTGGCTACATTAAGCTATCTCAGTTTGGCTATCTACTAGGATTTATTCCTGCCGCATGGATTTGTGGCTTTGTGGCTTTTCAAGCTAGACCCAAGCTGGAAACGCTAACATTTAGCTGTATTTGTGGCTTGTTAACTATCCATATTTGCGGAATTATTTATTTAATCATTAGTTATGCTTTTCAGGGGCAAGGTATAGACAGTCCACTATTAACACAAGCGATTCTCAGATATTCTTGGTTTGTAATACCCAGCCAGCTAGGTGTAGTCTGTGCCGTTACCGTCATAGCATATGTGTTGCGACACTTAATGTTTTATTAGTCATCACGTTACTAGAGGTTAGAGTCTAGTATTTTGTTACTCTCTATTCCCCAATCCCGAATCCCAAGTCCCTAACTATTTTCATGCGTTTAAAAAATCGCCTTTTCTTGATCGTTGCCTTTGTAGCAGTTATTTTAGACCAACTGACAAAATACTGGGTGGTAGAAGCATCTTCGTTTTGGCCGTTAGAAACTATCATCGACTCCAAAACAGGGATTCCATACGATAGAAATACGCTACCACTCCTACAAGGCATATTTCATTTCACCTACGTCAAAAACGATGGTGCAGCCTTTAGTATATTTAGCGGACAGGTAGATTTTTTACGCTGGCTATCTTTGGGAGTGAGTTTAATCTTAATAGGGATAGCATTGTTTGGCCCTGTGTTAAATCGTTGGGATCAGCTGGGATATGGTTTTATCTTGGGTGGTGCTGTGGGTAATGGTATTGATAGGTTTGCTTTAGGCTATGTAGTTGATTTTCTCGATTTTCGATTGATTAACTTTGCTGTCTTTAATGTGGCAGATTCATTCATTAGCATAGGTATTGTTTGCTTATTGATGGCTTCTTTGCGGAAAACACCTACTTCTAGTCGTAGATTTCCTTAACCAAGTTGTAGCAATTTCTTAAAAAGAAAAGGACAAGGGTCAAATACCTTGTCCTTTTCTTTTTAAGTAACTATTAATTTAAATTAGATGCACTACTTACTAATTACCAGTGGAAGGAATTGTCGGTACACCAGAATTTGGAAGTTTGTTTGGAGAGATGCTTTCTGGTGCTGGAGTTGTACTTTCAGGAGTGGTGGACTCAGGTACAGTTAGGCTTTCTGGTGCTGGAGTTGTACTTTCAGGAGTGGTGGACTCAGGTACAGTTAGGCTTTCTGGTGCTGGAGTTGTACTTTCAGGAGTGGTGGACTCAGGTACAGTCATGTTTCCTGGTGCTGGAGTTGTACTTTCAGGAGTGGTGGACTCAGGTACAGTTAGGCTTCCTGGCGCTGGAGTTGTACTTTCAGGAGTGGTGGACTCAGGTACAGTTAGGCTTCCTGGTGCTGGAGTTGTGTCTTCAGTCGGTTGGGTTTCTACTGGGGTACTACCAGCATTAGGTGTGACAGATTGATTACCTGGACAACGGGAATTGAGAGGGAAACGCTCACACAGAATTTCAAATCCTTCTGGTGATAATTTAATTTCCGTTGATGGACTGGTGGGTGAGCTACTAGATTGAGCGATAGGGGATTTATTGGATTGGGCAACAGCAACATTAGCTGTGATTGCTAAAGTCAGGACTGTACCAATCAGGGACAGAGATTTTCCCATAATTCTGAACTTAACCTCAACGGAAATGGAACACTCGCACCATTAAAACAGACAATAGATTTTTAGAAAATATTCCTAAATGAAGATGTTTGCTTTTGTTGTAATGTATGTGGATATGTAAAAGTAGTGAAAGTTCAATCATTAATTTATTGATAGTAAGTTTTAATTAATACAAAAGTAAAAGTGTTCCTTCTGGTTATGCAACAAATTAACATTAGCTAAAATCAGCATTGTAGATTAGAAGCAGAAAATTGTATCTGTATTAACAAGTACCCCTATTAACAAAGTAATTTTACTGAATAGCTAGTCTATTGATGTAAGATTGAATCGGCAAGAATTCCGTATAGCCAATTAATTTTTTGGCTTAGGAGTAAAATGGTGTAAAACCGATTATAGAGACTGCCATTCGCCCGATTCTTCACTCTTCACCGTGATGTAAACAGCCGATGAACTCTCCCCAACCTCCTCACAAATCACAAACTTTACTTGGTCAACTGACTCAAGCAGTACATACGATTCAAGCTAGGGTTGATTTTTCTAAACTGGCGCTCAAGCCTAATGCCAAAGTACCAGAACTCTGGGTGCAGGACGCAGGGGCAGATAAAGCGGAGGTTTATCCACTGTTAGGCGATCGCTATATACTGGGTCGCAGTTCCAAATCCTCTGATATAGTCATTCGCAACCCAGTTGTCAGCCAAATTCACTTGTCGTTATCACGGGATTCTTCCCAGCGTACCCCAGTTTTTACTATCAAAGATGAAAACTCCACCAATGGCATTTATCGCGGTAAACGGCGAGTTAACACCTTAGAACTACGTCATGGCGATATTCTCACCCTAGGCCCACCAGAACTAGCAGCTTCAGTACGATTGCAATATGTCGATCCGCCACCTTTCTACGTGAAAGCAGCTACTTGGACAGGTTATGGGATTGCTGGCGTAAGTGCCTTGTTAGGATTGGTAATTGGGGTTGAATCGTTCAAATTTAAAGTTAGACCTTTACCGACAGCTACCCGCGCTCCTATAGTA
This sequence comes from Anabaena minutissima FACHB-250, assembly GCF_014697125.1. Lineage (GTDB taxonomy): Bacteria > Cyanobacteriota > Cyanobacteriia > Cyanobacteriales > Nostocaceae > Trichormus > Trichormus minutissimus. The sequence goes on along the minus strand of NZ_JACJRG010000034.1, from coordinate 59,763 downwards.
GTTTACGCCCGTGATGGTAGCACCCCATTACGTGAACCCCGGAATGTGGCTCACGTAGACATGAAGCGTCTAGAAGACTTTGGCCGTTATTTACCTGCGGCGGTAGTAGCCTCTGAAGATAGCCGCTATAACTGGCATATTGGGGTTGACCCCTTGGGCATTTTACGGGCTGTGTTGATTAATAGCCGCAGTGGAGATGTGCAGCAAGGAGCTAGCACCATCACCCAGCAGGTGTCCCGGAGTTTATTTCGTGATTATGTCGGCGCACAAGATTCCTTGGGGCGTAAAATTAGGGAGGCCATTGTTTCCCTGAAGTTAGAAGCCTTTTACAGCAAAGATGACATTTTGCTGACTTACTTGAATCGGGTGTTTTTAGGGGCAAATACCTCTGGTTTTGAGGATGCTGGTAAGTATTACTTTGAGAAGTCAGCTAAAGACTTATCTCTAGCGGAAGCCGCAACATTGGTAGGAATTTTACCTGCTCCCAATGCTTTTAATTTTTGTGGAGATGGCCCTCGGAAACTCGACGCTGCTGATTATCGCAATCGTGTAATTAAGCGGATGTTAGAGATGGGCAAAATCAGCCAAGAGGAGGCTAACAGAGCTAGAAGATCAACGGTGCAAGTTAGTCCTAAAGTATGTGAGCAGCAGGCTAAAACTATAGCTCCTTATTTTTATGACTATGTTTTTCAGGAACTAGAAAACATATTAGGTGAAGGTGCAGCCAGAGAAGGAAATTACATTATCGAAACCCAGCTAGACCCCAGAATTCAAGAGCAAGCCGAAATATCTCTACAAAATTCAGTCAGTACCGCCGGCTCGGCTTTTCGGTTTTCTCAAGGGGGAATGGTGACACTAGACTCCAGAACAGGTAGTATTCTGGCAATGGTTGGCGGGACTGATTATCGCCAAAGTCAGTTCAATCGAGCTGTGCAAGCTAAAAGACAGCCAGGTTCTACCTTTAAAATTTTTGCTTACACCCAGGCACTTGTACAAGGCATACCCACCTCTAGAACTTATTCCTGCGCCTCTTTGCCCTGGCAAGGGTTTACTTATAAGCCGTGTCGTGCTGGTGCAGGCGTGAATTTAGATGTTGCCACAGGATTAGCACTTTCAGAAAACCCTATTGCTTTGCGGATAGGTAGGGAAGTGGGATTAGATAAAGTGGTGGCGATGGCAAAACGTTTGGGTGTAAAGTCATCACTTGATCCTGTACCTGGTTTGATATTGGGTCAAAGTGTAGTCAACGTTTTAGAAATGACTGGTGCTTTTGGTGCTATCAGTAATCGTGGCGTGTGGAATCCTCCCCATGCCATCAGTAGAATTTTAGATAGTAGTGATTGTAAAGATCGCAATGATTTGAAAACCTGCCGTGTGATTTATTCCTTCGATCAAGATAGAAATGCCAATCAGCGAGTCTTATCACCCGCCGTAGCTGATCAGATGACTAATTTGATGCAACAGGTAATTACACGGGGTACTGGACGCAGTGCTGCCATTGGACTAGGGGAAGCAGGCAAAACTGGTACAACCGATAAGAACGTTGATTTGTGGTTTATTGGCTTTATCCCTAGTCGCCGACTAGCAACAGGTATTTGGTTAGGCAACGACAATAATTCCCCCACCAATGGTAGCAGCGCACAGGCTGCTCAGTTGTGGGGTAATTATATGAGGAGAATTACAAGGTAAATTCGTAATTCGTAATTCGTAGTTCACTCTTGATGTGAATGAAAAACGTCTCTTATCCCACGATAATTTTAAGACTCGTCTAAAATTTTTTTTTGGAATTAATGAGGAAACTACAAGGGTTTCAAGACTTAATTCACATTAAACGTAATTCGTAGCTCTTAATTACGAACTACGAATTAGTAATTACGAATTATTACTGGTATCCCTGCCAAGGGGCAACTTCTAATTGACCGCTAGGCTTGAATGTGACCTGGAAGTGGGCTAAAGCTTCCTTGCTGTTGGGGGCTGCTGCATTTGAACCATACACGGCTTGGAACATTTTGGGTAAGGGTGTTTCCCGGAAATAGTCAAAGGCGACTTGGTTGAGAGGTTCATAATCAGCAATTGTGCCATCTTTATTGATGGCTACTCGATACTTCAAATCTTTGTTAAAGCTGGGAGTCCCACTCCAATTTTGCCGGACTGTATCGTAAAGCTTTTGGTTTAAAGTTTTGATGGTATTAGCATCAGAGATTTTTGTACCGACTACTTCCGGGGTTCTCGCATAGCCGCGCCAAGGACTAACCTCTAGTATGCCTTTGCTAGTAAAAACTACTTTAAATTGGGCAATTGGCTCATTCGCAATAGGAGGACGGTTAGCAGGATTGTAAAGTAAGTTAGGCAGAGGTGTTGATTCTATACCTTTGTTAGCCCCTTGGTTGACTGCTTTGTAACCCACAATTGAACCATCTGCCGCTACACCTACGCGATAAACTAAATCCTGTTTAACTTCTGTGCGGCTATTCCAAGCTGGGTTGATTTGATTCCAAACCTGCCGATTTAAAACACGTAGTTGAGAGGGATCAGTGATTTCAGTAACATTATTTAAAAGTGCCTCTAAATCCTTAACTACGGGTTGAGTTGCGGCTTCTGTAGGCGTTGGCGTGGGAGTTGCTGCGGCAGCTGTGGTGGCTGATGTAGGTGTAGGTGTGAGAGTTGCTGCGGTTGTGGGCGTTGTTGTTGGTGAGGCTGTAGTATCGGTAGTAGAACTCTGTTCCTCTGGCTTGGTTTCTGGTGGGCGTATTTCTGGGGCAGGAATCAAGCTAAAGGCGATCGCTGCCACAGCTAAACTAGAAACACCAATAGTTGCGGGTACTGCCTGTTTCATAACAGCTTGACTAGCACCGCCATAACGTCTAGTCACTGGTTGTAATTCTAGGGATAACTCTGGTAAAGTTTGAGTGTCGGCAAAAAACTGATCTACAGCTTCCACTAAATCAAACAACTGTACCGTATTCAAATCTATTTGAATTGGTTGTTGATGATCGCTAGAGCCAGAATTAAATTCATCTGGTGCGTTCTCAGCGTGAACTATTAATCTGTGGCGGTTAACATCTATGTTCTGTAACTCTACGAGTTCAGAGTCTTGATTATGTGCTTGTGGGTTCGGCACATTACTTAAAAACTCTTGAGCATAACCACTAACTGCTCTCACCAAACTTTCAAAAAATTCTCTTCCTCCCACTAGTGGCTGATTGTGGTTGGAAATATAGCATTCTGCATTTACCAATATTGACAGTTCAGGGCGCAGGTCTTGGAAGTGTACGCCCCTGGTAGCATCACTTAATCCCTCTAAAAGCAATGTACAATTAGGTAAACTGTACTTACGTTGAATGTTCATTCCACTTCCCCGTCAAATAGACTAATCCAGAAACGCTGCATTCCAGCTGTACCAGTACAAAATAGCAATTGTCCCAACAAATTTATAGCTAATTCATTTAATTTTTCATCAGAATTTAAGGCCAACGCACCAAAACGGCGAGCGTTCATTCTGCTTTTAAAATGCGCTCTAAAGCGTTCTAGGTAATTAGATAGACGTAAATTCTGTTCTAGGGGGATCTGCTTGTCGTTCATTTGTTGACAGATCATCAGCATTTGGCGGATCACAACTGTTAAACGCCGGGCGATGTAACAGGCAATTACTACTAAAGCTTTTGCCTCCATAATAGTTAAAGGGCGGCGAATATGCGCTCTTCTGATGGGGTTAGAACTCCGCATCCGCCACAAATTTACCCTGTCCTTGACAATGACTTTCAAGTCCAACTCTTGGGCAAAAGTGAGAATGGCTTCAGAACCACCCAATTCTAAAGCTTCAATCGCCAATAAGATCAGATCAATTTGCAACCTAGTTCTAGCAGGACATCCCTGTCCCGCGATCGCAGGATCTGGTAAAGTGTCCAAAATCATCGGCAGTGATGGAGGGGTTGGACTATTAAACGGCGTTAAGCTTGCAGAAACATTCATTCTATAAAATACCTTGTGCGGCTCTAATAGACTAGGCAAAACTAGTACAACTAATTTAAGATAAACAGCTAAAAAGCAAGATTAAACTTTTAGTAGCAATAACAAGTCTAATGGATATATACATTAACTTACTTGTATTACTCTCACGTTGAACTATACGTAAATTTAAGTTTTTAAAGCATTATTTTACTCTCTTGTTGTGTGAGTATTAATCTATCTTCAGCTTGGTGTAGATTCTCTATATCGTCAATGGATGACGAAATCAATGCTCTGATCCCAAGCGTATGACATTATAGTGTACGATTTTTCAGGTTACAGGGGACTAGTGCCGCCGTGAAGTCAAAAGTCAAAAGTCAAAAATCAAAAATCCCGTATTTTAACGCTTTGAACAATTGAGAGTGGGTTGTTTCTTTCCGCCAGGCGGTACTAGAGCCTAGAGGTTAGGTTACACATAATTTACCCAGTCCCCAATCCCCAGTCCCCAATCCCCATAATTATGGATTTAAAATCTCTAATTCGCGACATTCCAGATTTTCCTAAGCCCGGAATTATGTTTCGGGATATCACTACTTTACTGCGCGATCGCGAAGGTTTGCGATACACTATTGACTTTCTTACAGAAAAATGTAATGAAGCTGGTTTGGAAGTCGATTATGTTGCGGGTATGGAGTCACGAGGGTTCATTTTTGGCACCCCGTTAGCTTATAGATTAGGTGCTGGTTTTATTCCTGTCCGCAAAAAAGGCAAGCTACCGGCAGCAGTTCATTCGGTTGAATATCAACTAGAGTATGGTACTGACTGTTTAGAAGTGCATCAAGATGCTTTGCACCCAGGTAGCCGAGTCTTGATTGTAGATGATTTAATTGCGACAGGAGGAACAGCAACTGCTACAGCCCAATTAATGCAGCAAATAGGCTGCGAATTAGTTGGTTTTGGGTTTATTATCGAGCTACGGGATTTACAAGGGCGCAAATATTTACCAGATGTGCCAATTATTTCTCTAGTTGAATATTAGTCGATAGTCATTGACTAATGGCTTTGAAACCAAACACCACTGGACAAAGGAACAAAGGATAAAAGGCATAATGACTTCTACAAGAATTTCCGGGGATAGAGCTTGGGATTGGTTGATTAGGTTTATCACCAGCGAAACGTTCATTTATGTGGTGAAGCGAATATTGCAGGCACTGTTGACCCTATTGTTGGCATCGGCGTTGTCGTTTTTCATCATGAAATTATCCCCAGGTAATTATGTAGATACACTGCGACAAAATCCGAAAATTTCTCCAGAGAGAATTACAGAACTGATCAAGCAGTTTGGTTTGGATAAGCCTTGGATAGAGCAATATTGGTTATGGTTGGGGCGCATTGTCACCAAAGGAGATTTTGGGACAAGTTTTGTTTACCAGCGTTCAGTTGCGTCTCTATTGTGGGAGAGGATACCTGCTACTTTAATTTTAGCGATCGCGTCTTTAGTTATCACCTGGGCGATCGCTATTCCCTTGGGTATTGTAGCGGCAGTGAAGCAAAATAAAGCCACTGACCGAATCTTGCAGGTGATTAGCTATACTGGACAAGGCTTTCCCAGTTTCATCACTGTTCTGTTTTTACTGATCTTTGCCCAATTCACTACGCCTTTATTCCCCGTGGGTGGGATGACTAGCATTGACCATGCGGATTTATCTTGGTTTGGTAAAATCCTTGATCTCGGTTGGCACATGATTTTACCCACCATTGCTTTGAGTATTACTAGTTTTGCAGGCTTACAACGCATTATGCGTGGCGAATTATTAGATGTACTGCGCCAAGATTACATTCAAACAGCACGCGCCAAAGGACTACCAGAAAATCGTGTGATTTACGTCCATGCGCTGCGTAACGCCATTAACCCCCTTATCACTTTGTTAGGCTTTGAGTTAGCAGGTTTATTGGGCGGTGCATTTATCGCGGAACAGTTCTTTAACTGGCCAGGCTTAGGTAGATTAACTTTACAGGCGGTAATTGCTAAAGACCAGTATTTAGTCATGGCGAGTCTAGTAATGAGTGCCGTATTACTCAATGTAGGCAACCTCATGGCAGACTTGTTACTCAAAGTAGCAGACCCCCGCATTCGTCTAGACACATAATTTTAGTTACCTGTCCCCTGTCCCCTGTCCCCTGTCCCCTGTCCCCTGTCCCCTGTCCCCTGTCCCCTGTCCCCTGTCCCCTGTCCCCTGTTACCTGTCACCTGTCACCTGTCACCTGTCACCTGTCACCTGTCACCTGTCACCTGTCACCTGTTACCTACCTCCATGCTCTCCGAAGTCTATTACATACTGCGTTCAAAAGCTGATGGACGTTATCTCACTGCTCGTCCCAATGAAGACGCATCTGTTTATTTATTACTATTTCAAGAAAACTTTGATGCCCTTAGCTATCTCAATACTCATGCACCAGAAGTAGCAAACCGCTTTGCTGTAGAGTCTCTTCCTGGTACACAGTTAGGCAGTTTGCTCAAACGCTGGGGTTTTACAGGCGTGGGTATTGTCACTGACCCATTGTTGCCTAAAGTGGATTTTTTAAAGCACAGCTAGTGCCGCAAGGCAAAAGTCAATAGGCACTATCAACCCTAAAAGAATGGTGGGTTAGCCGTAACTTAACCCACCCTAAAAGTAATTTATTTTTTGTTCATCCCTAAACGACTACCTTCTCCAAAATCAGCTTAGAACGTCTCACCTGCTCAGGAATCGCTACTGGATAATCTCCAGTGAAGCAAGCCGAACAGAAACTATTGGTGTCTTCCCCTGTGGTTTCTAACATTCCTTCCCAACTCAGGTAAGCGAGGCTATCTACTTCTAGCTGTTGGGCAATTTCTGCTACGGATTTGGTAGCAGCAATGAGCTGATCTTGGCTATCGGTATCGATACCGTAGAAGCAAGGATGAGTTACCGGGGGTGAAGAAATCCGCATATGTACTTCTACTGCACCGGCTTCACGCAAAGCTTTCACTAGTTTGCGGCTAGTTGTACCCCGTACAATCGAGTCATCAACAATAATCACCCTTTTACCCGCCAGCACATCTTTAAGAGGGTTAAGTTTCATTTTGATGCCCGATTCCCGCATGGCTTGGGTAGGCTGAATAAAGGTGCGTCCTACATAGCGATTTTTAATCAGTCCTTCGCCGTAAGCAACACCAGAAGCCTGAGAAAATCCTATAGCCGCAGGTATGCCAGAATCAGGAACACCAAAAACAATATCTGCGTCTACATAAGACTCTTTCGCTAGTTGCCGTCCTAGGCGCATCCGATAGCTATACAGACTCTCATTGTGCATTTGGCTATCAGGACGGGCAAAGTAAATCATTTCAAAAATACATAGTTTACGCTGGGGTTTTTGACTCCAGTGGTAGGAAGCCATACCCTCTGCGGTAATCCAAACTACTTCACCTGGTTCGACATCGCGCAGGTATTCTGCACCAATGATATCTAAACCGCAGGTTTCGGAAGATAAAACATAGCGAATGGGATTCCCTGGTACAGTACCAATCACTAAAGGACGAATGCCATTAGGATCACGTACACCCATCACACCAACGGGAGTGCCTATGACTAAACTAAACGCACCTTCACAGCGATGAAATGCCTGAATAGCTCCTTCTAACCAATCTGCACCTGCGTTGACTGCTTCGGCGATCGCAAAAGCAATCATCTCTGAGTCTGTGGTGGTTACTAAGTTAAAGTTACTATTAAGCAACTCTTCTCGCAATTTCACAGTATTGACTAAGTTACCATTATGTGCAAGTGCTAATGAGCCTAACCGGGTTTCGACTACGGCAGGTTGGGCATTCACTTTCCGGCTAGAACCGGTGGTGGAATAACGAGTATGACCAACGCCGACACTCCCTAGTAACTCTTCCAAAATCGACTCATTAAACACTTGAGACACTAAACCCATGTCTTTGTGAAGGTGGACTTTTGTCCCTTCAAAGGTGGCAATGCCGGCTGATTCTTGACCCCGATGTTGCAGGGCATACAATCCAAAGTAAGTCAGTTTGGCAACATTTTCTCCTGGTGCGTAGATGCCGAAAACTCCGCAAGCTTCTTCTGGCTTGTCTGGACGACTTTCCAGACTATCGATTGGGTTGTCAATCTGCTGGGGGTACTCATCCAAAGTGACGGAATCAATGGGAATCATGCTAGCTTTGCTCCTGGTGGGGGTGTCAAGTCATACCAATTCAAAATTCAAAATTCAAAATTCAAAATTCAGAAATCCAGATGTCAGAAGAGCTTCTAAGTTTAGATATATTGTTGAATTTCGGAGAATTGGTGTCACTGGGATTAATTCTATTAACTGGACAGTGGGGCTGTTCTTAATAAATCTTTAACCATCTATTAAAACAGTACCCTAATTGTGTCCAAAGATGCCATTGGTTTGGGGGAATTTATTCATTAGTTAGGTGGACTAGGGCATAAGTCCTTGGGTATGGAATTTTCCCCCTCTGCTCCCTGCTTCTTCTTATCCTCTAGCCTTTAGTTTTAAGCGTCTGGCGATCGCATTTTGATAGCGATCATTCATCTCTTTGATACTAACTTGGATTAAGGTTTGGTTATCAGTAGTTAAAACCGCCAATCCTCCATCGGTATTACCCACCGTACCTATTTTTTGCCATTCTTGAGCCAGATGTGCCTGTAAGTAGGATTCCCAATTTTCTTGTTGTGCTGATGCTACAGATACAATAATTCTTGTTCCACCTTCACCAAAGAGTAATTCATCAAGGCGTTGTGACTGTGTAGCGTCTAAATAAATTTGCGCCCCTAGCTTGCCAGCCAGACAACATTCTGCTATGGCAATAGCTACACCCCCCTCAGCACAATCATGGGCTGAACTTACCCAACCGGAACGGATACCCTCACGGCAGACTTTCTGCACACGACGTTCCAAATCAAAATCTACCTTGCTTGGTCTACCTGCGACAGTGCTGTGAAGGGTAGCTAAATATTCCGATGCGCCTAAGTTGCAAGGAGATGAACCGAGAAGATAAATCACATCACCTGGGGTTTGCCAACCTTGACCGCAAATTTTGGTTAAATCTGGAATTAATCCCACCATTCCCACAACAGGAGTCGGGTAAATCGGTTGGGGGTTACCTTGGGAATCAAGAGTTTCATTATATAGAGAAACATTCCCACCTGTTACTGGGGTGGCTAATTCTCGACACCCTTCCGCCAAACCTCGACAAGCCTCTGCTAATTGCCAGTAACCAATGGGTTTTTCCGGGCTGCCAAAATTGAGGTTATCTGTCACCGCCAGAGGTTCTGCACCCACACAGCTAAGGTTGCGTGCTGCTTCTGCTACTACTGCCTTCGCTCCCTCATAAGGATCAAGGTAAACATAACGAGGATTACAGTCTACTGTCGCAGCAACGCCGCTTAAGGCATGGTTAATTCCCCCCTGCTCCCCTGCTTCCCTGCTCCCCTGCTTCCTTTCCAGTGGTCGTAAGCGTACTACTGCCGCATCCGCGCCACCTGGAAGGATGACAGTATTGTTCTGGACTTGGTGGTCATATTGACGATACACCCAATTTTTGGAGGCGATCGTGGGTGTATCTAGTAAAGTTAATAAAATATCAAGCCAACTTTGCAAATTACCTTGAATTTTAATACCCTGAGATGTACAAGTCGGCAAAGCATTAGGCGACCATTCCCAAGCTTTACGAGCATATTCTGGTGGTTCTGCTAGCAACTCACGCTCGTAAAGGGGGGTATTTTCTGCTAAAGCATCAGCCGGAATTTCTGCTGCTACTCCACGTTGAAATAGAATCCTGACAATGGGTTCGCTAATTACCGTACCAGCAACAACAGCCTGTAGTCCCCAACGGTGGAAAATATCAATTAACTCTTGCTCTCGTCCTTTGTGGGCAACAAACAGCATCCGTTCTTGAGATTCTGAAAGCAAATATTCATAGGGAATCATCCCCAATTCTCGCACCGGAATCTTATCTAAATCCAATTCAATCCCGACACCACCTTTCGCCGCCATCTCAGCAGTAGAACAGGTAATACCCGCAGCACCCATATCTTGAGCAGCTACGACTGCACCTGTTTTAAACGCCTCCAGACAAGCTTCAATTAAAGATTTTTCTAAAAAGGGGTCGCCTACTTGCACCGCCGGACGGTCATCCATTGATTCACCACTTAATTCCGCACTAGCAAAACTAGCTCCTCCCATACCATCGCGGCCAGTGGTAGACCCCACATACAATACAGGATTCCCGATACCGGATGCTCCAGATTTGACAATTTCCGGCGTTTCCATTAATCCTAGTGCCATGACATTCACTAAAGGATTACCGGAGTAAGCAGGGTCAAAGTACACTTCACCGCCGATAGTGGGAACGCCAACACAGTTACCATAATGAGAAATTCCTGCAACTACACCAGAGAAGAGCCTTTGGGTTCTGGGGTCTTCTAGAGAACCAAACCGAAGCGAGTTTAACAAAGCGATGGGACGCGCACCCATTGTAAAAATATCTCTGAGAATACCACCAACGCCGGTGGCAGCACCTTGAAAGGGTTCAACAGCTGAGGGATGGTTATGAGACTCAATTTTAAATGCTAGTTGCAGTCCTTCACCCAAATCTACAACCCCAGCGTTTTCTCCTGGCCCTACAAGGATGCGGGGGCCAGTAGTGGGAAACTGTTTGAGTAAAGGTCGAGAATTTTTGTAGCAGCAATGCTCAGACCACATCACCCCAAACATTCCCAATTCGGCTTTGTTGGGATGACGACCTAAGCGGCGCACAATTTCTGCATATTCTTCTGGTTTAATACCTTGAGCAGCAATTTCTTGGGGAGAAAAGGGAGCAGGAGATGTGGCAGTCATGGAAATAATGCACCAAGAGTACAGAGCATTATTGTATCGATTTACTTGTGCTGTATGTGCAGTTCGAGAAAGGTAAATCGTTTAGAAATGTTCTAGGCTCACTTTCACCTCTTGCTATATATCATAATTTTCCTTGATTCGGGCGAAGATGCGATCGCTAACTTTAAAAAATAAGAATGTTTGGCTGTGCTACCTTCAATTTCTTAACTACTAACCTTTAGGTTTTGTAAAATCAAATCGGCTCTTGGTGCAAATCCATCACCGTACTCTGCTGGGTAATGATTAATTACATAGAAAACTTTACCGTTTTGTTCACCAAGGTATACAGTACCGATAATCTCTTGTCCTTGGCGGAAATCAATCTTTTCTTTTGCCCAAGGATAGGAGACTTTTGCACTCCGACTGATGATGCTCCATTTATTAGATGCAATGAGTCCAGACTTACTATTCACAAAGCTTTCTAGTTGTTCGATAGTTTGGACATTATTCGGGAAAAAGACACTAATATAGGCGTTCTCATTTTTGCTCCCATCAAAATTGACGATGAACTTTACCCCTGTCCCTTCACCAGAACTAACACCTTCCGCGATAAACTCCTGATCGGGAAAATATGTAGTGAATAAAGTCTTATAGTCTTCGTAGAGTTTTAGGGTAATGGGAGTTTTTTCTCCTTCAATATAAATTGTGGCAGTTTTTGTAGCTGGTTGCCCAGATGGGTTATAACTGATTTCAGGAGCATCAGGCTTAGGTGTGACAACCGGATTTTGAACAACTTGCTCCTGTCGTGGCACAGCACAACCAAAGAAAGTTCCTAAAATAATTGACCCAATTAAAAAGTAAGCAGACTGAATATTCATTTTTACCTACGTGTACTGATAATTAAAAAAATCGGGATTTCGTAGTTTTTACTACATCTTTTTGCTATTCTAGAAAAATTTGTCTTACTAAAGTTAGAGATTTTACTAGTAAATGCAGTCTTTTCGTTAAAACTAAGTGATAACAATCACATAGATTCATGATTAAGATCGTTTCCCGCCAATGGGCAAATTGGGATGATTAGCTCATTACTGAACTCTAGCCGAGTCATTAATAGGGAACACACTAATTGCCGACAGTCTTTTGAAAAAGGTTGTCGGCTTTTTGTTTGGGGTCGAAGAAGAGGCTAGGGAGCAGAGGCGCAGGGAAGAATGACGTTGCTAAATCCCTATACATCAATAAAATTTCCCCACATCTAGTTGGTAACTTGACACAAATTATGCCAGAGCCACAACCAGATGTGGGGAGGTTATGATCAAATTGGAGATTTTATCGATGTATGAGGTTAATACTTCACACTCAATCTAGTAGATCAGAAGCACACTTGTAGAACCAGCGTAGACTTTTTACTATGACATCGCTTGAATGATGTAATCGAAGTAAGGTGCTGCTGCTGCGGCATCTTCTGCACTGAGTAAGTCTAAAGATGCTGTTTTCAGACAATTGATGGCTTCTACCATGCCAGGAACAGGAACACCTAGGGAGTTGTACATTTCCCGCACTCCAATTAAACCAATGCTTTCGATTGGTTCTTTATCGCCAGCAAGTACACCATAAGTAATTAGGCGTAAGTACCAGCCATAGTCACGGATGCACAAAGCACGCTGTTTTTCACCGTAAGCGTTACCGCCAGGTGCGATAAAATCAGGACGCTTCTGCCAAAGTTTTTTGGTGGCTTCCTGAACTATCTTTTTTTCGTTTTCCGCTAAGGTAGCAGCAATGCGTGTTCTTTGTTCGCCGGTTTGCAAGAACTCTTTAATGCTCTTGAGTTCGCCACTGCTGGGATAGCGCAGTTCGTCGTCGGCTTTGAGAATAACTTGGCTAATTACAGTCATGATTATTTAAATCACGCGAAATATTATTTGTTAGTTTAACGAGTTGGAGGTACAGAAGTGAAGGGGGAAGGGAACAGTGAACAGGTGACGGGTAACAGGGGAGAATGAATATTGACTAATGATTAATGACTAATGACTAATTCTATTTGGCAACAGGGTGGATTAATAGAGATCACGATCGCAGATTTGAGCGATACAGGCGACGGTGTAGGGCGTTTTGAGGAACGGGTGGTGTTTGTGCCGGATACTGTCCCAGGCGATCGCGCTCTGGTACGCTTGGTACACGTCAAACCGAAATACGCTCACGGCAAAGTTAAAGAATTATTACAACCCTCTCCTCATCGCATTCGGCCTAGCTGCATTGTGGCTGATAAGTGTGGCGGTTGTCAGTGGCAACATATTGATTATGCATATCAACTCGTTGCTAAACGCCATCAAGTTATCCAAGCTTTACAACGTATCGGTGGTTTTACTACACCAACGGTAGATCCCGTATTAGTGGCAGATTCGCCTTTGGGTTATCGGAACAAAGCTACCTATCCTCTAGATATCTCTCCCACAGGTCAAGTACAAGCTGGTTATTACCAAAAAGGTAGCCACCAATTAGTTAACTTAAATCAATGTCCCGTCCAAGATGTACACTTAAATCCTTTACTAGCGGAAATTAAGCAAGACATCCAACAACAAGGCTGGTCAATTTATGATGAAACCCGCCATCAAGGACAAATTCGCCATTTGAGTTTACGCATTGGCCGGCGTACAGGTGAAATGTTGTTAACTTTAGTAGTCAAAAATGAAGATTTACCAAGAATTGACAAGCAAGCAGAAGCATGGCTGAAGCGATATCCCCTGTTAGTTGGGGTGTCCTTAAATTACAATCCTGGACGCACAAATGCCATTTTTGGGAAAGAAACTCGCTGCATAGCCGGAGTCTCTTATCTGCGAGAAATCTTTGCAGGACTAGATTTTCAAGTCCGCCCCGATACATTTTTTCAAGTTTCTACGGAAACAGCCGAAGCTCTATTAGAAGTCATTCAGTCAGAATTAAAATTGCAAGGTGATGAGGTGCTAGTTGATGCTTATTGTGGTATTGGGACTTTAACTTTACCCTTAGCGAAACAGGTACGCCAAGCCATAGGATTAGAACTACAACCAGAAGCGGTACAACAGGCGATTGTCAATGCCGATCGCAATGGTATACATAATGTCACATTTCAAGTGGGCGCAGTTGAGAGATTACTGCCGAATATGGGAATAATACCGAGTGTAGTCATACTAGATCCACCACGTAAGGGATGCGATCGCGCTGTCATCGAATCTTTATTATTGTCGAAACCCCCGCGCATCGTTTACGTCAGCTGTAAAGTAGCTACCCTCGCTCGCGACCTTAAATTACTCTGTGAAAATGGTTTGTATACTATTCAACGCATCCAACCCGCCGATTTTTTTCCACAAACATCTCATGTGGAAGCTGCTGCTTTCCTTGTATTATCACACTTTGACAAGGATAATTAGCCCTTTACAAAAAACTTACATTGCAAATTTGTAGCCTATTGCATAGTAAAAATGCTAAAATTGAAATAACATAAGAATAACAATAATTTTGTTAACAAAACCCAAGTTGCATAGACTCTAGCTACCAATGAATAAGATTGTATAAAGTATAAATCGGCGATTTTTAAGAGAATATAAAACCTTTGTAATTTGTATGATTTTCCAACTTGCTAACTTAACTAGCATAATTTCTCAAAGCCGTTTTATGTATCAACAATCAAACATCACCAATAGAGTCAATGCTCCCCAGCATTTTCAATATTTAGTAATTAAGACGCAAGTTTGAAGGCAGCATGACTACCTCAACCACTATCAGGGTGCATATAAAAGCAAACTGATGTCTAGCTAACTGAAAGCTATGGGGTTTCTCTCGTGATAACCATTTCCCTTCGTCCAGTGGGACGTTATTGGGGCACACTTAGTTTCGCCTCAACGCTTTACCTTTGTCCTATTTTAGATTTACTACTGGCGGAAATCCCCTCCAGATTGCAGTCCGAACTGCGGCTAGGACTCCAAGAAGCCCTAGTTAATGCAGCTAAACATGGCAATAATCTTGATCCCAGTAAAAAAGTTGTAGTCCGGTTTTCTCTAATAGATAATCAGTATTGGTGGGTGATATCAGACCAAGGACAAGGATTTCATCCCGTGACTAGCGAGAATGAAGACCCAACAGATTATTTACCATCTGATGAGTCAGAAAATGGCAGAGGTATGTGTCTCCTACACCAAATTTTTGATCAAGTAGAGTGGAATCGCAAAGGTACAGAATTAAGACTGTGTAAGCAAATGCAAAACCGCCCCCGTCTGTCTTTGAGGCGGTAGGCTAGGGATTGGGAAAGAATTTCCCAATCCCTAGTATTATCTTTAATGCAAGAATTTTGTTAGCGCAGCGTAAAGCCTTCGGCATAGCTTCGCTTAGAGCGAGTCATCGTATCGCTAAAGCGAAAGCTCCGCTAACGCGCAGCGTCTCGTAGAGAGCGTCATTTTGAATTTTGAATTGGAGCAAAGCGTAGCGGTACTAGTCACCAGTCCCCTGTCCCTTATGTCCATGAGTCGGACAGGGAGGAGCGGAAAGGGAACGATCTAACCAACCAACAGCTTGTTCTAGTCTAGCAAGAGCCTCTTGTGGTTCGTTTTTGAGGAGAAATACCATTGCAGCTGCAATTTGTTCACTAGCGCGAGAATTGCGGTTAGACTTGAGGCGATGCCAATCGTTAGGGGAAATACTCAGCCTTTCCATGAGGGCTTGGGCTATTTCTAATTCGCTCAATTCATTGATGTGATTGGTTTTAGAAAGCATATTTAAGTGCTGAGTAATGAGTAATGAGTTTTAAGTCTCTAGATTGGCAGACTTATTTTTTATATTAGTTTACTAGCCGTATATGAAGCCGCCTAAACAACCACATTCACCAGGGAAAAATCAAGAACCGGATTTTGAGCAGGAACTAGAAGAAGTCGAGCGATCGCTGATATTGTTAAAAGAACGTTATGCTCAAGTAGACAGCGATCGTACCCAACAGGCACAATGGCAACAACGTCGGGACGAATTGCAGGAAAATAAGCATAAAACACCAGAAATCAAAGCAGAGTTACGGCACATCAAACAACAGTTAGAAGTGCTAGAACTAAACTTAGAAAGCCAGTTATTTTCTTGGCGTAGTCTCAAAAAACCTTTCTGGCAAGCTGTCCGCTTTGGTGGAATGGGCGTTATTATAGGCTGGATATTAAAGTCCTGTGCTGGGTAAATATGGTAAATCAAAGGATTGCAGAAATACTGCGAAGTGGTCAACCTGATGAGTCTCTTGTAGTTCAAGGCTGGGTAAGAACGAAGCGCGACTTGAAGGGGTTTGCGTTTATTGAGGTGAATGACGGCTCATCATTAGCTAATTTGCAAGTTGTCATCAATCAGGATTTGCCAGACTACGAAGCAATTTTAAAACAACTAAATACAGGTGCGTCAGTTGAGGTTAATGGCGTGCTGGTGGCTTCCCAAGGGAAAGGACAACGTATTGAATTGAAAGCCGAGACAGTGAAAGTCTACGGTGAAGCTGATCCCGAAACCTACCCATTGCAAAAGAAACGCCACTCTTTTGAATTTTTACGCAATATTGGACACTTGCGATCGCGCACTAATTCCTTTGGTGCAGTTTTCCGTGTCCGCAATGCTTGTTCAACAGCCATTCATCAATTCTTCCAAGAAAGAGGCTTTTTGTGGGTACACACCCCTATTATTACCGCTAGCGATTGTGAAGGCGCAGGGGAACTATTTAGTGTCACCAGCTTGGATTTAAAGAATATACCCCGCACAGAAAACCAATCGGTTGATTACAGCCAAGACTTTTTCGCTAAACCCACATACTTAACCGTCAGTGGACAACTAGAAGCCGAAGTGATGTCAATGGCGTTTAGCAACGTCTATACCTTCGGTCCTACCTTCCGTGCAGAAAACTCCAATACATCCCGCCACTTGGCTGAATTTTGGATGGTTGAGCCTGAAATGGCTTTTTGTGATTTAGAAGGCGATATGGATTTAGCTGAGGCGTTTCTCAAGCACATTTTTAGCTATGTCTTAGAAAAATGCCCAGAAGACATGGAATTTTTCAATCAACGCATTGATAATACTGTCTTAGCAACAGCCGAAAATATTATTCACAATCAATTTGAGCGATTAACTTACACAGATGCTATCAAACTGCTAGAAAAAGCCGATGTTAAGTTTGACTATCCTGTAAGTTGGGGCTTAGATTTACAATCAGAACATGAACGCCATCTAGCTGAACAATTGTTCAAAAAACCAGTCATCGTCACCGACTACCCAGCACAAATAAAAGCCTTCTATATGCGCTTGAATGACGATGAAAAAACCGTCCGTGCAATGGATATCCTTGCACCCAAAATTGGTGAAATTATTGGCGGTTCACAAAGAGAAGAACGCCTAGATGTTCTAGAACGCCGTATAGTAGCGCAAGGTATGCAGCCGGAAGACTTGTGGTGGTATGTGGATTTACGCCGTTACGGTACTGTCCCTCACGCTGGCTTTGGCTTAGGTTTTGAACGACTCGTACAATTTATGACAGGTATGGGTAATATTCGTGATGTGATTCCTTTCCCTCGCACACCGCAAAATGCTGAGTTTTAGCACCAGCCTCAATTTCTAGAATTAGACAATAAAACCCGCCAACGCGGGTTTTATTATTTAGTTAAATTTCAAATTCTGAAATCTCTTTTTGTAAAGTCTGAACTTGCTCAAGAGATAATTCAGTCACTTGAGCAATTTGCTCTAAACTCATACCAATTTCCAGCAAATTTAAAGCCAACTTTCTTGTTGTTTCGGCTTTACCTTCGGCTTTACCTTCTTGGAGAATTTCTTGATAAATCACTGATTCACGCATAATCTCACTCCTTAAGATTCTGCTAATTACATCTTTGTTTAAGACAAGGCCTGCTAAAATCGCAGTTGCTGCTACTATGTTTCTTTGCAGTTTTTGGTCTGTAATTGCCTCAACTGCTTTCGCTACTTGGGTTAATACCATTGTAGGATCTTCAGTCTGACTTAGGACGGCAAAGGGCAACAAACCGGGAGCAGCAATAAACCTATCTGTCGGTTGTTCCCATAGACGTATTACCTCAAACTCATGGTAAGTCTTTTCTAATCTAAAATCGGTTTTAGTGATTAATGGTGAAGCTGTTTTTCTCAAATAAATCACTACTTGATGCATTTGTTTTTGAGGAAAACGGCGATACAACCTCACCCGATAATCTAACATCCGAAAGGGTATATTTTCATCTGCGTCGGTTTGAAATTCAGTATGGAGAACTAAGTCATCTGATTGCATCAATATTAACGAATCAGCGCGAATAGGTTCGTTTGATAATTCTGTAGGGCTAATTTCTGTTAGTTTAGTTGGTGAACCTAGTAACCATGTTGCTAAGTCATCTTTAAAGTTTTCGGCAATGAACTTGCAGATGTTGTCATACATGACAAGTTTAAAGAAATAGGATTACGTATTATTTGGAAATATTATTTCTCATAATATAATTCCCTTAAAATATACGTTCATTTACGTAAAGTTTTTTTTATAATACTTAATTTAAGGTGGGAGTATTCCCGGTTTTAAAATAGAACACAGATGGTTCTCGTGGCACATTTGCACCCTTCTGCGTTTAAAAATGAAATGAAACATTGAAGACACTCCCTAATTTGGGTTTGTCTGCGATCGCTCTTTTCTCTTTTGACGTACCAAATTTAATGCGATAATAGCCAAACTTCGACAGGGATAACCACAAAATAAATGAAGATTGGCGACCCCAAGTTTTCACCAATCTACCCTCAAACTATAGGACTTAATAAGTAAGCTATCAGCTGTCAGCAGTCAGTTCATTATGGTAAAGCTGACGGCTGAAGGCTGATAGCTATTTACGCCATTTGATTTTCAATCGCCCACCGCGCTAATTCAGTGCGGTTGTGGAGATTGGTTTTGCCCAACATATTAGAAACGTGGCTTTCAACGGTACGCTGACTAACATTTAATTCTTCAGCGATTTCTCTGTTAGCTAGACCTCTAGCTACAAACTGCACTACCTTCAGCTCAGTTGGAGTTAATTGCACATCAAAAGGAACTTGGATACGAGAACCGTTTTCTCCTCCTTTAGTTTGGTGTTCCTTCCAACGGATAGTTTGCTTCAGGGAAGATTCTACCTGCGCTACGAGTTCTTCTGGTTCAAAAGGCTTGACCATATAGACATCCGCGCCTTTGTTAAGACCTTTAACTCGGTCTGCACTTTGGCCTTTCGCCGACAGGAAAAGGACAGGAATCCAACTGGTGCGTTCGTTTTGCCGGACTTGTTCTACAAAGGTATATCCATCCATTTCCGGCATCATCACGTCACAGATGATCATATCTGGAACATCATGTTCGAGAATCTCTAAAGCTTCTCGACCATTTTCTGCGGTGATGACTTCATATCCTCTGAATTCCAGATAGTCCTTCACCAGCAAGATGAGGTTAGGGTCGTCATCAATAAGTAGAAGTCGTTTGTGATCTTTCATGCTGGGCTCTTTCATAGCAGTGGCACTTGTCGCGCGTCGATCCATCAAGGTCTTGAATGGTTATCCTTATATGGTGGATTGTTGAGATGTTGTCATTTTTCCCACTTAACTTACCCTTGCTTAACTTTAAGTCTCACAATTAGTTTCCACTTTCTGTGAGACTGCTAGCTCATTGGCAATATTCCAGTAAGGATACGTAGAGCAGTAGTATTTATAATGCGCTATTATATATCCCTTTGAAAGTGGCGGGTGAAAAAACACTGATTAAATAATAATCTTTCTAGTTCACACTAGTTCACTCAGTAAGTGTTGGCTTATGATGACCCTAGGTGTCAAACAACCCGCACTTCCATTGGCTTACTACTCTACAATACCCTGCCGATGTTCAGCCTTAATCTTAAGATGTTTACAAGTAAGTAGGGGAGCTGTTGGCAAAGGATGGGTTAAAAACGCATATTCTTTCACCACCATTATGCCTATCAAGTGTTCTTGGACGATCCGCTCAATAACCTCCGGGTTTGCTTGGCGATACCAGACACTATCCGGGTAGACAACTATTATCTATCTAGAACAACAAACTCGCAAGTAAAAAACTTGTATTTTGTTGCACCAGGTCACTGTATTGTTACTCATCAAGCGGCTCGCTGATTACTGTTCTATACTAATTTCCCCACTTTGCAAATAAAGTTGACCATATAAAAATATTCGTAACTTATGGAAAAGAACCTGAAAAATACTAATAATTAAGGATTTTTACTTACGCAATTAATACGAAGTGTATATACGAGGACTGATAATTTGTAATTTGTAATTCGTAATGGACTTCTCTACGTTCCCTGCGGGACGAGCTTACGCGTTCACGCAGTGTTCCGTAAAGCCTGCGGCATAGCTACGCTTAGGGCGCAGCCTCTCTTAGAGAAGGAAACGTGCAGCGTGTCGGAGACAGACACTCCGTGAACGCTAACGTAATTCGTAATTCGTAATTGGGCATTTATTTTAGCTCCTCTCCTACCTAGTTCGGAAACCCGTACACCTGAAAACATTGCCATTGGGGGGTAGTATTCGATAGATTAGCACTCAGGAGTTGAGAGTGCTAACTCTGGAGAAATAAAAAATATGGCAGCTGTATCTCTAAGTGTATCCACAGTAAAACCTTTAGGCGATCGCGTTTTCGTAAAAGTGAGCGCGTCTGAAGAAAAAACCGCAGGTGGTCTTTATTTACCCGACACCGCGAAAGAAAAGCCCCAAGTAGGTGAAGTAGTTGCCCTTGGCCCTGGCAAGCGTAATGACGACGGTAGCCGTCAAGAATTGGAAGTAAAAGTTGGCGATAAAGTGCTGTACTCCAAGTACGCTGGCACAGATGTCAAGCTCGGAACTGAAGAATACGTACTGCTTTCCGAAAAAGACATTTTAGCAGTCGTGAACTAATTGGGAATGGCGCATAGGTCATAAGAATCAAAACCAATGTCCAATGCCCAACCCCCAATCAATATATTCCAGACCAATTTGACATAACTTCCTGAGATTGAGACACCTATGGCAAAGCGCATTATTTACAACGAAAACGCCCGTCGCGCTCTAGAGCGTGGTATTGACATTCTAGCTGAGGCTGTAGCTGTTACCCTCGGCCCCAAAGGTCGTAACGTAGTTCTAGAAAAGAAATTTGGCGCGCCCCAAATTGTTAACGATGGTGTCACCATCGCTAAAGAAATCGAATTAGAAGATCATATTGAAAACACTGGTGTTGCTTTGATTCGTCAAGCTGCATCTAAAACTAACGACGCAGCAGGCGATGGTACAACCACCGCGACTGTATTGGCTCACGCCATTGTTAAAGAAGGTTTGCGGAACGTAGCCGCAGGTGCTAACGCAATCCTATTGAAGCGCGGTATTGATAAAGCTACCAACTTCTTGGTAGAAAAAATTAAAGAACACGCTCGCCCTGTAGAAGATTCTAAGGCGATCGCGCAAGTTGGGTCAATTTCTGCTGGTAACGACGATGAAGTCGGTCAGATGATTGCCCAAGCAATGGACAAAGTAGGTAAGGAAGGCGTTATCTCTCTAGAAGAAGGTAAGTCAGTAACTACCGAATTGGAAATTACCGAAGGGATGCGCTTTGACAAAGGCTATATTTCCCCCTACTTCGCTACCGACCCAGAACGGATGGAAGCGATTTTCGATGAGCCTTACCTGCTGTTGACCGATAAGAAGATTGCGCTGGTACAAGATTTAGTACCCGTTCTAGAGCAAGTAGCTCGCGCTGGTCGTCCCCTGGTGATTATCGCTGAAGATATCGAAAAAGAAGCTTTAGCAACCCTAGTAGTGAACCGTCTACGCGGTGTACTCAACGTTGCGGCTGTAAAAGCTCCTGGTTTTGGCGATCGCCGCAAGGCTATGCTAGAAGATATCGCCATCCTCACCGGCGGTCAATTAATCACCGAAGATGCTGGTCTGAAGCTGGACAATACCAAGCTAGAAAGCCTGGGTAAAGCTCGCCGCGTCACCATTACCAAAGACAGCACCACAATTGTTGCTGAAGGTAACGACGTTGCTGTTAAGGCTCGTGTAGAACAAATTCGTCGTCAACTGGAAGAAACCGAATCTTCCTACGACAAAGAAAAACTCCAAGAGCGTTTGGCTAAACTCTCTGGTGGTGTAGCTGTGGTGAAAGTGGGCGCAGCCACCGAAACCGAAATGAAAGACAAAAAGCTCCGCCTAGAAGATGCTATCAACGCAACCAAAGCTGCTGTTGAAGAAGGTATCGTTCCTGGTGGTGGTACAACTTATGCTCACCTCACCCCAGACCTAGAAGCTTGGGCTAACAGCAACCTCAAAGATGAAGAGTTGACTGGTGCTTTGATTGTTGCTCGTGCATTACCCGCACCTCTGAAGAGAATTGCTGAAAACGCAGGTCAGAATGGTGCTGTAATCGCTGAACGCGTTAAAGAAAAAGCATTCAATGTTGGTTTCAACGCTGCTACCAACGAATTCGTAGATATGTTCGATGCTGGTATTGTTGACCCCGCGAAAGTAACTCGTTCTGCTCTGCAAAACGCTGCTTCTATCGCTGGAATGGTGTTGACAACCGAGTGCATCGTTGTTGACAAGCCAGAACCTAAAGACGGCGCACCTGCTGCGGCTGGTGCTGGCGGCGGTGACTTCGATTACTAATATTCTGTAGTCAGTCAGGTAATAAAAAACAGCTGCTTCCTTTGTGGAGGCGGCTATTTTTTGTTTTGAACTAGCTTTAAACCATAAGTCTTTTGTCTACTCAACAATTGAGCCTAAGTATACTGAACAAGAATAAACCCGGATTCCCATATCACTGTTTTAGATAGAGCGAGATCCAACCTTTAAAAGTAATGTTGACGAATCTTTTAATGGTTAAAGTTTCGCGCAAGTATAAAAATAATCTTAATTATTTAAGTTCATTTTTATACAAATGCTAAACTCGCGCAAAATTAGTCAACTACACGGCTTTATGACATATCATCCTATAGCTAATCACATTTACAAATTATTAATTCAGGAGCAAGTTATTCATAGCGAAGGAAAAATAATTTTTAATTTTCTTAATACATCTATAGAGATTAATGATAAAAGTGCTTTTGGTTATTTATTTCAAGAATGGTTAGCTGAGTGGATGAGACAAAAAGAAATTAAATTTAGAACAACATTAAATACACAAGAATTTCCTGATTTTCTGCTTGAGCAAGATGATAATAATATTGGGTTATTGACTAAACCTTCAACATTTTATAATAAAAAACCAAAAGGTGATTTATCTTTTAAAATGCGTTCGATTTCAAAAAATAAAGTTCCTCTAGTATCTAAAAACCCTTGTTTTGTTCCAGCACTACTAAAAGGTTGACAAGGAAACCCAGCTAATAAAATATCAAAGTCAGGAATTTGATGGCTATATATCTCAGTAATATCACCCCAGAGGTTATTTCCAGAAAAGTTTTCATGATATACTTTAACTGCTGTCGGCTTAATTTCTGAAGTAAAAACACACTCACTTTGAATCCCCAAGGTTTTACAGGCTTGTTCTAAGCCCAATCGCATACCTCCAATACCTGCAAATAAATCAATAAACTTAATAGTAGTAGACATTAGCAATTAATTGTTATTGGTATAAAGTAAATAATATATTATCACAATATATTACTCAATGAATTGAACCAGTATGCAAAGACTGTTCTTCCATTAAGTGATAGGTCGCATCACGAGCAATTTCTAAAGTTTCACCTAATGTTTGTCCTTGAGTCAATAAACCTTAAAGCTGATCAGATGTTGCTAAATACCTTCTGTTAGTCTTTATATGTGAATATTAATTACTCTTTATGTTGGTGTGTGTAAATATAAATTATTAGGAAATTAATTAATATTATATCGCTGTTTTAAAAAGATTTATCGCACTATTGAAAATAACAAAAGTAGCTGTATGAAAACAGCTACTTTCTGACAAGTATTAAACTACCACCTGTATTTAATCCAATCGTAAATCTCTAAGTATTCTTCTCCTGGTTGATTCCATGAGTAGTCATACTTCATACCCTGAATAGCTAATTGTTGAAACTCTTCAGGGGATTTATACCACAAATCAATTGCCCGATTCATGGCTGATTCTAAAGCCTGGTTATCTGTCTGATAAAACACATAACCATTGCGTTTTTCTGGTGGGTGATTTTGGTCGTAGTCTCGGTCAAATACTGTATTCACAAGTCCGCCAACACCGCGCACAATGGGGACAGTACCGTACTTTAAACCAATCATTTGAGTTAAACCACAGGGTTCGTAATTGCTGGGGACAACAATCATATCTGCCCCAGCATAAATGAGGTGAGATAATTCTTCATTAAAGCCCAGTTCTAAATGAACATCTGGGTTATTATTCAAAAATGCTTTTTCATGGTGGAAATGAGCATTGATTCCTGCTTCTGTTGCAGAACCTAGTAATACAAATTGTGCTTCTTTATTCAAAGCATGATAAATTGCATGGTGGACAAGATGGACACCTTTTTGATGATCTAATCTTCCGATGTAGGCAATGATTGGTTTATCAGAGGGACAGAGCAATAGTTGCTCACGCAAAGCTTTTTTGTTATATAGTTTTTGTTCAAAATCGTCTTCGTTATAGTTGTGGGGTATGTAACGGTCAATTTCTGGATTCCAAAAATCGTAATCAATACCGTTCAACACCCCTTTAAATTTCTCTCGGTGCAAATGCAAAGTATGACCTAAACCACAGCCAACTTCTGTATATTGAGCTTCTAAGGCGTGGTTAGGCGAAACTGTAGTTACTGCATTTGAGTAAACAATTCCCCCTTTCATATAGTTCAAAGCAAAGGGGTTAAAGTCGTCTTGCAACTTGTCGGATTGGAAGTAATAGGACTCTCGATTTAAACCTGTAGCCCAGAGAGTTTTGACCCCACCAATTCCTTGATGCTTAAAGTTGTGGATGGTGTAGCAAACCCGTTGATGATCCATGCCATGATATTTGTAAATCTCATAGAGCATGACGGGAACTAACCCTGTTTGCCAATCATGGCAATGGATGATGTCAGGGCGCTTATTGCTTTGATGGAGAAATTCTAACGCTGCTTTGCTGAAAAAGGCAAAGCGCATATCGTCATCATCACAACCGTAATAACAACCGCGATTGAAGAAGTTATCTTCAGAGTGGGGTTCAATGAAGAAACAGACTCGCCCATGTACCCAACCACAATACACGGTGCAGTGAATAGCCCCACCATACCAAGGCACAGACAAGTTTAAGTAAGCCTCATGTAGCCCCCAAATATGGTCGTAGCGCATACAATCATATTTGGGTAAAATCAGTTCGACGCAATTGCCCCGAATGTCTAATTCCCGACTCAAACCGTAAACGACATCCCCCAAACCTCCTGCTTTAATTACAGGAGCGCATTCCGAGGCAATCTGTACGATGTACATCCGTATTCCTCGCTTTACAAAAATTTATCTAACTATACATCTCAGTATATGCAAGATGTACTCATTGACAAGCGAGTGTTTGAATGATACTTGCTAATATTTACCGGAAAACTGGATTTAGCTCGCGGATGTTCAAGATTTCTTGACTTATTGAGAGTGGTAATTTAAACGCGGAGGTACGCAGGGAGTGTTGTACTTAGAGTTTATCTTTTGCTCCTAGCATTTGGAGTATTTTTTCTGCGTTATCTAAGTCACCAACTAGACGACGAATTGGGTGAGGCCAAACTTTGACTAGGGTTGGGGTGGCGGATACTTGATCGATTTCTGCTTGTTCTGGATTAGTTAAGACATCAATCACTTTCATTGTGTAAGGATATCCTAGCGATCGCTCTAATTGTTCATGTAAATTCTTGAGAATACGCTCTGTGTTAGCACTGTGTCCGGCGACGAACAAACGCAGAACATAGGTTTTGATTTGGGCTTTTTGTACTGCCTTAGCTGGTGGATGATATCTTGGGACTGGTTCGGAAAGGTCTAAATTGATAATTAAGTCGTGGTCTTCCCAGAGTTGGGGAAATGCAGCGCGATAAGTGGACAATACCATGCGATCGCACAGGCCATCTTGCCACGGTGCAGGTTGCCAAACCAAGTCACCTGTATCAAAAATCGCATTTAGTACAGCCTGATGTTTCATTACTACGGGGTAAGCTTCCGCAAAGGTTTTAACCTGCTGCGTTTGCGGATCTAACCAGTGGTCTATTGTGGCTGTATAACAAGGAACTAGAAAGTGAGGTGGTTCTGGTAAGTCGAGAATTTCCTGTAAAGCAGTACACAAATGCGAATGCCATCGACCTTGCTTGTTCGAGTCGATGCAGTAAATTAAATCTCCTCCCGGTGTAAATAGGGCAATTCCCTTAAATAACTGAGGTTGAAATAGTGTATCTGTAGTCAAGTTAATTAGTTAGTTCTCGGAACTGGGCAAGGGGCATGGGGCATGGGGCATGGGGCATGGGGTGGGGCATGGGGTAAAATTTCTTCCTTATACACCCCTACACCCTTATACCCTTACACCCCTACTCTCTTAGACTCGTCCTCGAAGGAATTGAGCCATTTCGTTAGGTGTTGGTGACATTTCTAAGGCTGTTTCTTCAGTGATGCGACCGTCTTGATAGAGGTTGAGCAATGACTGATTCATAGTAATCATACCGTCAAAACCAGCTTGCTTCATCAATTCGCTAATCTCATCATACTTACCATCTTTGACCCATTCTTTGACCGCTTCTGTATTAATCAGGACATCATGGAAAGCTGCCCGCTTACCGTCGGTTGTCCGACACAAGCCTTGGGCAATAACTGCCACTAAAGACTCCGCCAGTGCTACTCGCATGGCATCTTGTTCTTCACCAGAATAGAGGTTCAAAATCCGTTCAATAGTTTTTACTGCACTATTGGTGTGTAGTGTTCCCATCACCAAGTGACCAGTCTGAGCCGCTTTTAAGGCTGTGTTGACTGTTTCTTTGTCCCGCATTTCACCCACCAGAATCAAATCTGGATCTTCCCGCAAGGCTGCTTTTAAAGCATTGTCGAATTTCCGGGTGTGCATTCCTACTTCCCGTTGCTTAATTAAAGACTTACGGCTTTGATGGACAAATTCTACAGGATCTTCAATGGTGATAATGTGTTTGGGCATTTCCCTATTGATGTAATCAATCATCGCTGCCATTGTCGTTGATTTACCAGAACCAGTTGGGCCAGTCACCAAAATTAAGCCTTTGTGATAGTGGCAAATATCCCGAAATATGGGAGGTAATCTTAACTGATCAATAGATAAGATTTTTAAAGGAATCAACCGCAGCACCATTGCATAGCCTTTGAGAGAGTCAAAGACGTTAATCCGTACACGGGCAAATTCATATTGGGTAGCACCATCAAATTCCAAGTGTTCTTGAAATCGTTGAATTTCCGACTCAGTTATGATCTCCCGTAACCAACTCATAAAAGTTGGTTTGTCAGTTTCTGGATAATCAGTTGGGCTAATTTCTCCTCGGCTACGGAAGCGAGGTACTTCACCTACCCCCAAATGAATATCAGAATATCCATTATCAAACGCTTCTTTAATAATTTCCGCTAAAGTTAGCCCCGAAGTGGTAGCACTACTAGCAACAGGCATTGGTGGTGGCGTTCCAGGACGATGAGCCGCCGCAGGTGGAGGACTTGGGGGTGGTGATACAGCTTGTCCAGCACTTCTATTAACTGACGACATATCCAAAGTTTGTGTATGTTGGCGTTGCGTCATGACCGTAGGTGGTGGTGGTGGTAGTGGCGGTGCTGGTGGCACATTCCGGGCAACAACAGGATTGGGATTCGCTGGGTGCTGTGATTCTGTCATATATCTTTAAAATCTCGCAGTTTAACTATTCAATGAAGAAAAAAATGAGGTAAAACGTTCTGAAGCTTCTCAGCAAGCCAATTTTAGATTTCTGATTAACTGGAAGCTTTTAGTAATATTTCGTTACATCTTGTCTAGGGTATTTGTATAACTTATGACGTTAATCTATAAAAGAAAAAAATTGTAACCTCCTATCTAAACTGGTTTATCCTAAGAGTTTCCCAAAAAACCTCAGTAAATATATTGTTAATCCAAAGTATTTTTTTACGCAAAAATTTAATGTGAATTAGGAATATGAATCTTAAATGAGAGGACTTTATCTATGGCGACTATAAGTAACTAGCAATTAACAGCAGAATCATCTGTAGATAATTTGTTGAGCGACCTGAGAGAATTATGAGAAGCATCGGGATTTTTCATAAGAAATGTTAAGCAAAATCTAACTCAAGAGTTGGAATCAAACTTTTTGGTCAAATGACTTTTGTCCACTATTCCTCAAGACAGATATCAAAAGCGAGATTTATGATGAAATGTGAACTTAAATTTACATTCATAGTTGCAAAAAATTAATTGTAAAGTTTAATAAATAAACGCTCATTTTCTCGGACTGGTTTTATATACTGAAACTTCATTGAATCATTCAGTTGCTTGCCAAAAGCGAGATATTACTGAAAATAAATTTTGCTGTGTACTTAGGAGGAAACGTTATGGTTTTGGCTCAGAGTTCTAATCTCGGAAAGACCTACTCCTTGTTGATGATTAAAAGTTTTTTGATATGGACTTTTACATTGGCAGTATGCTTGTTGGTTGTTGGATTTCCATTAGTTGTGTTAATGGCTACGGTCGGGTGTTTGTTGTCAATTGTGCTGCAATCTGTAATGCCTGTTAGCGCAGTTTTACTTGTCGCCGGCGGTTTGATTATGTTGAATGTCATGGCAGTTTTGATTGCTGCTGGTGTACTGACCTTTAAGGGTGTACATCCAAAAGAAATTCAATGGTTAAGCTGGTTGCACGGAGGAGAAGCAGAGCAGATGCAGACAACTGTATATGCAGCTTGCCCACTAACTTGTGATTCCAAACTATAGTCATCCTGAAAAATTCGACCAAAAGCATCTGCCCGGTTCAGCCGGGTTTTTTCGTGTTTGGAGGGAATTAGGTGACAGGGGACAGGGGACAGGGAAATAACTATTGACTAATGATTATTGACTAATGATTATTAACTAATGACTAATAACTATTGACTAATGACTAATCAAAAATCTATTTACATTATTTTGGGAACACGTCCAGAGGCGATTAAGCTAGCTCCGGTAATTCAGGTTTTTCACAAATCGCCTGACTTTGATTTGCAGGTGATTTTAACTGGACAGCATCGGGAGATGGTTGAACAAGTGATGCAGTTGTTCAACTTGAAGGCAGACTATGATTTAGAGATTATGCAGCCTCAACAATCTCTGAGTGATATCACTTGCCGCAGTTTGCGAGGTTTAGAAAAGTTATTCCTGGAAAATAAGCCAGATTTAGTCATAGTACAAGGTGACACGACTACAGCTTTCGCCGCAACTTTAGCAGCGTTTTATCAAAAAATCCCTGTTGGTCATGTCGAAGCAGGCTTAAGAACTGATGATTTATTTAATCCTTACCCAGAGGAAGCTAATCGGCGGTTAATTTCGCAACTCACCCAGTTACACTTTGCACCGACTGCGTTGGCTGTGGAAAACTTAGAACGTTCTGGCGTTTTGGGTGAAATTCATTTGACGGGGAATACAGTTATTGATGCGCTGTTAAATGTGGCTGCAACTCAACCGGCTTGTAATGTGCCTGGTTTAGATTGGAATTCCTACCGTACTTTGCTGGCTACTGTGCATCGTCGGGAAAATTGGGGAGAACCATTACAAGCGATCGCCCAAGGTTTTTTACAAATCTTAAATAAGTTTCCCGATACGGCTTTGCTGTTACCCTTACACCGCAACCCTACTGTGAGAGAACCTTTGCAAGTATTGTTAGGGAATCATCCGCGAGTGTTTTTAACAGAACCCCTTGATTATGCGGAATTAGTAGGAGCAATTGGGCGATCGCATTTTCTGCTCACTGACTCCGGTGGTTTACAAGAAGAAGCACCCAGTCTAGGAAAACCAGTCTTAGTTCTCAGAGATACTACTGAAAGACCGGAAGCTGTGGCTGCGGGTACAGCGAAACTGGTCGGGACTGCTAGTGATAGCATTGCATCTGCTGCCGATGAGTTACTCAGTAACCCAGTAGCGTATGAAACGATGGCTAACGCTATTAATCCCTTTGGGGATGGTCATGCAGCAGAATACATCTTGCAGATTGTTCAAAAATACTTTGGGTTGGGCTAAAAACTTAAGACGTTGCATTGCAACGTCTCTATTCACCCATAACGCTAAGAACTGTATCTTCCTTTATTCTGCCTTCCTTAACTATCCTCTCAATAATGCACTGCGAGTTTGAGGGCCAACTACGCCGTCTACACGCAAGTCGTTATTGGCTTGAAATTCTCTAACTCGCCGAGCAGTTACAGGGCCGTAATAACCAGTGGGTTCAATTCCGAGAACTTTCTGCACTTCTGATACAGCCTGACCTTTAGAGCCAAGACTCAGCGTTACAGGGCCTCCAGTGGGTGTAATAGTTGTAGTAGGTGTCGAAGCGGTTCTAAATAAAGCAGTGCGCGTTTGCGGTCCAACTATGCCATCTACACGCAATTTATTATTGGCTTGAAACTCCCTAACTCGTCGAGCAGTTACAGGCCCATAATAACCTGTAGCATTAATCCCTAAAACTTTCTGCACTTCTGACACAGCTTGACCTCTAGAGCCAACAGTGAGGGTGACACGTCCACCAACCCCGGCACTATTCATCGGTTTGGTCGGACTAGTCGTAGAAGTGGTAGACATACTACCCACCCAGTTTGCAGATACATATCTGTTGGTAGATAGGCGAGCAAAACCATTTACTGTCCCAGTGGTTGCAATTTGAGTACCGTTAGGCAAACAATCGACAACTTTAGATTTGGGGTTGGGATCTACACGCACATTGAGACAAGTGCCATTAGTTCTGACATAGGCGGCTAAAGCTGCTGGTGTTTGAGTAATAGCGGAGAACAATACCATGCAGCCTGCTAAAGACAACCAAGCCGAAGATTTCAGGAGTTTATGCCAATTTAAATCAAATTTGGGAAACTCGTAGTCGATATATTCTGCCTGACCATTTGCCTCTTCATTGGCAATAACCATAGAGGAATAAGCGAGATATTCCATTGGTGAACACCTTATATTTGGTAAAGTTTAAAAGCGTAGAGACGATATTGAGTTTGTGTATTTTTAACTACTCTATATCATAAAGGGTTTTATTGTTGGTATGATCAAAAAATCAGAAAATTTATAACAATCTTTGCAGAAACAATTCGAGATCGCGCTAGTAATTTTCAGTGTTATCATTGGCTTGAGGGACTCTGCACACTTGGATTTTTTCAGATTAATTAGATTGAGACAAAAGTCATAAAATCTTAATTCCTCTCACCACAAAAAAACTATTTTTTTCATTTATTAAAAGTAAAAAAAACATCGGTACGAATCTGACTACCATTACGCCACACTTCTACTTTGTCTGGACTGACTAAGTAAGAGAAACTACCGTTATCTGCTTGATATTGATTTTGACCAATGTTCCAAGCTGGTATCTTGACTGGTTGTTGAGGGTCTTGTTTTAACTGACCAATATAAAATAACTGACTGTTTTCTTGGCAGACTTTGACGAATGTATTTTTGGTTTCACCTTGTAAGACTGTGACACCATTGCATTTGGTATCTGTCACAGGTGCAAGAGTTACGGGAATTGGTATAGCTTGGGAAGGTGAAACGGCTTGTGCTACTGGGGGTGTATTAATTGGTCGGGGTTTATTAACTTGATAACCGCCAGCCGCAGATGGATAACTCTGTGGTGAGGGAATATTGCTAGCGATAGAAGATGCTAGTAAATGCTGAGGATCAGCAGCAACTCGACCATTGGGATAAATTTCAAAATGTAAATGAGGTGCAGTGCTATTTCCGGTAGATCCCATCTCAGCAATAATTTGACCTTGTTTAACCTGTTGACCTTTGCTGACTAATAAACGACGGTTATGACCGTACACTGTTACACTACCGTTATGATGTTTAATTTCTATAGCATTACCTAATCCCCATTCATCCCATCCTGATTTCACTACTGTTCCCGCCGCCGCCGCCATAATTGGCGTTCCAGATGGTGCAGCAATATCAATACCTTCATGTCGATACTTGTGGAAGCCTTGAGAAATATATCCTTTTGTTGGCCAAATCAAGTTAGCAATAGTTAGAGGTGTTTGTTGAATTGCGACTTGAGTGAAAGCGGTGCTATTGGTGATGAGTACAGTGCTGAATGATATTAATGCCGTCAAGCCATAAATACAGGCTTGTAAGATAGTATTTTTTCTCACAAGTGTTAATCCTTGCAAATATAGTTTAAATAGTCTGTATATATTCGTTTGTTCAAGATAACACTGGAAATAACAGGATAAAATCCGTAAAATTTATTACTTTTATGGATGCTGCGTATTACATAGACGGAGATTGTGCTGAGAAAGTGTCAGGGAGCGATAATTTGTGCAAGAATAGCGAAAAATTGTAGCGATCGCATTTCGTTACGAAAAAGAAAAGATCCCCGACTTCTTTGAGAAGTCGGGGATCTGAAGGATCTAGGGAGTCTCCTATCCCCTAAATTATTGATTGGTTAATATCAGTTTTGATTCTAAAGTCGCTTCTTCTGGTTCTGGCAAGCCGTACATTGATCTGTATAGTCGGTCGTATTCTTTGCCAGATTTGTACCAGCTGAAGTCTTGATTCATGCCGCGTTTTTGTAGTTCTTGCCATTGGGGTTTATATCGGAAACCTTCCCAAGCGCGAATCATACAGGTGAATAAATCTAGTGGTTCATAGCGGTCAAAGCAATAGCCTGTACCAGCATCATTCATGGGGTCATGGTGGGATACGGTGTCAACTAGTCCACCGGTGCGGCGAACGATGGGGACGCTACCGTAGCGTAAAGCCATCATTTGGCTAATACCACAAGGTTCAAAACGGCTAGGCATTAAGAAGGCATCTGTACCGGCGTAAATGCGACGGGACAGAGGATCGTTATATAGTAGGTAAGTGGCCATGCGTCCGGGATAGCGCGAGGCTAATTGCCACATTTGGGTTTCGTAGTAGCGATCGCCTGTTCCTAACAAAACGAACTGAGCATCAGTATAGGCCATGAAGCGGTCTAACATTTGGATGACTAAATCTAAGCCTTTTTGCTCGACTAACCGCGTTACCATGCCAATTAAAAAGGCATTTTTGTTAACTTCTAAGCCTACTTCTTCTTGCAAGGATATTTTGTTGGCTTTGCGTTGGTCTAAGGTATCAGTAGTGAAAGTTTGAGTTATATATTTATCTGTAGCTGGATCGTATACTTCCGTGTCTATACCGTTCACAATCCCAGATAATTTACCACTGATGAAGGACAGTAAACCTTCTACAGTTTCACCGTAAGCCGGAGTCTTGATTTGCTCGGCGTAGGTGGGAGACACTGTATTTACCCTGTCAGCAAATTGGACGGCGGCGGCCAAGGTGTTGTGTCCTTGCATATACCAAGGACACCAGGTAATTTTCTCTAGATACCAACGCCAAGGGCCTTGATATGCCAAGTTGTGAATTGTAAAGACTGTAGTGATGTCTGGAGACTGGTTCATCCAAACAGGAATCATCCCTGTATGCCAATCATGACAGTGGATAATGTCTGGTTTCCAGTAATTCCAGCAAAATTCAGCTGCACCATTGGCAAACAAGGTGAACCGCCAGTCTTCATCATCGCCACCATAAATGCGGCGGGTATTGAAGGCAGAATGTCCAAATAAGTACAAGGGAACATCAGTACCAGGCAGAATCGCTTCGTGAACTGTAAAATCTTGGAACATGGCGTATCCCCGCCAAATCGGATCTTTGGGAATCTCCATTTTGTCTGGGAGAAAGCCGTAATGAGGCAGGAATATTCGTACATCATGCCCCATTTTTCTCAAGATTTTTGGTAAAGCTCCAACAACATCACCCATTCCGCCGACTTTGGCAATGGGTGCTGCTTCTGCTGCTACAAATAGAATCCGCATGGTAGTTTTTATTTCCCCGGTTCTTAAAATTTTTAGTTAAGTAATTACGAATTACTCATTGATCTAAACACATCTCGGAGCATCATCGTTTAAGAACCACGTTGAATCTCTGCAAAGATGACCTCTAAAATCTCTTGCGCTCCCTGTTGACGCAAAAGTGTTGCCAGTTCTATACCTAGAGCTTCGGCATCACTTGCAGCACCACTAACAGTATCATTAACTAGGTTTTGACCGTCTATACTGGCTACGACACCTGTGAGTGTTAAATTATCGCCATTTATCTCTGTATTTACCCCAATTGGTACTTGACAACCGCCTTCTAAACTCCGCAAGAAAGAGCGTTCTGCTAAACAGCGATCGCGGGTTTCGGTGTGTTCAATTGCTTTGAGTAGTGAGATTAATTCAGTATCATCCGCACGGCATTCTATCCCTAATGCACCTTGGCCGACAGCGTGCAGTGATACTTCTTTGGGGAGGACTTGGTGAACGCGATCGCCCATTCCCAGACGCTGCAACCCAGCCGCCGCTAAAATTAAACCATCATATTCGCCTGCGTCAAGTTTGGCTAGGCGGGTATTCAAATTTCCCCGCACATCTTTAAATGTGAGGTGAGGGAATTTGTTGCGTAATTGCGCCAAACGTCGCAAAGACGATGTACCAATGACTGCACCGACTGGGAGGGTATCAATTTGCTTATCTTTAAATTTTTCATGCACAACTAGCGCATCGGCGGGATTTTCTCGTTCT
Source organism: Anabaena minutissima FACHB-250 (assembly GCF_014697125.1). Lineage (GTDB taxonomy): Bacteria > Cyanobacteriota > Cyanobacteriia > Cyanobacteriales > Nostocaceae > Trichormus > Trichormus minutissimus. Next base: position 25,180 of record NZ_JACJRG010000034.1, on the reverse strand, counting down.
GTAATCGCTGCTAGTGCTAAACCTTCTGGTAAGTTAGTCGGTAAATCCTTGAGGGAATGCACAGCAAAATCAATCTCTTGATTGATCATTCCCACTTCCAGTTCTTTAGTAAATAGTCCTTTATCGCCAATTTTGGCTAATGCTACATCCAGGATTTTGTCGCCTTGGGTAGACATGGTGTGGACTTCAAAAGCAATGTCAGGATAGCTTTTTTGCAGTTGCTCTCTTACCCAATAGGTCTGAACTAGCGCAAGTTGACTTTTGCGTGAACCAATACGAATTGTGCGTTTAGCAGTCGAAATAACTGAAGTCATAAAAAAATATGTCAAACCAGGCGATCATTTCACTCTCATCTAGACTACCGCAGTGGGTGACTTACCGGATGGCGATCGCCTGATTTTAGTGAAGTTTATTTTGATTTTTGGTTACATTTTTTAACAATAGTCCAAAAATGGGTTTCTGGAAAATATTCAAGCTTAAACATTTGATTATTGCTTGATCAATCTGGTTTTTGTTGTGTTGAGAATGGTGCAAAATCAGAGCTTAATTAATCCACAAAAAAGTAATCATGACAGTTAAGACAGTCAGTGGCAAGCCAAAACGGAGATGCTCCCAAAAAGTGAGTTTGTATCCTAAGCCAGCCGCAGCTTCCACAGTAATTAAATTGGCGACTGCACCAAATAAAGTGAGATTACCAGCTAAAGTTGAACCGGCAGCCAGTAACAGCCAAGATTTGGTATCATCTTGAGTAATTAATGGTTGTAATAGCAGTACAGCTGGCACATTAGAAATTAAGTTAGATAAAACAACCGTTAAACCCAATAAACTGGCAGCAGAGTTAACTGTATGGGTAAATGGCTGTAGTAAGTTCAATTTTTGTGTGGCTTTCGTTAAGATAAAAAGTCCGGAAAACATTACCAACAAGTTCCAATCTACTTTTTTCAAAATTCGCTGCGGTTTAATCCTTCTAGTAATTAGCAATAAACTAGCAGCAATTAAGGCTGACTTTGCTAAGGGTAAACCTAGAGCAAAAGCAATTAGTAAGCCGATGGTAATGACTAATGTTTTATTAAATAGAGGTTTGAATATTCGTTGCTTGCTGGTAGGTACGATTTGACAAGGTTTGACTGAGCGCACATCTGGGTAGAGTAGCCACAGTAATCCTACTTGAATTACCAAGCCGACGATCGCTACTGGAGCTAATGCTTGCAGAAATTCTCGGTAGGAAATGCCAGAAAATGAGCCAATCAGGATATTTTGAGGATTACCGCTTAAGGTTGCCACTGAACCTATGTTAGTTGCACCTGCGATCGCCAGTAAATAAGGAATTGGATTTAAACTCAAGGTTTGCGCCAAACTCAAAGTTAAAGGGGTAAACACCAGAGCCAATGTGTCATTCAGGAAAAAAGCTGAAAGAATACCACTCCCAAAGGTTAACGCTATCAATAACCCCAAAGGACTACTAGTCAAGCTCAATAACACTGATAAGGCTCGCTGGAAAAACCCCGCATAAGATAGGTTGGCGTTAACCACCATCATGCTCAACAAAAAAACTATGGTATTAGCATCAATTGCTTGCCAAGCTTCCTGTACATCCAGCACGCCTAACGCCATCAAAAATGCAGAACCAACTAAAGCAATGGTGGCGCGGTTCATGCGTAAACCAGGAAGATAGCCAAGTGCTAACCCTAGATAGGTTAAACCTATTACGCCATAAACTCCAAATCGGATGATATTCACTTTCTTGATTGAGCTATTGCAATTACTTCTCACTCAAGATAGAACTATATGCGTCTATCACTGATATTCTTTATCAATAAAAATTTGTATATTAAGTTTTGTAAAGATTACTGGAAAACACGTCCAAAGACGGATGTCTTTATTAGAATTTAAACTGTGTCAAGTTACTAATAAGATTGGAAGGCTACACTAGTCATTCCGGGAAAATTGCGGTTAACTTGACGTAGTAATAGATCACGTCCTGACTTCAGTGACTAGTCAGATTCCTTATTGTATCTTGTTCAGGACGATGTTTTCCCGATTCAGTAATTTTGACGCTGTATATATTCATCGGAAAGATGAATACCCTCATTAACACAGAGGCACAACCATGAAGGTATTTGATAATACCACAAAAAAGATTTTTCTTGCAAGCTGGGTTTGGATAAATCAACAAGAAGTAAGCAAAGTTCATCCCCCCCAGTTGCAAAACTCCACTTCCTTAGCCGGATGGGATCTTCTCCAACCCCTACGCCAGTGGTTAGACAGCATTAAAATCAGCGATCGCCAATTCGCGCACCGTCTATGTCAACTGATCCCCTCTCAATGTCCCTTTGAACGCGATATTAATTTATTTGGCAAAACTCTGTTTCATATTCCGCCATTATGCAAGCTCAATCCGTTATATGAAGAAGTGGTGAGTTTGCGCTTTCGAGCCATGTGCTATCTAGCCGATGAGTGTGGCGAGGATGTAACGCAGTATTGTTAGTGCTGAGTGCTGAGTGCTGAGTAGTGAGTGCTGAGTGCTGAGTGCTGAGTAGTGAGTTAAGAGTTAAGAGTTAAGAGTATAAAGAGTTAGGGGCTAAATGGCTTCTAACTCTTTGTTGTTGCTAATTTTTAGTTTTTCTGGTTTGCCATTTTTGGATGGCTTCTTGAGCGTCTTCGTGGACAGATGTGACTTCTGGGACTAAGGTGGCTGTTTCAATCGCAGCCGGAAAATTACCTTGTTCGGCGCGGCTTTTCGCCAAATCTAAAATCTTTTCACTCCATTGGTTAATTGATGTTTGTGCCAGGTCGTAACCTGGTTGCCCTTGTGGTACTCTTTTGGCAACTTCTATGGCTCGATTGTAAGTGGAAGCCTGTCCTGACTTGATTAAGGCCTGGGCGGCTTCTAAAAGGGTGGTGTTGGCTAGATATTGTTTAGCTTCTGTGCGCCACTGGGTGATTGCTGCTTGGGCTTTGGGGTAAAGAGTCTCGTCTTTGGGGATCAATTGTGCAGCTGCGATCGCATTGCTGTATTGTTTTTGTTTAGCCCGACCTTCGGCTAAATCTAAAATCATCCGACTCCAAATCTTAATGTTTTCCTGGGCTTGGTCGTAGAGGGGTTCACCGGGTTTGATTTTCTTCGCGGTAGCGATAGCCAAGTTGAGGTCGCTAGCTTGCGTTTGTCTGAGGGACTTCTTGGCTAGGTCTAGTAAAGCTTGGTTGCGTTTTTGTGATTCAGAAATTGGCGCAATTTGGGCTGTTGATTGGTTTTTTGGTGGGTTGAGGGGCAATATTGTGGGAGGAGACTGGGAATTTGAGGCAGTTTTGATAACTGGTGTCTCATGATTAGCAGATGTAGAGGATATTTCTCTGGCTTGCAATACTCTGGCTTGATTGCGTAGCAGAACTACCGTAATCAAAGTTACTACAAGCATCGTACCTCCACCCCAAACGATAAACTGTCTCCACAATGAGGAGTCCGGTTTATTTTCAGGTAGGCGAGAAATATAAGGTTGGGGACTGTTGGGAATAAACCTACCTCCCATCTCTTCATCGGGTGGAAGTGGTGGAGATGACTGGGTGAAATATTGTTCCCTAGTGTTGGAGTCAGGATCTAGATGAGAAAATTGTTGTTCATTGAATGTCAAGTTGGAAAATGATAACGGCTGGGATCTATCTTTGATAGCCGTTTCTGCACTTTGAGCTTCTCCCCAGATATTCATAGGATATGAATTAGCGACAGTGTGGGAAGAGAATTCTCCTAGTGGGGGAGATGCGAGTGCTACAGCAAAGTTTTCCTCTGGAAAAATAATTGGTTCTGCGGCGGTGGGTTCTAATGTATTGGGAATGAATGTACTAGGAATTGCGGCTCTAAATTGTAATGTATGGGTGGTAGTTTCAACTGGCGGTAAAATTACCGGCGGTGTAGAGGGGATGACTGCGACTGGGTTTTGAGTGGGTCGCCAGTAGTGTTGAGATAATTCTGGGGTGATAATGCTGAGGTGTTTTTCTAAATCCGCCAAGCTAATCCCATAACCAGAACGCAAAGCTGCTAACAGTGCGGCGGTAAATATACCGTGACCGAGTTCTCTACTTTCTTGGGCAAATTGCTCTGGTTGGCAAGAAAAAATTGTCGCTAGTTGTAGTTCTTGGGCTAGTTCTAGGGTTTCTTGTCCAACGGGAGTATCCCCAGCCGCACCAAAAGCGCGGTTGATATCAAAGAGCAACAAGACATTGAGGTTAGCTAGTTGCAGACTCTGCATTAGCGATCGCAATTCTATCCCAGTCTCTGGGACGCGTTTGGGATCAGCATCTACAGGCATCAGGTAATCTCTGCCTTCGTAGTTGACCCCATAACCGCTAAAAAATAACCATATATTGTCTTGGGGTTGCCAACAAGCAGCTGCTAAATCTTCCAATAGCAACAGAATATTTTCTTTGGTTGGATAAGTGGATCTGTCGCCAATCGGTGGCGAAGTATCACTCATCAGCAAGCATCGTTGATGTAAAAAACCTGCTTGTTGAACTAAAAAATCTTTTAGTGACTCAGCATCAGCTTGAGCGCAACTTAAAGGTTGAAATAACTGATATTGATTGATGCCTATGGCGATCGCCCAGTAGTTTGCCATCCCGCCCTTTGTAGGTTGTTGTGTGGTTGCCTAAAATTGCGGTTGGCTTTGCTGAAAAAACAAAGCTAACCTAATGTTTTATAGTCTGGGTGATTCAATGAGAGTCACCAGATTATATGTAACTTTTATTACCTAAGTAACCGGAAAAACTCTCGACTTATTCAAAATATAGAACTTTGCCAGCGAGCCATAAAGTCATGACCAAAATAAGTGTTCACCAACTATCATCGATCATTCCCTTTAAAGTTATTAGCCAATTTGACAAAAAAATCCGGACATTTCCGTTAATATTTTTGCTCCTGTCGCCTGTGTCTGTATGGATAGGCACAGAAGCCATTTCACCCCAGATTGTGCGAGCTTACACCGCCAGAGTAGACTTGACTATTGACCGATTACCAGATGAAGGCTACGAAGCCATACTCAGAAGAGCCGAAATGACGGCTAGAGCAGCAGCACAACGCAGCTTTGACCAAGATATTTTAGCTACAGATATTTACGTAATCGTATCCGTACAAAGTTATGGCGCGATCGCGCCAATTTTGTCTTTAGAAGTCAGCCGCAAACAATGGCGCACCCGCCCCGATCCTCGTCGATGGGCGACTTATTTTAAAAGTGCGCGATCGCTCTTACTTTTTGAAACACAAACCACCCCAAGTCCTGCCGCCGCAGTGACTATTCCCACAGCTACGCCGGAGGTAGGAGACAAGAAACCAGAGAACGGAGGGGATACTCCCGCAGTTCTACCGGATACAGGAGACAAGAAACCAGAGACCGGAGGTGTGTAGGGAGAAAGGTTAAGAACAATTTTTCCCAATCCCCAATTCCCTAATTCCTTTGACTTAGCCAGGCGATCGCTTAGAATAGGAAGGTTGTCAAGAATTGCGATATCGGCTATCATGGCTGTTCCTAAGAAGAAAACATCTAAATCTAAACGAGATAAACGTCGAGCTACCTGGAGACACAAGGCTGTTGTTGAAGCACAAAAAGCTCTTTCCTTGGGTAAATCAATTTTGACGGGACGTTCTACATTTGTCTATCCTACTGCTGAAGAAGACGAAGAAGAATAAGAAAAAATTGGTAATGAGTAATTGGACTTACCTAATTACTCATTACCTTTTACCCATGACTGAAAATCAAATAATCACATTGACAGTAAAATATCTGTAGCTCTTGATTTTTTGATTTTCAACAAAATTAATATTTACCTGGTTTCTGGGTGGAATTGAGACGCTGAGAATTGGTGAATTAGTGCAAAAACTATTAACAAGATTAATGTTGATGGGATTATGTTAGGAAAATTTTTTCAGAAACCAAATCAAGAAAATAGCGATCGCGTCCCCCCAGGACAACATTTGGCTAAGGGTTTCCCGGTTTTAACCTATGGTGCAGCACCCCAAGTTAGCATAGAAGAATGGGAATTTCGGGTTTGGGGTTTGGCTAAACCTGCTGTGTTTAGTTGGTCAGATTTTATGAATCTACCTCAACACGAGTTCACCGCAGATTTTCACTGTGTTACCCGTTGGTCTAAACTTGATGTCAAATGGACGGGAATTAAAGTTACAGATTTTATGAGTCTGATAGAGGTAGATCCCAAAGCAGCCCATGTGATGGAACATTGCTATGGGGGCTACACTACTAATATTGCAATGGCGGATTTTGTTAGAGAAGAAAATTTTTTCGCCGTTAAATTATTTGATGAAGCGTTACCAGTAGAACATGGTGGGCCGATGCGGTTGATTGTACCCCATATCTACGCTTGGAAAAGTGCTAAATGGATTAATGGTTTAGAATTTCTAGAACAAGAAGAACTGGGTTTTTGGGAACGCAACGGCTACCATACCCGTGGTGAACCTTGGGCTGAAGAACGGTATAGTAATTCGTAATTCGTAATATAGACTTCTTGCAAAAGTCATAATTATAGTGTCCTTCTTTGCGTCTTCCCTGCGGGACGCTACGCGAATGCGCCTACCCTGCGGGAACGCCTTGGCGCAGCCTCTCGCAGAGAAGGGCGAATGCGCGAAACAAAAAAATATTTATGCAAGAGGTGTTATATCTGTTGGGTTATCCTACAGATTAACCTATAGGCTTTTAACGAATAATTCGCTTGAGAAGAGATAATTTACCTTTGTAGGGTGCGTATCGCCAATTTAAGTCTAGCCAAAAGGAATTTTTTAAGACACTTTTGTAATGTGAAAAGGTGTCAAAACTGGCTTTACCGTGATAGCTACCAATACCGCTATCTCCTACACCACCAAATGGTAACGATGAAACGCCTACTTGCATTACTGTGTCGTTGATACATACGCCACCGGAAGAAGTTTCTTGCAAGATTTGTGCTTGCAATTTTTTGTTTTGGGAAAATAGGTATAAAGCTAGGGGTTTTGGTTGAGAATTAATTAAGGCGATCGCTTCTGTAATATCTGTATATTCTAAGATAGGTAAAATCGGCCCAAAAATCTCTTCCTGCATGACAGGATCTGCTAAGGAGACATGATCTATTAATGTGGGTGCAATATAAAGTTCTTCGGGGTTACTGTCTGCGCCACTAATTATTTCACCATTTTTGAGAAACTCAGCTAGTCGTGCAAAATGTCTTGGGCTGATTATCCTAGCATAATCAGGACTGGTTGCTGGCTCGTCGCCGTAAAATTCTTTGATGGTTTTTTGGAGTGCTGGTATTAAATCTTGTTTGATTTTTTGATTAACTAAAAGATAATCAGGTGCAATACAAGTTTGTCCAGCATTAATAAATTTGCCCCAAATAATCCGTCTCGCTGTATGTTCTATATTAATATCTGTATCTACAATACATGGACTTTTACCACCTAATTCTAGTGTAACTGGTGTTAAATGTTTGGCTGCTGCCTCCATGACAATTCGTCCTACAGATGTCCCACCAGTAAAGAAGATATGATTAAATTTTTCTTGTAGTAGTTGCTGGCTGGTTTCTATACCACCTTCTACTACGGTAATATATTCTTGTGGGAAGGCATTACTAATAATTTCTGCTAATAAATTAGAAGTATGGGGAGCAAGTTCTGAAGGTTTTATAATAGTACAATTACCAGCAGCGATCGCACCTACCAAAGGTGAAATCGTTAATTGAAAGGGATAATTCCAAGGACTTATGATTAAAATAATTCCTAGGGGTTCTGGATAAATTTGTGCCGAGTAATTAAAAAAATCTGTAGGGACTCCTGCCTTTTTGGGTTTAGCCCAATTTTTGAGATGTTTAATGGCATAATTTATTTCTTTAATTACACCGATTTCTGTAGCGTAAGTTTCAAATTCTGGCTTGTGTAAATCGGCTTTTAATGCCTGAATGATTGATTTTTCATGATTAATTACCAAATCTTTGAGTTTCTTGAGTTGTTCCAGGCGAAAAGCAACATCTTTGGTTTGACCAGTCTGAAAAAAATATTTTTGCTTGCGTAAAATTTCTTGAATTGTCGATTTTGCAGATGTAATCATTTGTTTTTTAGGGAATAGTTGTGTGGGAGGATAAATTATCCTAAATTGGCTCTTAGTAGAGTGTGCTAGTGCAAGCAATCTCTTAGTATTTTAACTTCTGAATTTTGCTATAATTAATCACTGTTTAATAGGTAAACTCACAATAAATACACTACCTTTCCCTAATTCAGAATTGGCAATAATCTTGCCGTGATGAGCCTCGACAATGCGTCGGGAAAGGTACAAACCCAAGCCACTACCGGAGATTTTATGGCTACCTTGACGAAATCTTTCAAATAGGATGGCTTGTTCGGTGGCTGGAATACCTGGGCCTGTATCGGCTATTTCTACAGTTATGTAATCGGTGATTTTATCTGTGGGGAAACTATTACTCAAAGTAGGATTTTTCAGCCGGATACTTACTGAACCAGATTCGGTAAATTTAATGGCGTTACCTATAAGGTTAGTAAATAGACGATGAAGTTCCAAGCGATCGCCTGTGATGGTACTGGGGTTTGCTGTATCATCAAAGTCTAGATTGATCACCAAGCCTTTGGGTTGGGCTAAGGGTGTGAGTTCTCCAGCTACTTCTTTGAGTAATCGACTTAAATCAACTGGTTGAAACGCCAGAGTTTTACGCCCGGCTTCAAAGCGATACACTTCTAATAAGGTATTCACCATCGACAGCAGATTGCTATTACTACGCCCCATAATGACGATCGCTTCCTGCATTTGTGGTGATAATGTACCTAATGCACCCTGTTGAAACAGTGTTAGCATCCGATCAGCCGCCACTAGGGGGGTACGCAAGTCATGGGTAAGACGAGAGACAAAATCTTCTCTCTGCCGGGCAATTTCATCCCGTTCATCCATGCTATGCTTTAACCGCAATAGCGATCGCACTCTAGCTAATAATTCATCGACTGTGACAGGCTTGCGGATAAAATCATCAGCACCTAAATCTAATCCTCGCGCCACATTCGGCGTATCGTGGGCTGTAATTAATAGTATGGGAATGTATTGTGGTAACTGCATTTCCCCCCGAATGCGCCTGGTAACTTCATAACCATCCATTCCGGGCATCATTAAGTCTAACAGGACTAAATCACAAGGTAATGCTTGCAGTTGTGCTAATGCTGAGAAGCCATTTTCGGCGGTATTAATTATGTAACCTTCTTCCTCCAAAATGGTTTTAATTAAAAACACATTATCAGGAGAGTCATCAACAACTAGAATGTTGCCAGAGTGAGAAGTTTGTGAACTCATGAGATACCGAGAGTGAGATAAGGGACTATTTTGTTTGGTTAGGGAACACCAAAATATAAATTATCCCAAATTAGCTGTCAGTACGAATAATTTTTAATTATTTCTACTTCCTAAAAAATCTGAGCCAATAAAACTGGCTCAGATTCTTGATGATATTACTCTTCACAATTGGTGAATGTATTGATAAAAACCCAAACTACGGTGAACAATCCCTTGGGTATACAGATATTCTACTATTCAATAAATAATGGTGATTAAGAGAGAGCTTTATCCTTCTCCTTAATACTGCTCACACAAAACTCAATGTGAGAACGAATAGCGCGTTCGTAAACTATAGTCTGGTGTGTGCGTACCCCAATAGGCTGATATACCAAGGTGATTTCTGGAAATTCACACCAAGACATCAAAAAAACATCTTTGGCTGGAGTAATAATTTCATAATTATTCTCTTGTCTTTTCTTTTTGACCTTACAATTGTTGAGTTTTAACTTTTCTCTAAATAGCTGTTCAAAAACCGGAATCAACTGTGAATCATTTTCCATTGTTTATCACGTTTAAACTTATTATTTAGGCAAAATTATATTTACCGTCGAGTCGGCGACTGTAGTTTTATGTTGTACAGGTTGGGTGTGGAATAATATTTCGAGCCATAATCAAATTATACCTTAGTAGGTACAAAAAAACAGGCCTATTTTGAGTTGCAGTCAATAGCAAGCAAAATAATTGACAATAAGTTAACCTTATCTAAAATTAAGTTAATCTTATCTTAAATTTTTTTATCGAAATATGTCATTCGATAACTCCTAACACAGATTTTGGCAACAATTTATCTTTAAACCACACAATTCTTGCGGGAACATCATCTAACTTAATACCAGCTTTCTCTAAATTTAACCTTTCAGAAATAGCCAAAATCAAATTATCACAACCAGAACGCCGCACCTGGTAAAATTTCTTTTGTAAATACTCTGGTCGCCAATAACCAACGATTTCTAATAAAAATTCCCGTCCATCAGGATGCACTAACCGAAAATCGGGAATCATCACACTTCCAGGAATGGGAATCAAATCCACTTCGCGTTCTAATATCCAGTCTGTTTTTAAGGCATCCCATTTATCAGCAAAGGAAGCCTCTAGCATACTATCGTAGGGTTTACCTTTAGAGTAGTGAGAAACTAAACCACATTCAGAATTGAGGGTAAATCGGCCTGTTCTCCAAGTATCTGTGTAGACATCACGGGTTTGTAATGTGGCGGCAAGACTCCATTTGGTAACATGGAGTAAGGCGGGAATTAGTTTGGCGATCGCTAACCCATAACGCGTACTAGGCGTAAATAAACTGGTCGGGCCATCTACTGTAATTGTAAACCCGTGGTCGGCATCACCCTCAATATAAGCCATGAGTTGAAACAATTTGAGATAACGAAATAACAGCTTATATTCTCCTGGAACATTGCGATGAGCATTTAAAATTAGCTTACTAGCTTTATAAAATATTCCCTGCACTTGAGATAAATTATAGCGATTGATTAAATCGACCCCTGTTGGTGTATCCAAGTTCGTTAAAATTTTATTTTCCACCAAATCAGCATAGATACCATCACGCACTTGCTCAGGTAAGATTTCTCGTTCTAATTCTTGACTTAATTCGTCAGCAATTTTCACTAAAGTGATTTGGGTTGATTCGCGACTAGGTGCAGATTTTGCAGCCAAAGCAAATACCCGTTCTCTTAACATTGGTGGTTCTAGGGGACTGACTACTTCAAATGTGCAAAAATTGCTTTTAATAATGTAAGCTAACCCTCGTTTAACTCGATAATCTGTAGCATCACCTTCTAACCCTAAAAGTTGACGCTCAAGTTCACCCTGAGTTTTACCTAATGTTGACTGAAAACAATTAATTAATTCATTGGCTAACTCTAAATTCTTATTATCTATCTTCAGTCTCTTCGGAATTATTTCTTCTCCGTTTAGGCGATGGCTTAGTAGGTCTGTTGGTAGCATTTCCCTGGTTATTTTTCTCTGATGAATTATCGACTACATAATTGATATCTAATTGTTCCGCAGCTTTAGCAACCTTTTCTTGATTACTGCCATAAACAACTTTTAAGTTCGCTTTCTTATCCTCACCGCGTCGTCGTGCTGAAGTATTTTCTTCGCTTGTATCTTCTGCTATTACTTCATAGAGGATTGCTTGTTTATTGGGAGTGTTTCCTTTGCGTAAAATTCTCCCTAAGCGTTGAATATATTCTCTAGTTGAGCCAGTCCCAGATAGAATAATTGCTATAGAAGCAGCCGGAACATCAACCCCTTCATTCAATACATGGGAAGCCACCAAAGTATTATATTCACCTTCCCGAAATTTAGTTAATATTTCATGGCGTTCTTTGACTGGTGTTTGATGAGTAATGGCGGGAATTAATAAATCTTGAGAAATTTTATAAACCGTGGCATTATCAGCAGTAAAAATTAACAATCGTTCCGGGTAATGTTTGGCGAGTAAATTAGCTAAAATGCGTAACTTGCCATCAGTACCAAGAGCGATTTCTTTCGCTTCCCGGTGTGCTAACATAGCTCTACGCCCAGATTGCGATCGCGCACTCATCTGCACAAACATCTGCCAACCTTGTATACTCCCCAAGGAAACCTTAGCTTGGCGTAGAAAATCATTGCGAATTTGAATTAAATTGTTGTATCTTTCGCGCTCATGCTGTGATAACTTCACCTTGATTTGGACTATTTCATGTTCAGCTAAAGCCTTTCCTGCTAAATCTTCAGCACGTTTGCGATAGACTTCTGGCCCAATCAAAATATTTAAATCTGCGTGTTTCCCATCGGTGCGTTCTGGGGTAGCCGATAGTCCTAAACGGTAGGGTGCGATCGCATATTCGGCAATAACGCGGTTAAAATCTGTAGGTAAGTGATGGCACTCATCAAATACAATCAAAGCATACTTATTCCCCAAAGCTTCGGCTTGAATGGCTGCACTATCATAGGTGGCTACTAAAATCGCCGTCCTATCCCGCGAACCACCCCCCAGTAACCCCACCTCCGCATCAGGAAACGCCGATACCAAATGAGCATACCACTGGTGCATTAAATCCAAGGTTGGCACAACAATTAATGTTGTCCGTGGAGTCGCCTGCATCGCCATCTGGGCTAAATAAGTCTTTCCCGCCGCCGTGGGTAGCACCACAACCCCCCGTCTTCCTGCCAGTTTCCAAGCTGCTAAGGCTTCACTCTGATGGGGGTAGGGTTGCATTTCTAAACTCGCAACTAAATCGACAGGGTAAAATTCCTTGGCTTCATCGATAAAATAAATGTCTTCAGCTTGCAGTGTTTCCACTACAGTACGGTATTTTATCCCTGGAATGCGGAATTTTTCTACCCTATCATCCCAAGTGGCATAGTCCATCCAAGCCTTACTCCGTGGTGGTGGATGTAAAATTAATGTACCGCGATCAAACGTTAAGGTGGGAGTACGAGGCATTGGGGACTGGGGATTGGAGACTGGGGATTGGGGACTGGGGGAATTGTAGCAAACTCAGACTAAATGCTTAATCCTATCTTGGAAAAGGGAATGGGGTATATAGGAATCCGACTTGATTCTTGCTAAGTATACTGAGAAAGAAACCTTTGTATGACAAGCTTCTAGGCAATTTGGGTTTTCAAAAATCAAATAGGAGTCCCATATTCCTTTTTTATTGCAAAATCGCACACTTCAATAAAATGAGACATTTAAATATATGAATTTTGATTATGACTTATTTGTAATTGGTGCGGGTTCTGGTGGTTTGGCGGCTTCCAAACGTGCAGCTAGCTATGGAGCAAAAGTAGCGATCGCAGAATATGATTTAGTCGGCGGAACTTGTGTGATTCGGGGTTGTATTCCGAAAAAATTGATGGTTTACGGCTCTCATTTTCCCGCGCTGTTTCAAGATGCAGCCGGCTATGGTTGGCAATTAGATAATTTTTTGTTGGACTGGGAGCATTTTATTACATCAATTGATCAAGAAGTCAGGCGATTGTCACAATTACATATTAGTTTGCTCGAAAAAGCAGGCGTAGAACTGATAGCCGGTCACGCTAAATTTTTAGATCCCCACACCATAGAAGTTAATGACCGCAAAATTACAGCCGATAAAATTTTAATTGCTGTTGGTGGGCGACCTGCTAAACCAGATTTACCAGGAATGGAATACGGTATTACCTCCAATGAAATATTTCATTTAACAGCACAACCAAAACACATCGCCATTATTGGTGCTGGTTATATCGGTACAGAATTTGCCTGTATCATGCGCGGTTTGGGATCTGAGGTGACACAGATTAACCGTAATCACCTCATTTTAAAAGGATTTGATGAAGATATCCGCACAGCCATTCAAGAAGGCATGAGCAATCACGGGATTAACGTTATCCAAAATACCGAGGTGACAGCCATTGCACAAGTGCCAGAAGGCTTGAAATTGAATTTATCTGGAGACGATCAAGAATCCATCATTGCTGATGTCTGTTTGGTAGCTACAGGTCGAGATCCCAACGTCGAAGGACTCGGTTTGCAAAACGCTGGGGTTGATGTTGTTCCCGGTTCTGTAGAAGCAGGATACTGCACTACTTGTGCGATCGCAGTTGATGAATATAGTCAAACCAATCAACCCAACATTTTTGCTGTCGGTGATGTCACCGATCGCTTAAATTTAACTCCTGTCGCCATTGGTGAAGGTCGCGCTTTTGCTGACAGTGAATTTGGCAACAATCGCCGTAAATTCAGCCATGAAACCGTACCCACCGCCGTATTTTCCCACCCAGAAGCCGCTACAGTTGGTTGGACAGAAACCCAAGCACGGGAAAAACTGGGTGACGCAGTGACAATTTATCGCACCAGTTTCCGTCCCATGTACCACAGTTTGACAGGTAAACAAGAGCGCGTAATGATGAAGTTGGTTGTAGATACGAACACCAACAAAGTTTTAGGTGCGCACATGGTCGGTGAAAATGCCGCCGAAATTATCCAAGGTGTCGCGATCGCTGTCAAAATGGGTGCAACCAAACAAGACTTTGATGAAACCGTAGGTATTCACCCCTCCGCCGCCGAAGAATTTGTCACTATGCGATAGTCATTCCCCTATCCTCTGTCACCTGTCCCCTGTCACCTTCCCCCTGTCCCCTTCCCCAATGCTTAACCAGTACATCTACCTGCACGGTTTTGCTTCTAGTCCTAAATCTAATAAAGCCCAAGATATAAGCGATCGCTTTGCTAAAATTCAAGTCCCCCTAAAAATTCCCGATCTGAATGCTGGCGACTTCTCCGAGTTAACAATCTCACGTCAAATCAAACAAGTAGCAGCAGAATTTAGTGATGACTCTGTACCTATAACCCTGATTGGTTCTAGTTTGGGGGGATTGACTGCTGCCCATATAGCACAGCAATATTTACAAGTAGAACGCTTAGTATTACTAGCACCAGCTTTTGAGTTTTTATCCCATTGGTTGCCTAAGTTGGGCGATGAAACAATACAGCGTTGGCAACAAGAACAGTACATTATGGTTCATCACTATGGCGAAGGGCGATCGCTACCTTTAAGTTACAATTTTGTGACAGATGCAACTCAATACTCCCAAGCCCAATTACACCGTCCCATACCCACGTTGATTTTGCATGGCAAACAAGATGAAGTCATCCCCATTACCGCCAGCCGCTATTTTATGCGATCGCGTCCTTGGGTAAAATTAGTAGAACTAGATAGTGATCACGCCCTAAGTAATGTTACAGAAGAAATTTGGCAAGCGATTCAACAATTTTGTCAGTTATCTGGGGGATAGGTGACAGGTGACAGGTGACAGGTGACAGGTGACAGGTGACAGGTGACAAGGTAGATTATATTTTCTATGCCCAATTCCCAATGACTATTGACTATTGACTAAAACTATGATTCCTTTTATTCGTTCAGATTTAGCACAATTTAACGCTTACAAACCACACCCTAGCAGCGACACAGGTGCAGCAGTTCCTACTCAGTTAGATCGCCTAGATACCAATGAAAGCCCCTATGATTTGCCGCCTGACTTAAAACAAAAGCTGGCTTGGACTTATCAAGAGGTCATCGAAACGAATCGTTATCCTGATGGTGGACATGAGGCGATCAAAAATGCGATCGCTGAATATGTCAATGAATCGGCTGGTATTTCTACATCACTATTTACGGCTGACAATATCTCTGTGGGTAATGGTTCAGATGAACTAATCCGTTCTTTATTAATTGCCACCTGTCTACAAGGAGAAGGTGCAGTTCTTGTTGCTAATCCCACCTTTTCCATGTACGGGATTCTAGCAAAAACTTTAGGTATTCCTGTCGTAACAGTTGCTAGAAATCCTAACAACTTTGAAATTGATTTAACAGCCGCCCAATCTGCCATCGAACAAACTCAAAATCCTCCCATTCGGGTCGTGTTCGTTGTTCATCCCAATTCCCCCACAGCTAATCCTTTAACTCTCCATGAATTAACTTGGTTAAGAAGTCTGAGTGAACAAGTTTTGGTAGTCATTGACGAAGCTTATTTTGAATTTAGCCAAACAACTTTGGCGAGTGAACTAGCAAAGCATCCCAACTGGGTGATTTTACGTACCTTTTCTAAAGCTTTCCGTTTAGCAGCTATGCGTGTAGGTTATTGTATAGCTCATCCAGAAGCGATCGCTATCCTAGAAAAAATCCGCTTACCCTACAACTTACCTAGTTTTTCCATTGCATCTGCACTCATGGCTTTGCAAAATCGTCAAATATTGCTGGAATCAATTCCTCAAACACTGCATGAACGCAACAAAATGACTACAGCGTTATCTCAAAACCCAGCATTACAAGTTATAGAAAGTGCCGCTAACTTTATTTTCGTGCGTCTTCAACCAAATAATGATGACTCAAAAAATACAGCTTTAAAAAATCTTCATCAACAACTCAAAAATCAAGGCACTCTTATCCGCGAAATTAGCGGAGGACTACGAATTACTATCGGTACACCTGAAGAAAACTTACGCACGCTAAACCGAATACAAGCAGCTTTAGTCACTAGTCATTAGCTTTTCTCCCTTGCTTCCTTACCTTCAATCCCCAATCCCAAGGAGTTATTTAATTTTGACTGTTGATTTGATTTGTTCCCTACTCCCTACCACCCCAACGGCGTACTATTCCCGCCGTTTGAGGTAGCACTCCCACTAGTAAAGCAAAAGCAACATCTGGTAAATTAGCAACCATTTCCTGGGGAAAGTATTGTTCAAACTGATCCAGAATTTTCTGCACTCGCTGCTGAGGAATTGGATTTTCTGTAATTTGTTTGATCAACCTAATCCACTGTCGTCTAATTAAATAAGCTTTTTGTCGCTCTTCATATAACTCTGGTGTCAGTAAAGACAGATTTCCTATAGGAATAACCATCTGGCAATCAGCATCATAATCACCGCCGACTGCTGCTCCTGGCCCGGCAAATTCAGCATGATAGCGTTTAAAGAGGATTAACCCATTCCGCCTACGACTATTGACTATAAAAACTTGTCCACTGTGCAAAAATGTCAGAACATCCGAACTGTATGTTTGCTCAGTTCCATCTGGCATGACAAAACTGTCAAGGCAACTTGTGTCAGAGTAGTAAGTTGATACCATAGTAGCTTGATAGCGGCGGGTTTTTTCGCTATCCATGTTTGCTAAAACTTTTGAATAGTGTAATTTTGGGAATCCAGGGTGGATAAGTTTGATTAAATCCCCACCTTTTTTTTGCTCTCTCTTTGTAACCAGAATTGTTTAGTTAATTGTAACTAAAATTAAAAGCAATAGACATGAGCTTTGCCATTGAAGTAATCACATTCTATGTGATTTAACTTTATTTGTCTGCCAATTAATCACAAAAACACTTAAAGTGTTTATGAAGATAAATATCTTCATTAATAAGTTTCTATGAGGATATTAATTTACTTTCAAAGTAATTTTACTGATGCGACAATCATAGCTTAAATTTTTCGTTTCATAATATTTAACGTTAAGAATTGAAATTTAATATGACTAACATAATATGGACAAATAAATATGTTTTTTTCTATGAACTTTTTTTAAAGTACAAGTAAAAATAATTTTCTAATAATTGTAGATGAAATTTTAACTAGAACAAATATGCTTAAATCCTGTCAAAACTACTGCCCTGAAGGAAATTCAATACTTTCGTTCAAAATTTGCAAGAATCTAAATCTCGTAAATGGTATACACTCATCTTGTTTGACCAAAATATTAAGGTATCGCTGAGAATATTTATCGTGAAAAAATCAGGTATGTAGTTCTATGATTTAAGTAATTACTTATTTTTTATCTGATACTATAGATTATAGCTTCAAAGAACAGAAGCATTCATTGCATAAAGACTAAAAAACTTACTAGACCAAGCGGAGTGCTAGTAACCTATTTACCAGCCAAAAAAGAATATTTAGATAATGGCATCTAAGTGTAGATGTTTATGCAGCAAAATATGCCGTGATTGCCTAAAGAAGAAGATATTCAAGTTAGATTCTACAGTCTGTACCTTATACCCCAGCTTGAAATAGAGCTGCCGCGCTTGATAATTATTTTCCAAAACATGGAGATATAGATCATCGAATCCCCATTCCTGCGAAACCTGTTCACAGCTAGCGAGTAATTGTGATGCCACCCCATACCTTCGGTATTCTGGGTGAACTGCTAAGTTAGACAGATAAAGGAAACTCTTACCAACCTGCGTCCAAGGATCACTGAAACGCACACCCATTTCGACAGTTCCTACTAATTGATGCGTTGCATTGCTATGAGTATTCACCGCCACCAAACAAATGTGATGAGGTAATGACGATAGCAGGCGATGTTTGAGGTCTTCATAAATACCTAAACGGAGTAGAGGAAAAGCCCATCCCCATAAACCATTTTGGGAATGAAAACTTTCTGTAATAATTTGGGCAACACCCCTCAAATCAGCAGATGTAGCAGCGCGAATTTGGAAGTGATGGGAACTGTGTTCAGCAGATGCTGTGAGTTTTTTTTGGTGGGATGGGTCAGAAAACCAGTATGTCAAGGCTAGTTTAGTATTGATGTTTTTCAACGAAAATCTTCTCAATTATCCTAAAACACTGTCAGTAAGTCGGCGGACATAATTCTAGTTTTTTAGTGTACTCTGTACGGGGAAGGATTCAACGTCAGGTGTTCTTGCAGAGTAGTTTAACGCTAACAAGGGGTGTATACAGCCCTTTAGTACGTCTACTACGCGAACAAAATCAAGCTTTGACCTTACTCAGTGCTGTTAGCGGTAGCGGGGCGTTGAGCAGCGTGCTGAGTCAGAAGAAAAATACTCAGGACTTTCGCACTCGGTACAAGCCCCGCAAGAAAGTGTGCGATTTTTTAACTCAGCACTCTTCATTGCTTGAAATAGAAAAAATTAAGCTAGATAAAAATTAACCCAGTAAGAGTATAGTAGCCTAACACATTAGTATGTTTGCCAACATCATCATAAGCAGTACAAAAAGGCAAAAATAAAAAGTCATTGCCACAAAACTCATCTCATCACTTCCCTGATAGGTGAGCGAGAAGCTGCTGTTAGTTCTAGGCAAATCTTTCTGAAAGCTATACAGGCGCGATATATTTAGTCTAACAGTATACTTGATTTAAAAAATGACTTTAGTAAAATTACTAGTTATTTTAGGACTGGCATAAATAAAATTTACTTAAAAGTGTTAGTGCGACTGCAACAACGGGAAAACTTAAAAAGTAGCTTCATGCGGTTTTTGAACTAGGCTTGATTGCTGCTTATAGTATTCTGATGGTTATTACTGGAGGTGAGGCGATATTTGAACAGTCAGTATCACATCTGTAACACAATCACTGATAATGAGACTAACTGCACTGCCCTAGCGGCAATGGCAATCCTGACAAGCCATTGAAGTTAATTACTGTGAATAGTTCCACATAGTTTTATTGGTTGCAATGACATCTGTTATCAACTGATTCAGAAACATTCTTACCTGATCAGATTATCCTTTATCCGACTGCCGTTACAGCAGGAAAGCGGTGCATGAAATCCCAAGTAAACAGTAAGCCTAAAATTTTGGTTGTTGATGATGAACCAGACAACCTTGACTTGCTTTACCGCACCTTCTATCGCGACTACAAGGTGCTGAGGGCAACATCTGGCCCTGCGGCACTGGATCTGCTGGCGCAAGAGGGAGAGGTTGCAGTCATTATCTCTGATCAGCGTATGCCGATCATGAGTGGTACAGAATTTTTAAGCCTCACGGCAACTCAATATCCAGATATTATTCGGATTATTTTAACTGGCTACACTGATGTCGAAGACTTAGTAGAAGCAATTAATGCTGGTAAAGTATTTAAATATGTTACTAAACCCTGGGAAGCGGAAGAACTCAAGGCAGTAGTTCGTCAAGCCCTTGATACTCACAATGTCCTGAAAGCTCGCACCCGTGAATTAACTCGCACGTTGCGCCAAGAATCGCTACTGAATACTGTTACTAATACAATTCGTAGTGCCTTAGATTATCGACAAATTTTGCAAGCCATTGTGGATACAGTTGGTCATATGCTGGAGGTGGATGTTTGTCTATTACGTCCCTTTCAAGATGAACAATTAGTAGATGAAGGATTTATTTATCAAAAAGCGGCTTCAGAACACGCTCATGCACAGCTGAGTAATGAGAAAACATCAGCACCAATCAATCATCCCTCCCTCCCTCCGCTTTTAGCCCAGACAGTTTGGGAAACTCGCGAGGTGCAGGTGATTCATGATGTAGTAGGTGATGAGCGTATTTATGGAGATACTTCTGAACTGCAACACAGAGCTAAGGCTTTTGAGGCTGCTAATATCTCCTCTAGCTTAGTTGTACCCCTGCTTTGGCAACAGCAATTAATGGCGGTGCTAGCACTGCACCAGTGTCACCAAGCGCGTATTTGGGGGTCTGAAGAGGTGCAGTTAGTCTTGATGGTGGCGGATCAAGCAGCTCTTGCTTTATCGCAAGCATACGCATATGAGCAAGTACGCGCCCTGGCGAAACGAGAAGCTTTAATTAATACAATTACCACAGCAATTCGTTCTAGTTTGAATCCTCAAGATATCTTTGCGGCCATTACTCAACAACTGGGACAGGCTTTACAAGTAGATGGCTGTGTTTTGTCTTTGTGGGCAGAGGAAGATGAGTATGTGGAGTGTGTAGGATTGTATGATAGTTCTCAGCATTTAGAGGATTTTCCCTCAGTCATTAAACCGAGAGAAATAACAATACAAGAATCACCAGAATCCCAAACTAAAATTTGGGAAAATCCAATTCTGCAAGAAATAGTACGTACCCATGAGCCTGTAGTCATTGATGACTTGAATCATTTTCCTTCAGAAATTCAAGGTTTAGATTTACCGTGGAAACAGCAAGCCCGATCGCTGATGGTAGTTCCCTTAGTAGCTGATGCTAAATGTATTGGTAGTATTACCCTAAGAGTAGGTAGCAAAGCTAGACGGTGGTTATCATCGGATATTGAGTTAGCAAAAACTGTAGCAGCACAAGCCGCGATCGCAGTACAGCAATCACGCCTCTACGAAAAAACCCGTGAACAAGCTGAACGCCTATTACAACTAGATAAACAAAAAACCGAGTTTTTTCAAAATATTTCCCATGAATTTCGCACTCCCATCACGTTGATTCAAGGGCCATTAGAGTCAGCAGTGAGTTCAGGGGAGGGGTTATCCTATGACCAAAGTGCGATCGCTTTACGTAATTCTCGCCGATTACTCAGACTAGTTAACCAACTACTGGATTTACAACGCTTAGATGCTGGGAGAATGCAACCAAGTTTCCGTCCCAGCGATTTAGTTGAATTTGTCAGCCAAATTGTCGAGTCCTTTCGTCCCTACTGTGAAAAAAAGTCACTACATCTGGTCACTGACTTGAGCCGATGTCCTACCGTGTATTTAGACATGGAAAAATTTGACAAGGTACTTTATAACCTGTTGTCAAATGCCATGAAGTTTACTCCTGAAGGTGGCACAATCAGCGTTAGACTTAGAACTGCACAGAATCAGTGCTTACTACAGGTACAAGATACAGGCATTGGTATTGTGCAGGAGCAGATTCCTTATCTGTTTGAGCGATTCCGTCAAGCTGAAGGTTCAGAAAATCGTTCTTATGAAGGTAGTGGACTCGGTTTAGCTTTAGTCAAAGAATTAGTAGAAATACATGGTGGCAAAGTCACAGTTGAATCAGTCTATGGTCAAGGTACTACCTTTAAACTTTGGCTTTTA
Organism: Anabaena minutissima FACHB-250; assembly: GCF_014697125.1. Taxonomy (GTDB): domain Bacteria; phylum Cyanobacteriota; class Cyanobacteriia; order Cyanobacteriales; family Nostocaceae; genus Trichormus; species Trichormus minutissimus. Next base: position 3,539 of record NZ_JACJRG010000034.1, on the reverse strand, counting down.
GCCGGCAATGCTCACTTACCCCCACAGCAAGTATCTGATACCCCCGTAGAAGTTAATACCAGCCGCGCTAGTGTGGAGTTAGCAGACTTAGAACTGGTAGAATCGACTGCTGACAACATAGAGAGCATTGACTTCACACTATCTAGAGATGCTCAAAATATTTTAGGGGAAAACACCCAAACAACTACAACATCTAGTGATAACTCGCAGCACTCTATCCTAGTGGTAGATGACAACCCAGATTTGCGAACCTATGTGTCTGATATCCTGCGGCGCAGTGGTTATCAAGTTCAGACAGCGCGTAACGGTTATGAAGGGTTTGGCAAAGCGCAAGCGATCGCTCCTAACTTAATTGTCACCGACTTGATGATGCCAATGGTGACGGGATTGGAGATGATTCGGATGATTCGCAGTGAAGAAAAGCTCAAAGGGATACCAATTATCTTACTCACAGCCAAAGTTGATGAAGAAACCCGCATCGAAGGAACAGAACATGGAGCAGATGCGTATTTAGCCAAGCCATTTAATGACCGGGAACTTCTAGCGGAGGTTCGCAATCTTTTAGCTTTGAAGGCAAACGAACGTAGGGTTTTGGAGCTAAACACTTATCTTACAGAGTCAGTCTTGAAACGCTTTTTACCGCCGTCTTTAGTGTCCAAAGCGGCTGCGGGTACTTTGAGTTTAGATTTACGACCAGAACCACGCTTAATTACAGTTTTGTTTAGCGACATTGTGGGGTTTACTCAGTTAGCTAATACCCTCAGATCCCGACGCGTGGCAGAATTGCTGAATGAATATCTAGAAGTAATGACTAAAGGGGTGTTTGATAACGGTGGCACGGTAGATAAATTTATGGGAGATGCTATTTTAGCTTTGTATGGTGCGCCAGAAGAGCTGACACCCAATGAACAGGTGCGTCGAGCCATTAATACAGCTAGAGCTATGCAAAAGTCATTGGTGCAGTTAAACCAGAAGTGGCACAACCAAGGTATATTTGATGCCGATAACCCAACTGGGGTGCAGTTTCGCTGTGGTATTCACCAAGGTACGGCAGTTGTGGGTATGTTTGGTAGTGCCGAACGAGCAGATTATACTGCGATCGGTCCGAGTGTGAATATAGCTGCTAGATTACAATCTGCTGCTGTTCCTGGTACTATTTTAGTTTCTGCGGCTGTCGCTGATTATTTACAAGACGAAGAAATTACTAAAGGTAGTCCTCTAAAACTCAAGGGAGTTGATGAAACCGTTTTGACTTTTGTTGTGACACCTTGAGGAAGAAATTTGGGATAAGGGTTAATGGGGACTGGGAAGAAGTAAGGTAGACAAGGTAGAAAGTAACTCATGCCCAATGCCTAAATCAGCACTCAGCATCGGCTAAACGCCGCGCTACCGCTAATAGCACTCAGGACTCAGGACTCAGCACTCAGCACTCCTAACTCAGGACTCAGCACTCAGCACTCTTAACTCAACTTATGACGACATCGGTTGCAGATAAAACTCCCATTTCAGCAACAGTCTGGCGGCGACATCACGATCCTCCAGGTTTGTGGATTGCTGTAGCTATAGGTTCAGTTTCTCTGCATTTGCTAGCTTTTTGGTTGATGCGATCGCCTAATGGTTTTAGACCTTGGTTTCCACAACAAAGCCAAACTGTTGTTCCTATTGAGTTAGTCGAAATTTCACCTCAAGAATCAACCACTAAACCAGCAACACCTCAAGCACCAAAAACTACACCAGAAACAGCACCACCCACATCTACCAATCAAGATGATCGAAGGCTAGATTTTGGTGGTAGTCTTCAACAAGAAAACAGTAGCAATGCGCCTCAACCTGATACACAAGTCTTTGCTCAAGAAAAATCTCCTCAACCAGAACCGACCTCTACACCAACTCCTACACCACCCCCAGAACCTACGCAGCCAAATCCTACAGTTCCCTTGGGTGAACGTCCTTGGGAACGTCGTCAAGATATCGAATTCGGTAATAGCGTTCCCTTACCATCAGATAATCCAAATGTTACACCAGAACAAATCACTGATTCGGGAGATGTAGAAGAGAAAACGCCACGCACTCTAGACGAAGAAACTGCAAACACTTCTAGTCAAGATTCTCCAACCCCTCTCAATGAAGAAACTGCCAGCAATTCCAGTGATAATAGTTCTAATTCTAGTGAAGAAACTGCAAGTAATTCTAATAATGTAGACACTCCATCCACTCCCAATGGAGAGATTCCCAATAATTCCAGTGATGATAGTTCATCTACTCCTGAAACTAACAATAGTCCGGCGGCGGAAAATTCACCTACAGCTAATGCTGGCGGATTTATAGCCAATATCATGCCTATAGCGGACACTGAAGTACGCCAACTCATAGAACAAGGTAAAATTAGAAACAGAGATATTCCTAATGTTTTTGCTGTATACCAAGGAAGCAGTACAAAGTCTTTAGACAATAGCTCCAGTTATCTTCCGAGCATCTCTACACTTCAGCCTGCACAGTTGTTAGTTAGTTTAATAATTGATCAAAATGGCAAATTCCAACAAGCTGAAGTTTTAGAACTTCCAGTAAACCTACAAAGTGAAAAAAGTTCATACCAGCAACTCATCAACGACTTGTTCCAAAACGACAGCTGTACCCCAGCTAAAAATGGGGATGGTACACCACTAGACTTAAGCAACTGTTATATATGGATTGATATTAAGCCTCAAACAGCTAATTAAATACTTGAATTGCCAATAAAACTGTGCTATATTAACATAGTTAATATTTCGCGGGCGTAGTTTAGTGGTAAAACTATAGCCTTCCAAGCTATTAATGCGGGTTCGATTCCCGCCGCCCGCTCTTATCTTAAAACCCTTGTGAGTTAAGCCTTACAAGGGTTTTTTGAGTCTATAGAATACTTAATCCAATGGTACTCATGTACCACAGCTGAACAAAAAATTGGGTCTGTTTAGGGTAAATTGGGTGTAAATTGGGTGTAAATTGGGTGTAAATTGGGTGTAGCGAACAGATGTACTATAATCAGCTAAAAACAGTTTAATATGTACACCAAAACACCTAAAGGGAAAGTACCCAAGGGAAATGTCTCTATTATTGATTCCAATGGACGGTTACAACTACGATTTCGCTATGGAGGGAAAAGATACTATTTATCTCTTGGTTTACCCGATACAAAAATAAGCCGTAAAGCAGCAGAAGCAAAAAAGAATCAGATTGAGTTGGATATTGCTTCAGGAAATTTTGATCCAACTCTGGACAAATACAAGCCTCAATCAGTGCTGAGTACCGTTGAACCTGACATTACACCCAAAATAACAAAACTTTGGGAAGGTTATATAAATTACAAATCATCAAGCCTCAAAAGCTTAACTGGTAAGGATTAGAAAAGAAAAGTCGCTTTCGCGCTAAATGGGTAAGAATAGTTCATAAGTAGCTAAACAAAATTAATTACATAGTTTTTACCAAATTCTCGGAGAATCTTTTCCACAGATGCTACAAAAGTCTGCCAATTTTTGTAAGCATCAATTTCAATCCATTGA
>NZ_JACJRG010000033.1 GCF_014697125.1 Anabaena minutissima FACHB-250 | reverse complement strand
CAAGTTAATTAAAAGGCTTGGATATGGCTTTCGTAACTTTAGTAATTTTAGATTACGCAGTTTATTAAACTGGCATTTTACTATTAATTCTCCATAAAAGTAACCGAAGAACCGAAAATTTTATGCTTAAAGTTAACTTTATACTTCTGATACTTGCCTCGATATTATCACTGCTTTAAAGAAGAATTTACACCTTGAGCCAGTTTTTCATGCCCTACACACCTATACTTCTGCGGCAACTTGTGGGCAGTTTTTCACGTCAACCAGTGAGCGATAAGCCTGGCACTGATCAAGAGTGTCGGTAAAATGTCACTATTGTTGAGTACCCTAGTTTAAGTTGCGATCGCTAGATAACCGATGATTGAAGTTGAACATCTCAGTAAAATTTACGGTTCTACCCCAGCAATTACTGATGTAACTTTTAACGTTGAACCGGGGGAGATTGTAGGGTTTCTGGGGCCGAATGGCGCGGGAAAAACTACAACGATGCGAATTTTGGCGGGTTATCTACCAGCTAGTAGTGGTACAGCTAAAATTGCTGGCTTTGATGTCCATGAAAGTTCTCTGGCTGTGCGTCAACGCATTGGCTATTTACCGGAAACGCCGCCGTTATATCCAGAGATGACGGTGGAGGGATTCTTGCATTTTGTCGCTCATATTAAAGGTATATCAGCAGGCGATCGCGCCGCCAAGGTGAAAGCAGCTATCAAACGCTGCAATTTACAAGAAAAAAGTCAGGTAATTATTCGCAAGTTATCTAAAGGATATCGTCAACGGGTGGGGATTGCTCAGGCGATCGTTCATGATCCCCCGGCGATTATTTTAGATGAACCAACGGTGGGACTTGACCCGCGACAAATTATTGAGGTACGCAACTTAATTAAAAGCCTCGCCGGGACACACACAGTTATCTTGTCTACCCATATTCTCCCAGAGGTGAGTATGACCTGTAACCGCGTCACCATCATTAATCGCGGTCAGGTAGTCGCAACTAATACACCAGAAAATTTGATGACGCAGTTGACAGGCGGTGCAGGCTATGAAATAGAGATTGAGGGAGAAGCCGCCCTAGCCAAGCAGGTATTGCAAAACATCGCAGGTGTAAATTTGGTAGAGTCAGTACCTGTGAATGATCCTAGAGAAAACCGTGCCTACTTGCGGGTGCTTTCACAGGCGGGAAGCGAACCAGGAAAAGATATAGCTACTACTTTAGTCAGTTCTGGATTTAGTTTGCATGAAATGCGGCGTGTTAGTGCCACCCTCGAAGATGTATTCTTGCAACTAACCAGGGAAGAAAAAAATTTAGCCACAATTGACAAATCACCAGCTAGTGAAGGAGAAACAGCGTAAATGGGTATAGTCCTGAGTAACATTATTGCCATTTATCGGCGAGAGTTACAGACTTATTTTGTCTCGCCTTTAGCTTATGCGATCGCTGGCGTGTTTTGGTTGATCGGCGGCTTATTTTTAGTGATGATTTTGCTGGGGCCGGATGGGATTTTACCAGCCGTCGCCTTTATCGATTTACAAGGACAACAATTAAACGTCCCAGTCCCACCTATTGATGTCCCCTACGAATTTATTAAAGCTTTTTTAGACCGCATGGGTTGGCTGTTGTTATTTATTTTGCCGATTCTCTCAATGGGACTCTATGCTGAAGAACGTAAACGGGGAACTTTAGAACTCCTAGCCACCTCCCCCATTACCAACTGGGCTGTTGCTGTCGGTAAATTACTAGGTGTGGTGACATTTTTTACTACTTTGATTTTACCGTTAATGGTATTTGAAGCGATCGCCATTAGCAGTTCTAATCCCCCCCTATCACCTGTAATTCCCTTGGTGGGACACTTGGGTTTAATCTTGTTAGCGTCGGCAATTCTATCTTTAGGAATGTTTATTTCGTCGTTAACGGACAGTACAATCCTCTCTGCTGTTTTCACTTTTGCTTTAGTTATATTGCTGTTATTTGTTGATTTGATCGCTAAAAGTATTGGTGGCCCCATAGGTGAAATTATTGGTCATTTTTCTTTGCTAAAACATTACAACACCCTCATTCAAGGCATCTTTGATAGCAGTGCCTTAATTTTATTTGGCAGTTATATCTTTTTAGGTATCTTCCTCACCGCACAGTCAATTGATGCACTGAGATTTCAGAGACAATAGGGGTTTAGGTGACAGGTGACAGGTGACAGGTGACAGGGTAGTAGCAATTATTCCCAATGACTAATGACTAATGACTAATAACTAAATAAAATGACAACTATTAAACAAAAACAACTTTGGAAATATTTATTCTTACTGGGGCCGTTTTTCACTGTAGCGGGTTTAACGGCTGGGTTAGTGGCTGACAGTTGGGGAGTTGTTCCCCTAGTGCTGCTAATTACAGGAATTATTATTTGTGGCTTGTGGGTAGCTTGGCAAAGTCAGCGCAGTCAATGGTGGAAACGGCGTTCTACTCAAGCTGGTACTAACGCTTTGGTTGCAACTCTGGCGGTATTGCTAATCGTCGGATTAATTAACTTTTTAGCGACTCGCTACCAAGTGCGTACAGATTTAACAGATACGCAATTGTTTACTATTTCCCCCCAATCACAGGAATTAGTCCGTAACCTTAAGCAACCGATTAAGCTTTGGGTGTTTGATGTTAACCAAAATCCTCAAGACAGGGAACTGTTAGCAAATTATCGCCGCCAAAGTTCAAAATTTCAGTTTGAGTATGTTGATCCCCAAGCTAGACCAGGATTAGCAGAAAAATTTGGTGTGAAAGATTACGGGGAAGTACATCTAGAATCTGGTGACAAGCGGCAATTAGTACAATCAGTAAATGTCAATGAACGCCTGTCAGAGATTAAGTTAACTAATAAACTGCAACAACTATATAGCGATCGCATTGCCAAAGTTTACTTCCTCCAAGGTCATGGCGAACATCCCATTACTACTGGTGAAGGGGGAATGTCACAAGCTATTCAAGGTTTAAGCGATAAAAATTACACTGCTTCACCATTAAGTCTCACAGACAATCCCAAAGTTCCTGATGATGCTGATGTTGTCGTTGTGGCTGGCCCCAAACGCGAACTATTTGATGCTGAGGTCAAAGCTTTACAAGCTTATCTCAATGGTGGTGGCAACGTGTTACTCATGGTTGACCCCAATACCAACCCCAACCTCAACAGTTTGCTACAAGAGTGGGGCGTGCGTCTAGATGATCGTTTGGCGGTGGATGTCTCCGGTGCTGGTGTAGGACTTGGCCCTGCTGCACCTATCGTTAGAGATTACGGACAACACCCCATTACTCAAGATTTTCGCAACGGTATTTCTTTTTATCGTCTAGCTAGACCTCTGGAAATTACCCCAGTCGCTGGTGTGCAGTCTACTCCTCTACTGCAAACTAAACCCTATCCCGATAGCTGGGCAGAAAGCGACCTCCAAAGTGAAAAATTAGAGTTTAACCCTGACAAAGACCTCAAAGGCCCTCTAACCTTAGGTGTGGCTTTAAGCAAAACAATCCCAGCTAAACCCACAACCACACCTGCACCTACTACTTCACCCACACCACAAAATCAAGCTAGTCCTACTACTTCCCCGACTACATTACCCACACCCCAAAATCAGGCTAGTCCTACTCCTTCCCCAACTACACCGACTACATTACCCACACCCCAAAATCAGGCTAGTCCTACTCCTTCCCCGACTACATTACCCACACCACAGACTCAGGCTAGTCCTACGGAAACTCCTCAAGCTGAACAGCCGTCTGAAAAACCTGCTACTGAGTCAAGGTTAGTAGTGATAGGGAACTCAGATTTTGTCACAGATAGGATATTCCAACAGCAACTTAATGGTGATGTATTCCTCAACTCAGTCACCTGGCTAAGTCAGCAAGATCAACAACCCCTTTCGATACGTCCCAAAGAACCGAAAAATCGCCGTATCACCATGTCAGCCGCCCAAGCCAACTTTCTCACCTTGTCTTCTGTGATAGTTTTACCCTTAATTGGCTTTATCACCGCCGTTGCTATTTGGTGGAAACGGAGATAGGGGTATAGGTGACAGGTGACAGGTGACAGGGAGAAATAATGACTAATGATTATTAACTATGAAACTACCAAAGACGACTTTGATTTTAGTGTTGCTGGCGTTGGGTTTGGGAGGGTTTGTTTATTTCTATGAAATTCAAGGTGCAACTCAGCGCGAAGAAGCTAAGGCGAATCAGCAACAAATTTTCTCTTTTGCGGAAGATGATGTACAGGCTTTGACGGTAAAGACGGCAAAACTTACCTTGAATTTGGAACGCAACCCTCAGCCTCAACCTAAGTGGTTGCTTAAGTCTCCTGTGTCAGAGCCAGCAAATGATGCTATTGTTTCTTATTTAATGGATTTGTTGGTTAAGGGTAAAAGCGATCGCAGTTTATCTGTCTCTCCTAATCAAGCCGGAGATTTTGGTTTAAATCAACCCCAAGCCACTATCAATATTAAACTGAAGAATCAAAAAACTCATCAGATACTTTTAGGTAAAGCTGACTTTAACCGTCGTTTTGTCTATGCCCAAGTTGACCCAAATACCCAACCAAATGGCAATATTAATCTGCTGTTGGTATCTACCGATTTTGAAAATGCGATAAATCGAGAATTATCTGAATGGAAACAACCTACAAATCAGGTTGAGCAAACGCCTACACCAAGCACCCCTGAACCGACTCCAACCAATAGCCAATAATATCACAGTAGAACCTACATACGCGCAACAAAAATCAAAACTTTGCGCTTACTTCCTTATGCTTGCAATGACGAAAATACGTTATTGTTGCGTAGTTCGTGTATAGGCGAGGTTGGTAATGATATATTATCTTTTTAATTTTCTGTTTTTATGACTGAAGCAACCGCAACCTTACTGATTTCTTGTCCAGATCAACGGGGACTAGTGGCAAAAATTGCCAATTTTATCTATTCCAATGGCGGTAATATTATCCACGCCGATCAACATACAGACTTTGCAGCTGGATTATTTCTCTCCCGGATTGAATGGCAGTTAAAGGGCTTCAATTTACCGCGAGAATTAATTGGGCCTGCATTTAATGCGATAGCCCAACCTTTAGGTGCTAAATGGGAACTCCACTTTTCTGATACAATCCCCCGTATTGCCATTTGGGTAAGTCGCCAAGACCATTGCCTTTATGATTTGATTTGGCGACAACGCGCTCAAGAAATGTCAGCAGACATCTCCTTAATTATTAGTAATCATGCTAATTTAAACCCAATCGCCGACCAATTTAGTATCGACTTCCATCACATTCCTATTAATAAAGATAATAAACCAGAACAAGAAGCCAAACAACTAAAATTACTCCAAGAATACAAAATTGATTTAGTTGTTTTAGCTAAATATATGCAAATTGTTACTCCTGATTTTATTGCTAAATTCCCTCAAATTATTAATATACATCACTCATTCTTACCTGCGTTTGTGGGTGCTAATCCCTATCATCGAGCCTTTGAACGGGGCGTTAAAGTCATTGGTGCGACAGCTCATTACGCCACTGCTGAATTAGATGCGGGGCCAATTATTGAGCAGGATGTAGTCAGAGTTAGCCACCGCGATGAAGTTGAAGATTTAATTAGAAAAGGCAAAGATTTGGAACGCATGGTGTTAGCTAGAGCAGTACGTTTACATTTACAAAATCGAGTCTTAGTCTACGGTAATCGCACTGTAGTATTTGAGTGAACTGCCTACAATGTTATTTAAGTTTAAAACCATTATGGGGCAGGACTTTCAGGATAAATTAACTTAAACTATCCTCTAAATAGCCCGCCATCATTCGTTTCATGTCAGCAATCATACCATCAACATTTCCACCATCTTTCTCAATGTCTTTTTCCTGCTGTATGAGATAACTCATACCTTTATAGAGGGCTTTCAATATCCGCGCAATCTGCCAACCCTGGATGGGGTTCAGTTCCGGACAAACCCGTAGGAGTAAATCGTAGATGGTTGCCAGTATCTCCTGATCGACCTGTTGAGCGGCTTCAGCCATAGTTCCTCCCCCTTCCTGCCCAGCATTTAGATGTCTAAAGGCAGGATGTTTGCGCTCAAAGGCAATCATCGGGTCAATCACTCGATCAACTATCGTGGCAAAATCCAGACCGGACACATCCTGTTGTAGAGAGGTCAACGTATTGCTGCCCAATTGCTGCATATATCGCTCCCCCAAGGCTGTGAGGATTGCTTCCTTATTAGAAAAATACTGGTACACTGAGCCAACTGAAATACCAGATCGCTCGGCTAAAACATTGGTGTTGATAGCTTCTGCCCCTCCTTCCGCCAGCAAATCGGCGGCAGTGTCCAGGATTAAATCACGCCGTCGCTGACCACGCTCTCCTGATGGACTACGGCGGGTTTTTTGTAATGTTGGATTACCATCCTCTGAAACAGTTGACTTCACTGTTTTATTTTCTGGCGATTGACGATGTGAGCTTTTACTCATATACTTCCAAATGTAGGTGTGAGTAATAGCTCACGTTAACAAAGTTCGGACTAAATCTACAAGGAACACGCTCACCAGGGGATAACAATCATGAGTGGCAAAACAGCTTTTGTGACTGGAGCGACAGGTCTGCTGGGTAGTAATCTTTGCCAATTGCTAATCTCGCAGGGATGGCAAGTGAAGGGACTGGTTCGGTCTATTGATAAGGCTAAACGCTTTATGGGAAGTAGTGGAGTTCAATTTGTTCAGGGTGATATTGAGAATGTGCCTGCTTTTGCTCAGGCATTAAAGGGAGTAGATGTAGTATTTCACACGGCGGCTTTTTTTCGGGAGTATTACCAGCCGGGTAGTCACTGGGAGAAGATGAAGCGCATCAATGTAGATGCCACAATGGAACTTTTGCAAGCAGCAGAAGTGCAAGGGGTAGCAAGAACGATTTTTACCTCATCCAGTGGAGTAATTCAGACCTACCCACATCAGGCTGCTACTGAAACAGCACCTTACAGCAAATTCGCCCAAAAGAACCTTTATTTCAAAACTAAGATTTTGGCAGAACAGGAAATTTATCGGTTTCTGGAGACTAGCCAAATGGATGTGGTGATGATTTTGCCCGGTTGGATGATGGGTCCTGGGGATGCAGCACCGACTTCTGCGGGGCAACTGGTGTTGGATCTATTGGCAGGTAAACTGCCAGGGATAATTAATGGTGGTGCTTCATTGATTGATGTTCGTGATGTGGCGGCTGTTATGGTTACTGCTGCCGAACGAGGGAAAAGGGGTGAGCGTTACATTGTAGCGGGATCACTGAAAACAATGAAGGATATAGCTTTAGAACTAGAAGCGATTTCAGGGGTGAAAGCTCCCAAAATGGAAATTCCTGATGGGATTGCACTTTCTATCGCCTGGTTGTTGGAAACCTGGGCAGGTTTGACGGGTGGGGTCAACCCTATGCCACTAGCTGGTATCCAAACTTTATTGGAAAAAGCAAACCTAAGTTCAGCCAAAGCTGATCAAGAGTTGGGAGTAACCTTTCGCCCCTTCAGGGATACGTTGAAAGATACAGTGTTGTGGTATCAGTCTCAAGGCTATCTATAAAGACCTGTAGGCGATCGCTTTCTTACTGAGTAATATTCTGAAAAAGAAGATGCGATCGCCTATCAAAAAACTGTTTAAACCATTTCTATTTCTAACTGATGGTTTTTTAAGAAATCATATGTGAAATGATCTACAACATTTGTATCGGCAAGTTCTAGATTATAAAAATCTACAAACTCATGATCAAAATATGGGCCTGCGTGCCAAGTGCCTTCATTTAACTTAATAAAACAATTACCCGGAATGCGGAAAGCAGCAATTTCTGCTAATACTGGTTCATGCAAATCATTATGGGGAGGACAAACTGCAATTAACCAATCTTTCCCTTCTAGAGAACCTAAACATTGTGTACATTGCACATGGCGAGTAATTTTATGAAACTTACGTCCTCGCTTTTGCAGTCGCATAATATAAAAACGCGGAGTGCCATTTTTTAAGTTGAGTTGAGCATCTTCTAAATCAAAAGCTTTCCCATCATCGCTAGGAAAAATTACTTGTCCATAAAGTTGAAAATTTTCTGGTGTAATCCATTTCGCTTGTAATTGTTCTACTGTTTGTGACGTATTCATAAAATTCTCTGTATAAGGTGAAAGGCAGGAGACAGTTCGCGTAGCGTGTCGCAGACAAGGTAGGAAGAAAATATATTACTCAGCACTCAGCACTCAGAACTCAGCACTCATTAATTACCATTGTAATTCTTTAGGAATCACTGATTTAGGAATGATAGAAACTTGTTTTTCTCTATCACTAGGTTTTGTGTACCACCAAGCCCAAGCAATGAAAACTACTTGTAAGGGAAGTCTAATTGCTTGAAACCAAGACGAATCTGAATATGGGATGTTTTCAATCTTAATATGATTTATTGCCTGGTTAATATTTGCAGGGAAAACCGCAATAAATAATGCAATTATTCCCCACGCCGCAGCTTGACTGACAGGCGGAACTAATAAACCGATACCGCCTAAAATTTCATAAAACCCACTCAAATAAACTAACCCTAAAGGATAAGGAAGTTGTGGGGGCATAATTTTGACGTAGGGTTCTGGGATAGCAAAATGTGTAATGCCAACTATGATGAGAGATACAGCCAGAATTATACGTAAGAGTTCTTTGTGCTTGTTCATGGGTGCGCCTGATTTATTCAATATCTCCACTGTTTAAGTTTGACTAACTAATATCAGCTTGTCTTCACTCAACAGTGGGAAAATTGACGCATATTTTGCCAAATAATACTTACGACTTTAGATTATTGTAGTAACCAAATGACTATTAATCTTCTAGTATATGAAGCTCCATTTTAGTCGCCGTCAGTTTGTCTTTTATGGTTCAGCTACCGTTGCTACGTACTGCTAAAAGCTTGTAGCCAATCAACGACAACCCCAACAAATAGTGGCGGTGGAGGGTTTAAAATAGCGATCGCATTGCCGTAATGTACAAGGGTGAGTTTGTGGCGATTTTGGATGAACAAACGGCGACGGTGGAGGAGATTGGGTTTTTGATGGGTGGGGGAAGGGTTAATTCGTAATTTTGGACTTTTAGAGTTTGCTCCGAAAACGCAAGCAATCGTACTGTAGCTCATATAAGCAAATCATCAAATCATCCTTATATGTTTAACAAATTAACTATACCCGCACTGGTTACTACTCTTGCTGTCGTACCTATTGTTTCTAGTTGTAGTGTTAATAAAACTCCTCTGAGTGCAGAACAACAAATTTACATCGGTAATTGGGTAGCTAGTGATGGCACATTTGTCAGGATTTATCTAGATGGTGGCGGCGACTTCAAGACTTCAAATAGTTCAGTTACAGGTGGTGCAACGACTTTTACAGACAAAACTCTGACAATTGGTTTAGGCCCGATTAAAAAAGAGTTTCAAATTACTCAGCCACCTCAAGAAAAAAATGGTAACGTAATAATGCAGCTTGACGGCATAAGTTATACATACCAACAGTAATTAAATCAATTCTTTAAAAAAATAATAGGGTAGACTTTCAGGTAATTTGTCCACCCTATCGTTTATTTTTTTGTCCTACAAGAAATTAACCCAAAGCAGATGTTAACTCACTCTGTGCTTGTTCTAAGGCTGCTGGTAATTTACTTGCGTCGCGTCCGCCGGCTTGGGCGAGGTTTGGTCTACCACCACCGCCACCACCGCAGATTTTCGCGATCGCACCCACAAATTTACCCGCCTGTAAGCCTTTTTTGTTGACTTCGGGGCTAAAGGCTGCAACTAAGCTGACTTTCCCCTCTTCGGGAACAGAACCTAACACCACTGCACCGTTACCGAGTTTTTGCAGTAAGCGTTCGGCTGCGGTTTTTAGGGATTCGGGGTCAACGCCTTCTAACTCGGCGACGATGATTTTATGGTCGCCTAAAGTGGTTGCTGTTTGGAGTAAGCTGTCAGATTTAGCGATCGCCAATTGTCCTTTCAGCGTTTCTAATTGCTTCTCAGCATTCCTCAGTTCCGTTTGCAGGGTGGTGATTCTGTCTGGTAGTTCTTCGGGTTTGACTTTGAAGCGATCGCTTAAATCTTTAACTACTTTATCCCGTACATTCAGGTAATCTAAAATTGCCGGGCCGGAAACAGCTTCTATTCGCCGCACCCCAGAAGCCACGCCAGCTTCAGTAATAATCTTGAATACTCCAATCTCCGCAGTATTACTGACGTGCGTCCCACCGCATAATTCCATCGACACATCAGGAAAATCGATGACGCGGACTTCATCACCGTATTTTTCCCCAAACATCGCTACAGCACCTCTAGCTTTCGCCTCAGCTAAGGGTAATACTTCGATTTTGGCGGAGTGGGCTTCAGCAATCCAGGTGTTAATCTGTTCTTCCACTTGTTGGATTTCTTCTGGAGTTAAACCACGGGGACAGTTGAAGTCAAAGCGCAATCTGTCGAAGGATACCAACGAACCTGCTTGAGATATCCCCTCATCTACAAATTTCTTTAACGCCGCTTGTAGGAGGTGAGTTGCTGTATGGTTAGCTTGGGCGCGACGACGACAAGCACGATCAATTTGGGCGGTGACGGTATCGCCTACGCGTAGTGTACCGCGTTCGATGCGTCCGAAGTGGACAAAGAAATCGGATTCCTTCTTCACATCTTCCACGCGCACAACCACGCCGTCGCCGGAAATATAACCGCGATCGCCGATTTGTCCTCCAGATTCAGCATAAAATGGGGTTTGGTTGAGGACAATCTGCACGTCTGTTCCGGCTTCGGCTTCTTCTTGGGATACACCACCGACTAATAAAACTTCGACTTTTGCTGTTGCTACTGGTTGGGTATAGCCTAAAAACTCGGTGGCGTGGATGTGTTCAGCGAGTTTGTCGAGAGAACCTTGCACTGTTAAGTCAATGGTTTCGTGTGCGGCTTTGGCTCGTTCGACTTGCTTCTGCATTTCCACATTAAAGCCAGCTTCATCAACGGTGAGGTGATTTTCCTCAGCGACTTCTTGAGTGAGTTCTAGGGGGAAACCGTAGGTATCATATAATGTAAAAGCACTTTCACCACTAATAGAGGTTTGCCCTTGCTGTTTCACCTGTTGGATAATTTCCTCTAGGAGTTTCTCGCCTCTGTCTAAAGTTTTGAGGAAATTTGCTTCTTCTCGTTGCAGTTCGGCTTTGATTCCTGCTTCCCGTTGGCGGACATTGGGGTATGCTGATTCAGAAAGTGCGATCGCACTTTCGGCGACTTGGTTAATAAATTCCCCACTAATACCAATTAATCGCCCATGACGCACCACTCGCCGAATTAATCGCCGCAATACGTAACCCCTCCCCACATTGGAGGCGCGGATTTCATCAGCAATCATGTGGACAACAGAACGGACGTGATCACCAATGACTTTTAGGGAAACTTTGGTGTTTTCATCGCTGTTATGGTAATCAATCCCCGCAATTTTGGCGGCTGTCTCGATAATCGGAAAAATTAAGTCAGTTTCATAATTATTCGGCACTTTTTGGAGAATTTGCGCCATTCTCTCCAAACCCATACCGGTATCGATGTTTTTATTTTGCAGGGGTGTTAAGTTACCCTCTGCATCTCGGTTGTATTGCATGAACACCAAGTTATAAAACTCGATAAACCGGGTGTCATCTTCTAAATCTATATTCTCATCGCCCCGTTCTGGGTGGAAGTCGTAATAAATTTCGGAACAAGGGCCGCAAGGGCCAGTCGGGCCAGATACCCAAAAGTTATCATCTGCACCCATGCGCTTAATTCTGGCTGACGTCACACCAATTTGATCTCGCCAGATAGCAAAGGCTTCGTCATCTTCTTCATAGACGCTGACTACTAGTTGTTCCTTGGGTAAGCCAAAAACTTCTGTGGAGATTTCCCAACCCCAGGCGATCGCTTGTTCTTTAAAATAGTCACCAAAGCTAAAGTTACCCAGCATCTCAAAAAATGTATGATGCCGTTTAGTGCGTCCGACATTTTCAATATCGTTAGTACGAATGCACTTTTGGGAAGTTGTCGCCCGATTAAATTCTGGTGTGCGCTGCCCCAGGAATATCGGTTTAAATGGTAGCATCCCTGCGATCGTCAACAGCACAGTGGGATCTTCTGGCACAAGGGACGCACTAGGCAACATTTGGTGTCCCCTTTGAGCATAGAAGTTAAGGAATTTGGCGCGAATTTCGTTACCGCCTATGAACTGGGGGTTTGAAGACATGGGAAGAAATGACAAATTAGTTTTATTTAAGGATTAAGGGCTAGTACCGCCGTGAATTCAAAATTCGTCTGATAAAGTTGGGCGGGACGGAAACCGACACCGCTACGCCATTTGCTACAACCGGGAGAACCCCGGCAACGCAGTGGTTCAACTTTGCGCTTATTTACACCGTACTGTAATAGTAGTCCTTCATTGTAGCAAGTGGCGTGGATTTAGGGGGATCAAACCACATTTTGCAACCAGCACTCCAGATGTGTGTACACATTAGCCCTTTAGGAGAAGGTTCAGCATCTAGGTGTTAGGTAGCAAATGGGTTTTTTACGTGGTTGATTACTCTTCCACCGCGTTAATCGTACCACATTTAACTGAGGGCTAAAGCCCTTAATCGTAGTTTTCATCCCCGGTCTATTTACACAGCCTTTCCCCTTCTCCCAAAGGGAGAGGCTAGCGCCAAGGGAGAAGCACTTTGGATGCAACTACATAGCTTTTTTTTAGGGGTTTCAACCTACTTTTTATCAAGGGAAAGTTAAGGAATAGTAACTACTTATGATTTTATTGAATTAAATTGATTCGTATTTATTTAAATTCAAAAATCTCAATTTTAATAATCTGGAATATCTGCACAATTATATATAATTCAAATATCTTGCGGGTTACCAATTTCATGGTTGTATTTACTAATGCTATCTAGCTTTGTTACATTATTTCTTTAACTTGCTTAAAGAATAGACAAAGTAACTTATTTTATTAGTATTTTTGCACGAGTTTTATTAAAAATTTACATTTAGAAAAAAGTATATAAAGCTACGTAATTATTTAGGGCTGTTGCGTATTTTCACGCTGAAAAGCTTTATTTTAAGTAAAATCACTTACAAAAGTTTGGTATATAGTATATATAAAAATATATTTTTTTAGTATTTTATACTGAGGTTCACAATAGAGATTACTATGATATTAAAGGTAAGTTAAATTTTAGTTTTCTTGAAGCGTAAATTATAACTTTATGACTAATTTAAATTCGCTTAAATTATCATCACCTGATAAATACATAATTAATATGATACTTCTGTAGAATATTCAGTATTTTTACTGTTTTATAAATCAAAATCAAAGCAATGGGCGATTAAAATAAGTGAAAATAATCTAGTCTTTATATGTTTTAGTAAATGTATTAAGAGGATATTAAATTTTAAGGTTTTTGTTGATGCTAGATGTAAGAATGTATAGATATATACAAATATTTTTGGGAGAATAATAAATCTATAAGGTATTGGCAAAATAAACTTAAATATTAGCAAGAATAAAGGCAAAAAGCACAGCAATGAAAACCAGCATTCTGGTCTTTGGAAGTCATAAGTTTCTTGCCACACTTCCCGATCAGATTCATGATGCCAACACTTTTAATTTAAAAGTGATTAGTGATTTTAATCAGGCAGTGTCGCACATACAAATTGTGCAGCCCGATATTATATTTGTGCAGGCAAGTTGGAAGGGTAGCATAAAAATTTGCAGCTGGTTAAAAGAACAAAACCAGCTATCCTGGATACATTGTATTTTAGTAGAAGATCGTCCCTATCTGTTATTTGAAAAAAGTCAACGTGGTTGGGAATGGGAGTTTGAGATAACTGCTCATGCCCTAAATTTAGGTGCAGATGCTTATATTTGGTTATTAACTGAAGAGACAAACGATCGCCTCACAACTGCAACCAAAAGTTTAATCTTAAGTCAATTAACAGTTGGTGTCCGAAAAGTCCAAAAGTATCGCGATTTGATGAATACTAATGATATTCTCTCAGCGATCGCTTTAGCAGATTCACTCACAGACTTAAACAACCGTCGCGCCCTAGAATGGGATTTACCCAGACAAATCAACAAAGCCCGGACTCAAGATATCCCCTTGAGCTTAATTATTATAGATGTAGACTTCTTTAAAAAGGTTAATGATCAACATGGACATTTAGTTGGCGATCGCCTTTTGCAATTGCTGTGTAGCCGTCTGCGTCATAATCTACGTAGTCAGGATATAGCATTCCGTTACGGTGGTGAGGAGTTTGTAGTGCTTTTACCTCATACAAATGGTGACGAAGCACTGACAGTAGCTGAACGTCTCAATCGTATAGTTAAAGAACAACCCTTTGCTATCAACGGTAACTTACATCTGCATATCACCATCAGTTTAGGTGTGGCTTATTTCCAACCCAATGATGATGAAAAAGGAATGAACTTGTTAGATCGTGCCGATCAGTGTCTATTGGCCGCTAAAGCAGCTGGACGAAACCAAGTCATGGGTTGGGAAGAATACTCCCAAGTCTCCAGCCTGGAAGCTGTTTCTTAAAAGTAGGGGTATAGGAGGATTCAAAACCCTTAGACCCCTGTTAAGAATTAGCGATCGCATTTTGGCAATCTGCAACTGTACCGCGTTGTCCCATAACTTGGACTAAGGCTTGGTAACTAGACCAATTTTCTTGTAAGAGAGTTTTGGCTTGTAGGGCGTAAAACCTTTGTTTCTGCTGATAGGCTGACTCTGAAAAACCTAAAATCTTCAAGATACTAGCTAATTTACTTTGATCATCAGTACCACCTTCACACTGATCAAAGACTAAATTTTCAGCTGCAATACCTGCCATGCAAACAGTGCAGTAACGATCCACCATTTGGGTACTAATTTTACCTTTCTCCAACTGCAAGGCTAATTCTTGATCATCAAAAGTCACACAACCTTGTCCAGATTGCCCTTGTTTCCAAGCTTCCCACGCACTGAGGGTATAGCCTGTGACGGGAATTCCTAAAAGGTGGGCGACGAGAAAATGTCCAGCTTCATGGTGAATAATGCGATCGCGGTGTTGTGGAGAAAACCCCGCAATCCAATCTAAAATAATCGTACCCCCCTTACCCTGCAAGCTGAAACTATCAACAGTGGCTATACCAAGAATTGTGAAGGTAGCGATCGCTGGAATAGTGGGGGATAAGTTGATTAACGGCCCCAACAATGTCGATAGCGTTATCAGAAAAACAGATATGGCAACTAGATTGAGGGCGGTTTGGCTCATAATTCGTAATTCGTAATTAAACGGGATTTTAATGATCTTGTGCTTAATCTTCCTTAATTATATTGATGAATGCTCAATGCTAGAAGTGGGAAAATAGCATGAAATGAGTGAACGATGATGAAAACACGGGTAGAGTCGCAGGGTGAGAATCCTAAAGATTGGTTGTGGCCATTCTGGCCGGCTTTGCCACTTTATCCCTACGGTAAACGACGGACACTTTGCCAAGAAGTAGTTAAAGACAAGATTTGGACATTCGACCAGCTGCATGGCATTCTCTACACCATAGTCCCCATTCGCATGACTGTGATCAAGCTAGATGCAGGTGGTTTGTTAGTTTATGCACCTGTGGCGGCAACTCCTGAGTGTGTAAGACTTGTGAGAGATTTGGTAGCCCAGCATGGAGAAGTTAAGTATATTATTCTGCCTACTAGTTCTGGTTTAGAACATAAGGTGTTCGTTGGCCCCTTCGCCAGATGTTTTCCCCAAGCACAGGTATTCATTGCCCCCCATCAGTGGAGTTTCCCCTGGAATATGCCCCTGAGTTGGCTAGGATTTCCCCAAAAACGCACACAGGTACTACCAGAAGATAGCAGCCAAGTTCCCTTTGCTAATGAGTTCGACTATGTAATTTTAGACATTAACTTAGGACGAGGCTCGTTTGTAGAAGTGGCAATGTTCCATAAGCGATCGCAGACTCTCCTTGTCACCGATGCAGTATTATCGATATCAGAAGATCCACCAGCCATCAGTCAAATAGACCCCTACCCTTTACTGTTTCATGCCAGAGAACACGCACACCAAGTTATTACAGATAATGCCGCTAACCGCCGCCAAGGGTGGCAGCGCATTTGTTTATTTGCCATTTACTTTTGTCCCAGTGCGCTGCAAATCACTAGAATAGGGCAGATGTTCCGCGATGCTATCCAAGCACCAGATCACTCACCCAAGGCATACTTTGGCTTATTTCCGTTTCATTGGCAAGATAATTGGCAGCAGTCATTTACTGCACTGCAAGGTAATGGTAGACCATTTGTAGCCCCCATTTTACAAACCCTAATTTTTCCCCAAGCACCAACCCAGGTACTCAATTGGGCGAATCAAGTCGCAAAATGGAATTTTCAGCAGATTATTGCCTGTCATTTTGATGCACCATTTGCAGCTAGTCCCGATGAATTTCGTCAAGCATTCGCTTTTTTGGAGAAAACCCCTTCTCACTTCAGTAACCAACCTCTCCTAGAAGCAGATATACAATTCATCAAAAAATTAGAAAGCAATCTAGTGCGCCGAGGTATCGCCACACCAGCAAAAGATCAGGTTTAGGGCATTAGAAAATTCAATGCGTGGATTTTAGATTATTCAATCCAAAATCTAAAATCTAAAATCTAAAATTCACCTGTCCCCTGTCCCCTGTCCCCTGTCCTCTGTCCCCTGTCCCCATACTCTTCCGGCGTATTGATATCCAATAATACAGCCGGATCATCAAATGCAACCTTGTTAATTGCACCGTAAAATTCTTGGATAATTTGACGTAAACCTAGAGTTTCTTCGCGAATATTTGCTAGGTGCGATCGCATTTGATGAGCAAACAATATAGGATGCCCCATTTTATTTTGATATATAGGTGCAGTAATGAAGGCTGAATTGTCTTGATGTGCTTGTAATAGTTGTTGGTAAATCCCTGCTTCTCTGGGTTGATCAACTGCGGAAATTGCTAAAGTTTCAAAATTCGGGGGAATATGTTCTAACCCTGCCAAAATAGAAGTTGTTTTCCCAGCATGACTATGAGGATTAATCACCGTTAAACTACCAACAAGACAATCCTTCTGTCGGTCAATATTATGTAAACCTAACACTACCACAGGAGTAAAGCCGATACTCAACCACTGTTCTTGTTGATAAGTTAATAAATTTCGACCTGCACCCCAACTTAGTGAAGTTTTGCAGATACCCATGCGAGTAGATTTACCCGCCGCTAAGATGAGAGCAAAGTTTGTCAATTTACGTTCCAGTTCCAATTATGATGGCAATTGCTCTGACCAACTCATCCGGGTCGATGGGTTTGGCAATATGTTGTTGAAATCCTGCTTGGAGTGCTTGTTGTTGGTTAATTTCTCCCGCATAAGCAGAAAGTGCGATCGCTGGGATATTTCCTCCCTGCTGAGGTGAATATTGTCTAATCTGCTGAATCAGACAATGGCCATCCATTTCTGGCATACCGATATCAGACACTAGTAAATCAGGCACAGATTGATTGAAGAGAGTCAATGCCTGTAATGCTGAAGCGGCTGTAGTAACTTCTGCGCCCGCTTCTGTGAGGATGAATTGAGCCAAATCGCGCATATCTGGATCATCATCCACAACCAATATTTGAATACCTTTAAGGTCGATCGCACTTGACAAATGGCTATGATCTGAAGATAGCTCCTGTTCAACAACCTTTAAAGGCAATCTGACTGTGAATGTTGTTCCCAGATTTTGCCCTGGACTATCTGCCTCAACTGTTCCCCCATGCAGTTCTGTTAATTGGCGGACAATAGCCAGTCCTAATCCCAATCCACCGAATTTCCGTGTCGTTGCGCCATTCTCTTGACGGAAGTATTCAAATACGTGTGGTAAAAACTCTGGGCTGATGCCAATTCCTGTGTCTTTAACTTGAAGTTGAGCATACATTTCCACCTGTTCTAGTTGCACTTCAACTTGTCCTCCAGTGGGAGTAAACTTCACAGCATTAGAAAGGAGATTCCAGACAACCTGTTGTAGGCGGTTGGTATCACCAACAACTGTTCCAGAGACAGGATTGAGTATGGTTTGGATTTGAATATTCTTGGCTTCTGCTGCCAATCGTACTGTTTCTAGGGCAGCTTCAATGGTTGCAGCTAAATTAACTGGTGCGACATTTAACGACATTTTTCCTTGAAGGATGCGGGAGACATCCAATAAATCCTCAATCAATTGCGCTTGCAACTTGGCATTGCGTTCGATTGTTTCTAAGGCTTGGTCAGCTTTTGCGGGATCTAGTCGCTTACTTCGCAGCAGTTTTGTCCAACCTAAAATCGGATTGAGGGGCGATCGCAATTCGTGGGACAGCACAGCAAGAAATTCATCTTTAATTCTGTTAGCCGCTTCAGCTTTGGCGCGAGCGTTTTGAGCTATGCGGTAAAATTGAGCATTATCGATCGCTAAGGAAGCACGGCGAGCTAGTTCCTCAGCTAATTGTAAATTGTTCTGGTCGTAGCGTTGTCCAGACTCGGCACAGATGAAGGAAATCACACCCAGAATTCTATCTTGGATGCGTAATGGCACTGTCATGGCAGATTTAAACCCAACAGAGCGCAAAATTTCTAAATGTTCTGGATCACGAGCTGCTTGTACTAACAATTCATCGGTAATATCTGGTAAAAAATCTGATTTTCCTGTGCGTAATGTCCATGCAGTACCTCTAGGCTCATCCGGGTTCACAGGATATTTCTGTCTGATTTGTTCAGCCCATTGGCGTTTGGCGGGGTCGATGTGAGCTACGGCAATCTGCTCGATAGAATTATCTTCTTTGACTATGTGGACTGTACACCAATCTGCTAACTCTGGTACTGCCAACTGCGCCACTTGCTCTAGGGTAGTTTGGTAGTCGAGGGAAGATGCTAAAACTGCGCTGGCTTCTGCCAGAAAGCGTTGATTGCGCTCTAACCTGACTTGCTCTGTGACATCTATCACATACGCTAAAACATCTTCTAATTGATGGTTGGAGTTGGTTGTGGGCAGATAGTAAACATTGTAATAACCAGGAGAGCGATCGCTACGACCAGGAGCATTGATAGGAAGGCTGAGTGCGATAAAGCGATTTCCTGTCTTGTAAATCTCATCAAAGACTGCAACTATTCCAGGATCAATTTGACCAAAAAGTTCAGCAACTGAATGTCCTAAATGCTGTTCACGAGTGAGTCCGTTGATTTGAGCTAATGCTTGATTAATTGCAATAAATCGCTGTTTGGCATCTAATAGACCAATTCCCACCGGAGAAGTTTCAAAAATGGTTTTTAGCTGGCGTTGTGCGGTTTCGGCTTGCATTCGGGCAATGCGTTCACGCTCTAGTAATTGTTCTCGTTCTTGTTCAGCTTGTTTACGCTCTGTAATCTCAACGACAGCACCAATGGAATTTTTTGGCTTCCCCTTCAAGTCGTAAGTAAACTGTCCCCTAACTTCCACCCAGTGAATAGAGCCATCTAACCAACGCAGCCGATATTCGTGGTGGTACTCTTTCTTAGCCCGCTTGGCTTGCTGAAGTCTAGCCTTAGTTTGTGCTAAATCATCTGGATGCACCCGACTTGCCCAAAGTTCATAAGTGGGTTGACACTCATATGGTTGCAGACCTAACACCGTGAAGTGTCCTTCTGACCAGCTTATTGCACCAGTTTTTATGTCCCAGTCCCACGTTCCTATGCGTCCGACCTTCAGTGCCAATTGTAACTGCGCTTCACTTTCCCGCAATGCTTCTTCTGCACGCGATCGCTCTGCGGCTAACCAAGTTTGTTCAGCAATTTGCTCCATCAGTGCCACTTCCTCCTCTGTCCAGTGACGAGGAGCAATATGGTGCAGCACAAATAACGCCACAAACTTTCCTTGTTTTACTAACGGCACACATAAAAGAGATTTGGTTTCAATGGCATCAAAGGCAGCCGCACCCGCTCCCCTAGTCCGAGGATCACTATCCACATCATCCACAACAATTGTCTTGCCCTGCTTGAGTTCCGCAATGATTTCCTGTCCAAAAGAATTCATGTGGTGAGAGCCAACCACGCTGATCACGCCGTTGCAGTAGTCGCGCTTGATGATAACGTATTCTTGGGTGGAATCAATTTCACCATAGGTACAGCGAGTAACTTGGAAATGATCCCCTGTGGCACACACCACCTGCCGCATAATTTCCTTCGTGTCTTGAATGAAGCGAATAGCATCATTTAATAGAATTAAAAATGCTTGTTGTCTCTCTTTGTATTGCAGCTGTTCAAGCAGTTGTTTGCGCTCTGTAATATCGACGGAAACGCCAATCATGCGAACTCCCTGTCCAGTGGCATCAAGATAAACTCTTCCTTGACTGTTAAGCCACCGCACTACTTTGTCTGGAGCAATTACCCGGTACTCTTGCTGATAAACTATTTCCCCGGCAGCTGCTCTTTGAGTTGCTTCCCTGATTTGCAGCTGATCATCTGGATGAATCACGTCCACAAATTCTTCTGCCGTACCTGCTTCCAGCCCCCAAACCCTTAGTGCATTGGGAGAACAGACCACACGATTGGTGATTAAATCCATGTCCCAGGCAACCATCTGCGCCGAGGATAAGGCAAGTTGTAAGCGTTCTTCAGTCTGTCGCAGGTTTTCCTCAATCTGCTTGAGTCGAGTTACATCTTGAAACATCCCAATGGCAACGGCCGGATGCCCATACATTGCAGGCAAGGTTTCTCCCCAGCAAAGTGTCGAGCGAATACCTCCAGGTGTATGCCAGTTCATTTGATAGTTTTGCAGCCGTTCTCCCTGCGCTAATAGCACCGCAGGCATTCTCTCGGTGGGGATGCGATCGCCATTGGCATCGGTGCAATAGTAAGCATTGGGGTATTCATCCAGGGATTTGTTTTTTGGTATGTCGCCACCAGCCAATTCATTGGCAATGCGATTAGAGAAAGTAACTTTTGCTGTGACTGGTTCAACAAATACCATTGGTGTTGGCATCAAATCCAATACAGTTTCTAACCATTTCTGCTGGTTTTCTAATGCCTCAGTTTGCTGCCTTAGTGCTGTTTCTATTCGCTTACGCTCGGTTATATCTTGAAATACAGCCACAGCCGCCACAATTTGATTTTGGCTATTGAGAATGGGTGCAGAATTGACACTAATAAAAGTTTGACTACTATCACTTTGTAGCTTTAATTCTTCGTTAGAGACGACTTCACCTGTTTGGAGCGATCGCGCCAATGGATACTCATTCGGAGCATACATATGTCCAGCAGAGTCAAAGGCTACAAATGGTGTAATAGGTACGTATTCTTCGAGTTCCAGGGACTGTTCATAGCTGTACCCAATAATTTGTTTCGCTTGTTCATTTGCCAGAATTAATTTGCCAGATGCAGCATCGGCAATTAGCACACCTGTTGGTAACTGCTGTAAAACAGCTGCAAATCGAGTATGTTCAGTCTCAAGCTCATGCCGCAAACGCTCCTGTTCAGCCTCGGCTTGTTTGCGCTCTGTGACATCACGAAAATATACGGTTACACCCTCAGCCGAAGGATAGGCATTGGCTTCTAAGCAACAGCTAACAGGCTCTCCAAATTCTTCCCATGAAACAGCAACTTGTTGAGCTACCGCTCGATGCAGTGCTTGATATGCTACACCACCTACTAGTTCTGGGAACACTTCATGCCAAATGTGTTTACCAATGAGTTCCTCTGGGGTTTTATGTAAAATTTTAGTTGCGGCCTGATTCACATAGGTGTAGTACCAATTGCGATCAAAAGCAACAAAGGCATCTGTAATGCTTTCCAAGATTGTTGTCACCCGGCGTTCAGTTTCTTGAGCAGCAAGAGATTCTGTGTGTTGTTGCTGAGTAAGTCTTGTGTCGGTCATGTCCCGACTAATGACTATCACTGAAATGGGTGTTCCCTGTTCATCCAATTCAGGAACTAACCTCGCCTGATAAAACCGCACACCAGACGGGGTGGCAAATTCAAATTCAATTTCCTGTTCTTGAGCAGTGGCAAACACCTGACGTAAATGCTCTTCCCAGAATAAGCATATGGGGTCTGACATAAATTCAGACATGGATTGACCGAGTAGAGTATCCCGTGAAAATCCCAAGGCTTGCTCGACAATACGGTTGGCATACAGGCAACGAATTTGCGAATCGAAGCGAGCGATCGCATCTGGTGCATTTTCCAGTAAGGCTGCTAACTCTTGTTTCTGCCGCTCTAAGGTGGCGATTACTTGCTTTTGCTCCAGGATAAGTTCTTGTAACAAAGCGTTTTCAGGACTTGCCCTCGTTTCCTGGAAATCGAGATGCAGCTCATTGTCTAGGCTGCGGGCAAAGTATTCAATTAATTCTGAACGAGACGTTCCTTGTTTTTGCGCTGCCTCATCAAGCGATCGCCACGCTGTACTAGTAAGAGATATACCAACTCGTTGTTTCTTTTCTAATTCCCAATTGCTAATAAATTTACCAGTGGAGTCGCGCTTCATTTAGATTCATCCGTAGGCATACACGGTTTTTCTTATTTAATCCGAATTACGCCCTAATCAGGATCTTTCTTAAGACTGAGGTTTTTATTTAAAGAAAAGTTCGAGTATTTTTCGATATCTCCAAACTGGAAGGCTTTATTAACAACACTATTATTCACAGCGTATACTCAGCAAGGATATACCTCATGAGAGCAGGAAACCCTAGATTATATTTTCTGATAGCGATCGCCCAGTTCCACCCCGACGCACTTTAATTAATTCTGCACAGATGCTAACTGCAATTTCTTCTGGGGTTAAAGCCCCAATATCTAAACCGATGGGTGCATATATCCGGGGCAAATTACCCTGAGCTTGCAACATTTTATAAACAGTATCAACGCGTTTTTTACTACCAACCATGCCAATATATTGTGCATGACAATGCTTTAATATTTCTAAAGCTGATATATCTTGTAAGTAACCTCTAGTCACTAAAGCAATATATAAATTAGAAATTTGCTGAATATTTTGCAAAATTGAGCTAATAGGTTGTGCTAAGACTAACGAGGCATCGGGAAATCTTTCTGGGGTAGCAAAATCTAGGCGATCGTCTTGTATTATAATTTTAAACCCTGCTATCTTAGCAATCTTAACTAGGGGAATAGCAATATGTCCTGCACCAATAATTAATAGAGTCGGTGGTGGTAGTAAAGGTTCAATTAAAGTATGATTTTTTAGTTGCGGTAATTCGGGGACATTTGCTGTTTCTAAGTAGGGTTCGGCATTGATATTTAAAGGTGTAATAATTGCCCCTGGTTGACCAGATGTAAGTTTATCGATAATCTCATTCACTAAGCTTAAACTAGCATCACCTGACCATAACTCCAACCATACCAACATTGTGCCACCACAAACACCTTGAATTTCTCGGTGCGGTGCGCCTGATAAATCAATTTCTACCAATTGCTTTTCACTAGTTTGTAATACTTGCAAAGCTTGTTGATAAACTTTAGCTTCTCCCGCACCGCCGCCAATTGTACCGTAAGTTTTCCCGTCGGCGCAGATCAGCATTTTTGCACCTACTTCTCTGGGAACAGAACCTTTGGTATTAGTGACTGTGGCTAAAACTACAGCACCTTGTTTTAAAGCCGCCGCTAGTTGTTGGTAAAACTCAATCATGAGAACCTGATTGTTTTGTTATTGACAACTTACCAATTGATTTGCAACATTTGATTCCCATCTTTCTGAAATTCATAAGCAACAGGTTTCACCTGCACTTTAAAACCTTTGCTAGATAGCTCCTGAATAACTGGCTCAAGGTATGGAGACGGTTCACCATCAAGCTGAAGCAAAGGGAAAATCCGAATTTCTGGAGCGATTCGCAGAAGTTCATGAATCGAATCCATGTGTAAATCCAGCGATAACTGTTCCGAATACAGAAAGAGCAAATGAGAACAGACACATAATTCAAACTGATGATCAGCAAATTCTAAACTGGGTAAAGATTGATCTAAATAACGCCCTACAGCTTTCCCCTTCTCATAATCCCATAAAAATTTTTTCATGGCGGCGAGTCGAGCCTCACCAAGCTCATCAGCATGATGAAAGTTCTTCCAAATATAGCGATGAGCGTTTTGCTTTACCTGTGAAACGACTGTCTCATAAGTTTCTCTCACACGCTGCTCAATCTGTGTCGCAGAAAACTGATAAATCGGATCAATAGACACAACAGAGTATCCTAATTCTGTCATTTCAGCGTTGAAGCTAGCTGGCCCATCGCCACATCCCAAAATTTTGGTGTTCAAATCTGCCTCTGACAGATTAAACATCAATTTATACTCTTCTAGAGTTCTACCCCAAGGGACAACTTTATTGAGTTTCATTTGTGAACGCATAACAGGTTACTTCATATCTTGCCTGCTTTAAGTTTGAATGTTACCCCGCATCACCAGATATTTTCAGATTTTCTGGATAATACGGTATCCCCAACCTATTTAGTACGGCTTTCATCACCAGTTTATTTTGTCAACTTCTTGTAAAAAATATTTACATAATGTTATATTCAGTTACATAAGTAAGCAAAAAAAAAGACATGACAAGCAAAGGCTTCACAATGAACGAACTCGGTCAGCTCAACAACTTTGCCATTGAACCAAAAGTTTATGTAGATCAAACCCCAAGAGCAGGTTTTACAGAGTACGCTGAAAAACTCAATGGACGCTTGGCGATGATTGGCTTTGTCTCACTTATTGCTGTAGAAATAATCACAGGAAACGGCTTGATTGGATGGCTGACAAACCTGTAACTAAGTTTGTAAGTTAATTTTGAATATTTCACTCAACAAATAAAAAAGCAATAAAACAATGAAAACTGACTTTGATTTTCCGACGAAAGATTTAATTGGAACTGTTGTATTTAGACCTGATTTCAACAACTTTGAAACTATCAATGCTAACCAAGCTTGGTCATTATTTTTCAGTGCAGGTCAAGATGATAAAGGACTGGGAGAAGACACTGAATTAGGCAGATTTTTCACCAACATTTTAATTGCGGTGGGAGTAACAGGAACTCTGTGGGCAACTTTTTTCAGCAATTTGGGGTAAAAAGTTGAGTTCTGCTTGTAAATTTAATAACTTTATCTGAAGTCTTGGTTCTTGTAACTAAGGCTTCTTTAAATATTTAGCGATCATTCAAAACAAAATGAACGGAGAGTTACTGGTATCTTGCACGATTATCAATAAACTGGTGCAAGATGTTAGTATAAAGCATATCTTTCAGAACAGCAAAAATTTATACTTCTGGCTTCTGGAAGCAAATGGGTTTATGAGGCTTCGCAATTTTCACAAATCACGTAGAATCGCCACATAATTTCTTAAAAATAGAAAATATACCAATAATTTAAATATGATCTATCTTTAGTTAGACAGAAAAATACTGATTTTTATTTATTTTGGGTAAAGAATAGCACGATTTAATACGTACAAAAAATACAGTTAGATTAATTTATCTGTGTTTATTTAAGTGTTTACGTGTCTAAATTATAGGGTTTAAGTTTACGCTACCCTAGAATGCAAAATCATCTTTAGGAGTTGACATACTATGTCAGAATTGATTCAGACGATCCTGGATAGTGAAGAAAAAAGTGATTTGCGGGGCTTTGTTAGTCAATTACGCCAAAAAGAGCAGAATTATTTACTGCGGAATGACATCTTGAATGAATATAGTGAATACTGCACCAAATTTGAGAAGCCAGAGACGTTTTATACTTCTTCTCACTTAGGAAAATTAATTTACTATACCCAAGAGATTATTCAAGAAGACTCAAATCTATGTTTTATCATTCGTTCCAAGATTGCTAGTCAAGAAGTTTATCGCCTGACAGCAGACTTAGATGTTGAGTCGATGACGGTACAGGAATTATTAGATTTGCGCGATCGCTTCGTCAATAAATTTCATCCCCAAGATGGTGATCTGCTAGAGTTAGACTTTGGCCCTTTTTACGACTACACCCCAGTCATCCGTGACCCCAAAAATATTGGTAAGGGTGTAGAGTTCCTCAACCGTTACCTATCTAGCCAACTCTTTCAAGACCCCAAACAATGGCTAGAAAGCTTATTTAACTTCCTCCGCCTACATCATTACAACGGTGTCCAGTTATTAATTAACGATCGCATTCAATCACAACAGCAGCTTTCAGATCAAGTTAAAAAAGCTATCAACTTTGTGAGTGATAGACCCAACGATGAACCCTATGAACAATTGCGGTTGCAATTGCAAACGATGGGTTTTGAACCAGGTTGGGGTAATACAGCCTCTCGTGTGCGAGATACCTTAGACATTCTGGATGAATTAATCGACTCACCCAACCCCCAAACTCTCGAAGCCTTCATCTCTCGTGTCCCGATGATTTTTAGAATCGTCCTGGTGTCAGCACATGGTTGGTTTGGACAAGAGGGGGTTTTAGGTCGTCCTGATACTGGTGGTCAGGTGGTGTACGTCCTCGACCAAGCCAAAAATTTAGAAAAGCAACTACAAGAAGATGCTGTACTCGCCGGCTTGGAGGGGTTAAATGTCCAACCCAAGGTGATAATTCTGAGTCGCCTCATTCCCAACAGTGATGGGACTCTTTGCAACCAACGCCTCGAAAAAGTTCACGGTACAGAAAATGCCTGGATTTTGCGTGTCCCTCTGCGGGAATTTAACCCCAATATGACGCAAAACTGGATTTCCCGATTTGAGTTTTGGCCTTATCTAGAAACCTTCGCCATTGACGCAGAACGGGAACTGCTGGCAGAATTTCAAGGTAGACCAGATTTAATGGTGGGTAACTATACCGATGGGAACTTAGTGGCGTTCTTGTTAGCGCGACGGATGAAAGTGACTCAATGTAATATCGCCCACGCTTTAGAAAAATCCAAATACTTGTTTAGTAACTTGTATTGGCAAGATTTAGAAGATAAATATCATTTCTCTTTGCAATTCACTGCTGATTTGATTGCGATGAATGCAGCCAATTTCGTCATCAGCAGCACCTACCAAGAAATTATCGGCAAAGCAGATAGTGTAGGGCAGTATGAATCTTACAAATGCTTCACCATGCCTGAGTTGTACCATGTGGTGAACGGCATTGAATTATTTAGTCCCAAGTTTAACGTCGTACCGCCTGGGGTAAATGAAAACGCCTATTTTCCCTATACACGTTTTGAAGATAGAGTAGAAAGCGATCGCTTACGCATTGACGAAATGCTATTTACTTTAGAAGACCCTAGCCAAATCTTCGGTAAACTCGACGATCCTCATAAGCGTCCTATCTTCTCAATGGCGCGTCTAGATCGGATTAAAAACATGACTGGTTTAGCAGAATGCTTTGGTAAAAGTAAAGAACTGCAAGAACATTGCAACTTAATTTTGATCGCCGGTAAGTTGCGGGTGGAAGAATCAGACGACAATGAAGAACGGGATGAAATCGTCAAACTTTATCACATTATTGACGAGTACAATCTGCATGGTAAGATTCGCTGGCTGGGTGTGCGCCTATCAAAAACTGATTCTGGGGAAGTGTATCGAGTCATTGCTGACCACGAAGGCATTTTCGTCCAACCAGCTTTATTTGAAGCTTTTGGTTTGACAATTCTGGAGGCGATGATTTCAGGATTACCAACGTTCGCAACCCAATTTGGTGGGCCATTAGAAATCATTCAAAATAAAGTCAATGGATTTTACATCAACCCTACGCATTTAGAAGAAACAGCCCAAAAGATTCTAGAATTTGTCACTAAATGTCAAGAAAATCCCCAATATTGGAGTGTGGTTTCTCAACAAGCAATTGACCGAGTATACAGTACCTATACTTGGAAGATTCATACCACTAAACTGTTGTCATTAGCCAGAATTTATGGTTTCTGGAACTTTACATCCAAAGAAAAACGTGAGGACTTGTTGCGCTACCTTGAGTCTTTATTCTATTTAATTTACAAACCCAGGGCGCAAGCACTCCTAGAACAGCATAAGTATCGATAACAATTTCTAATTCGTAATTGTAATTTTTAATTACAAATTACGAATTACGAATTATTATCGATATACCGTCAACGACCTCCAAGTATTTGACCCGACTACGCCATCTACTTGGAGATTACGCTGTACTTGAAAGGCTTTAACAGCACTTTCTGTTAAAGCCCCATAAACTCCATCAACGGGAAGATTATAGCCATTGGCAACTAATAATCTTTGCAAGACTCTCACTGCACTACCTGAATTACCAAAACGTAGATTTGGTACATTTCTGATAGACCTTTGAGAGCGTCTAGCAATAATAATTTCATTACGGATTTGTTGGGCTATAATACGTGGTTGACGCGGAACTTTTACCCTCACAGCCTGAAAATTTCGGAACTCATCTACACTATAAGCATCCTTGATTAAATCTGTTTTTTTAATCGAAGATTGTTGATTTTCAGGATTGAAAGCTAATTTAATATTTGAGGAACTTTCACTTGGCGGCACGAATTCAGGCGGCGTGATTTTTGCAGATGACACTAACTGATATGGCTCAACATATGTTGTTTTTTTCACGCCATTGTCAAGCTGAATTACAGGCTGCTTGGGTACAATCGACGGAGGAGTTTGCTTGATTGCTAATACACCCGTCACCAGCAAGACAATATCATTCATGGTAATTGATGTCACTATCACCCATATTTCCTTTGACAGAAAAAAATCATTAATTCCGGAATAGTGCTTACTTAAATCTAATGAGTTAAATTTTGAGCAATTGTAGAAAATTAAAAATCAATGAGTTAAAGTTGCCAACATCATGTCCTGATTACTTTTGAGTTGGAGATTTTTTCCTGGTAGCAGAGTTTTAATTCCTCCAAGTGATTTTTTGATACCGTAAATGACAGCAGTTAATCAGTTGGTTAACTGCCAAATTGCCTATATGCAGCATTTTGTAATTTATTTGCTAATAAACTTGACAAGAATAATAAACTCTAGATGCCAAAGAAATTATTCCACCTTAAGCGGTATATCTATATGTGTATTTTTTAGATTTGAGAGTTATAAATTACTTATGGAATCAGTGTTGTAATAATTAGTTTTAATAAGTCTAAAAAATGTCAAAATTACTACTAAAAATAAAAAGTGATGGCGTAACCACCCAGCGTAGGCAAATGCCTGAAATTCAATTCACTAAATTAGACGCAAAATCCCCGACTTCTTCAAAAAGTCGGGGATTTGAAGAAATATTCAACTGTGAGAAATACTACCCAAGACCCTCAATTGCTGGGTGAAAGTAAAAAGCGAATCCCAGTACAGTGTAAGCAGCTAATAACAAAGTCCCCTCCAACCAATTAGACTTACCATCAGAACTAATACTATTAGCAATTAACACCGATACAACCACAGCCACTAATTCAAAGGGTTGAAAATCTAAATCCATTGGCTGACCTAGTATCCACCCGGCAATTACTAATACAGGGGCGACAAATAGGGCAATTTGCATACTAGAACCCACAGCCACTGATACAGAAAGATCCATTTTATCTTTCATGGCTACGGTGACAGCTGTGGCGTGTTCTGCTGCATTACCCACGATGGGAACTAATATCACCCCTGTAAACAGTGCTGTCAAACCTAGCTGGGAAGTCGCCACCTCTAAGGTATCAACCAATAACTCCGACTCTAACGCTACCAACAGGGTACATACTAACAACACCCCACTCCACAACCAAATATTTGGTTTAGTATGGGTTTCCTCAATTTCAGTTTCTACCACACCAACATCATATAAATAGGCGTGGGTTTTCATGGAAAATAGTAGGGTGAGGGCGTAAACTAAAATCAACACCACAGCCACCGCCAAAGAGAGATTTTGCAGGACTGGTTCGCTAATGCCTTTAGCAGTGTAGTTCATTGCTGTGGGTAGCAACATGGCAATTACGGCCAAATTCATCGAAGAAGCATTTACCCGCGCCACAATTGGTTGGAATGTCTGTTCTTTGTGTCGTAGTCCACCCAAAAGCATCGAGAAACCCATTACCAGTAGTAAGTTACTGATAATTGAGCCGGTAATACTGGCTTTGACAACATTAACTAGCCCAGCATTCAAAGCCACTAACGCAATAATCAGTTCGGTAGCATTGCCAAACGTGGCGTTTAACAGCCCCCCCAAGCTTGGCCCTACCACTACTGCAATTTCTTCTGTAGCTGTACCCATCCAAGCTGCCAGGGGCAGAATTGCTAAACCTGCGGTGATAAAAACTAGCAAGTCTCCCCATTCGAGGAAATGCGCCGCCAAGGAAATGGGACTAAAAAGTAAGAGAACGAGAAAAAGAATGTTTTTAGCTGACATTTGTGATATTTAATTGATCTGTTTACCAGTCATATTGCTGAGTACTGTTAGCGGTAGCGCGGCGTTTAGTCAGTGCTGAATGAAAAGTGCTGAGTTGGTAAATGACAAGACACTTTAAACCAATTCGCAATTCGCAATTCGCAATTCGCAATTCGCTTTTTCCGTGTTGTAACGGGGATTTACACCCCGCCACAACACTTACGGCTTGATAGAAGCCGGGGATTTAAACCCCTACTACCTTGTTAAGAAAAAGTATATTTTGTCAATCAGGCAAAATACCCAAAAAGCTTTGAATGGAAATGATCATCGTTAAAGGAAGTGGCGGAAGTTCAGCAGCCAAAGTAGTCTTGTTACGTCCTCGGCGCGCGAACTGAAAGTTTTTAGCAAGCTTGTAAATTTATTGGTGTAACTTCTTTCCAGGATTCTGACTCATTAGCCGCACACCAAAGATCATATTTTTGTTGCAAGTTGAGCCATAGCTCAGGAGTTGTTTGCAAAGCAGTAGATAAACGCAGAGCCATGTCAGGTGTGATGCTTGCTCGTTCGTTCACTATCTCAGACATTGTTTTACGGGATACACCAATGATGTCAGCAAAATCAGTAATTGTGATATTAAGTGGCTCAAGATACTGACGCTTGATTAAGCCACCGGGGTGTCTGGGTTTTCTTTTGGTGATCATCGGCTTCAGTCTCCTAATGATAGTCTTCGTAGTTTACGTCGTAAGCATCACCCTCTTCAAATGTGAAAGTTATACGCCAGTTTTTGGTGACAGTAACAGACCACTCCCCTTTTCTATCACCTTTTAGTTGGTGTAGTCCAGAACCGGGGTATTGCATATCTTTGATTTCGGTGGCAGCGTCAAGCGTGTCAAGTATATCTAGAAGCTTTTCTGCGTGTGCTGGCTGAACTCCACTCCTGTTATCATCTTCAAAAAGTTTTTTAATACCCTTATGTTTAAAAGTTTTAATAGTCACAGATATTGTAACCCCTAGGGTTACATGAGTCAATTATATTAAGTGTTATGTCAACAAGGTAGCCAATGTAAACTATAGTTGCAATTCCTTATGATTTCGTAATTTTCTTTAGCAAAACTCTAAATTAAAAATGATATTTTTACACCACAAATAGTTTTTAATATATTAAAAGATAATTAAATTTTTCATTATTTCTGCCAATCAAAAAAAACTCAAATAATAAGCATCGTTCAAAACAACCAGTAACTAGTCCATGACGAGGTATCATAACTAATAGTTCCGTCAAATCTGGAAAACAGCCTGGCGATAACGCAGATTTACTATCATAATAAGATCACATTCGTCGTAATTTAGCTGTATTCCGTACTCATAGTTTTCATATATACCGGATTTTGCTTTCAAACTGGTGTAGAAATGTTTGAAGTAAATGTTTCCGGCATAAGTGTAAGTTTTTTTTTGGATAAATATACATGACTTCTGCTGCTGAACGGCCAGCTATCTCTGGCTCAACATCAACATCAACATCAACATCCAATTTCCCTAACAAAGATCCTCACAACAGCGATCCCTTGAGCAAAGCTACAGGTGTGTATGTGACGGTGCATGGTCATTTTTACCAGCCGCCACGGGAAAATCCTTATTTAGATGCCATTGAACGTCAACCTAGTGCCTCACCTTTCCATGATTGGAATGAGCGCATTCATTGGGAATGCTACCGTCCTAATGCTTTCGCCAGAGTGTTAAATGACCGAGGCGAAGTGACGGGGATCGTCAATAATTACGAATATATGAGCTTTAATATTGGCCCGACTCTGATGTCGTGGCTAGAACGCCATGATGTGGAGGTTTATCAACGAATTTTAGAGGCGGACGCAAAAAGTTGTCAGCGATTGCATGGTCACGGTAACGCGATCGCGCAAGTATATAATCACATCATCATGCCCTTGGCGAATGAACAGGATAAATACACCCAAATTCGCTGGGGGAAAGCAGACTTCCGTTCTCGCTTTGGTCGTGATCCCGAAGGGATGTGGTTAGCGGAAACCGCCGTAGACTACGCAACCTTAGAAGCTTTGGTGACTGAAGGTATTCGCTTTATTGTCCTCGCACCATCCCAAGCTCTGCGTTGTCGTCCCTTCCCATCAGAAAATGATCCCCAAGCAGAATGGCACGAAGTTGGCGGTAATCAGATTGATCCCACACGTCCCTATCGTTGTTATTTGCGCGGGGATCGGGGAATGGGAAATCTCAATGACCAATTGCCAATTCCCACTTCCCAATGCCCATATATTGATATTTTCTTCTACGACGGCCCCATTTCACGAGATATGGGTTTTAGTGATGTCGTCTATAATTCTCACCACTTTGCTGGGCGCATTGGTTCAGCTGTGCGTGGGGATCACCGTCAGTCACAATTAATTTCTGTGGCTACAGATGGGGAAACCTTCGGACACCATAAAAAGGGAACAGAAAAAACGATCGCCTACGCTTTTATCGAAGAGTTTCCCCAAAATGGTTGGACGGTGACAAACTTCGCGCACTACCTCAGCTTAAATTCACCCAGATGGGAAGTTGAGTTAAAATCTGTGACTGCCTGGAGTTGCGCCCACGGTGTAGACAGATGGCAAGATGACTGTGGTTGTGGTGGTGAAGGCGGTATCTGGCATCAAAAATGGCGGCGGCCATTGCGGAATGCTTTAAATTGGCTACGGGATCAGTTAGTTGCAGTTTATGAAGAATCTGGTAAACAATTATTCCGTGATCCCTGGCTAGCAAGAGATGAATATATTAATGTCATCCGCGATCGCTCTGCTGCCAATGTTAGCCGTTTTCTGGCTCGTCATCAAACCCATAAACTCACCGCCGCCGAACAGGTAGACGCTTTGCGCTTATTAGAAATGCAGCGTCATAGTTTATTTATGTTTACCAGTTGCGGCTGGTTTTTTGAAGAACTTTCCCGCCCAGAGGGAACTCAGATTATGCGCTACGCCTCCCGCGCATTGGAACTGGCTGGAGATGTCGCTGGTGTGCAGCTAGAAAAAGGCTTCCTCAAACGCCTCGGTTTAGCCCCCAGTAATGTTGATACTTTTAGACATGGTGGAGAAATATATCGCCAACTGGTACAAACTGCCCAGATTAGTTTTAAACAAGTAGCTGCCCATTACGCCATTACATCTATATTCAATGGTCAGGGATCATCTCCCGGTAATCACCACCAGCACGTTTATTGCTACACCGTCAATGAAATAGACTACCAATTGCAACGCATGGGATCATTGACTTTAGCAGTTGGTCATTTAAAGCTAGTCTCTGATATTACCTGGGAAAGCGAAAACTTAGTCTTTGCCGTGCTGCATTTAGGCGGTTGGGATTTCCACTGCTGCATTCAACTATTCACCGGACGACGGGACTACAGCCAGTTGAAAGAAAAGCTGTTTAGCGCACTGCAACAAGCTAGCGCAGCCCAAACCATCTTGGTGATGACACAGGTATTTAGTGGTCAAGCATACAACTTGCAAAATCTGTTTGCAGAAGAACGCCATCGCATCATGCGATTACTTTCTCAAGAAACCCTGACACGGTTAGACCAGCTTTACACCCAAGCCTACCGCGATAATTATGGTGTACTAGTAGCCTTTCACCGCGATGAACTGGCTGTACCCCAAGAGTTGCAAGTGGCAGCCGAGATTGCTTTAGGATATCGCTGCATGACTACATTGCGATCGCTAGAGCAAGATATCACCGAACCTACGTTGGTTTGGAATCACATAGTAGAATTAGAGGCGATCGCCACTGAAGCTAAACATCTGCGTTGTCACTTAAATATTCCTGAAGGCAAGCAGATGCTAGAACAGTTGATTTCGCGGTTACTCTGGAGATTGCTGCACGATAGCAATGGTAGTTTTGCTACTGATATTCAATGCCTGGAACGGTTGATTGATGTGGCATATCAGTTAAATATTGGCATTTCATTACACCAATCCCAAGAACTATACTTTAGCTGTCTGCACAGTCAAGTCATACCCTTATGTCTGACTAGTCAAGAAGATCCTCATCAGTGTGAGAATTTACTCAAGTTGGGGCAGAAGTTGATGGTTGATGTCAGTTCAATTCTAAATCAATTGGCGTAATAACTTTAGTTTAGTAATTATGCCGGGTGTGTACTAAGTTATACGTCCGGCTTTTGTGCAACTTGATGATTGATTTGATTGACTTTCAACTGCATAGCATTGACAATGGTCTGGGCAATTATCACTAGGACAATTACCCCACCTAGCTCTAGGATATTTTTACAAGCGATCGCTATTAGGACAAGAAACTCTGGGATATTTCTGATTGACTCCGGCCTTCCCTGATAGTCATACTTGTATATCAATCGCCGCAGCAAATAGGACGCAATGAAAATGGCATATATTACAGGCACTAGGCGATAGAGGCGGAGTCCGTAGCGGTGTAAGCGACCTGTTTCGGCTCGAAAATAACGGGCGATCGTCATTAGCGTTTTCCAAATGAAAATGATGAAAATTAAGCTCCATAGGGCATTCCAGCTATTAATAGGATAATCGTTATAGCAGTGGTGTAGGTCTTCGTGCAGGCGATAGATCCAAACTAATGACAGCAGTAATATTGCTAGATTGATGAATATAGAAGGTAGAGAAAATAAATACAGTAAAGCAGCGATCGTTGAGTGAGACGCTGGTATGGCGTTATAAATTAGTTTGAAGAATGTAGAAAATACCGTCAATATTAGAGAAATACGCAGCAACCATAACATTACCCTAGCCACTCGTGCTGATTTTAATTTCACGAACTTGCTTCCTTTTTTTGGTTCAAAGGAAGTTCCACAAAAACATCCCGCGCCATCTCTGCACCGTAGGCTATAAAAGCTAGTACATCTTCTCTTTCTATACTTGAATAAGCTTCCAGCACTTCTTCAATTTTTGCTCCACCAGCTAAATAATCCAAAATTAAAGAAACCCAAATACGGTGTCCACGAATGCCAGGTTTACCGAAACAAATATTCGGTTCGATAGAAATACGAGAAAGCAAATCATTGTTACTCATATAGCTTTATTTTTAATCGCCTCTAGTTCTAACATATCCATCCTTTATCATTATTTGGCTTTCCTATCTCTCTATCTAGCAATGAATTTAATTTTGTGCGATTACGTAGAGAACCTGGTTACAATTTCCGTAACGGAACTAACGAAAGCTGTAGAAAGAGGTTAGGTTAGTGTTTAAACAACAGCCGTACCCCAGCCGCTATGGTAAAAGAATTAGCAATTCGCACCTGTGGATTAACTAAGCAATTTGAACGGCACGTAGCCGTTAACGATGTTGACTTAGAAATCCAAATGGGTGAAGTATATGGACTGATAGGCCCCAATGGCGCGGGTAAAACAACGCTCATTCGGATGTTGGCAGCAGCTGAAGAACCAACTACGGGTGAGATTTATATTAACGGCGATCGCCTGCGTCGTGACAAGAGTAACCCCACCCTCAAACGTCGTCTTGGCTACCTCCCCGATGATTATCCACTGTATGAAGATTTAAATGTCTGGGATTACTTAGATTATTTTGCCCGTTTGTATCGGCTGCGAGAACCACGCCGCACCCAACGCCTACACGAAGTTTTAGAACTCATTCAACTAGGTAATAAACGCCACAGTCTCATTTCTACCCTGTCGCGGGGGATGAAACAGCGTCTAAGTTTAGCACGCACTATCATCCATGAGCCGATTTTACTGCTTTTAGATGAGCCTGTTTCTGGACTTGACCCCATTGCCAGGATGCAGTTTCGGGAAATTATCAAAGCACTGCAAGAAGCAGGGATGACAATTTTAATTTCTTCCCACGTCCTCAGCGACTTAGCAGAACTATGTAGTTCTGTAGGCATTATGGAGTTAGGTTTTTTAGTAGAAAGTGCTTCACTCCAACATCTTTATCAACGGCTGTCTCGTCAACAAATAATTTTATCAACATTAGGTGATTTAGAGGCACTTTTAAGTGAAGTTAAACATCATCCTTGTGTAGAAGAATGGGAGAAAATCACAGGAAAAAATAGCTTAAGAGTGAATTTTTCTGGGACACAGGAAGACTGCGCTGAATTATTGCGATCGCTAGTTAAATCTGGCATTCCTATTACTGATTTTCACTGCATTCAAGAAGATTTGGAAAGTATTTTCTTGAAACTGGGACACAAACAAGCATCTTAATTATTTAATGGGGAGATTTTTCCAATGATGCTGAATTTTATCGATAAAATAGGTGACTGGAATCCTCAATTATTGAGGGAAATTAAAGGTCGTCTCAAGGTTTTTAATATAGTCATTGCTGTTTGCTTATCGCTTATTGCTCAACTGGGAGTTTTTCTATATCAATTTGGTTCTTATCCTGGCGAAAAATATGCCATGTCAGGGACATACTGTAATTTAAGTACAGGGTATCAACAACGCCTTAATTCAGTTTACCCATTAATTGATCAAGTCCAGCAAAAAATTAATTCGTATACTAGTAAGCCAAATTTTGATCCGGTAAAACTTCAGGTATTAAAAACACAACTTGCCAACTTAAAAACTGAACAGACCAAGCTTAATAAGCTTTTGTATAATACATTCTGCCCCACTGACCAAATAAATCTTCAAATATGGTGGCGAGACCATTGGGAATATATATTCTTAACTCTCAGTGTGATGTTTGTCTTTATCTTGTTAGTTGGAGGTACATATTTACTCATCAATAATTTAGCCCAAGAAGAGCATCGTGGCACTCTCATTTTTTTGCGTCTCACTCCTCAATCAGAGATGAGTATTTTAACAGGCAAAATGTTAGGAGTACCCATTGTTATTTATCTCATAGTTATAGCTGCTTTACCCTTACATTTTTTGGCTGGATTATCTGCAAAAATTGCCTTTAGTCACATTCTGAGTTTTGATATAGTTCTTGTGGCTAGCTGTATTTTGTTCTACAGTTATGCACTGCTATTTGCTTTAATTAGTCGTTGGTTTAGTGGGTTTCAACCTTGGTTAGCTAGTGGTGCTGTGTTAATATTTTTGTTCACAACCCTGAATTTATCATCACACAGCACTAATATTCACAATACAGCTACGTGGTTGAGACTATTAAGCCCCTTTGATATGATGGGTTACCTATTTGGTAACTTATTTAGTCCCTATGATCAATCATTTCTTGATCAATTACAGTTTTTCTATTTACCACTAGGTAAAAGTCTTGTGGGTATAGTAGGGTTACATTTATTTAACTATGGTGTTGGCATTTACTGGGCTTGGCAAGCACTACAGCGTCGTTTTCGCAATCCCAATACAGCAGTTTTAAATAAAACTCAGAGTTATTTATTTGTAGGTTGTTGCCAATTAGTTTTTTGGGGCTTTACTCTACAATATACAAATAACTACTGTATCCCTTATGTGAAGAACTGCTACTACGATTTGAATCATCAAATAGGACAAAACTTTTTTATTATCGCTTTTTTAAACTTAGTTTTATTGTTTGGGATGATGGTAATTTTATCACCTCATCGTCAAGAAATCCAAGATTGGTCAAGGTATAGTTATCACCAAGTTTCTAATCGCCGAGTGTTTTTGAATAGTTCATGGTTAAAGGATGTAATTTGGGGTGAAAAAAGTCCGGCTTTGGTAGCAATGGCTATTAACCTTTTAATCATTATTACTCCTTTAGTAGCTTGGATTATTCTTGCCCCAGCATTAAATTTTCATCATAACAATGCCATTGATTGGGTGAATAAAATTGGCAGAATGAAAGCTATTCTATCTGTAGCCTTATTTATTAGCATGATGATGATCTACACTACTTTAGCTCAACTCATGCTATTAATGAAAAATCCTAAACGCGGTATTTGGGCAATTGGAACTATAGGCATAGTCATGTTTATACCACCCAGTATTTTAGGATTTTTAGGCATTTTACCCTCTGAAAACTCCCTAATTTGGTTGCTGTCTAGTTTTCCCTGGGTCGGGATACAAGACGCTGCAACAATCACAGTTTTTATGGCACTTTTATCTGAGTTAACTGTTTTAACATTGTTGAACTTTAAACTCAATAGGCAGATAAAATTAGCAGGAGAATCTGCCACTCAAGCATTGCTCGCCGGACGTTAACTATATCGTTTGTAGTGTTCGCGTAGCGTCTCGTAGAGAGGACTTCAGTCCTCTCCTTATCCATGAAAGACTACGCGAATAAAATAAGGACTAAAGTCCTTACTACGAACTAAAAATCATCTGCCTGTTGCATACTTCTTGCAAACCAATTACAAAACAAGTTTTAACTATGCACACTAATTGGCTAAATCAAATCGGAGACTGGAATCCCCAACTATTAAGGGAAATTAAAGGAAGGCTAAATAAACGGAATGTGCTACTGGCAATTACTACCTCATTATTGAGTCAGTTGGGAGTGTTTATTTATTTCCAAACTCTCTTACCGAATAGTGATCATATCTTGTACCCTAGACCTAATAGATACTGTGCAGACAAGTATTTAGATATTGCAAGTCAATGTTTTTTAGATGCTTCCGGCAATATAAATATAAACTGGCAGCTATGGTTTCAAGATACATTCACCTGCTTGAGTATGATCGGATCTTTTGCAATTCTCGTGGCGGGTAGTTATCTACTTATCCACGATTTATCTGCTGAAGAAAGACGTGATACGCTGAATTTTATTCGCTTGAGTCCCCAATCACCACAAAGCATTCTCTTCGGTAAAATGCTAGGAGTTCCCATACTTGTATATTTGGGAGTATGTATAGCGATTCCTGTACATTTGTGGTTAGGTTTAAATGCTGAAATTCCTTTGCGCTTCATTTTCAGCTTCTATGCAATTGTGATTACTACTAGCCTGGTTTACTTCAGTGGCGCACTGTTATTTAGCTTAGTTGGTTCTTGGCTAGGTGGCTTTCAAGCTTGGTTAGGAAGTAGTGCCGTTTTAGGGTTTCTCATATTAACTCGGCAAGGACTCAGAGATGAAATATCATTTGATTACCCCATTGCAGTCTTAAAGCTGATTAACCCCTACTATTTTATTCCTGGCTCAGGTTTATCTAATTTCCAGTGGCTTGCTCTACCATTAGGCAATAGTTGGGCAATAATCATTGGCTTTGCTGTATTGATTCACTTACTGGGGAGTTATTTTTTCTGGCAATCATTGCAACGTTGCTTCCGCGATCGCAATGCTACCATGCTAACTAAACAGCAGAGTTATTTACTCACTATTGCTTTCACAATTATCACCATCGGCTGTGCAAATTGGTCAAAATTAGTCTTTGGTGAGGGCAGTTATTCTTCTGCATTAACAGAAAATATGGCTACCCTGATATTTCTGAATTTGTTTTTGTTCTTGTATTTAATCGCCGCACTGACTCCTCATCGTCACACCTTACAAGATTGGGCGCGTTATCGTCACATGGCTTCTCCGCAGGGAGATAAGCGTAAGTTAATGCAAGATTTAATTTGGGGTGAAAAAAGTCCGGGTGTAGTAGCGATCGCCATTAATGCCATAATCGCTATTAGTGGCTTGAGTTTATTTACTCTCATCTCTTCGAGCAGTGGAACTGACAAATTCAACACTCTAATTGCTCTAATTTTTGCTGGTACTTTAGCAGTCATCTATGCAGCCTTAACCCAGCTACTTTTATTGATGAAAAATGGACAAAGACTATTTTGGACTAACGGTGTTTTGGGTGCTGTGATCATCTTACCCGTAGTCGCTTTAGCCATATTGTTTTCCTATCCTGGAAACCAAACTTTCTTGTGGCTATTTTCCATAGCTGCACCACTTGTTGCTTTGTCTCCACCAAGTGGTGCATCAGCAATAACAAGTTTCTTCGCAATTATGGGACACACAGGTATTTTAGGTTTGTTGTTGTTCCAAATGACGCACCAATTAAAGAAGGTGGGAGAGTCGGCAACGAAAGTGTTATTAGCAAGTAGTTAATTCTATTTTTCAACACCGAGGAATGTGAAGGAATGCAGAATGGTAAAGTTGGAGGCTAAGAGGCAGCATAATTTGTCATGATTAATCTAATTACGAATTAATGTAATGCCACAAAATAACTCAGTCGCTATTGAATTCTGTGATGTTACCTTTAGCCGCAACCATCGTCCTTTGGTGTCGCGTCTCAATTTCGTTATTCATCGGGGGGAAGCTTTAGTATTACTCGGACGTAGTGGTAGCGGTAAAACTACCACTATGAAATTAATTAATCGTCTGTTTACACCCACTCAAGGGGAGGTTTTATTTGATGGTGTGCCGACAACCCAGTGGGATGAAATTAAACTCCGGCGTAAGATT
This sequence comes from Anabaena minutissima FACHB-250, assembly GCF_014697125.1. Lineage (GTDB taxonomy): Bacteria > Cyanobacteriota > Cyanobacteriia > Cyanobacteriales > Nostocaceae > Trichormus > Trichormus minutissimus. Next base: position 27,393 of record NZ_JACJRG010000033.1, on the reverse strand, counting down.
GGTTATGTCATTCAAGAGACTGGTTTGTTTCCCCACTTTACAGTAGAACGTAATGTGGGTTTAGTCCCTAGTTTGGAAGGTTGGCAACCTAAACAAATCAAAACACGAGTATACGAATTATTGCAGTTAGTAGGCTTAGAACCAGCACAATTCGCTAGGCGTTATCCCCATGAACTATCGGGGGGACAAAGACAGAGAGTAGGTGTGGCCAGGGCGTTAGCGGCAGATCCACCTGTATTATTAATGGATGAACCCTTTGGCGCACTCGATCCCATTACCCGCTTAGAATTACAACAAGAATTTCGGCGGTTGCAACAGGAATTAGGCAAGACAGTGGTTTTTGTCACCCACGATATTCAAGAAGCCTTTGTTTTGGCATCGCGCATTGGGTTAATGTATGGGGGAGAATTGGTAGTATTAGGGACAAAGGATGAATTTATGCGATCGCAACATCCTGAAAGTCTGGCATTCCTGCAATGTCTGCGTTCACTGCAAGACAACTTATGAAAGATTTCTTCCTGATTAAGTACGCCCCTGAAATTTTACAACACACCCTAGAACATTTATTTTTAGTGGGTGTTGCCATTAGCATTGCCATCATTATCGGTATTCCTTTAGGAATTTTAATCACCCGTCAAACCCAACTGCGACAACCAATTTTAGGTGTCGCTAATATTCTGCAAACAATTCCCAGTTTGGCATTATTTGGCTTATTGATTCCTGTCCCTATCATTGGTGGAATTGGTGCTGTTCCTGCAATTGTTGCCTTAACTTTATACTCCTTACTACCAATAATTCGTAATACTTATACAGGTATAACAGGAGTAGATTCAGCAATTCGGGAAGCTGGACGAGGGATGGGGATGACAGACAGACAATTGTTATTACAAGTAGAAATTCCCTTAGCAATGGGGGTGATTTTGGCGGGGGTGCGAGTAGCGACAGTTATTAGTATTGGCATTGCAACTATTGCAGCCGCAATTGGTGCTGGAGGCTTGGGCGTATTTATTTTTCGCGGAATTGCAGTAGTAAATAATCAATTAATTTTAGCTGGGGCAGTGCCGGCGGCGGTGATAGCACTAGTGGCTGATTTATTGATTGGATGGCTAGAGAAGAAATTAAAGGTGAAAAGTTAATAATTTTGATCTACTATGTGTCATGAAAAGATTTTTGATAGTTATCTTATTAAGCTTTGCATTAGTGATGGCGATCGCCAGTTGCAATACCAACCCAATAATTAGTAGCGGCGATATTATCGTAGCATCTAAAGACTTTACAGAACAAGATATTTTAGGCGAAATTTTAGCTCAACAAATTGAAGACACCACAAATTTGAAAGTAGTTCGCCGTCCTCGATTGGGCGGTTCTTTTGTCTGCCATCAAGCAATTACTACGGGTAAAATTGACGCTTATATTGAATATACAGGTACAGCATTTACTGGTATTTTAAAACAAGCAGTAATTAACGACCCCAAAGTAGTTTATGAAAAATTAAAACAAGCCTACGCTCAAAAATTCCAGCTAGAAGTCATGCCTAGTTTGGGGTTTGAAAATACCTTTGCCATCATCATCAGGGGAGAAGATGCCAAACGCTACAACATTCAAACCCTATCCGAAGCAGCTCAATATACACCCCAATGGCGCGGCGGTTTTGGCTACGAATTTCTAGAAAGAGAAGATGGGTTTCCAGGGTTAGCTAAAACCTATAATTTAAAATTTACCAAACCACCGCGAATTATGGACTTGGGTTTAATCTATAGAGCATTAATTCAAAAACAAGTGGATATGATAGCAGGGAATTCCACAGATGGACAAATTGCTCGCTTGGGTTTATTCGTTCTCAAAGATGATCAACAATACTTTCCCCCTTACGAAGCCACACCAATTGTCAGACAAGAAACCTTAAAAAAATACCCCCAAGTCGAAAAAGCGATTAATCAACTAACAGGGAAAATATCCGCCGATGAAATGCGAAAACTTAATTATTTAGTAGAAGGGGAACTCCAAGATATTAAAGAAGTAGTACGCGAATTTCGTAAATCCAAAGCACTTCTCAATCCCTCCTAAAAACTCCTCTGCGTGAAACTTCCCGGATATTTTAAAAGTCTCTTCGCCGCGAGAAGATGGCCATAATATACTTCATTTGATGAAGAAAGCGTCACTATCCCGAAATATGGATAACTAACTCTCGCGCATGACTGCGCTGGCGATGTTCCCATATATAGATTCCTTGCCAAGTTCCTAAAACTAAATGACCGCGATTAATGGGGATATGTTCAGAAGTGTGAGTCAGTGCTGTGCGGATATGTGCCGGCATATCATCAGCACCTTCCGCATTATGAATATACTGTCCTGATTCTGGTACAAGTTTCGCCATGAAGTTGGCTAAATCAACTAGTACATCTGGATCGGCGTTTTCTTGAATGACTAAACTGGCGGAAGTATGGCGTAAAAATAGCGTGCAAAGTCCAGTTTCTATTCCTGATTCGGCAACTGTTGCTGCGATTTTTGAGGTGATGTTAAGGAATGATTTGCCGTTAGTAGTAATTTTTAGGAGTTTTTGGTAGTGAGTCATAGTTGATGTTGAAAACGCAAAGGTACTCAAAGGTAAGCGAGGAGGTACGCGGAGTTTTTACACTTTTATCGACTGGAAGTAATTAATAATAGCTTGGGCGATCGCCTGATTTCCATCTTTAGCTAGTGGCTGTGATTGCTTTGGTGGTTGGAGTGGTTGATTGAGGAAGTCCCAGTCACCTTGAAAGAACTCATCGGGTGTAACAATTTGATGCAAGTTGTAATTTACCAGTCCATCTAAAAGAAAAGCCGCTTCCGCAAAATCATCACGGGGAATGGTAACAAGAGGGACATCGAATAGGGTAGCCTCGGAAAATGTGCCGTAGCCAGGCTTAGAAACAACCCGTCCGCAAATGGGCATAAAATCGACGGGACGGAATTTTCGGTCATTAATTTTGATTAAATTGGGTAAATCTGGGGCAGTCTGATCAAAGACGATAAATTGCCAGTCGGGGAAATGGCGGAGGTTGTCGTAGGAAATTTGTTGTAAACCCAAACCACCGAAGGTTAACAAGATAGTTTCGTCTTGAGGTGCGGTGATACCCCAAACAGCACGGATTTCCTCAGTCGTGTAACGGGGAGTACCACCAGTTAAACCGACATCTGTAATATTGGGGAAAGCTTGCATGGGTTCGTAAAACGGTAAACGAAATAAGCGATCGCACTCTCCATAACACTCACTAATCCAATCAGCAATAGCCACAAATTCCCCACCCCAGTCACGGTAGATTAAATCCCAGCCGAAATTACTCATCATCCAACAAGGTATACCTGCTTTTTGAGCAAATAAAGGCGCGAGGAAAGGAATATCTGCCAATATCAACTGCACACGATTTTGGCGAATGAAATTTACTTCGGAAGCAATTAACGAATTTTGCCGCTTTTTAATATCTAGTAATTTCGCCAAGGTGGCGTTTTTATCCATATTTAAGCTATCTGCTTGCACCACACCCAAATCAAAAGCGCGGGGACGATGGATAAAATCACCCTCTATGTAACACTCCAGCAACCACCTAGGCGCGGTAGTCACCATAATTAACAGGACTTCTGGACATAACTTTTGAATTGTTGCGGCTACAGATGCAGTGCGGGTAGCATGACCAAAGCCGTGGTTGGTGATGGCTACATATAAAATTGGGCGTTTCATGTTGGGGCGTAGGGAGTCTGTACCGAACTTCAGCTAAAGGGAACTACAGCTAATTACTGGAATCTTGGAGACTGCCGCAATGTTTACAGTGTGGTAAATGTTTGTAAGTCAGATTATGGCAGTTTTGACATTCAACATATTGATAATAACCACAGTGGGGACAATAGGCATCATTCTGCTGAATTTTTTTTGCACATTTGACGCAGCGTGATTTTTGAACTCTGCTAACAGCCTGAAGTTTAGGGTTAAGGATAATTTTTTGAAAAAACTTGATGATGCCAAAACCAATCAAGGGAATTAACAAGATATAAACATAGCTGATGAGAAAAAGTAATCTACCCAGAACGGCACTAATAAACTCAAATATAACTTGAAAAATTATGCCAAATTGCAGAAATTCAAAAGTTTTTAGGATTAATGGAATAAAAAAGATTACTAACAAATGCCAACTCATCAGCGAGATGAGTCCGTATCTTCTACGCTGGGAAAATTGATGCACTAATAAGGCAACGAAAATCAGTGGTACTAGAAATAAAGACTGAAAAGCCAATTGGATACTTGGATACCAAAACGATGCTTGCTTATAGCCTTGTTCAACTTTGATCAATTCATTCTCTTTCTGAATAAAGCCTAGAAAGCTAACACTTTCTGGTTGATTGAGTAGTTCCTTCTTTAGCAGAGAAATTTCTTGTTCTCGCTGGGAAATTTTCAGATTATTTTGTTCTAACTCTTGTTTAGCTTTTTCGGCACTGACTTGATTAATTGATTGCCCACGAGGTTGTCCAGCAATCTTTTCTAAGAGTGTAGAGTCATACTGAGCGCGAATCTGATTATTAGATTGTTTAAAATTATTAATTTGTAATTGTTTCTGATCAATGGTTTTTATGGTTTGCTGATTTTTGGTATTGTTAATCTTATCTTGGGATTCTGCATACTGTAAACAAGTGGATGAAACTTTCCCTAGATGACCTACTTCAGCTTGCTGATATATTTCTGAGCGGCTAGGTGTATTGTTACTATCAAATCGCAATGATAGTCTGACAACTTCATAGTTTTTATCTTTAGTAGTTTGTTTGCTGTAACTTTGCCATTCGGAATAACAGGGATAAGCTTGTGTGGGGCTGAGATGCCATCTACTAATATCATCCAGTCCTGTAAAAACGTTGATTAAGATAAAAATATCAATCAAGATAATCATAATCAAACTTACCCTATTCAAAGGTTCATTGTTGATTTTTCTTGATTTATTAAAAAATCGGTTAAATATTCGGCGGATGTTGGTAACCATATTTTTTAAAAGGTTCTGATATTAATGAATTAACTTAGTTTTACAGGTTTGTAGTCTGACTTTTCACGGTATCTGGAAAACCCCTCTCCAAAGACGCGGAGCGGCTACTCTACGAGAACGCTAAGAGCGAACTCGCGCTTAGTACCTCTCCCCTGCAAGGAGAGAGGCTTTGATTTCTCCCCCTTCCCTAGTAGGGAAGGGGGCTGGGGGGTTAGGTTTTGCGTTAGCTTTTCCACATGACGTGAAAAGTCAGGTTTGTAGTAAGCACTAAAGTGCTTAAAAAAATCAAGACTAAAGTCCTTACTACGAACTTGCAACTTGACGCAATATTATTGCCATTCCTCAAATTCGTTATTGGTATTACGTAGCAATGAGGTAATTTTAGTGCGGTGGGTTTCAAAGTTAGCGGCGATAGAAATTAGAGCAACACCAACTAGTAACCCAACTACCCATTTGAGGAAGGGGTAGCGCAAACTAAATATCACTAATTGGTAAATGCTAGTAATGAAAAAGGCAATTGTGCCAACGTAAAGAAATGCCCGCACACGTAAGGCTAACCCGGCAAAAATAGTAATCAGGGCAAATCCTCCCGGTATCAAGGGGGTGTTTTGATAAAATACAATTGCCCAGCCGCAAATTATACCACTGCTGATTAATCTTAAAGTGTGACGGGGTAGTTTATTTTCTGGCTGTTGCATTGGGGGATCTACTTGGGCAAGATACAGCAGTGATAAACCAATGACTGTCACATACCATAAGGAATCCAGGCGTAAGCTATCGAACCACAAAAACAACGCCCAATCTATCAAGACCACACTAATATATGTGAACCGAATATTTTCCCCCAGCTTGGCTAGGAAAACATAGTATGCAGCCGCTATTACCAAGGTAATCGGGTAAACTTCTAGTCTAGTTTCCGCCAGAATCACTAGGGGGACAATGTAAGCGGCTAGTTGCCAAGGTTGTTTAGACCAGCCCCAACGCTGCCAAGGTAGGATGTATAAGAAGTAAGCAAATACGCAGGCGATCGCACCATTCCAAGGTACTAATGCCCCGGTAATGAACTGTCCGACGGCGGTTTCTCGCCAATAAACCCTCATCCCAGCTATTAATAAGAACCCCAGGTACACCCAAAAGTCTGCTGTGGTGATGCGTCCAAAGACTAGGGTGTCATTTTCGTTAGCAGATTGTTTACCTTGCAAGATGGCATAGGAAATCAAAAATGCCCCTGTTCCTAATCCCACCATACGGTTAACTTGAATAGGTAGGACAATTGCCATCATGAGTAAGCCGCTACTCCAAACCCAGTGTAGATGGGCAATACCTTTGATTTCTTGGGGGGTGAGGCGTAACCATGTTGTCAGCCACGGGGTGAGGACACGGTAGACTGACATGATAGTCGTACCCAGGGCAGCCATTGCAATTAAGCCGTCACCTAAACCACCGCCAGAGGCTTGTAACATTTGGTAGAAGAGGAGTTCATAGGCAGAGATAGAAATGCCAATAATCCCCAAATACAGCAAGGGTTTTAAGTCGCGGGTGCGTCGTCCTACCCCAACAAAGATTAATGCTACACCCAAAGAAGCCAATCCTGACCAATTGGTAAAGACATTCACCCGCAGCAATACACTAAATGCACCATAAATCAAGGGTAAAACGTGGAAGCTGCTGGGTAGTCGAGTTAATTGAAATCTGCGCCGCCACCATTCGCCCAAAATCTGCGAGAATAAACCCAAGGCAATGTTAGCGATCGCTACACGAATAATTGAATGTTCCCCAAAGCCCAACACTTCGGCAACTAATAACTCTATACTCCAGCCGATGCCATAAAATGCCCAGTTTGTGGGTTGTTGCCAACTACGATAGATAATTGCGCCTAAAGTGATGGTTGTGGCGATTAAGTACCAAAATCCGGGGGTGACAGAACCCTGATACACTAAGGAAGAATGTAGGGTCATCAAGAATAACTCTACAGTGCATAGTGCGATCGCCCATTTATCACTAGCGGCTGCATACATCCCCGCTAATTCATCATCCCGTCGTAATAGTATTGTTCTTACTAACCATAAGCTGAAAGTAGCGATCGCACCGACAACAAACCACCCCGGTATAGCTAGGCGTGCTAAACCAGGGATACCTTCCCACAGCAACGCCGTGATGAAACTTAAACCAAAGCCAATGGTGACACCGGCACATTGTTGGCTGAATAAATAGCGGGTGTTGGCATACATCACACCAGTACCCACACCCAAACCAATTAATCGCATTCCTGGAAGGGGTAAGGTGAGTAACTGCGCCGCACACACCGTCAGAACACCCAAGAAACTATTTGTAGTCAGGCGTTGAGTTGTCCGACTAGCTAAAACTGTGAGTGCGATGGGTGTAGTTAACCAAATTACTCCCCAATAGTCTTGGCTGTTAATGACTCCTGTCCAAGCTGATTCCGCGTTTGTCCACAGCAACAAGAAACTCACGGCTGCAAGTGCAAATCCCATATGCCATGCACTACGCCGCCATAGTTCATTTTGACCTAACCCCCTATCACTAAGACTAAATCCCCACTCTCCTAGCATCAGCACTAATAAAATACTTGCCCACAGATGGAAAGCTAGATTCGGTAATAGCCAATCAATCACCGAACAAAATGTCAGCACTCCCATTGTGTGCGTCAGGTACACCAAGGGAATAGGCAGAGGAGAACGCCGTTTGCTGACGACTGCCAGAGTGATGGTAGAACAGAGAAAATTGAGCGATCGCAAGGTAGGATTAACAGTAGCGATCGCAGTTAAACAAGCCCCAAATAACAGGGTGATAAATTCGCCAAATTGTGCCGTTTCTCGCTTACGGGCTTGGTGTAAAATCTCCGTCACCACCACCATGAACACTAGGTAGGGAAATAACACTACACTCAATAAAGCCCAAGGTTCATTTTGCGATTGGGTGAGTTGCGTTCCTACAGAGATAGCCAATTGCTGTAAACCAGAGGGAACTAGCCGCCAACCCAACCAAATCGCCTGCAAGCCAATGACAAAGAATAATAATAAATCAATCTGTAAATTATATCTGTGCAACCGGACTGTCACCGCCCACAAAGCCAAGCCACTCACGGCTATAGCTTGGGCTGGATAATTAAATACTGCTACCAACCACCCCAAAAACAGCAAAATCCCGCCTAGTCTTTCCCAAAGCACATCCGCTTGCAATACAGGAGCATTATTTTCCCTCGCTCCCTCGCTCCCCTCCGTCCCTGCGCCCCTACTTCCCTGCTGTGCTAACCAAGTTCCTAACCAACCACAAATCCCAATAGCTAAACCTAATTGAGTAACATCAACCCTAGCAACAAATATTCCTCGTCCTAGTAAGAGTAATAAAGCATAAATAATTACAGACGCATATAAATTAATCCCTAATCCCGGTGGTTGTGCCTCTGGTGGTGTAGGTGGCTGGCGGCGATGTTGATACAGCGTCAGGATAGTCGTACCTACCATTGCCACATAAATCGCCGTCAGGGGAAATAAGGGTAATTGCCAACCCCAATGCAGATAAGTCAATCCCAAAATATTGAATAGAGGTAACTTGCCTCTGGGTGCATTGGTGATGAGTGTGCGATTTTTACATAAAATAACCGTAATTATGGTTAGAATTGGAGCTGCGATCGCCACTGTCAACCAGTCTAAGGGATTACGCCACAACCCGAAGCTATCAATTGCCCAAAAGTTAATCGGCACTAACAACAGGGTGACAATCAACAATGTCTGAGCCGTTAATCTCAAGTTATTTTGTTTACCAGCCCAAAAACTTAAACCCCAAAAAGTCAAAGTATAAGCAAATAACACTCCATACTGTCCCGAAGCTGGGAATCGCTCCCACTGACTCGCCGCCAACACCCCAGAAGATAAGACTACTAAAAATACACCCAAAAACAGCAGCCAACGGACGCTTAATTCTGCCCCCAAAGACTGCAACATTTGGTTAGCAAAATTGGGTTTTGCTGGTTTTTTGGGTTTTTTGGGTTCTTCAGGTAGATAGGCAATTAATGGCTGTTCTAATCTCCTAGGGGATGCAGCTACTCGCTGTGGTTCAAGTTCAACCTGGGGTTGCAACTCCACTCGACAGGAAAGAAATTCTCGACATACTTGTCTAACTTGGATATCGGATATTAAACCCAAGCGCAACCATATATCCAACCCTGCCAATAACTCAGGATGGTTGGAAGATATTTTTAATTCAATTTTAGGCGGATGCTCAAAGGGCGATGACATAAGCCGCAGGGGGTTTAGTAGATACTTAAATCTTCATTCGATTACAGTATAGTTATGCGCTTACTATGCCAGTTATTTTACTGACTGATAGTAATTAAGGTTTGCTGAAAAAGAAAGAAAAGGTGACAGTCTCTAGATTATCAGACTAGAGAAGTATATTCAGGTTTAAGACAAACCCTAATTATTGAGGTGGTATAAATATTTTCTAATAATCAAGAATCCCGATTTCCAATACGGTTCGGATAAGATAGGTTGCCAAAATAATAATGCCTGTAAAGACGTTGCAGTGAAACGTCTCTACCCACCCATAACGTTAACCGAACCGTATTGTCCCGATTCCTTGCAGAAATCGGGATTCTCAAATTTCGCGTAAATATGTCGTCGAAAAAATTAGCTGGCGGGATAGCCAGCAGCAGCTAAAGCATCCTTGATAGCAGTTGCTGATGCTTGTGACTCTACATTAACCAGCTTAGTCTGAGGGTCTGCCTGGACGATCGCCTCAGCATCAACTGTTTTGACTGCATTAGTAATCTTGCCTGCACAAACAGAACAAGCCATGTTGGGAACTGTGAGTTGAATTGTCATAGGTTTACGGAAATTTAATAATCTGCGCTTTAATCATATCTATGCCATAGATACGATTAAAGTTCAAATAGCGACATAGACAGATAATTGATGCATCTGTACAACAGGTTATAATGGACGTAACTGGATTCGAACCAGTGACCTCTACGATGTCAACGTAGCGCTCTAACCAACTGAGCTATACGTCCTTACCACACGATTTATCATCATAGCATATTTTTATTATCAAGCAAATATTTGTTTTTGCTCCCTACGGCTGAAGTCGTTTCTTGGCTTGTGATATGAGTGTTTGTGCTTCTGCGTAGGCTGTTGTCCCGGACTTCACGGTACTTAGCTGGTTGATAATCCCCTGGATTTGCGATTGAAACTGCTGTTGGTCGGAGGGAGAAGCAGCAATCAATCTCTGGATTTCATTATTAGCCTGTTTAAGCGATGATTGTGATTCAATCTCAGCGTGTAGTCGAGTTTCTATAATCCCTAAATTAGTTTGATAGGTTGCTAGTAGCTACAGGCCAGCGAATCATCGGATAAGGCAAATTCACTATCCAAAGTACCCCAGCTGCACCACCTACAAGAATTGCTACCCACTTGATTTTATTAAAAATACCGGGTGGTTGGTTGATTTTTACAGCTTGTTTCAGAATTTTCTCGCTGAATTGTGGATATATGTCTACAACTATTTCACGCAGTTCATCTAAACCAACAGGAAAGCCTTTTTCTGTCCGCAGTTGTTCTAACCGTTTAATAACTATTTCTTGTTCGATTTTACTCACTTGGTCATTACCACTGCATTTCTGCACTTCCGCTAGCAGTAGTTTCCAGGCTTTTTTATTAAGGCGATACATAGATACAAGATGTAACTTATCAATCTAGTATTCCCATTAATTGTGAGAAAAATAACCAAAATTTACCACAGTCAAACAATCAGACTCATCAATACAGATAAGTAAAATCTCGAAAAACTATTGCTAAAATTTATAAGTCTTATAATAAAAACTTGATAGTTATAGAATGTCAACTGCTTTAATTACCGGTGCATCAGGTGGTATTGGTAGAGCCTTTGCCCAAGAATTAGCTGCACGTCAAACAAATCTAGTTCTCGTTGCTCGTTCAGAAGCGAAGCTACATCAGCTTGCTCAAGAATTACAAGAGCAATATAAAATCCAAGTGGATGTAATAGTTAAAGACCTTACAGAAGTAGATGCGACTGCGGCTGTATTTGATATCACAAAAACTAAGGGATTAACTATTGATTTATTGATTAACAATGCTGGTTTTGGTGACTATGGGGATTTTGCCAAAAGCGATCGCGATCGCCAAGTTAAGATGGTGCAGTTAAATGTTTTGGCATTGGTGGATTTAACCCATAGATTTTTGCCTCTCATGCGTCAACGTGGTTCGGGAAACATTATTAATGTTGCTTCTATCACGGCTTTTCAACCGATACCTTATCTTGCTGTTTATGCAGCTACTAAGGCTTTTATCGTCAGTTTTAGTGAGGCACTATGGGCAGAAAATCGTGAATATGGTGTGCGTGTTTTAGTGACTTGCCCAGGGCCAACGGAAACTGATTTTTTTACGGAAGCTAATTTTCCTCCAGCTTTGGCGGAAACTACAAATAAGGTGATGACTTCTGAAGAAGTTGTACGTCATTCCCTCAAAGCTTTAGAAACCGGAGAGCCAACGCTAATTGTTAGTGATTTTAGTACGCAACTGAGAAGTTTAGTCGCTCGATTAGTTCCCCGCAAAACTTTGTTAAGTATGTTGGCTAAACATTTTAATGTTTAAGGTACTTCACATATATCTTGTTAATTGAACGCGGTAGCGTTCTTTTTTAGTGACGGCTATTTCCCCAACTTCTAAACGTCCTTTACCGCGAATGGCGATTAAGTCACCGGATTTAACGTGAGAACTGGCTTGAGTAACTTCTTTCCAATTTACACGCACATCACCGGAATCAATGAAGTCTACCATTTTACTGCGAGACATCCCAAAACCAGCAGAGGCGATCGCATCTAACCTTAAGGAAGCTTCTACAGTTGTTAATTCTTTCTTCTTCGGTTCGCGGATTTTTAACTCGCTCAAATCAATCGGCTGGGTTTTGACAGGAACAGAACGCACCTGTTGAAGACTCATCGTCAAAAATTCTGCCAACTCTGGTACAACGATTGCTTGCGCTCCCCGTTCTCCTAAAACAATAATGTCTCCAGTTTTTTCTCTGACAATACCTGTCCCTAGCATTGCGCCGAGAAAGTCGCGGTGCGTCGCTGAATCAAATAAGAAATTCCCGGCTATTTCTAGTGCTATTAAACTGACTTGAGATTGATCTAAAGGTAACTCAGAACGGGCGATCGCTACTCTTTGGCGTTCAGCTTGCGGATATCCACCCCAAGCCAATAGTTGCACGTCTGTTAACCGACTAAACACCCGTTGCATTTCTGCCAATTCGGGAGGGGACAGAAAATCTGTCATCACCACTTCCCAAGTTTTAATTGCTTGTTCTGCTTGGTCAATTACACGAGCTAGACTATCTCGATTTTCAACACCCTTTAACAATTCTTCTCGTGGTAGCATTCTTAAAATGTAAACTATTATTCATTTAATACACAGTAGTGGTGTCAGCGTAACCTTGGATATTTTCTGGTTCAAACTGACGTAATATCCGAGTTGATTGTCGGGAGAGAGCTTCAGAACCCTGAACTACAACCAGATACTTACCAGCATCTAAACGATTACGGTAGGGTAAAGCATCACCACTACCCACAACCAAGCCAACTCCTCCCCCCACAAATACGCTACCCATAGCACCACTAGCAGCACCCAACAGCCCACCAATGACGTGATTACCAATTTCACCAGCCCAGGCGAAGGTGTCTAAACCCGTACTCAGACTAAAGGTAAAACCTGCAAAAAAGCCAAACGGTACTAGCCAATAAGCCATGAGTTGTGCTTGTTTTTTGGCTTGAGCATTGGGGTCAATTAAACCAAATTCGTCGGCAGTTTTATAACCTTTACCCAAAATTGTGCTATTTATGCCTTCTTCTTCTAACGCTAAGTAAGCAGCCTCAGCTTGGATACGGTCTGGTAGTACTGCAACAAGGTAATTCATTGATAAGATAGTATTTTTCTTATGGAAGTTTTGCCCTAATTACCAGCGTATCAGGATTTATTGCTGATTGGGTGTTAGGCATTGGGATGAACTTTTCCCATTGGCCATTCCCCAGAAATTATTTAATTTTGGATTTTGAATTGATTTGTCCCCATTCCCTACCTCAACTTATCCATTGGCTCACAAAATTTATCTACACCTTGCTTGAGGACGTACATTAAAACTGGTGTAGCTAAAATTTTGGGAAATGTAGGTATTGTTTTGAGATGTGTCACCATCTCTTTGATTGAGCCGTTTTGTAAGTCTTGTCTAAATTGTTGTTCGCAAATGACAGCACGCCACCTTTTAGCCAAATCACCCAGCCACTCGGAATTAGCTTGTTCTGGTTGTTGTCCGGCTTTAATCGCTAAAGTCATTGCTGCATCTTCTAAATCTCCTTCACAGTCCTCAATCAATTCTAGGGCTTCCATCGCCCCTTGATCATCTACCAATTGAGAACGAAATATGGCAATTTCTTGGGATGTGACTGTAGTCATGAGTTTTGATAAATAGTCATTAGTCCATAATTTTATATGGTAATGTGCTTTGATTTTTGAACTTACTTGTGTAGGTGACAGGTGACAGGTGACAGAGAGGGAAGCAGGGAAGTAGAGGAGAGAAGCTAATGACTTGGATTATTGCTCGACAAAATGCTGAGTCCTAAGTAGTAAGTTAGACAACTCAGGACTCAGCACTCAATACTCAATACTCTTATTGAGTATTAACTAAATCAGATAACGCTCTGGAGGTGACAGATCGTCGTAAATCAGCCAAGGCTCGGTTGTAATCCAAAATCGCGGTGATGCGATTACCTTCGGCTCTAGTTAGTTCGTTTTCGGCGTTAATCACATCTGTTTGAGTACCTACACCAGCTTGGAATCGCAATCGTGCTAGACGTAGTGATTCCTGTGCTTGCTGTAAGGCAGCGTTGGCAGTTTGGACGTTATCTCGGTTAGCTTGCTGTGTGAAAAATGCTTGTTCTACTTGAAAGCGGATTTGGTTGCGCTGTTCGGCAAATTGGGTTTCCGCGATCGCAATATTTTTCCTGGCTTGGGCTGCTCTAGCTCTGGAAGCCCCACCATCAAACAAGTTCAAACTAGCTCTAACTCCAAAAGAATAACCGTCAGTAACGCTGACCCCGTCGTCAAACTGATCTAACAGGTTGTAGTTAGCAACTAAGCTGACTTGTGGCCCCAGATTAGCTAGTGCCTGCCGTCGCTGTTGTTCGCTAATGTTACGTTGTGCTAGTTGCTGTTGCAGTTCGGGACGATTTTGATAGGCTAATATGATGCTTTCTTCTAGGGATTTATTCCAAGCACTTGCTGCTTCTACTGGGTCTGCGGTACTGATGTTTACTACCTGGGGTAAGCTCAACAAAGTTGCTAAGGTACGGCGGGCAATTTGCTGCCGAGACAGAGAATTAGTTAGTTCTTGTCTAGCATTAGCTAAGTTTACTTCTGAGCGCAGCACATCAAACCGCGTTCCTACACCAGCTCTTTCTAATGCTTGGGCATCTCGTAAACTGGCTTGGGAATTTTCCACAGCTGATTGAGCAATGCGTACCCGTTCGTCTGCTTCTTGTAAGTTGTAATATTCCCTGGAAACATTCCTCTGGATTTCTTCAGACTGGCTCTCTACAGCCAACTCACTCAACCGAATCCGTTCCTCTGCCTCTTTGATGCTAGCGTTCCGTCTGCCAGAGGTGTAGATGTCATAGCTCAATTGTGCTTGACCGTTGAAGGATGTACCGGGTTCATCGGAGTTAGAAACCAACCCCCGATTTCGATTGGCTTCGTCTTGGAGTTGTCCGCCAGCAGATTGGCTACGGGTGATATCACTACTGATAGAAAGATTAGGATACAAAGCCGCCTGAGCTTCTTTTAATACTGCTTGCGATCGCTCCAGTTCCAACAAAGACACCTGTAAATCCCGATTATTCCGCCGCGCTATTTCTAAAGCCTGCGCCAAAGTAATTGGCTGATTTCCCTGGATTGTAACTTCCTCGGTTTTGGTAGGAAATTGCAAGGGATTAGCATTAGGAGTTAGATTATCTGGGACTTGTTGAGTATTAGTCTCAGGTATAGGCGTTTCTGTGATTGTTTCGGTGGTAGTATCTTGGGCGAAATCAACAGTTTCTGGGGTAGTAGTTCTTGGGGGGATTGGATCGCTATTTTGAGCTAGCTGCTTTCCAACCCAATTAGATTGAGGACAGTTAGTTGCTAAAATCAGCGTTGCCGAAGTCCCTGTCTGTAGAGAACAACTATTTGATGCCAACAATCTTGCTGCACCTGCACCCCTTACAGATGCTTGTAAAGCTATTGGTAACTGAGTTTTGAGATTTGTTGGCGGTGCTGGGTTTTGAAGAGAAGTAGTAATCGGCACTACTGTCTTAACTAACTCTGGTTTACCACTAGCTAAGTTAGTTTGTTTTTGATTATTTTTAAACCGATTCTGCTTGAGTCTTTGGATCAGATCGCGATTAGGTGACGCACTGACAATTTCAACCTCATCTTTTAGAGATTTTTGTTCGATGGCAATACCAGTGTTTTCTGTCAAGATAACTGGATTAGTCTTACTACTTAAAGACCGTAACTTCAGTGCTGACAAATCAAAATTGTCAATGATCTCTGGAGAACCTGGGACTGTATTTGATGGTATTAGTGTCCGAATACTGCCTGCTACCAAGGTTTGACTATCGTTAGAAGTCAAGACACTAGGAGAAGACGCTAGTTGTACACTACTTACCTTCATGGCCTCAGCCACAGCTGGCTGAGTGGTTAATACAGCTGCTGTCACACCAGGCAAGAAACTATAAAGTAATTTTTGTCCTTTCACCGCATCCCCTCACACGAAAATCAATCTGGCGGCAGAAAACTTTTCTTCACAACAGAATATAGCACGATACTAAATTAAAGAAGGAATATAGTACGATACCAAATCTAAGAATCCGAACCCTGTTTATCTTCAAAACGCTTCATTATGCGAGAAAGCTCCGCCTTTTCATCAATGCTAACGCGGGTAGGCGCACCACTTACAATTCTTTCATAGTTACGGAAAGAATCTTTAATATCAGGACCGTCGGCAGTGATATTGTATTCACGAATACCTTTGTCATGCCATGAGCCTCGCATTTTAAATACGTTGATTGCTCGTGACATTTCTCCACGGATTTCGACATATTGTAGCATTAAAATTGTGTCTGTGATTGTGGAAATATGGGAATCTGTAATTGAATGTGACCCCATAAATTGATCTGTGGTGTTAGTAAAGAAACCAGTGATTTCTTCTTGTTTAGCATACCCAGTCACACCAATCACAAATTGTCTAAAGGCATTATTACTGACTCCTCTTGCCATAGCCGAAAGAGAATCAATG
This sequence comes from Anabaena minutissima FACHB-250, assembly GCF_014697125.1. GTDB lineage: Bacteria > Cyanobacteriota > Cyanobacteriia > Cyanobacteriales > Nostocaceae > Trichormus > Trichormus minutissimus. The sequence goes on along the minus strand of NZ_JACJRG010000033.1, from coordinate 11,014 downwards.
GCAATGCGTGCTGGTTTAAACTCAGCAATTTCTGATTTAATAATTTGCAGGTGATCTTCTAACCCAGTAGATTCGGGATAAGTACAAATAATTTTGAGTAATCCTTGACGTTCTAATTCCTCAAAATCAATTCCCCAAGAATAAGCATTGCGAGATAGTTGAGCGCGTGATTCTTCATAAGCAAATAATATGGCCCGTTCACCATTGACGCAGCCATTCTGGATAAACTTGCTTACCAATAGTGTCTTACCAGTACCTGTTGCGCCTGTGGCTAAAATAATTGAATCTTTGAAGAAACCACCTCCACACATTCCATCTAGAGTTGTGACTCCAGAAGAAACACGGACGTTAGATGACCTTTGTGTGAGGCGCATCGCACCTAATGGGAAGATGTTCACCCCTTCATTGGTAATAGTGAAAGGATACTCTCCTTTCATGTGAGTTGTACCGCGCAATTTAAGAATTTCAATGGTGCGGCGACGACGTTCTCCTTCCAAAACGTTGCGGACAATGACCACATTATCCGACACAAATTCTTCTACCCCAAAGGAAGCCACAGAGCCATATTCTTCACTGCGTTCTGTGGTAATGACTGTAGTTACATTTAGTTGTTTTAACCGTGCAACTAGACGAAAAATTTCCCGGCGGACTACTCCAATGGCTTCATACTGTTGAAATACTGCTGTAATGGAGTCAATTGATACTCTTTTAGCTTTGTATTTGCGAATGGCGTACTGCAATCTCTCAATCAAGGCGGAAAGGTCAAAATTTCCGACAATATCTTGACCTTCTGGATCTGGGGAAGCATCGAGAATAAAAAGTTTACCCTCATTAATTAAACGTGGCAAATTCCAGCCAAAAATATGAGCATTTTTAATAATATCGCTGGGAGCTTCTTCAAAGGTGACAAATACTCCTGGTTCATCAAAGTAAGTAATACCATTATAGAGAAACTGTAGAGAGAATAATGTTTTACCTGTCCCTGATGTGCCACTTACTAAGGTAGTTCTTCCTACAGGTAAACCACCATGACTAATATCGTCAAACCCCTCAATCATCGTGCGAATTTTTTCTACGCCACCACCAGATGTAGGCTTTTGTTCTTGTTGTTCTTTCTCACTCATTGTTTTTTATAAATGGGTACTGACCCCAGGGATTTGATGACTAAATTCTGTTATTTTAAGCGAGTTTCTATGATTTAAAGTTCGTCTTGTTCTTCCCAATCTTCTTCAATCAATTCTTCATAAAGCAAATCTAATCCAATCAATACTCGTTCACGGTCTGAAAGATCACCAATAATTTTCCGGACAGGTGGAGGCAAAATTTTAGATAATGTTGGTGTGGCTAATATCTTATCTTCTTCTGCCAGTTGGGGGTTTTTCAGGACATCAATTACTTTTAAAGCATAAATACCTTGAAATTCCTGGTCTAAAATATTTTTGAGTGTTTTGAGCGCCCTGACTGAATTAGGTGTATTCCCTGCCACATAAAGCTTGAGGACATAGGTTTTTCTGGCTTTATTCATAAAGGAAAAAGCAAAATATTAACATGGTAATATTGGACATTTTCATGAATTCAGAAGTGATGAATTCTGCTTATTTAAAAATTGCACATCTATAGGCTTCACACAAGTGGGCTAGGATGTCTATAAGTGTCAAGCGATAATCTAGTAATGTTTCATCGCTTCTCCCTTCTAATTGTAGCTGGGTGGAAAATTCATCAATGAGTTCCATATGAATTTCTATAATTTGTGGCACAGGAATATTAGCACAAAATACTACATTGATAAATTTATCGATCTTTTCTTTTAGGGTTTTGTCTGTAGTAAAGTAATTTATGAGAATTTTTCGATAATCTGATTTGAGTTGCTGCAATAATACTTGCCGATCAACTTCTTGAGTCATGTGGTGACAAACCTGTTGTGTTTTCTGCTTGTGGTTTGCAAAAGCATAAGCATATTTACTAGTAAAATTTTCGTTAATGGTGGAGGAGAAGCATTTCAGTTGGTAATAAATCTGAGATGTTGTCGTGGCGATTAAAGGTAGAAAGCGACTAGAATACCCTATCTTGCCGCTTAATCCTAGGTTGTTGATACTGACTGGCTGCTCTCGCGGATCTAAATTTTTTTTAACATCTGGTGGGAAAATCAATATTGGTAGTAGCATTTACATACTTATATATATCTCACGTTAATTATCAGGCAAAATTACGAGTGAAGTTAATAGTGAAGGGAAATCACCACGTCATGTATGTACCAACCGCTATCTCAAGATCAATCACTATCTATATGAGATAGTGAACGATTGTGGAGATAGCTGCGGTCTTAGCTGGGGTTGTTGTCGAAAAAACATTACTTAATTTATGATTTGCATATGTATATCTGTCCAAATAAGGATTTTCTATTTTACTCCTTGATAAGATACTTAAACGAATTTAAAGTATTGTCGCATTTTCAATAATTATAATTCCTCAAGGTTCTAAAGCGAATCTTTGGAGTCATAATTGTCATAGCTGTCGCTATTGATGAAAAGTTGCCCTGCCAGTGGCAGACTGGTCTGGCTTTTCAAAGAGAGTTGAACGTGGTCGAGTAACAGGCCGCATCTGGCGAACTATTGAAATGAAACATCCATGTTCAAGGGAAGCAATTCCACTGATTCAATAGTGTAAAAGCTGGACAAGATCGCTGATATGAGTCTTCTGAAAGAATACTGCTTCAGGCGCGATGCCTACGGCGGGCGCAGCCATCGCTATTTGCCCCCTGCGCTGATGGTAAAGCCAGAGGCGTTTACAAGAAGAATGACCCCCAAAGCCTTATGTCAATGCTACAGTATCCGCTTTATGAATTTCTGGCAACTGGTTATAGTTGCTCAGAAACTACTTCTCTGGCAGTGGTGCTGGAGATATTTGAGCAAAAGCAGTGCGATCGCTTAATCATAGTTGATCAACAACACTGCCCCATCGGGGTGCTAACTTCGGCTCGTCTCACACAGCAGTTTTTGCTAACTACAGGAGATGGACAACTTGTAAATTTACAACAACCACTTTCTAGCTTGGGTCAAGTCATAATTGAGCCAATACAGATATTACCAGCTACTCATTGTCTAGAGCAATTGAGTTTATTGTGGCACTCTAGCCAAAATAATTTAGAGTGGGTGTTAGTTGATGTTAATGGCAAATTTTTAGGACTATTTAATAGTGTGCGGCTGTTAACGTTGCTAGCTAAAGAACATACTGTTAGCCCATCAGAGCCAATACATCAAGAAACATCTTTGATTAGTGATGGCAGAATTAGGCGATCTTCTAGGCTCAAACAACGTCAAAGTCAAGGATACAAACCACTAGTACAGCTATTGGAACGACTACCTTGGCCTTTGATGTTGCAAACAAGTACAGGTCAAGTGTTAGCTCGAAATCAAGCGTGGTGGCAACAATTGGGATCTCTCAAAGATCCAGAAGGGATTAGACAACAAGTAGAGGCAATTTTAGCCGCCACCCGCATCAAACAACCAGAATACGCCAACCCAAAAACCCTGAAAGTTTATGCTCGTGGCGATGGCAATGAGCTAGATAATAATTACACTTTACCAATCACCGACTTACCACCTTTAAGAACATATAACCCACAAGTACCGCCACAAGATAGCAAGACTAGTGGCGGTCGCTGCTTTCTCGATAGCCAAATGGGTATTTGCACCTGCATTGTCGAAGTGCAAAGCGGTCAGGAGCGAGTTTGGCAATTTACGAAAATTCCTTTAGATAATCCAGATTTAAAACTCCCCATTTCTCAGTCAGAAGCAATACTCTACAACGATAGCTTGTGGTTAGTTTCCGCAACTGATGTCACCGAACAACAGCAACTTTGTAAAGAACTAGCAGCGAAAAACGCCGATCTCATTCAACTCAATCGCTTAAAAGATGAGTTTTTAGCCTGTATTAGCCATGAACTCAAAACCCCATTGACGGCGGTACTAGGTTTATCGCGGTTATTAGTAGACCAGCAGTTGGGCGAACTCAATGAACGTCAAGCTAGATATGCAGGGTTAATTCATCAAAGTGGCCGCCATCTAATGAGTGTGGTTAACGACATTTTAGACTTAACCCGCATGGAAACAGGCCAGATGGATCTGACATTAGTACCTGTAAATATACAATCTATCTGCGATCGCGCTCTCTCAGAAGCGAAAGCTGTTCACAACCAAACCAGCAAAACCCCATCGAAGGCTCAAAAATCTACCCCTCGCTCATCAGCAGTAAAATTTACTATGTCGATTGAGTCAGGTCTAGAGCAGATCACCGCCGATGAATTACGCTTGCGCCAGATGTTGGTACATCTGTTATCTAACGCCTTTAAGTTTACGGAGATATCCGGCGAAATCGGCTTACGCGTGAGTCGTTGGGAAGGGTGGATTGCCTTTACCATTTGGGATACAGGTATTGGTATTCCTGAACATCAACAACATCTAATTTTCCAAAAGTTCCAACAACTAGAAAATCCCCTCACCCGTCAGTTTGAAGGCACAGGTTTGGGACTAGTCTTAACTAGGGCTTTGGCGCGTCTCCACGGTGGCGATGTCAGTTTCTTGTCACAGGAAGGACAAGGTAGCCAGTTTACTTTACTTTTACCACCCAGTCCCCCCACTACAGGCTTTGCCGAATCAGACAGAGAAACAGCAGAAGTTAGCGATAGCGAAAGTATTGACACACTCGAACGTGTTAACCATACTAGCCAACATCCACTCATCTCCTCCCAACGGTTAGTGCTGGTAGTTGAGGCGGTAGCTCGATACATTCAAGATTTGACCGATCAACTCAAAACTAATGGTTATCGGGTAGTCATTGCCCGTTCTGGCACAGAAGCCGTAGAAAAAGCCCGTCGCTTACAACCACAAGCTATATTTTTGAATCCCCTATTACCCTTGTTGTCGGGTTGGGATGTGCTGACATTACTCAAATCTGATCCCGCAGCTCGTCATATTCCCGTGATTGTCACAGCGACAGGGGCAGAAAAAGAACAGGCATTTGCTAACCGAGCCGATGGTTTCTTAAACTTACCAGTTGAGGCGCAGTCTTTGACACCATTGTTAGACCAATTATGTGAGACACCAACAGATCAGCAGCCTAGTTTAAATAATAGTGAAGAAATTGAACCAAACAATCCCCTAAAAATCCTGAGATTAGTCAATCCTGAGTCAGAATCAATCAATCCCCACCCTTCACTACAAGAACATCGGGTGATTGAAGTAGATGACTTAGATCAAGCAGAACTCTTAGCTAGGGTTTGGCAGTTTGATGTGATTTTGCTGGATGTAGATAGTTCCTTAGCAAAAACTTATTTACAACAATTGGCTCAACATCCCCGCTTGGCTGCTTTACCTTTAGTGACTTGTGATGTCGTCACCACCCTCACCGCATCCCAAATACCGGGTTTGTCAGTGTTTCCTTGTTTAACACCAATGAATCCAGACGATAGCGATGGACATCACAAACATCCATTATTGTCAGTTCTGCAAATTGCCTCTAGTGTCGGCTATCCCCCTAACATCCTAGTGGTAGATGTAACCATGTTACAGGACTTGCCACAGACCAGACGCAAACAAGTCAAGGGTTATGGCAAAGCCAAAAATTCTCCCCTCAATCAAAAAACTGCGGAACGGGGAACGGAATGGTTTCAAGCTTTAATTCAGTATTTGCAAACAGCAGGGTTAAAGGCAACAATAGCACGATGTTGGGCAGAAGTTTTACAACAAATGCGTCATCAAAGCGTAGATTTGCTACTGATTTGTTTGGAAGTTTCAGCCATTCATCCAGACGTATTGAAAGCACTGAAAACTTTGCAAGATTTACCGTTAAATTTGCCACCAATTTTAGTGATTGATCAAAGATTAAATCCAATTGCTGGTAATTCTCGCACTAGAGCCACTCAAAGTAAAAATGGGCAAAGGACAAAAACTGAGCCGGAATCTATAGAAACTGTTCTAAATGCGATCGCTACCCAAATTGTGCCTCGTTCTATATCAATGGAAGAGCTATTAGGCCAAATCAATCAAACTTTAAGTATCAAGGTGAGGCGAGGAAAATATTAATGGGGACAGGGGATAGGTGACAGGTGACAGGTGACAGGTGACAGGTGACAGGGGATAGGTGACAGGTGACAAGTGACAGGTGACAGGTGACAGGTGACAGGTGACAAGTTAGATAGTAACTCATTCCCAATTCCCATTAACTAAGATATATCTAACTTCTGAGATTTCATTTTCTTAAAATTAATGCGAGTTAATTGGTAAGCACCTTTGATAGCTAAATTTTGATAATTATCAGGCTGCAAGTCTATTTTAAAGAAGTTTCTTTTTTCAGTTAACAGTAACATTGAAGCTGGATGATTTGGCTGATTAGCGACAGTTTCAATATACTCAATACCCTCTCTTGTCAACTTGATAAATTTTATGTGTTTGTGGCTATAAAAAACTACACTCGGCTTTTTAAAGCCCACCATGATTATTTCTTCTTGTGGTTTCTGGAACTGTACAACAGCCGCAGATAAATCTCTTAAAGGTAGTTGACGTTCTTGATCAACCAACAGCAAAGCTGGCATGAGCATGATCATCAAAAATGCCACAAATCCTAATAAATTTACCCCAATAATTGAGTGCCATTGGCGACTTAATATTAAGACTGCAACAATGAACGCAAATAATAGCCAAATCCAACCACCTATTTGTGGTAAACCAGAATCTTGAAGTATTTGGTTAAAGTTAGGAGCAGCTGGATCTTTACCTAAGAAATATGATAGGTGAAATAATGCTACTGATAATACAGATAAAAATACAACATTTATCCAACTACTTACCTGTAAAAAAGAAATTGGGTAAGTAATCACTGTTCTGCTCGTATTTGGCTCTGGCTGGGAGAAAAAATCACTCCACAATAGAGCTACCAAAATTGCTGCGGCTGGCATTAAAGGTAATACATAACTAGGCAGTTTGGTGACGGCAATAGTAAAAAAGCTAAAAATGCTAATAAACCAAATAAACGCAAATAAACCTAATTGCTGAGAGCGTTCTTGAGTCCGCCAGTGCGATCGCTGCCAAAACTTCAGTCTGATCATTGCCAAAGGTAAGTACACTGAGTATGGCGCAAACAATAATAGCACAATTAAAAAATAAAAATACCAAGGTGCTGAGTGACCATTAACTACATCTGTGAAGCGTTCTATGTTGTGATAACCAAAAAAGGAGTCAATGTAATTCGAGCCATTGCGCCAAGTTACTAGCAAGTACCAAGGGGCAGACAAACAAGAGATAATTACCAGTCCCGAAAACAGCCGCATTTCCCGCACTACTGTCCATAATTGTCCCACGTACAGCAAAAATGCCCCAATAATCAGCCCCGGTAAAACAATTCCCACTGGCCCTTTCGTCAAAATTGCCCCAGCAATCAACACATAACACGCTAAATACCATTTGTTGGGAAACGGCGATTGGGTATTGGGTATTGGGTATGTATTACTCTCTACCTTATCTGTTCTCCCTGTCCCCTGTCCCCTGTCCCCTGTCCCCAATTGTGCGTATCCTCGAAAAAAGCACAACAAAGCTGAGGCTATACACCCTGTCAACAACATATCTGAGACACCAGTCCTTCCCCAGATGATCATTTCTGGATTAAGTGCTGTGATGGCTGCGGCGACGACTGCGGCTAAATAGGGGCGTGTAAGAGATGAAACAGGCTTTAATTCATCTTTTTTAGTCAAAGACCAGTAGATAGTATAAAACACCAAAGTCGTAACTCCCATTGCCGCCAGTGCTGAGGGGAGACGTACAGCCCATTCATTCACCCCAATCACAGCATAGGCGATCGCTTGCAACCAGTAAATTAAAGCAGGTTTATCAAACCGAGTTTCACCATTGAAATAAGGAGTAATCCAATCCCCCGTTAATAACATTTGACGGGAAGCTTCAGCAAATAATGGCTCAGTTTCGTCAATTAAGCCAACACTGCCTAAATTCCATCCATAAGCTACCCAACCAAGTACAACTAACCACACAATCACCACAGTCACAGCAAGGGCTGGACGTTTCACTATCTTATTCAGCCACTGCTCAAAAGCTTGGGGAAAGCTCAATTTTAACCTCATCAGTAGTTACTCAATAGTCAATAGTCAATGTCAACAGTTATTTAGTCGTTGAGTGACTACGTTTTGTTCTTCGTGATTTGGACTTTCATTCCCCACTCTTAACAATTCAAAATTCAAAATTCAAAAATAACTCAGCACTCACCACTCCCCACTCATTACTCCCCACTCATTACTCAGCACTCATTACTCAGCACTCATTACTCAGCACTCCCCACTCATTACTCATTACTCAGCACTCATAACTTACTTACTTAGTAACATTACCCATTCTTGTTTTTGGTCATCCCAGGTAGGTAGAGAGCTTTCTCCTACAACGTATGGCCCCCAATAGTGACGAGAACCATCCTGGGCAAAGGCTACCAAGATATCACCTGTTTCTATTTTGAGGTTGCCTTGAGGTAGAGACAGAATTAACCCTTTTTCGCTACCTTCTTGGGGATCAAAATCCCAATGGGCGGGAATATCAGTTTTTTCTTTAACTGAACCTTTTTTAACTGACTGTCGAGCCAATAGAGCCAATCGCACAGGCTGATCTGTTTGATTGCTCATGCGTAAATTGCCTAAATATTTAGTATTGCTACTCAAGGACTGGCGAGAAGCCAATATAGAGATAGTTTTTTTAGTTTTTTGTTCTGATTTGTTACTGTGAGTTGTTAGTGGATTTGAAATAGCCGTAGAGTTACCATCTGTCAATGCCACAGGTGATGCTAAATCTTGATTTTCTGGTGTTACAACAGTAGATGGCGATGACGATGTATCTGGGTTCGTAGTTTCAAAAGACACACTCATATCTAAGCATCCTAACAGTAAACCCATCAGTCCCAAAGAGCCAGCGATAATCGCAGCATTACGATACCCGGAAGACTTCATATTGATATTGATTTAGAAATAATGTTTTGTTTAGGCTTGACCAAATACTAGCCTATTATCACTAGTTACGTTCAAGAGAAGTTTTCTACTTGCCTAGTAGAAAATCTCGATAATTTGGCTGATAAATGTATCATAAATATCATATTTACTGAGAATTATCTATCTGAAGCATTACTTGAGATAGTCAAGGTCAAAAGGTGTAAAGTCCTGATGATACTGGAATTGATGTCAGGCATGATCAAGTATAAACGCCAAATATTATACCCATAACAATATATTTACTCGGTGAAACACCAGGAGAAATTTTTAGTATGGAAGTAATTTGAGTCACAAGGTAGCCTTGCTTAAACAACCAAATATACCAACAGCATATTATTTACATCTTTTAATATTTTACAGCCAGTCCTGGGCATGATGAAATGATATAGCTAGATCAAATTAGTGTATAAAGACGGAAGGGTATAGCGGTGTAAGGGAAGCAGAGGGAGAAAAATCCCATGCCCGATGCCCGATACCCAATACCCAATGAATATTGACTAGGTAAAGCCTGATTCAATGCAAAACACACGTCTTAACAACTTGTTTGATACCATTGCTAGACGTTTGGGGCAATGGTTTTCCAATCCTTGGCGGCGGTTGTCACTGCTGTTAATTAGCTTTTTGTTTGGCTTTTTCTTGGGGACGGCAATTTCCACTATAGCAGGACAACGTGGTGTAATAGACATTTGGGTAGCTGGGGTATTAGTTGTCATGACAGAGGTCACAAGCAGAATATTCTATAGCCAGAGTTTTTTTGCTAGGCGAGCCTTGTGGGTAGAAGTGCTGAACCTCTTGAAAGTGGGTTTTACGTATAGCTTATTTATTGAAGCCTTTAAACTAGGTTCATGATTAACGATTGGTTACAAGCAATGGGGACGGCAAGTGGGCAACAAGCAGCACAAGCCGCAACCTTAAAAGATAGATCAAGGGCAAAAGCCTTTGGGATCACGTCGGTTAATGTAGAGCAAGTGATTCAAGAGCGATCGCAGCTTTTACAATCCGTATTACCAGCTTTTAGTGAATTCTGCCAAAATCGCCTGCATACCCCCATAGACAAGATGTTACCTGTGTTGTGGGACTTGTGGCTACCCCTGGCGGTAAAAATAGCATCACAACATCAAAAGTTACAGCGTCCTTTCATTCAAGGCATCTTAGGGAGTCAAGGAACAGGTAAAACTACGATGTGCCAAATTTTGGGGTTGATTCTCCAGGAGTTGGGATATTGTAGTGTGAGTTTATCTTTAGATGACTTGTATAAAACTTATCATGAGCGTCTAGCATTAACCCAAGAAGATCCCCGCTTAATTTGGCGTGGCCCACCGGGAACTCACGATGTAGACTTAGGGATAAATGTTCTAGAGCAAATTCGGCAATCACAAACTCCTGTTAGCATCCCCCGCTTTGATAAATCTGCCTACAGTGGTGCAGGCGATCGCACTCATCCAGAGATTGTAGAGAAAGTTGATATTTTGTTATTTGAAGGTTGGTTTGTCGGTGTGCGGCCGATAGATACGCTAATATTTGACGATGCACCGCCACCTATTATCACTGATGTCGATAGAGCATTTGCCCGTGACATGAATACTCGGCTGAGTGAATATTTGCCACTGTGGGAAAGATTAGATAGCTTAATTGTGTTATACCCCAAGGATTACCGATATTCTGTAGAGTGGCGCAAACAAGCAGAACGACAAATGATTGCGGCTGGTAAATCCGGGATGACAGATGCAGAGATTGAAAAATTTGTCAATTATTTTTGGCGATCGCTCCATCCAGAATTATTTATCAAACCCTTAGCTCAATCTGCTTCAGGGGTTGATTTAGTAATTGAGATTGATCAAGATCATAGCTTGACTGTTGAGTGAACTACCCACACTGACTTGGAGTACCAAGTACAGTGTCGGCTTCTGTAATCACGGGGGAATGCCCAAACTTAGACTTTCGCCCAAGCTTAGGACTTACCTCCCCTCCTAC
>NZ_JACJRG010000032.1 GCF_014697125.1 Anabaena minutissima FACHB-250 | reverse complement strand
CAAGTTAATTAAAAGGCTTGGATATGGCTTTCGTAACTTTAGTAATTTTAGATTACGCAGTTTATTAAACTGGCATTTTACTATTAATTCTCCATAAAAGTAACCGAAGAACCATAATTTTTTACCTATACTTAATTAGGAGCTTTACATAACAACATTTTCTGTTGTCTGTAAAACTCTCTTACGTGTTATTATTCTCATCTAATTTGTAATGTCTAACCAGAACTCAGGTTATTAAGCAAAGGCGTAAAGTTTCGCTTTGCGTCTTCCCTACGGGACGCTTCGCGAATGCGCCTTTGCGCGAAATTATCCCACAACTTCTGGTACTAACCGCTTCATTCCTTGCTTCACAAAACCTTGCAGAAAAGCTAACTGCTGATTTTGTTGGAAAACATTTTGTAAGGTTTGACGCAATGTATCTAAGTTCAAACTATTACCAGAATCTAAAGCAATTTCCTGTTGCTCAAAATAGGTAACTAAACTCAAACCAGCTACTCTAGTCAGATAAGCAGCACTTACACCCTGCACTAAACCACCAGCGACAAAGGTGATAGCATTACTTTTGAGAACTGTGCTAATAGCTTTAGTAGAAAGTTCCACTAACCCCAACTTCAGCATCAAACTTCCCATCGTTCCCGCTACAGTTTGTGCTTGTTCTAGGGAAAACTTCTGCTGATAGATATTACCTAAATCCATCACCATTTGAGCATTAATCGCCGCCGTCGCCAAAATATCGAGTGCGGGGACTGGGTTAGCAAAAGCAGCAGCCGCAGCTATCCATTGATATTGTTCAATAATTGGCTTAGCGCGATCGCATCTTACCCCATTCAAACAATTTTTCGCCTCAGCTTTCAACAAAAATGCCTGTCTGGTGGTAGTTGTCCACACCAACGGTTGACTTTGCTGCACCAACATTTCATTTAATTGCTGCGTCAACTGCTGTATATCTGGTGCTGGCTGTTCCATCCACTCTTGCACAATCCCATCAGCCTGATGTTTCCGCACTTTCACAGCCACGGGAGAAGCTGCAACAGCGACTACGTTATCTTGCATTCGCTGTTTTAATGACTGCAAGATGCTAGCACGTTCATCTGGCAAATATTGGTCTTGTTTGTTGAAAACTAAGACTTGTGGCTGATTGACTGCTTTTAGTTGCTGCAAGGCTTGAAATTCTGAATCAGTCAAATCACCGTTGGTTAAGAACAGAACCAAATCAGATTTTGTTACTTCTGTGAGAATAGCAGCATCAGAGTGTTCTATTTCTCGCAATAAAGGTGCTGTTTCTTGCAATGTGACTTTTTGCTGTGTTTCTTGCCAATTGCTAGACTGTAGCACCTGAATTAAGGTACTTTTACCAACAGATTTACCACCAGTGACAGCTAATCTCAAATCTTGTCTGTCTAACTCTAGAGGTAGTTCGGCTAACTTTGTTTTCAGTGTCTCTAAAGCTGGATGGTTCTCTGCTTCTTGCGCTAACTGGTTAATTACCGTTTCAGTTTTAGCGATCGCACTAACTGCTGTTTCCCTATCTGTAATCATACCACTTGGCTGTTCGGCAATTTCTTGCGGGAACTTGCGCTTCCACAGCCACAAACCACCACCAACCGCTAAGAGGCTTAATAAACTTAGCTCACCTACCTGCATAATTGAATGATGCCAACTTTGCACCATCCACAAGGAAAAGGATATACCCAATCCTCCGACTAAAATTGGTCGCTGTAATTTCACAACCATGATTCTCCGCGCTTTTTGGAAGATCCCAACTCAAGAATAGATCAAAACCCTGCTTCACCGAATTGTACAGGTGAAAAGACAAAACTTTCTTTATCTACAGCCTGTAAGATTAACTCCCAAGCCTCACGATATTTTGCTGAACGAGGTTGACGCTGTCGTTTTTCAGTTTCGACAAGGTGTATTTCGCTACCATATCCGATAAACACATCTACCGGGAAGACATAGAATATATCAAGTGGTTCTATGTAGGCTAGGGCAAAATCAAAGTCTGATGGCTGATATTCTGCTCTCAGCATGAGTCGGCGATTTGCTTTAGTGCGGCGATTGTCTAACACACCCCAGCCACGCTTTAGTACCAATTTTCCAAAATTCCCAATAGAGCCAAAGTACGAAACCCTTGTAAAATCTGGACTCTTAATTTTGAATTTTGACCCTTCACTTCGTTCGAGGGCAAGATTTTGAATTTTGAATTGGTATATGTCTCCCCTCAGTTTTGTGTCCATTCGTTAGACGAGATAGCTTATATCAGCATAAAACAAAACCCTGGAATCTTTAAAGACCCCAGGGTTTTATTTTTTATTTGGTGGCGGGAAGTGGATTTGAACCACTGACCTTCGGGTTATGAGCCCGACGAGCTACCAGGCTGCTCTATCCCGCGTCGCTTTGTCGTTCTTGACTTTTCAAGTATAACCCAAAATCTCAAGTTTGGCAACTACAAAAACGATAATTCTCCAACAACCTCTAGACGCGTGTATTTGCCTGGGTTCATAAACTTTTCTGCCAAGCTTTCGGCTACGCTGGGAGTAATCCAGCCCATCTGTTGCAGCAAGTGAATCGCGACAGCATATTTGGCTCGTTTAGAACCATCCATAACTTTAATTGCCAATCCCATGCCTTCACCGAGTCTGCCAATACATTGAATTCCTTCTGCGCCAGATTTACTGACCAGTTCTCCTGGAGTAAGGCGCATCAGTTCTGTATCAAATTCGCCATCACCTGCCACCATTGATGGATGGTGGGTCATAGCGCGGATAATCCGCTCCATATCTAAGTTAGTGCTAGAGGCTAACAGCGCATATAAGGAAGCTATTTGACCTAGTTGCATCAGATAGGTGGGTGCGCCGCAATCGTCATGTGCGCTGATAAATTCTTCGGCGGGCATCCGCAGCAATTCAGCTACCTTACCGACAATTAACTGCTGGATTGGGTGCTTGCGTTCCAAGTAATTATTCAAAGGCCAGTGACGTTGTTGACAAACAGCCAACATCCCAGCGTGTTTACCAGAACAGTTGTATTCTAGAGGACTGCGCTTGTCTTTGGGGATGGGACACTGGAGGGCAGAGGGGTCAAGATCAGCTCGCCACAGGATGTTAAATACCTGTCGTACTTGTTCGATACTTGCCTTATGAGAACTGGTGATGATGGCCAAGTCGCGATCGCTTAACTCATAACGTTCCAGTGTGCCTGTAGTCGTGACAGCCAGTGCTTGAAATGGTTTCAGTGCTGAACGGACAAAGGTAGCTGTTTCTGCATTGCCAGCAACAGTTAGCACTCGTCCCCGTTCGTCGCATACAACCGCTTGGACTATATGCCTGGATTCAATAATACCTTCCCGCAACAACCGGACTTCCAGTGCTGCTGCTTGAGTTCGTTTTCCCATTGTCATGGGTTAAATCTATCACTTTTTAGTTATTAGTCAAAAGTCAACAGTCTATAGTCTATAGTCTATAGACTGTTGACGCTTTAAAACAAATGCCAGACTATAGTACCAGTAAGAAACATTCCCGCCAAGCCAGCAAAGGTAAATTGTAACCGTTGGAGAATAGGTTTGATTTCATAGATGACAATCAAGCGATCGCGGTTCAGCACTTCTTGTGGCTTGAGCCAAGTTTGACCGTCATACCAGCCTGATTCTTCATAGAATACAGTCGTACTGTGTAGGCGATCGCGTACATATAGCCAGCCTAGATACAAACGTACTAATCCCAAAATTACCCCTACACTGGCCCCAGCTGCACCACACAGCAGAAAATGAGCTAGCTGTTTGGTTGGGGGATAGCTAGCTGCGGCTACTGGCCCAGCTATCAACCATGATAAAGTCCAAATCCAAACTAGTTTTTTGATATACTGCTGCTCATTTAAGGTGCAATCACGAAATAGCCAAGAGGTTTTTAGCTCTTCGTACTCATTTAGCGGCTGTTGTTCTGTGGGTACTGGGCAATTTGCCAGTGAGGAATTCATCATAGGGGACTATCACCACCTTCTTGCGAGTTGGGAAGGGAAATACGTTCTGCATGAATCCAGAATGCTTCTAAATTATAAAATTCCCGTTCCTTTGGCATCATAATATGTACAATTACGTCGCCATAGTCTTGTAATACCCAGCTACCTTCAGCTTTGCCTTCTGTCCGCAACGGACGGCGGTGACACTCACTTTCGACTTCTGCTTCAATTGCTTGAGCGATCGCCCTCACTTGCACCTTAGAATAGCCGGTTATCATTACAAAATAATCTGCTAGGTACGAAACCTCTCCTACCTTTAGGACTAAAATGTCACCAGCTTTGCGATCTGATGCAGCATCGGCAATCGTGAGAGCAAGCTTTCCACTCTCATCATTTTCACCTACTGAACTTTTGACTGCGCTCTTGGTGACAGAGACGGATTGTAATGGTAAATTTCCTTGGAAATAATCAGACATTAAACCTCAGGTACTTTATCCCTTTTGTTACGTTTTTTGAGAATTACTTACAAACCACAACCAAGCGATAATCGTGTATGTTGGTTTTTTTGAATACTAACAAAAAAACAGGTGTTTATGGGATTGGCTCATATATTGCAACACTGATGAGAGCCTCTCATAGATGGGATTTTTGTGGCGTTCCATCCACCAAAGGCTACCTATCAGACCGATCCAATCATCCAAAAGTAATACTTGGTTAGCGATGTCTTTTTTAAGACAAATAACAGACTCATCAAGCGAAGAATAAATCACTATCACTGCTGCTTAAGGCTATAAAATCTGCTAAAAACAGTATATAGCATAACTGACATGAACAGATTCAGCCTCAAGTGTCAGTAACCCAGCCCTAAAGGGACTGAGCTTGTAAGAGTAATCAAGCAAGCTGTACTGACCCGTCTAAGTCTTAACTGACTACCTTTTTTGAGTCACGACACCCTGGGATACGCAGCCAGTCCCTTGCTCTGTCGCTTGTGATTAAACAGTTCCAAGGTCACTGGAACAGTGTTGCAAGCCTAACAAGCTCTTAAAACATTGACTAGGCTAACTTTACTCCCGTAAGGGAAGGCTCTATTGAGCAAAACATTATGCGTACAGGGTGAAAAGTTTGATCGGTAATTGTCCCGTTGAAAGTGCATTACAAAAGCATACCAAGCAGAGTAACCCCAAGGCGATAATGTTTCTAATATTCAAGGCGGTTAAAACCGCACGAGCGATGCACCGAGACTGTCGAAGTGTCGTTTTCCTCTCAGGTCTAAAGACCCGCTCGTTTCCCACTTACCGATTTTTTTTATACTTGCTTGTGTCGTACCTTGCTCTCTCAAAAGATGATAGCAACTATCCACAGATTGAGTTTGCCTTAAGTCATAAACGAAACAGGACAGAGGAAATCAAGCAGTTCTGATCCTCATGTCCTGAATAAATATTTTTTAGTAGTTTGTCTGATGCAGCCGATAAGTAAAGCTACTTTGGCAACTTAGACTTCTTGCTTAGAAACTACTTTTGATTCCACTGTTTGAGTGTCCGCAGTTACAGAGTAGAATAAATTCTCGTATTGATTTAAAGCCTGCTCAAAAGCATATTGCTCCATAGCATATTTGCGGCTGTTATAACCCAAAGTTTTGGCTTTTTCTGGATGTTTGTATAGGTCTAACGTGGCGATCGCTAAAGCTTCAGGATCTTCGGGGGGAACTACAATACCGCCGCCACTTTGTCTAACCGCTTTCGCAGCTGTGCCATTTTTGGGTACAGAAGCTATCATTGCTCTACCACTAGCTAGTAAGACTTGAATTTTCGATGGCATATTGAAGGAAATCACGTTTTTTTTCTGCACTACCAAACCAACATCTGCGGCTGCTAACATTTGTGGTAGATGTTCACGGGGTTGGAATGGCAGTAATAAGACGTTATCAGCACCGCAATCTAAACAATATTTTTGTAGTCTCTGCAAGCCTTTGGCTTCGCCAACTATCACAAAGGCAATTTCTGGAACGTCGCGTAACATCGCCGCCGCTTTAATTACAGTTTCTAAGCCTTGTGTTAAAGCAATGTTCCCTGAATACAGCAATACAAATTTGTCATTGAGGTTGTGCGTAGCGCGGAAAGAATTGTCTTGTTTAGGTAAAGGGCGAATAAAATTTACATCAACCCAATTAGGGATTTGCTCTATTTTTTCTTGTGGTACGCCTTTGGAAAGTAAATTTTCTACAAACCCATCAGCAATCACGCTAACTTTAGTTGCACTGCGGTAAGCAAATTTTTCTAAGACGGAAAAGATTTTGATCAGCCATTTGTTTTTCAGTAATCCGACGTGGATAGCTGCTTCTGGTAGGATGTCTTGAAGATTTAAGACTACAGGACAACCACGCAGCCATCCTAAAAGTGCAGCAGGTACACAAACGGGTAGTGAAGGGGATGTTGAAAGAATGACATCAGGCCGCCAGCCAAAAAGAGCAGGCCAGAAGCTAGTCGTTACAAAACTAGCATCGAGTAACACTCGATCTATCAGCTTAGGTTGTGGGCGAATCCAAACAAAACTGCGTTGGATTTGGACACTGTTTTTATACTCGTTGACGTAGAATTTACCACGGTATCCTTCGTAAATTTGACGCTCAGGATAGTTAGGCATGGCGGTGACTACACGAACTTGGTGTCCCCGTTTGGCCAACCCCTCTGCTAATTCCGTCATCAGGGGGGCAATCCCAATTGGTTCTGGATAGTAATTGTAAGAGTAGATTAAAATCCGCATAACAAATTAGTCAGAAGTCCCTGGCTATTTTTAGAACATGAAAAATTTTCGTCTTAAAGGGCGATCGCTATTTGCTGGAAAGCGTCTGTTAAGACATCTATATTTAATTTTGTCTTTAGACTCTTTTTTTGTCAGTGCCTTTTCTTTGAAGATTCGGTAAATCTTGCTGTTATTCCCCTAAGTAACTTACAGTATAAAATTTATCTATATTTTGGAACAATTACTTACATTTACTTACCTAAGATATAAGCATAAACTCTCTTGTAATTAATTAAAGTTTCCAGCATCGATTAGCAGATATTTGTAAAGTGTACGTAAAATTCAGATAATTTCCTAAATGAGTTGACGGCACAACCATAACTAATGTTTCTCTGTGAATACACTCGTAAGATGTGTGTTATTGACAAAGGTTAATGAACAAAACTTAACATAAATCCCAGAATTTATCAGTGTTTTTTGATGGTGATCTGTAGTTAACTCCAGCGAAACTAGTTCTAATTTCGGAAATTGTTGGCAAAATTGTGCGTAAGAAGGGAATTAAAACGCAGAGGGGCGCGAAGTGAAGCGCAAAGTAGCGCGGAGCTTTAGAGAATTTGTGAGAGGAATTTACGGGTTCGTTCTTCTTGGGGGTTGGTGAAAAAGTTGTCGGGGGTAGCGGATTCGACTAAGTAGCCACTATCCATTAAGACTACTCGGTCGGCGACTTCACGGGCAAATCCGACTTCATGGGTGACTACTACCATTGTCATGCCTTCACTGGCTAGGTTTCGCATGACATCCAAAACTTCTCTGACCATTTCTGGATCTAGTGCGGATGTGGGTTCGTCGAATAGCATAATTTTAGGTTGCATGGCTAAGGCGCGGGCGATCGCTACCCGTTGCTGCTGTCCACCAGATAGTTGTCCTGGATATTTGTGCGCCTGGGCTAAGATTCCTACTCTTTCTAATAGCTGCATTGCTAATTCTTCGGCTTTGGCTTTTTTCCAGCGACGTACCCAAATTGGAGCTAAGGTAATATTTTGCAGGACTGTTAAATGGGGAAATAAATTAAACTGCTGAAATACCATCCCCACTTCTCGCCGAATTGCATCAATATTTCGCAAGTCATGGCTGAGGGTAATTCCATCAATGTTAATTTTGCCTTTTTGGTATTCTTCTAAAGCGTTAAATGTGCGGATAAATGTTGATTTACCTGAACCAGAAGGCCCCATCAACACTACAACTTCTCCGCGATAAACTGTTAAACTCACTCCTTGGAGAACATGGAATTTGCCATACCATTTATGAACATCTTCAGCAATAATTATGGGTATTTGTTCGCTCATAGCTTTTAACCTCAAATTTTCTTAGGAAATGCGGGGTGTAGGGAAGAATAACTCATGATTAATAACTATTGACTCAACTGTTTCTCTAAACGTCGAGAAGCCAGTGATATAGAATAGCAGAACAGCCAGTAAATCAAACCAATAAATAAATATACTTCTGCATAACGACCAATAAATTGAGGCTGTGCCAATATTGAACGGGCAATACCTGTAAGTTCCACTAAGCCAACAAGAGATAGTAGGGAAGTGTCTTTAAATAAGCCGATAAATTGCCCCACAATGGCGGGAATTACTGCACGTAAAGCTTGCGGTAAAACAATAAATATAACTACTAGAAGTGTATTTAATCCTAGTGCTTTGGCTGCTTCTACTTGTCCACGGGATACAGCCTGGAGTCCACCGCGCACATTTTCTGCCATGTAAGCAGCACTGAACAATACCAAACCAGCGATCGCTCTTAATACCCGATCTAAACGCACATCTGCTGAGAGAAATAAGGGTAACATGACTTGGGCAAGGAATAGAATCCCAATGAGGGGAACACCTCGAACGATTTCAATATATAAGATAGAAAACCAACGAACTACAGGTAAATTGCTAGTTCGTCCTAAAGCAAGTAAAACTCCAATGGGAAAGGAAAGCACAATACTGACTGCGGCCATTAGTAAAGTAAGTAGCAATCCATTCCATAAATTACTAGAGACAGATTGCAAACCAAATCCACCGCCAATTAACCACAAAATGAGGGGGAAAGATAGCAACCATATAAAAGAAAGCCAAGGTGCTATGAGTTTAGCAATAGGAAACTTTTGCTTACCAATAAATACACCCGCAGTTACAGCACCTAAAGTAGCATTAATTCCTAAGACAATCCAAATGCGCCAATATTGGCTTTGGGGATATCTACCAACTAAAAATAAATGTAAATTTGCTTGAATTACTGCCCATTGTGCTTGAGTAGTTGCCCAAATTAGCACTCCCTGCACTACCCAAAATAGCAATACTAAACAGACAACAGTTAATAAACTGTTATACCAATTGCTAAATAGATTTTTACGTAGCCAAGTTAGTTGTTTAGTCATTAGTCATTCGTTATTCGTCATTCGTGACTCTCTACCTTTTCCTCAGTCCCCAGTCTCCAATACCCTTCACCTTTCTTTAATCTGGACTCTGCGATTGAATAAATTCATCATCAGGGAGATAGTCAAACTGAGGGTGAGATAGGTAAGGGTAATTAGTAACATGACTTCTACTGCTTTCCCGGTTTGATTAAAGGTGGTAGAAGCGACAAAGTAGAGATCAGGGTAGCCGATCGCGATCGCTAAACTGGAATTCTTGGTGAGATTGAGATACTGACTGGTGAGTGGGGGAATAATTACCCGCAAGGCTTGAGGCAAAATAACTAAGCGCATGATCGAACTGGGTTTTAATCCTAGTGATCGCGCTGCTTCCCATTGTCCTTTAGAGACTGACCCAATCCCACCCCGCACAATTTCTGCAATGAATGCACCAGTATAAAATGTTAACCCCAAAAGTAAAGCAGCAAACTCTGGAGATAGGGTAACCCAAGGTAGTTCTATGCCATTTTGACTCACCCCTAAAAATCCCCAAAGTGTGATTTTATTTTCTATTCTGGGAAAACTCAAAAAAACGGCGAAGTACCAAAATAGCAACTGCAACAGTAATGGGGTATTGCGGAAAACCTCTACGTAAACTAGCATAATGTTTCGCACTAGCCAGTTATCAGAAAGTCTGCCAATTCCAGCCATTACGCCAATAATTGTTGTGAAGATGATTCCTAAAACTGCTACTCGCAATGAGTTAATCAATCCCACCCATAAGGCTTGACTATAAGTATCAGTTGGTTGATAAGAAATTAGCGTTTCGCCAATATCAAAAGATGCTTGTTGTTTGAGAAAACCAAATCCAAACTGAATCCCTAATTGTTGTAAGTTGCGATTGAGGTTTCCCCATAGTATCGCCACTATAGCTAATGCTAAAAATATAGCAATTACTTGCCCAGTAATTTGCCAAAAGCGATCGTCACGCCATAAAGGGGGTTTGGAATTAGTCATTAGTTATTAGTCAATTATCAATGGGCATATAAATTCAAAATTCAAAATAGCCTGCGGCAAGTCTTGCGCCTACAAAAATCAAAATTGAATAACTTCTGCCCCACCCTGCGAGTTCCGCGAAGCGGTACTGCTTCCCCTGCTCCCCCCTGCTCTTCTGTCACCTGTCACCTGTCACCTGTCACCTAAACGGTGGGGAATACAACAATCCGCCTTTTGCCGACTGTTGATTTAGACCGCGAGGTAAGTTGAGTTTTGTTTGAGGGCCGAGATTGCGATCGTAAACTTCACCGTAGTTACCAACGTGTTTGATCACTTTGGCTGCAAAGTCTTTGGGTAAGCCTAGTCCCTCGCCTAAATTGCCTTCAGTTCCCAAAAATCGCTTGATGTCTGGGTCTTCACTGCTAGCGAATTGTCCTATATTCTGAGAATTAATACCCAACTCCTCAGCTTTGATTAAGCTATACACTACCCAGGTGAGAGTATCACGCCATTTGCTATTTCCTTTAGCAACTGCTGGCGCAAGGGGTTCAGAAGAAATGACTTCATCTAAAATGACGTTATCGTCTGGTTTGGGGAGAGTTGTACGCCGAGAAACTAAAGCAGAGCGATCGGCGGTGACGGCTTCACAACGACCTTCGGCATAGGTGGCAAAGGTAACGTTAATATCTTCAAATACGACTGGTTTGTAGGTAATACCTCGTTTCCGCATTTGGTCTGCTAGGTTCTGCTCGGTAGTAGTCCCTGTTTGTACACAAATGGCTTTGTCTTTCAGGTTCGCCAAAGATGTAATGCCACTATTTTTGCGAACCATAATCCCTTGACCATCATAAAAGACTACAGGCGCAAATTCTAAACCTACTGACGTGGCGCGGCTCAGTGTCCAAGTTGTATTGCGGCTGAGGATATCTACTTCCCCTGTTTGTAAAGCTGTAAATCGTTCTTTGGCGTTGAGGTTACGGAATTCTACTTTATTTGGATCATCAAATAAAGCGGCGGCTACGGCGCGACAGACATCTACATCAATGCCATTATATTTGCCGTCAGTTCCGACAAAACTAAACCCTGGTACTTCACCACTGACACCGCAAATTAACTGACCACGGCTTTTGACAGTTTCCCAGCGATCAGCTGCTGATGTACTACTTGCATTTGTTGTTTGTACTGTGTTTCCACCACAGGCAGTAGTAGCAAAAATTAAGGATACCCCCAAGATTAAAGCTGATTTTCTCATACTTCAAAGATTGTTGCTGCTAAAAATGTATTTGTGAATACCATACTTGTATTAAAACAAATATATTCCTGTAATATAAAACTTTTTTAGCACTTAATGCTGCACTTTAATGCAGGGAAGAAAATATTTATTTTTTCTCTATTTAGATTTTTAGTTTAAATATTAATATATAAATGTCAAAAGTAAAGATTTAGTGATTAATGAATAAAGCTACATTAATTTGTAGATATAAATTATGTTATTATGTTTGATTTATTTGATTAATTAATAGGAACATTCTATGCTGTTTTGAACAGAGAAAGTCATAGATACCCAACTTATTAAATAAGTCAGTGATATTGTTTTTCATTAATTCAACCTAAGCGATCGCCACTCAGGGGTTAAACTAGTTCTGGTGACAGATGCTCCACCGTTACTTAAAGAGGCTTTTATGGGAGCTAACCTCAAGCAGATTGCTAATTACTTAGACAAACTAGGCTGGGACTACCGTCTAGATGAGGGAGAAGACAGGATTATCACAGGTGTAGAAGCTGATAACTTAGAAGACTTTCTCATAGTTGTCCAATTAGATGAAGACGGAAAATTTTTTCGCTTATTTGCGCCTCAAGTTCTTCCAGGAGTGCAAGATCATCCTCACAAGGGCGCAATCTTACAGACGATGTTGGCTATTTCTTGGGAAACAAAAATGCTGCAATGGGAATATGATCCATCAGATGGTGAAATCCGCGCCATTATTGAATTTCCTCTAGAAGACTCAATTCTCACAGAAAGACAATTTCATCGCTGTTTGAGTGGATTGATTCAAATCGTTGACAATGTAGCCATCCCGCGTTTGCATGAAGTCATGACAACAGGAAGCGATCCGGGGAATATAGAACTTGGGGAAAGAATTTTACTGAGTATCCAGGAAGAAGCACCAGGATTACTGGAATTGCTCGCAAAAGCAATGGAAGCTAGGAAGAGACGAGGAAGTTTTCCTACAGAGTGAGACGAAACATCACTTAAATAGCTATACTCCAAAGTGATACCCTCACAATATACTGAAATTTTCTAGGGCTGGATTTTATGACATCCTATGCAACCTCCTCAGCCAAAGCGGAAATGAGTGAACTCCGGCGGTTAAAAGGCTTACTACCGCCAGAATTGCAGAGTTGGGTCACGGTTGAAGGCACAACTGAGGTCAATCCATCCCTGATCCGCAGCGAAGAAATTGGTAAAGACCAGGTAGAGATTCAAATTGACTTGGTGAAATGGGACGCTCTAGCAATGGATCAGCGTAATCTGCTGTTCTGGCATGAAGTCGCCCGGATTCAAAATGACACAATTCCCAAAGATGGTTGGGAAATGGCAGCCTTAGCCATCGGTTTAGGTGGTGCTGTAGGCGAGTTGTGGGTACAGGATGGATTATTGTTAGTTTTAGCTTTGGCACTGTGTGGCGTGTCAGGTTGGCGGCTATATCAAAAGAATAATGGCGAAAAGCAAATGAGAGAATTGCTGGATGCTGACGAGAAAGCGATCGCTCTAGCAACTCGTTTTGGTTATAGTCTCCCTAATGCCTACAAGAGTCTAGGCAGTGCCTTAAAAACCATGATCGATAATACCCCTGGCAAGCGTCAACGTTCTCGCTATGAAGCCAGACTGTCTGCCCTCAAGCGCAGTGCTAACAAAGCCAAAGCTAAATCTAGAACCACAGATGAAGGCGAAATCTAGTCTGCAAAATTAATGTGGGTGGGCAATACCCACGCGAACAGTGAACAGTGTTGATAACTGTTCACTGTTCACTGATTTAAAGCTGATTGAGCATTTTATGCGTCTGAGGTACGACGCGAACGTGTTTTAAAACCCGCCTCATCAAAGCTTGCCATGTCAGAACCTGTTCGGGAGTGGGAGCAAGGATAAGGGTTTTGGTTAATTGCTCAGACTCAGCTAAAGGCGTAACAGGTTGTAAAAATACGGGAATATCAGGACTGACATCTGCCACTAACAAAGCAGCCTGTTCCAATTCAGCCACATCTGTATGCTGAGAGACGATTATTTTAATAAAAGTTTCTAGATGTGGATAACAAATTTGTAGAAACTTCATATGTTCTTGCCAATAGGATTCACCACTGACACTGGGCAATTTTAAATCCATACCCACAGAATCTAAGTAGGGTAATATCATTGGCAATTGTTCTGGGCGATGTCCGCCGGTTTCTAAGTATATGGGTAAACCAGTGAGCGATCGCAGTTGGGGCAGAAATTCCTTTAAGAAACCTGCATGAAGAAGAGGTTCTCCACCAGTTAAGCTAATGCTATCGTGTAGGGAAGGTAAATTTTGCCGTTCAATCCATGCCAATAAGATTGGTAGTGGAACAGGGTTGGAGTGAGTTTCAAAATCTCGGAATCCGGGCGATCGCTCTATCCTACAATTAGCAGGTGCATTCCAAGTATGGACACTATCGCAAAAGTGGCAACGTAAGTCACAAAAAGCAAAGCGAATAAAAATCTGACGTGTCCCGACATTCAGTCCTTCCCCTTGAATAGCAGAAAAGACCTCTATCAGACGTGCAGTAGGTTCGGCCGTAGTATTAGCAGTCATAGGATAGTAGCAACGCGATCGCGCTGCATCGGTGCAACAACAAGTATGTTTTTAACTTCTTGTTCTATTGTGAATGGTACAGGCAATCTCTCACTCAACCTATAAAACTCACTATGAGTCATTATTACTGCTTATTTAATATGAGGTTAGGTGATTTTCTAGGACAAAATAAAGTTTGGCAGATTAAATTTATATGGCAACGAAAGTGCAGAGCTTCATGACTAGCCAACCCAATGAGGTAAATTTTCTAGTTACTTCCCTAAATGAAACGGTTATAGTGCAGGTATCTGCGCGGTTAAGCGTGCTTGAAGCAGTTAGCTTTAAGCAAACCTGCCAAGATTTAACCCAAGGAAATACCCATCCCAAACAAATCATTATTGATTTTCAGCAAACTACTTTCATGGATAGTAGTGGTTTAGGAGCTTTAGTGAGTAGTTATAAAACTACCCAAGAAAAAGGAATTGTAATGAGCCTGCGGAATGTTACTCCCCAGGTTATGGCAGTGCTAAACCTCACAGGATTAGATAAGGTTTTTTCTATTGAGTCTAATAGCGAAGCATTACCAATCGAAGCTGATAATACCATAGACAATCAGAAGGGATCTGCTCGTAAAGTAGAGCAACTACCGACAACTCATCCATCTGTCGCCTCTTGGATGAAACGATTTATAGATATTATTGGTGCTTTGGTGGGTTTGGTAATTACAGGTATTTTGTTTATCCCCATTGTGGTGGCTATCCAAATCGACGATCCCGGCCCCATTTTCTTTGGACAAATTCGCTGTGGTTGGATGGGAAAACGCTTTAAAATTTGGAAGTTTCGCTCGATGTGTGTGGATGCCGAGGCGAAAAAATCTCAAGTAAAAAATCAGGTACAGGGTGCTTTTTTTAAGAATGAAAATGATCCCAGAATTACACGAGTAGGTAGGTTTTTACGTCGCACTAGCCTAGATGAATTCCCGCAATTTTGGAACGTCTTGCAAGGAGACATGAGTTTGGTAGGGACTAGACCACCCACACCCGATGAAGTAGAACGCTATGAAGTTCCAGAGTGGCAGCGTTTGGATGTTAAACCCGGTATGACTGGAGAATGGCAAGTTAACGGTAGGTCTAAAGTCCGCAGTTTTGAAGATGTGATTCGCTTAGATTTGCAATATCAAAAAAACTGGAGTTTAATGTATGATTTGCAGTTAATTTTCAAGACTGTAACTATTCTATTTAATAGAAATAGTGGTGCTTGTTAACCAATTATTTGCATTGGTAATTTTGTTATAGTTTGTAACTACCAATAAAAATTTATCTATAATTATGCCCAAGCTGATTGTAAGTTCGGGCATATTTTTTGATGTTCTATTAATCAAATATCTTCATTTAATATCAGTCTTTTGGTGGATGCCAACCAGCAATTACCCAATAACTACGCACTTCTAAAGCATCAGGATCATTACTCAAATGTAAAGCT
Source organism: Anabaena minutissima FACHB-250 (assembly GCF_014697125.1). Classification (GTDB taxonomy): domain Bacteria; phylum Cyanobacteriota; class Cyanobacteriia; order Cyanobacteriales; family Nostocaceae; genus Trichormus; species Trichormus minutissimus. The sequence goes on along the minus strand of NZ_JACJRG010000032.1, from coordinate 53,932 downwards.
ACAACCGTAGCTCTACCCGTTGATGTTTTACCAACAATACGCAAGCCATCTTCACTCCAATAGAAATGCTCAGACCAAACTTGAGTACGGGGGTTAAATAATCTTACTGTTTCACCTGTTTCTGGATCGACCCCTGTAGTTTTATTACTTTTGTAGGCATTGCATAATGGACAAGCTAGCCATAAGTTTGACTCTTCATTGCTACCACCTTTAGAAATAGGAATAATGTGTTCAATTTCCAAGCGAGCCATGACTAAATGTTGGGGACTCAGACAGTAGCCACAGCGATTCCGAGCAGCTTTACGGACACGACGTTCTATCTCTACAGGAATATAAAAGCTAGCCATTGCCGTCAGTTAAGTGGAGGTTTCAAACCACGTTCAACAGCTACTTTTAGAGCTTTGGCTTTACTTACCAAGCCGCGTCTGTAAACTTGCATGAGTTCATCCAGTTGAATAACTTCTTCTTTAGTTAACTGTCCCTCTCGTTGACGTGCTAATAAATCACTGAAAATTTCTTGTTGCTCAGATTCCATTTGCATATCACACAAAGCCAAAACCTGCTCATCGGGTAGTGATTCCACAGGTAGTTCAGTAATGGCGCGGTTAATCCATTCTAGTAATACATCTTCTAAACGCCGATGTGTGAAAGCGGCGATCGCTTTGGCTTTTTGTGCCAATGTCTCAGAAAGTTGAAGAGTGACAATTTCTGCCATGTGCTGCTAGATGAGACGTTTAATTTTGATTGTATCTGTATTTGGTTACGGATGTAGATTATGGTGATGTGCGATCGCTAAGTAAAACAGGGTAAATAATTAAAGGTTTGTACTGTATTCGCGGTAGCGTTGCGTAGCAAAGCAAGCTAGCAAGAGCCTCTGTCTACGACACGCCCCGCGAACGGAGAGAACGCAGAGAGAACTTTAGTAATGACTGATTTATCTAGATTAAAGTGGAGTAAAAACGTAAATTATCAAGATAGCAAAATAATATTTTGGGATTTTCCAATAAATGAACTGTCAAAAATATTTATCTTACATTGGAAAAAAGGAAATGAAGCTAATGCAGCAAAGCCAGAAGAGGGTGATATTCTATTAATCAGACAACACGCCCATGTTACACACGTTGTTCAATTTTTTGATAACACTGTTTATGATGACGGTTCTGGTTATGACTTTAGCACTGGTCGTCTAGTTCAAATACTTTGGAGAGCAAATGATTTGAACAATGCGCCACATGACACAGAAATATTTGGTTGCCCAATTAATTTTCCTCAGTCGGGAAATGCTTATTTTTTAGAAAATATCAATAGTTTTAATGAATATTGGAGTCAGCGCGGCGGATTAGCTGCATTTCAAAACTATGTTACAGGTGTATTAAATGAAAAAGGTGAATGGCTAAAACCATTAATTGCATTAACATAGCTGCAATAAAAAAAGGCGAACACAGTTTCGCCTTTAAAATAATTATTTCAAAACCCAAATTTAAATCTTCGCTTCTTCCCTAACTAACTTATCCCAACCCAAATCTTTCAACTCATTATTACGACGCAGTGGACGAGTTACCAACTCTAAAATGTCACGCGCGTTAGTGAAACCGTGAATTTGAGCAAAGGTAAACTCCACAGACCATTTAGTATTAATCCCCCGCGCTTCTAAGGGGTTAGCATGAGCCATACCAGTAATTACTAAATCTGGCTTCAAATCATAAATTCGCTGCACTTGGTTGTAATTGTCTGGCTTCTCTACAATCGTGGGGACAGGTACGCCCATTTCATGGCAAGCTTTTTCTAGCATTGCCAACTCAGCCGCTTGATAGCGTTTATCCATATAGGGGATACCAACCTCCTGAACAGTCATCCCACAACGCACTAAGAACCGTGCTAATGAGATTTCTAGTAAGTTGTCACCCATGAAAAATACAGACTTGCCGCGAATTAATTTTACGTATTCTTCCAAACCTTCCCAAATTTGCGCTTCCCGTTCATCTAAACCTTTGGGAGTAATACCAAATACCGAGCAGATTTTTTCAATCCAAGCGCGAGTACCATCGGGGCCGATGGGGAAGGGTGCGCCAATGAGCTTACATTTGCGACGGCGCATTAAGGTAGTAGCAGTGCGGCTGAGGAAGGGATTAACACCAGCAACATAATATCCTTCTTCCAGCACTGGTAATTCTGTGAAGCGTTTTGCGGGTAGCCAGCCGGAAACTTTGATGCCTTGTTTTTTCAGTTCTAAGGTTAACTGAGTGACGACGGGATCAGGAAGCGAACCGAAGAGAACCAAGGGGGGATGATTTACATACTCTGATTCTTCTTGAGCTACGTCTTCTTTTTTCTTCCCGAAATTTAGCAGCTTTTGAATGCTGTTCCGTTCGCTTTTTTCGTTTTCCGTTACAGGAACTTGACTAGGACAACGGTTAGCCATTGCAGCTAAAACAGTGTCTTCCCCTTGGGTGAAGGCGTAATCTAAGCCGTTAGCACGCGCCACAACGATGGGAATACCCAGTTCGCCTTCTAACTGTGGTGCTAGACCTTCCAAGTCCATTTTGATGATTTCAGTGGTGCAAGTGCCAATCCACACAATAACACTAGGGTTGCGATCGCGCTTAATTTGCTCGCACAATCGTTTTAACTCCTCATAATCCTTCAGTTGTGCGGAAATATCCCCTTCTTCTAACTCTGCCATTGCATAGCGGGGTTCTGCAAAAATCATTACCCCCATCGCGTTTTGGAGGAAATACCCACAAGTCTTAGTTCCAATCACCAAAAAGAAACTATCTTCTATTTTTTGATATAACCATGCCACACAGCTAATTGGGCAAAAGGTGTGGTAATTTCCAGTTTCACACTCAAAGTTTAAAGCTGTTGGTTCTTGCGCGACGGTCATTTTGGTTTTTCTCCCCTTTATATTTAAAGGCAGGTGAAAATAGGGTCAGCATCCAAGGGGGGAGTTGTAAGTAATAAATTTTACTCCCTACTCCCCACTGCCTCACGCTGTAGTATGTGGCACATAGCACCAACTAACAATCCCTAAATTCAACAGCAACGTTAATATTTATGCGTTGGGGAAGAGACGGGCAATTTCTGATTCATCAAAAACGCCTGCTGGTAATTCTTCCCCCATGAAATCATTACTTTCTTCATCCTTTTGTAAGGACGTTTCATCACCCCAGACATCTGATAACACGTCACTGAAAGCATTTTCATCAGGTGTATTCAGATCCTCAAGCATTTGATCTTGCAAATTTTCGACTGATGCAGCTGCAACATCAAAGGAAACATCATCAAAATCGTCTTCTTCTTGGCTAGATGCTTCGAGTCCATTGAAGGTGTCTTCAATGTTACCCATTATCAGCGTTTGAGAATCGGTATCTTCGCCAAAACCATTGGTGTGAGAAACAATGAAGGTTTCATCATCATTGTTATCTTCCATTGGCAGATTTGACTGGTGTTGATGATGATCTCGTTCATCTTGAGGAATTACACTGTTACCAAGAGCCATGTCTGGGTCAAAATTTAAATCCAGTACCTCAATTAAGGTATCAGCATCAGGATTGAGTTTGGCAAAGGGAAACATTAACTGCGCTAATTTGGGTTCTAGCGCATTTAGCACTCCCAGGATGAGGTAAGAAGGCGGACGCTTCCCACCATCAGGTGTATAGACTGATTCCACTTGCATGTGGAGTTTTATCCAATCGCGATTGGCTTGGAAAAATTGCAACCACTTCTGTCTAATCGAATCTGTAAAGCTATTAAAGAAAGCCATATTGACCCCCATCCTGAAACTAGATGATTTATACAATCATCAAGTCTAATTCCTCTTCAGGATTAGCAACCTGTGGTTTACGCGGATTTAAATAAAAATCGGATAATAAAGAAAATAATTCACGGTCTGGAGAATCGTTAGGTACGACTCCTTCAGGACGTGCGAGAATTTGGTCGGCAATGTTGAGGTAGTAGTCACAAACGTAGTTTAAAGATGGGTCAGATTCTGCCATCTCAAACAAAGTTTTACCCTTGACGCGAGACACCCGGATATCTTCGATTAATGGCAAAACTTCCAAAACGGGCATTGGTACTGCTTCGATATACTTTTCAATCAAGTCGCGCTTGGAGGTACGATTCCCAATTAATCCAGCTAGACGCAGTGGGTGAGTCCGTGCTTTTTCCCGGACTGAAGCTGCAATGCGATTGGCTGCAAACAAGGCATCAAAGCCATTATCGGTAACGATCAGGCAGTAATCAGCATAGTTAAGGGGTGCTGCAAAACCGCCGCAAACAACGTCACCCAAAACATCAAACAAGATCACATCATACTCATCAAAGGCGTTGAGTTCCTTCAGTAATTTTACGGTTTCGCCGACGACGTAGCCACCACAGCCAGCACCCGCAGGTGGCCCACCAGCTTCTACGCAGTCTACGCCACCATAGCCTTTGTAAATGACATCTTCTGGCCAGACATCTTCGTAGTGATAGTCTTTTTCTTGTAGGGTATCAATAATTGTAGGAATTAAAAATCCAGTCAGGGTAAAGGTGCTGTCATGTTTGGGGTCGCACCCAATTTGCAGCACTTTTTTGCCGCGTTTGGCTAGGGCGACTGAGATATTACAGCTAGTTGTAGACTTGCCTATCCCACCTTTTCCGTAAACTGCTAATTTCACTTTTGTTTGCCTCTTATCGTTTTTTATCAAACTTGTGGCTAAAACATTTTCCTTCACCTAGCCAATCGGTGGCGATGTGTGAGGTATGTGAATGTGATTATTGACGAAATTCCACAAGAAAGAAAGGGGGTGTAAATATGAAAAACAACTATAAAAGAATCTAATCAACTTTTTTTAAAGTTAAACTCAATAAAATTAAATATAAATGCTTGTTTTAGTTCAAAAAAGTATTTTTAAAACATTTACTAACATTTTTATATAAAATTAGTTACAAAAGACAAAATAAAAAATAACGTATTATCAAGATTTTGCATAGATTTAGCTGACTGGCATAAGCATTATGATATGGCTAGAGTTGATCTGCTGGGAGGCGATCGCAAATTATATAGTGATCTCAGAGGTATACAGCAAAATCTCAGGGATCAATAAACTATTTTCCCCCTAATACCTACACCTAGACCTTGCTGACCGGATGTAGATTAGCCAAATAAAACTTTTTTGTAAAAAAATATTAATTTTTTCAATATTACCTAGGCTGGACTAAAATTTTGGTTCAGTTTCAAGTGCTTCTATTTCTTTGAGGGATTGCCATCCGGCTTGCCACTGAAAACCATCTTGTAATAATTTGGCGTTGATCCAAAAACGGACATTCGGATCACAAGCTGCTACCATTTCCGCATAAACCCATTTACTCTGATTTTTGCGGTTGACAACTTGAAAGTGTCTCCAACCGTCTATTTTTGTTGTTGCTGTCCACTTAGAACCGACTAAGTAAGGAAATTTCTGTTTTTTAGGCATTTTGTGGTGAGTTGAGGGTTGAGATTTGAAACGCAGAGGAGCGCGGAGTTATGAAATGTTGTACTAAGGTGTGAGCAAGTCGCCGTTGAGGGTGAACTTTTGACAGTAAAGTGTACCTTCTTGGTCGATACAGAGGGAAAAGGATTTAATATGACTCCAACAGGTGTCGATGTTGTTGATGATTTTGCGCTTTTTTTTGCTGAGGCGTTGTTTGACAATTTCATTAGGGCAGAGAATTTCTAATGTGCCTGTACCATCCTCATGATTGACAATACGAAATAGACAGTTTTGCAACATGGCGCGACTGCTGCTGTCGAAAAATCTTTTAAATCGCTGCAATTTTTCTCCTTCTGTCATGTCTCGCAGACGTTTCATTTTAAATACATCTTCATCCTCAAAGTCAAATTCATCATCTTCAAAGTCATAAGGATTTATCATCTTTAGTAACCACTATGCAACTTGGGATTATGGGGATTGGGGATTGGGTAAGAAAAATTTTCTCTTGACATGGAGAATGAACAGGAAAGATAGAAAAGGTAATACTACTACCTGATGAAGACGTGAAGACCGATCCAGCTATGTGTGCCACTATTCATAAAATAACCATATAAGAACAAATAAAAACTATTGTTTTATCTGCATTTGCGCGTCTACGTTCCTCAATCAGCCTATGCAACCAACTAATCCAAACCAATTTACAGAAAAAGCCTGGGAAGCGATCGCCCACACTCCTGATATTGCTAAACAGCATCAACAGCAGCAGATAGAAAGCGAACACCTGATGAAAGCCTTGCTGGAACAAGAAGGACTGGCTGGCGGGATTTTGACGAAAGCGGGTGTGAACTTACAAAAAATTACCGATCGCACTGAACAGTTTATCCAACGTCAACCGAAAGTCTCAGGTAACAGCACTTCTGTTTACTTGGGGCGGAGTTTGGATACACTCTTAGACCGCGCTGAGGGATATCGTAAAGATTTTAAAGACGAATATATTTCTATTGAACACTTGTTACTGGCTTACGCTAAAGACGATCGCCTAGGTAAGGGGTTATTTCAAGAATTCGGGTTAGACGAAAGCAAACTAAAAAATATTATTAAACAAGTTCGTGGGAGTCAGAAAGTGACTGATCAAAATCCAGAAGGGAAGTACCAATCACTGGAAAAGTACGGGCGTGATCTCACCGAAGCAGCCCGCAAAGGTCAACTTGATCCAGTTATTGGGCGGGATGATGAGATTCGCCGCACGATCCAAATTCTGTCTCGCCGTACTAAGAATAACCCTGTGTTGATTGGTGAACCGGGTGTGGGTAAAACTGCGATCGCGGAAGGTTTAGCACAGCGTATTGTGGCTGGTGATGTCCCCCAATCCCTCAAAGACCGCAAGTTAATTTCCTTAGATATGGGTGCTTTGATTGCAGGGGCAAAATTCCGGGGAGAGTTTGAGGAACGCCTGAAAGCAGTTTTAAAGGAAGTCACCGAATCTGGCGGAAATATAGTTTTATTTATCGATGAAATTCATACCGTTGTCGGCGCGGGTGCAACTCAAGGCGCAATGGATGCGGGTAACTTGTTAAAACCGATGTTGGCGCGGGGTGAGTTGCGTTGTATTGGGGCGACAACTTTAGATGAATATCGTAAATATATAGAGAAAGATGCCGCTTTAGAAAGACGCTTCCAGCAAGTTTATGTAGATCAGCCCAGCGTTGAAGATACAATTTCGATTTTGCGGGGGTTGAAGGAACGGTATGAAGTCCACCACGGGGTAAAAATTTCTGATAGTTCCTTGGTGGCTGCTGCTACATTGTCTAGTCGGTATATTAGCGATCGCTTCTTACCAGATAAAGCCATTGACTTAGTAGACGAAGCCGCCGCTAGGCTGAAGATGGAAATTACCTCCAAGCCGGAAGAACTCGACGAAATCGACCGCAAGATTTTGCAGTTGGAAATGGAGAAGCTATCTTTACAAAAAGAAAGTGATCCAGCTTCCCGCGAACGTTTAGAAAGACTAGAAAAAGAACTGGCTGATCTGAAAGAGGAACAAAGAACCCTCAATGCTCAATGGCAGTCTGAAAAGGATGTTATCAATAAACTTCAGTCTGTCAAAGAAGAAATTGACAAAGTTAACTTAGAAATTCAGCAAGCAGAGAGAAATTACGACCTCAACCGGGCGGCGGAGTTAAAGTATGGCACTTTAACCGACTTGCACCGTCGATTGGAAGCTACAGAACGGGAACTAGCCCAAGCCCAAGGTACAGGTAAATCTCTGTTGCGGGAGGAAGTCACCGAAGCTGATATTGCGGAAATTATTTCTAAGTGGACGGGGATACCCATCAGCAAGTTAGTGGAATCTGAGAAGGAGAAACTGCTGCACTTAGAAGACGAACTTCATCACCGTGTGATTGGACAATCGGAAGCAGTTACAGCTGTAGCCGATGCGATTCAGCGATCGCGTGCTGGTTTGGCTGATCCGAATCGTCCCACGGCCAGCTTTGTTTTCCTTGGCCCTACAGGCGTAGGTAAAACCGAGTTAGCCAAGGCGTTGGCGGCGTATATGTTCGACACTGAAGAATCATTAGTGCGGATTGATATGTCGGAATATATGGAGAAACACGCCGTTTCCAGGCTAATTGGTGCGCCTCCTGGTTATGTAGGCTACGAAGAAGGCGGACAACTCACCGAAGCTATTCGTCGCCGTCCTTACGCTGTGATTCTCTTCGACGAAATTGAGAAAGCACACCCCGATGTGTTTAATATTTTCCTGCAAATTCTCGATGATGGTCGCGTTACCGATGCCCAAGGTCATACTGTGGACTTTAAGAACACAATTATTATTATGACCAGCAACATCGGTTCACAGTACATTTTAGATGTGGCTGGGGATGATTCCCGCTACGATGAAATGCGTCACCGGGTGATGGAAGCGATGCGGAATAGTTTTCGTCCTGAGTTTCTCAACCGGATTGATGAGATCATTATCTTCCACAGCTTGGATAAGCGGGAATTGCGGCAGATTGTGCAGTTGCAAGTGGAGAGATTAAGGGAAAGATTAGGCGATCGTAAGATGTCTTTGCGACTCTCTGATGCTGCTCTTGACTTTTTAGCGGAAGTCGGATACGACCCCGTATTTGGGGCGCGTCCACTAAAGCGGGCGATTCAGCGCGAGTTGGAAACGCAAATTGCTAAGGCGATTTTGCGTGGTGAATTTAACGATGGGGATACGATTTTTGTCGATGTGCAGAACGAAAGATTGTCTTTCAGTCGTTTACCTATTGAAGTGTTTAGTAGTTAGTTAAAGATTTAGTTCGCGCATTCGCGGAGCGTCCCGCAGGGAAGACGCAAAGAGAGCTAATAACCTATTAACTCTACTGCGTCTTTGCTATCCCAATCTTGCAAATAAACTTTCACTACTTCTTCTTTCGCAGTGGGTAGTTGCTTACCTATAAAATCTGGATGAATTGGTAATTCCCGATGACCTCTGTCAACCAAAACGGCTAAACGAATTACTTCTGGTCTACCATACTCATTGACTGCATTCAACGCAGCCCGAATTGTTCTTCCTTTAAAAATGACATCATCTACTAACACGACCGTCTTTCCTGTCAAATCAAAAGAGATGTTGGTTTTTGCCGGAGTTCGCAAACCAATTTGATCGAGATCATCTCGATAGAAAGTAATATCTAATGCTCCCACTGCCACATTTATACCTTCCAGTGCCTCAATTTGACGTGCTAATAGTTCAGCTAGCGGTACTCCACGGGTATAAATCCCAATCAATACCAATTGAGATAAATCACGGGTTCTTTCAATAATTTGAGAAGCCAAACGCGTTAACGTCCGACGTAAGTCTTCTGAGGACAGGATTTCAACCACTTTGACAGGCGTAGACATAGTGTTCAGAGGGACTGGGGACAAATCAAGTCAAAATTAAATAACTTCTGAGAAGTGGGGCTAGGGAGAAAAAAGCAGAGGCTTAGGGCAGATTTTACCTATTATTTGTTTAGGGTAACAAAAGGACGGCGATGGGAATTCCCAACCATAGTAAAAAGCAATATCTAGTTAGTTTTAAAGCATGGTCAATGTGAGTGGGTTTAATGGGATAAATGGGATCACCTAACAGTGGTTTCGGTTTGGGAACTCCCCGATACCAATTTGTACCTCCCATTTGTACACCCAAAATCGCTGCATAAACGCACTCACTCCAGCCTGAGTTGGGGCTGGGATCAGCAATTGCATCTCGGTAACAAATGCGCCATACATACAAAGGGTTTCTTGATAATAAGCCTAAAGTTAGAACTGTAAGACGGCAAGGCAACCAAGTTAAGCTATCTTCTAACCGCGCACTGAACCATCCTATATATGTATAAGGTAGTTCTCGATAACCCACCATTGAATCAAGGGTACTACTAGCTTTGTATGCCAACGCTAGGGGAACTGGCCCCACACCGGGAATAAAAGCACCAATAATTGCATAAAAAAGTGGAGCGATAACCCCATCGGTGGCATTCTCTGTGACTGTTTCTAAAACGGCGCGTAAAATTTCAGATTCTGATAGGATTTCGGTATCTCTGCCTACATACTTACTCAAAGTTTGGCGAGCTAATGTTAAATCTCCGGCTGTTAATGGTTTTAAAACATCAACTGCGGCATTTCGCAAACTTCTAAAAGCAAAACAGCTAGCTAAAAGAATACTTTCAGTGGCGATCGCTAACAGTGGATGTAACCATCTAGCTACTTGAACTATTAACCAACCTACACCACCACTACCAATGATTAAAAACAAAGCTAGCATAATTCCGGCTATCCTTTGTGTGAGAGATTGGTGGCTCAGTTGCAGAAAAAATTTACTCAAGCGAGAAATTATCCACCCCATCACTTGCACCGGATGAGGCCAACCCCAAGGATCACCTATTAAGTAATCTAAAATTGCCGCAATGAGGAGAACAATAGCTGATGACACGTTTGAATGGGAATAGGGAACAGGAGACAGGTGACAGAGGAGACAGGTGACAGAGTAGACAAACTAATGACTAATGACTAAACCACAAAACTTGCTTCTTCTCCTAGGGATGCTTGCCAACTACGAGCATCGTAATATAAATCTGCCAGAGTAATACTGTATAAAGCCTCTTTGAGTTTTTGGTTGAGTCTTTGCCATAGGCTAAATGTTACCCAATCTTCTGTTTGTGCTGGGGTGGGAGTGTGACGAGGTAAGTTTGTAATAGTTTCACCCACTGCTTCTAAAATTTGTCCTATAGAGATTTGGACTGGTTTCTTGGCTAGTTGGTAGCCGCCAACACTACCCCGAATTGATTTGACAAGTCCAGCACGACGCATTTCTATTAGCAATTTCTCTAGGTATGGAGCTGGGATATCTTGGCGTTTGGATATCACTTTCACTGATGCAGGCCCATAATCTGGTTGCAAACTCAAGTCAAGCAACGCCTTGACGCTGTAATGTCCTTTAGTAGTTAGTTTCATTGGTATTAGTCATTAGTTATTAGTCATTAGTCAACAGTCCATAGTAATAACCTAATGTTGGTTGTATGAGTTTCAGGGTAATGACTGGTAATTGGTAAGACAATATTTTCTTCCCAATTAGCAATTACCAACCCTAGATACCGCATCATCCTAATGACTATTGACTAAGGATCAGTTTTGCTTATCACTTTATGCTCCAATGATCAATCTAAGTAAATAGATAAGTTTTTTTGCCCCACTTTAGAAAACTTAAATAAATATAGTTTAGCAGTGATCAACTAACTAAATATAGTTATCAGCATTCTCAAAAATAGATTGTCTGATGAATATTGGAAATTTTGCAACATTTTTACCTGTGAGTGTAATATACTTGGCTAGGCTGAGATAAAAACTAAAGGATACTGTTCCTATTAGCTCAAGTCAGCTAAAATGAAATTGATTCAACTACTTCAACCATTGATTTTTGCCCTAAGTTGATGCCTAAACAGAAAAAAATTGAACCACTACTCGGTGAAGAACTGCTCAAAAAAGTCAAAGAGCTAGAGAGCCTTAGCAAAGAAGAAAAAGCGAAGCAGTGTGGCTACTATACCGTTACTAAAAATGGTGTAGAGCGCGTTAATATGATGAAATTCTTGAATGCCTTAATTGATGCTGAAGGGATTCAGTTAGACAGCGCACCCAATGCCAATGGACGCGGTGGACGCAGTGCTAGCTATAGAATTAGTGTGCAATCAAATGGTAACTTGTTAATTGGTTCAGCTTACACCAAACAAATGAACCTCAAACCAGGTGATGAGTTTCTCATTACTTTAGGGAAGAAGCACATTCGTCTGCGACAAGTAGATGAAGATGAAAAGCTAGGTGTGGAAGCAGAGGAAGCTACAGCATAATAAATAATCAACGGTCAATAGTCCATAGTCAACAGTCTTAAGCTTCTATAGCAGAATTGTAGAAGCAGTTAATTAGCTCATGACTATTGACTATTGACTAACCCATAAATTGCTTTACGTGTGAATGCCAATTCACAAGTTAGTGCAATTTGCTCTCGATCTAGCAAGCCTAAAATCAGATCATGGTTACCTTGTGCAACCACTGGTAATTGATGCAAACCTCTGAGAGTCATTCGATCAAAAGCCTCAGATAAAGGTTCATCACGCCAAGCGTAAAGGATTTCAGTGGTACAGATATCTATGATGGTTTGGCTGGCTAAATTATTCTGGCTTTCGATGGAAGAATTAGGGGAATTTTGCCATAAAGCAAGGGTACGATTGAGGTCTTCTAGAGAGAGGATACCAACCAACTGTTCCGCTTCATTAATTACTAAAGCACTACGTGTGCGATCGCGGGTCATTTCTTTTGCTGCTTCTAACACCCCTAAACTTGCAGGTAGTGTCTTTGGGCAAGAAAGCATGGCATCCTCTACTAAAATTTGCTGCAAAATTTCTACCTTTTCGTCTTTCAATTCCGAAAGACCAATTTGTTGGAGGTTGGAATTAGAGTTAGCATTTGGTTTGATCCGTTCTACTAACCATACACTTAAACTTACAGCCGCCATCAAAGGTAGAACAATTCTATAGTCGCGGGTGAGTTCAAACAGCATCAAAATTGCCGTTAATGGCGCGCGCACACTGCCAGCTAGTACGGCAGCCATCCCTACCATTGCATAAGCTGGGGGTGCGGCCATATATCCACTAATGCTGGGAATGATGAGGGGCAAAATTTTGGCGTATGCTGAACCCAAAGAAGCCCCTAGAAACATTGCTGGTGCAAACAAACCCCCTACAAAACCACTACCTGCACTAATAGCAGTTATCAACAACTTAACTACTAGTAAAGCTAGAAGTAAATCTAGGGAGAATTCTACATCTTGCAGCATGGCTTGGACTGTGCCATAACCAATACCCAAAATTTGAGGGAATTGTAAAGCCACTGCACCGATAATTACACCACCAATAATAGGATGAATTGGTTGAGGAATTTTACCTAAAAAATTAAATCCTGGAACTGAACCAGCAAAACAAGCCTTTGCCAAACTAATTGATTGTGTATAAACCAAAGAAACTAAACTAGCACCCAAACCTAAGCCTAAATAAATAGGTAACTCTAAAGGACTGCGGACTTCGTACACAGGTAAAGCAAAAGCAGGTTGCGCCCCCAAACCAATTTGAGCAATCAAAGCTGCAACAACTGCTGCTAGTAAGACAATACTCACCGCAGAAGTAGCAAAAGATGTAGTCCCCATAACTACTTCCAAAGCAAAAAATACCCCGGCGATTGGGGCATTAAATCCAGCAGCTAATCCAGCCGCCGCACCAGCCCCCAACAATAACCGCCGCCTCTCTTGTGAGACTTGCAGGATTAAAGATAGCAACATCCCGAAATTAGCACCAATTTCTACACTCGGCCCCTCTGGCCCCAAAGAAGCACCACTGCCCAAAGAAACCGATGCAGCTAACATTTTGGTGACTGGCCGCAGTTGTCGCTTAATCTCTGTACCATCAGAGGCCGCAATCAAAGATGATAGTCCAGGGCCAAAGTCTTGAGTCCGCCAGCGCATAAACCCTACAACTAATCCACCCAAAGTAGGGACACAAGCTAGAGTCCAAGCACCCCAAACCCCGATCGCACCCATGAAATTTTCTAGCAATAGATCATGGATTAACTCGATCAAATAGTGAAATGTCACCACACCCATACCAGTACTACCGCCGATGAGCAAAGCTAAAAACAGCACGACGGTTTCTGGAGACAGTTGAAAATGGTTAACGAGATGTAATAAACGGCTAGAAGGTATAGGCAAGGCAAGTTGTTCCTTTGCCTTCCCCAGATTGGCAGGAGGCAATAGAGTCATGGAAAAACGAAGTAAATGTAGGAGTAAGTTTAAATTTTTAGCTGTTACTTCTTATTGTCAGGCATTATTTATCAACCAGACAAGTAGATTGCTTTAGTTAAAAAAATTTTTGCTACTCCAAATTTTTCTGGAGATAATGGTTAAATAAGAGAGAACTGATGGTTAATGAGCAACGCTCAATAGCAAGGTATGAGTAATTACTATTTTTATTGTCTAAACCATAAGGTATTGTCAAAACTGAGATTCAGTAATAGTAACCATCCTTGCCTCAGCATAGCTATCCTCTTGTTGCAGCCATTGAGTAATTCTCAGTATTGATGACTAAGTGTGTAATTAATGAATACCATTATACATACTGACCAAAGTCATTCAGCATAACTAGGGAATTGAATACAAGCATATTAGTAGAGCGCGTAAATGGACTAAGCGGACGAGGTAGATGAATACACACACCTTTGATAATCATTATGTTATTTGCCCCATTTGCCAAAGACATACTAAGGCAAAAGTGTTTAGAGCTTATATTGGCTTATTTAGTTGCCCGTATTGTCAAGAAAGATTAGTGGTTTGTCAAAGCGGACATTATGTACGCGATCCATTTGCTCTGAATCAAATGATGATTTGTTCAGCACTACGTCGTCAAAGCAGTCCTTTAGCCAGAATTATCCGCGATTTTGTTTTATGTAAGCGTCCTTTAGTAGCTTTGGTAGTCAGCACTGCCATTGTCTTCGGGATGATTACCATTACTCAAAAAGCGACACATAACGAAGTACAACAGCTAACACCAGTAGAGAAGATTGAAGGCAATGGGAAGAAGTAGGGGGCAGGGGAGTTTTTACCCCAATCCCCAATCTCCGATGCCCAGTTATTTAATTTTGAATTTTGTAGCTTGCTTCTCGTAGAGTATTTTGAATTGATTTGTCCCCAACCCCTTTACAACCGCTTGGTTTCTTTGGTGATTAGTTTCCAGCCTTCGGCTTCATCAAGTAATTTCATAGAATCTAAGTGGAGTTTTTTGATAGCAGAGGCGTTGATAAGTAAGTAGGGTTGTCTGTCGTATTGCCAAGAATATTGCAGTCTATCAACAGACGCGGGAATGATAGTGCGATCGCTATAAAAGTTTAATGATGGGCGATGCTGGGGAAAAGATGTATAAATATTGGTGACACTGGGATTGACGCGGTTAATCATGTCGGCTACTGGTTTGACTGGATAAGCTTCCCACAATTCCCAAACCCAGTAGTTAGATTTCATTAACAGTAATAGGGAAATATAAGTTCCCCAAAATAAAATCTTGAGAAATTGCCCATCACCGCGTTCTGCCAAAATAGCCGCTAATATCATTGTTAAAGCGACAGCTGCAAAAATTAGCTGTAAGTCTGTTTTGGGATGTGTTCCCCAACTAAAGTAAATGCTGCCAAAAGATGCTGCGACGGCCAGGATGGATAAACCAGCTACCCAAGTACGGGGATAGGTGGAAAATAAAGGTAAGTTTTCTATTTCTGCTAACTGTGTGCCGAAAGCTAAGGCTAAACAGGGGTAAATTGGCAAGATGTACCAAGAATATTTAGCACCCATCAAGGAAATCAGCAGTAAATAAACTCCACACCACACTAGTATGAGTCTTGCCCAACTAAGATTGCGATTTTCCCAAACTAAATTAGCAGTCTGTGGTAAAAAAATTAACCAAGGCCAAGTCCATTTGAGCAGTTCTACAAGATAAAACCAAGGTGCTTGGGAATTATCCAGAGTCAAATTACTTTGATTAAGAGATTGATTTAGCCAGGCATTTTGGAAAAAATCGTTACCATAGTGCATGATTTGCGCTACATACCAACCCGCTACAGGTAACATCCCCAAGGCAATTGCTATCCAGAGATAGCGGTTATTTAGTAATCTGGGTGTATCCCAAAATAAAAAGGCGATCGCCACAGCACCTAATAAAATACCTGCAAGTCCTTGAGTTAGACAAATTAGCCCAAAACTCAACCCTATACCTAAGCAGTAGCGTAAATCTCGGCGCGATCGCAATATGCACAATATCATCACCAACAAAAAACTCACCACTACTCCATCTAACATTGCTAGCCGTCCATGACGCACCACAGGTAGCATTGTTAAATAAACTAAGGCACTATAAATAGCTGCCCAACGATGGCGAAATATCTCTCGACTCAAGCAATATAGTAAAGGTACTGATAAAGCTGTGATAATTGCTCCTGGTAAACGTGTTGTCCACTCACTCACGCCGCCGAGAGAGTAGGCGGTAGCAATCAGGATGTGCAGCAAAGGTGGCTTATTATGGTAAGCTTGCCCCCCTAAGGTTGGGTATAACCAACGCATCTCATCGGCTGGGGCGCGCCAAATTTCCTTGGCAACTTGTGCAACAGTTCCTTCATTCCAATCCCTTAGAGGTAAGTCTCCCAGATTAACGCTAAACAATAGTAAGGCTGCTATCAGCAGCACTACTAACCATAACCAGTCAATCCATTTTTCAGCCGTGCGGTGCTGTTTTTCTAGATGACCCCAAATAAAGCTTCCTTCTCGCATATTCTATGATCATCATTTTACTAAACTCAGTTGTTGCCACCTAGTAACAACCTTTGTGCTGAACAAATACTAAATTCCAAGGTTAGCTCAATTTTCTCTAGACAGCGATAATTTTTTAGAAAATTGTCTAAGATTTGATTCAATTTATTTAACAATTTTTTTTTGCTAAAAATGATACAAATATTGCCAACTAGGATGTGCTATTTACCAGTCAAGGAATCTGTCAATGACACTACCGTTTGTACTTGATATCACCATTGGATTAGTCTTTATTTACTTAATTTTAAGTTTATTAGCCTCAGAAATTCAAGAACTAATTACTACTGTATTACAGTGGCGTGCTGTTCATTTAAAAAAATCAATTGAAATTCTGATTGCAGGTGATGTTAGTCAATCAGAGGAAGACAGCATCATTGAACTAGTAAACGACTTATACAATCATCCTTTAATTAAAAGTGTTAATCAAGAAGCAAAAGGCTTTCTCACGATCCTACCTCGTAAGTTGATTTGGTTTCTATCTACTCTTCCAGTCAAGTTATCTCTATCTGGAAAAAAGCGGACTCTCAGTATTTTTGGCATATCCAAGAATCAGCAAGGAGAAAAACATAGTGCGCCTTCATACATTCCTGCGGATACCTTTGCTACCACCCTTATGGAAACATTGGGTATTCCTAAGTTGGTACAAAAGTTAACTGAGTCAAGATTAATGAATTTTGCTTACCAACAATTGCATGATGTGCAGAGTATTTTAATAAAATTAGGTGAACAGTCATACCATGCAGATGATGAAGTATGTAAATTTTTAGACAATATTGAGCAAGATTTTAGACAAAAAGTAGAGTACGAATTTAAAACAATTATTAATGACTACCAAAAAGACAAAACCGATTTAATCATTAGTCTGAGTCGCATGGCAAGGAGTTTAGATAGATTTATCGAAATATTTGCCTTAGATATGCCAGATAATCAATTTATTCACAAAGCTCTCCAGCGATTAAAACTGTTAAGAAAAGATATTTTTGATGATATTGAGCAAACCATTTGTTTACAGGGGTTAAGACCAAATATTAATGAAGTTGTGCAATTAATGAATGTAGGCAGTGAAATACAGCAAGAATTTATCAATGAATTTAAAGATAAAGAGAGTGAAGCTTACCAAACATTTCAATATCTCTGCCAAAAGCTAGAAACCTTCAGTAAACAACTACCACCATCCGTAGTAGACAATATGGCAACATTAGCAAAACGAGCTCAATTAAAAGCTAAAACTACAGAAGAAGGTGTTAATATACTCCGCCAAGAAATTGCAGAAACCTTCGATAATTCAATGGAAAGAGCCTCTGGTGTTTATAGACGAAATGCCAAAGGTGTAGCATTGTTAATTGGTGTTAGTATTGCGGTGATTGCCAATGCAGATACATTTCACATTGTGAGTATTTTATCTAAAGATGCAGCAATTCGTACAGCGATTGCCAGTAATGCTGGACAAGTAGTTCAGAAAAATAGTGTTAATTCAACTGAAGAAATAAAACTGCTGAGAGAACAAACAAATAATATTTTGGAAGAAATTACTTTACCAATTGGTTGGAACAAGGTGAACTTAGAGCAGCAGCTTGGCTCGACATCAAATAAAAAAAATCCTGTGTTAATTAATAGTTATTTAACTATGGTTTTTGGTTGGTTGCTCAGTGGTGTAGCGATTTCAATGGGTGCGCCTTTTTGGTTTGAGTTAATTGGTAGGGTTGTGAATGTGCGTAATTCTGGTAAGCGTCCTAAGTCTTCGGTGAAGTCGGAAGAAGCTTAATGATGTTAGTCCACAATATGATGAGTTTGCTTCATTACATGACGATGTTGTGAACCAACATTAAGACGTTAAAGGACTAAAATCCTTACTACAAACATGGATAATGGCGTTATTAGGTTAAAAAATAAAAATTACCTGCAAATCCCAATCTTGATTTTGCCGGACAATCTCGATTTGTGTAATAAATTCTCGAAAATAAAATCGTCGTTCTGCTTCTGATAAATCTAACCAAAATTGGGGAATTGAAACCGCCTGCGCTACAGATAATAAATTGACTGGGGGGAGAGTGGCTAACTTGGCTTGGAGTGCAGATATTTCTGTACGGAGTTTGTAAGCTCTTAACTTTGCTGTTTCTGTATCTAAAACACCAGTTTCTATCAAAGTGGGTAACTGTTCGAGGATTTCTTGCTGACGAGCGATCGCATCTCCTATACTATTTTTAACTCCATCTAACTGCGGCGAATTCAACCCCGCTACGGCTGGGGCTAAATCACAGCACACCTTTTCAATGGTGCGTTCTAAAATTTCTTGGTAAGCAATAGCCCGACACTTGGGACTTTGTAGACAACTAATGGGGCGTAAATATAGATATTCCTTATCTTGACGGCGTTGAGTTACACGGGTAATTGTCGTGTGTGACTGACACTGCTGACAGACAACCAACCCCGCTAAAGAACGGGGCGCACTAGCCGCGCGCGATGGTAAACGACTATTACGCCGGAGAATCCGGTCAACTTGGGCGGCTTCTTCTCTAGAAATGATCGCAATATGGGTATCAGAGATAATTTCCCCATTGTGATAAGCCGTATCACCCCGATAGACGTGATTAGTCAACCACCGCTTACCAGTAGTCACAGAAATTTTCTTACCATACTTTTTTCCTAAATGACGCACTGCACCCCTGAGAGAACCGTAGAGTAAAAAGTGATCGAAAAAATCCTTCACTACTGGCGATGTGCTGCGGTCTATCGTGTATTTACCCTTACCCCGACGATAACCATAGGGGGGTTTACCGGGAGGCGGTGCAGCCTCAAGACGATTGCGGGCGTGTCCTTGACGGATGCGTCGGCTACGTTGCTGGAGTTGAATTTCATGAAGTAACTTCAGCAAGTCTGCACGCAGATGAGAAGTTGCTGAGTTGTAGGCTTGTTCTGTAGCGATGACAGCTACACCCATAGCTTCGAGTTGAATTAGGCGATCGCTAACTTCTTCTACATTATCCCCCAATTCTTCCAAACAACGCACCAGCAGACAATCGACAGATTGAGTTTGACAGTCTATTAATAATTGTTGCAACTGCGATCGCATACCCAAATCCGCATACACCAAATCCACCTCTCGTCCCCAATCAATTGACACGGGAGAGGTTTCTAATAAAGGGTCAGTGTAAATGTAGGCAATACTTTTCAATAGTCAATAGTCATTAGTTCTTTCTTTACTTCCCCTGTCACCTATCCCCTACTTCACTCAGTTCGATCACATTTCCATCTGGATCTTTGACAAAGATAGCAGCACGACCAGAAGCACTAGCTTGAATGAGATAATTTTGATTAAGTAATTCTTGTTTGGCTGCGTCTAAATCTGCAACCGAGAAAGCAACGTGGGGATTGCGCCCCCATTTTTCGTTGGGTTTTTCTGTCGGTACATCGGATGCAACTATCAGGTGAATTTGATAGTTACCCACTTGATACCATGCACCGGGATATTTTAAAGTGCGGTCGATTTTGGATAAGCCCAAAACCTGGCTGTAGAAATTTTCCGCCCGTTCTAAGTTAGTCACGAGAATTGCTGTGTGGAGACTCTGAGTAATCTGCATCGTTGGTAAAGTGCGATCGCGTTTATTCTATTTTCACCTATTCGCACTCATACCAAGAAACCTGATAGAGACGTAGCATTGCTACGTCTCTACTCAACACTCAACACTCAGCACTCAACACTCAACACTCAGCACTCAACACTCAACACTCAGCACTCAGCACTCAACACTCAGCACTCAGCACTCAACTAACCACAGCTTCAGCCTTAGCCTCTACGACAGGTACATAGGGGGTTTCTGCACCTTGGGCTAAGTATTCCGCCAGTTGTTTTTCAATTTCGTCGCGCACAATTTGGCGATATTCTAGAAAATGCTCGTTGTGGGCGCAAGCTGAAATGTAATGTTCAACAACTCCAGGGTTATGCTTGAGGATGCTAAACAGGTGATGCCAGAATTTCCAGCGAGTTTCTCGTTTAATGCCTTGTCGCCAAATTACAATCAATAAGGCTTTAACTACTACCAACTCTGGCATCTTGAATGGTGTTTTATAACGTGGCGCACCCAACATCAGGAAACAACGATAGGTACGATCTAAATATTTCACAGGATCATATAAAGCACAGAAAGCTTCAACGTACTCTCTAGCAATATCTTCCAAAGGACGGGTAGCAATAAAATTCATCAACGTGGTTTGGTTGATGTTACTTTCTTGATTTTCCCGTAATCTGCCTTCTTTCTTCAGACGATGCCACAATGCTGTGTTGGGTAAAGCTTGCAACATAGCAAAGGTGGTAGAGGGAATTGCAGCTTGTTCAGCAAATCTGACGATGCGATCGCCTGCGCCTGATTTTTCACCATCAAATCCAATAATAAACCCAGCCATTGGGCGCAATCCAGCTTTGATGATGGTTTGCACTGCATCAGTTAAAGAACTCCGAGTATTTTGGAATTTCTTCGTCATTTGCAAGCTATCTTCATCTGGGGTTTCAATTCCCAA
Source organism: Anabaena minutissima FACHB-250 (assembly GCF_014697125.1). Classification (GTDB taxonomy): domain Bacteria; phylum Cyanobacteriota; class Cyanobacteriia; order Cyanobacteriales; family Nostocaceae; genus Trichormus; species Trichormus minutissimus. Next base: position 33,040 of record NZ_JACJRG010000032.1, on the reverse strand, counting down.
AAACACGGCGGAGAAACCAGACTCAACCATTAAATCTAGCATTTCTTGGTCTTGTGCTAAATCAACGGAAGCTTCAGTATCAAATTTAAAGGGATACTGATGTTCTGCCATCCACACTTTTAACTCTTTCAGCAACAGCTTCACATTGCGCTTGTTACCGATAAAGTTATCGTCTACCATGAACACACCCCGCCGCCAACCCAATTCGTAGAGGTAGTCTAACTCTGCTAAAAGCTGCGCTGGGTTTTTGGTACGAGGTTTGCGTCCATACAGCACAATAATGTCGCAGAATTCACACTGGAAGGGACAGCCGCGAGAAAACTGCACCGACATCATGTCATAAGCATTAAATTCTAGTAAATCAAAGCGGGGGATGGGTGTACTTGTTACATCTGGTTTTTCTGCGGTGCGGAATTTACCGGAGGTTTCCCCCCGTTGAATTGCTTCCACAAACATCGGTAGGGTGATTTCCCCTTCATCCAAAATCAGGAAATCTGCTCCAACATTCTCCACATCATGGGGTGTAGATGTGGGATAAGGGCCGCCAACCGCTACCAACTTACCGCGTTGCTTGGCTTCTTGGATTTGTTCTAATAAATCTTGTTTCTGGACAATCATTGCGGAGAAAATCACGAGATCCGCCCACGCCCATTCTTCTTCTGTGGCTGGACGAATGTTGCGATCCACCAGCTTAAATTCCCATTCTTGGGGCAGAATCGCCGCTACTGTGACTAAACCTAATGGCGGTAATAGCACTTTGCGATCAACTAAAGCCAGAATTTTTTCGTATGACCAAAAGGTTTTGGGAAATATTGGATATACCAGTAGAACACGCATCTCGTATCAATCCTCACGCTTTAATTGTGATCCCAATTTAACGAAAATAATTACTAATTGACTTTTAAGTAGATTGGCTTTAGTTTACCTCTAATGGTTTTTACTGTGCAATTAGTGGTAAAAAATATTGAACCACAGAGACACTAAGACACAAAGAGACTCAAAGCAATTTCTCCGTGTCTCCGTGTCTCTGTGGTTGAAAAGCTTGATACATGACAAAATTAGCGGCGATCGCCTAGGTTAACGCGTAGCCCATCGCTAGTGGCTAACGCACTATTTTCCAGTTGCTTTATTTGTTGTGACTGTTGCGCTAATCGAACTGATAAACTCTGACAAACTAACTCGCACACATCAAAAATAATCGGATCAGAAATTTCATAAAACACACTCACGCCCTGGGGTTGACGCTTGATAATACCTGTCTGCGCCAAAATTTGCAGGTGCTTGGAAACATTAGCTTGTTTAAGTTGTGTAATTTCCATAATTTCGGTGACATTTTTTGCACCTGTTTTCAACGCACACAAAACTTGTAAGCGACTAACCTCAGATAAAACTTTGAAATACTCTGCAATGGGTGTGAGTGTCGTAGGAGACGATTCGAGCATAGTGCAATCAATTTCAGTAGATTTTTTGTTGACACTAGCTATTGTACCATGTTTGTATTGTATTACTATATAGTAGTATAGTATAATTAAACCAGCATGATGATTGTCTAGGAGTTGAGACTATGTTTTTTCGACAACTATTTGATCCAGAAACCAGCACTTACACATATTTGATTGCAGATGAGACAAGCAACACTGCCATTCTAGTTGATCCAGTGCTAGAAAAAGTCGAACGCGACCAAAAGCTAATTGAGGAGCTGGGTTTGACCCTGCGTTACTGTTTAGAAACCCATATCCACGCCGACCATATTACTGGATCAGGGAAACTGCGGGAGTTAACAGGATGTCAGAGTATTGTACCTATGGGGGCGAATGCAGTCTGTGCTGACCGAAAAATTCAACCTGGTGAAGCCTGGGAAATCGGGTCAGTTGTGATTGAAGCGATCGCCACCCCAGGACACACTGACAGTCACATGGCTTATTTGGTGAACAAAACCCATTTACTAACAGGGGATTCTCTACTGATTCGCGGGTGTGGACGCACAGATTTTCAAGGCGGTGATGCAGGAACGCTTTACGACAGCATTACCCAAAATTTATTCACCCTACCTGATACCACACTCGTTTATCCAGGACACGATTATCGGGGACACATGGTTTCAACTATTGGCGAGGAGAAAAAATTTAATCCTCGGTTTGTAGGACGCGATCGCTCAGATTTTATCAAATTGATGGGTAATTTAAACCTACCCAATCCGACAAAGATTATGGAAGCAGTCCCAGCCAATCAACTCTGCGGCCAAGCACTCTAAAAATTCAAAATGAGGAATTATGACACAAACTCAAAAACTCGCTGAAATTAATGCAGTCACACTCAAACAATGGCTGGACTACAACAACGTCTTACTAATTGACGTGCGCGAACCTTCAGAATATGCAGAAGAACATATCTCCGGTGCAAAGTTACTTCCTCTCTCTAATTTGCAGCCAAACCAAGTAACCCCACACGAAAAACCCATAGTTTTATACTGTCGTTCTGGGAATCGTTCCGCCCAAGCAGCCAAAAAGTTGATCGCCGCAGATATAAACAACATCTATCATCTGCGAGGGGGACTACCCACCTGGAAAGCCGCAGGTTTCCCAACCGAAATTAATCCTCATGCGCCAATTAGCATGATGCGACAAGTACAAATTGTTGCAGGTTCATTAGTTGTCATCGGAACTGTGCTTGGTGCATTTGTCTCACCTTGGTTTTTAATTTTAAGTGGCTTTGTAGGTAGCGGATTAGTCTTTGCTGGCGTGACAAATACCTGTGCAATGGGAATGTTACTAGGGAAACTACCTTATAACCGCCAGAAGCCTTAATCAGGGGATAGGGGACAGGTGACAGGTGACAGAAAACAAGTATGTAATTAATACTGTCGCATTACTTACTTTTTCTAATTACGAATTACGAATTACGAATTACGTTAGCGTAGCTGGGGGGAGCATCGTTACGAATTATGACTTGGATACTCGGTCATGTTTTCGCCATTGTTATTGGTATTAGCTTAGGGTTACTGGGGGGCGGTGGTTCGGTGCTAGCTTTACCTGTGTTGGTTTATGTCATGGGAGTCGCGCCGAAAAATGCGATCGCTATGACTCTAGTCATCATTGGTACAGTCAGTATATTGGGATTAATCCCCCACTGGCGAGCCGGAAATGTCTTGCTAAAAACGGCCTATATTTTTGGTTCAGCAACAATGTTGGGTGCTTTCTTCGGCGCGAAGTTAGCCACCCTACCATTTATTACCGATACTATACAAATGTTGCTGTTTGCGCTGTTAATGCTGGTAGCTAGTACAGTCATGATTCAGCGTAGCGCAGGCACTAAAAAATCTGATGACCTTACACTTTACCCGCCACCAGTCTGTAAATATTGCTGGTTGTGGTTGGTGAGTGAGGGAATTGTGGTTGGTGTGTTGACGGGGTTAGTTGGTGTGGGTGGTGGATTTGCGATTGTTCCCGCCTTAGTGTTACTGGGTAAAGTACCGATGAAAGCAGCCATTGGTACATCACTACTGATTATTACCATGAATGCGATCGCTGGATTTATCGGCTACTGGGGAAATGTCACCTTTGACTGGGGTTTAATGTTGTCTTTTATCGTGGCTGCTAGCGGCGGGACTTTTATCGGTGCTTACTTATCTCAGTTTGTACCGGCGGCGCGGTTGCAAAAGAGTTTTGGTTATTTTTTACTCACGGTGGCGGCGTTTGTGATGTTTCAAAACCGTGATACATTTTGGCAATGGCATACGCCCAAAAGTGCCGCGTCTGCTAACGTGCAGAAACAATATTACCTCTAAAATTTAAAGATTTGCTCAAGTTAGGATAATTGCGATCGCAAACAGGGCATAACTAAAAATAGTTGCATCTACATAAGTGGCTATTTTTTAGTTGTTTTATGACCTATTGCCTGAGAATTGCTGATATACCTGAAAATGAGCGTCCCCGCGAACGTTTAATGAGTCACGGCCCCAAAATCCTAGCCACAGCTGAGTTGATAGCAATTCTTTTAGGGACTGGACAAGGGCCAGGTAAACTTTCAGCCGTAGGTTTAGGACAATATATCTTACAAGAATTGGGCAAACATCAACGTGACCCCTTAGCAGTGTTGCGAGAAGTGACACCTGCTGAATTAATGCAAATACCTGGAATTGGCCCCGCTAAAGCCACAACTATTTTAGCCGCAATTGAATTGGGTAAACGGGCTTTCCACTCTCGCCCCTTAGACCGTACACCCATTGATAGCCCAATTGTGGCGGCGGCGGCGTTGAGTCAAGATTTAATGTGGCAAGCACAAGAACGTTTTGCTGTCCTATTATTAGATGTGAAAAATCGTCTACTGGGTACACAAGTAATTACCATCGGTACAGCCACCGAAACCTTAGCCTCTCCCCGCGAGATTTTTCGAGAAGTAATTCGTCAAGGCGCAACACGGGCGATAGTCGCTCATAATCACCCTTCAGGAAACTTAGAACCCAGCCCAGAAGATATAGAGTTAACGCATCAATTGTTAGCAGGGGCGCAGTTATTAGGGATACCCTTGCTGGATCATTTAATTTTGGGTAACGGTAATCATCAAAGTTTGCGAGAGAACACCACCTTATGGAATGATTACCCCCAAGGTGATTAAGCAATTAAGCTGCTGAGAAATACCATACCGATTCCGCAAACCGCAAAACCTACAAAGCGAGTTGTCCAAAATAAAGCATTTTGAATTTTTTCCTTGTTGATGGAGTTAACTATTTGTTTAGCACTTGTGGCAACTGCATACAAAGTCAAAACTGTACCTAGTATATAGGTTAGCGTTGGTAATAAACCTACACCGAGCAAAGATTGAGTCTCAACATAACCTAGGAATGTACCAGCGATCGCGCCTAATACAACTACAATTACCCAATTACGTTGATTAGGCATTACCAATATTCCACCCAAAGCAATAGTAGCAACAGCGATTGCTATCTCTGCACCAAATAAATTGATTTGTAACAGATGCAGTATTATTCCCACCATTGCGGCAAATATAAAAGAGACAGTCATCAGGGAACTATGAACCATATTCCCAGAGAGTAAACCCATCGCTAAGATGCTCACAAAACTATCCAAGCGCAAAACTGGATCTGCCAGTCCCCACAAGAAGCCATCCCAGGAGTTAGAGATAGTGTGTACAGGCGATACACCACTGAATGAACTCAACAAACTAATTAAAATTAAAGCAGCGATCGCCCCAAGATGACGATAATTAATTGGCCAGACAGTTGGAAATTTTGATTTTGATAGAGAAAACATCTTGATCCGGAGTTAATTTTTTGGTACTTTATACTGCCCCGGTAGGCAGAAAAACTAACACAAAATTGAGGGATTGGGAAACAAGGGAGAATAAATATTGACTCAGCACTCAGCACGCTGCTCAACGCCCCGCTACCGCTCTAAGCGCAGCTATGCCCGCAGGGCTTTACAGCACTCACTACTTCCCACTCATCACTCAGCACTCAGCACTCAGCACTCAGCACTCAGCACTCAGAACAGTTTTCCTAATAACCGCACCTAATCAGTCGGACACTACTACCATTACAAATATTAAAATTGCTTAATACTTTGTTACACTTGAAACAACGAGAGGGTTAAAAAACAACTCTCGCCGTTAAAATCAAAGGTAAACGACATGAACGGCACAATTCGCGTTGGGAATCTCTTCGGTATTCCCTTTTACATCCATCCATCGTGGTTTCTGGTTCTGGGGTTAGTAACCTGGAGTTATAGCGGTGGACTCATGGCACAATTTCCTCAATTGTCTGGGGGATTAGCTTTAATACTAGGATTGACGACAGCGTTGTTATTGTTTGCCTCTGTCGTCGCCCACGAGTTAGGACATAGCTTTGTAGCCTTACGCCAGGGAATTAGTGTAAATTCAATTACACTATTTATTTTCGGTGGTTTAGCTAGCTTAGAAAAAGAATCGAAAACCCCAGGTGAAGCGTTTTGGGTAGCGATCGCTGGGCCTTTAGTCAGCCTGTTGTTATGTGGTATCGTCACAGTAGTTGGTGTTACCAGCCCCATATCCGGCCCCGTAGCAGCTATTCTCGGTGTTCTAGCATCTGTAAACCTAGCCTTAGCCTTATTTAACCTTATTCCTGGCTTACCTTTGGATGGTGGTAATATCCTCAAAGCCATTGTGTGGAAGATAACAGGTAATCCCTACAAAGGTGTGACATTTGCTAGCCGAGTTGGACAAATATTTGGTTGGGTAGCGATCGCTTCTGGTGTAATTCCCCTCTTCTTTTTTGGTAGCTTCAGCAACTTCTGGAACTTGTTAATTGGTTTCTTCCTATTAAGAAATGCTGGTAATGCGGCGCAATTTGCTAAATTTCAAGAAAAACTTACGGGATTGACAGCAGCAGATGCAGTTACACTTAATAGTCCAGTTGTTTCAGCTAATATAAACCTCAGAGAGTTTGCAGATCAGCAAATTGTTCAAGGCAATAACTGGCAACGGTTCTTAGTCACCAACGATGAAGGACAATTAGTAGGTGCGATCGCACTTAATGACTTACGCACTGTCAATACAACACTGTGGTCAGAAACACAAATCAAAGACGTGATGCGATCGATTGAATCCACCACTATCCCATCAAATAAACCATTACTAGAAGTAGTGCAACTACTCGATCAACAAAAATTATCTGCACTACCCGTCACTCGTGACAACGGCGTGCTAGTCGGAATATTAGAAAAAACTGCGATTATTCAACTACTGCAAAGTAGTACCCAAGCTAGTCCTGCATAGATGTTTCATTGAAAAAACCTCCTTCTCTCAAATCCCTCAAAATTTCTGGGGGATTTTTTTGTAGGAAGAAATACAATACGGTTCGGATAAGATAATTTGCCAAAATAATAACGTCTCTACCCACCCATAACGTTAACCGAACCGTATTGGGAGGAAATAGACTTAAGGCACTTCCAATAAAATATAATTTTTCAGTGAATTTGTTAATTTTCTGGAAGTTCCTAAACATGAAACAACGCGGTGCTATTCTCTGGCTTACAGGGTTAAGTGGTGCTGGTAAAACAACTATCGCCAAAGGTGTAGCGCAAGAACTACAAAAGAGAAATTACTTAACAGAAGTGTTAGATGGTGATGTCGTTCGCACCTATCTATCTCAAGGACTGGGCTTTAGTAAACAAGATAGAGATACAAATGTGCAGCGTATTGGCTTTGTTGCCAACTTACTTAGCCGCAATGGCATAATTGCGATCGCTGCTGTGATCAGTCCCTATCGTCAAGTTCGAGAGGAACTGAAACAGACAACTACCAACTTTATCGAAATTTACGTTCAAGCTGCACTTGCAGTTTGTGAATCCCGTGATGTTAAAGGACTTTACGCCAAAGCCAGAGCGTGGCAAATTAAACATTTTACTGGTATTTCTGATCCTTACGAAGAACCGATAAATCCAGACATTATCTGTCAAACGGATCAATTCACTGTTGAGCAGTGTGTTAACCAAGTGCTTCACTATTTAGAAACCCAAGGTTTGATCTCAACTGATTTTCTAGATAGAAGTTAAGCCGTGTTTCGTTAAATCCTCAAAATTACAAACTTCCAAAGCCCTAGCATGGGTGGCTACAAGCACCACAGAAGGAGCAACACCAACTTCTAACGCTTCTTGCCAACGTGATGCACATAAACACCAGCGATCGCCAGGCTTTAATCCGGGAAAATTATACTCAGGAACAGGTGTGCTGAGGTCGTTACCTCGTGATTTGGTAAACTCTAAAAACGCTGGTGTAACTTGAGCGCAAACAACGTGCATCCCTGTATCATAAGCACCTGTAGAACAAAATCCATCACGGTAAAACCCAGTCATGGGAGATGTACAGCAAACCTCTAAGTCTGTACCAAGTACATTTTTAGCTTCTGCCATTTGTAATTACCTATATTAATGGGGATTGAGGACAAATCAAGTCAAAAGTCAAAAGTCAAAGTTAATTAAATAACTCCTGGCGATTGAGGATTGGGGACTGGGTAGACAAGATAGACATTTTCCTACTAACTACTCCTTACTAACTACTCCTTACTAACTACTCCTTACTAACTACTCCTTACTAACTACTCCTTACTCACTACTCCTTACTAACTACTCCTTACTCACTACTCCTTACTCACTACTCAGCACTCAGCACTCACTACTCAGCACTACTTTCCAAACACAGTCCCTAGAGAACGAGCAATATTTTGCGGTTGCATAGCATCCATTGCGGCTGTTGGTTCATAACCGCAGTGAACCATGCAATCAGCACACTTGGGATTACCACTAGCGCGGCCGTATTGACTCCAGTCGGTTTCTGCTAGCAATTCCTTAAAGGTAGTGTAATGCCCTTCATTTAAAAGGTAACAGGGCTTTTGCCAACCTAAAACACTGTAACTAGGACTACCCCAAGGTGTACATTCATAGTCCTTTTCCCCGATGAGAAAGTCTAGGAATAAGGGGTTGTGATTGAAATTCCAGTTTTTTTGACCAGATGTGTAGGGTGTGAGGATTTCTCTAAATAAGGCACGAGTTTGTTCACGCTGGAGGAAATGGTCTTGATCTGGGGCCCATTCGTAGCCATAACCAGGGGAAATCATCATCCCATCTGTCTTGAGGGTTTCTAAGAAGTCGAAAAACTCCTGCATTTCTTTGATGTCACAACCTTCAAAAATAGTTGTGTTGGTAGTGACACGAAACCCTTTGGCTTTAGCTGCTTTGATCGCTTTAACAGCAATATCAAACACACCTTTACGGTCTACACATTGATCATGCCATTCCCTCATCCCATCAAGATGGACGCTAAAAGTTAAGTAAGGAGACGGCTGAAACTTATCGAGGCTTTTTTCTAACAACAAACCATTGGTACACAAATAAACATACTTTTTGCGTTGTACTAATCCCTTGACAATTTCATCAATTTGGGGGTGTAATAGCGGTTCTCCTCCAGGAATTGATATAACTGGTGCGCCGCACTCTTCCACGGCAGTAAAGCACTGTTCTGGAGTCAAGTTTTGCTTGAGTATCTCTGTAGGATGCTGAATCTTACCACAACCAGAACACGCTAAATTACAGCGAAACAGAGGTTCTAGCATCAATACTAAAGGAAACTTTTTGCGTCCTAAAAGGCGTTGAGTGACCAGATACTTGCCAATATCTATAGCTTGTTGCAGATTGATCGCCATTTGTTTTAATACTCCTCTATATATAGATCAAAGCATCTTTTGTTCGTAGTGAGGACTTTAGTCCTCAAAATAATGACTAAAGTCCTTACTACAAACCTTAATTGACATATCCATTGGCCACGAACCAATCTACAGCGTCTTTGAGGGCGACATTCACAGGCGATTGGGGTAAGCCTAATTCTTTAACAGCTTTTGCGGGATTGTAATACATCGGTTGTTGCGCCATCCGCACGCCATCTAAGGGGACTGAGGGAGATTTACCCAGGTGGGCGAGAATCTTTTCATCAATCCAGGCGACACCTAGAGGTAGCCAATTGGGGACAGTCTGTTGGGGTGCTGGTATGCCTGTAATGTCTGCGAGTTTTTCTAGCAGTTGTTTGAGGGTGAAGTTTTGATGACCTAAAATATAGCGATCGCCTGTTTTACCTTTTTGCAACGCTAATAAGTGTCCCCAGGCTACATCTTGCACATCAATAAAGTTGAGTCCTGTGTTGACGTAAGCGGGCATTTGTCGCCGCAAGAATCGCAAGATAATCTCCCCTGTGGGTGTGGGTTTAATATCTAATGCCCCAATTGGACTGCTGGGATTGACAATTACGACATCTTGACCATTAGCTATAGCTTTGATAGCTACTTGTTCGGCGAGGAACTTGGATTTTTTGTAATCCCCCACCAGCTTTTCTACGGGGCTTTGGTGAGTTTCATCAACCACTTGACCAGATGCACCTACGCCAATCGCCGCCACGGAACTAGTATAGACAGTACGTTCAATGCCAGCTTTTTGGGCAGCATTCAAGACATTTTCTGTTCCCTCAACGTTGTGACGATAGAGTAAATAGCGGTCTTTTTGCCACAGGGAATAATGGGCGGCGACATGAAATAGATACTTGCAACCAAGCATCTGCTGCCACAATTCTGGATAATTGAGATTCCCCTTGACAATTTCTACATTTAACCCTCGGAGGTTGCCCAAGTTACTGTTAGGGCGTACCAATGCTTTGACTTGGTATCCCTGTTGCAGTAACAAGCGCACCACATGAGAGCCAATAAAACCAGTCCCCCCTGTGACAAATACTTGCATTAGTTTTTCACCTTCTTAAATCGGGGAAACCAATCATCTAAAATGGCGTAGACTACTGGCACGACAATCAAGCTGAGGATAGTAGAAGTCACCAAACCACCAGCAATAGCTACAGCCATAGGCGATCGCAATTCTGAACCTGCACCAAAACCCAAGGCGATCGGTAGCATCCCTAAAATGGTGGAAAAGGTAGTCATCATAATCGGTCTAAGTCTCACTGGCCCCGCTTGTAGGATGGCTTCTGTGCGTTCTAAACCTGCTTTGCGTAGCTGACTAATGTAATCTACCAGCAAGATGGCGTTTTTATTTGCCAGTCCTAGCAAGAACACAAAGCCAATCAGAGAAATCATCCCGAAGTCACTCTTGGTAAAAAGTAATGCTAGCATTGCTCCCACCAACGCTAAGGGTAAGGAAGCACCAATCACTACTGGATCTACCCAACTTTTGAACAGTAAAATCAACACGACGATGATACACACTGCCGATAAAACCAAAGTTGAAGCGAAACTACCAAAAACTTCGCTTTGACGGGCAGAATCTCCCCCTAGGTCTAAAGTGACATCAGCAGGTAATACTCCTTTCGCTTCCGCAATAATTTTGTCTGTAGCATCACCCAAAGTTAAATCTTGACCCAAGTTAGCACTAACATATGCTACCCGTTGATTGTTGAGCCGTTCAATGTTGAAAACTTGACCCTCGTTATTTGCGTCCCCTGTGACGGTGACATCAGCAAATCCTGGGATTTTGGTAATGCGGTCTTTAATTGTCTTGGCGGCTTTACTTAGGGTTTGTAAATCATTACCGCGTAAAGATACCTGTAAAGGTTTTTGTCCGCCGGTGTCTACAAATTGAATATCTTCCACGCTGGTAGCGACACCGGGAAGATTAGGTAAAGTTGTGCGTAATTCGTCTTGTAATTCCGCCGTTTTAATGCTGCGGTTTTCCTTCAGCTTGACATAGAGTGTTCCCTTATTTGGTTCACCCTCACGAGAACCGACAGTAGTAAAAACTGTTTCTACATCTGGGGATTTTCTCACGACCGCTTCTAGTTTTTTCGCCACCTCCAGGGAGTCGTTGAGGGGGTTGGGGATGAGGGATTGGGGATTGGGTAAAAGTGCTGCTCCCCTGCTCCCCTGCACTCCCAATCTCTGCAAGGCTGCCAAATCAGGTATTTTAGGCAGAGGTGCAGTGTAGGTAATGTTAAACTCGCCGCGATCTAGTTTGGGAATAAAACCCTTGGGAATGAATGGAATTAGGGCAATTCCAGCAATAAAACTGAGAACAGCTAAGGCAATAACTATTGTGCGATGGTTTAAAGACCAAGAGAGTAAGTTTCGATAAGTTTGGGTAAAATAAACCCCAATTTTTAGTTCTTTGCGTTGGGACGTTGTAGCAGGTGGTTTGAGCCAATAAATAGATAACACCGGTGATAAAGTCCGCGCCACCAACGTAGAAGCAATATAAGAGGCAGAAACAGTGATCCCAAATGGCTTGAAGAACTGTCCTACTACTCCACCCATCAACCCAATAGGTAAGAAAACAGCTATGGCTGTCGCAGTAGTGGCAACGACTGTTAAGCCAATTTCATCGGTAGCGGAGTATGCAGCTTGGCGGGGTGTTTGTCCTTCTTCGATATGCCGCGTAATGTTTTCGACATCAATGATGGCATCATCAATTACACTGCCAATAACTAAGGCTAACGCTAAAAGTGTAATCGTTTCTAGGTTAAAGCCAAAAATTGCCATGACGATAAACGTCGCCAACAAAGATGTCGGAATTGCTAAGGCAGAAATGAGGGTGGCTCGCCAACTCCATAAAAATGGGAAAATTACCACAATTGCCAAAACTATAGCTTCTATCAACGCATCTATAGTTGACTGAGTGGCATTGCGGATATATTCTGCCTGGGTAGCGGCTAGGGTGAGTTTAATATCCTTAAAGTTAGTGCGGAGTGTTTGTACTTCCTTTTCCACTAAACTCACTACTTCCAAGGTATTAGCATTACCACGCTTAATGACTTGAAATGCTAGTGCGTCTTGACCATTAAATCTAACTAAATTTGCCCCTCTTTGAGTCAAAGCCGCAGTTGGATTTGTAGGATTAATAGGAGACGCTGCACTAGCAGCACCCAATAGCGAGACTTTTAGAACACCTGGTAATTTAGCGATCGCTGGTATAATCTGGTCATTTGCCAGCTTAGTCAAATCATTGAGATTCTGTGACGAACTCTCAATGGCATAACTCACGGCTGCTGATTCATTCAGGTTTAGGGGAATAATTTTATAATTTGCTCCCTGGGGTAAAGTTAGTTGCTTTAGTGCAGTTTCGACACTACGAGTTGATGTTTCTAGATTCGTTCCTACAGCAAAAGACAAACTTACAGCAGATTGTCCAGGATAACTAGATGAGCGAATATCCTCTAGTCCTTCTAGAGAACGCAGGCGTTCCTCTATAGGTTGGGTAAGTTTCGCTTCTGTATCTAAAGCATTTACCAAAGGCGGCGCGGTAGCATTTACCACCACCACCGGAAAGGTGATGTCTGGAAACAAAGCATACTTGAGGGAACTAAAAGCCAGAATCCCAGCTACAGCCACCGCAATCCAAAAACTCACCGTCAGCCATGAGAACTCAATAGCTAATCGGGAAATGTTAAAACGCTCTCGTGCAGATTTTGCGCTACTAAGCTTTGCCATCTTGGAAAATCATCACGCGGAAGACATAATTATTTGTCATGCTACATTAAATCATCGTGTCATTTGCGAGTTCTATTTGGGGAAGTGGGGAATGGGGAATGCCAACAATTTTAGTACCGCAAGGTGCAGAGTATGCGGCAGTGTGTCGCGGTTTAAATCGAGTGACTGGTAAAAAGCCTCATGTTGTGCCGATACCAGTAGGGATAAAACCTGTAAAAGAATATTTGCAAAAATGGTCAAAGACAGAAGACTTTGGGAATGAGATCAAACCAGGAGTCTTAGTTATGGGGTTATGTGGCAGCTTGACGCAGCAGTACAAAGTTGGTGATATTGTACTGTACCAAGATTGTGTATATCAGCAACAAGTACAGCAATGCAGTCATATACTAAACGCACATATCCAGTCAACAGTCAACATAGTTAAATCATTAACAAGCGATCGCGTGATTTGTTCTGCCACCGAAAAACGCTATCTTGGTGAAACGATGAGTGTTGATGTCGTTGATATGGAAGGCTTTGCTGTCCTAGAATTTTTTAATAAAATTGCCGTAGAAGTAGCGATGTTACGAGTAGTTAGTGATGATTCCCACCATGATATCCCTGACATCTCAGCAGCAATCAATCCTGATGGTTCACTCAAGCCTCTATCTCTAGCACTAACATTCATCCGCCAACCTATTGCAGCTACTCGCCTAATTCGAGGTTCGTTGCAAGGATTAAAAGTTTTAGAGCAAGTGACACAATTACTGTTTTCTGAAGGTTGAACTTAATATGTTTTAGATTGCGGTAAAGTTAACTAAGAGAAATGAAGCGATCGCTTGTGTATCACTTGTTAACCTAGTCAAAATCACTAGCTTACCGAATGCTCTCGTATCAAAACTTGTAGATTATTTATCCAATTCCACTTAGTTATAATCTTTATTTTTGGGTAACGGCAAGTAAATTTTTATAATTAATCGTTTAAGTAATTTCTCGTAGGCTACTAATGTTTTGCGCTCACAGAAGTTAAGAATCGATTGAGTCTAGTTTTTTACTAGCGATCGCGTGATGTATTACACCCTTTCAGAGACAAAGATGCGATCGCATTGCTTTAAAATTTCTAATTGCTAAATTTCAGAATGTTTTTCGGCAATTTTTAGTGGTGCTTTCTGCCCATATCAGAAATATAACTTGTAAGTAAATATAACTCGTCAGTTCTCTGAATCCTGGAACAGTGCAATGCCATAGGAGGAAAAACCATGACTTACAGGAAATGGCTTCTGCACAAACTTTTAATCAGTTGTGTTTTGAGTCTATTTAGTGTCACTCAAGCTGCATCAGCAGGCTATCAGCCACCTGATGATCAAAAACCTCCCAAAGATTCTTCTGACTCATCAGGAGTGAGACTATTGAAAGTAGAGAGTAGGGAGTAGGACGATAAAGGAATAAACGCCTGTTGTAAATTTGCTGAATAACCTGCCACTATATAAAACAGAGGTTTAAATTCAGCAAAAAAAAGGCTAGAAAACGCTGTGCAGATCACATTTTTGGGGACAAGTTCGGGTGTACCTACAAGATCACGTAATGTTTCTAGTGTTGCCCTCAGATTACCGCAAAGGGCAGAACTGTGGTTATTTGACTGTGGTGAAGGTACTCAGCACCAACTGCTGCGGAGTGAACTAAAAAGTAGCCAACTATCCCGAATTTTTGTCACGCATATGCACGGCGACCACATTTTTGGTTTGATGGGACTTTTGGCTAGTTGCGGTTTGGCTGGTAATGTGGAAAAAGTTGATATTTATGGCCCATCTGGATTAAGTGACTATATCCAAGCCGCTTCACGTTACTCCCATACACATTTTTCCTACCCAATTAAAGTCCATGCAGTTCGTCCAGGCGTAGTCTATGAAGATGAAGAATTTACTGTTAGTTGCGGTCTTTTGCATCACCGCATTACAGCTTTTGGCTATCGTGTAGCTGAAAAAGACCGCACTGGACGCTTTGATGTAGACAAAGCTGAAGCCTTGCAAATTCCTCCTGGTAGGATTTATGGTCAACTCAAACGTGGTGAAACTGTTACTCTCGCTGATGGCCGAATCATCAAGGGGACGGATTTATGCGGCCCTACAGAATTGGGGCGTAAGTTTGCCTATTGTACAGACACAATTTATTGTGATGGTGCAGTGGAATTAGCTCACGATGCTGATGTGTTAATCCATGAGGCTACTTTTGCTCATCAGGATGCAGAGATGGCTTTTCAAAGGTTGCACTCGACCACTACAATGGCCGCACAAACAGCATTAGCGGCGGGAGCGCATAAACTGATTATGACTCATTTCAGCCCCCGCTACGCTCCTGGCAATGTTTTAGATTTAAGAGATTTACTAAGAGAAGCCCGTGCTATTTTTCCTCGTACAGATATGGCTTATGATTTCATGACTTATGATATCCCCAGACGGCGGGAAATTATCTTAAATAGCAGCAAAAACTTGTCACCTCAAAGTAAAGATACCTAATGGATTGCTGATACTGAGAATAGTGCAAGATATCAGTAGCAAAAATCCAAGAAATACACTCCTTCCCTCTTAATACGGTTCGGTTAACGTTATGGGTGGGTAGAGATGTTGCACCGCAAAGTCTCTACAGGCGTTATTATTTTGGCAAATTATCTTATCCAAACCGTATTACCTTCGCTCTTTGCTGTCACCTATCACCTGTGTTTCTTGAAAAGATACCATTTCTGCAAATACCACTATTTGCAAAACACAACCGGAAAGTAACAAGTGATTTCATCTTAGCTTCAATTTTAATATGCAAAATTATTTCTAAATAGGTTACTATTACATTGATTTCATGCCAGAAATTACCCAATAAATAGAACCGCATTATACATTGATTTTTAGCTATCTTCTATTTATCTCTACATAATATATACAAAGTATATTTATTCGCTACATACGTCCTTAATAACAAGCCATATATTCGGAAGTAACTATTTTTCAATCACTCAAATAGTCCGAAATAACTATTATTTAAGGGTTTTCGAGATTTTTATTAATTTCTGATTAACTTTTTTGGTGATTTAAATAACAATAATGGTAGTTTTTGGTGTCACATTTTATCTTTAGCTTGTGACTTAATACTAATCATATTGCTAGTTTTAGGTTGTACTAGAATCATTCATAACTACAAAGATTACTAGAAATATTTAATTTAGATATATTAAAAAATACTTGGAATTATTAAATAAGGATACAGTAAAAAATTCTAGAGATAGTTGACATGATTCAGAAAAGAAGATTATTTTATGCTCTATGTCTCCACATTAATTTCTATTTATCTATTATTTTTGGAGAAATTCTTATCATTTTATAGATACATTGTTACATTACTTGAGGAATTTACTAGTGTCTAGAATCAGTCTAAATCAAGGGGAATTTGTAACCAACTCGTCACAAAACCAAGTAAGATTTAGACATATATCTAAAATCTTACTACGTCGGCGATTTATAGTATTGGGAGTTTCTTGTATTGTCATGTCAGTCACTAGCCTGCTGGCTATGATGACAAAACCGACTTACAAGAGTTATATGCAAATCTTAGTAAGTTCCAATGTATATGAAGGTACTAATTTAAATAATATTCCTCAGGGTACAGATACTAAATCAACTGATGCAAAGCCTCCATTAGTTGATTACTATACTGCTCAGAAGAATTTAATGCTGAGTTCTAAGTTGATGGAAAGAACAGTAAATATACTACGCTCAGACTACCCAAATATTACTGTAGGGGACATCAAAAGCAAATCAACTAATGGGCAAAGATTACATCTAGAAGTCACTCAATTAGAGAGAAAAACAGGAGTAAATAAGTTCGTTACTCCCGTTTTTGAAGTTTCCTTCCAACATAATGATCCAGTTAAAGCACGCAAAGTTTTATTAGCTTTACAGAAAGTTTACCAGGACTATAATATTGAGCAACGACAAGAACGTTTAAATAAAGGATTAGCCGTTGTTAATACTCGCCTACCACTACTACAAAAGCAGGTGAAACAGGCAGAAATCAATCTTGAAAACTTTCGGAAGAAGCACAATTTATTAGATCCTCAATCACAAAGACAAGTCCTAATCAACTCTCTGGCTGAAACTCAACAACAGCTACAAACTACTCGTACTGAGTTGCAAAATGTACGCGATCGCCAGCAAAGTTTAGAGCAGAATATAGTTGTTTCAACTCAACAAGCACTTATTTCTTCTAGTTTAAACCAATCAATTCGCTACCAAACACTTTTCAGTGAGGTACAAAAAACTGAACAATTATTAGCGCAGCAACAATTACGCTATACAGATAGTTCTCCCATCATTGAAAGTCTGAAACAGCAACGCCAGAATCAATTAAAACTTTTGCAACAAGAAGCAAAGCAACTAACAGCAGATACTAAAAAAGTAGCAATATTAACACAAGAGCAACTAGTAGAGGAGTTAACCCAGTTAAAAAAAATTGCCCAAGGGTTAATAAATAACGAAAAGAGTTTAGTAGCATCAGAACAGCGAATTAGTGCAGAGTTAAAAAAATATCCCAGTTTGATAGCAGAATCTCAACGTCTACTGTCAGAAGTGGCAACTCACCGCCAAGCGTTAGAGCAAATGGTGCAAACACAACAGTTTGTAGGATTACAAATTACGCAGGCGGGGTTTGATTGGCAAGTGTTAGAAGAACCTACTCTGGCAACATATAACAGTTATGACAAACTATTACTTGTTTTTGGGGGTATGGTTGTCGGGCCAGTTTTGGGCGTTGTGATGGCCTTGATTTGGGGGATACGTCATCGCGTGATTCATTCAGCACAGGATTTACAGAGAGTAAGCAACCTAAGACTACTAGGTTCTGTGCCGAAACTTGCATCCAATGCGATGGAAAAACGGCTACCGAGTCTAGCTTGGAACTGGCGGCGTAACACAGCACCTTCTTTGGTAGAAACTGACTCTTGGCTACCTTGTCACGAAACCTTAGATATGGTGTACCAAAATACGCAGATTTTAAAGTATCCCTTTCCCTTTAATTCTCTGATGGTAACTTCTGCGCTACCAGGAGAAGGACGTACAACTTTGGCGTTAGGGTTAGCGACGAGTGCGGCTCATATGCACCAACGGGTACTACTAATTGATGCTAACCTGCGATCGCCTAAACTTCACAAAATTCTCCAACTATCCAACGATTGGGGACTATCTCTATTACTAGTTGATGAAACTAGTACTAATGTACAAGACTACATCCAACCTATTCACCCTTCCATCGATATTTTAACCGCCGGGCCTGTACCAGAAGATCCAGTAAAATTGCTCAGTTCTCAACGCATGAAAGAACTCATCGAGTTATTTGAGCAAAGCTATGACCTAGTATTGATAGATGCTCCAGCCATTTTAGGTACAGTTGATGCCCGAATCGTCGCTTCCTTCTGCAATGGAATTATGATGGTGGGACGCATTGGTTGGGTAACTCAAACTGAAATTACTCAAGCTGTAGAAATTTTAAATCGATTAAATTTAGTTGGCATCATCGCCAATGAAGCAAGTTAGGGGACAGGGGATAGGTGACAGGTGACAATGCCTCATCCCCATACAATATATTTAACGCATTAACTCACCAAAACCTTGTCTCCTACTTTTGGTTGAGCGCGCAGCTCATTTGCACAAGTACGGCCATCTTCAACGTCTGTAATATTAGCCAAAGTGGTATCTGCTATATTACGCAATGCTTCCTCTGTGAAAAATGCTTGGTGTCCAGTGATGAGTACGTTGGGAAATGTCGTTAACCGTTGAAACACATCATCCTGAATGATTTTGCCAGACAAGTCTTCAAAAAATAATTCTGATTCCTGTTCGTAGACATCCACACCGAGAGAACCTATCTTACGTGTCTTAAGTCCTTCAATTACAGCCTGTGTGTTAATCAATCCACCTCGGCTAGTATTAATTAACATTACACCAGGTTTCATTTGTGCGATCGCCTGATCGTTAATGAGGTGATGTGTTTCTGGTGTTAAGGGACAGTGCAAAGAGATAATATCGGCGTTCGCAAATAATTCCGGCAATTCTACATATTTTCCACCTAATGCCGCTAATTCAGGATTCTGATACACATCATAAGCAAGTATATGACAACCAAAGCCTTTCATAATCCGTCCTAAAATCAGCCCGATTTTACCAGTACCAATCAACCCTACTGTCCGCCCATTTAAGTTAAATCCCAACAGTCCATCTAGAGAAAAATTACCGTCTCGGACACGGTTATAGGCACGGTGAATTTTGCGATTCAGGCTCAAAATCAATCCTACAGCGTGTTCTGCCACACCATAGGGTGAATAGGCAGGAACGCGCACTACAGTAATTCCTAACTTGGCTGCGGCTTCTAAGTCTACATGGTTAAAACCTGCACAACGAAGAGCAATTAAGCGAGTTCCTCTCAAAGCCAGAAGTTCTAAAGTATGTGCATCAACTTGGTCATGAACAAATACACAAACCGCCGAAAATTCAGCCGCTAGGATAGCAGTATCTTGGTCAAGACGTGGTTCAAAAAACACCAAATCGTGTTTCTTGGGGAAGTTTGCAGCTTCTAAAAACTGCCGATCATAGGCTTTTGTGCTGAAGACTGCTACTTTCATGCAAAACCTCAAATTATATGCTGTATGTTGTCCCATACATAATAGCTTGGGGTTTAGAGTCTCAATCATGCCTATAATATCTATCAGCTATAGATTTTACTCTACTTCTAGTTAATATCATAACTACAGCAAAAATTAATTCTTTTACTGACTACTTCCTTTATATACCCAATAAAGGTAATATCGTTCACTATCTATCCATGCTCTATCAAAATTCTTGATAGGACTAATCTTTAAATTATTGTGGGTCAACTTCAGTTCTTTATTTAAAATTAGTAAGATTCTCTTTGTGTCTACTTCACTTTTGAAGAGAGAATAAATTTGCTCTAATATTTCAGTCTGTTCGACAGGGATACGACCTTGCTTAAATAGGGTGAAACTTCCCATTTTCTTAAGCTCAGGATAATAAAATTTTCGATTGAGATAACCAGACAATGCAGCCATATTTGCATCTCGACTAGCTACAATAAATTCCTGTTTTAATTTAGTTTCTTGAATATAATTAGCAGTCTCACGACTAGCAGAGAATGGTATAAATATATCTCTTGTAAAACCATATAATCCTCCAAATAAGTGGGCATAAAGAATTAACATAAAAGCAATATGATACCTTTTTTGCACTAAGGTAAATAATTTTTCTTTAATATGAAATTTATTGATTAAAAAGCTAGATTCTTGATACTGACTACCTAACCATAAAGATGCTATCAAAATTAAATAAAAATGCCCAAAATGCCTAGGCCCACCAGAAAATCTCAAGTAAGTAAATGCAAGTATTACACAATTGCCAACAATATATAAAAATACTGAAAATGGTTTTTTAGCTAACTTAATTACGGTTAAAAAAAACATGAATAATGCAATTCCAGCACAAATGCTTAAATCAAGCCATTTTTGCTTGGGTAAAATCAAAAAATAACTACCAAACAATCTACCCATACTTCTCAAGAAATGACGGATATCTAATTTAATTAACCATCCATCATCTAATCCTCCATGAAGATAACTATCGACTGGAGGCATAATAATATAAATAGATAATAAAAAAGAAAATATAATAATTCCAACACTTAAAAATAAGTCGTATTTTTGAGTTTGGCTGAAATATTGCTGTCGATGTTCACTATCAAAACAAAACTCGGCTAGCAAGGTCAAGGACAAAGAAAATGATACAAATAAAGCGTAAGCACTACTATTAGCTAGTAATCCTAATAAAACTGCTAAATAAATATAAGTTATCTTTCGGGATGAAAAAACAGCACAGAAAGCAAAAACGAACAACATACTAAAAGCATAATTTCTAGAAATCAATAAATATTCATAAAAAGAAAAGTAACCAAAAGTAAAAAGAAATTTTTGTTGATAATTAAAGGGACTATATAAACAAAAAATAGAAACTGAAAAAATTGTAATAATCAAATGAAAAATTTGCATGATCAGAGGATTGTCAGCAATATTTCTCAGAAATACCAGAGAAAAATACCAAAGAACAGGATGACCCTCATAACGAATATTGGCGATTAAATCTCCAAAAGACTCACTATCTCTGACAATTAGCCAAGGATTTAGTTCATCTCTCCACATTGAATGGTTGATAATACCTATAAATCCAAGAACCGAAAAAACAATTATAATAAACCAAGAAGAATGAAAAGATAAACTCGAAATTCGATTAATTACTTTTTTAGCTAACATTGTTAATACCGTTTTTTTATACCTGCACACATGAACGGTATTAGTATACAGCAAAGTATTACGCTATTAATGCCATATTGTAAAATCTTTAATGTGAGATATCGTTAGAAAATCTATGGTTTTAAAATGCTGATCAATTGCCGGGAAGCTACATATTTTAGCCCCAATGCTCAAGTATGCTTGTACGATTTTCGGCAGTTCTACATGATATTTTTTAGTACAAATTTGTGGCATATCCAAACAATATTGTGAGTACGGATAAACCAAAATATTTTTATGTATCCAATTATTTTTTTGGAAATAATCATAGGCATATGCAGCTTCCCAAGGACATTGCGTCAGTAATGAAGCACACCCGAAAAAATATTCATTACCACTGCAAATCAGATAGTTCGCCAGTCCTCTCCAGAGTAATAATAAAGCTTGAATATTGCGATATTCTTTGGCTATACAGGCACGTCCCACTTCTACAGATACCTGCAATACATCATGAGGAATTGTCTGAAGATTAAATATATCAGCAGCATCAAAACCTAAATTGTAAGAAGCCATTTGATAAGTTTGCATCCTATAAGTACCAATGGTTTTACCAGTGGCTTTACAAATCAACATCAAATGATGACAAACGGCATCAAACTGATCTTGATCCATCGATGTTAAGCTAGAACTAGAAAATCCTAAGCCCAATTCTAGATTAAATACTTCAAAACGCAAGCGAAAAATAGATTCTACCTCTTCATTCGTGGATGCAATTTTGAGGATATATTTGTCTGTTTCCAGAATGAGAGAATCTTTGAGGTCAGAAGGAGGACTGAGTGGGTATTTAGTGTGTCTATAAGAAATTTCCATCTGTCTTCCAACTTAAATATGTGAAGATATCCTAACTTCTCAAAGTTACTGACCATAGGAATAGATGATTTTATTTATTAACCTATTAAAGCAATATTGACGTGGGTTTAGAGAATAAAATGCAGAAATTTCAGGTCAGTAATGTGTTTTTATTATGAGCTTAATTCCTGCAAAAATCTGGTAATAGGATACAGAATTTTTCTAATATCAAGTTTGCATAACGACTATTACCGCTACGCGGAAGTTATGGGTAGGTGGAGACGTTATTATTTTTGCTCTGATCTTAGAGTATAGAAAGCCCCCGTCTTACCAGGGGCTAATGATGAATTTGCTTGCAGAAGCGATTTCTACGGCAGCCTACGCCTACGCTCATCAAATTTCTCAGTAATTACTTTCCTGTGTAATAGGAGTGTAGCAGGGAGAAATTACCATTGTTATTAATTTTGGTGATTACTAGCGTAGTGAACCCTAGTACCTGCCCAGAGCAATTTTTCCCGTAGCGTCTGGTAGTAAGAATTATTCTCTCGCAAAACAATAAACTTAGCTCGACAATCAGCCATGCGTATATCAACACGATGTCCAGGCCAAATTGAAGTTGCTAAGACCCCATCCATCCACAATTTAGTTGTCAACTCATAGTCACCCAAAGGCCAGATACTCACAACAGAACCTGCGGGTAAAACTATAGGGCGACTCGAAAGACTCATGGGACAAATGGGCGTGATGGTAATCGCCTCCATACCATCGTGCATGATGGGGCCATTGGCAGAAACAGTATAACCAGTTGAACCTGTGGGAGTAGAAACAATTAGTCCATCCCCCACATATTGATCTACTACTTCACCATCAATTTCCATTTCCAGAATAGAGGTGATCATGCGATCGGCAGAAGCGGGTTTGACACAAAATTCATTCAGCCCCAGATAACGTTCAGTAACTGGTTCTAAATTTGTGCGATGCCCTTCATATACGGCTGCTTGTAACATCATCCGCCGTTGAATAGCATAGCGATCTTCAAACAGCCGATCCCAAACTTGTTCCGTATCTTGAAATTCTTCTACTGACTCGGTTAAAAAACCTAGATGACCACCTACATTTACCCCCAGAATGGGGATGCCTGCTGGTGCTAAATGTCTGGCACTAGTTAGGACTGTACCATCACCACCGAGGACAATTGCCAGATCAATTGGTTGTCCGGCTGAAGCCAAAAAGACCGGATAAGGATTATCCTTTGGCCCGCTAGGCCCCATTAAGACCTGACAATTGCGAGTTTCTAGCTGTTTAGCGCAAATTTCTGCCCAGCGTTTACTCTGGGAGTCTCGCGCTTTATAAGCAATGATTACCTGCTTGAGTTGCACACGCAATTACCACTTCAGGAGATTAAACTGCTCCATATCGACGGTATCACGGTTGCGATAAATGGCAAGCACGATCGCTAAACCTACCGCCGCTTCAGCAGCTGCCACGGTAATCACAAATACTGTGAAAACCTGACCCTTAATTAATGTTGAGTCAAGGAAGTTGGAAAATGCCATTAAATTCAAGTTAACAGCATTGAGCAATAACTCGATTGACATTAACACTCGCACCGCGTTACGGCTAGTAATTAAGCCATAAATACCAATACAGAATAAAGCGGCTGCAAGGAGCAAAAAATACTGGAGTTGCATGAGTTCTGGTATTCCTTCTGCGAAATCTGGCTTCTATTTATTCTTTGGTGTCGCTACCAGCACCTATGAGTTCTCTAGGGCGTTCTGGTAAGGTCAACACAGTTTGTGGCAATTCTGGGGTCACTTCTGGCAGATACTCACGACGTGCCAAAATAATTGCTCCTACCATCGCCATCAGCAATAACACAGAAGCCAATTCAAAAGGTAATAAAAAGTCGGTGAAGAAATGTTCACCAATGACAACAATGGAACTTTCTCCTACTACCGGAATAGTAGAGTCAGCCCAAGGGGTAGCCAATACCATTGTACTTAACAGCCCAAACAATCCTACAGCCACGATCGCAGTCAGGACTTTCCGCACTCCCGTACTGGGTAAGGGGCTAAAACTCTGCCGCTTGTTCACCAACATAATGGCGAACAAAATCAGCACGTTTACTGCTCCCACATAAATCAGCACTTGGGCGGCGGCGACAAAATCACCATTCAACAACAGGTATAGACCCGATATGCTGATAAACACACCCCCTAGCATAAAGGCAGAATAGACAATGCTGGATGCTAGCACCACACCAAGGGCTGCTCCAATCATCATCACGGCCAGTATGCCGAAGGTAACAAGTTGTACTCCTTCCGCTAGATTCACTGTTTTTGTCCTCAGTCATTAGTCATTGGTCATTAGTCATTGGTCATTAGTCTTTAGCAAAGGACAAATGACTAATGACACTTAATTTTCTACTGTTTCTACTAGGTCTTCTGGACGTGCGCCAGCACGAGGGGCGTTGGCGGGTAAGTCGTGGGGGTCAAGAACACCTTTAGGTAAATAAACTAGTTCCCGGAGTGGTGTCACCATTGGGTCATCAGTAACTTTGTAGGGGAGACGACCTAAAGCCACACTATCATAGTTGAGTTCATGGCGATCGTAAGCGGCTAGCTCGTACTCTTCTGTCATTGATAGACAGTTAGTCGGGCAATATTCCACACAGTTCCCGCAGAAAATACAAACCCCGAAATCAATACTGTAGTGTTTGAGCTTTTTCTTTTTGGTGGCTTTGTCAAATTCCCAATCCACTACAGGTAGGTTAATCGGACAAACCCGCACACACACTTCGCAGGCGATACACTTATCAAATTCATAGTGAATCCGACCACGAAACCGTTCACCAGGAATCAGTTTTTCGTAAGGATACTGCACAGTGACAGGGCGGCGACGCATATGGTCGAAGGTGACAGATAGCCCCTCACCAATATAACGACTAGCTTGTACTGCTTCTTTGGCGTAATCACCAACTTGCTTGAGGAACTTTAGCATTTTGTGTCTCTCTCTTTTTTGTTATTTGTCATTAGTCATTGGTCAAATGACTAATGACTAATGACTAACCGCCAAAGGCGAAAGGAAAAGCCAGTTTCAGAGCTGCGGTTAATAGCAGATTCACTAGTCCAACTGGTAACAAAAATTTCCATCCTAAATCTAGCAGTTGGTCAATCCGTACCCGTGGTACTGTCCAGCGTAATAGGATGGCAATAAACACGAGAAAGTAAGCTTTGATTAGGGTCATAGTGATACCCAAAGCAGCATTCACTACCTGGAGTACGGGATTGACATCACTGATTCCCAACCAACCAGCTACAACATTGAGGGGAATGGGAGAATCCCAACCACCCAAGTACAACACTGCTACCAACAAAGCAGAAAGCACTAAGTTAACGTAGGAACTGAGATAAAACAGGGCGAATTTCATCCCGGAGTATTCAGTTTGATAGCCTGCAACTAGTTCTTCTTCTGCTTCGGGCAAGTCAAAGGGTAAACGTTCGCATTCAGCCAAAGCCGCTATCCAAAATATCAGGAAACCAAGAGGCTGTCGCCAAATGTTCCAACCCAGGATACCGTAGCCTGATTGTTGGTTGACAATATCTATAGTGCTGAGGCTGTTAGACATCATTACGATCGCTAACACACTCAAAGCCAAGGGAATTTCATAACTAATTGATTGCGCTGCTGCCCGCAAGCCTCCCAAGAGGGAGTATTTGTTGTTGGAGGCATAACCAGCCATCAATAAGCCAATAGGCTGGATGCTAGATAAAGCAATCCACAAGAATATCCCTGTCCCTACATTGGTAATGATAATATTCTGTCCAAAGGGAACAATTAGATAAGACAGAAACACTGGCAGCACAACTAAGATAGGTCCGAGGGTAAATAACCAAGCGTCAGCTTGTGCCGGTACAATATCTTCTTTGAATACCAGCTTCAGACCATCAGCTACGGGAGCTAGTAACCCCAACGGCCCGATATATTCGGGGCCAATTCGCTGTTGTGCGGCGGCGGAAATCTTCCGTTCTAGCCACACACAAACAAGTACGCCCACTGTTGCCCCAATGAGCATCAGGATCATGGGTAGAGGCATCCAAATTGCTTTAGCTGCCCCCTGTGGGAGTCCTAAATCCATCAAGGATTTAATAAAAGTTCCTTGGAGGTCAATTCCTGAATTCATGTTTCTGCTCTTTAAGTCATCAAGTCATGGTGGATTACAATCATTAGTTAAACTAATACCTGCAATTACACCTGTTTATATCTTTGTTCAGATGACACCTGATTGAATATCTTTTGCCAATACCCATGCCTAGTATATCGCCCGATGGTTTTTGGCTTCTGTAGCTACACAAGAAGTTCTACTTATAGCTAGGATTGGGATTGACTATGGGGAATAGGGAATGGGGCCTAGGGTATTTTCTCTCCTCTGCGCCCTCTGCTCCATATGCGGCTGACACTCACGGTGTCAGCCTGCTCCCCAGTTTCTTCAAACAAGCAACACAAAACGGCCGCTTCCATTTTGGCAACGGTTATCCACTGTCTATGAAGTTGCTATTTCCCAACACTGGGAGGCGATGTGAATGACAATGGAACTACCAATTAACGTTGTTCGAGAGGTGTGTAAGGAACTTCGTGATGACCGCTATAAACCTGGGTAGGACGGAAAATCCGGTTTTCAGCCAGTTGTTCTTTCCAGTGAGCTAGCCAACCAGCCACACGGGCGATCGCAAATATTGGTGTAAACAAGTCTGTGGGAATTCCCATCTTTCTATACACCAAACCAGAATAAAAGTCAACATTGGGATAAATCCCTTTGTGTCCTAGTTTCTCCGCCACTACCCGTTCCATTTCTTGGGCAATGTCGTAGTATTTATCTGCGCCAAACTTAGCAAACAATTGTTCTGCTAGGTCTTGCAGAATGGTAGCGCGTGGGTCTTTGACTTTGTAGACACGATGACCAAAGCCCATGAGCTTCTGTTTATTTTGCAGCCGCTCCTCGACATAAGAACGGACATTTTCCACAGAGCCAATTTCTTCCAACATCTGAATTACTTCTTCGTTAGCTCCACCATGTAGGGGGCCTCCTAACGTTCCTACAGCACTAGCAACTACCGCGTAAGGGTCAGTTAAAGTCGAAGCTGTCACCCTAGCACTAAAGGTAGAAGCATTCATTGTATGCTCAACATGGAGAATTAAGCAGACATCAAAGATTTTTGCTGCTAATTCATCCGGTTCTTTCTCATTGAGCATGTAAAGGAAATTGGCAGAATAATCTAAGTCATCGCGAGGCTTAACGGGGTCATTACCTTTTCGCATTAATTGAAAGGCGGCCACCATTGTCGGAATTGTCGCTATCAGGCGCACTACAGAGTCCCGAATGTAAGCAGGATTATGTAAGTCCCGCAGGGAGTAAAACAAGCCTAAAGCCGCAGCAGAGGCTTGGAGTGCATCCATTGGATGACCGCTTTCGGGAAAACATTTCATCATGTCCCGAATGCGATATTTGATCCGCCTATGGAAGCGAACTTCTTCCTCAAATGCTCGTAATTCTTCCTTCGTTGGCAATTCTCCCCAGATCAGGAGATAAGCAGTTTCCAAAAATGTACTTTTTGCTGCTAATTCCTCAATCCGAATGCCACGATACTCTAGAATTCCCTTTTGCCCATCTACATAACTGATACTCGATTGGGCGGCGGGAATGCCTTCTAAACCAGGCTTGTATTCGCACACCATCATGGCAACACCATTTGCTTAGTGAAATATCCGACACGCTAACTTACCAGAAATTATGGTTGCCATAACAGTAGCCTAGCTCA
The DNA here is from genome assembly GCF_014697125.1 of Anabaena minutissima FACHB-250. Lineage (GTDB taxonomy): Bacteria > Cyanobacteriota > Cyanobacteriia > Cyanobacteriales > Nostocaceae > Trichormus > Trichormus minutissimus. Next base: position 5,085 of record NZ_JACJRG010000032.1, on the reverse strand, counting down.
CAACAATTCTTTAGAGAAAAGTTGCAAAACTGTTAGAGCAAGTACCTGGGAGGTGTCAACCAAAACATTTGACTACGACCCACAGGTAAACCTATTTCTGGCAGTTTTACTCCGATCATACCTGCTTTTTTGAGGACTAAACCGCCTTTGACTTCTCCCCATAGAAGAATTTCTGCCCAATTACTCAAACAAGGCTCATGTCCTACCAAAGCTAGTTGGGTGTCTTGGTTAAAGTTTTTGGGTCGCAACCAGTAATCTAACCAACTGGAAATATGACCATTGGGAGCTAAATGGTTCGATTCTTCTAGCTGGGAACTAAGTCCTGCTTCTAGGATAATTTCAGCCGTTTGGCGAGCGCGTACCAAAGGACTAGTGACAATCAAATCAAACTGTAAACCCAATGTTTTCATGCGCTGGGCGACTTTTTCTGTTTTTTGCCTTCCTTCTTTGGTAAGTTTGCGCTCCTCATCCTTGATGAAAGGTTGTTGTTCTTCAGCTATGCCATGACGAATTAGATATATTTCCACGATATTTAGTGTTGAGTAAAAACGATAAAACTATAAAGATTCAAAAATTTGCCTCACTTGACTTAAAGGAGTTTTGTTAGAAAAAGTATGTAAAACCTTGCCTCGTATACTATCTAAACGCAATTCAATTTCACTAGCACTATGATTATAAGAAAAAGCATAGTTAGTGTTATTAATCCTTACCCACAATACATTTTTTGTTTCACCATCACGAGCCATAACTCTTATTGGCTCATCATCTTTTTTCCAGACAATAGCACCTGCAAGAACAAGAAAAATTTCGTTAACATCCCCAGCGTGATGATCAGCGCGTTTCATCACTTCATCCATGTAAGCTTTTAAAGTCTGAATATCAGTTACTTGTAGTGGCATATTTATTCCTCTCCCCATAGAAGAATTTCTGCTTTACCACTTTGATATTAATCCTAAAAATTACATGATCAACAGTATTTTTGCGTAAGACAAAAAACTATAACTCACCCGCAAGTTTCAAAACTGATTGCTGTGTTTTAGGATCTATACGAAAACCAATAGTATTTAATTGACATAACACAGGCGTAATTACATTAAGATGTTCTCCTTGTTTTGCTTTGAGAAGAACACCCAAAGTACCAGTAAATGCAATATTTAATTCCCTTGCGTAAGCTCTAGCAAGTCCATCGTCTAAAATGGCTAAAGCATCTGGTAGAGACATGGCAAGAGAAATAACTTCACGTTCACCTATTCCCAAATTAGGTATAGCAGGAATTAATTGCTCTAAAGTTACAGGAACAACATTTACCCATGTTAAATCATTCAAGTTAGGTAATGATACACCAAGAACTAATCCTTGTGATATTTCATCAGATACCCCTTTAGGGATAGTTACTTGATGATAAATTTTGAACAGTAAATCAAACAAATTAACTTGATACAAGTATTGAATTACAGAAGTATCAACAATGACGTTAGGCACGAGCTAGATCCTCAGCTATTTCTGCCTCTGTAAGTTTGAAAGTGTCGATACCATAATTAGCTAGTTGTGCAAGAAAAACAACTTTAGGAATACCTGCCAAATTAGCTGCTGCTCCAGAAGAAAGTCTACCCATTTCGTACAATTTCATAGCAGCGGCCAAAAGAACTTCGTTTTGTAGCTGTTCAGGTTCTACTTTGAGAGCTAATACAGTTTCTTCTGAAATACTTAGAGTAAGTTGATACATGATAATTGCTTCGCTGCTTAAAGTTAAAGAGAACAAATATAGGCAGCCTAGAAATTTATTTCTAGGCTACAAAGTTAAAATTATTTCAAGTTGCATCACTACTATTCTCAGCCAGTTTGCATAAACTTGAGCCGATTACTAGTAATTTACTCCCAACTTTACTCAGACTGAATTGGGTTATCTTTAGGATTTACCAATTTCAGTAACTTCTGCTTAATTTGCGCGTCAAAAACTTCCCACTTCATTCTTGCATAAGCAGAATTTTCATTACTACCAGATAAGAATCCCATCGGAATTTCAAAGCCACCAGCACCTGTTCTCCCACCACCAAAAAACCGTCCGGTACTATCTTGTCCAAAGGCTTCCTTAATAAATTCATCAGGGTCTAGAGTCAGTTTAGTAGTTCTCAACGAACCAATCACTACTTCTAGTTCGTCGTCTTCATCGTGAACAATGCCATAAACCACAGCAGTATGCACGTTTTCCTCAGTAACCAGAAAATCTGCGGCTTGGGGGATAGCGTCGCGATCGTCGTAGCGTAAGTAACCAACACCCGCGATAGAAAAGTTATTTTGTACAATGCGATTTTTTAGCGATCGCTCAATTACATCCATCACCCGTTTAGAACGGTTAGCCTGAAGAATTGCATTCAGCAATTGAGCATCATAAAATCGGCTCAGATACGCTGCTGCCATAAAATCTTCTTCTTGTGCTTGCATCAGGCGATTGGTATCTGAACGCAAGCCGTGCATTAAGGCAGTAGCACATTTAACGTGTTGTCCAATGCTACTATCTAAAGCTAGTAAGCCACATTGAAGATATTGAGTAAAAATCGTTGCTGTGGCTCGCACATAAGGACGAACATCCACAAACTCTGATTTCAGTTCTGATTGCAAACTATGGTGGTCAATTACTGCTACTAATGGTATACCTGCTTGCTGCACAGATGTTAGTAGCTGACTGGTTGTCCCTTGGTTATCAATTAAAACCAAGCCTTGATAAGATGATAGGTCTTTCCCCTTAATAGTTTGGGGTGTCCAGCGTTGGGCAGGTAACCCCGTTAGCTTGACTAACGCTATATTTTCTTGGTGACTTAGAGTCCCAGCATAAATCATTTCACACTTGATATCGTATTGCTGGGCAATTAGCTGGTAAGTCCAAGCACAAGAAAGCGCATCAGGGTCAGGAAAGTCTTGTAAAATGATTAACTGACGTTCATGTCGGTGTGATAGTAGGGTCTTTTGCAATTCTTCTGATTTTTGAAATGCTAAGGAATTGCTACGTTGCCCTATATAAATACCTACACCTTCGCCTGTAGATGTTGGTAAGGTAGATTTAGTTAGTGACACTTCCGTTTCTTTGTCTATGTCAGTTTCCTCCGGAGTTGACTCATTAGTCAACGCAAAACTATCAGACTGCTTAATAAAAGAAGAATTCAATTGCATAGTAAAATTTGTTCCAAGTGTGAGGCTCTATGAATTTGTTTAGAGATACTACAACCAGCACTTGACTCATTTAGCCCCACATTCTGATCTTCGCAAAAATATGAGGAGATGGGGATGTATATCTCGGTATATTTTTGTCAAGCAGATAGTTGATGAATCTACCAAATTCTACCAGAATGCACATAAAGGCTGAAAACGAAGACTTCTGGTCTTGTAAAACACATCTCAAATAATGATCAATCTTTGTTATCTTTTGTAGATAGATACCTGCCTAACCTGCGGTATGGGTAACACCTATGTAATCTGCCCTTTACTCTTGTCTTTTACGTTTGTACTAGACTGAAACTTGATCTGGTATCTTTGCTACACAGCCACAAAATTTTGCTAGCCCAGGATATGGTTTTGACCCCATATGTAAGTCTCTCCTTATATTTTATAACGAAAATTTACCGAAAGCCTGGGATTAAAACCCCGTTCATATAGGACGGCTTTACTTTCTTGACAGATGACAGGTGACAGGCTGCGCCGTGAGCGTCGAACGGTTAGAGGTTGCAGCAAATAGGGGCAAAGAGTATTTTTTTCATTTTTTGCTGCTGGGAAGCTGACTTGAGACTGATTCCAAGTGAAATTACCTTCTTGGTATCATATGACACGTCAGTCGCGCAAAGTATAAATCCCTCAACGGTTTTGAACATATAGATTTCTCCATAGGACAAACCATATGCAAGATATTTAGAATAATTCTTTCGTAAATTGATCTTTTGATATTTTATTAAGTTATAATGGTTCGCTGTTAAATTACTCAGCTAAAAGTAAAAATTATATTTTAGGGGATGACCACGCAAAACATGTACCCAGAGCAATTACAGTCCAAGGTATTTAAACTGTACTTTCACAGAAAACACACAAATCTAGTACCCGGATTTAGTGACAATCGAGCTACCGGGTACTAAGAGTTATTGTGTGAATGTCAAAGTCCTATAACATATTTTTGCCACTCTTGATGCAGTCCACTCTTAAGATGCTTGCTAACCTCAAAATAGAGACTACTGTAAGGTTGCCGAGGCGGATGCCGCAGCAGCATATGAGCTTCTTGGGGAGTACGACTACCCTTTTTGACATTGCACCGGACACAAGCTGTAACAATGTTTTCCCAAGTGTCCCCACCACCACGCGATCGCGGTATTACATGGTCTAATGTCAACTCATCGCCTGTATAGCCACAGTATTGACAACTGTGTCCGTCACGATGCAGAATATTTCGGCGAGTAAGTGGAATTTCCTTGTAAGGGACGCGCACATAATGGCGCAACCTAATCACGGTTGGTAACGGAAAATCTGCATAGAGAAATTTCCCGTTGTGTTCAACCCGTTCTGCTTTGCCTTTAATTAACAGAACCGCAGCACGACGCCAGCTCGTTATATTGAGCGGTTCGTAAGAGGCGTTTAGGACTAAAACCTTCCCCATTGATTAACGCTCAAGGTATTAGTTTTACATATATTAACACGAATCTCCGCTTATCGGGAGATGAGAATAAATTATACTTCCGAAAGGATTCCAAAAATTATACATATGAGAATTCAGCATCTATTCACCATGCCCTATTCCTCATGAACATAGATTGGGTTGAACAGTGTCATATTGCTGCGCTCCGAATTTAAAATTCAAAACTTGTACTGAGCTTGTCATTCTCTTCGTTCTCTACAGGACGCTTACGCTTACTCTTCGGGGTTCGCAGTAGCGTTGCGTAGCAAAGCAAGCTACCCTCCGTGTTCCGTTCGCGGTAAGGATTTATCCCTTCTGACTTGAAAATCAAACTTTGGCTAAAAACCAAGAAGGATATGTGGCTGAAGTCGTTCAATGACGACAGCCTAAACTGAAACATTAATTGTGGGTCTAATTTGCAACTGGAA
>NZ_JACJRG010000031.1 GCF_014697125.1 Anabaena minutissima FACHB-250 | reverse complement strand
AATGATTTTGATGTATACTGTGGGTAATTTTTCCGCAATCAGGACAAGTCGAATAATTCACGCTTTTTTCTATCGTTATAATTATTTCTTCCCCAACAAGTTCTTGAAAATCTCATACTTTCATATCGGGAAGATTCAAGATTTGCTCTACAGGAAACTTCATCGTAAATACCTGAAAACTAACAATTTTATAATATAAGTTATAATTTTGGTGTTTTTACATAATGCTTAATATCTATTAAATACTTGTCAAATCTATATTGTAGGCATTATTGTCTTTAAATTATAGCCCTTATAATTCAGTTAATTTTAATAATCACCATAAAACTACCGCAAGAACCCGTATTTTTAACTATTCCCATGTTATGAATTAAGCCACAAAAATGGTAAAAAACGCGACAAAATTTCTGGATTTAACTAACGGGTGCTTCATCCTCTGATGCTTCCGCGACAGCCGCTAATCTATCCGCAGCCGCTTGGACAATCTGAGCTACCTGACTCAGAGGCATATGCTTAATTTGTCTCAAAATCAAACTCAAATCCGAGGTTTCTTGTATTGGTTTACCCTCAAGACAACAGAGTAACTCTTCCATCGTGTAGCCTGCTTTGGCTGCGATTTGAGCCAGATTTTCCGTATCTGGAACTTTTACGCCTTTCTCCCACATCTGAACCGCAGTAGCAGAAACTCCCAAAGATTTACCAAAGGCTCGCTGACTTAACGAACCACGGGCTAATTTAATGATTTCAATCAGTTTTTGTCTGCTTTCAAGCTTCACTGCTGTTATGGCTAGTCAACTTTATTTACAAATTAAGTTGTAACACTACAAGTTTACTTTACGCGATGTGCAACTTATTCTCTGCCCTACAAGGAAAGAGGCTTTGATTCTTGCTCCCTTGCCTAGCAGTGAAGGGGTTGGAGGTTAGGTTTGAGAGAAAGTTGCACACGGCCTTACTTTGTATATTGACAGGATTTTGTTTTAGCAGTAAAGTATATAATCTTAGGTTATAATCCTACAACTAAAGTAATAAGAAAAATTACTGTTAGATAAGTAGTCTTGAGCGCAAAAGCATTAATTTGCGATCGCTGCCATAGCCGTGTGTTTAATTGAATAGGTGCATCATGTCCCGGAAGCTACATAAAATTAATCAATATCGTCGTAAAAATAAAAATTTAATTGCGGCTAATAAAATCAAACCAGAAGAATGGGGCATATCTAACACTGAAGCACAAGCAACTTTAAAAGCTAAAGGCTATGATCTGAAGGAAATCAAAAAAATCCATTGCCTTAAGCATCAAATTTGTATCTCCTTCTGGGACACAAAAGGCAATGTTTGCAGTAGCTTTTTTAGCTATCGGATTTTTCTGCGTTGGCAACAGGAAATAGAAAGTTTAATCTATGCCTGCGAAATCTTCAAGGAATGGCAGAGATTAAATTATCTCATGAAATACGAGTTTGCTTACTACCACTATCCCAGTGAGATTGAAGAAGGGCTGCAAGCGAAATTAGAAAATCGCTTGAATGTGTTAAAAAACACAGAAATACAAGCGGTTTTCACATAATTAATGAGAGCGGTGATTAGGCAGTAGTGCCAGAAGCCGCTAACTCTGCTAATTGTTCCTGCTGGTCTTGAGAAATACAAGATTGGATCACTGATTCTATCTCCCCTTCCAGAACAGGGTTAAGAGAGAAGTTTTGACCTAAACGATGGTCAGTAACTCGGTTATCTTTATAATTATAGGTACGAATTTTTTCCGATCGCGATCCTGTACCAACTTGCGATCGCCGCATCGAAGTTACTTCTTCTTGTTGTTCCCGTAACTTGATTTCATAAAGTTTTGCCCGCAGAATTTGCATCGCCCGTTCTTTGTTTTGCAACTGGCTGCGTTCTTCTGTACAAAAAATCCGAATTCCCGTTGGTTTGTGCATCAAGTCAACAGCAGTTTCCACCTTGTTGACGTTCTGTCCACCAGCACCACCAGAACGAGCCGTAGTCATTTCAATATCTTTGGGGTCAATGTGGATTTCTACATCATCCACTTCTGGCATAATTGCTACTGTCGCTGTAGAGGTGTGAACTCTTCCCCCGGCTTCAGTGGCTGGTACGCGCTGTACGCGATGCACTCCGGCTTCATATTTCAGCTTGCTGTAAACGCTGTCACCTTGAATTTCCAGAATTACCTCTTTGAAGCCGCCCATCTCACCCAGAGACTCGCTGACTAATTTCACCTTCCAGCCTTGAACATCAGAATAGCGGGAGTACATCCGCAGCAAATCTCCCGCCCAGATACTGGCTTCATCTCCACCAGTCCCGGCGCGAATTTCCAACATAATGTTTTTATCATCATTGGGGTCGCGAGGGAGCAGCAATACCTTCAACCGCGTCTCTAGGTATTCCACCTTTTCTTCTAACTCTTGTACCTCCAGTGCTGCCATTTCTTGCAACTCTGGATCTGTATTAGACTCTTTGACTATCTGACGCGCCCCTACTAATTCTTCCTGAGATATTTTCCAAGTTTCATAGGTATTTACGACTTCTTCTAAGGAAGAACGAGACTTGGCAATTTTTTGATACTCATCGGGGTTCTTAGCGGTATCTGGATCAGCCAAGCGGCGAGTCAGTTCATTAAAAGTTTCTTCAACTGACTTAAGTTTTTGTAGTAAGTATGTTTCAGCCATAATTCAGTGCGATAGCGAAGTGTGCGCGGAGCGCATTCGCTCCATAAAATAACAAGTTGGCTCGGCCAAAAATGACAATCGACCCAGCCAACGCAGGGTCGTCGTTAACAGCAGAGCCAACCCGCTACTTTTTGTCTTGTTCGCCAGAGGTTTGAGTGCTGCTCATACCGTACTTCCGCAGGAATCGTTCTACTCGTCCTTCGGTGTCAATAATCTTCTGAGTACCAGTGTAAAAAGGATGGTTTCCAGACCAAAGGTCTACGTGTAATTCTGGTTTGGTAGAACCAACAGTCATCACAACTTGACCGTTACAGTAAACTTTTGCTTCAGGATACCACTGGGGATGAATATCAGATTTAGCCATTGTTCCTTTTGTGGTGAATCTATAAAAATTATAACTTTTTGCTTGTAATTCGGGACAATTTAGTGCTGAGTAATGAGTGCTGAGTTCCGAGTGGATAATTTCACTCAGCACTTTTAACTTTTACCCAATGCCCAATACCCAATACCCAAAATTTTATCGCTTGGAGTATTGAGGAGCTTTCCGGGCTTTGTGCAAACCATATTTTTTCCGTTCTTTTGCCCTGGGATCGCGGGTTAAGTAACCTTCGACTTTTAAAGGTGGACGGTTTTCTGGGTCTAGTTGGCATAAAGCGCGGGCTACTCCCAAGCGCACAGAGTCAGCTTGTCCAGTTAAGCCGCCGCCTTCTGCTTTGACTAAAATGTCGTATTCGTTTTCCAGTCCCAATGTTTCCAAAGGAGCTTTGATGACTCCCAGATAATTGGCGTTGAATTGGAAGTACAAGTCTCCAGGCTTACCATTCACAATCATTTGACCGCTACCGGGAACTAAGCGTACCCGTGCTACTGCGGATTTACGGCGACCAGTACCCCAGTACACGGCGCGGCCGCTATTTGCTTCTGCTACTACCATTAACTTTCTGCTCCGGGAATTGTATTAATGTTGAGTTCTTTAGGTTTTTGGGCTTCGTGGGGATGAGTAGGCCCAACGTAAACTTTTAGTTTAGTAAACAACTGCCTACCCAAGCTATTTTTCGGTAACATACCTTTGACAGCTTGTTCCAGGATTCTTTCTGGTAAACGCTGTTGTAGTTTAGCGAAGGTTTCAGTCTTCATCCCGCCCGGACGACCAGAGTGGCGACGATAAAGTTTTTGAGTCCGTTTTTTGCCTGTAACTGCTACTTTTTCAGCATTCACAACAATCACGAAGTCCCCTGTATCTAGGTGGGGGGTATAGTGAGGTTTGTTTTTTCCTCTTAAAATCATGGCGATTTCGCTGGCGAGGCGACCGAGACGTTTATCAGTAGCATCTACTATGTACCAATCACGCTCAAGAGATGCTTGAGCAGGGAGATAGGTTTTACTCATGTTTGTTGATCCTTTGTCATTTTTTTTTGGAGTCCGTAGTTAAGAGTCCATAGTCCATAGTAAAAGCATTGGACTCTTGACTTTTAACTAATGACTCTTGACTAATAGCTAATTTTGGCATGGTGTCATACCAAACATCAGGGGAAAAGGGGAAATCTGGATATCCGACCCGCAACAAGCATAAGCCTTGAGGGGGTGCGGCGTATTTGACTTCTAATCGGCGTTGCTCTTTCCAGATGTCGGTGAAACTAGCCAGGGTTCTTTTTCCAGAGCCTACTTGTACTAGCATTCCCACCAACAGCCGCACCATGCCATATAAAAATCCATCTGCCTGAATTTCAATATGGATAAATGGGCCTTGACGATGACACTCTGCTGCTTGTACTTCCACCCAGGAATGCGATCGCTTTGACCCTGCTCGGTGAAAAGCTGCCAAGTCATGCTTTCCCAAAAGTGGTTTCAGTGCAGCTTGGATGAGTGATTCATCTAAGGGCGGATGATAATAATGCCAACTGAAGGGTTTCACAAACAAGTTGGAACAACCTTCAGTATAGATTGTGTAGCGATACCGTCGATACGCTGCACTAAAGCGAGAGTGCCAATGGTCACTGACATTTGCTGAAGCCCTAATTAATATATCTTCGGGCAGATAACTATTTAGGACTGCCGCCCACTTATGAGCAGGGATGAAACCTGTAGCATCAAAATGGGCTACCTGAGCAGCAGCATGGACTCCGCTATCGGTACGTCCAGCACCGTGGAGTGTGACATGATAGCCAAGAATTTTGGCGATCGCTGTTTCAATGTCTTCTTGAACTGTACGGTGCTGCTTTTGCCGTTGCCAGCCATGAAAATGAGTGCCTAGGTATTGAATTACCAAGGCTACTCGCTGAGTGGGTGTTGGCTGGTGACTTGCTAACATAGAATTATGGGCATTGGGCGAAAATTTCTCCCCTACACCCCTAGACCCCTGCTTTCTCTACACTAGTTCAATGATTGCCATCTCAGCTTTATCTCCCCGGCGAGGTACGGTATGGAGGATACGGGTGTAACCACCTTGACGATTACCATATCGAGTGGGGGCTTGCTCAAACAGAGCATGAACTAGCTGTTTGTCGTAGATATAACCTAGAGCTTCTCTACGTGCTGTTAATGAGCCGCTTTTAGCAAGAGTAATCATTTTTTCTACTTCGCTGCGTAGCACTTTAGCCCGCACTAAAGTAGTAGTAATCCGGCCATGACGGATTAGTTCAGTAGTGAGCGCTCGCAACAGGGCGCGACGCTGGTCAGCTGGTTTACCAAGTTTTTTAACCCGACAACGGTGACGCATAAAAATCCACTTTGAAAGTATGAACGGTTTTGGTTTAGCTGTGTTTAGAGCTTCTTTCTTGGGGCAAGGTAATACCTAAGCGGCGTTGTAAAGCTTCTACTACCTCTTCTGCTGACTTCTGACCGAAGTTTTTAATCTCTAACAAGTCTTCTTGGGTGAAATCCAACAAGTCTGCCACAGAGTTAACCTGCGCCCGCTTGAGACAGTTATAAGCCCGGACAGAAAGTTGTAACTCTTCGATGGGGATCTGAGCTGTTGGATCGTCTGGAATCTCGGAACTTGTATCTGTTGGTTCTAGCGAGATATCTTTCAAGGGGTTGAATAACTCAACTAAAATCCCTGCTGCTGAAGATAGTGCTTCTTGAGGTGAAAGACCACCATTTGTCCACACTTCTATGAGTAGTCTGTCTTTGGTAATCGATCCGTCTACACGGGCTTCTTCAACGCTATAGTTGACTTTCCGCACGGGCATAAATATCGAGTCGATTTGCAAAAAGTCTAAGGATGTGGCTTCCTCTCGTCCCCTTTCTACGGTGCGATAGCCTTTACCTCTCTCGATCCTAAATTCCATTTCCAGCTTGCCCCCTTCTGCAATGGTGGCTATATACTGGGTAGGATCGATGACTTCTACTTCACTGGGCAAATCAAAATGTGCCGATGTAACTGTTGCTGGGCCATTCACAAGTAATCGACCAATCTGGGGTTGAGAGGAGTAACTTTTGAGAATCACTTCCTTCATTCGCATGAGGATCTCTAGTACATCTTCCCGCACCCCTGGAACGGTGGCAAACTCGTGTGTAACGCCGGCAATTCTGACGGCTGTAACTGCTGTTCCCTCTAAATTTGACAGTAAAACCCGCCGCAGCGCGTTGCCAACTGTTGTTCCTTGGCCGCGCTCTAGAGGTTCTAGGATAAACTTACTGTAATGACTCCGACTTTCTTCTGTACTGGACTCTACACATTCAATTTGAAATTGCGCCACGGAGTAGCCTCCCTTATTTAAGGTGCTGCTAGCAGGCAAATTGATTGCCTCTGGAATTTAATTTATTGCCTTGGGCTGGCTTTCGGTGGATCAAACTGCCAACTTCTCAGAGCAGCCATGTTTGATCTGCCTATTAAGCTTACGGGCATTCACTATAGTTTTGGGTGATTTTAAATCTAGCAGCCCTCCCACACGGAAGAGCTGATATACTTTTCGTCACCCCAGCCGTTAAAAGTTGTTTCATTATCACCCCGCTTGGTAGGTTGACTTGAGAACCTACCAGCAGTAATTGCAGGTGATTTTGGTTGCTGAAACTGCTTACCTTCACCGGTCAAAAGTTGTGTATCTACACTCGGCGGCGTTTGGGAGGACGGCAGCCATTGTGAGGAATTGGTGTAATATCACGAATGAGTGTAATTTCTAGTCCTGCTCCTTGGAGAGCGCGAATCGCAGTTTCTCGTCCTGCTCCTGGGCCACTCACCATTACCTCAATTTGGCGCATCCCTTGGTCTATAGCTCTGCGGGCGGCACTTTCAGCAGCTGTTTGCGCTGCAAAAGGTGTTCCCTTCTTTGCACCTTTGAAACCACTAGAACCAGCACTTGCCCAGGAGATGACATCTCCATTTTGATCGGTAATAGTGACAATGCTATTGTTGAAAGTAGACTGGATGTAGGCCATCCCGTTGGGGACGTTACGCTTCTGTTTCTTACTCCCAGATTTTTTAGTCGGTTGTCTCGCCATATTTGTTCAGTTAATTTAAAGGGAAACTTGCTGAGGTTAGCAAGTATAGGAAAATTACTTACCAGGAGCTTTCTTCTTACCAGCCACTGTCTGCCTTCTACCCCGACGGGTTCTAGCATTAGTGCGAGTTCTTTGTCCTCTGACTGGTAAGCCCATCCGGTGACGGCGACCTCTATAAGTACCGATGTCAACCAATCGCTTGATGTTCAGCGATTCCCAGCGTCGCAAGTCACCTTCAACTTGATAGTTGCTTTCTATTTCTGCCCGCAAGGAGGCAACATCAGCATCGCTTAATTCTTTGACACGGGTATCAGGATTAACTCCTGTAGCTGCCAGAATTGCTTGCGACCTTGTTAATCCAATTCCGTAAATATAGGTTAGACCAATCTCAACGCGTTTGTCGCGTGGTAGGTCTACTCCGGCAATACGTGCCACAATTAATCTCTCCCTATTGTTATCGCAGTTGCTGATCGAAAAACGCAGTTGACGCGTCTATACTTTGTTGCGTGATGATGTTTGGTTACACGCCAATCTTCAGTGTTTGAGAAGATTATCCTTGACGTTGTTTATGTTTAGGGTTGACGCAAATCACCATGACGCGACCACGACGTTTGATCACGTTACATTTTTCACAAATTTTCTTGACTGAGGCTCTAACTTTCATGCCTTTTGTAAATGACTCCAAATATTAAATTATAGCATTTCTAGGAAAATTTATTCAATTAAGTAAATGGGTAACACCCAAATAAATTGTTTTGTGGTAGACTTCCATACATATATCTACTTTTTCCGCAGCCGATAAGTAATTCTACCTTTTGTCAGGTCATAAGGAGTTAGTTCTACTTTGACGCGATCGCCAGGCAAAATTTTGATGTAGTTGCGGCGGATTTTTCCAGAAATGTGTGCTAAAACATTAAATCCATTGTCCAAATCCACACGAAACATCGCATTTGGCAATGATTCGGTGACTGTACCTTCCATTTCAATCAAATCTTGCTTAGACAAGTTTTATCCCTCAATTCAACAATTTTTTGTTCTGTCGCAGCACTCCTCTGCACGAGAACACAGTTCGAGAAATATATCAACAGTTTATTAATATATCTTAGCTAAATATCGGCGGGCGTCTGGAACAAAAAGGGAGTAGTGAGTTTTTTGAATTTTTGACCTCCTACCCCCTGGTTACAGTCTATGAACCTACTACAGTTTGTAATTCAACAGTGACGTCTGCTTGGGATTGGTCGCCATTGACAGTTAGGAGTTTCTGGCGATCGCGATAATAATCAATTAATGGTGCAGTTTCGTTGCGGTAAACTTCTAGGCGACGACGAATTACTTCTTCGCTATCGTCTTTGCGTCCTCTATCTAGTAACCGTGCTATCACCACTGCATCTGGGGCATCTAAATTGACTACTCTTTCGCCACCTTGACCAGTTTTTTGCAGCAATTCCTCTAAGAAAGCTGCTTGTGTTACCTTGCGAGGAAAACCATCTAAAATCCAGCCGGATTTGGCATCTTGCTGGTCTAGACGTTCTGCTACTAGGTCTTGTACCAACTGGTCAGGAACTAACTCACCGCCATCAACATAGCTTTGAGCTTTAATTCCTAAAGGAGTTTGCTCTTTCATGGCTTGCCTCAATATTTCCCCAGTGGAAATATGAGGAATATGTAAATGTTCTGCCAAGATTTGAGCTTGCGTTCCTTTACCTGCTCCAGGCGGCCCCAAGAAGATTAATCGAGTCACTATTGCTTCACCATTCCTTCATATCGCTGAGAGATTACATAGGTTTGGACTTGCTTGGCAGTATCGATTGCCACACCAACCAGAATCAGCAAAGATGTAGCACCTAGTCCTCTAAAGGTTGGTACTTTCAAAGCACTTTCTACAGCCGTGGGAATAATGGCAACCAAGCCCAAAAAGATCGCGCCTAAAAAAGTGAGTCGGTTAATTACCCGCTCAATATACTCGCTTGTAGCTTTTCCTGGGCGAATCCCCGGAATACTAGAACCCATCTTCTTCAAGTTCTGCGCTACATCAACTGGGTTGACAATTAATGAAGAGTAGAAATAGCTGAAGAAAACAATCGATGTTAAATAAACCAGAGCATAAACCCAAGGTGCAGAACCGCCTGGACTCAAATAGGTATTGACGATATTTGCCAAGTCAGGGTTTTTAGTGAAGTTAGCAATCAACAAAGGCAAACTGAGAATGGCAGCCGCAAAAATGATCGGCATGACACCGCCAGAGTTGAGCCGCAAGGGTAAATAGCTGCGTTGTTCTGCTAATACTCTTCTACCTACCTGACGACGGGCTGAAATAATGGGGATGCGGCGGATTCCTTCTTGAACGAAGACAATCCCCACGATTGTCAGCAAGAAGACCAACACCAACACAATTACCCGTCCAACTATTTCTCTACCACCAACTTGCACCAAGTCAATGGTGTCACCTAAAGATTTGGGTAGGGAAGCAACAATGTTGACAAAAATCAACAAAGATGCGCCATTCCCAACACCGCGTTCTGTGATCAGTTCCGATGCCCACATCACAAACATAGAGCCGGCTGTCAGGGCGATCGCTGTTTCCGCTACAAATATAGGACCGGGATTTAAGGCAAACTGTTGCAGAAATAAAGCCGAGAAAGCCACACTTTGAACAATTGCCCAACCTACAGTTACATAGCGTGTGATTTGGGAAATTTTCCGCCGACCAGCTTCGCCTTCGTTTTTCTGTAAATTTTCTAAAGATGGAATGGCCGCCGTCAGCAATTGGATAATAATGGACGCATTAATAAAGGGCAAAATCCCTAAAGCAAAAACCCCTAAAGTAGAAAGTCCTCGCCCAGAGAAAATATCCAATAAACCGAATATAGAATTATTGCCCGATATGGCTTCAGCGAACCTACCTCTATCAATTCCTGGTACGGGTAAAAAGATACCCAGGCGAACCAAAATTAAAATACCGACAGTGACAAGCAGCCTACCTCTCAGTCCAGCTGCTTGTGCCATCTGCATAAAAGTTTCTTGAGCCGTTGGGGCTTTATCTCGACTGATCATAGAGTGCTACCTTTATCATGAACCAGGCACTGGAAGCAAGTTGGCTAGTATTTTAAGTGCGCTGTTCTGGCTCAACCTAAAACTTCACAACTCCCTCCAGCCGCCTCAATTTTGCTCCGAGCTTGTCCTGTAAAAGCTGCTGCTTTCACTGTAAGTGCCACGCCTATTTCCCCATTACCCAAGATTTTCAGTGGGCCTTTGGCAGCAGTCAAAATACCTGCTGTTCTTAAGGATTCCAATGTTACTTCTGTATTGGCAGGAAGAGCGGCTAACTTCTCTACATTAATCGTAGTGTAAATTTTCCGATTAACTAAAGGAAAGCCCTTGAGTTTAGGTATACGGCGGTACAATGGCTGTTGACCACCTTCAAAACCAGGGCGGGTGCCGCTACCAGATCGAGATTTTTGACCTCTCATCCCTAGACCAGCACTAGCACCTTGTCCAGCAGCAATACCTCTACCTACACGGCGACGGCGTTTTTTAGAGCCTTTTTGGGGCTTAACATCGTTAAGTCTCATGATGTAATTGACACCTGTTTACACAAACAATTTGTAACAGTAACTCTACTGAATGTAGAGTTTTTCAATAGCAATGCCTCGGTCTTCAGCGACTTCGGTCAAGGTACGCAGGGTAGATAAGGCGTTGACTGCGGCTCTAGCATTGTTTAGTGGGTTATTAGAGCCAAGTTGTTTAGCCAAAACGTTGCGCACGCCAGCTAATTCCAACACTGTGCGGACAGCACCACCAGCAATTACCCCAGTACCAGGTGCGGCTGGACGCATCATCACTTTCGCACCACCACCAACACCATCAATGGGGTGTGGAATTGAGTTGGATTTGGTAATGGGGATGTCTATGAGGTGTTTTTTGCCATCGGCAACACCTTTTTTCACAGCTCCAATAACATCAGAGGCTTTACCTACTCCGACACCCACTTGACCGCGTTCGTTACCAACGACGACGATTGCCCGGAAGCTGAGTTTTTTACCACCTTTGACGACCTTGCTCACCCGCCGGATCTGAATTACCCGCTCTTGCCAGGTGGTTTCTTCTTTTTTTGTGCGGTTAGCTTTACGACGACCAGTTGCCATAATCTATGCTCTCTATTTAGTCAATAGTCAATAGTCAACAGTGAGCCAGCGCGATCTTGGGGGTCTCCCCCATGAGCGACTGGCGAACCCGCAAGGGACAATAGTCAATAGTCAATTACTTTTGACTTTTGACCTGAGACTTTTGACTGTTTAAAAATCTAAACCAGCCTCGCGTGCGGCTTCGGCTAGTGCTTTGATTCGACCATGATACAAGTTACCACCGCGATCAAAGACGACTTTGCTAATGCCTTTTTCTAGCGATCGCACTGCAATCAATTTACCAACTTGTGCGGATGCTTCACAGGTAGCACCTGAAGCTAAACTAGATTTCAAATCTGCTTCTAAAGTTGATGCTGCTGCTAAAGTTTGATGCTGCGTGTCATCAATTATTTGAGCATAAATATGCTCATTCGAGCGGAATACCGCTAACCGTGGACGTTCTGACGATCCTTTTATTTTGCCCCGGATGCGTCTGTGACGACGCTGTTTTGATTCTTTACGAGTAAGTTTCATGTTTACTTCTTACCACCCTTACCAGTCTTACCAGCTTTACGTCTGACTACTTCGCCTGCATAGCGAATCCCTTTACCCTTATAGGGTTCAGGTGGACGAACGGCACGAACTTTGGCTGCTGTATTGCCTACTATTTCTTTGTCATAACCACTGACTATGACGTTAGTGTTATTTTCTACAGCAAACTGAATTCCTTCTGGTGGTACAATTTGGACTTGATGGCTGAAACCCATATTCAGAACTAGGTTACGCCCTTGTACTTGCGCCCGATAACCCACACCTTGGATTTCTAAGCGTCGTTGAAACCCTTGGGACACTCCCTCGACCATGTTGGCGACTAAAGTCCGGCTCAAGCCGTGCATTTGTCTGGAGGTGCGAGATTCATCCTTCCGAGTTACTTGTAATATTTCCCCTTCTTGAGAAACTATGACATGAGTTGGCAAATTACGGGAAAGTTCACCTTTAGGGCCTTTCACGACAACTTTTGTGCCATCAATAGTCACTTGTACTTTGGCGGGAATAGTAATTGGACGTTTACCAATACGAGACATGACTTTTTGTCCTTTGTCCTTTATCCTTTTTCAGTTGTTTTTCAGTGTGATCTTCTCTACGGGAGTCCACGCCAAGGGGTTTTTCCCGTGATTAACTGACATTCCCTTTCGCATTAGCAGAGGGTAGGGCTTCTCGTTCAGAGTAGTGTTGCTGGAGGAGAAGATTACCTTAAGGGACAGTTGACAACTGATAATTCACTACCAAACGTAGCAGAGTATTTCACCACCGACGTTCTGACGACGGGCTTCACGGTCAGTCATAATGCCACTAGATGTGGAAATTATGGCAATGCCAATACCGCCTAGTACCCTTGGTAATTCTTTTCTGTTGGAGTAAACACGTAAACCTGGTTTACTCACCCGTTTCAATGCAGTAATCAGGGGTTGACGATTTTTACCTTTGTATTTCAAAGAAATCACTAGGTTACGTTTTACGCCTTCACCATCTTCTGCAATTTCCGCAATAAAGCCTTCTTCCTGTAGCACTTTAGCAATACTACGGGTCATTTTTGTGGCTGGCACGTGTGTAATTTGATGCCTTGCCATGTTGGCATTGCGGATGCGCGTCAGCATATCTGCAATTGTGTCGTTAGCCGCCATCGTTCCCTCTTTAGATGAACTTATTGATCGCGAAAGGGCATTCCAAATTCTTTAAGTAAAGCGCGTCCCTCTTCGTCGTTTTTCGCTGTGGTGATAATGGAAATATCTAAACCACGGACTTGATCGATGCTATCGTATTCGATTTCTGGAAAGATTAACTGTTCTCTGACGCCGAGAGTATAGTTACCGCGTCCATCAAAGCTTTTGGGGCTGATACCGCGAAAATCTCTAATTCTAGGCAGTGTCAAGCTAATTAATCGGTCGAAAAAGGCATACATCTTCTCGCCTCTAAGTGTCACCATGATACCAACAGGCATACCCTGACGAATCTTGAAGCCAGCGATCGCTTTTTTCGCTCTTGTCACCACTGGTTTTTGGCCAGTAATCACTGCAATTTCGTTTAAGGACGCTTCTAGGGACTTAGCATTTTGAGCCGCTTCTCCCAAACCTCTATTAATAGTTACTTTCACCAACTTTGGCACTTGATGAACGTTGGTGTATTCAAACTGATTAATCAGTTTGGGGACGATTGTCTCTTGATATAAGGTTTTGAGTCTTGTTGTCGCCATAGTTTTTTGTCCTGATTTTCCCTGGTCTTGGTCAGGGACACTTTAATTTCAGATTTTAGATTTGAGATTAAATTTACAATCTAAAATCTCAAGTCGGTAAATTCTCTAGCTATCGAGAATTTCACCAGTTTTCTTGAGTTTTCTGACTTTCTTCCCTTCGGATGTGAAAGTGTAACAAACACGACTAGCAACGTTTTGCTTCGTGGAATAAAGCATCACGTTAGAGCTATGAATCGGAGCTTCCTGAGAAACAATCCGCCCTGATTCCCCTTCTTGTTGGGGTTTGACGTGCTTGGTTTTAATATTGACACCTTTGACAATGATTTTGCTCAGTTGAGGCAGTGCTTGAATCACTTCGCCAACTTTGCCTTTATCTTTGCCCGCAATTATCTGCACTGTGTCACCAGTTTTGACGTGCATTTTCTGGAATCTAGGTTGATCCTTTTGGTTGGCCATTACAGCACCTCCGGAGCAAGAGAAACGATTTTAGTAAAGCTTTTTTCGCGCAGTTCCCGTGCTACTGGGCCAAATACCCGTGTGCCTCTGGGATTACCATCTTTGTTGATGATGACGGCAGCGTTATCATCAAAGCGAATGCTCATACCGCTATCACGACTGATGTTGTGGCGGGTGCGAACAATCACAGCTTCGACAACATCAGATTTTTTGACTGCCATGTTAGGAATAGCATCTTTAACAACGGCGATAATTCTGTCGCCCACAAAACCGTAACGTCTGTTACCCGCGCCTAGGACACGAATACACATCAGTTTGCGTGCACCGCTATTATCTGCCACATTCAGGTAAGTTTGGGGTTGAATCACAATTGGTCTCCCTTATGCACAACTATCAAGTTGTAGCTTTAGTGTTGAGGATTTCTGCCACTTGCCAGCGTTTGGTTTTGCTCAGGGGTCTAGTTTCCTGAATCCGCACGCGATCGCCCACTTTGCACTTATTTTCTTCATCGTGAGCTTTATAGCGGCGTGTTTTGACTACAATCTTGCCGTACTTGGGATGGGGAGCGCGGTTTTCAATGGCAACAACCACTGTTTTTTGCATTTTATCGCTCACTACCAAGCCAACTCGTTCTTTGATTGCCATAATCTCCTACTTTTCTTCTTGAGGCGGTTGACTTGCTGCCCGTTTCCTTTCTCCTTCTACTGTTAGTAGTTGGGCTAGGCGATGGCGAGCATGGCGGAACTGGTGGGGTTTTTCTAACTGTCTGGTGGCTTTTTGCAAGCGCAACTGAAACAGTTGTCTTTTGACGGCGGTAATTTCCTCAGCCAGCTTTTCGTCACTTAATTCTCTAGCTTCTGCAATTTTGGGAAGAGGCATAACCTACTCCTGCTCCTCTACTTCTACTTGAGATCGCACAATAAATTTGGTCTTGATGGGTAGCTTGTATGCCGCTAAACGCATGGCTTCACGAGCTATTTCTTCAGTAACCCCGGCGATTTCAAACAAAATCCGCCCTGGCTTAACTACTGCTACCCAAAACTCTGGATTACCCTTACCTGAACCCATCCGGGTTTCAGCTGGACGCATTGTTACGGGTTTATCTGGGAAAATCCGAATCCAGATTTTACCACCCCGGCGGATGTAGCGTGTCATTGCTCGACGGGAAGCCTCGATTTGTCTAGAGGTGATCCAAGCTGGTTCTTGAGCTTGGAGTGCAAAATCTCCAAAGTTGAGGGTACTCCCACGGTGGGCTAAACCGCCCATTCGTCCGCGCTGTTGTTTGCGGAATTTAGTTCTTCTAGGACTTAACATGACTTTTACTAGGGATTAGGGATGAGGGATTGGGGATTAAGGATGAGGGATTGGGTGCGGTTTTTTGCCCAGTCACCAGTCACCAGTCGCCAGTCCCCTTTTATCCTTCATTAGAACGGTCTTCAAACTGCTGACGACGACGCTGTTGTTGACGGCGGCGAGGTTCACGAGTTGTTGGTTGGGATGGGGCTTCTTCCTGTCCAGGAATAATTTCTCCCTTGAATACCCACACTTTGATTCCCAAAATGCCGTAAACGGTTTTGGCTGTGCAGTAAGAGTAGTCAATGTCAGCCCGTAAGGTATGGAGGGGTACTCTACCCTCACGAGTCCACTCGGTTCGGGCAATTTCTGCACCGTTGAGCCGACCACCGACTTGCACTTTAATGCCTTGAATACCTGCACGTTGAGCGCGTTGAATTGCTTGTCTCACTACCCGACGGAAGGAAACACGGCGTTCTAGTTGTTGAGCAATATATTCAGCAATCAAGTAGGCATCAGCATCAACTTTTTGGACTTCCACTACGTTGATGCGGATTTGACGATGACCACCGAGCAAGTCTTGTAGTCCTGTCCGCAATGCTTCAATGCCTTGACCACCACGACCTACTACTACCCCTGGGCGAGCAGTACGTACTTCTAGATCAATTTGATCTGCTTTCCTCTCAATCCGTACTTCGGAAATACCAGCATTGTTTTGAGCGTATCTACCCAATTTTTGCTCTATGTATTTACGGAGTTTGTAGTCTTCTTGTAAGAGTTCTGGATAGCGATCGGGTTCGGCAAACCAACGTGATTGGTGTTCTTGGGTAATTCCCAGACGAAAGCCAACTGGATGAATTTTCTGTCCCACAAATGTTTCCTCTAAAATTTCTTACTTTACGCAATTTTATGTGTATATAAATTACTTAGCGTTAGCATCAGCTGCTACAGCTAAGGTGATATGACACGTTGGTTTGCGAATTTGGTAAGCTCTACCTTGCGCTCTAGGTTGGAAACGTTTTAGTACTGGGCCTTGATCGGCGAATGCCTTAGTAATCACTAATTGAGTGCGATCTAATCCTGCATTATGCTCGGCGTTAGCAGCAGCACTTCTCAGGAGCTTCAGCACAGGCTCAGTGGCTCGATAGGGCATAAATTCTAAGATAATCAGTGCCTCTCTATAGGAGCGACCCCGAATTTGATCAAGTACGCGACGTACTTTGTAGGGAGAGATGCGTATAAAACGGGCGATCGCCTTTACTTCAGTAGTATCAGTAGCCATATGTTTCTCCATTTTGGTCATTGGTTATTGGTCATTTGTCATGCGTCTTCAGCTAATGACTAATGACTAATGACTAATGACTATCTCCCCGCTTTTTTGTCACTTTTGCCATGGCCTCTGTAGGCGCGTGTGGGAGCAAATTCTCCCAACTTATGCCCCACCATTTGGTCACTAATAAATACGGGTACGTGTTGTCGCCCGTTGTGAACTGCGATGGTGTGGCCTACCATTTCGGGCAAAATTGTTGAAGCTCGCGACCAAGTTTTAATAACTTGCTTTTCGTTTTTAGCATTCAGTTTTTCAATTTTGCTTAACAAATGATCCGCAATAAAAGGACCTTTTTTAAGAGAACGACCCATAGTGCAATTTTGGATTTTGGATTTTGGATTTAGAATTTTGGATTTAGAATTTTGGATTTAGAATTTCGGATAAATAGGTGTCTCAGAGGGCGTTCACAAAATTATTAATGCTTGACCAACAGACCCAATCTCAAATCCAAAATTTAAAATCTAAAATTCTAGGACTCCCGACCACCACGTCCGCGTTTAGAAGATTTACGACGACGACGGACAATCAATTTGCTGCTAGCTTTCTTGGGTTTACGTGTCTTAGCACCCAATGTTGGTTTACCCCAAGGAGTAACAGGACCTGATCTACCAATAGGCGCTCTACCCTCACCACCACCATGTGGGTGGTCTACAGGGTTCATCACGCTACCTCTAACTTTGGGACGGCGACCTTTCCAACGGTTTCTCCCAGCTTTACCTGCACTCAGGTTTCTAGCATCGGTGTTACCTACTTGTCCGATGGTGGCGTAACATTCACGCCGAATCATGCGAACTTCTCCCGAAGGTAACTTGAGTGTGACATAATCACCTTCTTTAGCTACAACTTGCGCGGTAGCACCAGCAGCACGCACAATTTGACCGCCTTTACCAGCGATTAATTCTACGTTATGAACGCTAGTACCTAAAGGAATGTTAGCTAAAGGTAAAGCATTGCCATCTTCAAAGGGAGATTCTGGCCCAGCAATGACTGTTGTGCCTACTTTCAACCCATTTGGGTGCAGGATATACCGTTTTTCACCATCTTCATAAGATAGCAGGGCAATCCGCGCGTTACGGTTGGGATCGTATTCAATAGCTATGAGTGTGGCTGGGATGTTACGTTTATCCCTTTTAAAATCAATGATTCGATAAAGTCTCTTGTGTCCGCCACCCCGACGACGGCTAGTAATCCGCCCTTGGTTGTTCCGACCTTTGGCACGGTGTTTATATTCCGTGAGTGACTTTTCTGGTTCGGTTTTAGTAATTTCCGCAAAGTCAGAGATGGTAACTTGGCGGGTACTGGGGGTATAAGGACGATAAGAACGAGTACCCATAATATCTTAGACCTCTGGGAATAATACTTGTCTAATTTTGTCTACATCCCCAGCCGCGACTGTGACGATCGCTTTTTTATATTGGGGCTTAAAACCAATGAATTTACCAACGCGCTTTTTTTTGCGGGGTGGTAGTGCGGTATTTACTTTTACAACCTTTACCTGAAATAAGTCTTCGATCGCCGCTTTAATTTGTGTCTTATCGGCTTTAGGAACAACTTCAAAGGTATATTTGTTTTGTTCCATAAGAATGGTCGCTTTTTCGGTAACGATGGGGCGACGGATTAAATCAGGCAGGTTGCGGGGGTCAAACTTAGGCATTGTAGACCTCCTGAATTTTATCTAAAGCTGATGCTGTAATGACGATCTTGTCAGCGTGTAGCATATCGTAAACATTTAGCTGGTCAGCAGCAATGAGCTTGAGATTTTCTACGTTGCGGGCTGACAAGTAAACGTTTTCAGGAAACTCAGACAAAATCAATAGTGTCTTATTTTCTGGTGCTGCACCCCAACGGGCTAGGGCTGCTACCAACTCTTGAGTCTTAGGACGGGATAACTCGTTATTAAATTCTTCTACTACAATCAAGTCGTCTACACGGCTGACTAGGGCTGTCCGCAATGCTAACCGCCGTTCTTTACGATTCATTTTTAGGTTGAAATCTCTGGGTTTAGGCCCGAAGATTACACCACCACCACGCCACAATGGTGAACGAATAGAACCTGCACGAGCGCGACCAGTGCCTTTTTGCCGCCAGGGTTTGCGACCACCACCTCTAACTTCCGCACGCGTTTTGGTGCTGGCAGTTCCTTGGCGAGAGTTGGTCATTTGCCTTACTAGGGCGCGGTGGACAATATGAACCGCCGTTTCTTCTTTGGCAATACGCAAGTTGAACTCTTTTTGTCCAACTTCTTCTCCTTGCCAATTTTTAACTACACTTTCAACCATCTTTGTGTCCTTTGTCGTTTGTCCATAGTCTGAAGTCAGTCAACAGTCAACAGTTAAGACTCAGCACTACTTGCCAACTATGTTGGCTGGCACAATATTTAGCAATGCTCCAGGCTTCCCAGGAACTGCTCCTTTGATGAGCAATATATTGCGGTCAGTATCTACTTTTATTACGGTTAGTTTGCTAATTGTGACGCGAGTACCGCCTAAACGCCCTGCCATCCGTTTACCTGGATAAACACGACCTGGGGTTGTACCTGCACCAATCGAACCTGGAGCTCTATGGTTTTTAGAACCATGTGACATTGGTCCACGACCAAAGTTATTCCGCTTTTGGTTGCCTGCAAAGCCCCGACCAATACTTGTACCGATAACGTCTACAATTTGACCCGCACTAAACATATCTGCTTTAATCTCTTGACCTAAAGCATAATCACTAGGGCTTTCTGTGTGATACTCTTTCAGATGCCGTAATGCTGGGGCTGAGGATTTAGCTAAGTGACCCAGCAATGGTCTGTTTAGTGCTTTGGGCTTAACTTCTTTATAACCAACTTGAATAGCTGTGTATCCGTCGGTTGGTTTCGTTTTAATTTGGGTAACTACGCATGGACCTGCTTGGACGACGGTGACAGAAATTGCTACTCCTGCTTCATCAAAGACTTGGGTCATGCCCAGTTTTGTGCCGAGAATGCCTACAGACACGGTAACTGGCTCTCCTTTCTACTTGCTGACCTTGAAATTGGGTTTTTAAACACACACTATGTAAGTATCGGTGACGATGGACGAATCTCAGAGTCGAAAGCAGTTTTTGCTGCTGTCGATCCTCCCGGACACAACAAGCTGTGTTGTTACTGTTTGGTGATTTTATTCAGTTGCACTCACTCTTTCACCAGCACAGCCACAAGTGCCTTCTTGAAAGAAGGAATAACTTCTGGTATCAAGGCAATGCTTTAGAGCTTTGCACTTTGTGCAGCAACGCTTTCGTCCCAGCAGTTGCTTAGGCACTTTCTGGAGGCAGCGCGATTAACGGGTCTCCCGATTTGGCGCGACGCCATGGCTCAGTTGGACTTAAGCAGCTTTTGCCGCTCAGTATCCTTTCTACTGAGACTAATGTAATGTCATCCAGCTAACATCACTACTCAGCTTTTCATTCACTGAACAAATCCAACCTTGAGTGTTAGGTTTTCATTATCCTTTATGACTACAGGAGTGTGTGTAGCCTCGTGATGAGGGTGGGCTTTGTTTTTGAGCTTTTTACCCTGAGCTTGACCTAAAAGCTTTCTAAGTTTACCAGTCTTTGAGCTGTTTCAACCTGGTTGTTTTCCTGGTGAAGCTTTTCGTTAACTTTTCACGCTAGCGATCGCTCAAAATATTGACTGTATGGTAGCTTAATCTGCACAAATGGTCACAATCTAATACTATATACTATAGACTAATCTTTGTCTAGAAAATTAAAGATTAATTTTTACAAGACTAGTATCATTGGGCATTGGGTAAAAACGTTTTCTTTGTCTCCTCAGCTTTCTACACTCTGCCTTTCTTGATAAAATTGAGTTTAGCTTAATCTAAAGCATAAGCTTTGTGATCTAACTTGATCTATCACTTCAGGGTCAATAATAGAGATATCAAAGTGGGATAAGACAATCATACGCAAAATTTATGGCACTAATTACCACTGGCAACGGTTTCAAGCGCAATCTGGAAAAATTTGGTTCTTTAGGGGTTTATGTACCCTTGGAAGGGGGTTTTGAAGGTCGGTATCGCCGTCGTCTGCGTGCTGCTGGCTATGTGACTCTACCCATGACTGCTAGGGGATTGGGTGATGTTGCCGCTTATCTTACAGGAGTTCACGGTGTCAGACCTCCCCACCTTGGGAAAAAAAGTTCTGGTAACGGTGCAGCAGTGGGTAATGTCTACTATTTACCACCAATTGTTAATTACCAACTAGAGCAGTTACCACCAAAGTCTAAAGGGTTGGTGTTGTGGATTATTGAAGGACATATCCTTTCTGATCAGGAAGTTGAATTTTTGACAACTCTGCCTAGTTTAGAGCCAAAAGTGAAAGTAGTCGTAGAAAGAGGTGGCGATCGCTCTTTCCGTTGGCGACCTCTCAAGGACACTTTCTCTGCTAGTTATCAGGCTGTTTAGTTGTTGGGGACTGGGGACTGGGGACTAGGGACTCAGAACTCACTACTCAGGACTCAGCACTCAATGTCACTTGTTGACTGTCTGAGATAAGATTTAGGCGATCGCTTTTGCAATGTATTAGGCAAACTGCGATCGCCTAATTTTTTGATGTAACACTCAAATATTGATGAGCAAAACCTATATTTTTTTCAAAACCCGACTGGGTAGATTAAATCAAATTCTCGATAAATGGTAATCTGAGCCAAAGGATTAGGTTTGTCTAAAACTTCGTAATCTAAACCGCCTGTAATTTGTGTTACTGGACGCTTCAACGGCTTTTCAAACTGATGCCACTCGCGGTTACTCCACTCGAAAATGGCTGCATCTAGATCATTTTGCAATTCGGAAGCTAAAAGTAATAGTTCTAATTTATCCTGAGTATTGCCAGTAAGGATAAATTTTAGAGAAACTGACTGGGTAATTGCTGGTCTAGGTTCGTTCGCTGCCAAAGTATTACAGCCACCTAACTGGACATCATAAGGCTGTAGTTGCAGATTTTTTTGCTGCTTTAGAGTTTGTTCAATGTCGCTGAGGCGTTGATCTAGATAAGGTAGTAAACCTAGTTTGCCATCGATCAACAACTTACGAATGTTAGAAGTTTGAGTCATCGTTGCTTTTTATCCGCTTACCCAGTCAGATTAGCGTTTTGTTGACTGAGAAGATAGAACAACTTGGAAAAAATTTGTTTGCAGCTAGTCTTGTTGGTGAGCGAATTTATGAAAGAGCGACTCATTGAATCGTCCAATGCCCCATACTCAGTTTTTCACACCAAATATTTGTCCAGAAAGTTGCGGGCAAATATAGTTACAAATCGGCATACTAAAATAGGGAGATACTATCGGCTTTTTCAGGCGTGAAGGTTAATAGGCACAAATGAGACGTAAATCAACTGGTAGATCGGCTACTACATCTAAACCTTCTGGTTTCCAATCCTCCATGTTTAACTTCACCACTATTGCCATTTTGGGTGGGGTTTTGATTCTGGGAATTGGAATCGGGATTGCTTTTAGTTCCACAACTACGTTAACTCCATCCAATGTGGCTTCGCGTGAATTTATTGATACTAAAGCACCGAATCCTGAGATTTGCGTACAGTATGGAGCAAGTTCAATGGTAATGGACGCTCGATTATTCGTTACTCTCAACCCATTTAATGTCTATGTTGCCCAACCAAGTATGCGTCCTGGATGTGTAATCCGTCAAAACAACTGGGCAATTCTAGAACAACGCAAGCTCGTGACATCTGCCCAGGTGAGAGAATGTAAAAATCGCCTGAATACTTTTGGTTTTACTGGTAGTTTAGACAGTGAAAAACCTGATATTAGATGTATTTATCAGAATGAGGCAGGACAAAATTTCTTCTTGTCTCAACCAGGAGCAGTTGCACCACAACAGGAAACTGAAAGATTTTAGTAGTGAAGGGAACAGGTGACAGGGAACAGGTGACAGGTAATAGTTATTCTCCCTAGTCCCTAGTCCCTAGTCCCCGGCTTTTCAATGAGTGGATTTTGGATTGGATAATCTAAAATCTAAAATCTAAAATCTAAAATCTAAAATTCCCAGTCCCCAGTCCCCAATACCCATGTTATTTAGGTAGAGGTTGACCAAATTCAATCACTACTGGATTAGTAGTAATGGGTGGATTCTTGGGTTGGGTTGAGATAGTCGGAGTGGGGAAATTTGTGGGAGATGGGGGAGAATTTTGTATTTGAACAGCATTGCTGGAATTGAGGGGAGGTACAGTAACAAAAGGTTGCTGTGGACTTGTAATTGTTGGAGATAGGGTATTGGGTAACTGTAAATAGTTATATTGTGTTGGTAAAGGATTGCTCGATGAATTGTTGGTATTGCTCAGTTGTCTAGAGCCGCCAATAAAAGGAAGTAAAACCCAGCGAGTTGGGTTTTGTTGGGAAATAGGTTGTAGTTTTACTTGGTTAGGATCTACAAAAATTCCGGTTGCTAAATCTAAAACTATGCGGGTAACGTTGGCGTTTAATTGGGAAACACGAATTCTTTGGACAGCACCAGCATAATTTTGTTGGGTGGGGATATTACCTAACTTGGTATCGGGAATATCAACGACAATGCGCGGCGGTTCGGAAAGGTAGAAGTAATTTGGTGTTTTGCCAACTGAAAGGTTAATTTCTAACTTCCCTGCGTCTGGATAGAAACGCCAATTATTGAGCTTGGCTACCTGTGCAGCAACGGTACTGGTAGCTGGAAGTGTATATGCAGCAAACAAACTAATACTAAACAGCTGTTTGCCCCTGTAAAAAAGTTGCTGAGTGGAGATTCCCTTAAACATATTTATTTATCTGTGATTGTGTTTAAGCATCAGGCAGAAAGAGTAATGAATCGTGTTAGCAGTAGCGTCGCGTTGAGCAGCGCACTGAGTAAAAACTACTAGTACAGCGCGGCGGAAATAAGCACAAAGTTGAGCCAGTGCGTTGCCGGAGTTCCCCCGGCTGTAGCAAGTGGCGTGGCGGTATACTAAATTCATCGGGACTGCCTCATGGATTGCCATATTTTAATGGCTATTTGAGTTTTTGGGTTCTGCCTGGGCTGCTTCAGGTGTAGCATTAAATTCAAAGTTTTGCGCGATGCTACTGATAATTATTTAGCCGGACTAAATCTGCGTTCTACGGCATAGCTGCATCCAATAAAAATGTTTCGGAAATCAAATCAATCCCAGTCAATTCCAGCTAATAGCAACTGACTCAAACGTCTCGACTTAAGGTGTAGCAGCCACTTCTTCTAAGATGCAAGGTTGGGTTAAGCAAAGCGCAACCCAAAAAAGTCCCGGAAATGTTGGTTTACCCTGCGGGAAGCTGCGCCAACGTTCCTCAATCCAACCTACACATTTTAAGGTTTTTGACAGTAAATGAACCGTATTGCGCTATAAATCTGATTCAATATCTGATAATTTTCTAAAAACTGATTCAAATGTACTCTCAACTATCCAAATCGCTGAGTAACCGCCGAATCAAGGCCGCGTCTTCAGTATCAGAAGTTATAGTAAGATACTTTTGTAAGTCTGCTTTAGCTTCAGAATAATTACCTAGTTGATAGTTTAATAAACCGCGATCGCGCACTTCTGAAGTAGCATGAGGGAATAGCAGCAAAATCCGTTCTACTACAGCCAAGCTTTTTTCTAGCTGTTGCTGTCTGAGATATATATATTTCAAATTAGCTAAAATCCGCCCCAGAAACTGCCGTTTACTCACTGTTGCTAGAAATTCTGGGCGTAAAGTCACGTTCTGCTGAAACATTTGATTCAGCCTCTCTTGACAATCTTGGGCAAACATTACCTCGCCACGATTGAAAGCATCCACGAAAATCTCCATGTCTGGAATCGCTGGACGAATGAGAAAATGTCCTGGCATTCCTATACCTGCCATCGGAAAGTCTATACGGCGGGCAATCTCCAAATAAACCAACGCCATTGTAATAGGAATACCTGTGCGTTGATCAATCACATCATTTAAAAAGCTATTGCATGGGTCATAATAGTTGCTCTGATTCCCATCAAATCCTAAGTCATCGTAAAGATATTCATTAATAGTTTGAATGATTCGCAATGGATAACGTGAAGATGGTAAGCGTTCTTGAACTTCTTCTGCCATCGTATCCAAGACGTTTAAGTATTCTTCTATATCAATATAAGGATATTCTTCTTTGGCAATGTACAAAGCAGCCTTCGCTAAGTCAATATGCTCATCCGAATGCTGAATTTCTTGGTAAAAGTATTGTCTTGGCAAAGAGAAAGTCATAAGCAACACCTGATAAATAGTTAAATAGGGGACAGGTGAGAGGGGACAGAAAATAGCGCAAAAATCTGTGTAATTAGCTGATTTTTCACGTCATGTGGAAAAGTCAGATTTTAAAACTTCCCCCTTCCCATTCCCTATTTTTTACTCCCTACTCCCTATGGCCTTTCCCTTAATCATTGGTTTTTGTCGCTGAAGCCGCAGTTTTTCTATCCAACGAAGTTGCACCTGTTTCTAATGCTGGCTTGTGATTTACTTTCAATAAGCTTTCAGTCATTGTCTTAATTACAATATACAAGATTGGCACGACAAATAAGCTTAAAAAAGTAGCGATTAGCATTCCGCCAAACACTGCTGTTCCTAAAGATTGACGACTTCCCGCACCTGCACCTGTGGCAATAGTTAAGGGAAAAATACCGATGAGTGTTGAAAAGGCAGTCATGAGAATTGGGCGTAAACGTTCTTGGGATGCTTCGATTACTGCCTTGGTGATGGGAAGTCCTTGTTCTCGTAGTTGGTTAGCAAACTCCACAATTAAAATTGCATTCTTACTAGCCAAACCAATCAACATCACCAAACCAATTTGACAGTAAACATCGTTAGCAAAACCTCGCATTGATTGAGCTATCAGTGCGCCAAAAATTGCTAGAGGTACAGCTAAAAGAATGATGATTGGATCTATGTAATTCTCGTATTGGGCTGCTAGTACCAAAAATACGAATACTAGTCCTAAACCAAATATTAATGGTGCTAAACCACCTGATTCTTGTTCTTCTAAGGAAGTACCAGACCATTCATAACCATAGCCGGCGGGTAAAACTGCTTGGGCTACTTGTGACATTTTTGTAATTGCATCACCGGAACTAAAGCCAGGTGCTGCTGCACCATTAATTTCTATTGAGCGAAATAGATTGTAATGGTTAATTGTTTGTGCGCCCACGATATAAGTAATTTTAACTAAATTACTGAGGGGAATCATTTGATTAGTTTGCGATCGCACATACAATTGTCCGATATCTTTGGGGTTAGCGCGAAACTGTTGGTCTGCTTGCACATACACTCGATAATTGCGCTGTTGCAGATTGAAATCGTTCACATATCGAGAACCCAAAGCAGTTTGTAAGGTGCTGAAAATATCATCGATAGAAACTTGCAATGCTTTGGCTTTGTTGCGGTCTACTTCTACTAGTAGCTGTGGTGTATTAGCAGCAAAGGTACTAAACACCGCTTGTAATCCTGGTGTTTGGTTAGCGCGTCCTAGCAATTGCCCCATTGTCTGCACTAGATTTTCTAAGCCGCTATTCCCTCGGCGGTCTTGGAGTTGAAAGGTAAAGCCACCAAAGTTCCCTAAACCCTGAATTCCTGGGGGATTTACAGGAAAAACTCTAGCTTCTGGGATGGATAATAATTTCCCTTGCAGTTTACCAATAATTGCTTGTACTGATTGGTCGGGTCTGGTACGTTCAGCCCAAGGTTTCAAGGTAGTGAAGATAATACCAGTGTTAGCTGTACTACCACTAAAACCAAAACCTCCGACAGCAAAAGTTCCCACAACTTCAGATAGTGGCAGAATTTCTTTTTCTACCTGTGCCATCACATCACTTGTATATTGCAGAGAAACCCCTTGTGGCCCTTGAATAATGGTGATGAAATAACCTTGGTCTTCATCGGGTAAAAAGGCTGTGGGAACTGAGGTGTACAGCCAAGCTGTTAAGCCCAAGGAAACGATGAATAGACCAATGATAATGCTTTTAAAGCGGATGAGTAAGGAGAGCGATCGCCTATAGCTGTGCTGTAACCAATCCAAAAATCGATTGATCTGATCAAACATCCGACCCAGCCAACCTGATGCTTTTTGTCCTGGACGCAGCAGTAAAGCACACAAAGATGGTGTCAAGGTCAAAGCCAAAAACGTAGAAACGACAATTGAGAAGGCAATGGTTAACGCAAATTGTCGATATAGTGCGCCAGTAGTTCCGGGAAAGAATGCCACCGGCACAAACACCGCCATCAATACTAAGGAAGTGGCAATGACTGCGCCAAACAGTTCCGCCATTGACTCACTAGCAGCGCGGCGGGGACTCATCCCTTTGTCTTGAATAAAACGGCTAATCTGCTCAACTACCACAATCGCATCGTCTACAACCATCCCTGATGCCAAAGTCAAACCAAACAAGGTCAAGCTATTAATCGAAAAGTTAAAAACTCTAACAAAAGCGAATGTCCCTACTAATGCCAAAGGAATAGTCAACGCCGGAATTAAGGTAGTACGCCAGTCTTGTAAAAATACAAAAATCACCAGCACCACTAACGCCACTGCCATTAATAGCGTCTTGATCACTTCTGACAATGATTCTTCGACAAACATTGTCGTATCAAAAGCTACCTGATATTTCATGCCTGGTGGTAAACTCGGTGCTAATCGAGCCATTTCCTCTTTCACTCCCTTGGCGACATCCAAGGCGTTACTCCCAGGAACTTGATAAATCCCTAAACCGACGGCATCTTTAGCACGAAATCGTAAAAATGTATTGTAGTTTTCTGCCCCTAGTTCGGCTCTACCAACATCTTGAAGCTTAACTAAAGTGCCATCATTTTCAGTTTTGATGACAAGTTCTTCAAACTCTTTTGTATCCGTCAGTCGGCTAGCAGCGCGCACATCCAGTTGATATTGTTGTCCTTTAGGTGCAGGTTCTTGACCAATTCTCCCCGCACCAACTTGCAAGTTTTGTTCCGCCAGGGCATTGGTGACATCTTCGGTGGTTAGACCGCGACTAGCTAGGCGATTGGGATCTAACCACAAACGCATAGCATAGCGGCGTTCCCCAAAAATCCGCACATCACCTACACCTTTAACTCTTTTTAAGGCATCTGTTAAGTAAAGGTCTGCGTAGTTGCTGAGAAATATATTGTCATATTCCTGATTATCGGTGTACAAGCCGATCGCTAACAAAATGTTATTAGATTGCTTAGTTACCCGCACTCCTGTACGTTGCACAACATCTGGTAGTTGGGCTTCGGCAGCAGAAACACGATTTTGGACATCGACGGCAGCAATATCTTTATCCCGCGAGGCATCGAAAGTTACTGTGATACTACTAGAACCATCGTTACTACTGCTGGAAGTAATATATTTAACTCCCTCAACACCGTTAATTTGCCGTTCTAAGATGTTCGTTACACCGCTTTCAACTACTTCTGCACTTGCACCGGTGTAGTTAGCAGCAACGTTGATTTGGGTAGGACTAATATCTGGGAAACGCGCAATAGGTAGTGTGGGAATACTGATTGCTCCCACCAGCAGAATAATTAACGCGCAGACTGTAGAAAAGACTGGCCGCTTAATGAAGAAGTCAACAAACATAGGGGTGGAGACTGGGGATTGGGGATTAGGGATTGGGGACTGGGCAATTCAATGAGTGGATTTTGGATCTCAATCCAAAATTTCTCTGCTCAGTCGGTAAACCTGTCGAACTACTGCGCCTAAGACTCTGGAACAATGGGTGCGCCGTTGCTGAGGTTGAGAATACCGGAAACTACAATTTTGTCGCCGGCTTTTAGTCCTTCTAGAACTTGATAATTGTTGCCTTCAATCGCTCCCAATTTCACCGATTTTTGTATAGCAACTAAAGACGGCGCATCTGGTTGGGGTTTTTCGGGTGCTTGGGCGACAAAGACAAAGGTTTCTCCACCTAAGCGAGATACGGCTGTGACGGGAATTAACACTCCTGGACGTTCATCCCAAATCACTTTGGCTTGAACTAACTGGCGATTGATGAGTTGTCCTGTTCCATTGCTAAAGGTGGCTTTGGCTAAGACTGTTTGGGAATTGGAATTGGCGTTGGGTTCGATGAAACTAATCCTACCTGTGGTGGTAGTTTCCCCTTGGGTATCTAACATCTGCACAGGTAATCCCGTCTGCAATTGCGCGGCTTGGTTGAGGGGAATGGATATGTTCAGTTCTAAAGCACTGTTTCTAGTCAGTGTGGTGAGTTCATCACCTTTGCTGACAAAGCTACCAACGCGGACGGGAATGTCACCCACAATTCCCGTAAAAGGTGCTAGGACATTGGTATAACGCACTTGGGCTTCGGCAGATTTGACTTGGGCGGCGGCTTGGGTAACTTGCGATCGCGCTTGGGCTATTTCTTCTGGACGTGCGCCGTTTTCTAATTGTCTGAGGTTTTGCCTTTGCTGTTCTAGGGCAGCCGTGAGTTCGGTAATATCAGAGCCTCTACTTTTACGGAGTTGCTCTAATCGTCGCTGGGCTTCTCTTAACCTCGCTTCAGCACTACGTTTTTCTCCCAAATATCCTTCTAAGACATCTTGGGAAATTGCACCCTCTGTCTGAAGTTGTTCGTATCGCTTTGCTCGTGACTGCGCTAACTCTAAGTCAGATTTTGCGGATTCAATTTGTGCTTCCGCTTGAGCAATTTCCTCTGGACGCGCTCCACCTTGGGCATCTGTTAACCTGGCTCTAGCTTGGGCTACTTGCGCTCTAGCTTGGGCAATTTGTTCAGAGCGAGTACCTGCTTTGAGTTCTGCTAGGCGGGCGCGGGCTTGTTCTAGGGAGGCTTTGGCTTGCAATAACTGGGCTTGAACATCATCACTTTGCAGACGAATTACTACTTGCCCTTCTTGGATGCGATCGCCTTCTTTAACTAAAATTTGGCTGACTCGTCCATCAATCTCTGGTTTGAGGACGACTGAGCGTGGTGCATCTAAAGTCCCAACAAATACAGAGCTTTCTTGTAAATTTCCTGTTTCTACTGTCGCTAATTTTACAGGAATTCCCCTCGGCTGACCCGCCGCCATACCTGGAGGGCTATTACTCGCCAGGCTACTTTGCCACCACCGCCAGCCAAAACCACCACTGACAATTAATAAAATGATGCCAACAATCATCGGCCAACGCTGCTTATGGCTGGGTGTAGATTGTTTCTCTGGCTCTACCAAAGAACTTTCTTGAGTTTCAGTAGCTTGAGAATCTTCTATTTCCACAGGTAATGAGGAATGAGAACTATCTTGATGGGACATATTTGGTCACTCGTTCTTAAATTTTAACTAGGGAAATTACTGAGATATTTTCTATAGATTGAATCTTTAAAAACTAATGTTTGTCTGGATGGAGATTGGGAATATTACACACTAGTAGTAGCTTGTAAACTAATGGGTCTGGTTTTCAGGGTCATTCAGTTAGCAATGGCAGGTTCAACATTTATGCAAGCAGTTGCTTACGAATGCAAGTAATTGCTTGCATTATATACAGATATTCATAAAATTTGTATAAATTTAACAAATGGAACTTGAGAGAAATTAATTCAAAATACCCTATGGGTAGGCTGAAACTTCGGCAGGAAAGCAAGCTCCTCATGATCACTGCCCTATTCTTTAGGTTGGCGTAGCGTCCCCTAGGGAGGTGCAATTTCCCGTACCCAATTCCCAAATGGGATAGTTCATGCAAAACTTAATTGATTCAGAATTTTTAAGATAAATTTAAAGGAGTGGTGGAAATGGATGTCAGCTTAATAGTGTCGAACATCTTGAATCCACCTGTGTTGGCTTTTTTTTTGGGGATGTTAGCGGTATTTCTCAAGTCAGATTTGGAAATTCCTGCACCTTTACCTAAGTTGTTTTCTTTGTATCTTCTCTTTGCTATTGGGTTTAAGGGGGGTGTGGAACTAGTCAAAAGTGGTTTGAATCACGAAGTTATCCTCACCTTACTGGCGGCGGTATTAATGGCAAGTCTAGTGCCAATTTATACGTTTTTTATTTTGAGGGTCAAACTAGATACTTACAATGCAGCTGCGATCGCTGCCACTTATGGTTCAATCAGTGCAGTTACATTTATTACTGCTACCTCTTTCTTAACTCAATTAGGTATATCGTTCGATGGCTACATGATTGCAGCCTTGGCATTGATGGAATCACCTGCAATCATTGTTGGTTTAGTTTTAGTCAATCTATTTACCCAAGAGCAGAATCAGAGAGAATTTGTATGGTCAGAAATAATACAAGAAGCTTGCTTTAATAGTTCTGTATTTTTACTTGTGGGTAGCCTAATCATGGGTGTACTCACGGGCGAACATGGAGGGGAAGTATTAAAACCCTTTACCCAAGATTTGTTTTATGGAGTCCTCACCTTCTTTTTGTTAGATATGGGACTCTTAGCCGCTAAAAGAATTAAAGATTTACAAAAAACCGGAGTATTTTTAATCTTTTTTGCCATACTCATCCCAATTGTGAATGCCAGTATTGCCCTCGTAATTGCTAAAGTCATTGGTATGTCACAGGGTGATAGCCTGTTGTTTTCAGTGTTGTGTGCTAGTGCTTCCTATATTGCCGTACCAGCAGCTATGCGGCTAACAGTTCCAGAGGCTAACCCTAGTTTGTATGTTTCCACTGCCTTAGCTGTAACCTTTCCTTTCAATATTATTGTGGGCATACCGTTGTATTTATACGGCATTAATTTATTTTGGAGTTGAGATAATGCAGCCTGTAAAACGCATAGAAATCTTTGCTAACTATGTCGAACTTAGTAAGATTTTAGAGGCTTTAGAAAAATCTGGCGTACCTGGTCATAGTGTAATTAAAGATGTTGCAGGTAAAGGTACTAAGGGCAAATTTACTAATGATTTAGCTATGACCTTGTTAGATAACGTCTATGTTATAGCTTTCTTTCCTCCTGAAAAGTTGCAGTTAGTAGAGACAAATATGCGACTAGTCTTGAATAAATTTGGTGGTGCGTGTTTTATTTCCGATGCGATGGAATTAGAAACAACTAGGTGTGTTGGTTAGGGGACTGGGGACAGGTGACAGGTGACAGGGGACAGGTGATAGAGCAATACGGTTTGGATAAGATAATTTGCCAAGTAAGTAGAACGACTCGAAAAAAACAAACTACGTTAAGTAATGTAAAAAAACTAGGATTGAGTTCGTAGTAAGGACTTTAGTCCTTTTTTGTTCGCGGAGCGTCTGTCTACGACACGCTATGCGTTGGCGTAGCGTCCCGCAGGGAACGGAGAGAACGCAGAGAGAACTAAAGTTCTTACTACAAACCTTTAATTATTTACCCTGTTCTACTTAATTAATAATTGGGATTGATTGCAATAAGCTGGTAGTGCTTGGGCATCGGTCAAACTGATTACAATACTTAAGGCGCAATCTTAATCCTTAGTTTAAGCACTCATGGAAAACTTTGTTTTTTATAACCCAGTTAAAATCCTCTTTGGTAAAGGTCAAATTGCCAATATTGGTGTTGAGATTCCGGCTGATGCCAAAATTCTCATAACTTACGGTGGAGGTAGCATCAAAACCAATGGTGTCTACGATCAAGTTAAATCTACCTTAGCTGGACGGAATGTGTTTGAGTTCGGTGGAATTGAACCTAATCCCCGCCTAGAAACACTGATGAAAGCTGTGGAATTGGTACGTCAAGAAGGGATTGATTTCCTGCTGGCGGTGGGTGGCGGTTCAGTTCTGGATGGTACTAAGTTTATTGCGGCGGCGGTTCACTTTGAAGGCGATCCTTGGGACATCCTCATTAAGCAAGCACCTGTGACTGCGGCTGTACCTTTGGGTACTGTATTAACCCTTCCAGCTACTGGTTCGGAGATGAATACAGGTGCTGTGATTACTAAGGAGGAAACACAAGAAAAACTCTACTTTACCAGTGATTTGGTATTTCCTCGTTTCTCTGTGCTTGACCCACAAACGACTTTTTCCTTACCTCCAAGACAAATTGGTAATGGGATTGTTGATGCTTATACCCATGTCATGGAACAGTATTTGACTTATCCCGCCAATGCTCCATTACAAGACGGGATGGCGGAGTCAATCTTGAAAACGCTGATTGAGGAGGGGGCAAAAACCTTAGCTAATCCCCACGATTATGATGCACGGGCTAATGTGATGTGGTGTGCAACAATGGCTCTCAATGGATTAATTGGTGCGGGAGTTCCGCAAGATTGGGCGACTCACATGATTGGTCATGAGTTGACGGCGGAACACGGTTTAGATCATGCTC
Organism: Anabaena minutissima FACHB-250; assembly: GCF_014697125.1. Taxonomy (GTDB): domain Bacteria; phylum Cyanobacteriota; class Cyanobacteriia; order Cyanobacteriales; family Nostocaceae; genus Trichormus; species Trichormus minutissimus. Next base: position 41,284 of record NZ_JACJRG010000031.1, on the reverse strand, counting down.
AAACTTTGGCGATTGTGCTACCAAGTACCCTCTCTGTGAGACGCGATCGCAAATGGCAAAAGCTTCTACAATATGCAGAACGCGTCTGGAACATAGTTGATGGTAGCGAAGCCGAACGCGTAGAACAAGCGATCGCTCAAACTCGCAACTTCTTTGAATCTGTCGGTGTCCGCACTCATCTATCTGACTACGGTGTAGGCTTAGAAAGTATTCCTGCAATTATCGAACGCCTCCGAAAGCACGGTTTGGCAGTTTTGGGCGAACAGCAAGATGTCGATTCTCAAGTTGTGGAGAAAATTTTAACTCTCTCGGCTTAGGGATTTTGGGTTTTGGATTTTACGTAAAGCCTGCGGTATAGCTACGCTTAGAGCGTCTTTCTAGGACACGCTCCGCGAAGATTCAGTTGTCTACAATTAGTGGCGGGTACAAGCCCCCACTGATTGCAATTTTTAATTTTACATTTTTAACTGGGTTGACTATCCTCAATATATGGTGATAGTCTTAATCAGACCAATCGGTCTTAAATACTTTTAATGTCCAAAGGCGAAGAAACAAAAGCTCGGATTATCCAACAAGCAGCCGAACTGTTTAACCAACAGGGGTATGCAGGTTCGTCTATCTCTGACATTATGCGGGTGACGGGATTACAGAAGGGAGGAATTTACAATCATTTCCCAAGCAAAGATGAATTAGCATTACAGGCTTTCGATTATGCGATCGCTTGTGTCAGCAAACATTACAGGTTAGCATTACGCCATGAACGTCATGCCATTAGTCGTTTAAAGGCGATCGTTAACGTATTTAGCAGCTTTGTAGAAAATCCACCCATCCCAGGAGGGTGTCCCCTACTGAATACAGCTATTGAAAGTGATGACGCTCATCCGGCTTTAAGAGAACGCACTCAACAGGCCATGACAGCTTGGCTCAATCTCATTCGCCGCATTATTGAAACTGGCATAGAAAAGGGTGAAATTCAACCAGGAATCAATGCCGATGAAATCGCCAGTATTATAACTGCAACCTTAGAGGGTTCAATTATGATGAGCAAGTTATATGGAGATAATATTTATATGCAAAGAGCAGTTAATCATCTCAATCAGTACATAGAAACTCATCTTTAACACAATGGTACAAATTAAAGTTTATGGTTTATCTGACAAGCTCAACCCAATCAAAGCAGAGCTATCAAATATCATTCATGCTGCTCTAATTGAAGGTTTGCAAATTGCTCCAGAGAAAAGATTTCATCGCTTTTTTCCATTAGATAAATCTGACTTTTATTACCCATCAGATAGATCAGATAATTATCTGATTATGGAAATTAGTATGTTTGATGGACGTTCAGTTGCAACTAAAAAACAGCTAATTCTGTTGTTGATTCAAAAGATTAATATAAAATTGAATATTTCAGTAGATGATATTGAAATCACAATTTTTGAAACGCCTAAATCCAACTGGGGGATCAGGGGTTTACCAGGTGACGAATTAACACTTAACTACAAAGTAGAAGTTTAATTTTTTTATGGCTTTACAGACCGAATGGTCTTTATGTGACGTGGAGGAGAAATCATGCTAACAACTGACAAAATTTATAGGCCCTTAGAAGTAGTATTAAGTATACCCGTAAGAACTTATGATATAGATTTTGTCGGCATTGTGAGCAACATAGTTTATATCAGGTGGCTAGAAGATTTACGCCTAAAATTTTTAGAAGAATACTGGCAACTTGAGCAACAGCTTGAGCAAGGATATGCACCAATTATGGCAGGGACAGAAATTGAATATAAACGCCCAATTAAGCTAACTGATCAAGTGATTGGCCGTTTATGGTTAAGTAATTTAGGACGCTTAAAATGGACTGTACAAGCCGAAATTTTAGCTAACAACAAGTTAGCCGCATCAGCCACACAAAAAGGTGCTTTTATGAGTTTAGAAAGTAGTCGTCCAATCCCCATACCAGAAGGCTTAAAACAGAAATATTGTCAATCTCAGCAGATTTAACCAGCCAAATTTTTTATAGTTTAACAAACCATTCGGTCTTTTTAATTATACATAGGAGTTTTCGATGCTGAAATTTTACTACGCCCCTCTTTCACCTAATGCTCGGCGTGTGTGGATAACTTTATTAGAAAAGGAAATTGAATTTGAACCGATATTAATGAAATTAAATGGTGATCAATTACAGCCAGAATTTTTGGAAATTAATCCATTTCACCATATCCCAGTTGTAGTAGATGATGGGTTTAGGATAATAGAATCTTTGGCGATTTTAGATTATTTAGAGAGGAAATATCTCACCCCTGCATTGTTACCTAATGATGCTCAAGGCTTGGCGAAAGTCAGAATGGTGCAAATGGTAACAGCTAATGAATTATTTCCCAAAATAATTACACTAATTTGTGATAGTCCGGAATCACCGCAATTCTTAAAAGCCTTAGAGCATATAAATAAAGTGCTGCAATTTTTGACAGAAATTATTGGCGGGTATACTTTTTTTAATGGTGAACAATTAACTCTAGCAGACATTGTTGCTGGAACAGTGTTACCGTTTTTACCTAACTTGGGTGTGAGTCTAAATAATTATCCCCAACTGCAAAACTGGTGTGAACAAATTAACCAACGCCCGTCCTGGGATAAAACTAAACTTAGTGATGTAGACTTTGAAGAATTCAAACGGCGGGTGAGATTTTTGGTAAAACTGCGTAGACGTGAGATGAATCAAGATAATCAAACTGACAAAACTAAATAAAAATCTTCACGTTGGGTGGATTAGCTTTCGTTAACTTACCGAGACAAAAGGAGCGATCGCAATAAATCATTAAATTCGGAAATTATTACGTGATGTTTTCTAAGACTTATAGCTTCAGGCTAAAAGATAAATTGCTAAGAATTATTGGTTGCTAATGGCAATAGTAAGCGGCTGACTACTCGATTATCAGGTAACTGATAGAGATGTAATTCTCCTTTGAGTTGCTGCATTAGCTGTTGACAGATCAATAAATGCAAACCTGGGAGTTGATCGAGATGACAGGCTGTCAGCACATCTTTACGGGTCTTTTGTTCTAGTTGTGCTAGTAACTCTGGTGCAATCATGCCATTATCTGTAATCGATAATTCCAAGAATTGTTCATCTAAGCGACGACACCAAATGTCAATTCTGCTGCCATGAGGAGAACGTTGACAGGCCGCCAATAATAATTCATGGACGATTAATTCAAATTTAATAATGTCGCCAACGATCGCCATTGAAGAGGGATGGCTGGGCGCGTTAATACTTTTTGGTAAGCTAGAACCATTACTTGAATCTGGTTCTTGTGTGGATTGTCCCAATCCATGAACCCCAATCCAGAGTTTCTGTTTTTGAACTAAGTTGTCTATGCGTTCGAGCGATCGCTTCAACAAGCTGGCTATGGGCATAGTTTCCCCACTCATGTTCAATTGCCATTGCTCTTGTTTTAACAATCCTGTCATCGCCGTACTGGTGTGATCTAACTGTCGCCACAATAATTGGTAGCGTGTCTGAGTTAGTTCATTAGTAGGAATCCCCAAATCATGAATTTGCCCAAGTAGCAGTGCTGTTGTCCTTTGAACTTCTTCCAACCGTCGATGTTTGTACCAATTGAGTTGACGTAGTTCTTGGGTTGTAGATTCTAGACTTTTGCTAATTAGCTGTTGACGACGCAACCAAGCTAATTGCTCAATCAGAGTTTCTATAGCATTCAAAGTTTGTTGTGGCCAGTAGCGTTCTGCGTGGTCTGCTATGACAACTACCCCTGTGGGTTGATGAATAGCAGCAGTCCGTAAAGCTATGACCAAAACCTTACCCGCACCTGGGCAATTTAACCATTTTTTGGTTTCTGGGGGTAAATCATCGACTTTCAGATTTAAGTAGCCATCTTTAGACAACGCCCACTGAATCAATGCTTCAGACTGCACGGATACTTGTGCATCTGTGCGAATATTAAAGTGACTATCAGTAGTTACTCCGGGGATAATCTCCGCCTGAGACTGGCCAGATGACCAAGACAACATTAAAGCTAAAGGACAGCCAAGAATAGATGCTATTTGTGCCAGCGTAGTAGTTTCTAAGTAATTTTTTTCTGTCTCAGTGTTTTCACTATGGGCTTCTTCTAAAATGCAGAGAGATTGTTGAATACTCTGCACAATTTTTTGCTGTTGTTCACTATTGGTTAGTAGTCGCCATTGTCTTAAAACTACACCTATTTGTTGACTGACAATCCACAACAGTTCTTTTTCGAGGGTCGTCCAATTGTAATGCTTGGTGTGGGTAATTAGCAGGATTGCTTCTGGTCGATGACCTTGAGTGCAGTTGCAAACTAACAGCGATCGCACTCCATTTTCTATTAAAGGTGGTCGCCAGTTAAAAAACCGTAAATCTTCGTCTAAATTCTCAATTTCTACGGTTGTTTTCGCCGACTTCAACATTTGCCTATCGGTTTCGGTCAATAAACTAAAAGCAAAGGTCAAAGGACGGCGATTATGGGGTTGGGTTTGATAAATAACTTGATAGTTATTGCGGTCAGCATCGTACTGTAAAACTAAAAAGCGGGTAGCACCTAACCGAGTTAATACCTTGGCGGCACAAATACGTAAAGTTTCTTTGAGGTCTTGGTGAGTGTAGATAGCTTGAGCAACTTGGCTAGTGAGTTGAGAATCCTCTTTAATTTGTTGAATGGTAGTTTCCATTTTTTCAGTTGGAGCTACCAGAGAGACTAAACCCGCCGCACCTTGAACAAAATTTTTGTCTGCTTCTGACCAAATGCGCGGTTCAATACCTTCGACAGCCAGAAACCCCAATAGGTCTTTTTGCCAGATAATTGGAGCAGCCAAGAGCGATCGCACTCGCCAGCGTTGCAATAACTTGGCAGTAAAATGACTGTTTAGGGAACTACGAGCGTCACCAATCCAAACAATTTGATTAACTGACAAAGCATAATAAAAATCACTCAACTCTTGTACAGTCATCCCGGCTGCTGGCTGTTCACGCTGTACATCTCGGTTCATTTTCATCAGCTGATTAGTGATCCGACACCAAAAATAGCGTCCTTCCCGATCAAACCAGTAAATATTGGTACGACTGGGGGCAACAAATTCATGGGTTGCTTCTACTACTGCTTTGAGTCTTTCTTCTAAATTATTGAAGTTATGTAAATTGTCCAGTAATTCTAATAAAGGCTGATCAGGACGCTTGCTTTGCTTTTGCTGCAAATGAAATTCATTTTGATGAAGTATTGACCCCAATTCGCCTAAGACAATCATCACGCTAGTTTTGGTCTCCTCTGGGATCAAATAACCCCAGCGTTCTGAAGCTATTAACAGCAACCCCAAACAACGGTCTTTGTAGCGTATGGGAAAAATAATTGTTCCCCGAACGTTGTATTTTTGTCCCAAGTCTTGCAATTCGCCCATTCTCGTTTCAGTGCGAATATCCGCTACTCCCACAGGACGCTGTTGAATAACTACTTGCTCTAATAAGTCACCGGGACAGAGAATCAACCGTTTGCGTAAAAAATTATCCTCGCCTCCAGGGGTGACACCACCTTGACCCAACAATGTATGCTTGATGCGATCGTAAACAGCAATCCAAATCAGACTGTAATTAAACTGCTGTTGAATATAAGAAGTAGTAATTGCCATCAGAACTTCAACATCATCCTCTTCCCTTAGGCTTTGCAAAACGCGTCCTAAGGCAACAATTTGTTCTTCGGCGGCTATAGGTGGTTGTGGCAGCCCCATCTGATTATTAGTCAACATAGCTTGTAATATATAAGATGCCCATAAAATAGCCCTGACTAATATTGTTTCGATTGTTTATTGAAAGTTCTGGATAAAAAGCAGAGAACCAAGGGAGCAGGGAAGCAGGGGAAAATAAAACCTGACTAATGACTATTGATGCTGGCGCAAACCATTTTTAATTTTTAATTTTTAGTTTTTAATTCCCCAAAGGGGTTGACAATGGATATTTATCGAATTGCTATAAGTCCGGTTTTATTCAATTTATTAAAAGCAGATCCAGAGTGGTCACATCACCAGGCAATAGGGATATTAGGCTGGTTATCACATCAACATCATGCTGGTAATAATTTGCTCCCAAGCCTGTTACAAAAGTCTCTCTGTCTAAAAAATCACCGCCTAGAACAAAATTTATTTGGTTTACACTTTCCCAACCCCGTCGGTTTGGCGGCTGGTTTTGATAAAGATGGCGTCACATCTGGCATCTTGTCAAGCCTGGGTTTTGGTTTTGCGGAACTGGGAACTGTGACATTTGTAGCACAGCCAGGAAATCCTCATCCTCGTTTGTTCCGCCTGCCTTTAGATCAAGCTGTTCTTAACCGCATGGGGTTTAATAATAGTGGTGCGGCTGCAATGGCATCACGGTTAGCTCAAGAAAAACAAGAGTTCACTTCATCCATACCCATAGGCATTAATTTGGGTAAATCGAAAGTTACTCCTCTAGAAGCCGCCGCAGAAGATTATTTATATAGTTTTCAATTACTTAAAGAATTGGGAGATTACTTTGTAGTTAATGTTTCTTCACCCAATACACCAGGATTGCGATCGCTCCAAGATGCCTCTATGCTCAGTTCTATCTTGGATGTACTACAAAACGAAAATAATACACAAAAACCATTATTTGTCAAGATAGCACCTGATTTAGAATGGGAAGCGATCGCGGATATTATTACTTTGGCGAAAACCTACCAGCTAGCGGGGATTATTGCCACTAACACGACTATTAGCCGTGAGGGACTAAAAACCCAGGTGATAGACAAAACTGGCAAATCACCTGAGCAAGAAGCTGGGGGAATTAGTGGTGCGCCATTACGCGATCGCTCCACAGAAGTAATTAAGTTTATCTGGCAGCAAACCCAAGGGCAGATGCCAATTATCGGGGTAGGTGGCATATTCTCCCCCGATGATGCTTGGGCAAAAATTACTGCTGGTGCTAGCCTAATTCAAGTTTATACAGGCTGGATTTACGAAGGCCCAATGATGGTCAGCCGTATTCTTGAGGGTTTACTAGCCAAGTTAGAACAAAATGGCCTCAGTTCCATTTCAGAAGCCATCGGTTTGGACTTTAAAAAGTGACTGGGGAGTATTAAGAAGCAAAGGGTGCAGGGGGTGCAGAGGAGAAAAACTATTGACTATTGACCCTTACCTAACTTACTACTCAGCATTGGCTAAAAGCACTCGACACTCACTACTCACTACTCAGCACTCAGCATCGGCTAAACGCCGCGCTACCGCTAACACTACTCAGCACTCATTCATCCACTGGAAAGAACTCCTTAGTTGTTTCTGAAAAACTCCAAGCAATACCATCGGGATCGCGGTTGCGACTCCATTCAGGAAATTCTGGATCATTACGTCGTTTATATACAGTGCTGGAATAAACATTCAGCCGTTTAGCTAATTCTGATTGAATCAAAGAACCAAAAACTAACTGTCTTGCTAGTTTTTGTTTAGCTTCTTCCGTAACTGCTGGTGGTGGTAATTCCGGTTCTGGTAATTCCGGTTCTGGTTCTGTTGCTACTGGTTCTGGTGTAGGTGGTGCTGCTAAGAGCGATCGCGCTTCCTTCGTTACTGGTTGCGCCGCTAGTTGTTTGACAGGCTCACTACTGTCAAGAATATTACCCAGAATACTGCCAGTGATGAAGTAATAAACTTCACCTGTTTCTCCAGCAGGTAGTATACTCGCACCAAATTCAGATGCTTTACCATCTAGATAGCGTTTTGCTTGTGTGCCGGGAAAGTTGCCCCGAATTGCCAAATCTACAGGTGTAATCTTACCCTGATTTTCTCGAACCAACTGACTGAAAATCGGGTTAACTCGCTGACACCACTGTTGCCATTGGTATTGTTGCCATACATTTAAACCAATCAGCAACACTAGAAAAGCCAGCAAAAATTTCCAGGTAGTAACCAGGAAAATAATCACAAACGATATTGGCAAAAGGAGAACGAGAAAGCCTTTCCCGCTACCTTCTATTGTTTTTTCACTCATGCCGATTTTTGCCAAGCGAATTTTTTGGGAAATAATATATTATATTGGCAAAAATCGGCGCAGGTTTTTGTATAGTTTGGCAAAGTTACGGCAAAAATCAGTAAAATCATCATTAGCTGCGATCGTATAACGCTAAAAAACCTGGTAATTTCGGCAAAATCTGCAAAATATTTTTTCGACAATAGATTTATCCGTTTTCTCTCCCTAGAGTCATAGAAAAATAAGTGTTTGAGATTTTTATCTGCCTAGAGTGATTCAAAGAGGGTTAGGTAAACAAGTTTTGCTAGGAACGAGATGCGAACAGTTCTTATGGAATTAAGCACTAAAGTGCTGACTAAGAACCTGCACAAAAATTTTAGTCATCCTCTTGACAGTCGAAATTACATATACTACATTAATACTACAAGACGACATTCCTAAAGGAGTTAGCTAAATCGGTAGCGGATAGCTCAAATACCAGAGCGACCACCTTGCCTGTAAAGGCCGACCTATCGAGGGTTATCGAAATATATTGATTCACAATCCCTTGATTAAATTTCTGTAGATGCAGGTGCAAATCCTGCTCTGCTACCCATATTAGTGCTGTTAGAGAAGCTGGGCATAGCCCATGCTGAGTTTAAATTTTGAATTTTTAAGCGGGGATAGCTCAGATGGGTAGAGCAGTGAAAGGGGTAAAACCCATAGTCCTTGGTTTACAAACTTGCCTGAAGAGGCCGACTAATTGAGGGTTATCGTTAATTCATCGGACGCAGGTTCAAATCCTGCTCCTCGCGCCAAAACAATTTCAGATTTTGTAGAAAGTGGGCGGTGTCGGTTTCCGTAACATCCAACTTGCCCAGACTAATTTTCAATTTTCATGTGGCAGGTAGTTCAAATGGAAGAACACTATTATCCTTATTCACAACTTGCCTGAATAGGCCGAAGAATTGAGGGTTATCGTCTGCAACACGAGAGGTTGCGGGTTCGAGTCCCGCTCTGCCACCTTTCATTTTTGCCCGCAAGGGCTGGGAGATGAAGCGATGAATTATAATTTTTTCACCAAAAATAAGACAAATACACCACAAAATAAAGCCATCCCCGGAAGGGAAGCCGAGATGATTCAAGGGCGTTCCGGTGGCTGGATGTTTGATGCTGGCATTTGGAAAATGTTGCGGCGTTGTCTGTTGGTTGGCACAGCCCAAAGCACATACTATGCTGGCAAACAAGAACTTACAGAAGATTTTGTGGCGGTTGTGAAACAAGCTGTCACTGAAAATCCCAGCCGTGTAGCAGAAGAAATTTTGTATGCCAGTGATGGACACGCCATCAATAACAGCGCACCTATTTTTGCTTTGGTGTTGCTGTCAATGGGTGAAACCCCAGAAGCAAAACAGGCTTTTGGTGAAATCTTTCCCCAAGTTGTCCGCACAGGTAGCCATTTCTATGAATGGCTGAACTACACCAAATCTCTACGGGGGTTCGGTAAGATAGTGCGGGAAGCTGGTAAAAGCTGGCTATCTCGTGAAGATGTCAAAGGTTTGGCCTATCAACTGTTGAAATATCAACAACGTCAAGGCTTTACTAACCGCGATGCTTTACGGTTGTTTCACGTCAAACCACCTACCGAAAACCACCGTCAACTCTATGAATGGGTAGTTAAAGGTTGGGCAGAATTACCAACTGAAATACCTTCTGAGGCGTTGGCGCAAATTTGGTGGTACGAATGGCTAAAGCACAACCCCAACGAAACCCACCAAGCCATTTTGCAAGGACGTTTAACCCATGAAATGGCTGCACCCGTGGGCAAGATGGATAAGCAAGCTTGGCAATTACTATTTCAGGAAATGCCTATTGGTGCAATGTTGCGTAACTTGGGTTCATTAACTGAACTGGGTGTGTTGCGGACTGACGAAAAAACTAACTTGCAGCGTGTAGAGTCAGTTCTCAACAACAAAGAACATCTGCGTAAAGGTCGTATCCATCCCATAGATGTTTTGAAAGCACTCAAAACTTACGAGTCTGGGGGAAGATTAGGACGCAGTAAGAAAACCTGGAGTCCAGTTCCCCGCATCGTGGACATCTTAGAAAAAGCCGTTGAGTTGTCCTTTGATGTGGTGCAACCCACAGGTAAAGTATTCATGCACGCCGTAGACGTTTCTGGTTCTATGGGTAGCTTGGTTGCAGATATGGGACTCAGCTGCTGTGAAATTGCCACCACAATGGCATTAGTTACAGCCAAAGCTGAGAAAAACTACATGATTCGCGGCTTTGCTACGGAATTTCGGGAGTTGAATATCACCGCTAAAGATAGTTTTAGCTCTGCTGTGCGTAAAGCCAGCAACCAAAACTTCGGCGGAACAGATGCTTCTGTAGCTTATGACTGGATGATTAAGCACAAGTTCAAAGCCGATGTTGTTTGTTTCTGGACTGACTCCGAAAGCTGGGCGGGTTATAAACATCCCTCTCAAGCATTAGCTGATTACCGTAAAAAGGTGAATCCTGATGTTAAGGCTGTGTATGTCAGCTTGACACCTTACCAAATTACCTTAGTAGATCCCAAAGATCCTCTTTCTTGGGATTTGGCAGGGTTTGACCCTGGTACACCTCGCATCATCCAGATGCTAGCGACAGGTGAATTGTAAAAAGAGTTGAATAGCTTTAAGGATAAATGGTGGCAATCTTTTATCCTTTTTCATGGCGGGTTATCCTGATTCATCACTTGCCCTTCGGGGACGCAGAATATAGGATTATCGGTTATATCTCCACCATTTGTGGGGATTAGCGGGTACCCTTCGGGAAGCAAGCTACAATCCCCGCACCCGCCTTTGACAATCAAAATAATTGCTAGAATACCTAGAGAAGACGCATTGGCTCAGTATGTCAGCCAAAGATAAATTTCACGCGGCTGTAAAAACAGCACTCCAAAAAGATGGATGGTTAATTACAGACGATCCTTTACGTCTTTCTATTGACCGAATCACCAATATGTTTATTGATTTAGCAGCAGAGAAACTGATTGTGGCAACTAGAGACAATCAGAAGATTGCAGTTGAGGTTAAAAGTTTTTTAAGTCCTTCAACGCTGTCAGAATTTCACCTAGCAATAGGACAGTTTATTAATTATCGCTATGCTCTGGAAGATTATGAGCCTGAGCGTATTTTATATTTAGCAGTACCAGCGATAACTTATGAAGAATTTTTCACTACACGATTCATTCAGTCCGTAATTCAACGCAGTCAAATCAATCTACTCATCTTTAATCCAATTACAGAGGAGATTGTAAAGTGGCAAAGTTAGAAAAATATCGAGAATATGTTCAGCGTGTATTGTCAGAATATGCCCAACGCCGAACATCGCATCATCAAAATGATGAGTTAGAAATGCAAACTATATTTGATACGGTACACGATCATTATCAACTTATTTATGTTGGTTGGGATAAAGGAAGGCGTGTTTATGGCCCTGTGATTCATTTAGATATCAAGAATGAAAAAATTTGGATTCAGTGGAATGGTACGGAAGATGATATCGCTGCTGAATTAGTAGAGATGGGTGTATCAAAACAGGATATTGTCTTGGGATTCCACACACCTTATATGCGTCAGTTTACTGATTTTGCAGTGGGTTAAGGTGTTAATCCTACTTAGTCGATTAGTTAGTTTCCTTTTCAATGTGCGATCGCACTTCAGCAGATATATTAGAAATAGAGTTAAATACATCGCTTATATAATTAAGCGACTTGAAAATTCTCCGCTTCTTCCATTGGTTCATAACCATGAGTTAACTGCTCAATGGCTCTATCAATCAAGTCTGAACCCTGCTGCACTGTTTCCACTAAACTCAATTGTCCCCGCAATTCAGCCGCACCGACAAAACCTTTGGCGTACCAAGTCATGTGCTTACGGGCTTGACGGACACCGCGATCGCCTTTATATTCCCATAAGGCTTGTAAATGATCTCTGGCACATTCCAAACGTTGAATTGGGGTTGCTACTGGTAATGTCTCCCCAGTTTTCAAGAAGTGATCAATTTCTCCTACCAAAAAAGGATAACCTAAAGTCCCACGGGAACACATCACACCATCCGCACCAGTTTGTTCTAAGCATCTCACCGCCGCTTCCACGGAAAATATATCCCCATTACCAATCACTGGAATAGATAATATTTCTTTCACACGGGCTATCCATTCCCAGCGAGCATTACCATTGTACCCTTGAGCGCGGGTACGTCCATGTACAGTAATCATTTGCGCTCCGGCATCTTCCATCCGCTTGGCAAAATCGAGAATGAAGATTTCTTTGTCATTCCAACCAATACGCGTCTTGACTGTTACTGGTACATCAACAGCTTTCACCACTTCCCGAACAATAGCTTCTGCTACTTCTGGCTGTCGCAACAGAGAAGAACCCCCACCATTTTTGGTAATTTTATTGACTGGACACCCCATATTAATATCAATAGTGTCAGCACCTTCGGCAACTGCTTTTATGGCTGCTTCTGCGAGGAAATCGGGACGACAATCGAATAATTGAATGCTGATAGGGCGTTCGTTGGGGTTTACCTCCATGATTTTGGGTAGTTGCTTGACGTAATGTAACCCCGTAGCATTCACCATTTCGGTGTACATCATTGAATCTGGTGCATAGCGTCGTACTAAGCGACGAAATACCATATCTGTCACCCCAGATAAAGGCGACTGAAGAACTCGGCTTTTGACTGCAAATGAGCCGATTTTGAGGGGTTGAGAAAGTCTAGCTTGTAGGCTGGGAGACAGTGTGAGCATACGAACAATTCAAAATACACATTCAATGATAGCTATTTGGCTCACCTTTTTTAAATCTAGGTCTTATAGATGTCCCTATGCCTCATTCCGAGAGCGAAAATCAGCAATCACAAAATTTTTGTGATTGCTGATTTAAATTTTGTGCAAGTAATGATAAATTGATATACAAATTTTAATGAAATCTTAATGATTGATTGTAGCGATCGCCTGTATCTTCAATCAAACCGTTTCCATTGCTGACATAGCCTCAGAGAACTCTGTCAAATCGGCATTTAGCTCAAGTGGACGACTGGGAAGATTTTGGCGATCGCTCGACAGTAAATTTGTTTTATGATTCTGGGCTAGTGGTTGTTAAACGTTTTTCCTTGAGGTTTTGTAATTCCTGCAACAGAGAATCTACCTCTGCTTGCAAGCTCATGAACTTGACTTGTTGATCGTCTTGATAACAAGTCTTGGTTAACTCGCATACTCGTACAGCTTGAGAGTTACGTTCAGCAATATTAGATATACAAGTAGTCATCGCTAATTCAATTCCACAACTCAACTCACACCTTTGGTAAACAATATAATAAAGCAACTTTAAGCTTTGTTAAATGATTGTATGTTTTAAATCATTTACTTTAATATGTTACCACCTGTATGATAAGCGACGGCGATGATATGACTTCAGTTCCAGAATCTAGCATCCCACTTGATCAGCCAGTATGGCGTAACTTTTTTGACGCTTAACCCGTTGTGATCAAGTTATCAACTATCAAGCTAAACCTATATCCCGCCCTTGTGTATAAAAAGTAGCATTTATGGTGTTGATATGAAGGAGTGGGGTTTGTAGCAAAAATGTGATTATCACCCACCCCAAATCTTTTTACGAATTACGTAAAGCCTGCGGCATAGCTGCGCTTAAAGCGTAGCGGGGGGAAGCATCGTTACGAATTATCTTGGCGGTTGAAATCAGCTACAATTTCTACAGCATTTACTTGTTCTTCTAACCAAAGTGTAAATAAATCTTTGGCAATTTGCATCCGCCGCTCCTCGTCTAATTCGGGGTTAATGATTTCCTCAACGGCGATTATGTGTACTCCTTTTGGGGTAACTATGGGTTTAAGAATTTGGGGAGGATTGGCAGCAAAAACAGCAGCCGCAATCTCTGGTCGAAAGTCTCGCCGATAGCGAATGCCTTGATAGCCCCCAGCCCTTCTAATTTCTGGGGTTTGGATGTATTGACGGGCAATTTCTTGGAAGCTAATTTCACCTTCTTTTAAGGCGTAAAATAGCTCTAAAGCTAAGTCTTCATCATCTAATATAACTTCATAAGTTACAGCCCCAGTGTAATCAATTTGATGGGCATAAAAGAATGGTTCAATTTTATCTGCAAATAAATGACCAGCTAACTTAGCAGATAATAAGTTGGTTTTAGCCATGTCTTCAAAGTCATCTAAAGAAAGATAATATTTGTTTAGCCAATTCCATGTATCTTCTGCTTTGAATAATTGATTAGTTAAGCGCATACTATCTGCGGCTTGTTGAAGTTCCTCTACACTAATTTCAATGCCTGCGGAGACGGCAGCTTCAGTAATAATTCTGGAGGTGGCGATCGCTTCTAAAATTGTGGGGATTTGACAAGATAATTTTAGATGATAAATAATGTCTGCAATCGATAGTTGTATAAGTTTTGGCATGATACAAATCTCCCTTTAAATCAATAGGTGGTGGAAAAATGGCATGGCTTGTAGAGACGTTGCAATGCAACGTCTCCAAAGGTTGATCAGCCTAGTCGTTGGGTTTTCAAGACGCGATTATTAAGTCTCTAGATAAGGGGGGGCTGATCTGAACCGTATTAACGTCGTGTGCAAAGTTCTCTCAGACCTAACCCCCAACCCCTTCCCTACTTTCGCGCAGCGTGTCGTTCGCGTTAGCGTTGCGTAGCAAAGACAGGGAAAGAGAGTAAGAATTAAAGCCTCTCTCCTGGTATGGGAGAGGTTTCAAGAATAAATTGCACATCGCGTGTATTAGCTTATTTCTAAAGCTCTAAACCGCTTTTTTGTAATTTCTTGAATGGGTCTAAGACAAAATCAATTACTCGGCGTTGACGAATAATTACCTCTGCTGATGCTGTCTGACCTGGGGTTAAGAAAATACGTTTATTACCAGCTTGGATATATGGTTGGTCTATAGTGATATTCATCTCGTAGGTTTCTATGTTCCCTTGAGGGGTGGTTTGGATCTTCGAGTCCGGCGAAATCCAGCTAACGCGCCCTTGCACCACGCCATAATCTTGGAAAGGATAAGCATCAAACTTGATTTTAACTGGCATTCCCACCTTCAAGAAACCGCTTTGATGGCTGGGCATTTGGGCTTTGAGAATTAAAGGCGTATTTTGCGGTGCTATTTGAGCTACTATCTGTCCTGGTTCGACTACGGGGCCTGGTTTTTCTACAGGTAACTCAAAAATTACACCATCAATAGGCGATCGCACTATTCTTTGTTGTTGTTGTAGCTTAAATGATGCAATCTGGCTCTTGGTTTGCGCCATTTCTGATTGCAAGTTAGTAATTTGGCTTTGCAGGTCTTTTAACTGTTCTTGGCTTTTGAGGACTGCCAATTTACCCGCTTGGACAACCCCTTGATAACTACTTAGCTGCTCTTGCAGACGTAGTTGTGCTTGCTGAATTTCTGCTTGAATTTGACTAATGGTTGCTTGGTAGCGACTGACTTCTTCTCTTAAACGCAACTGTGCTTGCATAATCTCTGCATTGGCTTGCAGCAAAGAGCGTTGGCTATCTTCGGCAGAGTTTTCCAGTTCGACAATTTTAATTTGGGGAATTGCACCCTGCCTTAACAGATCACGATAGCGTGTAACTTCTTTGGAATCTCGCTGCAAACGCCTTTGAGCCAACTGCTGGAGAATCTGAGTAGAATTAATTCTCTGCCTAGCCTGTTCTACTAGAGATTGTTTTTCTAGTTTTTGTAAGTGGTAGGTACTTTGTTTACCATCTAAGTGCTGCTGGGCTTGATTCACTTGTGCCATTTTTTCCAAGGCTTGGGCTTGGTTCTGCTGTTCTTGAATATTAATGGCGAGCATCAATTGGTTTTTGAGTAATTCTTGCTGCGCTTGCCGATTAGTTAATCCTTCTAACCTAGTTTCAGCTTGTTCTAATTCTTTTTGTAGAACGTCAGCATCTAATTCTAATAAAACTTGCCCAGCCTTAACCGTCGCCCCTTCTTCTACATTCACTGTTTTGACTTTACCAGCGACGGCAATACCTAGTTTTTGCGTTGCACCCTTGGGTTCTAAACGCCCTCTGGCTGTTCCTGTTTCATCAACCTTGCTTAGAGATGCCCAAGGGATAATAATCACAGCAAAGCTAATCAAGAGGTAAAGCATGGAACGAGTCCAGCGTTTGGGTAAGGCATCGAGTAATTCCTCAGTGCCATAAAACCAATCATTAGTCTCGCTTACCCCTTGTGTTTGCTCATTATCTAGAGAACGCGATTCTTCAACTCGTAGCAGATCATCTGGCTGTGACTTGACTAGCACAGATGATGAATTGTGGGATATGTGTGGCATAAATTACTCTGAAGGGGGACTGGGGACTGGGGACTGGGGATTAGGGACTGGGGATTAGGGAATAGAAAGGAAGAAGAACTATTACCCAATGCCCGATATCCCATGTCCTGTTTGTCCCATGCCCATTTTTTTAACAATTTCCCAGTAATACCCAAGGCAACCAATTCTTAATGACGAATTACGAATTAGTCGCCAGTTGCTGTTGGTTCAGGTAAAAGTAATGGCCTTTTCGTGTGATTAATTGATCGTGAGTACCGCTTTCGACTAATAAGCCACGATCTAAGACTAAAATTAAATCAGCATGACGCACGGTGGACAGACGGTGGGCAATAATTACACTGGTGCGTCCTTGAAGAATAGTTTTCAGGTTATTTTGAATCAGACGCTCAGATTCAGAATCGAGGTGGCTGGTTGCTTCATCTAAAAGCAATAAACGGGGATCACCTACCAAAGCACGGGCTATAGCTAGGCGTTGGCGTTGTCCACCAGATAACATACCGCCACCTTCACCAATTTGGGATTCGTAACCCATTGGCAATCGTTGTATAAAGTCATCAGCCCCAGCTAATCGCGCCGCCGTTATCACTTGTTCTAAACTAGCTTCGGGGTGAGCAATGCTGATATTTTCGCGGATTGTACCGCCAAACAGAAAGGTGTCTTGGTCAACAACACCGATTTGAGAACGGAGCGATCGCAGGGCTATACTAGTCACATCGTTACCATCAATCAACACTTTGCCATCTGTCGGCAGATATAGCCCTAAAATTAATTTAAACAATGTGGTCTTACCAGAACCGCTACGCCCTACGACAGCAACGGTTTGCTCTGGTTTAATTTCAAAACTGAGATTTTCTAAGACATTAATATCACTCTCTGGATGATAACGGAAGGTGACATTTTCAAAGCGGATATGACCAGTTAAGCGAGGTAAAAATTGCCGGGGCTGGTTTTGTAAGTCTTCTTCTGGTTCGGCTTCGAGAATATCATTGATGCGTTCTGTAGAAATTGTTACCTCTTGTAATTGATTCCACAGCACGACTAGACGCTGAAAGGGTCGAATAATGTTACCCAACAGCATATTAAAGGCAACTAACTGACCAATGGTAAGTTGATTTTGAATTACCAACCACGCCCCCAACCACAATAAGCTGGTCGTAACTAGGGTTTCAATTGCCGAACTAAAAATCTGTAACTGATTACTGATAATCTGCCCAGCAAAGGTCTTTCTAATTACATTATTTAGCAGTTCTTCCCAATGCCAACGCACTGTCTGCTCAATCGCCATCGAACGAATTGAGCGAATCCCCGTTAGGGATTGAATGAGGTAACTGTTTTCGTTGGCGGTAGCACTAAAAACTTCCCGGCTAATGCGGCGTAGAAATGGTGTAGCGACAAGTGCCAATAATACAAACGGCGGCACGATCGCTAAACTGACCAATGCCATAGACGCACTATACCAAAACATCAGCCCCACGTAAACGAACACCGTCAGTAAGTCCAAAATGATGGAGAGGGCTTCCCCAGTCAAAAAACGCTGGATTTTTTGGTTTTCTTGGACACGGGAGACGATATCGCCGACATAACGCGATTCAAAAAACGCTAAGGGTAAACGGAAGGTATGTTTAATAAAACCTACCAACAGTGACACACTAATGCGGTTGGCTGTATGGTCTAGTAAATATTGCCTGAGTCCATTGACGGCGACGCGGAATAACCCAAAAATCATCAACCCTAAACCCACAGCGTTTAAAGTCAGCGTGCTACCCTGCACAATGACTCTATCTAATAACAACTGGGTAAATAGGGGCGTAATCAGTCCCAAAAACTGAATTAATACCGAAGCCCCAAACACTTCTAGCAGCACGCGTGAGTGAGGTCTGACTAACTCAAACATCTGCCAGAATGGGGTACTGACTTCTTGTGCCTCTTGTAGTTGGTTGGTGGGTTGCAATAATAAAGCGTAGCCAGTCCAGCCTGCTTTAAATTCTGACAGTATGAGGCTACGTTGTCCAATTGCGGGGTCGCAGACAATAACGTGTTTTTTGGTAATTTCGTAAACTACAATGTAGTGCTTATTCTCCCAATGAGCGATCGCAGGTAAGGTTTGTTGTGCTAATTTATCCAAACTAGCTTTCACTGGACGGGTAGTAAAACCTATCGTCTCTGCGGCTGTGGTTAAACCTTTGAGGGATGCACCATTGCGGCTAACATTGGCTAAATCCCGAATGCGATTCACGCTTAAGTTTTTACCCCAGTAGCGGCTAACCATGACTAAACAGGCTGCACCACAGTCAGCTGCACTTTGTTGTTCAAATAATGGATAGCGTTTGGTAATTCTTCCCCACCAATGCCCTACCCTCACTTTCGGGCTGGGGAAATAGGAGCGACGTGGTTTGGAGTTTTCTGGAGGGGGGGGTTGTAGAGATGCGACATATCGCGTCTCTACAACCGGGGATGGGGAGGGGTTACTTTCAATACTAACACTGGATTCTCGGAATTCTGTTAACTGCGGCCAATATTCTAGTGCTATTTGCCAATTGGTATTTCTCAAAATATACACAACTGCTGATTGTGTAACTTGCCAATTACCTACATTTGCAGATGTGGTGATTGTTCCGGGTATAAATCTGCGTCCTTGGGTATCTGTTAATTCTCCTCGCTGTAAAAGCCAGAGTTTGGTATCTTGCAAAAGCGACTGGGGAAGTGAACCACTAGCTAAAGTCTGACGTTCAAATAAAAACAATGCTCTCAAGGCATCTTCGACGGAAGTATTTTCAGGCAGTAAGGTATTTTGGTTACAGAATACCAATAAATCCCAAGTTTCTGCCTGTTTTTTTAGGCGATCGTCAATGCTAGGATGTTCACTAATCAGCCCTTGTAAACTATCTTGCGGTAGGTAAGCAAGTTTTAAATTAACAGAAGCCCTAGCAACATAAGGACTAAATTCTTGTTCTGGAAATAAAGTCAGTTCACCAAAAGACGCTCCTGTTGAAAGCGTGGTGATTAAGTTTAAAGAACTATCAAGTAATCTTACTTTACCCCCAAGGATGATGTAAATTCCCGGCGATGCTGTAGCAGCTTGCCAAAACTGCTTGGCAATTGGCGGTTCAATAATTTCTAACTCTGGGATATATTTTTCTATTTCCTTTTCTGACAACAACTCACCCAAGGTTTGAGTAAGTTGTTGCGCTAAATATTGCTGGGAAAAACCTGACGGCATTCCCTCACCTCCAAACCAAATATTGTGAACTTTCGTACTTCTTAATCATTGTTATAATTACGAATTACGAATTAAATTAAACGACCAATCCAGAGGTGTTTCAGACTGAGATTTCAAGTCTGAAATTGTAATATTATTATCTGGTTCAGCTTCTTCAGTAACTTGAGGACGGTTATTTTTTGGTTTAGTAGAAAGTCCCATTTGTTTTAACAGGCGATTGATATGGCGATCGCTAATAGTGATGCCCAATTCTGATGCTAGATGTTTACTTAACCATTGCGCTGTCCAATGGGTAAAAGCGTAACCATAATCACGCGGACTATTACTTACTAATTCCTTTAATCTATCCATATATTGGTTATTGACAATTTTGGGTCTACCTATGGGTCGCTCATTCCATTTGTGTGCCAAACCTGCTTCAGCTATGCCAATCCAATAACGCGCCATTTCTTGAGAACAGCCTAATTTTTCACAGATTTGGCTTTGCGATGTCCCCATATCTGCCAGTAACATAATTTCAATGCGTTTACGATATTCTGGCTGCAAATTAGTTTGTAAATGCTTGAGCAAAGCTTTCCGTTGAAAGGGAGTTAAAAACTTGCTCTCATGCAAGTCATAACCTTCAATAAATTGCTCTTGATGAAAATATTCAGACATAATTATTACCAGGTAATGTCTAATTTACTTTTAGGTCAAAGGTTCACATTCATCAGCTTTAGTCGGCTTTCTCCAGTTTCTCAACTGTACTGATTACAAGAAGGCTATCGCTCAACCCAAGCTACAATTATTTTGCTTTCCTCAGATTGGTGGAAGAGCATTACAGTCTCTAGGTGCAAGATATTCAGCCTATGTGATGACAAGTGTTTACCCTCCTTTCAATTGGTGAATTAGGGGGGTTATCTACAAGTATTCAATATTCCAAAGTCTCAAAAAACGCAATATCTGGTAAAACACCTCAAAAGCTTGCATCAAGAACTTGATAAAATCTTCTGAACAATGGTGTCATGCTGGTATTGATTGCAACTAAATTAATTGGTTGCTAATCTCAGAAAATCTATCTCAAGTCTGATGATGATTTTGTTATCAGGATGTTGCTAAAAACTGGAATGTAGGTACAAAATCAATGAGTGAATATTTAAGTTTGTGCGATTACGAGTACCAATCAGAGAGGGTTATTTCGTTAGATTTCAATGCAAGTAAATCTTACTAGCATCAAACTAACACCACACTGGCTATTTTTTCATTAGCAGATCATGAGTCATCTGCATTCACCTGGCAACAATAAACTAAAAACTGACAGTCTCTCAATTTGATTATTTAACCTACTACTATTTTTGTAGAAATTTTCTGAAGGCTAGTCAATAGTTTTTATCTGAAAAAAGTAAAGTTCATCAAATCTTTATAAAAATTTTACTAGAAATTGATTATTTCCTGAAAAACAGCTAATTTATTCACTTTTTCTGTGATTCAGAAGACTTTTAGTTACAATTACGGTTGAAAAACAAAAGCCTAAACGCTAGTGATTAGTATTATTACTCAGCACAGATTTACAACTCGCTACGCTAACATAACTCAGCATGATGTATTGATGTCAGATGGTGGCTTTGTTGAATCTGTACCGTACTAGCTAGTCAATAACTTGATAAAAACAGTGTTTTCCCGCCCGAATGCGCGAATGGGTAGGTGTTAAAAACAAACTCTTATTAACTGACGCTGGAGTTCTCGCAGTGTAAGACTTTTGAGATTTTTTTGAATAAAAATAGCCGCGCACTTTATTTAGTAAGGGTTTTGGGCATTTGTATTCTACTCAGTTACAATTGTGTATGCTAGTATTGTTCCATCCGCGCAACCGCACCTTGAAAACTAAATATAGACCGTGTTTCAGGTCGCCGCTATTGCAATTTCTTCTAATCCCTATCAGGGATTGAAACCCTACTGGAAATGCCACTGCTTGTGGTGGCCAATAATTGCAATTTCTTCTAATCCCTATCAGGGATTGAAACAACGCGAGGAGTACCACCATTCACTAATTCAGATTGCAATTTCTTCTAATCCCTATCAGGGATTGAAACCTCCCAGACGTAACAGGTTGATTGAAATCTATAATTGCAATTTCTTCTAATCCCTATCAGGGATTGAAACGGCTTCAACCTCTACAATATCTCTATCTTGCAAATCGATAATTGCAATTTCTTCTAATCCCTATCAGGGATTGAAACATGAATATCTGGCTGACTACCCAGGGCAACAGATTGCAATTTCTTCTAATCCCTATCAGGGATTGAAACACACATAAAATACCCCCAAGCTGAATGTGGTAGTTATTGCAATTTCTTCTAATCCCTATCAGGGATTGAAACTTAAAAAGAGAGAGATATATATAAGCCGTACCACAGATTGCAATTTCTTCTAATCCCTATCAGGGATTGAAACTCAATGGCTGCAATCGCTAAATATTTAGAAATTCATTGCAATTTCTTCTAATCCCTATCAGGGATTGAAACTGCGGTTATTGAAACTGCGGTTGAGGCTTTAGCAGTGCGATTGTGAACCTACCGGAATTGCAATTTCTTCTAATCCCTGTCAGGGATTGAAACTATTCGTATGGCTATAAGCTTTTAGTTTTAACTAAGAATAATTATGCATCCAATGATAAATTAAATCGATTGTTTAACTCTACTAATAACCATTTTTGGAACATATTATTAAGTATCTCTTGATATTTTTCACCTGTTAATTCAGCAGGCAGAAATTCTGCTACTATCAAAAGGTGATAACCATATTCAGTCTTTAAAGGGCCAATTAATTGTTGAGGCTGAGACCTAAAGACAACAGCAGCTATATCTTTAGGAAGGTTAAAGCGATATAGATTCCCCTCATAACCACACTTTTGTTTACGTAAAATATCTATATCGTAAAGATGAGCAGCTTCATAAAAACTAATTTCTCTATCTTCAATTTGATAATAAATTTCTTGAGCAAGTTTTTCAGAGTCCACAATAATTTGATAGAGAATAACTTGCTCAAACTCTAGTTGATTTTTATGAAAAAAAGCTTCTGCTTCTTCCGCAAATAATATATTAGCTAATTTTTGAGACAACAGGCGATCGCAAATTCCCATTTCCCAATCATTAGTCGTCACTAACTCGTCCTGCAACCACGCCATGGTATCGGCGGCTTTCTCCAAATGCTTCTCACGACGCTGGCGGTTAGCCTCAGCTTCAATTTCTGCTGCTGTCACCGTTACCCCACGTTCTTCAGCAACTTGCCAAATCACTTTATTAAATAAAATCTTTTGATGAATGTCCTTTAAGTTCATCTCTTTTTTGAGAGCGTTAACGACTTCCTCTGGTGTAATCAATACTTGCTTTGGTTCGTTCATTTTTTCATCTTTCTAGAAAACTCAATAATATACCCATTTTTTAGCAAATAAAAAGCAGGAAGCATTCATATTTTTCAGCTTCCTGCATTTGTAAGATTTGTTGTATAAGTTACAAGTTTATCAAGTACAAGTAATCCTATCTTGGAGGATGAGGATTACAGCTTTTGAAACAAAAGCGTAAGAACTAGAAGTTCTACTATCCATGACAAAAATTAAACGATTACTTGTCTCTTCTTACTTTTGCTGGTAGTTCTAGGAATAGAGTATATTGATGCACAACAAAACCAGTTAGAGTACGGAAGTTCATCTACATCTCCTCCACCATTCGGAAACTTGATAGGGAGCATTCAATTTGAAAATTGGAGAGGGCCAGCACTGCAATTTTCTTATGCTCAAACTTCCTCAGAAGAAGAACTACTAGTAGCAATATTTAATTTGTCATGTTTGATTTAGTAACTTGATTACTTCAGCAACAGTAATCAGTTAGGTATGTCTCATAGTCAGTTAATCACTGATTTGACCTTTGAAAATGAGTTGCCAGCTCATTATCCAATTTGAGTCGTTACCTTTAATGTATAAGATTTTATGGTTGAATATTTGCCATTTTGGCACAATTTAGCAATAAATTCAGCAATTCATGACATTTAATGTAATATATTCAAGTTTTGTAGTCAGCACTTTAGTGTTTAGAAGCATCAGGACTAAAATACTGACTACGAACTTGCTTACCCATGATTCAAGCTGGAGAGTCTAATTATTAATTAGATTGAGTTCGCTAGCTGTTAGGGATGGCGAGTCAAATTTTATAGGTTGAGAATCGTAAATTTTCTGAGCAAACCACGGATCTATACTACCACCGCGAATTTCTGTTTTTTGCTTACCTACAACTTCAAAGTAAGCAAGGTCTTTGATTTTACTTAAACAACTAGAAGAAGCAGTATGAGCCTCAGATGACTTACCCATTGTGCCATTACTTGGATGTGATTGTTGCGTTCTGCTAGCGTCGGAGTTCTCTTTGAGTAGTCGGTTATAAGTGCGGTAAGGAATGTAATGTAAGGGGTTGTAACCGACGATACGTAGCATTAAAACACAAGCCCAAGAATATTTTCCAGCCAGAATTGCTTCCACTACTTTGTCAAACTGCTGAGGATTAACTGCTTTGTTAACGTTGGTCATACCTGTCATGTGTTGATTCATCGTAGTTGTTATTTGGAGAAATACTAGTTCGGTTGTGTGATGGTTGATGCTGCAATGAAGATTCACCAACTGCAACCTAATTAACCGAGTCAAAATGCTGGTTAGCAGATATTGCAGGAAGACATAACCTGGTCAAAAGACACATACAAAAGTCGCTACATCTCCGATGTAGGGGCTAGCTTGTGTAATTTTGCTTGCCCATGTGTCAATCAATACGTTGACGAATAAAAGTAAATAACTACAGAAAATTAGATACGTAAGCGCAGATAATATCTGCCAAAAATATACTCTCTGCTTTGTAATAAATGATTGGATATTAGATATGGCATTTTCTGGCTTTTGAGATATTTCTACCAAAGTTGCTTTTAATTGAGCATTGCTCCCGCCTCCGACGGGCGGAACGCCATTGCTGCTATTAATTGCTACCATCTTCAGGGCTAAATTGTAGTCGTAGTCAACATTATCTTGATTCATCTTTTAACTGCTCCTTGTCATTTATTTTGACTGGCAGACAAAAGTCTTAATTTCGTTCCTGGTAGATACAGTTTTCTGTAACTGTTCACATTCCCAAAAATTTTACCCTGACAAATTAATTGTATAATATTTATTTCTTGAAGAAATAAAATTATCCATAGTATTCAGTGTTTTTTAGTATGGAGCAGATTAAATTATTTATCCATACCAACTATATCAAGGGTGCTATTCGTATTTATACTATCTTTTTTCATGGATGTCATCCATGAATCTGGGATCTTAATCATTAAATTTACGGAATATTTTCAATGTCGATTGTTTTGCTGTACTGTTTTTCATATTGACCCTTTTTAACTAGGTAATGAGGGGTTACACCCCTCGCCTACTGTGCATTTGAGACTTTAAACCCACTAAGAAAATTTACCACTAAATAACGTTATAGGCAATAATTAAAAATCAGAATTACTACCGAATAAAAGCTAAGTAAACTTTTTTTGGGTGGGGGGTGAAACCCTGTTTACACATTGCTCTATTATGTGTAGGTCTAGTTTAGACATAAAGAGCTTAATTGATGAAGATTACAGCAATGATGTATTCAGAGAGGTTAGCAAACGAATGTCTGAAAGATTGCTAAACATTCAGTAAGCAATCATTTGTTAAAAACAAAGCTTTATGCTATGGGACTGCTATTTAATGGGTAAGAATTGCCATACTTAAGAACCCCGGTCTTACAATAAACCTTAGTTCTTAGATCCCATGAATAATCTAGGATTGCTATATATTTGGGTTAATAGTGACCTGTTGCAACAAAAATAAAGTTTAATACTTTCTGATAATCAATGTGATTAGATATTTCTGTAAAAATATTATTCAATTTATCCAACAAACTTTTCGCAAATATATTGAGTGCGAATTAAGTGCTGAGTGCTGTTAGCGGAGCGGGGCGTTTAGCCCGTGCTGTTAGCGGTAGCACGGCGTTTAGCCGGTGCTGAGAGAATTCTACCCAATCCCCAGTCTCCAGGAGTTAATTAATTTTGAATTTTGACCCTTCACTTCGTTCGAGGGCATGATTTTGAATTTTGAATTGATTTGTCCCTACTTCATCGCTAACTGCTGATAAATACCTGCAATGGTGAGCAATTCTTGGTGTGTACCTTGTTCAACAATCATGCCTCTGTCTAAAACTAGAATGTAGTCGGCATGGCGCACAGTGGAAACACGGTGAGAGATGATGAAGGTTGTGCGTTGTTGAGTAATGAGGGCTAAGTTGTGTTGGAGGTCTGTTTCCGAGTCGGTATCTAAGCCGATAGTGGCTTCATCGAAAATTAAAATCTTGGGGTTTCTAATTAAGGTGCGAGCGATCGCAATTTTTTGCCTCTGCCCTCCAGAAAGCCCCAATCCCCTCTCTCCAACTTCGGTGTCATAACCAAGGGGTAAGGCTTGGATAAACTCATGGGCATTAGCCAACTTGGCAGCAATCATAGCCTGTTCTCGGCTATACTCTGTATCGTGTAGGGTGATGTTGTCTAAAATAGTCCCCGAAAATAAAAACAACTCTTGCGATACTAGCCCCAACTGACTCCGCAACGATTGGGGAGACATCGCAGCCGTATCATGCCCATCAATCATCATCCTGCCAGCACTAGGAGCGTATAAACCCGCTAGTAAATGGGCTAGAGTGCTTTTACCTGAGCCGCTATGACCAATAATGCCGATAATTTGCCCAGGTTTTGCCCCAAAAGAGATATTTTGCAAAATTTTGCGCTCTTGTTGGGCATGATAACGAAAGGAGACATTTTCTAAGCGCACTTCACCACGAATGGGAGGCATTACCAATAGGGTGGTTTGTGGGTTTTCTTCTGAATTAGCAGCAAAGACATCGTTGAGCCGTTCTGCTGCAATTAGCACTTGCTGAAATTCATCCCATAGTCCCACTAAGGCGACAACTGGGTTGGTGATATTGCTAATCAGCAAATTAAAGGCGACA
The DNA here is from genome assembly GCF_014697125.1 of Anabaena minutissima FACHB-250. GTDB lineage: Bacteria > Cyanobacteriota > Cyanobacteriia > Cyanobacteriales > Nostocaceae > Trichormus > Trichormus minutissimus. The sequence goes on along the minus strand of NZ_JACJRG010000031.1, from coordinate 14,668 downwards.
AACTGACCTAAAGATATTTGCTGACCAATCACCAATGTCACCCCAAACCAGAGAATCAAAGTGCTGCTGATGTGGTTAATTAAGCTGCGGGTAAGCTGCAACCGATTAGCTAATTTTTGTCCCCGTAACCGTGCTTTTAACATTTTCAGGAAGCGTTCTTCCCAATACTTTTGCAGTCCACGTTCCGCCGTGGCAGTTTTGATGGTGGTAATACCACTGATCATGTCTACAATTGCCGTCTGTTGTCCGGCTGATTCTTGCCAAACTTCTCTCGATGCTTGCTTAATATAGGGACTGACACCTAAAGTTAAAAATGCGATCGCTAAAATCCAACTCAATACCAACAGTGTCATTTGCCAGTTGTAGTAAATCATTAGCCCCAGGTAAGTCAGCACCATGAAGGCATCTATACTTGCACCAATTGCTCGCCGGGTAATAAATTGTTGAATCTTATGGTTTTCTTGGACGCGACTGACAATATCTTCCACTGGGCGGGAAGCAAAAAACTGTAACGGTAATTGCAAGGTGTAGTGAATAAAACTACCAATCAAGTTGAGGTCAATTCTGCTGGCTAAATAATCCAATAAGTATTGGTGCTGCACGGTTAAGATGTTACGCCAGATACCTAAACAAAGGTAGCCAATGGCAAACACGTTTAAGGTATCTAAATTCTTGGCTGGGATTAATTGGTCAAGAACAACTTGGGTACAAAGGGGCGCAGCTAGCCCAAATACCTGGACTAATAAGGAAGCGAGAATAATTTGCTTGAGTAACTTGCGGTAATGCCACAATACTTGCCCATAGCGACCGAGAGAGACTTTCTCGCTTTTGAGGGCGTAAAAAATATCAGTAGGATTTAGTAATAGTGCGTAGCCAGTCCAATTAGCTATAAATTTGGCACGTTTTAGCCATCGTCTACCTAAAGCTGGGTCAGAAATTAAAATGCGATCGCCTTTAATTTGCCAGACTACAATATAGTGAATCCCTTGCCAGTGGGCAATCCACGGGTTAGTTTGCCATTCTAATTTATTCAAACTTGCCCGGACTGGTAGCACATCATAACCCAAGGTTTGGGCGGCGGCGGCTAAACCCTCCAGAGTTGCGCCTAATCTATCTACTTGTGCTAACTTCCGCAGAGTCGGAAAACCCAAACGCTTACCCCAGTATTGGCTAATCATTGCCAAACAAGCAGCCCCACAATCAGATAAACTTTGCTGCTGAATGAAAGGATAAGAAAACCAAAACCTGCGTTGCACATCTCCTTGGGGAAAGTCAATAGATTCTGTATCGGCTGCGACTATCTCTGCGGGGGGATGATGGGTATGAGAATCGCGTGGTGTCACATTAGTTAATTGCGGTAGGAGGAGTTTGGTTTTACTCTCGCTAGCCTTAACTTCTGGTTTTGCTGCTACTGGTTTATGGCTATTAGTCCATAAATTCGGTGCTAAAACTTTAGCCGCATCCCAGTTTTCTATAGATAAGTGGTAAACCAGCAAATCTGTTTGAGCATTCCCATCTGGGGGTGTGAGTTCAGGATATCCCCAACTATCTCCCATTGCTGGCGGTAAACTCCCGACAGATATAGACTGGACTTGACCACGCGCTAGCCAAAATCTACCAGTTTCTGGGGGAGTAGCTTCTAATAACGATGTACCTGCGGGGATATGCTTAGTGATAAATAAAGGTGCTAGTTCTCGCAGTTTGGCACTGGTGAGAGAATGCAACTGGCTGTAACTTTTAAAGAAAATTAGTGCTTGTCGCTCACTAGTTAATTGCTGTAAGTAATTTTCTAGCTGGGGTAGACGTTCTAACCATTGTTCTAGTTCAGCCGCAGAAATTTGGATTACACTACCGGGACTAGCTGCGATCGCTCGATAGGGTAAACTGTGATGACAAAATAAATGGTCTGCACCAAAAGTTTGTCCATCTACTACTACTTGAGTCGAAACTTCTCTTGCTAACTTTTGATTAAACCCCAACAGCCGGACTCGACCTTGACAAACTAAAGAAACAATATTATTACTATCTACAACTTCCCCATCTAACCCATAGCTAGCCAACTCATCACCTAGTTGAAACTCACGCACCATCCAAGCTTGGCTAAACTCTGAAACCAGATTCGTATCCCCTGCAACTAACCTCAAAAGTTTGAGGATAGGCGTGACGGTCGTGGAAGATGGCTGATTATTAGCATATTGATTCAGCCCTCCCTGAACTCTTAACGACGAAGAGGGATTCATGGTTTAATTTCAGATTGGTGTGTAAACTCTTGGTTTGATTAAGCGAAAAATTGCTGTTGCCAAAAAGTGATGTTGTTATTACTAATTGGGATTAGAGTATGCCTACAGCCTCTGAAAAACGCAATTATTCGATGTTTTTAGCAAAAATTGTTATAAAATTGTTATTCATCCGCTTACTTGACACGACAGTTTATAAAATAATTTTCCTTGTATTAATGGGCTTATAAGTTATGACAACAGTGTTTTTTACTGAAAAAGTGTGAAAACCAATTTTTACACTTCCGAAATGTTTAGGATGGACTAAACTTTGATAATTTTAGTAATATTTTTACTAAGCAAACTAACACTGCCATCTACACACAAATTGCTGTGCATTTGTGATTATTTAGAATTTTCTTAACCTACTTACATTTTCCAGTGGTTGGTTAAACAACCGGAAAATAAAGCCAAAAATTGTTAACGCTTATTTTTTAATTGAAGGCAGAATTCTACCCAAGAGAGAGATACTAAAGCATTTAAAATAGCTGTTATGTATCTTCTGCTACGGATTTTTGCTAGCTATTTCTAATAATAATTACAAAATTGCCAAGATAGTTGTCACCCCTCACTGGTGTAGTGATTTTCTGAAACCCAGTCAGAAAAAGCGAGTAAGAACGGCATAAATTTTCCAAAATCTCAATTTAGCAGCCTAAAAATCACTTTTTGGGATATTTACCACTTAAAGCTTAAGAAAAATTTTATATTTCCTCCCAGCACCGGCTAAACGCCGCACTACCCCTAACACAACTCACCACTCCTATTGCCCTAATTCGTTAATGTTGTTCATGACTTGCTGATATAAATCATTATTGTTTTGTTTTTGAAAGATTTCTGCGGCTTTTTGCAAGTCTTGTAAAGCTGCTGGTTTGTCACCTTGAGCAGCACGGGCATTACCGCGATTGTTGTAGGCAGGGCCAAAGTTGGGATTGATGCGAATGGCTTGGTTATAGTCGCTGATTGCCCCTTGTGTGTCACCTTGGGCAGCACGGGAATTGCCTCGGTTATTGTAGGCGATCGCATATCTGGGATTCAGGCGAATAGCTTGGTTAAAGTCTTCGATAGAACCGCTTTTGTCTCCCTGCACAGAAAGAGCGTTACCGCGATTGTTATAGGCTTCGGAGTAATTGGGAGAAAGGCGAATGGCTTCGTTGTAGTCGGAGATTGCGCCGGCTTGATCACCTAAAGAGGCGCGGGCATTTCCCCGACTATTGAAGGCTTCAGCATCGTTAGGAGAAAGGCGAATGGCTTCGTTGTAATCAGCGATCGCTTTTTGCTTATCTCCTAAATCAAAGTAGGCTAAACCCCGTCCTCTGAAAGCCGCGCTATAACCAGAATCTAGGCTCAGAGCTTTATTATAGGCAGCGATCGCCGCTTGTAAATTACCTTGGACGTGCTGTTTTTGCCCTTCAATGAAAGCTAGCCCAGCTTGAGAGTTTTTTGCTGCCCGACGGGTAGGAGTATTCACCCCTATTTCTGTCACCAAAACATCTTTGTTGTTACTACAAGAAACAATGGTAATTGCGCTCAGTGCGGTCAACAGACCTATAGTCGATATTCTAGTTAACTTCACCCGCCTTTGCTCCAATAACCGCAGTTTCATAAGTTGCTCTCAATCGGCATCACAACTGATTTCAATTAGTATCAAATGATCGTGAATTAGACCACTAAACATCGATGCTAATTATTTTGAGATGTACCCAGCCAATAGACGTGCTTACCTCCTCTCATCTAGGTTTAATTAACAGTAATCTGTTATATGAACCGGGAATTTAAAAAAATAAATTTCTTTGTTGCTTATTATACTTTTATTAGAATCGCTGATAAGATTTACGAATTACGTTGGCGTTAGCCTTTTCGTTCGTAGTAGCGTTGTGTAGCAAAGAGTAGTATGATGAATTACGATTTTCAATTATCTTCTTCATCATTTTCTGCCTTTTTGGGAGTCAGCCTTACAGATTTACTGGTTTCGATATCTACAGATAAATTTTCTAGATTATCCCCTAAATCTTTTTGCAGCTTCTGAGTTAGAGTAACCGGAAAATCTAAACTAATTTCTTGATTCTGTACTAATCTAGCAAGTTCTGTAAACTGCACTTTCACAACTTTGCGCTCGTAACTGGTGAGTTTATAAACAGCAGTTTCCGCTACATTTTGAGCTTGCATAGCATTTTTTAGTCTCTCTTTCAGATGCTCATATTCAGAGTTTAACAGCTGCCATTGTTCTTCAATTTGATTAAAACGCTTACCGATAACTGTTAAATCTTCTGAGATGGGATCTGGGTTACTTGCTAATTGTAATTCTAGCAAACTTTGGTGTATTTGAGCAAGATAAATACAGTCTAGATAAGCATATTCTATTTGTTCTTCACTGAGAGGTCTGATTCCCCAATTACTACTTTGTGCTTGTTTGTCAATATAGTTAAAATTACATAATTCTGTAGCTAATGTTTTTAATTGATAATTAGGTAATGGTAAAATATAGTAGGGAATCGTTTTGGCTAATTCCAAAGTACAAGTGATATTTTTAGCTTGTTTATTGCCTAGAAATTTTAAATCATAACTAGCATTGTGAAATACTTTTTCTATAACTGGGTTAAGCATGATTTGCTCAATAAAGTCAGCTACTACATCAGGTTGATTCAGGACATCTAAAAGGTAAACGCGATCGCCACTCATATCGAGAGGATCATCTAAAACTTGAATCAGCGACAGTCTAGGATTACGGCTTTTATATTCTGCTACTTCGGTATCTATCCACAGAGTAGTAGCTTGAGTATAGTCTGCAACTATGGCACGAATTGCACTCGCATCACTCAAGTATGGCATTGGTTAAAATCCCCTGAGATTTAGGTCACAGTTTCCCAAATTAACATTTTGCTGACATAGTTTAGTATTGAGTCCTGAGTCCTGAGTCCTGAGTCCTGAGTCCTGAGTCCTGAGCAATGAGTAGACCTAGCTTGAAAATAGGGAGTGGGGATTTTCACTCACCACCGGCTAAACGCCGCGCTACCGCTAACAGCACTCATAACTCACTACTCATAACTCAGCACCGGCTAAACGCCGCGCTACCGCTAACACCACTCATAACTACTAGCTTCCCATCTTTAGCCAAGCAAAGACTTGACTCACTTTTAATTTCAATTCAAGTTCAGGTAAAACTAATAAATCGTCTGTACCACGCAGTAGTTCTGGTTGTTGTTGTGGCTGAAATACCAGAATTGAGCGATCGCTTGGATCAATTAGCCATCCTAGTTGACAACCATATTTCAGACAATGCAAGATGTTGCCAGTCACCCTGTTAGAACTTTGGTCTGGTGAAAGAATTTCAATAGTCCAATCGGGAGCAACCAACACATCATCTACAGGTTCTCCATTGTCATCAACATAAATGTGTTCCCAACGCAGAATTGCCACATCAGGCACAATTGAACGACCTCCAAAAGTACAACGCAATTCTGGGAAAGCATAGGCAATCTGGCTTGCTTCCGCAACTTCATTCACTCCCGTAATCAACTTAGCTTGAAGTCGTGAGTGCCGAGTTTTAGGCATTGGCTTTTGAATAATTTCACCATCAATATATTCACTAGCGGGTTTTGTTTCTGCAAGATTGAGAAACTCATCCAGTGTTAGCAATGAGGGTTTGGCAACAGTCATGATTTTTGCCACTACAAACTGTTTGCTCTCAGTGTAGCAATCTCCTTAACTACAAGTATTTATGGAAGTAGAGGAACTGTTTTCTGTTTTCTATTTTTTAATAAAGTAAAGAAACGATAAGTTTTGCGGACACCATCAAGTATAAAGTAAGGAATCCTCAGCCGCAGAGGTGAAAGGATGGGACGATATAACCAGTAATAGGCTCTCTTGAGATTATCCCATTTAGAACATTTATCCTCATGTAGAAAATCGGAAATATCTACTACTAAACCTCTCCCTTCATACATCATCACATTGCGCCCGTGAACATCATGAGGGTAAAGTCCTCGCTGACGCGCATAATCTAAAGCCTTATCTATATCTTTTATCACCTGTTTGGGGATACGCAAACCCCGTGGGATGCAATCGTATAAAGTCACCCCATATAATCGCTTCAGGACTAAACAGCCGTCTTTTGCATATAGACATTCCGAAAATGCTGGGTGAGAACCAAGTCGGCGATATACTTCGACCTCTTCTGCAAATCCTGGTCTTCCAGGTGCGTAAATCTTGACTACCACTTCTTGGTATTCAGCGTGACAAACCACAGCCGCATAGTTACCTCTACCAATCAATTGCCAAGAATGGGGGAGATAGCGAACTTCTACAGGATCGTGGGGATTGACGCTTTCGACTTGCAATTCAGGCAGTAACTCTTGATGAATATGCTCAATCAGTCGATGAATATGCTCACTCATACTGGTTTCGGCTGTTGATTCAGTAAATAAAGCCATTGGTCTTCACCAGTATATTTCATAGCATTACCAACTAGATTTACGTTTATTGAAGTAGAAAAACGCCTCTCTATATTTGTTCTCACTCACGCCAAAAGTTTTTCGACTGATACATGAATATCTAAGTCAGCAATCTACTAGCCCATCATCTTAATCATAGAATACTGTTAATTGAACAGATACTTCAATTTATAATTGATATTTATACTAATATTTTTTACATCAAGCTGATATTGTGGAATTACTCGTTGACAAAATTAATTCAGAAATAGGGACAATTCTTATTGTCTCTGATGGGGAAAAACTTTGCGCTCTTGATTTTGCTGATTATGAGCAAAGAATGTTAAAACTGCTTCAGAAGCGTTATGGTAAATTTTATCTCCAGGAAGCGAAGAATCCACAAGGATTTAGTAGCAGGATTGAATCTTATTTGCAGGGCGATGTTTACGATGGGCAAAGCCTACATACCAGCTTAAATAACATTCCAGTCAACACTGGCGGAACGTCTTTTCAACAGCAAGTATGGCTTACCCTGCGAACTATTCCTTGGGGAACGACTATTTCTTATGGTGAACTAGCAGCAAAAATCAATAAGCCGACTGCTTATCGTGCTGTCGGCTTGGCTAATTCTTTAAATCCAGTTGCAATTGTTATTCCCTGTCATCGGGTAATTGGTGCAAACAATCTACTCACTGGATACGCGGGGGGAATAGAACGAAAGCGTTGGTTGCTCAAACATGAAAGACTGGTTTGTAATTTGTAATTGGGCATTGGGCATTGGGCATTGGGCATTAAGGAAAAAGTTTTCCTCCCTTGTCTACCACACTCCCCAATCCCCACTACCGTTCGGCTGACACGGCTCGAATGAGCTTCCCTACGGGACGCGATGCGATCGCCGAACGTCTCACGGCGAAGCCTACTCCCTACTTAACGATGGGGGTAACATGACTTTTTTCGCTAAACCTAGAGTTTGTAAAAGTTTAATGCTCCACCAAGTGACATCAATCTCCCACCACTTGAAACCGGCTTTTGCGACATGGGGGTAAGTGTGATGGTTGTTGTGCCAGCCTTCGCCGTAGGTAACGATAGAAACCCACCAGAGATTACGCGCATTATCATCAGCATCAAAGGTGCGATAACCCCACATATGGGTTGCAGAGTTGACGAACCAGGTGGAGTGCCAAAGTAATACGGCTCTGAGAAACATACCGTAGATGACAAAAGGCCATCCTCCCAAAGCGTACAGCAATAATCCCATAGGAATTTGCAAGAGGAGAAAATAGCGATCTAACCAGCGATAGAAAGGTTGTCTTGCTAAATCAGGGGCGTATTTTTTGTAGATTTCATAATCAAAAAACTCGGAGCGGGGATATAAAATCCACAACATATGACTCCACCAAAAGCCGCGCTTGGCAGAGTATGGATCTAAGCTGATATCTTCGGTGTGGGCATGGTGCTGGCGATGTCCTCCAATCCAAAAAATTGGCCCTCCTTGGAGAGCCAAAGCACCGATGATGGCGATCGCATATTCTAACCATTTGGGTACTTGAAAACTCTTATGGCTGAGTAATCGGTGATATCCCAAACATATGCCAATGCTGCCAAATAGCCAGTGCAGAAACAACAGCAAGCCGAGTGCTGACCAGGAGAAAAACCAAGGGGCTAAAAACGCTAGGGCATGAATTGTGCCAAAAAATGCCACATTTATCCATCTGAGACGCAATGAATTTTCTCTCTCAGAGGCGAACGCCAGATTTTTTGCTGTCATAAAAATTCCTATTAACTGTTTCTGTAGCAATTTGCTCTTTGATCTGGTGCATTCATAGCCAACAAGGAATTTACCCACTTGGCATTCATTTCGTTACAGTAGACTAGAGCAAGTATCACTTACATTTGGTATGCTAACAAATCTCTGGTTTTAATGCAAGTACCACTTGCATTTTCTTTATGAAATCTCAATCTTTGTCTACACGTCAACGTTTGATTCAGGCAGCTCTAGAGTTGTTTACGGCTCAGGGGGTTAGTGCCACGACAACGCGCCAAATTGCGGAAAAAGCAGCAGTTAACGAAGTCACCTTATTCCGTAATTTTGGGAATAAACACGGATTATTGTTAGCTGTACTAGAAGAATCGGCAGCTTTTACAAATTTAGGTGAATCCCTAATCAGCCGTGCTACTCCTCCAGGTGATGTTTACCAAGCCTTGAAAGATTATGCAAGTGACACTTTGCAGGCTTTGGAAAGAATGCCAGAATTGGTGAGGTCTGTGGTAGGAGAAGCTGATCAATTTCCGGCTGAGAATCGTCGTGCTTTGGGAAGAGGATTAACAGAGGCTAACCGCTATGTAGCTCAATACTTAGTTACTGTCATTCAACAGGGAGATTTGAACACCTATCTCCCAGCAGAAAAATTAGCTAGCTTGCTTAATGGCATGATTTTGGGATATGCGGTGATTGAATTCACCAGTGAATTTCATGAACTGTGGGAAAGTCGGGATGATTTTCTAGAGAATTTAGTAGAGTTATTTTTGCGTGGTGCTATGTCATCAGTTACCAGCAGCTTACTAACAACCTATAACACCCAAGAAATAGCTGATTTACCTGCTGTTTTAGTTCACGAAATTCTCAGACAAGCCAAAAGGTCGGGAGTCCAAGATTATGCGATCGCTTATTTATTATTTGCGACTGGTTTATCCCCCCAAGAAATAGTCGATTTGCAGCGCAATCACCAAATTTATGATCCTCAAAGTCACTTACTGCAAATTACCACCCCTGGGTATGTTCGACAAGTACCTGTCAATCAGTGGATTTTAGGAAAACGCTATGGCTCTTATACCAACAATCCGTTAATTAAATGGCTGAAAAGTCGTAAAGATAGCCAGGCTGCGATGTTTCTGGATGCAACAGGTCAACCCATTGAGGAATCTAAGGTGTTGGAATACTGGCAAACATGGACTCAAGGATTGTTAACTCCCCAAGGAAAACCACCAGAAATAGCTCAAGCACAACATACCTGGCGCGTAGAAATGTTGATGCGTGGGGTCAGCCTAGAAAATTTGAGTATTCTTACAGGTTGCGATCGCGCTCAATTACAAGCCTACGCCCATAGAGCTAGGGAAAAAGCAGCTTTAGAGCAAGCAACTCGTTTAGATCAAAAGCCTGTGTAGGGATTGGGTAAAAGTTATTTTTATTACTTTTTTATGGGCGATCGCTAGTTACTATCTGTCTTTGAGTAGTAGTTTGATAAGTCCTTGACCAGCGAAACTTGCTGTTAAATTATCCTAAATTCAAGGGTTTAATCACCATAATCTCCGGTAATTCTCTATTTGATATAGGTCTAAACCTAGTTTTTATTTACTTTGCGTTTATAGTCATGTCCCGGCAGAGTATTTTAAATTTTTCATGAGGGCTGAATTTTTGCGTACTTTTATTCAGAAAATTCACACCAATTTGTGGTATTTATCAACTTGAATCAAAGATAAATATATCTTCACTAAAATTTATTCAATATCCACTCTCCGTATTTTGGAGTATAAATCGTACACAAAAACAGCAACACAGGGAGATAATTCCTATGAGCCGAAAAGTGAACAAAGTGCTGAAACAGTCCGGGGTAATTCCTTATCGAGTCCGAAATGGTAGAGTGGAAATCTTGCTAGTGACAACGCGCGATCGCCAGCGTTGGGTGATGCCCAAAGGTGGGATTGTCAACGGTATGACTCCACCTGCTTCAGCCGCTAAAGAAGCTTGGGAAGAAGCAGGCGTAATTGGGCAGGTAGAAGCTAATAAATTAGGTACTTATAAATATCGCAAACGAGGCAAAATTTACTGTGTGAAGATGTATTTATTGCCAGTTGAAATAGTTAGTAGTCATTATCCAGAAGCTAGTACAAGATATCGACGCTGGCTAGATGCAAAACAAGCCATGAAGTTAATCAAGAAATCTTCTCTAAAACGTATCTTAAAAGGCATCATCCAGGCAAAATCACAAGCTTGTGCATAATTTCTTCTACCCAGTCCTTAACTTTTAAATCTGTTTTTGTAAAAAATATCGCTCATGTCCTGGGGGATAGTCTTTCAGAACACCAAATATTTGATAGCCCAAACGTTGGTAAAAACCCAAAGCTTGAAAGCTAAATGTATCTAGATAAGCATGACTACAACACCGTTGTTTAGCTGCTTTTTCCGCCTCTAGTAAAAGTTGCTGTCCATAGCCTTGACCTCGCAACGCCTCAGCTACCCACAAGTGAGAAACACATAACCATCCCCAGTGTGTTTTCCCAATTAGACCACCAACAATTTCACCTTGAGCATCTCGAATGAAAACGCCCAGAGGATAAGCAATGTCTTCATTTTCTTGACTATTGATGTTATATTCCAAGATTTTGCTAATTACTGTCCGAATATCTTGGGGATCAGGGTTATCTTCTAAAGTTAAGGTTAAATTTATCATTTTTAATTTAAATTATTAAAACTAAATATAGCTAAAATAGCGCGAGATTGCAGCCTCAGAGGTATACTACTAAGTCCTTACCCTTTAAGTAACCTATAGGTTTGTTACCATTACCTTGGCTTTCCCGGTAATGGAATCAGCGCAAAATTTTTGTAGATCCTGCGACTATCTAGAGATAAATACTAGGTAAAGGATTATACATTACTGGAAAAGAAAAGACTTCTGTTTGAACTAAGTTTGTAATATTTGTAATATTTTTATGACTTCCCGGATTCGTTTTTTGATGTGCGCTCCTGACCACTACGATGTGGACTATGTGATTAATCCTTGGATGGAAGGAAATATTCACAAATCATCACGCGATCGCGCCGTGGAACAGTGGCAAGGGTTACACCAGATCCTCAAAGAACACGCAGTTGTCGATTTGGTGACACCCGAAAAAGGGTGGCCAGATATGGTTTTTACCGCCAACGCTGGTTTAGTCTTAGGCAAGAACGTCGTTCTTAGTCGCTTTTTACACAAAGAGCGTCAGGGAGAAGAACCATACTTTAAACAATGGTTTGAAGGTAATGGTTACACAGTTTATGAATTACCTAAAGACTTACCCTTTGAAGGTGCAGGTGACGCGCTTTTAGATAGAGAAGGGCGTTGGTTGTGGGCTGGTTACGGTTTCCGTTCGGAATTAGATTCTCATCCATATCTCGCCAAATGGCTGGATATTGATGTGTTATCCCTGCGGTTAATCGATGAGCGTTTCTATCATTTAGATACTTGTTTTTGTCCTTTAGCTAACGGCTATTTGCTGTATTATCCCGGCGCGTTTGATTCCTACTCCAACCGCTTAATTGAAATGCGCGTTGCAGCCGAAAAGCGCATCGCCATAGCTGAAGCCGATGCTGTCAACTTTGCTTGTAATGCGGTGAATGTAGAAAGCATCATGATTATGAACAAAGCCAGCGAGGGCTTAAAGTCCCGTTTAGCAGATGTTGGCTTCCAGGTGCTGGAAACGCCACTCAAGGAATTTCTCAAAGCAGGTGGTGCAGCGAAATGTCTCACCCTACGCGTTACAGAACCTGTACAGGCTGAAGTTCACGCCAATGTATCCGTCGAAAGCCGGATTATTCGTTTAGAGGGTCATTTGCTTGACTCTGGGTTAATTAACCGCGCCTTGGATTTGATTGTCGATACTGGCGGTAGTTTCCAGGTTCTGAATTTCAACTTGGGAGAACAACGGCAAAGTACCTCCGCAGCTGAGGTGAAGGTGTCCGCACCTTCTCACGAGGTGATGGAAGAAATCATCTCCCTATTGATTGATTTAGGGGCGGTAGACCTACCACAAGACGAACGAGATGTCAAGCTTGAGCCTGTAATTCAAGATGGTGTTGCACCTGATGATTTCTACGTAAGTACAATTTATCCTACCGAAGTCAGAATTGATGGGCAGTGGGTGAAGGTAGAAAATCAGCGCATGGACGGCGCGATCGCAATTACTAAAAGTCCCAATGGTCTACTAGCACGGTGTAAAATACTCCGTGACCTCGAAGTAGGTGAACGGGTGGTAGTTGACGTGCAAGGTATCCGCACCATCCGTAAAACCGAATCACGAGAACAACGCAACGCCCAAGAATTCAGCTTTATGTCGTCTGGTGTTTCCAGTGAACGGCGTGTGGAATTGGTTGTGGAACAAGTCGCGTGGGAACTGCGGAAAATCCGTGATGCTGGCGGTAAAGTAGTCGTCACGGCTGGCCCTGTGGTTATTCATACAGGCGGTGGTGAACATCTATCACAGCTAATTCGGGAAGGATATGTGCAGGCTCTGCTGGGTGGAAATGCGATCGCAGTCCACGACATGGAGCAAAATATGATGGGTACATCCTTGGGTATGGATATGAAGCGTGGTGTCGCCGTTCGTGGTGGACACCGCCATCACCTCAAGGTAATTAATATCATTCGTCGTTATGGCAGCATTGCCAAGGCTGTAGAAGCTGGGATAATTCGTAATGGTGTGATGTATGAGTGCGTCCACAATCAAGTACCTTTCGTCCTTGCTGGTTCAATTCGGGATGATGGCCCCTTACCTGATACCCAAATGGACTTAATCAAAGCACAGGAGGAATACGCCAAACAATTGGAAGGTGCGGAGATGATTTTAATGCTGTCATCAATGCTGCATTCCATTGGGGTAGGGAATATGACACCCGCCGGCGTGAAAATGGTCTGTGTAGATATTAACCCGGCCGTTGTGACAAAATTGAGCGATCGCGGTTCAATAGAATCCGTCGGAGTAGTTACAGATGTAGGATTATTCCTGAGTCTGTTAATTCAACAGTTAGATAAGTTGACAAGTCCCTACATTTCTAAGGTAGGTTAGTCAACGGACTACATAGGACGCACCCAAAGGAAATGGTAAGAGTAGCTTTAACAAAAGAGTTGCAGATTAACTGGGTTAGCTTCATTGCTGACTTCATGCTAGCAGGGATGGTTTTTGGCCCTCCCATCGCTCCTTTTCTAGCTGCGTCTGGAGTCTGGTTGCTTGGGGGTATTGCGGACATCATTTATTTCATGGGTAATCATGTATGTCCGCAACCAGAGATGGGCTTAGATTTAGCACCCCCATTTATTATGGCTGTGTGTATGCGCTGCTACGGCACTGTTACAGGATTGCTCATTACTCGCTTGCTGTATGCTATGACTGGTGGTAAAGGATTTTATTGGCTGAGTCAATACGGCTGGAATGGTGCAGCTTTAGCTAGTGTGTTAATGATGGCGTATCCTGTGGAATTAGCAGCGCAAATTTTTGGTCTATGGGATTTTAATAATTATTTAGTTACACCCTTTGGGTTAATTACAGGTTTGGCTTGGGGTTTGTTTACCATGCCAATCTTGCATGGTTGGCAGCGTCATTAAACTAAGTCAGGGGACTGGCGACTAGTAAATATTGTGTATTACCTACCTTTAACCAGCCTAATCTTGAGGATAGTGAAATACTATGGCAAAAGATAGATTTCATAGTATCGTCAGAAATGCTTTAGAAAAAGAGGGCTGGAAAATTACAGCTGATCCTTATGAAATTAATGTGGATGATGTAGATTTTGAGATTGATTTAGCAGCAGAGCAACTGTTAGCCGCAGAGCAAGAAGGCAAAAAAATCGCAGTAGAGATTAAAAGTTTTATTAGTCCATCAAATGTTTCAGAATTTCATACTGCCTTGGGACAGTTTTTAAACTATCGGGATGCGTTAGATAAGATTGAACCCGAACGCCTACTTTATTTAGCGGTGCGCGTCCCAGTTTATGAAAGTTTTGGCTCTCCCAGAGTGGTTATGATAAAATAGTAATAAAAATCAGATATATCTCAATACAATTAGCAGTAATTGGTGGCAATAAACCAAGCTGGGGAGGAAATACAGAAGTAATTGAGAAAACAAAAGACAATAAATATTAAAAATAAAATTACTAGTTTAATAAATATGCCTTCTAATCCCCTACTTCATTTTATTACTAAACTGATT
>NZ_JACJRG010000030.1 GCF_014697125.1 Anabaena minutissima FACHB-250 | reverse complement strand
TCACCAGTATTTACCAAGACTGTATTTAAATTTTATGTATGCAGCAAAAACCTCATTTTTTCGCGATCACCTACATTGGTGATGACCCGCAGCGAAAAATGGATAAAGTCGAGTTAAGAGGATGTTTGAAAAGTCTGTTTCTTTGTCATGTTGTAGCTTGCTTTGCTACGCAACGCTACCTGATAAATTAATCAGCTTTTCTTGCTTTTCAGTCATCATTACCTCTCAATTGCATAAGTTAACTATTTACATAAATTAAAATATGAGAGATAGTTTTTACCTCTGACAATTGGTGTATTTTTTATAGCGATTCAACTCAATTGCATATTCTTTTGTCAACATTCAAATTTATTACTTACGACTTGATCACCAAATTTTCATTTTAAGACTTTTGATAGTGTTTCTATCAAAATCAACAGCTTAAATTGGGAATGTTTAATAACTCAAACAAAAGGAAATATTTATGCCAGGTGGTCGTGCAAGTCATAAAGGAAGTTCTGATAAACCCAACGTCAATGCTGAAGGCGTGCTAAGTGAAGCTGCCGATAAATCGGTAGAGCCGGAAGAACTCTTACCTGAAGATTTAACCAACGCAGAAACAATTAGAGCAGGTGAATATGTTGATTATCCCCCAGCCGTCCAACGCCCAGATGAGGAAGTAAATCCTAATCGCTCCTGAATTCATTTTGAAAAGCTTCAAACTTCTAATTTCTGGCTGCTCAAGGATATCTTTTGACGTTCGTAAACTAGCTTTAATTCTTCTTGGTGCTGCCAAGCCCACTCTGCCAAACCTGCAATCGGTTCAATCAGTTTTTCACCAAAGGGAGTAAGGTTATATTCCACCTTGGGCGGCACAATGGGATATACAGTTCGGTTAACAACACCAGCTGACTCCAACCGTCTTAGGGTTTGTGTCAGCATTTTTTTGGAGATTTTCGGAATTTGACGTTGAAAATCAGTATATCGCTTAGTACCAGAAGATAGGAGATACAGTATTGGCGGTGTCCATTTATCTCCCACCAAATCGAGCATCTGCCGTATAGGACAGTCGGCACTGAGGACTATTCGGTCATTTTTGGGAACCATGAGGTAACTATATCACCTGGAAGTTCCTTCTTGTAAAGAAGAATCCAAATCAGGCACACTGCTTTAGTCGGTGAAAATGGAGAGATTTGGATGAAACCGTTAGAAAACAAAGTTGCCCTCGTTACTGGTGGTACTTCTGGGATTGGACGTACTACAGCGATCGCCTTTGCTGATGCTGGTGCTAAAGTTGTTGTAGTCGGACGGCGGGAAGAAGAAGGGAATGAAACTGTCAGATTGATTCATGAGGTAGGAAGTGACGGTTTGTTTGTGAAAGCCGATGTATCTCAAGAAACCGATGTAGAAGCAACCATTGCTGCCGTTGTCAATAAGTTTGGTAGGCTTGATATCGCATTTAATAACGCGGGGTTGCTGGGTCAAAATGCCTTGCTGGCAGAGCAGACAGAGCAAAGTTATGACCGGGTTTTTGGAGTCAATGTGAAGGGTGTTTTTCTGTGTATGAAGCACGAAATTGCCCAGATGTTGGCTCAAGGGGATGGTGGAGCAATTGTCAATACCTCTTCCATCAATGGTTTTCGTCCCTTAGCCCCTGGCTTATCGCTTTACGATGCCTCTAAAACTGCTGTGGTGATGCTGACAAAAGCCGCAGCACTAGAATATGCGTCCCAAAAAATCCGCATTAATGCGATCGCACCAGGGCCAATTGAAACGGAAATGCTCAGTCTAGCAAGTGGTGGTAATCCCAAAGCTTTTGAGAGTTCTGTTCCCGCCGGACGTTTGGGTAAACCCGATGACATTGCTAATGCTGTGATCTGGTTGTGTTCTGATGCTACTGATTTTGTGAACGGTCATACCCTTGCTGTCGATGGCGGGGTATTGGCAGCGTGATCACTAATTTGCAGAGGTGAGAATCAAAAGTTTTGGATTCTCACCTCTCTCAATGTGGATGTTCGCGAAAAAAAAATTAATGCGGGAGCAATCATGAGCAAACTAGAGAACAAAGTTACATTAATTCTTGGTGGTGCAGGCAATGTGGGAGAAGGTATTGTCAGAGCATTTCTCAAAGCAGGGGCGATCGTCGTTGTACCGTCGCGCCAAGCCGAAAAACTCGAAGAACTACGCACTTATTTAGGTGAACTTGCTCATGGCGATCGCTTTATGCCGATTGTGGGAGAAATTAGTCAAGTTGAGAGTGCCGAGATTATTCGCGATCAACTGCTGAAACAATTTGGCAAACTTGATGCTGTGGTTGCTTCCCTTGGTGGTTGGTGGTTTGGTAACAAACCTGTAACCGAAGTCTCAATCGCCGAATGGCAACAATATTTAGATAGTAATTTAACCAGTCACTTCATCGCAGCCCGCACCTTCCTACCTGTTCTGCAAGAAAATAAGGGTGCTAGCTACACTTTGATTGGCGGCGCAGCAGCTGAAGTCCCGATTCCCAATGTCAGCCCTGTCAGCATTACTGCTGCTGGACAGCTAATGCTGGCTCAGGTTTTGATGCAGGAAAACAAGGGTAGTGCTGTGCGAATTAATGAAGTCATTGTTCATAGCTGGGTGACAACTCGCAGCAGTCAAGAGCGCAGTCAACCAACCTGGATAAGTGCTGATGACATTGGCGAATTTACAGCTTGGCTGGCTTCGTCAGAAGCATCTATGGTGAATAGTAGTCTACTGCGCTTGTATGAAAAGCCTGCAACTTAGCACCACAGTAATCAGAGCGAGTCGGCACGCAATATGCTTCGGATCAGATAATTTACCGCACATCGTTTTGATCCCCCCTAACCCCCCTTAAAAAAGGGGGGAACAAAAATCAAAGTCCCCCTTTTTAAGGGGGATTTAGGGGGATAAAGCCACATTTTACACTTAGCACAAAGATGTGTGTACACCGTAGCCCCTGCAAGGAGAGAGGCTTTAAATCTTGCTCCCCTTCCCTTGTAGGGCAGGGGTTGGGGGTTAGGTTTGAGAGAAAGTTGCACACGGCGTAATATATCCTTGGTTGCAGAAGCGAATTATTACGTCTCCACTAGGCTTGAAAACGTATCTTATACAAATCAAATAATTCTCCTGGTTGGCGTGTCATAATTTTCGCTCCAGAAGCTTTGATGGTTTTTTCCCACTCAGTTACAGGTTCTAGAAATACTTCCGCATCTAAATAGGTTTCTAGCACAGCCCAATCTTCTGCTAAAGAGTGGTCGGGGTTGAGGATATCAAATACAAATAGTCCGCCAGGTTTTAACACCCGTTTGACCTCTGTTAACACAGCACTCCAATATTCCAGGGGGAAATAGCAGCTAAATCCTGTAGCGATCGCTAAATCAAATTGCTCTGGGGCATAATTTAATTGATGTGCTGCCCCTAATTCCACCCCTTTAAATAATTTAGAATTCAATTGCGAACCACGAGAATTTAAAGTATCTCGTGCCACATTACTAATTTCTTGTCCGTAAAAAAAGGCTTGCCAATCTCGCCAAGGATAAATCAAAAAGCTGACACCGCAACCAATATCCAAACAGTGCTGATTTTTTTGGGGTTTGGCAATTTCCCAGAAAGGCGAAACAATTCTCCCCATCAACAGTCCCGATTTCCATTCTTGAAATATCGGCATGGACTGCACTTCTTCAGGTAGTTCAAATTGTTCATTTTGATACTGTTTATTGAAGCGATATGCTACCTGTGCTACCCTCTGCTGCCATTTTTCTTGTTGAGTGTTGAGGGAAAATAGAGGATTGTAGGAAGAATTTTTAGACATTTTGGGTATTGGGCATTGGACATAGGGAATTAGGCATAGGGCATAGGGCATGAAAAACTCAAAAGTCAAAAATTCTTTAATTTTGAATTTTGAATTTTGAATTTGTTTGCCCCTACACCCCTAACCTCTACTTAACCTCTATTAATTCCACATCAAACAATAAGGTAGCGTTGGGAGGAATCACGCCACCAGCACCGCGAGAACCATAACCTAATTCTGCGGGGATAATTAGCTGACGACGACCACCTACTTTCATAGTGCTGAGTCCTTCATCCCAACCTTGAATTACCTGACCAACGCCGATGGTAAAGCTAAAAGGACGATTGCGATCGCGGGAACTATCAAATTTAGTCCCATTTTCTAAAGTACCGGTGTAATGCACTGTCACGGTTTGTCCCTTGACAGGTGTTGCACCAGTTCCCTCTTCTATTTCCTCATACTTCAAACCAGAAGGGGTAGTAACGACTTTGGAGGCATCAGACATATGATTGTTCGCTATTAAGGTATTGTTTTCTGTAACGATGGTGGTTGCTGGTGGGGTTGGAGTCACAGTCTCAGCGAAGGCAGATTCCTGCTTACCGCCGATTTGTGACAACACTAAAACCGCAACACAGGCCAGCATGATACCCACGCTAAGTAAAATTGCTTTCAAAATTAGTCCTCCCTACAGGGGTAGTTTGGCGATGAAAATTACCAACAGAACAAAATTAGTTTAAATCACAAGCAGATACTAACGCCAAAGCTTATTTTCTAAATCTCGGACTTGCCGTTCCAATCGGTCAATTCTACCCCGCAGTTCATCTACCTCAGACTGACGCGCTACCCCCAAATCCTGCATCATATTTCGCATTTGCCGTTGCATTTGCGTTTCCCACGTTCCCTGCTCTGACTTTAACTGCTGTACAATATCATCCATCACAGCCTTTGCTTGCTCAGGATTGAGTTTGCCGTCCTTTACCAATTCATCGCTCACTTCCTTCAGTTTTTCCGCTACGAGAGAAGTTGTCCCAATACCAAGCATCATTAGTTGTTGCAACCAGTTGTTGCTGTCCATATATCCTTCCTGTTATTTATTTCAAACCAGCCGACCCTTGCTTTTAAGTGTGTGCAATCAAGCTATGCTGGAAGCGTCGTTATTCTAGCCTACAACTCTATTTTGGCAAATTGGCAAACACATAGGATGAAAGGGTGTGGTTATAGAATTTCTTAAGTTTAAAGTTACCCCCGGTACACGAGAAGATTATCTCCAACAGGATGCAGCTATTTGGACAACTGTTTTGGCTAAGTATCCTGGGTTCTTAGGTAAAGAAGTCTGGATTAATCCCCAGGACTCCACAGAAATTATATTTATTATTCGTTGGGCAACGAAAGAACAATGGCAAGCCATACCCCTAGAAGATTTACAGGCGATAGAGCAAAAATTTGCCCAAGCGGTAGGTAATACCTATGAGTTAGTCGAGTCAAAAGAATATCAAGTACAGTAGTCAAACGTATTCAACAAGCAGAACAACGCTCCCAAAAAATAGCAGAGAAATTGCGATCGCTGGGCATAAATCCCGATAAGACTTACTTACCCAGTAGAACCCAATTTCTGCAATTATGTTGAAATCTAGAGCGATTTTCTCAACTCTTAGATATACTCAAAATCACCACTTCAGCAGACGCGAGTATGATATTAGATTGGTTAGCTGTTTGGGGCATAACTCAAGCTGTCGGGTTTGCTTTTAAGTCAATTTTTGAAGACTTAGCGAAAGATGCTGCTAAAGACTGGGCGAAAGACTTATTAAAAGGTATTCCTGGTAACATTTTACAGCAACTCAAGCCAGAAGATATTGACATTGCTGCTGGCAAAGCTTTGAAAGAATTCTTGCAATTAATGCAGCAAGAATTAGAAGATGCAGACTTAGAAGAAACGGAACTGCAACAATATAATTATGCTTTAAAAAAATTCATTAATCATAAATCAATTAAGCTAATTCTCGGTGAACCTTTTCAACCAAATTGCCAACTTATAAATGCCAAAGTTTTAACCAATACCTGGCATGAAATGAAATTACCCAATCTACCCCAGCAATTCGATTGGGAAAGATTGGCTAAACGCTATCTGAAAAAAGTTAAAGCAATTATTCGTGAGTCAGATGAATTACGCCCTATTTTAGATTCTCTGCATCTAGAATCATTAAATAATACCGTGCTAGAAATTAATGGTATTACCCCAGATTTCGACTTAAAAAAATACCAAGAAGGACTGCGCGAGAGATATGGTAATTTAAAACTAGATAGTTTAGATACTACTGGTTACGCCTACAACGAATTAAAGTTATGGCGGATGTTTATCCCTCAACAAGTGCGGGAAGTTCATCAAGTATTAGCACAGGTGCATGAACTCCCCAAAGAACACCTCAAACGACTAAGAGAAAGTAAACAATTAGATGAGGAAATTACTCCAGAAGCATTAGAATACTACAAAAAAATTTATTTTGAACAGTCAACAAATTCAGTTTTAGATATTATTAATGATACTCTAAATTATAGCTATATAGTTATCTTAGGCGATCCTGGCTCTGGCAAATCAACCTTATTACAATTTTTAGCTTTAAACTGGGCAGAAACACCTCTAAATAATGTCGTCTCTTCAGCAATTCCATTATTAATTGAGTTACGCACTTATATCCGCAGACGAGAAAATCATGAATGCCATAATTTCTTAGAATTTTTTCATAAATGTAGTGGTATAGTCCATCATCTCAATCAAAATAAACTCCACGAACAACTCAAAGCTGGCAATGCTTTAGTAATGTTTGATGGTTTAGATGAAGTATTTGATATTGCCAAGCGAGAGGATGTAATTACAGATATTCATCGCTTTACCAATCAATATCCTAATGTCAGGGTAATTGTAACTTCTCGCGTGATTGGCTATAAACCCCAAAGATTAAGAGATGCGGAATTTCGGCATTTCATGATTCAAGATTTAGAGCCAGAGCAAATCCAAGATTTTATCAACCGTTGGCATGAATTAAATTTTCAAGATCAGGGAGATAGACACCGAAAAAGAGAACGATTACAAAGAGCAATTGATACATCAAAAGCTATTACTGAACTAGCTGGAAATCCCCTCTTGCTAACAATGATGGCAATTCTCAACCGTAACCAAGAATTACCCAGAGATAGGGCAACATTGTATGAGCAAGCATCACGGGTACTGCTACATCAATGGGATGTAGAACGTGCTTTAGTAGAAGATTATCGCCTAGATCCTAAAACCATTGATTATAAAGATAAACAAGCAATGTTACGGCAAGTTGCCTATCATATGCAAACAAGTGCTAAGGGTTTAGTAGGCAATTTAATTAGTGCCAATGATTTAGAAAAAATTTTAATTCGCTATCTCAAGAATATCGAATTTGAACAACCAACAAAAGTTGCCAGAGTAATGATAAACCAACTACGGACTCGCAACTTTATGTTATGTTTTTTAGGTGCAGATTACTATGCTTTTGTACATCGAACTTTTTTAGAGTATTTCTGCGCTTGGGAATTTGTCTGGCAGTTTAAAGAGATACAAGTTATCTCTATTAAAGGACTCAATTGTGAAGTATTTGGTAAACACTGGCAAGATGAAACTTGGCATGAAGTGTTACGCTTAATTATCGCCATGATTGAATCGAGATTCGTTTGCGAAATCCTAGATTATTTAATAGCTCAAGATGGTGAAAAAGAAAAATTTATCAACTTGTTTTTAGCAGCTAAATGTCTAGCAGAAGTCAGAAATCGCTTATTAGTAGCCTCAGTATCTACTAAATTACTAGAGAAAATCAAAGCCTTAACCAAATACGATCTTAACTATTACTACCAACCTTATTTAGACGAAGAAGAAACGAAGCTAGTTCAAGAAATTCGCACCAAAGCAGTTGTCTGTGTAGCTACAACGTGGAAAGATGACTCCGATACTCTCTTCTGGCTCAAACAACTAGCGACAGATGATAATAAAGATTATGTCCGTCGTGCAGCCTTACAAGAGTTAGCTAGAGGGTTTAAAGATGACCCCGATACTCTCCTTTGGCTGCAACAACACGCCACAAATGATAGTGATTGGACTGTACGACAAGCCGCAGTGCAAGAATTAGTCAGGGGTTTCAAGGATGACCCTGATACCCTCCCTATTCTCCAAAAACGCGCGATCGCAGATAATAGTGAATATGTAAGACAAGTAGCAGTCCAGGAATTAGCTAGAGGTTTTAAAGATAATCCCAACACGTTATTTTGGTTGAAAAAACGTGCCAATGTGGATCAATATGGAACTGTGCGCCAGGTAGCAATCCAAGAGTTAGCTAGGGGATTCAAAGATTACCCTAATGTTCTCCCCTGGTTGAAACAATGTGCTGCCACTAATGAAGATTGGACTGTGCGCCAAGCGGTCGTGCAGGAATTAGCCAGAGGTTTTAGAGATGACCCTGAGACATTAAGCATCCTCAAACAAGCTGTCACCTCTGACGAGAATGAATATGTGCGCCAAGCCGCAGTACAAGAATTAGCCAGGGTATTCAAAGATGAGCGTGATACTCTCTGTATTTTGAAACAAAGTGCGATCGCAGACAAATATTCAGATGTCCGCCAAACCGCCGTGCAAGAGTTAGCCAGGGTGTTCAAAGATGACCCCCATACCCTCCCCTGGCTAAAACACCACGCTACTACTAGTGAGGATAAATATGTGCGCCGCGCCGCCGTGCAAGAACTAGCTAGGGTGTTCAAAGATGACCCTGATACCCTCTTCATCCTCAAACAACGTGTCGTTATTGATACTTATTCAGATGTGCGTCGTGCTGCCGTGCAAGAATTAGCCAGAGGCTTTAAATATGACCTCGATACTCTGAGTATCCTCAAACAACGCGCCATTGCCGACGATAATGAATCTGTACGACGGACAGCCGTCCAGGAATTAGCCAGGAGTTTTCATAATCACCCTGATACTCTCCCCATCCTCAAAAAATGTGCTAAATCTGAGAAATATGCAGATGTGCGCCAAGCCGCATTACAGGAATTAGCTAAAGGTTTCCCTCATGATCCTGAAACCTTTTCCATCCTGACGAAACGCGCTATATCTGACAAATATGCAGATGTACGTCAAGTCGCATTGCAAGAATTAGCTAAAGGCTTTGCAGATCACCCTGAAATAGTTGAAATTTTCTACCACTGTGCCATTAATGATTCCTTTACCCGTGAGTATAATTTTCAACATAACCCCCGACAAGTAGCACTAGAAATAATTATTGAACATTATCCTCATCATCCCCAGACGCTACCACTATTACGCGACAGAGCAGAACATGACCAAGACGAACAAGTGCGAGAGTTTATTCATAAAAAACTCGTAGAATTGGCTTTGTTGAATGAGAAAACAAAGTAATATAAACAATAGTGCCACCAATACATTAAGTAGTCAGGGCTAGATAAGTTGATCAAACAGCTTTAAAAACCTTTCAGTATCAACATCTAAACAGGCTTCTACATTAGGTGGATTAGTTTTATCATCTCGGCGATCGCGCCGATCTGCTAGTGACAAACCAGTGGTAAATCGTCCTTCAGTTTCAACCATCATATAGAATGATTCAGTCGTAACTAGACTCGGATCAATAGCAACTGCCATTGCTAAAGGATCATGTAAATAACAACCATGAAAGCCTTCATGATCACGATAGAAATCCATATAAATTCCAGTACAATCGGCTATAAACTGGGTAACTTTTGCAGGACGACGCTGTAAATTATCTTCCACAACTTGGCGGGGAAGAGGAGCTTTCATTGCCACATCTAAACCCACCAATGTTAAGGGAATTCCTGACTCCATCAAGATTTGAGCAGCATGAGGATCTACAAAAAAGTTAAATTCAGCCGCGGCCGTAATATTTCCAGGTACGGTGATAGCCCCACCCATGATGATAATTCGACCTATTTGTTTCATGGTTGCGGCATCTTTTTGAATTGCCGTTGCGAGATTCGTTAGTGGGCCTAAAGCAACAATATTTAGACTGTCGCCGTACTCTTGGGCTACCTTGAGAATGACATCAATAGCATTCTCTGTAGATGGTTCAATGTTTAGTTGAGGATAGCGGGCTGTACCATCTGCTGCTTTAAATTGATCTAGTTCGCCCAGCCCATCTGCACCATGAATACCCGCAGCATTCAAGGGCGGTTTAATCAGAGGTTTTTCACAACCTTTAGCAACAATTGGTAAAGTTTTGGGTTCAACAATACTTAGTACCCGCAATACATTATTAGCTGCTTGGCCTACATGAATATTACCAGCTAAAACTGTAATTGCTTTCAGGTCTAATTGTGGTGAATTCAATGCCATAATCAGAGCCAAGGCATCATCAACACCACCATCTGTATCGATAATCACTGGAATAGGCTGATTTTGGGAGTTTGTCATACTGAATATTCGTCTTCTTCCAGAATGGCGTAGAAATTTAAATTGCGATATCTTTGCAAAATCATATTGGCGTATTCCTTCGAGTAGAAAGAACCGCATAGATAGGCTTTTCCCCAAGGATTTTCAACTTTTGGGGCGGTGGGAAATATTGTTCTAATTCCCTGGTTTTGCTCAGAAGTAGTAGGAATAATCAAGACTTTGAACTGTTTTGGGATCGTTTCATCTGCTAAATAACTGTCCAGTAAATTATTTAACTCTGACAGAATCAGCGATTCTTCTGCTGAAATTTCCTCGTCAACTTTTACTAACAGATTTAACAAATCTCGTAGTCTCCCTACTTGAAAATAGGGCGGATCTAATGAGAGATAATCTAGTACGCTTTGCCGTAAACTAACAAAGTCGCTATCTTCACCAGTTAACAACTTTTCTCGAACTTCTTCAGTGGAGTAGTTAATTCGGTAAGATTCCAGTAGTTGTTGAATGAAGTCAACTTCGGTATCATCCAAAGTTTTGTCAATTAGGGCAACTTGGCGGAGAATATTAAAAATCTGCTCTAACTCTTGCAAATTATCTTCGGCGTAAATACGCAAGATTTGCTGCGAAAATTCTTCGGCATTGTAGGTATTGTGCCAATATTTGAGGTAAATCTCTTTAGGAATGATCAGGAGTTCAAGTTGCTGTTCGGCTGTAATGGTTGCTTCCTGCTGATCTCCCCGAATAACGCGAATATTACCTAACGGAATCCAAGGTTTTACACCTTGGGGTTGATACCCACCTAATGGGTTACTTACTAGCCCTATACCCATAGGAATATAAACAAAACCGGGAGGCGATCCCGCTTTGATTAATGTTTCACCTTCTTTAAGGACGGATAAGTACACATCAGTAAAAGCCTTGAGCGGATCAATATTGTGGATTTTATGACCAGATTGAGAAACTCTCAGCAGGATTTTTTGTTTCTGTTCCAGCGGCCAATCTAGTTCTTTAGCAATCAAATAGCGATCGCGTTCCTCCGGGTCAATATTTTTGAGTGAGGGGACAACTCTGCTCTTCAATCCTATCTCTGAAGCAATTTTCCCTAATTCTGTTTGTACAGCTTCAGCAAAATCTAGGTTGTCGTCAGTATTTTCTAATAAAATTTCAATGTTTTCACTCTTCTTAATCACATCATTGACGTTAGCTGGTCGGCTAAAGGTGTCGATAATATCGCGTTGAATGTCGTCAATTACAACAGCTAAATTGTAAGCAGCCCGTTGTGCAGCATCTTGGTTAGAAAAAGAACCTCGATTGAAAGATATTCTTAAATCGCCGTTAGTAGTTAATTCACTACTGGCGATGTTGGCTTCTCCAGCATTGAGAGGATTTGCTGCTTCTAATAAAAATAATTCCCCGCTTCCTTTTTGCAAAGCATAAATTGCCTTAGCTGTATTTTGGTCAACAAAAATCTGATAACCTCCTGATGTTTTGTAAACTGTACCTCTCTGTCGCAAAGCATCGGCGGCTCGCAAAGCACGGATAGTGTCACGCACATCAGCAATTAAAGCTTGTGTTTCTGGATGATCGCAAACTAGCCAAGAAAATGCCTGTTTTTCAAAATCACTGTAATATTGATCGATGCGCTCGTTACGGGGGCTAGTTCCCTGTTTGAGAAATTCTGCCTGAGTCGATTTAATTTGCTGTAAAGCTATTTCTAATTTCTCGATTTTCAGATGTTCTTGTAGAGAGTTTTTAGCCTGAGCTAATTTATTTTCGGCTTTAGTTACTTGTTGTTGGTGATAAAGGTGATGCAAATTAACCGTAGCAATTTGTCTCATTACCTGTCTGAGTTGTTGCGGATTATTCAATACCTCAATAGGAACTTTGCTTTTACTGTGGGCAACCCCCATTGATACCATTTCACGTAACACAAGTTTAGGATCTTCTGTCAATGCTCCTTGATCAGCTAAATTAATTAAACGCCAAGACACATTGCCACAATTTTCAGTCCAAATCGTATCGATTACCTGATCAAAAGCTGGGCTGAATACTTCTTGGGTGACAAATTCTGGGTGCATCGCCCGACCAAATGCCGAAAAATCAAGCATTCCCATATCATGGTTATAGACAATTATGATTCCATAACCTTTCATAAAATCAAACCATAGAGGCTCTCTTTGGGGAATGAGAACTCCATGAATGGCTTCCAGCACAACTAAGATATTGCGAGCAACATCTCTGACGTGAACGACACCATGATCAGAATAAAGTGCAACGTGCTGAAGGGGATTGGCGATAAAATCTTCATTTCTAGCAGCATAATCTAACTCTGCTTGCTGATTAACTTTGGCATAGTAATTTTCTTCGATATAAGTTCTGACTTTTTCTGGTAGGTATCGATCAACCTGGAGTAATTGAATCTCTTCAACATATTTACTAGAATTTAAATTCATAATTCTGATAAAATTTTCAAAGATTGGTTGCAGCGTTTAGCTGTAATATTTCTGTAAGTGCCTTTGTATGATTTTTGTTGATTTTGTTGACAAAACTATCATCATCTGCTGTATACTTTTTGAAGTTATTTTATTATTGATAGAAGAATATTTGTCACAATAGCAAATCAAATCAACACCCTAACTGTGTAGTTTCTCCAAAGTTTAAAACCAAATCAATCGTACTTCTAAATTTGACACAAAAAAAATTAAATATTGTAACTTAACTTGTAGTGACGATGTTGTTTGCTGAGACGAAGATTTTATCACTTACTAGCGTGAAAAATGTTGTTAATGACAAGTCTTAAAAAAAGGGAGCAATTTTAGGTTCAAACAGTGTTTTCAGGCACATGTATCACAACACCAAAGCAACAAAATTAAAATTTTGATGAAGAAGTAAGTAGAATCCTGTAAAATTCCTATTAATAGTGCTTTTTTTAACTAAACTAGAGGATAATCAGATTTGCGATAAAAATCTTTAATTTAGGTAAAAAATGGGCTTAATTAATAAATTACTGACCATAGTGATATCTGCGGGTGTCACCATACCTGTGGGAATGAAAGTTGAAATAGCCACAGCAAGTTCATTGATTGGTGATACGATTAAGTATGAATACTTAATTCCTGATTCAATCACAGTATTGGCATCTACTACAAGGTTGGTTCAGCCCGGACTTGCCGATCTGATTAATCAAACTGATGGCACTTCTGATGTTATTTTTGCGGTCAACCCAGAAACAGAAGGGTTTATCGTTAATTTTTCCAAGGACTCTGGATTTTTCCCTAGCCTATTTAACGGATTTAGACTTTCTAGTTTAGACTTTCACGATAGTAGTATTTTAACGGGATTTATATTAGAGACTAATATGGTCGGGCTAGATGCTAATGACTCTCGCATCAGTTTTACGGCTGATACCATTAGTGTTAATTTGCAAGGACTGTCATACGATACAAATACTTATATTAATGTCAATTTAGTAACGTCTGCTGTTTCCGCAAGTGTTCCTGAACCTAGTCCAGTGATAGGAATTTTAGCTATAAGTGGGTTGGGATGCCTATATCTACTCAAGCGTAAATTAATCAAAGTTCAAGATTATTGACCTCAAGTGGAACAAAAATTCAGGTGTTGCTGAAACAGAGGAGATGATAGGGCTACCATGCTGATGAAAATTTTAACAAGGAGTGTTGCGATCGCCTATATTCTAGGTTCGTCAACGACTGCTGTAGCTGAGGTAGTTCCTGACGACAGTTTAGGAGTCGAACACTCTGTTTTTACACCTAATGTCCAAAGTCCCAAAGGTCAGATTGATCGCATAGATGGGGGAGCGATTCGAGGTAGTAACCTATTCCATAGTTTTCAAGATTTGAACGTTGGTAATCAGCAACGGATTTATTTTTCTAATCCGGCTGGAGTCGAAAATATTCTGAGTCGAGTTACAGGAAACAACGCTTCTAATATCTTCGGTACACTGGGAGTATTGGGAAATGCCAACCTCTACTTGATTAATCCTAACGGTATAATTTTCGGCAAAAATGCGCGTTTGGATATCTCTGGGTCTTTTTTTGCTAGCACCAGCAACTCCCTTCTGTTTCAGAACGGTGATCAATTTACTACTCAAGATCCCAAAGCACCCCCTTTATTAAGGGTCAATCTTCAGCCGGGGTTAGAGAGTTGGTTACCGCCCCAAGGTGCGATCGCCAATACTGGTAACTTATCAGCTGGGCAAAACTTGACTTTAATTGGGACAAAACTTGACTTACAAGGGCAATTGAGAGCAGGTGGTAATTTAGTTTTGCAAGCTACCGATACTCTAAAAGTTCGGGACAGCCTCAATAACCCTTTCATCGCCTCGGCTGAACAACAACTATTAGCCCAAGGCAATAAAATAGACATCTCTGCATTAAATCATCCTTCCAGTGGCTTCTTTTCTGGAAAAGATATGGTGTTCCGTTCCGCTAATCCGATTGGTGGGGACGCTCAGTTTTTTAGTGGCGGTAATTTTAGCATCGAACAAATGAACTCTCAAAGAGGAGATTTAAGGAGCTTTGACGACCCTATTATTCGTTCAAGTGGAGATGTAAGTTTTAATAATTATACAGGAGCATCCATCCATATTTTTGCAGGTGGCAGCGTCACTATTAATAATATTAATATTAACAGTCCAGATACAACTAATTTTATTAATCAAACAGTAACTCTCTCTGATGGAGTAACACAAATTTCCATTGATGGCAGCGATCAACCTACTGTTGATATTAGGGCTGGGACTACCAATTTTAACCCAACAGGAATTCAAGGGAATACGAATGTTTTTTCACCTATTCCTAGCACAGAAGGTCAACCAACAAGTGCAGATATTACGATCAATCAAATTATCAACTCAGGCGGACTGGTCTTTTTAACCAATCAATATCAACCGAATTCTTCCTTACCGGGCAATATCACAGTTAAATCGGCACTGAATATATTTGGTAGTGGTGACAAAGGTGGTGATATTGTGATTGATTCACGGGGGAAAATTACTACTCCTCAATTTATGTCGAGTTTTGGCATTGATGCTTCTACATTGGCATTTTCTAAACCTGGTGGAGATATCACACTTTTAGCTCATGATGATATAGTTATGCCGCCATCATCACGAATTATTTCTGCTGGGACAGTGGGAGGTAACATTACTTTTAAGAGTCAATCTGCCATTATTCAAGAACAAGCTCCACGTAGAGAATCATTTATTGAAAGTGCTTCTTATGGTGCAGGAAAAGGCGGTGATGTGATCCTAAATGCACCATTTATTTTCTTGAGTAACGATGTAAAAAGTCATCTTTATCAAGGCG
Organism: Anabaena minutissima FACHB-250; assembly: GCF_014697125.1. GTDB lineage: Bacteria > Cyanobacteriota > Cyanobacteriia > Cyanobacteriales > Nostocaceae > Trichormus > Trichormus minutissimus. Next base: position 59,896 of record NZ_JACJRG010000030.1, on the reverse strand, counting down.
CAACAGGAACAGGTGGGAAGCTGATCATTACCGCTAATTCTTTAGAAGCGAACCAAGCTGAATTATCTACCATCAGCAATGGTGGTAATGCTGGTGAAGTCATGATTAATGCGGATGAAATTTTGTTAAATGACTCCAAAATAGGCAGCCAGAGCATAGGTGCAGATGCAGGGAAAGCAGGCGATATAGAGATTAATACTATATCCTTGACCGCTACTAATGGTAGTCAGGTATTTTCTCAAATAGAAGGGTTAGGAAATGCTGGCAATATATTAATCGAAGCTGAAGACAAAGTTCTTTTATATGGTGCGAATACAGGTGTATTTTCTAAGACAAGTTTGAGTTCTATTGGTAATGGTAGTAATATCTTCGTCAATGCCAAACTTGTGGAAATTAGCGATGGTGCTGCTATTTCCACCGATAGCCAAGGAAGTGGTATTGGTGGTGGTATAGATATTCAAGCAAATAAATTAACCCTCGACAATCAAGCTGTAATTTCTACAAAAACAGCCAGTACGGAAGGGGCTAATATTAACTTACAGATAGCAGATTTGTTATCATTACGCGGTAGAAGTCGGATTTCGGCGATCGCAGGGAATGAAACTACAGGTGGAAACGGTGCTAACATCACTATCAAAACAGACTTACTCTTCGCTGTTCCTGAAGAAAACAGTGATATTTCAGCTAATGCTTTTTTTGGTAGTGGTGGCAATATTGATATTAACGCCAGAGATATTCAAGGAATCGAGTTTTCTGATACACCTACCCCATTCAGTAATATTACTGCCAGCAACATTAAATTAGGAAGTCCTAGTCCACTACCGGAAGTTCCTAATCCACTACCGGAAGTGCCTAGTCCACTACCGGAAGTTCCTAATCCACTACCGGAAGTGCCTAGTCCACTACCAGAAGTTCCTAGTCCTACTTTAGATGTTTCTAGTCTTGGATTAATTGATGAACAAGACGCTGCTCCGAGTTCAGCTTTGATCAAATTATCAAACCCACAGAGCGATCGCGACAATCAAATCGTTACTGCTAGTTGTACATCCACAGGGGGTAATTCTTTTACCATCACAGGTAGGGGAGGTTTACCCACAGACCCCACTGCAACTATTCGTAGCCAAACTCTTTTGTCAGACACACGAGATTTTACAACTATACAAAGTAGCAATCAAGCAAATACTTCTTCTGCAATTCCTCCCACAAGACAACAAATTATCGCAGCCACAAATTGGATAATTAATGCCCAAGGACAAGTAGAATTAGTAGCATCTTTACCTCAAGAGAGTTCATCGTCAAAACATCCTAATTGTAGAGATTTATAAACTTTGATAAATTAATAAATTTTATATATAAAATATCCAGATAAATTATTTTTTTAAATATAAATATGAAAAAAATATCTAGGCGAAAGAGCCATAAATATTTAAACAAGAAAGAATTTTCGTCATTTCTTAAAATTAAAATTAATACTATTGGGATTTTTTGTATTTGCTTTACATTAAGTCTGTTATTAACTATTAATAATATTCCTGCTGTTGCGAATCAATCTATAATATCAGATGCAAATAAGGAAAATCAACAACTATCAAATCCTTCAGATTTATTACAACAAGGAAAAAAATACTATCAAGCTGGACAATACACAGAATCTGCCAGAATTTGGGAAAATGTCCTGAAAATTTATCAATCAAAAAGAGAATTGATTAATCAAGCTCAAGTTTTAAATTATTTAGCTTTAGCATATAAAGATTTAGGAAAAATCCCCCAAGCGCAAACTGCGATCGCCGAAAGTATCAACATCAGCAAAAGCTTAAAAAATCTCGATGCTAAAAGCACTTTACTATTAGCACAAGCATTAAATACCCAAGGGATGCTCCAAATACTACAAGGACAAACTGACACAGCTATAGATACTTGGAAGCAAGCAGCAAAAACCTATGAGCGCACGGGTGATAAAACAGGTAAACTCATCAGCCAAATTAATCAAGCACAAGGTTTGCAAGCATCGGGACAATATAACCGCGCCAAAACCTTGTTAGAAGAATTGGTGAAAGAATTGCAAAATCAACCTGATAATCTCTTGAAAGCTCAAGGATTGAGAAGTTTAGGGATTGCTATGCAAACTGTTGGTGATTTAAAGCAATCCAAAACAATACTAGATAAAAGTTGGGAAATTAGTAAACAATTCAACTCACTAACTGATGTGAGTGCAGTTTTATTTAGTATTGGTAACGTTGCCCAAGACTTACAAGAAGATGATATTGCTTGGACATACTACCAAGAAGCCATTAAATTATCTCCAGAACCACAGATTAAATTAGAAGCACAATTAAATCAATTGAGCTTATTAGTTAAACTCCAAAACTGGGAATTAGCACAAACACTAATACCAGAAATCGAAACTAATCTTGCTCAACTTCCTCCGAGTCGTCCTGCTATTTACGCCAAGATTAATTTCACAGAAAGTTTGATAAATTTAGAAGCATCTGAGAAAAGCAAAAAAGCAGTCTCAGACACCAACACCATCAAAATTGCTCAATTGTTAGCAACAGCTATTCAACAAGCCAAAGACATCAAAGATCCAAGAGCCGAAGCTTATTCTATTAACCAACTAGGTAAACTTTACCAAAAAAACGACCAGTTGGCAGATGCAGCGACGTTGACACAACAAGCACTAACAATAGCTCAAGAAATTAATGCTACTGATTTAGTGGCGCGTGCGGCGGGACAGTTAGGTATAGTTGCTCAACAACAAGGAGATAATAATAGTGCCATCGCCGCTTATGAGATTGCTTTTAATAACTTGCAATCTCTGCGTAGTGATTTAGTCGCGATTAATCGAGATGTCCAGTTTAATTTTAAAGAAAGTATTGAACCAATCTATCGAGATTACGTCAGTCTGTTGTTGCAAAAAGACAATCAAAGCAACCTGAAACAAGCTCTGCAAGTGATGGAAGCTTTGCAAATAGCTGAACTAGATAACTTTTTTCGCGATGCTTGTTTAGATAATAACAATCCTGTAGTTTTAGAAAAAATTGACTTGCACGCAGCTGTTATTTATCCAATTATTTTAAGCGATCGCCTCGAAGTCATTCTTTCAGTTCCTAATCAACCTCTACGTCATTACAGCACCCTACTGTCAAAGCAGCAAGTTGAAACGACCTTAAAACAACTTTACTCTTCCCTGTCCCCTGGTTATCCCAATGACGAGCGTTTGCGAATCTCTCAAGAAGTATATAACTGGCTGGTTGCACCTGCCCAAGCGACACTCACCACAAGTAATATCAAAACTTTAGTTTTTGTGCCAGATAGTTTGCTGCGAAACTTACCAATGGGTGTTCTGTATGATGGTAAAAAGTATTTAATTGAAAATTATAGTGTCGCCCTCAGTCCTGGTTTAAAACTATTTCCTCAAGGACTACAACGCCAAAAATTGAGCGTGTTAGCTGCTGGACTAACGGAAGCGCGCCAAGGCTTCAATCCCTTACCAGGAGTGACAGGAGAAATTAAACAAGTCACAACAGAAGCTAATTCTCAAGTATTGCTAGATAATAATTTTACCAGCGATACCTTAAAAACAGCGATCACCAATAAATCTTTCCCCATAGTTCACCTAGCTACTCACGGTCAATTTAGTTCTAACCCAGAAGAAACCTTCTTGTTGACCTGGGGCGATCGCATTTCCATTCAAGATTTTGACAATTTATTTAAAAATAGAAGACAAAGAAATTTAGAACCGATTGAATTATTGGTGATGAGTGCTTGTCAAACAGCCGTAGGTGATAATCGTGCAACTTTAGGTTTAGCTGGATTTGCCTTGCGTTCTGGTGCTAAAAGCACTATAGCTAGTTTGTGGTCAGTCAGTGACGAATCTACTTCTTCCTTGATGAAAGAATTTTATCACCAATTGAGTAATCCAAAACTCAACAAAGCGGAGGCATTGCAACAAGCACAAATACAAATCATGGCTAATCCTTTATACAAACATCCCTATTTTTGGTCTTCTTTCGTTCTTGTCGGTAATTGGTTGTAAACATCACAAAAAATGCGAAAATGATTAAATTTAATTCTCAAATATTTTGCTTTATTACTGTTAGCAACATACTACTTTTAACAAGTAAGACGACATTAGCCAGCCTGCTCCCTCAAGAGCATTCTACTGTTAGCAATCAAGTTCTCATTAGTTTGGAATTTAAACCCCCCAAAGATCCAGCCCCCAAAACCAGCGTCGGTGGTGGTGTTCGCGGCCAAGTTCAATTTGGCTTACCAGGAGATTCAGCACCTAGAACCAGCGTTGGTGGCGGAACTAGAGGTAATGTGCAGTTCGGCTTACCAGGAGGTTCAGCACCTAGAACCAGCGTTGGTGGCGGAACTAGAGGTAATGTGCAATTGACTCTACCTAGTGGAAATTCAACCCCCAGAAGCAGCATAGGTGGCGGAACAAGGGGAAAAACCCTACCATTAACAGCATTAGTTCCTCCCAACAAACAGGGACGCACGGTATTAGCACGGCCCACCGTTTTCGCTTATTTACCTCCAGTTGGTGCAGAAACTGTGTTTTTCAGCCTCCAAGATGAAGACGGAAATTTCCTTTACTCCACAATGCTGAAAGTCTCTCCCGATGGCGGTGTCGTTAGTATTACCTTACCGCCAACAGCACCAGCTTTGGTCATGGATAAAAATTACCTATGGTATTTCGCACCAATTGAACCAGGCGGAGTTCTTCGACCTGATAATTATTCTGTAACAGGCTGGATCAAACGAGTTGAGCCAACATTTAATCAACAAGAATTAGCCTCCTCTCCTGTCGAATTAGCAACTAAATATGCTGAGACTGGTGTATGGTACGATACCATCAAAGTTTTAGTAGATGCAAAGCGATCGCAGCCAAATAACAAAGCTTTTGTGACTGAATGGCACGATTTACTCAAGCAAGTTGGACTAGAAGATATTGCCTCTCAACCATTAACAGAAGCTTTTTAATGTAGTCATAAAATGATTTGGCAAAAACTCAAAAAATCACTGAAAAAATGGCAAGGAACACTGATAATTACTCCCTGTGTTGCTGGATTAGTAATTGCGGGGAGTAATATCGGTATTTTAAGAATTTTAGAATGGGCAACTTTAGATCAGTTATTTCGTCTGCGTCCCCAAGAATCTGTAGATAATCGAATTGTGATTGTCACAATTGATGAGCCAGATATTCAACACGTCAAGCAATGGCCAATGTCTGATCGCGTCATGGCTAAAATGATTCGCAATATCAAAGCCCAACAACCAAGAGCGATCGCCATCGATATCTATCGAGATTTACCAGTAGAACCAGGACACCCAGAACTAGTCAAAGAATTCCAAAATACTCCCAATTTTATTGGCATTGAAAAAGTTGCCGGCAACCCAATTGCACCGCCGCCAATTCTAGCTAAACAGGGTCAAGTAGCTGCCAATGACTTACTCTTAGATACAGATGGCAAAATTCGCCGGGGTATTATTTTATTAGGTAAACCCGATCAAAGTTTAGCTCAAGGTCTAGGAGTAAAACTAGCCTTAACATATTTAGAAAAATCAGGCATTGAATTAACAGAAATCAACGCAGATAAACAAATCTATGGTTTAGGCAAAGCTAAGTTTGTGCCTCTATCTAGTAATGATGGAGAATACAACCAAGCCGACATGGGGGGATATCAAATTTTAATGAACTATCGAGGAGGTCTAGAGAGCTTTCCCCATATTTCTCTGACCGATGTTTTAGAAAATCGTATACCTGCTAATTTTATCCGCGATCGCTTAGTTCTGATCGGCGCAAAAGCTCCCAGTTTAAATGATAACTATAGTACCCCTTACAATAACAACTTATTTTTTCCTACAGAGCTAATTCCTGGAGTCGTAGTTCACGCAAATATTACTAGCCAGATTATCAGTGCCGCTATAGATGGCCGGCCAATGATGCGAGCTACTGTTAAACCTCTAAACTGGTTGTTAATCTTCTTTTGGTCTGGATATAGTGCCACCCTTGGCGCAATTTATATCAAAAGACGTTGGCTGACCATAGGTGGTTTATTACTGGCTCTGGTGATTATTCTTAGCAGTGCTTATGTTGCCTTTCTTAGTGGTTGGTTAATTCCTGTATTTACACCAATATTGACTGTTATCAGTGCGTTAATAATTGGTCTTATGCAGGTTTTATGGCAAAATCTGATGCTTTCTTATCGGCAGTTAGAAGATTATGCCCGCAATCTAGAAATTAAAGTTAAAGAACGCACTGCGGAACTAGCCGACGCTAATGAAGAAATTAGTCTCCTTAATGAAAAACTCAAAGGAGAAAACCTCCGCATGAGTGCCGAACTCGATATAATTCGGCAAATGCAGCAGATGATTCTACCAAAACCAGAAGAACTAGCAGCTATTGAAGGACTAGATATCGCTGGCTTTATGGAAGCTGCGGATGAAGTCGGCGGCGATTACTACGACGTACTGTACACCGATGGAATAGTAACACTTGGGATTGGAGATGTGACTGGACATGGACTAGAAAGTGGATTGTTAATGCTAATGACGCAAACCGCAGTTCGCCTCCTCAGAGAAATCCCCGAATATGACTCAGTGCGCTTCATGGACACACTCAACCGCACCATCTACAAAAACGTGCAAAGGATGAACTCTGAGAAGAATTTGACATTGGTGATTCTTAACTATGCTCAAGGGCAAATAAGTATCAGTGGACAGCATGAAGAAACGATTATTGTCCGCAAAGGTGGAGAAATTGAGCTGATTGACACGATGGACTTGGGTTTCCCCATAGGTTTAGATGATGATATTGCTGATTTTATTAGTAATATAACCCTGGAATTACAACCCGGTGATGGAGTTGTTCTCTACACCGATGGTATTACTGAAGCTAAGGATATGAATAAGAATCAATACGGTCTTGAACCGTTATGTGAAATTATTAGTCAAAACTGGCACAAATCAGCACCAGAAATTAAAGATGCAGTAATTTTAGATGTGCGGCGACATATTGGCAAACAAAAAGTATTTGATGACATCACATTGCTCGTATTCAAGCGACCAGAAGAAGTTTTTGAGAATTAATAATAAAAAATAAAAACAATATTCTTTTATCATTGTTTTGAGGTTAAAAACCTATGGTTCAAATATCTACAGGCTCTATAATCAAAACGGAATTATTTGGTGATTTTATCTCTGAATTTCCTCCAGAGCATGATTCTTTGGAACTTTCTTTTACACCCAGTTCTCGCCCAATCAAACAACGTTGGCGTAACAATCGACTTTCAGCACATTTTTTTGCTGACTACTTCACCAATTTTTTACCTCTAGATGAAAATGAACCAAATCAAGAGAAAATAATTAAAGAAAGTAAAAGTGCTGTTAGCTATGTCGCCAACGAACTTCTAGAAAATGCTATGAAATTTAATGATGATATTTCTAACTACAAAGTAAGATTTGGCATTCATTTCTTAAATGATGCAGATAGTGTCACTGCCGTAATTTTTGCCAGCAATAGCATCAGACCAGGAGGTGAAGCTAAATTGAGAAAATTTATTGAAGAATTACTAGCTTCAGACACCCATGAAATGTATGTACGCCAAATTGAAAAAAGTGCTGAAGAAAATGGTTCTTCCGGCTTAGGTCTATTAACGATGATTAATGACTATTCAGCCAAAATTGGTTGGAAATTAGAAACTATTCAGCAAGAATCTCTCATCATGGCTGTAACTACAATGGCACAAATCAAGGTATAGTATTTGTCGGTGTCTGATTCAATTATTGTTGATTTAGGAAGAAAAAATAATATGGTTATGCAAGAAGTTAAAGGTGAAGATTACACAGTTGAAGGTGATAGAGAATCTGCAACAGTCAACTTTAAAGGAGAACTGAGTCTTGGGGGATCAAGTGAATATGAACCAATTACTAATCTACTCAATGAAATTGCTGCAACTGATCCCGCAACCATGACTTTAAACTTAAGAGATTTAGCATTTCTCAACAGTTCCGGTATTAGTATGTTATCAAAATTTGTCCTGAGTTTACGTAAGAAAAAAGGAATTCAGTTGATTGTTTTAGGTTCAAATTCTATGCCTTGGCAGGGAAAATCGTTGAAAAATCTAGAACGTTTGCTCCCTGGGCTTAAATTAGAAATTGAATCATAAATAAACTAAAAAGCTTAAAACTTGTTATTGCTAGGTTTAAGCTTTTTGACATTTAACTTAATTATGATAGAGCCATCCCTAAGCTGCTGCTCTGCACTGAGTTCATTATCCTTACCTTTTGGCATTGATCGGACAATACCGTTGTTACAAAACCTAATATTAACCGCAATCGGAGCAGCTTGCTTATATGGCATCCTGTTTTATGGGCTACGAGCTATATTTCGACAGTTTGAGCGTGATTTTGCCCTTGTTACACTCTATGTGTCAATATATCCAGTTCTAATTGTTTTTATTCTGACTGGTATCAAGTTGACTTTTGATGATCTAAAGCATACAAAATTCGTCTGGATAGATCAACTATTAATTGCTGCCATTATTGGTACAGTCGGCTACTGGATGATTCAATTTTTTAGACAGGTTGTTGTCTATTATTTACAAGAATTTGCCGAACAAACCGAAATTATGTGGGATGACGTTCTTATACCCTTGCTGGAAGGTGTTGTTCCATTCTTGATTACTTTATCAAGCTTTGGTTTAATATTGCAACTTGCTTTTAATATTGATTTGACAGGTGTTTGGGTTACTGTAGGTGGAGCAACTTTTATTGTTGGTTTTGCAACAAAAGATATTTTAGCTAATTTTTTTAGTGGCATTGTTTTATTAATTGATACTCCATTCCAATTTGGAGATGTTTTAAAGTTAGAGCAGGGAGAATTAGGTATACTCAAAAAAATAGGTTTACGAGTAACACAAGTTTATCTATTTGATAGCCATACTGAAGCCTATATTCCTAATAGTGTTTTACAGGGACAGACCATTATTAATCTTAGTCGTCCTATTGCATCAGTTCATTTTTCTAAACCAATTTTATTAAAACCAGAAGGTGATTTAGATACAGCTTGTCAAATTATGTATGATATCATTTGTGCTCATCCTGATACCTTGGGAGATATAGACACCAAGTTGAGTTGTCTAGATAAGTATTTTCTTAAAGAAAATAATCAATATAGCTTTCTAGAAAAAAAGAAAAACGGACGTGACAGACTGTTAGCAGAAAACCGAGTCAATCTCAAATTGACAGAAATTGAACAAACACTAGAAGCAATTGTGGTAACTCTACAATTTGCAGAGCGTGGAGGACTCAACCTAGATGATATTGCAACTATTCAAGAAGAGTATCAAAATGTTTTGAATTTAATAGGACTACAAATTATTGTTGTGCGAGTTAAAAATAAAAATAAATTTTGGCATTTTAATCCTGTAAAGCCCAAGATTCAAATTAAAGAAATTAACACTTCGGATTCTCTTATTAGTTTAATCAGAGATTGGTATCGCATTTGGTTAAGAGATCCAAATTTACACGAGGAAGACCAATACCTTTTACCAGAAATATGGGAATATAAAATTGAAGTTTTGAAGCGGAGATTTGGACAATTACAACGTAAGATTCTTAACCCTAGCCGGATAGAAACTCGTCTAGATGACCATGTCAGAGATTTAAATACTTGGCTAAAAACAAGATTTAAGCAAACTCGAAGTCAACAACAAGCACCACAAGTGCTAATGGATAAAACTGTCTACGGTAGTAGTGCAATTTTTATTCAATTTATGCTTGAATACTATATTGATGATATTAAATTAGAAAATTGCGAACGAGGCAATCGCGTCAGTAGTGAGATTTACAGCGAAATTATCAAATGGCTTCAAATTTATGTAGTAGGACGATGGACTTAGCTAACAGTTAAGAAGTAGAAAAGTAAGATTTACTAGTATAATGAATCCATTATAAATAAAAACAATAAAATTACTACAATGCTAAACAAACTTTTACCATTTGAAACTAATACTTGGGCTTTTGTTCTGAGTAGTTTACTAATTACAGTTGTTGGTGGCATCTTACTTTATGTCATTTTATTTTATGTTTTGCGTTCTATTTTTCGCAAATTTGAACGAGACATTGCATTAGTAACACTTAATGTTTCTGCCTATCCTGCGCTGACAGTTTTTGTATTAGCTCTTTTAAAGTTCACATTACATCAGTTACCTGATAATCAAATTATTGATGGCTTGGAAAGTATTTTAGCAGCAGGTTTGATTATTTCCATTAGCTACTGGTTAGTACAACTTCTGCTACAAGTATTTATTTATTACCTAAGAGAATACACCCAACAAACTGAGGCCATGTGGGATGATGTGCTGCTACCTTTGGTTGAGGCAGTAGTTCCTGTGATTATTTTCACTCTAGCTGGCGTGTTTGTATTGCGATCGTTTGGGGTTGATCTTACAGGCATTTGGGTTGCCCTGGGTGGGGCTACCTTTGTTATTGGCTTTGCAGCTCAAGGAATTTTGGCAAACTTTTTTAGTGGTGTAGTTCTGCTAATTGATACACCCTTTCAATTTGGGGATGTGTTGCTACTAGATAATAACTCTGTTGCCATATTACGCAGAATTGGGGTACGGGTAACTCAACTGTATATACCGGAAAAACATTGTGATATTTATATTCCCAACAGCAATCTCCAAAGCCAAAATATTACCAATCTCAGCCGTCCTACATCCTACTATCACTTTTCTACAGAACTGCGACTGCCAACTGAGTTTGATCTCTATGAAGTAAAGCGAGTTATCCAGGAAGCAATTCTAGCTCATCCAGATACTTTAGGCGATATAGATGGCAAATTAGAAATACTAGATAATTACTATCAGTTACCAGAACTAGCAGATCAACGTGAAATCGGTAGAATACGCTTACTTGCAGAACAAGAAGTGAATTTAAAACTAGAAGAAATTCAGCAAGGACTTGAAGCATTAGTAGTTACCTTGCAATTTGCAGAAAAAGGCGGTCTTACCCAAGATGAAATTGAGAATATACAGCAAGAATATGGAGAGATTCTTAGCTCAGTTGGGTTGGAATCTATCACTGAAATGCAAAACAATCGCTCTATTTTTACCTTTAATGAAACTCGCGCTAAAGACACACTGATTGAACTAGTTCGTGCATGGTATCGTGCTTGCATTCGTGACCCAAATCTTCTAGATAACGACAGCTATTTAATTTCTGATGAATGGGAACGGAAAATAAATTTAATCAAGCGACGAGTACAGAAGCTTTATCAGAAAATTTCTAATCCTCAACGTGAAGAAACTCGCTTAGATGATTATGTTTTAGAGCTAAACAAATGGTTGATGGAAAGATTTAAAGAACCACGACAAAAATGGCAAGATCCTAAAGTTTCGGTTAAAGGGATGGAATATGAAGATGGAGTTGCTTATATGAAATTTGGACTGAATTTATTTGTAGATGATATCAAACTGGAAAACGGCAAACGAGGCGCTCGCGTTAGTAGTCAGATATATCAAGAGGTTTTACAATATCTCAAATCTCAAAATGTGAATAGCAGTAACATAACAGTAACCGTTCACAGGATCTGAAACGCTACAGTCAAAAAAAAGCTTACGGAGGTGGTAGGTGATATGGCGACGTACCAGTTTTGGTTCTCAAACCCAGGCAGGCTGGTAGTCATTTTGTGCAACGGATGTTAACTGTTGTGACTACTCTCAAATCTCAGCGTCGAAATGTCTTGGAATTTCTGAGTCAAGCCATTAGTGCTAAACGCCAGGGTCAACCAACTCCTTCTTTACTTCCACAAGTTCCTGCTGTTGTTGTTGCTGTCAAAAATGCTGCTTAAAACCCACGATTTTATACAGTTTGATTTCCCAAATTGAATCACTCTGCTGTCTGCTTCTTTTGACCTCTAACTCTTTGATGTCAATGGGTTTTACTTTCTTGTAATTTGCGATCGCCCCGTAGTCGATTACACATAACAGAGCAATAGGTGATTTTTTCTGGGTATTAAACTCCGACCGATGATTTGTTTTTTAAATAAGTAAATACAGATTTATCACCAATATCAGGAGGAATTGCTTGCACTGCTTTACGGGCAGCAAACACCAAAAATAAAATCGCCCATGCTCCTAACAAAAATTGTTCGGCTTGAGTAGGTAAAATACCTAACAAATGCCCTAATAATAGCAGGGGGACTATGACAGTTAACACTTTAGTTTCAGCGCGATTAAAGCAAAAAGCTTCTTTAAAATAAATCCCTGTCAAAGCAACGAAGGTAAACCCCACACCAAATAAAGTTAATGGTTGATTGTAGACAGTGACAGCAAAAGGTTGACTGTCATAATGTCCTATGACAAATGAGGAAATGCTACCAATCAACCAAAAAGCTTGCAATAGTCTGTGCAACGATGCCATGTAAATATGTATTGTTAATAAACTCACACCAAGAGCCAGGCTGAAACAAGTATATAAAGGGGTAACAGCTTGGATAACAATGGGATTGTTGTTGAATAATACTAAAGCACTGCCGATCGCAAAGCTCAATGCCGCTACCATTAACCCAGCGCGATAGATAATTACTCCTGTGCGATCGCTCTGAGTAATTGTAAACTCCCCAAACTGACCTTGATAAACTTCTGGTGTAGATACTGTTGATGTAGTCATATAAATATCACAGTAGAATTGCAATTACTAGCTGATAGGCCAATTGTACTATTATCGACTATGGATAACTATGCCAAGGCATTCTGATTTTTATCCATAAATAACACTTCTAATCGATCATACAAATTGATGTGCATCTGTAAATGTGCATTACCACCATTAACAGCAATTTCTACCCAGCCGTTACTCCCAACTAAAGCAATAGCATCTCCAAACGGAACATCACTGTAAGTTTCACACCCTGGAATCATCACACCTGAGATTTGTACACACCATTTTTTAGCTTGCACGTAACTCTCTGGAATATTACTCACTAAGTTACCAAAGTGATCTATATATTGAATGCAACCCGTAACCGCAGTTTTTGTTTGATTACACTGCTTAATATTAAGTTTTACTAAGGATCGTGGATCAATTTCTTGTCCTAGCTGTTGTATTGAGACACCACTGGCAAGATGAGCAGCTACAGGTGCAAAAATATCTCTACCGTGAAAAGTCTTGCTAGGCTGGGAAGTTCTCCAATATTGAGAATTAGTGAGTTCAACAGATGTAATTGCGGGATTTTGAGCTAATACACCACTAAATATGCCATTATCTGGCCCTACCAAAAACCCACCAGCAAATTCTACGGCGATCGCCTTTCTTTGACTCCCCACCCCCGGATCTACAACGGCTAGATGTACTGTCCCCTGCGGGAAATAGGGATAAGCATTCATCAAACAAAATCTAGCAACAGCAATATCTTGGGCTGGAACTTGGTGCATCAAGTCTACCATCTGCAATTTAGGGTTGACTTGGGCAATTACCCCTTTCATTACAGCCACATAGACATCGCGATCGCCAAAATCGCTTAATAAGGTCACAAGTGCATGATTTACATGATGTTCCAACATCATAATTTAAGTTAATGTATATTAAGTTGAAAGTTTCTGTAACAACGGCTACTAAATTTTATGCTATGTTAGGAATAACAAATATAGAGAAGAAAATTAAAGGGTTTAACTACTATGAGCCAAAATAGACTCAGAGCAGTGAGTGCTGCCAAAGAACTACACAAACAAAATATTCAAAGAAACATCGAGCATCGCTTAGAAGTAGCTAAAGCTCATGGTGATCAAAGGCTAATTCGGCAACTAGAAGCAGAAATGAGACATTTTAGCTAAGGTCTAGTTTTCTTTTCATTGTTGATAAGTGTTGTTGTGTGTAATCCCGCCTAGGCGGGTTTTTTATTATTAGGGACTGGCATCTGTCCGTTGGCTTATTTTGAGATAGTTACCACTCAAAATGGCAAAATGAGCAAACGGACAGTGAAAATATCCCCTAGTCTTATTTAGCCTGGGTAGAGACCGTTAACACCTGCGGTGGTGTCGCATCTGGGGGATAGAGAAAATCTACTTCTACTAATCGGCGATCGCCTGTTTTCATGTTTAATACAGCTAATGCTTCCCCTGGTTGCCCTCTCCTCTGCACTAAATGGATAAAATTAGTCTTAGGCTGGCCATTATCGTCTCTATGTCGTATCCGCACACTTCCCCTGAAGAAGACTTGACGGGCTGGAGTAGTAAAAAAGCGTAGTCCGGGTTGTGTAAGTCGGTCTTCTTTAAGTGGGGTTTGTATTGATACAGTAACAGTCTGAGAACTAGGAGTATTGTTATACAAGGGTAACTTCAAACTATATTGAAGACCGTAATTCCCATGTGCGCGATAAGCGGTGTCAGGGTAACGTACCAAAAGCGGCGCACTTTGAATTTGCTCTGTTCCTAAAGTCCCACCATGCAGGGTACTAAGACCATAAGAAAATGCTTGTCCTGCTTGGGGAATAGTTAAATACTTGGCTTTGAGACTATCAACAATAAAGGCTCGCCATTGCGCCCCACTCGCTACCCCAGCCACCCGGCCATAAATACGTGGCTTACCAGTTTCTTCTAAGGGTGTGGGTACTTTATCCCTGGGACTAGATACATCACTATTATTTAATAAGTTTTGCCACTCTTCCATAGTCGGCGCACGTTCACTACCATCAGCATTAGTCCGGGCAAACATAGCCAAACTAGCTGCATAGACTGTACCATTACTCCGCAGTCGTGCCAAAGTTGAGCGACCATTCAGGGGTGGTGTGAGTCCTTTCACGGGAATCGGCTGATTGAGTAACATTCGACTTTCCCCTGGTGGAATCACAATTTGGTCAGGGAAAATATCTTGTCGCCGTCCTCTGAGGACATCTAGCATAACGCGATCGCCCGGGCCAGCAAACACATTACCCAACAAATTTGGACTAAACGCCGGTAGCTGAATAAACGGTGCATCCGGTTGACTTAAATAACTTGCTCCTTGCAACACATTCACTGTTACTGGCTGGTTTGTGGGGTTATGTAAAATTATCCCTAAATATAATGAGCGTAAATCCTCCGGCGGATCAGCTTTGGCGACGTGGTGAGCAAACACATCAAATCTACCGCGAAAGGGAAAATTCAAATGGGCTGATGGTGCTTTTTTCCCTTCTGCGGGAAAGGTGGAAAGTAAAATCCCTTCTTTTAAAACCAATTCTGGACTATTGCTATTAAATGTTGGTACTGCATCCAACTGTCCTGGTAACGGGCGCACTTGTTGCGGTTGTACTACTTCTTCTGGTGGTGCAGCAGGAGTAGATTGAGCGACGAGTAAGCTTAGTAATAAATCCAACATAGCTTGAAAATATTCATCTCCATATATCAAAGTATTGGAATTGGGCATTGGGCATAGTCAATATAATCTCCCTTGTCTACCTTGTCTACCCTGCTCCCGCTTTGACGCTAGCGATTTATAAAAGTGCCAAATTGTTAATAATTAATAAGAAATCTGACAAAATCTCTATAAAATTTTCTTGATTTAAAACTGGAACATGAACAAATATACAATGTGCTGCCAGTTTATTTTGTTCTAAGTAGTTCAGTACAGAATAATAAAGACCTTCACAAACAAATTTACCGCAGTCGTCACTAATATCAGTTACCTTTGCTCCTGAGACTAATTGTTTGACATCAATTGTTGTCTGTAAAAAGCTTTCTCCACGCCTAGCACCAAGTTCTAGACTTAATTTTTGCCGACTAGCAGCCATGCCACAACAGACGATGTAATCTGGTGGAGATGTCTCTATTTTTGCCATCACCCGATAACTAGCAAGCTCGATATCTACAGGTAACAGGCGCAAAAATTTTAAATCATAGGGGAGTGAGTCAAGTTTAGAGACTTCAAATAATAAATCATCAGAAGAATTTGAGTGCTGATCATCAAGCCAAGTGTCAAAAGAAGTTAATAGTATTCTTTTCTTCATGGAAAATATTATTTAGAATAGAAAAACCCTCCATAAATAATTTACAAGGAGAAAGTCGATGCCAGTTATTGCGGTTGTAGACTATGACATGGGAAATTTGCATTCTGTTTGTAAGGGATTAGAAAAAGCTGGAGCGACTCCTAAAATTACTCATTCCCCCAAGGAATTAGCTCAAGCAGATGCCGTTGTCTTGCCAGGAGTAGGAGCATTTGATCCCGCAATGCAACATATCCGCGAGCGAGATTTAGAACAACCGATTAAAGATACAATCGCATCTGGCAAACCCTTCTTAGGCATTTGTTTAGGACTACAAATTCTCTTTGAATCCAGTGCCGAAGGAACTCAACCAGGACTAGGAATTGTGCGGGGAAAAGTGCGACGGTTTGTTCATGAACCTGGAATTACAATTCCCCACATGGGTTGGAATCAGCTGCAATTCACTCAACCAAAAAGTATTTTGTGGGAGCATTTACCCCCTCAACCTTGGGTATATTTTGTGCATTCTTACTATGTTGACCCTATTGAGGCGCAAATCCGGGCTGCAACTGTTACCCACGGTACGCAAACCATTACAGCTGCTATTGCCCATGAAAACCTGATGGCAGTACAATTTCACCCTGAAAAATCTTCTAACATTGGGTTGCAAATCTTGTCTAATTTCGTTTCGCAAGTACGGGAAAAAATCGCCGCATAATATTTAAATGGAAATTTTAGAGTTTATCATTTGTCCTTTGTCATTCGTTTTGCTACAGACTAATGACTAATGACCAGTGAGCAATAACTATTGACTAATGAGTCTAAGAATTTACGGGAATCGCCAAATTAAAACCTTACCTGGACAAGAAACCCGACCCACTAGTGCGCGGGTGAGGGAAGCAGTTTTTAATATTTGGCAGGGAAAAATATCAGGTTGTCGCTGGCTAGATTTATGCACCGGTACGGGTTCAATGGGTGCAGAAGCTTTGTGTCGAGAAGCCAGCTTGGTGGTCGGAATTGAAAAATCAAGCCGCGCCTGTGCTGTAATTCAACAAAACTGGCAGACAGTGGCACAGTCAAATCAAAAATGGCAAGTATTGCGCGGCGATGTCATCCAGCAGCTAAAGCACTTATCAGGGCAGCAGTTTGACAGAATTTATTTTGACCCACCCTATGCTAGTGGATTATATCAGCAGGTATTAGAAGCGATCGCTCACTATCAATTATTAGATCCCAATGGTGAAATCGCTGTTGAGCATAATCCTCAAGGGTGGATAGACATAGTAATTCCCAGTTGGGAAATTTGTCGTGAAAAGGTTTACGGTAACACTGCGTTAACTTTTTACCAACTCAGTGGTGAGTGCTGAGTGCTGTAAAGCCCTGCGGGCATAGCTGCGCTTAGAGCAGTAGCGCGGCGTTTAGCCAGTGCTGAGTAAATTTAAGAAGACTCAGTAATTCTGCACTACGGTAAAAGCCACGCCTAATTGTGGGCGGTCTTTTCACTCAGCACTCAGCACTCAGCACTTTTCATAGCATTTTCAACGCCCAATAGCTTAGTTCTGTTGGGTCGGAATATCTCTAACTATGCGGAAAGGAAAGACCTTTGTAGAGGCTACCTGAGCATAATCTGGAGTAAGAAAAATCGCGTATTTCTCAGCTTCTGGTGTGAGTTGTGCAGCCATTGCTAAAGCGATCGCCTGCACGAATTTTCGCACATCAGCAGCTTGTTCACCGACAATTTCACCGCCACTCAAGGGTGTATTGAGTTTATCTGCTTGATCTAAAGTAGTGCTGGGGTCTTTAACACTTAAATGCGTACCACCAATCACACCCGCAAACCATTTGGGAGAGGGAATTTTACTAAATCCCATGATTTGTTCAGTTAAAGCCGGGGTGGTTTTATCTGCGGAACTAGCCAAAATTAAGGTAGGTACTTGTACTTTAGTTAAACCAGTGTCACCAAAAATCAATGAAGTTGTCGGACTAAGAGCGATCGCTTGTTTAATTCTATTGTCCCGCAGTTGATAGGTATTTTCGGGCAATTCTTGGGCAATACATTGGACAGTTTCCCCAATACTGAAAGTAGCTAAATTGCTCTGACATCGTTGCTTGAGTCCGGCTAGTTGTAATTCGCCTCCAGCCAGTGCTAAAGCCGTTCCACCACCAAAAGAATAACCCACCACCATCGCATTATTAGTGGCTAGTTTCCCTTCTAGAGAATTACCTGCTGTTTGATTAACCTTTGCTAACTCATCTAAAACAAAACTAATATCTTGAGGACGTTCTAAAAATTCTTGGGGTTGAACAATTCTGGTTTTACCTTGAATAGCTAAATCAACATTGGTTTGATTACTACCAGGATGTTCTAAAGCTGCAACTATATAACCGTGGGAAGCCAGATGTTCTGCTAAATAGCGTAAATCAGTACGAATTGATCCCAAACCATGAGTAAATACAATTAGAGGTTTGTTGGCATTGGCAGCAGTTGACCAGTAAATATCAACAGGAATATTGCGAGTCCGCGTTTGATCATTAAAATTCAAGTTCAGCACTTGTACAGACGCGCTACCTGGTTGGCTGGGGTCAAAGGGTAAATTAATTTGGGAAGGTTTAGGTACAAGTTGGGGAGACAGGGAAAACATGAACTGCTGGGTACGCCAAAAAGCATTATTCAAGCTTCCCATCACTGCAAACGCCTGGGGTACATTAATTTCCAAACGTTGACTTGGATAAGCAGCAATAAAACTGAGTACAGATAGACCCTGGGAAGAATTAGAGCCTAGTACCAACCCCGCTCTTAAAGCTTCTGTACCCGCTTGATCTTTGCGAACTACAGCCTTCGAGAGGTCGTTGAGGATAGTTGTACCTATCTGTGTATTAAGTAACCTACTCAGAGTCACCACATTTAGAGGTATTCTCATTCTCAACATCCCCAAAAGAGAGCGACGTTGCTGTTCAGATAACCGCTTAGTAAATGTATTTAAACTGCTGGGAAACTCTCCGGTTGTAGCGGCGGTTTGCAAATCAGCCAGAGGAATTGATTCTGCAAACAAACCATAACGCACCACCACCGTATCAGCCGCCTTTGCAGAGGTATTGATCCCAAAAAACTGTGTAACAGCCAGTGCGCTCAAGAAACCAGCAACCAGTTTAAGACTTTTTCCACTTCTTCCCATACAAATCCTCACCAATAGCTACCTAGGGGAATATAGCGAATATTAGTGTATATAGCTACTGGTTGAGAGTAGGGTATTGAAACACCCCATAAGATTTAAAATTTTGCTTAACCAATTCAGGCTACATCATTAACTGGAAGTTTAGATATTTGATTGTAAACTTCTGCATTCTCTTCAAGAGCTTGACGTAAATCGTATTGCGTTTGTAAATTCAACCAAAACTGAGGACTGTTACCAAAATAGCGAGATAAACGCAAAGCTGTATCTGCTGTAACACTGCGGTTTCCAGATAGAATTTCACTAATTCGCGTCTGAGATACACCTATATCTTTGCTCAATCGATAAGGGGTGATATTTAGTGGCTCTAAAAACTCTAGTTGTAGGATTTCCCCAGGATGGATATTTGGTAGGCGGTTGTTGTTCATAATTGTTGATCTGCGTCAGTGGTAATCTACTATTTCAACTTCCGAAGCATTATTTTCATCCGTCCAAACAAAGCAGATTCGCCATTGATCGTTAATACGAATACTGTACTGTCCTTTCCTATCGCCAACTAGCTTTTCTAAGCGATTACCAGACGGAATGCGCAAATCGCTAATTGACGTTGCGGCATCAAGGATAAGTAATTTTCGTAAAGCAGTTTTTTGGATATTGGGCGGATACTGAGAAGATGTAAAGCCGTCAAAGATCAGCTTTGTCTCTTCAGATTTAAAACTAACAATCACAATCCTATCGTTTTGCGTTACTATCGTCAAACGTTAGTATAAACTTCAAGGCGAACTCCCATTAAGTTATATTTCGCCAACAGCATCGTCTTCCCTTGTACCCCTTAACCTACTGAATTTTGGGAGCATTGAGATAAGCTTGGGGATTTTGGGGATCAAATTCTAAGCCGTTAAAGAATTTTTCTACACCGCGTGATGTGCTAGCGGGGATGGCTTTTTCTTGTCCGATGAGTTTGGCGGCTTCTCGCCATAAATCTTCCCGGTTGACAGCATCGATGATTGGTTGGGGATTAAAATCTTTGGGGCGATTACCCCAGCGCATATCTTCAATGAAGAACCACAAGTCATGGCTTTTATAAGGATAGGAGGCATTTTCCCGCCAGAATTTAATCGCATGGGGGCTATTTTCGACGACGCGGCCATTGCCATAATCGAACTTACCCAAGAGGCGATCGCGCAAAAATTCATTAGGTACTCCAATCCACTGGCGTTGCGATAAAATCTGAAAGAGTTCTGCTTTATTCTCCGGGCGATCGCACCACATTTGCGCTTCCAACACAGCCGCTAATAAAGCTTTTGCTGCTTTGGGATATTTATCTACCCATTCAGCACGGACTCCCAGAGCCTTTTCTGGGTGATTGTTCCATAACTCACCACTAGTAACTGTAGAATAACCAATCCCTTGTTTAATCAAGCGATGATGCCAAGGATCTACCACACAGAAAGCATCCATTGAGCCACCCCGCATATTCGCTACCATCTGCGGCGGTGGAACTACAATCAATGACACATCTTTATCTGGATCAATCCCACCATAAGCTAACCACCAACGCATGAAAAAGTCACCTGTCACCCGGCGGTAGGGTATAGCACAGCGCACATTTTCCCCACCTAAACTTTTTTTAGCAAACATCGGCTTGAGGGGAGAACTATCTAGCCCAAGTTTTAAATCTTGATAAGCATTGGTGACAGAAACACCTTGGCCGTTAAGATTTAACCGAGCCAAAATATACATCGGAACTTTACGCCCATAGCTAATTTCCCCAGTAGCCATCAAATGCACCATGGGAAACAGCAAATGTGCGCCATCCAACCCTTCATTCCCTGAACCTAACATCAGTTTGTCGCGCATCACCGCCCAAGAAGGTTGTTTTAACACCTCGACATTAGGCATTCCATGCTTGGCAAAAAACCCCTTAGCTTTAGCCACAATCAAGGGACAAGCACTAGTCACTGGGATAAAACCTAGTTTTGCCCCTGTGACTTCTGGTGCATCACCATTCCCAGCATACAAACCTGCATTAGATGGGATAGCCGCAGAATGATGACTCAGAGTTGTAGATAAAAACGCTGCACCACCAGCCGCTATAAAATTTCTTCTAGTAAACTTTGTCATATCTAAATTACTGTAAAAGTGATTAGTCCAAGAATCCCCGTCTATTTATGGCGGGGAGTGTCAATTTTCCTGTCTTTTTCAAGCCGCAGATTTCACAAGCGGCATCTTTTCAACTTTTCTATATTGTGCTTGCTGCTGATGGTGCAAAAAATTTAGCAATTCGTGGCGTAGATCATGATAGAGGGGATGATCTACAATTTCTGATGGAATACGAGAATGGCCAAAGGGGACATCTAAAATTTGACCAATAGTAGCAGCCGGGCCATTGTTCAACATCACCACGCGATCGGAAAGTAACAGTGCTTCATCAACATCATGAGTCACCATAATGGTCGTAATATCAGCCAGATTACAAATATCCATCAACTCCGCTTGTAGTGTTTTGCGGGTGAGAGCATCTAAAGCCCCAAATGGTTCATCTAACAGCAATAGTTTAGGTTTAATTGCTAAAGCACGGGCGAGGGCGACTCTTTGTTTCATTCCCCCAGAAAGTTGTCCTGGTTTTTTGCGGGCTGCATCTTTTAAACCTACCATTTCTAAGTGAGTAGCAATAATGCGATCGCGTTCAACTTTTGGTTTGTGAGATAGCACTTTATTAACAGCTAAAGCCACATTATCCCAAGCACTTAACCAAGGTAATAGCGAATAGTTTTGAAAGACCATCATCCGATCTGATCCTGGACGCTGTACTCGTGTACCGTCTACTTCCACATAACCCCGTGAAGCTTTATCCATCCCAGCAATAATATTCAACAATGTTGACTTACCACAACCAGAATGACCAATTAGAGAAATAAAATCTCCTTGCTTAATTTCTAGATTGATATCTTCGAGAATGATGTTTCTATCACCGTTGGGCGCACGATATTCTTTATTGATGTTGTGAATCTTGACGAAATTCTGCATTGGAGTATCTCCTAATACATCGTGGTACACAATTAAATTAATGGATGGGGGCAGGTGACAGGGGACAGGGGACAGGGGATAATAACTAATGACCTTTTTTGAATTGGAGAGAAGCGACTTGACAAAATTGGTAATTGGTAATTGGTAATTATGTGGGTTTCAAGCCCCCACTGATTGCAATTGCGTTAGCGGAGCGGGGCGTTAGCCCATTGCGTTAGCGAAGCAGGACGTTAGTCCATTGCGAATTGGTTTGACTATTCTTGTGGTGTAACTTTGAAAGCTATATAAGCCATAATTTTGTCTAGTACCAGACCAACTACACCCAGATAGATGATTGCCAATATAATTTCACTAATATTGGAATTGTTGTAGGCATCGACAATAAAAAAGCCTAGTCCATCATCGGCGAGTAACATTTCCGCCGCAACAACGGCTAACCAAGAAAGACCAATAGCAATTCTTAACCCAGTAAAAATGTAAGGTAGTGTTGCAGGGAGCAGGACTTTGTAAAAGTTCTCAAAAAATGAAAGTCCTAAAATTTTTGAGACATTAGTATAATCTTTGGGAATCATTTGCACACCCAAAGCTGTATTGAGAATAATCGGCCAAATAGCAGTAATGGTGATTACGAAAATAGCTGATGGATTTGGTTTCAGAAATATAGCCTGGGCTAAAGGTAGCCAAGCTAGAGGTGCAACAGGGCGCAATATCTGGATGACGGGATCTATAGCTTGTTTTAAAAATTTATTGAGGCTAATCAAAAAACCAATGGGAATGCCAATAACTACAGCTATCAAATAACCAAAAGTGACTCGTTTGAGGCTGGCAAGAATCAACCAAAAGAAGCCTTTATTTAATCCACCTTTATTAAAAAATGGGTCAATAATCAATTCCCAAGTATTCCTGATAACTGCAACAGGAGAAGGTAAAGAGGTATCAGGAGTAAGGCTCATCAAATGCCAAAGTATTAAAATACTGGCAATACCGCATAACGGGGCAAAGATTTGCTGGAGGATTCGCCAAAAAAGTTGCTTCGTTTTTGGACTTTGCGCGAGTGGTCTTCTAGAGCGTATCACCATATAATTAAATTACCTGAGTTTTACTAGCTATTAAAATTAATAACAATCTTGGCATTTTTGATAATCAACGGCAATGATAACTAGATATCCTATCCATTTGTCATATTTGCGATTAGCAAAGTTAATAAGTGATATTGATGATGATATCTGAACGTGTGTTTATGGGCGGAATTTGTGCCGTTATAGATTTATCAGATATTACTTGGTGATTTATGCAGTTAGTTTACATAGACTTTGTGTCTGAGATTTATAAACCCTTTGATATGAGTTTTGTTAGGGACTTATACAATAGCTTGGTCTATGTTTCCTAACGTCAACCGAAGAATAATCTTCGTATTAACTGAAATAGTTAGTACATCACAATATAAAGCCCAGCCCCCTATCTGTAATAGTGTGGACTGGGTGTATAATTTTTTTCGCGGTTTCCCTCTAGGAAAGTAGAGCTATGCTACGTCTTTGATGGATAGTGATACCTTGAGCAACTGCGGGACGTTCAGCGATGCGATCGCGCCATACTGACAGACTAGTGCTGTGTCAAGTTAGTTTTGATGGTTTGTAGTAAGGACTTTAGTCCTGATTTTTCTAAGGACTAAAGTCCTCTCTACGAGACGCTACGCGAATACTACAAAAAAAGCTTATCCATCAATTCAAACTTGATGAACTACTAGACATCTCCAAAAATGAAATATGCGTTAGCCATAACCCTTGAGAGACGTAGCGTTGCTAAGTCTCTACTTTTTCACCAGATGTCTATGAGAAAATTTATTTGATTTCTAGGCTTGCACTCTGTTGGTCATTTTTGCGGCTTAGTTGACCATCTTCCATATGAATAATGCGATTGGCAATATCTAAAATCCGATTATCGTGAGTCACCAACAAAATAGTGCATCCTTGTTCTTTTGCTAAATGCTGCATCAGGTCTACAACATCTCGACCAGTTTTTTTATCTAATGCAGCTGTTGGCTCGTCTGCTAAAACTAACTTGGGGTGGCTGACTAAAGCACGAGCGATCGCTACCCGTTGTTTTTGTCCTCCAGAAAGGCTATCAGGATAGTAATCAACACGCTCACCTAGACCTACCGCCCGCAGCATGGCTTCAGATTTGGTACGTGCTTCCTGAGAGCTAATATTTTCATGTAGCTCAATGGACATTTGCACATTCTGTCTAGCAGTCATAAATGGCAATAAATTATGAGCTTGGAAGATATAACCAATATGGCGACGAGTTTGCACCATTTTCTCTTCATTCGCGCCATTCATTTCTTGACCTAAAATTTTTAAACTTCCCTCTTGGACTGAACGCAAAGCACCAATTAATGATAGTAAAGTGGTTTTGCCTGAGCCAGAGGGGCCAGTCATAATGACAATTTCGCCCGAATCTATTGCTAGATTAATGTCAAATAATACCTGCTTTTTTAAGGAACTATTGCCATAATAATGGTTGAGATTACTAATATCTATTACAGGTTGCATAAATATATAGTCCTTAAAAAATATCAGCCGGATCAGCAGATTTTAGCTTTCCTACCGCCGTAGCACCAGAAATAAAACACATAATGACGGTTGCTAACATCACAAATATTGCTCTTGAAAAACTCATTTCAATCGGCAGCAAGGTCGCTTTTTTAGCAAATTCATACTGGATTATAGAGAGGATAAAACCTGGCATATAACCTAAAATTGCAATAAATAAAGCTTGTTGAAGCACCATAGACAACAGATAATTATGCCGATATCCCATTGCTTTCAGGGTGGCATATTGTGCTAGATGTTCAGAAACATTGCTATAAAGAATTTGATAAACAACTACTATACCTACAATAATTCCCAGTCCTACACCTAAATTAAATATAAAACCAATTGCTGTACTACTTTGCCAATAGTTTTTTTCAAAAGCAATTAACTCAGCTTTCGAGAAAACTTTCACATCTTTTGGTAAAAAATCTTTCAATTTCTTGACAAAGGCGTCAGCATTATTGCCGGGTTTTAATTTAATCAGGCCAATATTAATGAAGCCTTGTTGCCTATTACTAAAAATCCTCAGAAAATTCAGATGGCTAGTAACTAAGTTACCATCAGAACCAAAAGATGCTCCTAGCTCAAATAATCCACCTACCTGAATTTTACGATTGGGGCCGCGATCGCTAACTTCTGCTGTAATATCGCGCTGCTGTTCAAATTCTGCAACAATAGGGCCAAACTCAGAGCGAGAACTACGGTCAAATAAAACCATATCAGGTAGTTTGAGAATGTTTAAATTTTCTGCAACTCCCGGAAAATCAAATATTTGCTCTTGCAGTTCAAAACCAATTACAAAAATATTCCGCCAAGAATCTCTAGTTGCAGTATTTTTCCACTGAACAAATCCTAAATAAATAGGATTAACAAAATCAACCTCATCAAATGCTAAAGCTTGAGTTAATCGCCTTTCGGGGAAGCTTTCCATCGCCACTAAAGATGTGGAGCGGGGACTGATTAAAAAGCAATCACCTTGTAACCCTTCATGTAAACGTACAGCACTATCAAATAAAGCATCACGAATACCCAGTTGCATAAATACAATAATAACTGCAAATATAACTCCTGAAAGTGCCACAATTAATCGAGTTTTTTGGTATCTAAGTTGTAACCAGGCTGTAGGTAGTTTGCTAAACATATTTTCCTGCTAATTGCTAGTGCTTTCTGGAGAATTGGATGTGTTTATTACCACTTTTACCTGCAAATTAGTTAATCCGGCAACTCGCTGACTAGCTTCTGCGTCAAGACGAATTTTCACTTCAACTACTCTGGCATCTGCATCGGCAACTGGGTCAGTACCGAGTGCATCTTTTTTGCCAATTTGCAACCCGATTTCATCTACTGTTCCTTGTAGCTCACCGATGACTCTATCACCCTTAATTGTGGCTATTTGACCTATATTGACCTTAGTGATGTCGGTTTCATAGACTTCTGCTGTGATATACATTTGGTCAGTGTTTCCTAAGTCAACAATTCCCTGATTGCCAATTAATTCACCAGGCCAGCTATGAATTTGGAGAATTTGACCATCTCTAGGCGATCGCACATAAGCTAACTCTAAATCTGCTCTAGCTCGTTGCACAGTAGCTTGTGTAGCTGCGACTTCCATTTGTGCTAGTTGCACATCCACAGGACGAACTTCTGCAATAGAGTCCAGAGTTGCTTCTGCTTCTTTAATCTGCTTTTGATTCGTGGCTACTGTGCGACGGAGGTTAGCTGTTGCTTCTTCAATATCTTCTTGATAGGAACTCACAATGCGGCTGAGATTGGCTTGTGCTTCCTTCAGGCGTTCTTGAGTAGTATCCTGCTGGAGACAAAAACTATCACGCTGTTGAGCTGCTACCGCCCCATCTTGATATAAACTCTGATAGCGTTCACAATCAGTTTGGGAATTTCGCAACTCAGCTTTAATGCGCTCAATCGTTGCTTCTTGAGCAATTTTTTCCCCTTGTAACTTAGCCTTTAAGCTGGCAATAGTTGCCCTTTGGGTAGCAATTTGTCCTTTTAACTCGGCCTGTGTGCCTTCAAATCTGGCATCTTGAGCCGTTATCTCACCCCTTTTCGCACCAGCTTTGACTTGCTGTAGACGAGCCTGGGCAACTTTCACCTGCACTTGTGCTTGTCTGAGAGATGCTTGCAGGCGATCGCGACTATCTAAAATCGCAATGACTTGGCCAGACTTAACTTTATCCCCTCGTTTCACCAAAAGTTCCGTAACTCTTGCCCCTTCTTGGAAAGCAGGTGCAGATATTGTAATTACTTTATCTTGAGGTTCTAAATACCCCGTAGCAGCAATAGCACCAATATCATTAATCTTTGTATTGACAGTAGTTGATGTTGATCTAGAACTTGCTGACTGCAAACTGAGGACAGAGTAAGTGGTAATAGCACCAGTTGCTACAGCAGAAATGATTATGAGAGCAGTAGTTCCCCGATTCAGAGATTTAAACATGAGTTGGGATTTCATTTTTACTACCTGAGTTTAAAAAATATCATTTGGCGGTAGCATTTATACTAATTCGTCATATTTTTGAGAGAATTAGTGTGAGGGTTTGCCTGATTTGAAACTTCGTTAATTTATCAGAGGCACTTGAGGAATTTATGCAATTAGCACAGTAATTCATCCCTAAACCCTTACCGTTATTGCCAGTGCATCAGTCCTAGAATCTGGAGATTATTTGAGATAAATCAATAAGTTCAAGCCGGGAATAGTGCGGGAGAGTGTCCATAAAACTAGGGTGATATAGAGTACCCCTAAACTCCATTGATACCAAGCTAGGGTAGAAATTATTCCCGGTAGTTGTTCATCTCTAAGGCGAATGTCGTTAAACCCTAACTTGACTAGATTGTTGAGGCTAAAGTCATAGTAGTTCAGCCAATTCCAACGGCGATCGCATAATAGGGGCATATATCGTTCCCGAAATACTTGATTTCTGGGAATCACGGGTAAACGTCCAATTAATAATCGCAACTGTCGAAATGTTCCGTCTTCGCTTAAGTACGAAACATTCATTAAGTCGTGATAGCGTCCTTGTTGATAGAGGCGGATCAGTAAAATTAAGGGTATGGGGATAATAATTATACTCAGGCATCCCAGAGTGAGCCAAGGTTGGGCAGCATTGCGGAAAATGGCTAATAAGCTCAAGAATGTTAACCCGCTAAAACTAATAAAGATGGCAACAGTTTCGTAGTAGGTGGGAATGATGGGGACGGGATGCAGACGACGAAAGCGATCTACTAGCCAAAATAGTACGCCAAAATAAGCGATCGCCACTCCCCCCACACCAAAGACTAGCCAGAAGTTTGTCCCATAACCGCTTAAGAGTAACAATACACTCAATGCTAACCAAGCCCAAGCTTCTAGCAACCAACTACCAATAGCCAGGGGTTCGGAAACTATCAGGCGATCGCTGAGTTGGTTGTAGGTGGCTAAATCGATATCTACTAAGGTTAATAGTTCGTTGGTGTTGCGAAATTGTTTAATGATTCGGCGTTGGGCGATCGCTTCTGCTTGAATGTGAGAAAAACCCAGTCTGATCAAACTTGCCACAGGTGCATTATTAATATTAATCCCTAATAACTCATGGCTTAATTCTTGTAGTCTTAATTGTTGTTTGGTATACTCTATTTGGTTAGCATCAGTTACTTGCTGTTGTTGACGGAAATTCTGTCCCAAATTTCGCAAAACATTTTGATTTCCTTGTAAAGTGGGGACACTAAACATTTTCCCAATCTGCCCAGGATTACCTAATATTTTTGCTTGATTAGAATTAAACGTAATCCCAGGGACATTTAAAAATGCTTCCTTGGTAAATAGGGCATCACTAAAATCAGCTTGGTTGAGAATACTAGCATTCTGCAAATCTACAGGTTGATTAAACAGCACCTCTCGAAATATGACAGCTTGCTCAAAAGTTGCCTCTTTTAAAAATAGAAACTGATTAAAACTTGATTTAGTAAACTGGGCTTGATTTATAAATTTCGCATCAGAAAAATCAGCATTCTCTTGCCATTGAATATTATTAAATTTAGCTAATTGTTTAAAAATAGCTTGATTGAAATTGGCATTTTTATCAAAAAAGCTCCCTTGAAAATCAGCATTTTCGAGAAACTGGGTTTGTTTAAAATTAGTTTTATCAAAAAAAATACTACTGCGAAAATCACTCGTTTTGCGGAAACTGGAATTATAAAAACTTACAAGGCGACTAAATCTAGTTTCACTCCAGTTAGCAATTTGCAGAAAAACAGCATTTTGAGCATCTACAGATTGGAGAAAAAATGTATTAGGAAATCTCACTTCTCCATTGAAACGAGTTTGAGTGAATGTCAAAGCACCACGAAAAACTGTCACTTCGCTAGACGCTGTTGATTGAGTATCTAAAAGTGAACGACAATCTTTAGAGTTGATCAAAGTCACCGTTAAAGATTGCAAGCAAACTAAACGTAACTGTTCTAATTGTGCTTGCTCAGTGGCAGTAAAAATGGGAGCAATGGCTTGGGCGTATAAAGGCGTTCTTAAACCCAAATCACTGCCAATAAAATCACCTTGAACTAGAGAATAGCTCAAGTCTAAGCCTAAAGGTTTTGCTCCTGTTTTTTGCAGTTCTTTTCGCAGCAATTGATAAAAAGCGTCACGAAAACTAGCATTTTCAGGACGCAAATCAATTACCATCTGTCGCAAGTCTACAGTTAAATTACCTTCTCGGAGAGTAGGATTATGTAGTCGTTCTTGCAACAATTCTAAAGTTAATGGTGTGCGTTCTAGTTGTGTTGATGCTGCCCACGCGGGTAGGGGAATTAATAATACTAACAACGCACATAAAATAATTAGTAAAGTAGCTTGTCTCCACCATAGGGAATGGGACATTGGGTATGAGTCATTAGTCATTAGTCATTGGTTCTTTCCCAGCGGCCTTGTCTCCCTTTCCCATTTGCCACTCCCTTCTTCAATCATTGCTGATCAGCAGAACAATTTTACCCACAATTCCACCCTCTTCAAGTAAATGATGAGCTTGAGCAGCTGCTTCTAAAGGAAACTTGTGGCTGACATGAATTTTTAATTTACCTTGATCAATCCAGTCGGCGCACTCTGCCAAAATTTCCGCGTGGTGCTGTTGTGCTTCTACTAAGCCAAGTAACATTGGTGTCAGCATTAACTCAAAACTAACGCGGAGGTTGCGATTTCTGGCACTTCTCCAAACAGTATTGGCTTTGGGTTCGAGAATGGTGACGATATCGCCATATATTCGTACCGCCGGGAAGGTTTGAGGAAAAGTTTCACCGCCGACGGTATCAAAAGCTAAATCTACACCTTCGCCGTTACTCCAATCTAAGACAGCTTGGGCAAAATCTGTTTGTTTATAGAAAATTACATGATCAGCACCAAGTTCTCTGACAAAACGCGCCTTTTCTTCAGAACTAACAGTAGTGGAGACAGTCGCGCCTTTGAGTTTTGCCAGTTGAATCGCTACATGGCCAACTCCACCAGCACCTGCATGAATTAAAACTTTATCTCCAGGTTCTAATCTTCCCCGTTCATATAAAGCTTCCCAAGCGGTGATTAAAACTAGAGGCGCGGCGGCGGCTTCAGCAAAGGTTAAGGACTCTGGTTTATGGGCTGCAAAGCGTTCATCTATAATAGTGTACTCAGCATAATTACCTTGATGTCCGCCTAAGCCACCGTTGCAGAAATAGACTGCATCACCTGGACGAAACCTTTGTACTCCGTCGCCTACTGCTTCCACTACACCTGCACCATCACATCCTAAAATGGCAGGCATTTGATCGGGGTAAAAAGTGCCTCGTTGTCGTAGTTTAGTGTCAATGGGGTTAATTCCAGCAGCTACCAAGCGGACTAATAATTCTGTACTACCTAATGCAGTAGGTTTTGGCACTTCCTGTAATTGCAAAACCTCTGGACTACCTGGTGCTGTCATTAAAACTGCTTTCACGATTTTTCCTCCCAGTTGAAGCTAGATGCACACTCATTATTCGTCAATTTAGCGCAACTAGGAAGGTAAAAGGCGATCGCCGTCAGCAAAAGGCGGGGGGTAGCGGATCGCACTTGTATTATTGACGTTGATGTTGGTGAAATCAAGCTTACCTAGCCAATTCTCAGAAGTTTCTCAGCTAGAACTCATCTTGCCATGAGTAAATGAAGCCGTAACTTGGCAACCAAATTTTCCTTTTATTGAAGAGAATTTTGGCAATTTTTGGATTAACTCTGCACTAACACAAGATTATTACAAGGAAATCATGAATAATCAGCATCTTGCTGCTTTTTTGAACCATCAAAGCATTGTCACTATGGCCTTTGGTGTATTCTCAGCTTTAACTATGACATCAGCAGCAACAGCCGGCACATTAAAAGTCACTGTTGAGAATTTAGCACCACAACAGGGCGTTGTCGTCACGCCATTATGGGTAGGCTTTCATGACGGTAACTTCGATATTTTTAATTCTGGTGAGGTTGCTTCTAGCAGTCTCGAACGGTTAGCCGAGGATGGGAGTACAGCACCAATAGCCAATCAATTTTTAGCTAGTGGTACTGGACTAGTTGAGGGGACAATCTTCGGGCCAGGTATCAGTCCTACCTCACCGCCTGTTATTCCTCCAGGTGCGATCGCTTCGAGAATATTTGAGGTTGATAGTAGTCTGGCTAGCAGTCACTACTTTAGTTATGCTGCCATGATTGTTCCTAGCAATGATGCCTTTATTGCCAATGGTAATCCACTAACTTTCAAAATTTTTGACGATGCAGGCAAATTTATCGGTGCTGATTTTATAGTTTCTGGTAACAATATTTGGGATGCAGGGACGGAAGTCAACGATGAAATTCCTGGTAATACTGCACTTCTCGGACAAACAACACCTAACACTGGGGTGACAGAAAATGGCGTAGTTCGTCTACATCCTGGCTTTATTCCTGGTGGAAATATCTTATCCGCCTTTCCTAACGCAGACTTTACAACTTCAGGCTACCAAGTAGCGCGGATTAAAATTGAACAAGTGCCAGAACCAGGTAATACGGCTGGGTTGTTAATTACTGGCGGTTTGTTATGGATGGGGTATCGTTTTCGTAAGCAATTCAGTTTAGGAATTGAGGAAACAGATAGAGTTAAACGAATGCTCTGATTTTTATCTCATTTTTTTGCTTAAATGAACCGTATTGAGCTATACAGAACCCCACTTTCTTTGAAAAAGTGGGGTTCTAGATTTGTGATAAAAAACCGCAAAACTATAATGTCATATAGTTTTACGGTTTTTAGTGTGGTGTGAGGAGCTTAACTAAATATCATGATAGAGTAACTGACTAGTGATGACACGCTCGTAACAGTTTTGGTAACAAGATTTTTTTGTAAAGATAATAATAATTTCTTGTAAGGTAAACTTGACTACCAAGTTAGACCCCATTTTACCCGTCCCCAGTCCCCTACATGAACCATTTAACTGCTATGCTACCCCCATTTATTGTGTTAGACCAGCTATTACAAAGCTGGTTATTAGAAGATATTGGTAGAGGCGATCGCACTACAAATAGTCTATTAGCCGCAGATGTCACTCCAG
The DNA here is from genome assembly GCF_014697125.1 of Anabaena minutissima FACHB-250. GTDB lineage: Bacteria > Cyanobacteriota > Cyanobacteriia > Cyanobacteriales > Nostocaceae > Trichormus > Trichormus minutissimus. The sequence goes on along the minus strand of NZ_JACJRG010000030.1, from coordinate 27,557 downwards.
GTAAGGCTAAATGGATAGCAAAAGCACCAGGAATAATTGCTGGTTTACCTGTAGCAGCTAGGGTATTTCAGCTATTGAATGAGAAAGTTAATTTTGTAGTGGCTGCTGATGAAGGTGCATTCTGTGAACCAGGACAACTAGTAGCGGAAATTCACGGTTCATTGGATGCGTTGCTGATGGGGGAACGGGTGGCGTTGAACTTAGGGATGCGCTTGAGTGGAATTGCTACCTTAACGAATCAATATGTAAAACAAATTGCCGATTTACCTGCACAGTTGGTAGATACGCGCAAAACCACACCCGGATTGAGACTGTTAGAAAAGTACGCAACTGCTGTGGGTGGTGCAATTAATCACCGCATGGGGTTAGACGATGCAGTGATGATTAAAGATAACCATATTGCGGCGGCTGGGGGAATTGCAGCAGCGATAACCCGGATTCGTGCCAAAATTCCCTATCCTTTGACAATAGAAGTAGAAACAGAAAATTTAGCACAGGTGAAAGACGCTTTGGAGCATCAAGCCGACATTATTATGTTAGATAATATGCCCTTAGATATGATGCGGGAAGCAGTGGTGTTAATTCGTCAACAGGATAAACGGGTAAAAATAGAAGCCTCTGGGAATGTGACTTTAGAAACTATTCGCGCTGTTGCTGAGACAGGTGTTGACTATATTTCCAGCAGTGCGCCGATTACTCAATCAAAGTGGTTAGATTTAAGTATGAAAATGTGATAATTTCATCCTCCAGCAGTAAGATGATCTAATACTTGCTGAAATTCTGTAGTTGATGGAATTGCGATCGCACTTTTCAGCAGTGTCTTCAGCAAGGATGGCTCATTAATTTCATTAATGGCTTCCACAATAGAGTTTGGCACTTCTCCAAATCGTGTCTCTAAAACTTCAATCACGTTTTCTCTGGCATTTTGAACAATCCCTTCTTCTATCCCTTCTTCTTTTGCTAGCCGTTCAATACTGGTTACGTACCGCATTCTCTGTACCTCCTCGTAACTTCTGACTTCCATTTTAAAATCTAATGCCAATTCCCTTGGCAAAACCATCACCCAGTCAGTCGCTGCGCTCCAATTCAAAATTCAAAATTCAAAAAAGGTCATGGACTAAAACAAAAAGTATCTTTGCGCCATTGGTAAAACTGTGGCGGGTTCACAGGTTAACAATTCGCCATCGGCTTTGACTTCATAGGTTTCTGGATCTACTTCTATCCGGGGTAAAGCATCATTTAATTTCATATCTTGTTTAGTTAATTGACGTGTCCCAGAAACCGCTACGGCTGATTTCTTTAAACCCAACTGGCTAGGAATTTCTCTAGCTAAAGCCGCTTGAGAAACAAAGGTTAAAGATGTGGCGTGTTTCGCGCCTGCAAAACTGCCAAACATCGGTCGCATATGCACAGGTTGGGGTGTGGGAATACTGGCGTTAGCGTCTCCCATCTGTGACCATGTAATCATTCCGCCTTTAATGACTATCTCTGGTTTCACCCCAAAGAATGCTGGTCGCCACAAACATAAATCTGCAAGTTTACCTGCTTCTACCGAACCGACATATTCAGCAATACCATGTGTAATTGCAGGATTAATAGTATATTTCGCAACATATCTTTTAGCCCGCAGATTATCTGCTTCCCCATCCCCAGAAAGGCTTCCCCGTTGCACCTTCATTTTGTGGGCTGTTTGCCAGGTGCGAATTATTACTTCACCTACCCTTCCCATTGCTTGAGAATCGGATGCAATCATGCTAAACGCGCCTAAATCATGGAGAATATCTTCGGCGGCGATGGTTTCCCGGCGGATGCGGGACTCGGCAAAGGCAACATCTTCAGGGATACTGGGGTCGAGGTGATGACATACCATCAACATATCTAGGTGTTCATCTAAGGTGTTGAGGGTATAGGGACGGGTGGGGTTGGTGGAAGATGGGAGGACGTTAGGTTCACCGCAGACTTTGATGATATCTGGTGCGTGTCCACCGCCTGCGCCTTCTGTGTGGTAAGTGTGAATGACGCGATGTTTAAAGGCGGCGATGGTATCTTCGACAAATCCGGCTTCGTTGAGGGTGTCGGTGTGAATCGCCACTTGCACATCATATTCATCGGCGACACTGAGACAGGTATCAATGGTAGCGGGGGTAGTTCCCCAGTCTTCATGTAGCTTTAACCCCATTGCACCAGCTAAAACTTGTTCGACTAAGCCTTGGGGTTGGCTGGTATTTCCCTTACCTAAAAAGCCTAAGTTCATGGGAAAAGCATCAGCCGCTTGTAGCATCCGGTAAATGTTCCAGGGGCCGGGGGTGCAGGTGGTGGCGTTAGTTCCTGTAGCGGGGCCTGTACCACCGCCAATCATGGTAGTGATACCGGAGGCGATCGCAACTTCAATCTGCTGCGGACAGATAAAATGAATATGGCTATCGATACCGCCAGCCGTGAGAATCATTCCTTCCCCGGCTAAGGCTTCTGTACCCGGGCCGATAATAATATCGATATTGTCTTGAATATATGGATTACCAGCTTTCCCAATTTTAAATATTTTGCCGTCTTTAATGCCGATGTCTGCTTTGACTACTCCCCACCAATCGAGAATCAAAGCATTGGTAATAACTAAATCTACTGCACCATCTGCATTGGAAATAGGGGATTGTCCCATCCCATCGCGGATGACTTTACCGCCGCCAAATTTTACTTCGTCGCCGTAGGTGGTGAAGTCTTGTTCTACTTGTATAAATAATTCTGTATCAGCTAGACGGATGCGATCGCCTACTGTGGGGCCGTAGGTTTCTGCGTAGGCGCGGCGAGACATTCTATAACTCATATTGTATTACTCCTACCTTCATTTAACTTTTTGAGAAAGTGGTTGGCTGATTCCTCATTATGAAAAAATCCTTGCACAATTAAGCCAGACCATTCTTCCTGCGAAATAGGCTCAATATTTGGTAAAAATTTGGCTATTGTTTCTTCTGGTTTATTTAGATATTCTGATAACCTATTGAGATAAATTTTAAATTTTAGCCCTAATTCTTGATTGCTTTCATCAGGTATTAAATTACATATTACTCTTCGCTTCTTATCTGTGAAAGTAATACAAGTTGTTGTAGTTTTTGTCCAAAATTGGTAATCAATTAAGCCTTGATAAATTAATTTATAAATATTACCAACACCCTTGTTTTCTGCTATTTGTGCCAACTCTTCATAGGTCTTATTGGCTTTCCGTGATGATTGAACTATAATATTTTTTTTGAGTTTGTCAGGATCAACTAAAAATTGTCTAGCTAATAGCTCACACCCATGATTATCATTGAAGTAATTAAATCTAATTACATTTATCGGGACTTGATAAGTTGCTGATAAATAATTAATAATTCTTTCTGTACTTGGATCTATTTCTGAAGCAACTATTAAAATTTTGTGTGCATTATTTATAATTTCTGGAAAACTTCTATCAAATTTTAATTGGAAAGCTTGTTCTATAGTTTCTGGCTTACCTAAAGCATTGAAATAATTAGTAGCAATACTAATTACTTGCTCCCCAGTTAGATTTTTGACCCATGAGGCATAATCTAAAGCCTGAGCAGTTACTTCTCTAGGCGTTTTATCTCGTTTGAGTTCAATAATTATAACGTCTCCACAAGTATCTAAACAAAGCAAGTCAATTGCTCCGTTATAATCTGTAAATACCTCTCTACCAATTACTAAAAGGTCTGGTGAAATAATTGAAATATCTTGTTCTACCCATCTTTGGATGCGTTCCTCTAAATTTAATTTAGCTTTACTAATTTCAATGAGTTGATCATCTTTGGATACTTCCCACACCCTTAGTTGCTCTTGCATATCAATAAGCACACAAATTATTAGTTATCTTTATCGCACGACTCACATATCTATTGGAGTGTTAAAAATCAACTTGTCCATTCACCCTCCCATTAAACCCATAAACTTGACGACTCCCAACTAAAGGAACTAAACTCACCTCCTTCTCATCCCCCGGTTCAAACCGCACTGCTGTTCCGGCTGGAATATCTAACCGCATTCCCAACGCTTGTTCTCTATCAAAATTCAGCGCATTATTCACCTCATAAAAATGAAAATGTGAACCAACTTGAATCGGGCGATCGCCTGTATTCCCTACGCACAATTTCACAATTTGACGACCAGCATTAAGTTCAATTTCTCCAGCAGGTGTGATAATTTCCCCTGGTATCATAATAGTATTTGCAATGGTATTACGTGATAGTTAATTTTATCCGAAATCAAGATATCAGCAAAGCTAATTCCTCTAACTCTTCTTTGATAGACCGAGGCTGATACCCCAAAATAAAAGCTTTAGAACTATCTAAAGATACATCTGCGGGTCTTGGTGCTGCCATTTGCACATCTTTTTGACGACAACCTTTAAGTCCAATTGCCGGAAGTTGGAAAACATCGACCAAAATCCGCCCAAAATTATAGCGGGAAATCCTTTCTTTGCCACCTAAATGAATAATACCATGAACTTTTTTTAATGCTAATAATAACCCCTGTACCGCAGTTCCAGCACTGGTTGGTGTGCGAAATTCATCGATGAATAAATTTAGTTCTTTTCTCTGTTTTAAAATTTCGATAAATGGCTGAATAAAACTTTTAGCTGTGGGGGTAGCATTACCAAACATTAATGGCATCCGACACACTGCTGTCATGGGATAGCGTTCTAACATTTGTATTTCTGCTAATACTTTTTGTTCACCATAAATATTAACAGGACACACCGCATCTGTTTCTTTATAAGGCGCATTTAACCCATCAAAAACTAAGTCAGTTGATGTGAAGACACAGGGAATAGCATAATCTGCACAAAGTCCCGCAATATTACTAGATGCTGTCACATTAATTAAGTGTGATTCTTGGGGATGGATTTGACAAAAGTTTGGTTGCGATCGCGCTGCTGTATGAATGACTGCATCCGGTTGAATTTCCCTAAATGCCTGCTTCAATTCAGCAAAATCTGTTAAGTTTAATTTAATTAAGTTAATCCCAGAAATTTCTATATTATGGTAATAATAAGTTCCATAAATTTGCCAATTTTGTTTAGCTATTTGGCAAAGATGCCATCCCAAAAAACCACTTGCTCCCGTGATTAAAAGTTTTTTCATTGGAAAGTGATGAGTGATGAGTGATGTTAGCGGTAGCGCGGCGTTTAGCCGGTGCTGAGTTAAAAGTAATTCTACCTTGTCTCCTCTGCCCCCTGCTCCTCTTACCTACTGCATCAATTCCTGAAATTGCTTATCACTACGCACTTTATCAAAATCTGGGTCAATTTTTGCTAACTGTTGGTACTTATCAGCATCAAGTTGTATGGCTTTTTGCAAATTTGCAGTGGCTAATTCTACATTGCTTTGTAAAGCATAGGTACAAGCTTGATTGTAATAAACTTCTGGTTTATCTGGTTTGATGGCGATCGCTCGCTCATAAGACTTTAAAGCTTCTTGATAGCGTTGCAGCTTTGTTAGGGAAATCCCGCGATTAATCCAGGCGGCGGCTTTTTTTGGTGCGAGGGCGATCGCTTTGTCATATGCTGCTACTGCACCTTGATAATTTTGCAAGGTCATCAACACGTTACCTCGGTTATACCAAGCCTCATCTTTCTCTGGCTGGAGAGCGATCGCTTTGTCGTAGGATGAGAGTGCATCTTTATACTTTTGCAACGATGCTAGGGCGTTACCCCGATTAATCCAAATATCTCCATTTTCTGCTTTAATGGCGATCGCTTGCTCATACATCGCTATAGCATCTTGATAGCGTTGTGCATCTAATAAAATATTGCCTTCAACAAATAATTGTTCTGCCTTTTGGCTATCCTTTGCTTCTGTAAATAGCCGGGAAACATTAATCTTTTTGACTACTTCCTTGGTATTAGTTGTTGATGAGTTTATCCCATCACTACACCCAAATGTGAAGAAAGTAATAAAACCACAGGCAACTAAGCTGCGCCAAAAGACCATACTGTAACCACAGAACTCATAAAACAATGTTAAAACTACCCATCTTTTCTAATCGTATTAACTATCACGAATGATTTTAGATAGTTTTGTATATGTTTTGACACTTTACGTTGCTTTGAAAAATTTGTTAAAAATGTTTAACAAGATTAACATATTTTGTTGAGGAAATCAAATTTTGCTAGCGATGGCGTAACCGCCCAGCGTAGCTGATCGCAGTAGTAATGTTAATTTCCCATGCCCCATAACCCCTATGTTGTATATATGGTGAATTTTTTATGGTCAATCCGTTGGGTAATTGAGACTACTGGGGCAAAATAGAAAACATGACGACTGAATCTAATTCCCCCAAACCACCAACCCCAAAATCTATACCTGAACATGAATCGCAACCAGATGACTTTGATGGTGCTAGAGCAGGTGAAAATCAACTCACGCCAGGAACACTAGCTGCACAACAAGCTTTAGCAGCGATTTCGTCTTTGCAATCTCCGCAAAATACAGCCGCCTTGCAACAAGCCCGTTCTAGTTTCTCAACCACCCCAAAACCTCAATTAAAAGTTAAGCCGAGAGCATTGTTAATAACTGTAGCGGCGATCGCTATGACTCTCCTCGGCTTTGTCCTCAATAACTGGATTATCGGTATGGTGGGGACGTTGGGGACGTTGCTGTTATCTTTGGTGATACTCTTTCCTTGGTTGCAATATGTAGTCAATTCGTGGTTTTCTGGTCAAGATAAAACCATATTTATTGGCTCGGTAGGGCTAATAGTAGCATTCATTGGTGGTTTAAAGTTTTCCGGATTGGGCGATCGCTTACTGCTGTGGGGACGGCGAATCAATTGGGATGCGTCGGGAACTCTGGCGGAGTGGTTTGGGGCTTTGGGTCAAATTTTGATTGCGATCGTTGCTGTTTATGTGGCGTGGCGACAATATGTAATTTCCAAAGACTTGACAATTCAGCAAAACCTGTTGACGGTTCAGCAAAATATTATTACCCAACAACAAACCATTGATTCCTACTTCCAAGGGGTTTCTGACTTGGTGTTAGATGAAGAAGGATTATTAGAAGATTGGCCGCAAGAAAGAGCGATCGCCGAAGGTCGGACGGCGGCAATTTTTAGTAGTGTTGATGGTAGTGGTAAAGCTAAAATTCTGCGTTTTTTGTCCCGTTCTAAGTTACTCACACCCCTAAAACGCGATCGCCGTCTAGGTAGAGCCATTCTCAACGGCGTTGGCGGCTACGCAGAAGACCGCTTAGAGGGTGTACGCGTCATTGATTTAGGTGTGATGCTAGCCGCCGCCGACCTTGCAGGTACAGATTTGCGCTGGACTGACCTCAGTGAAGCCAATCTTGTCCGTGCTAGTCTCAGTGGTTGTGATTTAGTTAAAGCCAACTTTTCTCGTACTATCTTATATGATGCCAATCTCAGAGGGGCTGACTTGAATGGGGTGCGCCTATTTTACGGTGCATTGGCACAAGCATCACCCCGTAGTCGCACTGAACCACCAGACTATGAAACAGGAGAATACACTGGTGCGGTGGTTGAAAATGCTGATTTTAGCGATGTTCAAAGAATGCCTGAGTCCGTTCGTTATTACTGCTGTGCTTGGGGTGGCGAAAAAACCAGAAAGACGATTCCTGGCGGTTGTGAAGGTATTCCTAATCAGTTAGGAAGATAAGTTGGTAATATTTATTGAGTGAAGTAATGGGTATTTACTCATTACTCATTACTCATTACTCATTACTCATTTAATCACCGTCAGGGCGAGTGAGGATTTCTACGCCATCCTCTGTTACTACTATGGTATGTTCAAATTGGGCGGATAATTTGCGATCGCGTGTTACAGCTGTCCAACCATCATTGAGCATCTCGACTTCGTAAGTGCCTTCGTTAATCATTGGCTCAATTGTAAATACCATCCCCGGACGCAAACGCTTGCCTTTGTCCCGTATACCGTAGTGAGGAACATCTGGTGCAGTGTGGAAAATATGACTGATACCATGTCCCACAAAATCACGCACCACAGAAAAACCTTCTCCCTCCGCATACTCTTGAATAGCCGCGCCAATATCACCAATCCGCGCCCCTGGCTTGACTTCCGCAATGCCTAAGTAGAGGCATTTTTGGGTCACTTCTACCAGATGTTGTACTTTTGGCGCAGCAGTACCAACAATAAAAGTTTTCGATGTGTCACCGTGGTAGCCATCAACAATTGGTGTCACATCAATGTTAATGATGTCACCTTCTTTGAGAACCTGTTTAGCGTTGGGAATACCATGACAAATGACTTCATTGACGCTGGTACAAATTGACTTCGGAAAACCTTTATAACCTAATGGTGCGCTTTTTGCTCCGTGCGCCTGTGTCCACCGTTCGGCTTCGTCGTTAAGTTCGAGGGTGGTGACTCCTGGTTTTACGAATGGTTCTAGATGTTGCAAAAGTTTAGCCGCCAAGCGTCCCGCCTGCCGCATTTTTTCGATTTCGCGTTGGGATAGAATAACAATTGTCTCAGTTTTCATTTTGGATCTAATTTATTTATCTGTAACAAATATAGTTAAACCAGTCTCTGCGGCTCTTTTGGCTGCATCGGCAACTTTTAGAGTATACAAGCTTTGCTCTAGGGTGACGTACAAAGGTGTGCCATGAAATAAATGATCTAACACCATTGTTGTATCTTTGGCAAATAAACCCCGACGAGTTCCCACCTCTATGGGTGTAGTTTCCCCGGCTTGAATGAAAAATCCTGTTTGCCCATCAAAAATTAAACCACCACTTTCACCATGCACTTCAAACTTTCGTTCATGCTGCCACAAACTTTCACCTTTGCCATAATTCACTTGAGCTAGCAAGCCATTTTCAAAGGACATTTGCGTCATACAGAAGCAAGTTTGGTAATAGTCTGAGTCTGCTGCTGTTTCCCAATATCGTTGATGACAGTTAACAGAGAAGACTGCACCAAACAAATCCGTTAGACGATGTAAGCGAGACAGTGCGCCAATTAACGGAAACCCGAACATTTCGTGATGATATGTCCATTTGTGGGGTGCAGGGTTTTGGGGATTGATTGTGCTGTAGCGCACGTAAAATAAATGACCAACTTTCTCTAGGTTTTGTTTTAAAGCTTGATGCAGTCCGCCTAAAAGTTCGATATGTTCGACGTGGAGTAATCTTTTTTGAGCTTGGGCTAAAGCCACCAATTCCTCAGCTACTGCCAAATCTACAGCTAGGGGATATTCTACCACTACGTGTTTATTTGCCAATAGTGCCGCACGGGCGATCGCACCATGATCACGATTGATTGTGGAGATCACCACTAAATCTATATCATCTCGTTCTACCAAATCTTGCCAAGAAGTTATCGCTTCAGTCTGGTAATCTTTGGCAAAGGTTTGAGTTTTTTCTAATGTATTCCCAGCAACTGCAACTAAATCTGAACGTTCATCTTGCAGTAGAGCCTCTGCCCGTAGTTTTGCTGCATATCCAGTACCGACTAAGCCTACTCGCACTATTGCTGTTCCCAAAGCTGCTTTTGCATTATACCTAAGTGTAGGGAATAGGTGACAGGTGACAGGTGACGGGGGAAGCAGGGGGAGCAGAGGGGCAGAAGTTATTCACTGCACGATGCTAGCGCGTAGCTTGCTTTGCTACGCAGGCGTAAGTCTACTCCGGAGGAGTACAATTTTGAATTTTGAATTTTGAATTTATATGCTCAATACCTAGAATATATAGTTTTTTCTAATGGTAGCGATATTGAATTGCTAAAAGTATAAAAAAAACTTATTGTTATCTACTAACCAAATCTCATTACTAATCGCGAGGGATTTCTTGTTACATACTTTAATTTTTCCCGTAGTATCAGAATTGAAGCAAATTTGAAACAACGGCTAACTCCATCAGGACAGCCGTAAGGATTGCTTTGGGATAAATTAAATACTGCCGTCCGCAAAAAAGAGGATTACTCAAATGGCAACCTTTAAAGTTACACTAGTCAACGGTGATGATACAACCACCATCGATGTACCCGATGATGAATACATTCTAGATGCAGCTGAAGAGCAAGGTCTTGATCTGCCCTTCTCTTGTCGTGCTGGTGCTTGTTCCACCTGTGCGGGTAAATTGGTTTCCGGTTCAGTAGACCAATCCGATCAATCTTTCTTAGATGACGATCAAATCCAAGCTGGATATGTACTTACTTGTGTTGCATATCCTACTTCTGATGTCACCATCGAAACTCATAAAGAAGAAGAACTCTACTAAGAGTTAGATCGCCCAATAATAAAAGGGGTCAGAACATTATTCAGAATAGCCTGCGGTCAGGCTATAGCTATAAAATAACTCCACCCAGAAAAGGATGGAGTTGCTGGTACACAAAAAACCTTTTGTTTACAACTAACTTGACAAAGTGCTAGTTAAAAGTGATGTACCATAAAACAAATGTACTAGCCGATCGCAGCTAATTATTCTGAATCCTGACTCCTTCGTTTCTAGAACTTGATTTCTTCATTGAGCGGTTTAATTTGCGTTCCAGGATAGTAAAATTGCAAAATTTTGTTACTTGACCAACCTAGTTTGGCTAAATTTTGCGCCCCGGTCTGACTCAGTCCCACTCCATGTCCCAAGCCACCACCAATAAAGGCGTATCCCCATAATTCTGTTTTACCTTTATTCAACGGCACTATATAAAACAATGTACTTCTAGGAGCAGCAAAAGCACTACGTACTTCATCCTTATGCAGCGTAAAAGTACCAATATCTGTTTTCACGGCTAGTTCGAGAATCCGTCCGCTTGGACTGCGCTCAGTTATGGCCATGGCCTCAATGTTTTTAAATTTGGCGTAGGGACTGTTTTTCGCCCGTAAGAATTTCTGTAAGTCTTCAATAATCTTATCTAATGGCGTTTCTTTAGACCAGCGAAACACATTCCATTGACTTTCATTAAATCCCTGTTTGAGGCTAATAAATTGCTGAAAGTTCTTTTCATCGGCGAGACTCTGCTTGGATAAGTCCCATAAATTTGTAGGTGTATCCACAACTGGGCGTAAATAAGGACGATTTTCACCATTCCAAACATCACTAAAGTAAGCTGTCACACCGCCAGTAGTAGAAGAGTAGAGGGCATCCACTAGCTGATTGTTATAGGTTAATACTTTACCTCTAGTAGCTGCGATCGCTTGATCAGTTTTGGTGCTTGTTCCTGTTAGCCCATAATAAACTTGACAGTGCGTATTAGCACATAGCTCATAGTCATCAACAGCAAATCTACGTAAGTTTCTTAAGACGTAAGTCCGAGCCAGAATTGCTTGGGCTTCGAGAGATGCTGTTGGTGCAGTTGTACCAATTTCGTGGGGAACAACGCCACGCAAATAAATTTCTAGGGGGACTTGATTGACTAGAGTGTATGTACCATAGGCGTTGGGCTGAAAATTAATTTTGCCTGCGTAAACACGCGTTGTATCTAGTTTTTCGCCTTGCTTTACCCGAATCAAGTTTTTAGTTGTACTAATCTCTACGTTTTGAGGGCTGTAGCGTTTGCCGTTCACTATCCAATTGACTCGCGGTATCGTCGGGGAAACCTGAGTATTAATGAATGCCAACTGATTACCCGTAGATTGTACAGTCTTAAATAACAACCGTCGTAATAAAGGCGTGTTATAAACCTCCCGTTTTGCCCACACTTGCCAACGATCTGGCTGGGCTATTTCTACCTCAATTCCCTGCGATCGCCATTTTTTGGCACTATCTTCCGCCGTTTCGTAAGTGCTGTATGTACCTAAAACTAACACCTCTCCAATGGCTGGACTGGATAACGGTTGCATCACTGTTTCTAGCTGGACAGGATTTGAGGTAATTAGGGTACGTTGTTTGTCCCCTTCTTGAAACCTGAGTTTTAAGCGATCGTCTTTTGTGGGTTCTAGTTGCAGTTTGGCCGCAGGTTCTTGACCAAATCGTTGCACAATCCCAATTCTCAAGTTTAAATCCTTAACTTTGTCTTCAGTACCTGATGCGCCCGTCAATCCCAACAAACTAAAAGTCATCAGCACAGTCAAGGAAAAACGCCAGAATGAATATTTTCTGGCTCTCCGATTCTTAGTTTCGCTGCTAGGCAGCAGTTTTGGTACTTGCTTAGTGGCGTGGTGTTTATGTCGCATGAGCGCTCCCATAATACTCTTATCGGTTTTGCTTGCCGAAAAAGTTGCAAAACGAAGTCATAACGAGTATGATTTATTTATGGATACGAAACAGAATTTAGTGGGGTAATTCCTCATGGTTAGGATACAAGAAATTCCATTAAATCAAATTCACAGGCCATTGCCCCGTAGCAACGATGCCAACAAAGTGCAAACCTTAATGGAATCGATTGCGGCGATCGGACAGCAAGAACCCATTGATGTCCTAGAAGTAGATGGACAATATTATGGCTTTTCTGGTTGTCATCGGTATGAAGCCTGCCAACGTTTGGGTAAAGAAACCATTTTAGCTAGAGTCCGTAAAGCTCCACGTAGTGTTCTGAAGATGCACTTGGCATAGGGACTGAGGACTGGGGAAGTATGAATATCCTGAACTTAACCTTTGTCCGTTAATCTTTATTTCATACCCCATGCCCAATGCCCCAATACATCATTACTCAATTAGGAGAAAATTCATGTCATCTGAAGCAACAATTAAAAATATAAATATCGGCATTGATGATGCCAACAGAGCCAAGATTGCCGAAGGCTTATCTCGGATGTTAGCCGACACCTACACGCTTTATCTAAAAACTCATAACTTCCATTGGAATGTGAAGGGGCCAATGTTTCAAACATTGCACCTGATGTTTGAGACTCAATATACAGAGTTGGCTTTAGCAGTCGATTTAATTGCTGAGAGAATCAGGGCTTTAGGTTATCCCGCACCCGGAACTTATAGCGAATATGCCAAACTCAGTTCCATTGCTGAAACTTCTGGCGTACCTAAAGCCACTGATATGATTCTTTTATTAGTGGAAGGACAAGAAGCTGTAGTCAGAACTGCGCGATCAATTTTTCCTGTGGTTGACGAAGTGAACGACGAACCCACCGCCGATTTATTAACTCAACGGATGCAAGTCCATGAAAAAACTGCTTGGATGTTGAGAAGTTTGCTGGAAGAATAGGAATTAGGGAATGGGGGAAGGTAAAATTGTTCTCTCTATTTTTTTCCTAATCCCCGATCCCCAATTATCATGTTCAATTGCGATCGCACTCCTCAGTTGCAAAACTTAATGCAACAGGTAGGTATTTCTAGTTTTAAAGCCTTAAGTCGTGCTGCGGGTGTTTCCGAACGGCAAATACTGCGGTTACGCCAGGGGAAACTAGAACAGATGCGATTGGATGTACTGCTGAAGTTCTCCCAAGTGCTGAAAATACCCTTGAGCGAATTAGTTGCCAGTTTTTTAGTACCGAGTCCCAGTCCCCAATCCCTATCACCCCTTATCCCCAGAGGGGACACCGAGTTCCCTAGTTCCCAGTCTCCAGTCCCCAGTCCCCAAGAAATTGCTAATTTCAAAAAAGAATACGAGCGATCGCAATTACAACTAGAACAGCAGCGAGAAATATTGCTGCAAGAGTTCCAGCAGTCGAGTTTACAACTGCTGGAATCTTTATTATTACAATGGCCGACAGCCGCCCAAAAAGCCCAAGAGAACCCCCAACTAGCCGCAGTTAAAATCTTGCCTCTAGTTCAAAAACCTTTAGAAAAATTATTACAAGCCTGGGGATTAGAAGCGATCGCACCTGTAGGGGCAGAATTACCCTATAATCCCCAACTGCATCAATTATTGGCAGGAACTGCACAACCAGGAGAAATAGTCAAAATCCGCTACACTGGCTATCTCCAAGGTGACAAGTTACTTTATCGTGCCAAAGTCAGTCCGATTGAGTAAATATTGGGCATAGGGCATGAGCATTGGGAATTGGGGTAAAATCTCCTTTTTTCCCCTAAACCCCTACACATCAGTTACCGATTAGAAATTTAAGATATTGGGAATACTAAAAGATAGTAGTGTATCTAACTTCCAGTACCAGCAGTTGTTAACCTGATCAATGGGGATTTATGTATAAAAAAGTATGCAAGACAAACAAGTCATTTACTGAACCTCTGGAACTCACTAGCGATCATCACAATGTACACCATAAGAAGGATCTATCTCTAGTCTTTTGACTTCGGATCAATTTTGAGTTTTGATAATTTCAAGGGATTCAGAAAATTTATGAATTTTTAGCTGAGGTTTTAAAAGTTTTGTCGAGATATCATCATTTTGGCACAAGAGATACAAAATTTGGTGATGAAACTAAGTTATGTTCATATCTCTTACTTACTTATACAAATGGGACAAAAGGAGACTACATATGCCAAGTATGGAAATACATAATAAATCTAAATTTCTTAATTACCAATTGCTAACTAAAATATCCTTGATTCGAGTAATAGTTTGAGGTTGACATATGATAATGTTCCTGAAAATACAATTTATGTATTATAACTTGGGCTTTAAATTAGTTTCTATTATCAGAGATTACTTATGAGTTAATTTACTACTTTGGGTTTACTAATTTATTCTCAATGAATGTAGCTAATTGCTATATAATGGTTGCAAAATTATGACATCTCTGACGTGTAATTTGGTTAAAAATACAATGAATCAAGACGTAAAAGTTATTAAACTCTCTGGAATTATCAATACAGCTAACTCCTTAGAGTTAAGAGAAAACATCACTAATCTTCTAGACAGTGGAGTAGGAATTATTTTAATTGATTGTCAAGAAGTAACTTTTATGGATAGTTCTGCTTTGGGGTCTTTGGTATTAGCTTTTAAAACCCTGAGAGCAGCAGGGACGAAGCTATTTCTTTGCTCGATTAATGAGCAAGTAAGAATATTATTTGAACTTACTGGTATGGATAAAGTCTTTGAAATTTTCAAGAGTCAAGATGAATTTAATCAAACTATCCTATCTAGAAACTAGTCAAACTTGATTTGCAGAATTGATAAATCATCTTCAAAAATTTCTTTGCAGTTCAGAGCAGTGAGGTAGTTCAAGACATGATCAAGTTGATAATCAGCAGTACGATGGACACTAGTCAGAATCTGCACGAAAGCATCTAGATTCCAGAGTGTGCCATCTGGTTTAGTGATTTCGTAAGCACCATCACTAAAAATATAAAGACTACTGAATTGTTTTACATTACAGGAAGCATCAATATATTGCGCTTCTGGAAACATCCCAACTGGCATACCAGGAGTTCTCAAAAGTTGAACTTCATTGCTAGTTGGAGACGTTCCAGATATCAAAATCGCGGGTGGATGTCCAGCACTGGCATAAGTTAACTTTCGTGTAACTCGGTTATAAACTCCATACCAAATAGTAAAATATTTGTCATTTTGATAATTCATCTGAAAGGTTTCATTTAAACCTTTGAGGACATCACTGGGTTGATAGTAATTGAGGCTTTTGAGAGCGCGAGAACGCAAAATATTCAGCACGGAAATAGAAGGGAGAGTGGCTTTGAGTCCATGTCCAGCAGTGTCTAGTAGATAAATGGCGATCGCATCATTATCTAACCAGTAATAATCAAAACAATCACCCCCAAGTTGTCGAGACGGGATAAATCGAGAATTAATGGTAAAGGGTGCAGTCATCGGTTCAGGTAGAAGCGATCGCACATATTCGGCGGCTTCCGTTAGCTGTTCTTCTAAAAGCAACTTTTGAGTTTGTAAATCTCGACTCAACTGATGTAGTCTTAATCCCGCTCTCACCCTAGCTTGCAGTTCATTTTGTTCAATCGGTTTGGTGATAAAATCATCAGCACCAGCATCCAAACCTTTGACGCGATCGGACACAGAATCTAAAGATGTTAATACAATAAAGAAGGTAGTAGATAGGTTAGGGTCAGTCTTAATCCGATTACAAACTTCTAACCCATTTAAGCCAGGCATGATCCAATCACAAATAATTAATGCTGGACGGTAAGCCAGTGCTTGAGTAATTCCTTCTTCACCATTATTAACAGCAACTACCTCATAACCCTGTTTTTGTAAAATTCGTTTGAGCAGTATTTGGATTGATTGATCATCATCAATGACAAGTATTTTAAACATCGGTGATTTTAGACAAGGTTCATTAATAGTTAGTTATTACCAATAAGAATAAAAATATTATCAAAATTAATAGTTGCGTATTATCACTAAAAATATCATGCTCAACTATCTCCAATTATCCATCTCTTAGAGAGAATTTGCCTTTTTTTTAACTAAGTCAATAGTTATTGGGCATTGAGCATTTGGCATTGGATTTTTCTTCCCTATCCCCTATCCCCTGTCACCTGTCACCTGTCACTTGTCACCTGTCCCCTATCCCCTGTCGCCTACGGAGGAGAAAGAGGATTCAACCACAAGAGTAGGGAGCGTTTTAGCTGATTTAGGTCACGATATACTTCTTGTCTAAACCACTGTCCCAAAGCATCTAAGGGAGTGAAAGATGCTCCAGTTTGCCATTTGATATCTTGGCCTAGAGGTGTGGTGTGCGTTCCTGGTAAAATTTGCGCTGTCACCATCTCAGGAAAGCGTGCTTGTAAAATTTTGGTTAAAGCGGCTGATTGATCGAGGTTATCGTTATTGAATTTGATCAGTAAGTTACGGCGGATGTTATAACCTTCCTGGACGATTTTGTTAGTTTCCAATGGTGAGGGAGTAAATTCAATCGTGAAAGCCGAATTAAACTGTTCCACTAGGGGAATAGCATCTTTGGCAGCGTAGTTATTGAAAGATATTAAAATATTGCCTGCGCGTTCTACGGGAAATACACTACCAATGAGCAAGTGGAGTTTGCAACCCATACTATGTCCAAGTCCATAGGTGGGAAGGTAGAGTTTGCGTAGCTTGCCAGAATCGTGTAATCGTTCTATCGTGCGATCAAAATTCAGCAGCACAGATTGCGCGATCGCAATATGATCTAACGTATTGACAAAAGGCGTAGCAATAATCACATATCCTTTAGCTGCTATTTGTTCTAATAGCCATCGGTAAGTCAAGTGAGGTGCAGTAGCCACAAATGCACCTCCTAAGAAATGAATGATACCAATCGGGTTTGGGGGAATCAGTACCCAATTACCTCTAATTTCTTTCCAATCCATGCAGGCGATCGCTTTATTCACACTTCTTTATGTTAAAGGGTAGTGGGGGTATTGGGCATAGGGCATAGTGATAAAATCTCACCTGTCCCCTGTCACCTATCACCTGTCACCTATTCTGAGATTGACTCTGTAAGCTTTTCATTTCATGTTGTACATCTAAAGCAATCTGCAATGCCTCATTAAGTAACCGTCCATGTTCAGTAGCTTGTTCTGTAACTTGCATGGCAGTTAAAGTTGCTAAATTATTGGCAAATAACTCTGTATTACCGAGAATAAAATTTTTATTTTCCCTCAAAACTCTTTCTGTCTTTAAAGCCCTGACTAAATCATCTCTTGTTAGTTTTAATGCTGCAATTACTTTTGCTCTTTCTTTGATATTCACCTCTGGATTACCAGCATCTTCTATTTGGTCATTAATGTCTATAGCTTTAATCACAGCATTATATCTATCAACATCATTTAAAAGAGTTTGCAGAGAATGGCTCATATTCTCCTTGAGAATTTTGAGTCTTTTTCGCCACCAATAGTACAAACTACATTGGGTAATTCCACCACCCCAAAAACATAGTATTATTAATAACATCCAAGACGGGATTGTGATCCAGTTAGCAAATATCTTAATCAAAATATCCAGGATCAGATAGCTAAATACAAATATAGCAAAGCTCAAGAAAAGTACCGTAGCCCCTTCAGAACCTTTAAGTTTATGGACAATTGTCTTACCTATCTCTTTTAAAGGATTAATGATGATGACTAGTTCATCCTTAACAGGTAAATTAGTCAACTTTTGCAGTTCCTTTTGACTAATCTCTAAGCCCTGTAAATCATTACGCACAGTTTTCCCCATTTTCACCATTATAGTGATTATTTAATACAATATAACAATCAAATTTATATATGGCTAATCATGCAGGCATTTTGTCTATTTTTTTAACTTTAATTAATCTTCACATACAAAACCGTGGATGCTGTGTTATCTGATACTTTAAAATAAATAATATAGCTGCTAATTCGCAATAATAATTACTGAGTAAACATATTTAATAGTAATCTTTAATTAAAATTTTTAACGTGTATTTAATCTACGCAGAAAGAATAAATATAGTTTTACTATGAGCTATTGCCACATTAAAAAAGCCTGAATTGCTAATTAATAATTGAGTGTTTACGAATGTGATCAACTATCTAAAGGATGAAAGTGAGGCATAAAAATTTAGCCTTTAGCTAGTTGTGCATTCCAAGTTATCAGGGAAGAATTAGAGGTAACAGAGCTTTATCTCTGTTATCTAAAACACAGTTGTTATTTCATATCAGGATCAATGAATTTAGGTTGTCAAATATTTATTTACCACCAAAATCTATATTTTCGAGCGATGTCTGTTCAGATCAAAACATAATTTCAAGCACATCCTAATCATCAGACAAATATTTTTTAGATTTAGTTACGCATTGAATATTGGCGAAAATCCAATAGACCGATTGAGAGAGAAAATAATTTTTCCTGGAGGATATGTTCGTGAATAATTTCTTTCACTGGTCATCAGCCAGTGCTAATTTGCTAGCTTTAGGAGTAGCGGCGGCTACAATTTCTCCTGTGATGATTTCTCAGGTGGCTTTAGCTCAAAATACAGTTCCTGCTACAACTACAGCCACTAGTTTTGGTGATGTGAGTGCAGATTATTGGGCGAGTCCATTTATTCAAACCCTGGCTCAAAGAAATATTATTGCTGGTTTTCCCGATGGCACATTTAAGCCAAACCAATCAGTGAGTCGGGCGGAATTTGCCACAATGATCCAGAGGGCTTTTAACCAACAACCTGTCAGACAATTAGGTGCAGACGGATTTACAGATGTGCCGGCGAACTACTGGGCAAATGCTGCCATTAGAGAAGCATACGAAACTGGATTTATGGCAGGCTATCCGGGGGATGTATTTTTACCCAATCAACAAATTCCCAAAGTGCAGGCGATCGCAGCTTTAGCTAATGGTTTAGGCTTAGAATCTAGCAATTCGGCATCAAATGTAGTGAATACTTACTATACAGATGCTTCAGCGATTCCTGATTATGCTGTGAATGCTGTGGCGGCGGCAACACAAGCCAATATGGTTGTGAGTTATCCCAATGTCACACAACTCAATCCCCAACAGTCGTTGACTCGTGCAGAAGCAGCAGCACTGTTATATCAAGCGTTAGTCAAACAAGGACAGGTGCAACCTATTGCTAGCAACGTTGCAGCCACTAACTATATAGTAGGTCAAGCAACTGGCAATACTCAAACTGGCAATGACATTGTTTCTATAGCTGCTGCTAGTAATTCTTTTAGTACCTTAACTTCTTTGCTGAAGGCAGCAGGGTTAGCTGATACCTTACAACAACCAGGCCCTTATACAGTTTTTGCACCCACCAATGAAGCCTTTGCTGCTTTGCCTGCTGGTACTTTACAACAGTTACAGCAACCTGAAAACAGAGAATTACTGGTTAAGATATTGACATATCATGTAGTTCCTGGTCAGTTAACAGCTAATCAACTCTCATCTGGGGAATTAAAAACCGTTGAAAATTCACCCGTAAATATTCAAGTTGACAGTGCCAACAATCAGATTGCAGTCAACGAAGCTAGAGTGATTCAACCAAATATCCAAGCTAGTAACGGGGTGATATATGCCATTAACCAAGTTCTGATTCCACCTAACCTTACCAGTCAACAACCGCAAACACCTGCACCTACTAACGGTGTAACACCAGGGAGAGCTACCCGTGGCGGCTCTAGTTATGTAGGAGTAGCTGGTAATATTGGCTTGGGTGGTGATACCGCTCTGAGTGAAAGTAACTTTGCCGTAATCAGCAAGATTGGTCTTACCCGGACTTTATCAGTGCGTCCATCAGCAGTATTTGGGAACGATACAGTATTTCTCGTACCTGTAACTTATGATTTTACCCCCCGTGAAGTAGAACCTGGCGTTGTGCAACAGTTTTCTGTATCGCCTTATGTTGGTGCTGGTGTAGCGATTGAAGCTAGTGGCGATGCTGATATTGGTTTGCTGCTAACTGGTGGTGTTGACGTTCCTTTGGGGAATCGCTTTACACTAACGGGTGCTGTTAATGCAGCTTTCGTTGATGAAACTGATGTTGGCTTGTTATTAGGAGTAGGTTACAACTTCTAATTCACTAAATCGCCTTGCTTCCGCTTGATGATTTTCTCTTAGAGGATGTTTGAAAAGTTGCAAGTGACATAGAACCAACCTTTTCAAACAAACTCTTAGAGAAGTTGATGAATTTCATTCACTGCACTGATTACCAGAGACGATGCTTTTTCTATTTCTGCTTTGGTTGTAAATTTGCCAATACCAATTCTTAACGCTCCCTCAATTATATTTTCTGAGAGATTCATAGCTTGGAGAACGTGAGAGGGTGCAACAACGCCTGATGAGCAAGCAGCACCTGTAGATATAGCTAATTGGTGGCGAAGTCTCGCAATCATGGCAGTATTAGGAATGTCAGGGATAGAAATATGTAAGTTACCTGATAAGCGGTTGTTTAAGTCTCCGTTCACTACTAAGTTAGGTATTTGCTCTTGTAACAAGGTTTGTAATGTATTTCGCAAAATTGCAATTTTACTTTCATCATTTTCCATCTCCAACCCTCTCAATCTGCAAGCTTCCCCCAAACCAGCGATTCCGGGGACATTGAGTGTACCGGATCTGAGTCCCTGTTGATGTCCACCACCGTAAATCATCGGTAGGAGATGATGATTTTTTCTGACTACTAACGCGCCAACGCCTTTGGGTGCATAGAGTTTATGTCCAGAAATCGCTAGATAGGTAATCCCCCAGTCTTGGAAGTTGAGGGGAATTTTCCCGGCGGCTTGGGAAGCATCACATAAAAAAGGGATATGGTGGGAGGAGGCGATCAGCTACACTGGGCGGTTACGCCATCGCGCCAATTTTTTCTATGGGGTAAATTGTCCCTACTTCATTATTAGCCGCCATTACACAAATTAAAGCAGCACCTTTTGAGCAGACTTTTTCTAGATGCTCTAAATCAATCTGTGCTTGTTGATTGACTTTTAACCAAATAATTTCCGCTAGTCCTTTTTTAGCTAATGCTTTGCAGGTATCTAAAACGGCTTTGTGTTCCACTGGGGAAACAATGATTTTGGCGGGGGTATTTTGTTGAGAAATATGTCCTTGAATTGCTAAGTTAATGCTTTCTGTTGCGCCGGATGTAAAGATAATTTCCTTGGGGGAAGCGTTGATTAATTCTGCTATTTGTTGACGTGCTTGTTTAACTGCTTTTGCTGCTTCGTCTCCATAACTATGATCTACACTATTAGCATTACCAAAGGCGGTAGTCATATAGTACATGACTTTCTCGGCTACTCTGGGGTCAACGGGTGTAGTTGAGTGGTAATCGAGGTAGATTATGTTGGTCATTTTTTTAACGCAAAGGAACGCTAAGGAAACGCAAAGTAACGCAGAGAATTATCATAACAACTCTCTTAACTCTCTGCGTCTCTGCGCCTCTGCGTGAGATTTAATCACCTTCACTGAAAAGTTAAAGCTAATAAAGCATGATTTTGATATTATTGGGGTATCGGGTTCTAGTTAGCGAGTCAGGTTATGGAAAGTATCAAGATTAGAACACATATCGGTAATGATGGAATTTTACAAATCCAGCTTCCACCTGAGAGTGCTAACCAAGAATTAGATGTAGTAATTGTCTTCCAGCCTGTAATCCCAGAACCCTCAGAGACTAAAGCCAAAACACCCCAAGAATTAGGGTATTCTCATAAGTTTTTAGAAAATGTCATAGGTAGTTGGGAAGGTGAACCCCTTGAACGACCAGAACAGCTTCCCTTTGAGAATAGGGAGGAGATTCAATGGCCTATCTCTTAGATACAAATGCGTGTATCCAAATTCTTAATTCATCAAATTCACCTGTTACCCAAAAAATTCTGACAATTCCTGCTAAAGAAATTTACATCTGTACAGTTGTTTATAGTGAACTGTACTATGGAGCTTACAAAAGCAAGAATGTTAACAGAAACCTCAGCCATTTAGAAAATTTATTAGCTGAATTTACTGATTTACCACTAGATCGTCAAGCAGGAAAAATTGCTGGAAAGATTCGCGCTCGTCTTGATACTTTGGGAACTCCAATTGGAGCAAATGACTTGTTAATTGCGGCAATTGCTTTAGCAAATGATCTCACATTGATCACCCACAACACCCGTGAGTTTAGCCGTATTGATGGGTTGAAATACGAAGACTGGGAATAACTACGGGTATCAATAGCATTTTCTTTGCGTTTACCAATTCACAAAGATATTTAGCTCGTTGTCTTACAAGTTTTCGAGTTGGTTCGGACACCATTTACTTTTCGCTGCTAGTTGAGCGTTAATTAAGGTAAAGATTCGCTCTAATTCGGAGATACCTATATATTCGGCTTCTTCTTCAGGAGTGAGCGCATCAGCTTTTTTCTTCTCTAACAGTTCTTCAAAGCGAGACTGTAGCTCATCGGTAAATTTAAACAGATAAATGTCACCAAATTCACTCATCTTAATACCAGAAGATATTAAGGATGAGGGTTGGACCATCAATTGAGTAGTCATTGTGTGTTGATAGTGTCTTTGATTCTATTGTGCCTCAATTAATCAGCGATCGCAGTTGATCACTGCCCTACTCATTCTCTAAAAATCTTCTAGCGACTCTGCCCCAATTAATGCGGGTATCTACAGATGTTTATTTACTTTCTGAATTTTAATTTTGGTTAAACAAGCCAAAATCATAGTAAATATACGGCTTATATTTACCATATTTAATGGCTAACATCATGATTAGTCAATTAAATCTTTTATGGAAACTATAATTTTTTTGTGCAACAGTACGATCAATAAAGAACTTCCTAAATCGCTAAAATCTGAAATTTCTTTAGGTAATTACTGTAAATTCGCATGGAGTTGTGGAAATTCTAAATTTATAAAAGTAGGAGATAGAGCATATCTTCAGAAAACGGGAAGTGTTGGTAATGAATCCAATGGTTTTATTGCTGCTGGTCATGTTATTGCAGCACCAGAGAATAAGCAACTCAATCGTTTAAAAAAATATTCTGTCTTAAGTGAAGCATACTTCTTGGATGATGCTGGATGCTTTTATGTTTATATCCAAATCGATTCGGTTGTTGATTTAGACTTTCCTCTAGAACAAAAATATTTAAAAACTTTACCTCAATTTCAAGGAGCAAATTTTAATTTTGGAGGCGGTGGTTGTAGGTTCAATAGCAAAGCTGCTTCGTTTTTGGATTCAGAATGGGAGAAGCATTCACTAATACAGCAAAGACAGAAAAGAGGACGTAGACTTGTTGATGTATTTTTTGAGCAAGGTGAGGCTTGCAAGCAAAATAAGGAATATCATGCTGCAATTGAAAAATTTAAATTATCCTTAAAAGTTGATCCAAAATATGCCAAAGCAATTGATCAAATAAAATCTTGTGAATCAATTTTAAATAGGCTCAATCAAGTTGAACTAAAGCCACCAATAGTTACGCCACCATTACCAGATGAAACTAAATTAATAAGTGCTAGAGAAGAGCTTGATAAAGAAAAATTTTTTACATTTAAAAATGATGTTGAGGCTTGTAAAAAAATTACTGTCTCAATAGCTAGGAGACAAGGGCAACAGAAGTTTCGTCAATCCTTGCTAGATGCTTATTCTAGTAAGTGTGCAATTACAAATTTTGATGCTGAGGTAGCACTTGAAGCTGCTCATATAATTCCTTATATTGAAACAGAAAATAATTCGCCATCAAATGGTTTGTTATTACGTGCAGATTTACATACTTTATTTGACTTAAATATTATTACTATTGATCCAGAAACACTGAAGGTTTATATTCACCCTATTTTGCAAAAAACTGAATATCGAACACTTGAGGGCAAAGAACTACGAGTTCCACAGGATGAAATGTGCCGTCCCAACAAACAGTTTTTAAAACAGAGATTCAATCAGTGTGAATGGTGAAAAAATTTCTAGTGCAATCGCTCATGGCTGTCAGGTATGGCAATACATGGCAATCATATTTGATTTGAGAGGTTCAGATCCCCGACTTTTCTAAAAAGTCGGGGATCTTGTTATTTACGAATGATTTATAACTAAATAGTTAGCGCGATCGCCTCCTCACTTCCCCCTGTTCTTTCCGTTCCCCACACAGCAGTTCTACTTGCGATGCACCGGCTTGTATAGCATTATCCATTAATTCGGCTAAAGCATAGGCGGCGTTTTTATAACCGTTATCGCGCATAGCTTGGACTGCGAGGTGTGTGGGAACAATATCGTGGGCGTTATTCATGGGTTTTCCTCCAAACGTCTTCCCAATTGTGGAAGGCTGATGTAACTGAACCAAAACCAGGGAGTTGGTTATCGACAACGGTGACTATTTCGGCGATCGCATTACCCCCAGCTTTGATTCCTCTGATGGCGCGTCCTACCATTTGGCTGTAGAGAACAAGGGATTTGGTAGGACGGGCGATAACAGCAGCACTGGTTTTAGGTGCGTCGAAACCAGTGGTTAATACGCCGTAGTTACATAAAATCTTGGTTTGGGGTTGTTGGTCTTTAAAGCTGTGAATCAGCTTTTCTCGTTCGGATTTGGGGGTTTCCCCTGTGACAGCATCAGCATGGAAGCCACGTAAACGCAAGATGGAAGCGATGAGTTTGGCGTGTTCCACGGAGATATTAAAGGAACATTTTTCTTAAAATCGTTAATTATTTTTGTAAGGTTGTTTTGATTAATTGTTTCCCTTAACAATGATTTATCTGTATCTGTGAATTTTAAAATAGGCTCTGTAATTTCTAGTTTAAGGCTATCCAAGGTCTTAGCAATTTGGTCTTGTGTTCCAAAAGAGAGCTTAAAGTAGTTGTGAGGATACCAAGCATTAGCTAACATCTCAACAATAATTTCTCGAAAGCTCATCGTTGCTCGAATGTCAAATTTTCTTCTTTTTAGAATATCTAATAATGATAAAAAATAAAGATATTTATAAGATGTAGTTGCAGAATCAAATAATCCTGATAAAGCTGAGATATTTAAATTACCAGAATTTGGTAAGTTGTACATATTTAATTTATATTTAAAAATCAAAATTTAAGATTTTACATTTCAGAAAATTACCAATGGCAAACTAAACAAGGTAACTCATCATCTTCTTTATCTAAAACTTCTTCTAATGCTTCAGCTACACAAAAGTTAAAAGTTTCTTTTTTCTCTTTAGCCATTAACTTTTCATGTTGAGCAATAATTTCATCCTTGCGTTCTAGAAGCTGCAATAAACTTTCCCCATCAGTCCAAGTATAGGTACGTCCATCAGCATGATTAGATTCATACTCAACAGCCTTTTGAAATAAATCAGGATGTTCCTGCGCCAACATTACCCATTCATACTTGCGTTGAAAAACCTTAATTTGCCTAGAGAGTTTCTTGAGTGTCAAGAGCGATCATAGATATAGCTGCTCTTTTGGTTGCGATCGCATTGCCGAATTTTGGCATAATAACACGGTTACACATCTAAAATATTGATATATAAGCCAAAAAATTAATTTACGAGTCCTCACATTGATTTACGACTCGTAAACTTAATTTATCAATCGTAAACTTGATTTTTGAGTCGTGAACTTAATTTACAAGCTATAAACTTGATTTTTGAGTTGCAAAACTTGATTTACAAGTCAAGCAATTGCTTGAACGCACCCTACTGGCTACTGGCTATTAAAACTTTCACGAAACTTTGAAATTAAATCTTTTGGTTTTTCACCAGACATAATTAAACTTGCTAAAAGTTCTAAATCTAAATCTGGTAAAAGTTCACTTTTAGTTATTTGCTCATACTTATTACCACGTAGATAATATAAGAAAAATTGATTATTCCGCCAAAACCAAACTTCCGGTACGCCTAAACCTTGATAAATTAATAAATCATCAATTCCGCCACTGGTTACAACTATTTCAATCGCCAGATCAGGAACAGCTTTTTCAGAATTAAAACAATAACATTCATCTGTTTCTATACCTCTAGCGGCTACTTCTCTTCTAAAAGTAGTTGAGCCTAAAGGATAAAAATCAATCCCTTTTTCTAAAAAAAACGTTTCTAACAATAAAGCAATAATTTTTTTATCGACCTCATGGCGACGACTAGGTGACATTATTTCTAAAGTACCTTCTAAATATTTAAAGCGATAATGAGAATTATTTTGACAACTTTTTAATAGTGTCTGATATATATCCCAGCTAATCCCATTCATCAACAAAATTTGGTCAGAATCAACGTTTTGTAGTTCTGAGTGACTTGTCAATTCTTCCCATAAACTCAATTTTGCTAGTAAACCTAACATTGTCACTACTCCAAAATCCTGTAGATTTATCTTAGCAATCACCTGCGGTAAGGGACTTCCAGATAAAAAAATATCCAAACTGTAGGGTGCGTCAGTATGAATAATTTCTGAGTATAGTTAGGTTCTATCGCACTGACGCACCCTACCCAACTGTTATCTTTCTTCATCAGGCTTAAGCCAGTTTTCTACTTTTAAATTAGAAACGCGGGAAAATTCACGAACATTGGCTGTAACGAGAGTTAGATTAAGGCTTAAAGAATGAGCCGCAATTAATAAATCATTCCCTCCAATCGGTTGACCTTGCTCTTTTAAATCTGTACGTATTTCTGCATAATATTGCTCTACAGGATGAGTTATGGGTAGTATTTCGATACTATCCAAGATAATTTCAAGTTTTTCTATAAGTTTTTTAGAGTTCTTTTTTCTTGCCCCAAATTTTGATTCACAAGCTACGATAATACTTGTACAAACTTTATCTTCTCCGATATTCTGAATTTTGGAAAATATCACTCCTCTGGGGTTCTTAATTAGTTCGGCAATGATGTTGGTATCTAACAAGTATAAATAACTCATTTTAAAAACTCAATATCATCTAAAGGTAATAATCCTTCATCTAAATCGGTTAAGTCTTCATCCAGTGGTTCAAGAGTGGAAAGGGTTTCTAGTAGGGATTTTTTCTGAATAGGGGAAATGATAGCGAAGGGAATACCATTTTGGGTGATAGTGAGGGGTTCACCTGTTTTTTGAGCTTGGTTAATTAAGTTTTGAACAGTTTCGGGAAGTTCGGTAAAGGTAATTTGTTTCATGGTAGTTTCTGAAGGTTAAGGGATAGAAATTCATCTTAATTTCTTAAGCTTGGGAAGCTCAGATACTCAACTTATTCAAGAAGTTGGGTATCTAGTTTTGTTCTCTCTTACCATCATAATGCTTCTATTAACCGGCATTTTTCCCCGCTATTTCATCACTCCCCTTATCCCCAATCTGCGTCACCATCTCTGGTAAATCAGCATTTAAAATCCGTTCACTCAAC
>NZ_JACJRG010000003.1 GCF_014697125.1 Anabaena minutissima FACHB-250 | reverse complement strand
GTGCGTGAAGCTGATGAAAATTTGGTGCGCCGCGCTGTTCAGGTTTCAGCTTTGGCAGATGGTTTGCGAACTTACTTTCAACAGCAAATCAAACCAGAACATTAAGCTATTGGATTGTCATCTTCTATCAGTGCCTTTAATTGAGTTAAGAGCTTTTCTACCTTTGCCTTTTTCTTTGGGTCATCCCAGACTTGAGATTTTTTTTAAGCGGCGAAAGGTTTCATCAGCTAGGTCTTTTATTGATGGTGGTTCTGAAGCAGTCTGCTGCTCAAGTTCTTTGATTTTGCGCTTGATTTCACTCAATGAGAGATTGTAGGCGATCGCATCTTCTAAGAGTTCTTTCCTTGTCTGGTCATTTTTAACTCGTGCGATCGCTCGTGCTTTGGTGTATTCGATTTGTCCGGAACGCAGCACTTCTAAAACGTCTTCGGGCAGTTTCAATAATGGAAGACGGTTACTGACAAAAGATTCCCACCCCATCAGCCCTGACTCACTAAATATTGCCTTAATAGACTCAGCTTGGGGTTGAATGATAACGTTATCATTCAATCTTTGAACATCATTTTGCATTCGATAAAATAAGGAAATTACCTCATTTTGGGCGCATTCTAGTCGCAGTGCCACTAGCTGTAAAATGCCTTCTGTTTCTTCTACTGGGTTGAGGTCTTCCCGTTGCAGGTTTTCGACTAAGGCAATGGCAACGGCTTCTGAGTCGGTTAATTCACGAATAGTAACAGAGACTTCCACTAATCCTATAGATTGCGCTGCCCGATAGCGTCTTTCTCCGGCTACTAATTCATATTGTCCTGGTTGATTTTGTATTGGTCGAATGAGCAGATTCTCTAAAATACCATGCTGCTTTACCGATTGAATTAGTTGCTCCATCTTGATTGGGTCAAAGTAGCGTCGCGGCTGGTGGCTCTACTTTGGGATGAGCGGGGATTGAGTCAGCAACCTGAAAAAATATGCGTTCTAGGTGATCTAGCCCGTCATAACTGTAAGAACCTATCTTCAGTTGGCATAACCACCGCAATAGCACAGACCCTGGTGCTTGCACTTCAATAGCTCGAAAATACGCTTCATCAGCACTTTCTATGTAGCCGTCACAAGGAAACGACATCAGCCGCTCTTCGGGTGTAGACCCCCAAGTATATACAACGCTTCGTTCTGGATTGAGGTTTACCATCGGTCAATTTCAGCGCATTCTAATTCCAGGATAGAAGCTTGAGCCATTGCTCGTATCAATCCCAGCAAAAAACCCCGGCGAAACTAACCGAGGTTGATGGAGAAGTCCGAATTACGATGAGATACAGCGATACTAAAGTCTAAAAATCTTAGCTAACACTTAAAGCAACCAAAACTAGAGTAGTGACAATTAAGGTAGCGAACACACTCTGTATCACGTATTTGCGTTGTTCCCAAATTGCGGGGTACTCAGCATAGTACATCTGGGGTTCAGTTGCATAGTTATTGAGAACGCCGTCTTCGTTAATGGTGGTATACATAATCTTTTCCTGTATTTATTACTTTATGTAAACTAATTTAACAATATTGTTACAAAGTGTCAATACAACTTGACAAACAATAGTAGATGACTGTAATCAGAACCACTTATGTTGGGGATTTTCTTAGAGGAAAAAAGCGATATCTACGATAAGCTCCGCTAACGCCTATGCAGGTGCGATGAGCTACGCTCCACGCCCAGGTGATCGCTTCTTTAGATAAAGATGAGACATTGCCAAAATTTAAGCTTTTTTTTAGTAAAAAGCCCCCAAAATTTAACTGAAATAAGCACTATTGCTGACTGAGTATTAATCTGATACTTGTATCAATAATTGTTGTAAGTCAATTAAAATTTTCCCAATTAAAAATTTCCGGCGGCGACTACCAAAAATTGCTAAGTCACTGAACTAACTACTTAAGATTTACAACCACGCAAACATAGCAGGCAAACAAAAAAGAGGAGATAAAGTATGTCCCAAATGCTAAATCGTCGTCGATTTCTTCAGGCATCGGCGGCGGCAGCAGCCAGCGTAGGTGTATCCGCGCTTCGCACGGCAGCTGGTGGTGTTGACGAGTATGTTGAGGCGATAGTGATTGGTAGTGGTTTTGGTGGTGCAGTTGCATCATTGCGCCTTGGTCAAGCAGGAATCGAAACAATCGTACTGGAACGAGGACGACGATGGCAAATTACTGATGCAGGCGATACCTTCTCTACAACAGATAACCCAGATGGTCGTGCTGCGTGGCTGAGTTCCACAACGGTTTTACCCCCACCAGTTCCAGAAATCCCCATTGATGTATTTACTGGCGTTCTTGATATTAAGAGAGGTAATGGTATCAATGTATATCGAGGCGCAGGTGTTGGGGGTGGTTCGCTTGTTTACGGAGCTATCACTTATCAACCGACAGAAGAACTATTCTATAAAGTCTTTCCCCGTACTATTAAATACTCTGAACTAGATCGAGTTTATTATCCACGAGTGCGTTCCATTCTCAAGGCATCTCCTATCCCAGACGATATTTTACAAACTGAGTATTATTTGGCCAGCCGTATTCTTCAAGAGCAAGCAGCCAAAGCTGGTTTGAATACACGCAAGATTGACGCAGCCATTGATTGGGATATTGTTCGTCAAGAAATTGCGGGTAAAAAGGTTGCTTCCATTATTAATGGTCAAGTTTATTACGGTACAAATAGTGGTGCTAAAAACAGCTTAGATCGCAACTACCTCAGTATGGCAGAGGCGACTGGTAACGTTGACATTCGACCTCTACATATAGTTACTACGATTGGGGAAGCAGAACGTGGGCGTTATCGAGTTGTTTGCAATCAAATCAACGAGCAAGGAGTTGTACTTGTCCAAAAATCCTTTGTTTGTCGCTATCTATTTTTAGCGGCGGGTTCGATTGGCACTACTGAATTATTGCTGCGTGCTAAAACCAATCGTACTTTGCACCGATTAAATAATCAGGTAGGGAAGTTTTGGGGAACGAATTCCGATTCAAGCACTGCAATGATTAATGCTGGCCAGACGAATCCAACACCGGGGAATCCAGGTGTAATCGCAGTCGAGCATCTCGACAACCCTATTGCCCCAGTAATACTTGAAGCATTTCACGGACTTCCTTTTGTACCACAAGGTATTCTTCCTGTTCTTGGTCAGGGAATTTCCCAGCCAGAGGGCTATCTTACCTACAATACAGCTACTCAGTTAGCGGATTTGTTCTGGCCTAACAACTCTGCCGATAGTCAAAGAAATACTCAGGCTCTCCTGTATACTCTCCAACGGCTCAACCAAGCCAATGGTACAAGTCTTGCTGCACCGCCTGACTACAGTTTTACAGCACATCCCCTTGGTGGTGCAACAGTTGGACGAGTGTGCAATACTCACGGGCAGGTGTTTGGTTATTCTAACTTGTTTGTTGTTGATGGTTCATTCATTCCCGGTTCAACAGCCTGCTCTAATCCGTCGCTCACTATTGCTGCTCTAGCAGAACGGAGTATGGATCACTTTCTCAACCGGATTCCTAGACGTAGAAAAATATAACTTGGGGATTCAACCCTGTAGCGATCGCCTACTGGACTGTTTCAGCTAATTTAGTGCTTTAGAAAAAATAAGAAAGCATTGATTGATATCAACTTTATCAAGAATCTATTGCCCTATTTTAGCTGAAACAGTCCAATACAAAGGCGAATATGGGAACTTAATTTATGGTTCTGGGCGAAAGTAAGCAAGAATTAAGCAATCGCATATATTACTTGCTCAAAAGCTATGTATGGCAAGGATCGTAGTTGCCAATTCTGTTCACCTTTCTTACGCAGTCGTGGTTGATAGGAATAACTCCCTATCTTAACCTCTCACGGGGAGATACTTTTTACTTACCAATCTAAATATAAATTTATGTTTTTTATACAGGGAAACAAGTATATATAAAAACATACAAGTTAATACAACAATGTAAAAATCTATTGAAACAATGGGATAAATCATCTGTTGCTTCAATGGAGATGTTCTAGTAATTGACAATTTTTGTAAAACTAAGAACTTTTGATATTACTGCTGCAATTAATTTCTACAATATACAATGAATAATTTTGATTTATCCCGAAGACGTTTCCTCAAAGTTGCCTCTTTCGGTTTAGGAGGGTATGCGTTCAGTCACAGCATTGGTAATCTTAGTTCTTGGGCTGTTCGTAGCGAACCTGTCAACGCTATCATTATCGGCAGTGGTTTTGGTGGTTCGGTAGCAGCGATTAGGCTAGCTCAAGCCGGAATACACAGTATCGTCTTAGAACGTGGTCGTCGTTGGCCGATTACCCCAGAGCAAAATACCTTTGCTACACTCCGAACGCCTGATCGTCGTTCTTCTTGGCTAAGTCCTGTTGCTACTTTTGGTGATCCTGTTCCTATCGATGTTTATACTGGTGTATTGGAATTACTACCAGAAAACGGCATCAATATCTATGCAGGCGCAGGAGTTGGTGGTGGCTCTCTAGTCTATAACGGAGCTACCTATCAACCCACAAAAGCTAATTTTGAGAGAGTATTTCCTAGAGCAATTTCCTATGAAGAAATGGATCGGGTTTACTATCCCCGTGTGCGCTCGATTTTGCAACCTAGTCCCATTCCACCTGATATCTTAGCTACAGAGTATTATCGTCTGGCACAAGTTACCTTACAGCAAGCAGCCAACGCCGGACTGACGGGTAGATTACTAGATGTTGCTCTAGACTGGGATGTAGTGCGTCAAGAAATTGCAGGAGATCGTGTTGCTTCTGCGATCGCTGGTGAGTTTTGGTTCGGTAACAATAGTGGTTGCAAGAAAAGTCTAGATCGCAACTACTTACTGCAAGCCGAGCAAAGTGGATTTACCCAAGTCCTGCCATTGCACGTAGTTACAGATATATATGAAGTGCCAAACTACGGCTATACTGTTGTTTGCAATCAAATTGACGAAGGTGGGAATGTCCTAAGTCAGCGCACTTTTTTCAGTAAATATGTGTTTTTAGCTGCTGGTTCTATGGGTACAACTAAACTATTAGTCAAGGCCAAAGCTAAAGGAAATTTGCCCAGGCTCAATAAACATTTAGGCCAGTTTTGGGGTGCCAATGGTGATACTTTTGGCTTACGAACTGGTCTACCTCCTACCAATCCCAGTCAAGGAGGTACTGCAAGTGCGGCTATTGAAGACTATTCCAATCCTTTGAGTCCAACAGTGTTATTGACAGCTCCCCAATGGAATGAAACTCAAGAGGGATTGCTCTATCATCTGGGTATAGGAATCAGTCCAGCTTTAGGCAGCTTTCAGTATGACCCATCTACTGATGATGTCAAGCTAACTTGGCCTCAAAATGATCCAGCTATTGTTAAAGTACGTGAAGCCGCCTTACGTACCTGCGAGACTCTCAATCAAGGCAATACTACCAGTGAGTACCAACCCTCAACCGGTTATGTAATAGACGGAATCACAGGACATCCACTAGGGGGTGCTGTATTAGGTAAGGTCTGTGACTATTACGGTAGAGTCAAAGGTTACAAAGGTCTGTACGTTGTAGACGGTGCTATGATTCCAGGTTCTACTGGTGCTGTCAATCCATCTTTCACTATTGCTGCACTCGCGGAACGATGCTTGGAGAGGATCATTCCAGAGTTTAAGCTTGGTAAAGTTTGGTAAGTATAGGGTCATCAATCATAGTTTAAAGACTATGATTGTGCTTCAGTCTACACTGAAGTTTAGTTCAACTTTACTATCTTCAAGGGCATTCCACTTTTTTAGGAAAAAGTGGAATCGGCAACAAAGAGCTATACAGAATAATCAGTCTTCAAGGATAAATCATCAAAGATAGTTAATCCTGTGAGACTCAATAAACCCGCAGAACCTCCGGTGAGCAAGCTATTGTATGTAAATTCAATTACAGTCAGCCCATTGAAGATTACGGTTGCTTTCGCCCCGTGGAGCTTCAGCCCTAGCGTATAATTCGTTTCGGGCAGAATAGTGAGACTGCTGATAGCATCATAGGTAATACCACGCTCTGTATAATGACCAATCATGACCTGATTTGTCTGAGGTGAAATTACCACAAACTTATAATCTGTGGAGCTATTGTAGGCAAATACAAAACCACCTTGAGCCGAGATTTGAGAATTCACCTTGACACTCAATTCCACGGTAGCGGGAGGTGCAAAAGCTTGGTTAATCAGGTTGATAGCAACACTCCCACCCGCAGAGGGTTGAGCATTGAACTGACCATTTGTTAGTTGCCATTGTCCACTGACAGGGGCAGAGAAGAGATCGCTAGGGAAAGTGGAAAAATCAGTGCTTTTATTGACTGTGTAAGATGGTGGAATCACCTGGACTACAACATTGTCAATCTGAGCGATCGCATTCTGCGCTCCCAAGCCAACCATGCCATCACGCAAGGTATGTTGTCTCCCATAGGTATCGACACTGGATGCAAAGGTGAAACTTAAGGTTGTTTGGTTATTAACTGTTAGGGTGGCTGTATTGCCATTCAGAGCCAAAAACAGGTTGTAGTCCACACCAGAGCGAATCGAACTGGTAAAGGAAGCCTGCTGTTTCACAAACCAACCCGCAGCTGTGCGCTGACCACTCTCCAACTTATTGGTCGAGACATTAATACCGGCAAACTTAAAGTCTGTGGGACTCTGATAGTCGTACAGTAGGTAAGCATTGGATTTCGTCCCTGCGGTGGGTTTGACTGCATTCACGGTAGCGGTGATTTCAACGTAGGGGGGGAAAGGACTATCCACGTAGAATACACTCACCGCATCCCCAGCAGTAACAGATGGGGACACCTGATAACGTCCACTAGTTACTGTCCAAGTGCCACTATCTGGGACAAAGCCCTCAGCCAGTCCATTGTTGAAGCCTGCCGATCGCAGTATGTCCCGCTTGCCGCCAGGAATATTACCGGCTTGGGGATCGGCTGGTGCGCCTGTCTGGTCTTGCCAAGCAAAATCTTTTTGCAGTACCAAACCAAGTTCACCATTCGGTTCACCATTTCGCAGTGGATCTGCACCTGTATCTGCGTTGCGGGTTGGATCAGCACCATCGGCTTTGGAAAGGGCATAGAGGAACTCAGGTAACTGGGGTTGTAAGGTGCGGCTAACGGTTGCCATACCAAAGGGCGCAAACGGTACTAGGTAACTGTTGTACTCACCCACCCAGTCAATCAGGCGATCGCCACCAGTATTACCAATTAATATATCCCGACCTGCACCACCATAAGCCCTGTCTTCATAGGTAGGATGGGTATCTGGCTGATTGTTCTGGTTAGTGTTAGTGGTCTGATCATCGTCAACGTTAATCAAATCATTGCCCCAGCCACCATAGACATTATCTCGTCCTGTACCACCAACTAACCAATCATTGCCCAAGTCACCGAAGATGGCATCATTCCCATCATCTTTCACAGCCCCATAGGTTTCGCTTTGCTGACCAGTGGCTTTGGGAACTGTACCACCTGGACGGAAAACGCCTTCATCTTTATTGAAGTTGAGCAAGAACTCATAAGCAGTACCTTGAGTGGCGGATTTCCAAAGATTGCCACTAGCATCGATTTGAATCTTCCGCAGAGGATCATACTCGTCATAGAGATAGAATTCACCGGGACGGAAGCGATTGTTTTGATGCTGTCCGTCAGTATCTAGTGAATTGAACGCGAGAACATTCCCTGGATTCACAGTGCTAGGTAGCCCGACTGCGGAGTAACCCAAGTTGAGTATGCTTACGGGTGTGCCATTGTTAAAGACCGGAACGTAGGCATTTGCCAGAGCTTCCGCACCAGAAATTGCGTCATCTCCCGAACCCCCATGTAGGAAGTCACTGCCCAGACCACCAAAGATGATGTCATCTGCAAAGGGAGAAGCATTGGTATTATTGGGGAACTCGTCATCTGTAGCATTCCAGTTGCGATCGTAGCTAAAGGGTACGAGGTCAACGGTTTTCTTGAGTTCACCCGTGACATTAATGATGGCAGATTGGATCTTTCCTGGAGTGCTAATGGTTTGTTCAGTGGTGGCTGTGATACCATAGAGGGTTTCTGCTAATCCATTGCGGCTGGTGGAGATCAGTCCATCATCACCGAGAACGCCATCCTGACCAGTACCACCGGAAATCCAGTCATGGCCGTAGCCACCGATAATATCATCATCCTGACCTTCC
The DNA here is from genome assembly GCF_014697125.1 of Anabaena minutissima FACHB-250. Taxonomy (GTDB): domain Bacteria; phylum Cyanobacteriota; class Cyanobacteriia; order Cyanobacteriales; family Nostocaceae; genus Trichormus; species Trichormus minutissimus. The sequence continues at coordinate 297,400 of NZ_JACJRG010000003.1, read as the reverse complement.
CCAAACAGAATATCACTGCCTGTCATCCCAAAGATGGTGTCGTCACCTGATTCACCATGAATCACATCGGCTGCGCCATTGTCGGCATTAGCAGCACCGTTGTTATAAGTTCCACCTGCGTAGTCTGCACCACCCAAGGTGTAATCTAGTTGCTGCATGGCGCGGGGGATAATCTTCAAGCTGCCATAGTTGTCATAGGTGAAGGCACGGAAGTTATCATTCGGGTCTGTGGGATTAGTACCACTCGCGCTTCCCTGTACTAAACGGAAGATATTGGCATTATCACCCATAATGTAGTCGGCATCACGGGCATGACCTGTAGCGGTGGTGGTAATTAAGCCGTTTGCGTCAATTGTCGCTTCTCCATCCCCAATATTGTTGCGAGAAATATCAACGCCTGCACCACCAAAGATGAGGTCAGAACCATCTGGACGCTGTTGGGCTGTCGTCAAACCAAACAGGGCTGAACTGCCGCCAATCATGTCATCCTGCCCTAACCCGCCGTACATTAGATCGTTGCCACCATTGCCTTCCAGATAGTCGTTGCCATCTGTGGCTTGTTCCGGCACTTTAAAGAAGATAGTGCCAGCAGTGGTGGGAACACCGCTATCGGTGACATTCACTTGTCGAGTTGTGGCTGCACCGTCGGTGACACCACCAATTTGCAAGAAACCATCTCCCTGCATCAGGTCATTGCCTAGCTGACCAAACATGACATCGCGATCGCTGCCCCCAGCCATTACATCATTACCAAATCTTCCGAGGGGATTGCCTTGTACCGTAAAGTCGTGATCTACCAGTTGAATATCCCGACCAACGGTATCTTCTGGGTCACTTTGGGCTGTAGCACCGACGTTAGTGGTGATGGTGTCGTTGGTAGTGGTATAAATTGTCGCGGCAGTGAGGTTGCGGAAACGCGGACTTAAGTCATCTCCCCGTCGCCAGACGATCGCATTGTCACCTGTCATGGCATCATTGCCACTGCCACCATCCATCAAATCATTCACGCCACTAATAGCAGGTGTGCCAATCGCTACGTTTAAGTTCACCTGCACTGCTGGTGTGGTGAGTTCATCGACACCGCCAGAGACATTGTGACCACCAATCATGTCATCGTCACCTGAGCCACCGAACATCCGGTCATCACCCTGTTGACCGAGCATGATGTCATCTCCTTCTTCACCCCACATCCTATCGCCTTCACCACCGGCTGTATTACCGATATCGATGGCGAAGAAGTTACGGGAGTAGATGTTTGGCAGTGTGCTGAACTGCGGATACAGCCGTCCATGATCACCAAACATCAGGTCGTTACCGTTGCTGCTTTGGATGCTGTCTAACTCGCTGCCGGTATCGCCGTACAACTCGTCAGCATTAGTACCGCCAAAAATCACGTCACGGCCATTGTCACCGTAGATCAAGTCACGACCACCGTTATTTGGTTGCTCAGTGGTAATGAGGTCGAGTGTGTCGAGGTTAGTATCGGCGGTGCTAAAGGCAGCGAATAGGGATGGATTGTTGGCATTAATATCTATGCCTGTAATCTCATTCAATCTTCCAGTTGATAGCCATTCCAGCGCACCATTGTCACCCAGGATAGTATCATTGCCATCAAGGGTGTTTGTGCTGTTAGTGGGGTTGGCGCGATCGCCGTAAAGTGTGTCGCCTAGTACACCGCCAAGGATGATGTCACCGCCAGCGTTACCGGAAACCGTGTCTTGACCGCCTGTGGCAGAACCTCCATTATCAGTGCTACGCACGGTCGCTACAGCACCACCTAGAATGACAATGCGATCGCTACCATTGATATTGGTATCCAAAGCAGGTGAGACGAGCTTAATTTCGCCATTGTCACCCAGAAGGATATCGTTCTTGTCGGTATTGCCGCCACTGGCTGAGGCATTGTCGCCGAAGATTACATCCCCTGCCGAGCCGCCCAAGACCGTATCTGCCCCAGCATTGCCGGAGATGGTGTCACTACCACCCAAGGCATCAGTGAACGATTGAATCAAATCTAGGGTGGTCAAATCGGTAGCGGTTGGGGTCAGACTCAAATTCAAATCAGCCGCAAAATCGAGCTTGCCGTTATCCCCCAACACCACATCATCGCCATCTAAAGCGTTGACAGGGTTGGTAGCATCTCCATACAGTACATCACCATTGACACCACCCAGAATCACATCAGATCCGGCATTGCCTGAAATCGTGTCGCTACCACCAGTAGACTCGGCTATGTCAGTGGTAGTGATTAAAGATACGCCCGTACCCAAGGCTTTGAGTCTGGCATTGCCACCAAACGCACCCTTGGTGAACACGTCGCCATTGTCACCCAGCAGGATGTCGCCTTGATCAGTGTTGCCACCGGATGCCGTAGCATTGTCACCGTAGATAATATCGCCGCCAGTACCGCCGATCGCAATATCTGCACCAGCATTACCAGTGATATTATCAGTACCGCCCAAGCCATCGCGGGTGCTGGAGATTAAATCAAGGGTCAGGCGGTTGGTGTCACTGTCCAGGGTGAAATCGAGCTTGCCATTGTCACCCAGCAAGATGTCATCGCCGTCAACTGCGTTGACTGGCGTAGCCGCGTCGCCGTACATCGTATCAGTACCGCCATTGTTGACACCACCAAGCAAGATGTCGTTGCCAGCATTACCGGACATGATATCTGCACCGCCAGTAGACTCCGCGACATCAGTTGTGGTGATGAAGTCGATTGCGGTTGGTGCAGGCATAGCTGCCACTTGCACCAGCAAACGTCCAGTCGAGCCAGCCAGTTCAATCCGGGCATTATCACCCAGTAAGATATCCTCACCATTGTTGCCGGACATGATATCGCCCGCCGTGCCGCCAATCAGTATATCGTTGCCGTCGTTACCACTGATCTCATCACCACCGCCTAGACCATCAGTGTAGGATTCCACAAGGTCAAGGGTATCAAGGTCGCCATCTAGGTCAAAACGGATTTCTCCATTGTCACCCAGTAACACATCGTCACCTACATCACCGTTAATTACGTCGGCACTGCTGTTGAGTCCACCGAATATGATGTCGTTGCCGAAGTCACCATCAATCACATCAGACTTACCAGAGTCTCCTGCCACTGATACTGTACGGACAATCTTGATCCGATTCTTAGCATCACTGGTATCAAACAAGATTTCGCCGTTGTCACCCAAGATGACATCATTATCAGCCACACCATCCAGGGGTTGTATCCCGGCTGCTTGCTGGAAGCCGTAGATTGTGTCTTGCTCACCACCACCAAAGATGTAGTCGCCACCATCGTTACCGGTAATTTGATCAATGCCGTCCAGGGCATTAGATTCGGCGGCTGCGCGCTGATTACGACGACCGTTGAGTTCGATGCGTCCACCGTCACCAATCAGGATATCTTGTCCATTTGGTCTTGGACCGCTAAAGCTAGCAGATGGATCGAAATCGCCAAATAGTTGATCCAGACTGCCACCACCGCCGAAGACGATATCATTACCGTCACCGCCGACGATCACATCAGATCCGTCAGTAGCTAGTGCTTGCGTGACAATCAAATCTCTGGAGGTGGCAACTGTATCAGCACTATAGCCGTTGATCAATGATTCACTACTATCACCAATCAATTGATCACCATTGACAAAACGGATGCGAGAGCCGGTGACATTAAAGTCGGCTCTGCTGGGATCGAAATCGACATAGACCACTAAGCCATCATCACCAAAGGCGATGTCTGCCCCATCATCACCGTCAATGGTGTCATTATCCGCGCCACCAAATATGATATCGCCGCCAGCTTCACCATAAATTTCGTCGTTACCAGTGTCACCGAACAGGATATCAGCACCACTGCCACCATAAATTTTGTCGTTGGCAGCCTGACCGCGAATGAAATCGTTGCCTTCCTCACCAAAGATTGTGTCAACTCCATCGGCCGCAACATCAGCAATATCGCCTGGTAGACCAAAGGTTGCGCCTTGCGGGTCACGGTTGCCGAAGATGATGTCGTCGTTTGTGCCACCATAAATTGTGTCAGCACCACTACCGCCATAGACGACATCAAAGCCTTCACCTGCTTCAATCTCGTCGCTGTCAGCACCACCATCGATTAAATCATCCCCAGCACCACCAAATAAGGCATCTTGGCCGGCGTTACCGAAAATTTTGTCCTTAGCACCCGCTCCACGAGCATTGACATCATAACGACCGTCTGGCAAACGCTTCAGGCTTGAGCCATTGGTGTCAAAGTTACCGCCATCACCGATCGCAATATCATCTCCAGCTTGTCCCTCGATTGTGTCAGAACCACCCCCACCAAAGATAATATCTGCACCATCGCCGCCCAATATCTTATCGTCACCGTCTTTCTCACCGACAAAACTCCGGAATCTTTCACCACCTGTAATCTCAGAGATAATACCAGTATCACCAAACAGGCGATCGGCACTTTCTTTACCGTCGATGATGTCGTTACCTTCGCCGCCGAAAATCAAGTCAACACCAGCACCACCTGTTAACTCGTCGTTGCCGAGGTCGCCTTTCATCGAACCGCCACCGGCTGAACCTTTAATTATGTCGTCACCGACTCCACCTTCCAAGGTGTAGCGAATATTGTGTGTTACGCGCGACAAGTCGATCACATCATTGCCAGCACCACCATAGGCAAAGATGCCCTTAGTCGGATCAACTTCGTATTCTTGAGCATCACCCTCATTAATTCCCATGCCCCAAACTAGAACCTTGGATTCACTGATGCTCTTGACGTAGATTTTCTCGTCGATGTCGCGTGTATCACCATTTAACCTTTGCGCTGAGTTAGGCCCAATATTCAGCAACAGCGAACCATCACCGCGTTCGGTTGCCAGGAAGGGTTCACGCTCAAAGGGGATGGAGAACTCAAATAAGGTGATGGGTGGTGTGATTTCAAACTCAATCTTGAAGAACAACGCCTCCACGAAAGCACGCAATTGAGCGTAGACCTGACCGTAAACATCAAAGATGGCGATCGGGGCTAGGGCTGGACTACCGTAATTCCACTCATACAGGAAGTTGCCTAGAAGTTCGTCAATGCGGACACGTCCATCACTATCTGGGTCATATAAGTCAAAGTTGGTGATTAAGCCGATCACCCCTTCTGCCCCTGCACTGGCAACACCCAGGTTCAACTCAGCCCCAGCAAATAGTTCACCCTGGAAGATCAGTTCGGGTACGTCTGTGCCTTCTCCTGTGGGTTGGTCGGTGTCACTGACATACAAACCTGCGAGTAAATCGAGGGGGTTACTAAAGTTACCATCAGCAAATTCGCGTACACCCTTAGTATCGTAGCCGAATGCTAAATCAATGGTGAGTCCCACGCTACCACCAATGCGGATGAACAAGGCATCCCAAATTGGGAATTTCTGAGCATAGCTGAAGTCCATCCCAAAAGGTGCGAGGTCATAAGTAATGATAGGGATATCCTGACCTAGTAGCAGACCAAATAACAATGACGGATCATCAAAGACTGGGAAGGCGAACCCAGAACCACCTTCTGTTCCGCTTGCTAGACCAGAAACCAAGTCCTTAGAATTGGTATCACCACTACCACTGTTGAGTAAATCACCGAAAGAACCTAACCCCCCTAGGGTGTCGTTGAGGAAGTCGCTGATATTATCTGGATTGAACTTGGAGTCACTGGCTAACTGATAGCCTGGTGTTAACAGTTGTGAGCCGGTCAGGTAATTACTGTTACCACTGGCACTATCTATGAGTAGGAAGTCACCCAGAGGCAGACCAAAATTACCATAGTTGCCACCACCGATCTTATTTACCAAGCTGATAATATCAGCGATCGCATAAATCATCGCTGGCTCAACATAACCTGTCATCCCAGCAATATCGACTAAGGAAATGGGTTGACCAGCTAGGTCGGAAATCACCGGAATCGGTGCAGTGATTATATCGATGATGGGTTGCAGGGGTTCTGTCACCTCAGCAATTTTCTCGACAAATGGCTTGAGGAACTCATTAATAAATGACCCCATGTTGACGCTAACATCACGGAAGCCAAGCAGACTCAAACTTGTGGCGAAATCAAAATTATCGGCGAAGATGTCGCCAGTTTCCCAGTCTAAGATAAACCGACCACTGATTTCTGGTAATAGTGCAGCGATCGCATCGGGAATGATTTCGGGGTTAAACTTGGCAGTTAACTCTAGGTTGACTTCTGCCTCGGCTGACAGTTCAACCACTGCTTTAATGTTGCCCAGTTCGGAGAATGACAGTTTGGTGTCATTTGTGCCGCCATTGGTGATATCAACACCAAACTCACCATGCAGATAAGTTCCTCGCCCTTCATTTTCCAGTCCTGGATCTGCGGCATTCGATTCGGCAATCACCAGTTGCAGGAAACCGAGTGAACCAGTCAGGGTTGAACCGTCAGCAACATCTACATCTAAAGTTACTTGTAATTCTGTATCGCCAAAGTCGTCATCGTGACCGCCGATGAGAATATAAGCCCCATCGGTGGTATTGATACCGAGACCCAGTGCCAAACCCCAGGAGAGGTTGATGTCTAAAGCTGCATCAGCTTCCAATGCTAAAGCTGGAATACCCAAATCGAAAGCAACGTCAACAGAAATTGGTGCTTGACCACCCAAGCGGAATTGCCATAATGCACCAGTGCCATCATCTGAGGCGACGATATCATCAACTCCTACTGCGCCACCACCTGCACCTGTGGCATAATCCCGCAATAATCCTAAGCCTGTAAAGTCACTGGATAGTCCCAGGAATGATTGTAATGATTGGGTGGCGTTGGTGAGTGGGTTGAGAACAGTGACACCACTACTTCCCGACCCCAACAGTGAGTACAACAACTTCTGCACCAGTTCTTTACCCAAAGCGGGGGCTTGTTCAGCATACTGGCGAATAGGTGTCAAGACATCACGCCGCAATTTTTCGATGAAGTCTGCCCCACTTTGTAACTGATTGCCAATTAATGGCAGATCAATACCAAAAACTTCACCATCCAAGATGTCTTGTAACCCTTGTAGGAAGAAGTCTAGGGAATCCAGCATCAAAGGAATGCTGCCGAAGGGGTTAATCGCTGACAGGTCAATGTTAGAGAAGTCAGGTAAATTCAAAGTGGGCGCGGTGAGGTCGAGATTATCTCCACTCAAAGCCAAACCAGCATTGAAGGTGATGTCACCCAGATATTCTGAATCACTGGGGAAAAATACGGGTAATGTTGCTTCGGCGTTACCTGATAGGCTGGCATTCAGTTGATTCAGGAAGTCGGTCAATGATTCGCCATTGCCATCGTTATCGTTGCCGGTCACATTGAAGTCCAGATCCAGATTGACTAAACCATCTTTGATAAATGCTCCTACCGGGCCGATCGCAGCATTAAATTGTAAATTGCTGGCATTTGCACCCAAATGTCCGTATACGCCTGTGGTGTCGTCGTATATCAGCAGATTAGTGGGATTATTTAGGTCAATACCAAAGGACAACCGCGCATCCAGATAACCAGATGTTGCCAACCCAGCCCCACCTTGAATATCAATCGGCCCCAAATCCACACCTAACGCTTCACCCAAATCGAGATCAACGTTCAGTCCTTTGCTGAAGCTTACAGGCAATCTTAGGTCAAACTTCAGGACATCACCAGCCAAGGCAAATTCGATTAGTTGGCTCAAACCAGGAGGTACGGGAATGCCCAGGTTATTGAAGAAAGCATCCCGTTCTGTATTATTGGCAAAGTTGGGTAGACCAAAGGCTTCGCGGATTTTCTGCGCTAAGGATTGGATTCCACCTGCGGGATTGTCTCGGAAGTCGTTAACTGCTTGCTGGAAGTCATCAGCAATGTCGAGTAGCTCGTTGACACTCAAACCCAGTACCGGAATTTCGTCACCCAGGAAGCCGAAGGTTTCAAACTGGCTTAAGAAAGTGGCGATCGCCTGTACTGCATCCAGCACGTTGTTGAATTTAATATCCTCAAACTTCAGCAGATCACCAAAATTATTCGCTTGAATGTCAATGCCGAAATCTGGGAAAAGTTGACCAGATGGCAGTGGAGCATTGATCTGACTGAGATCGATGACGATATTATCGGTCTTGAAGGTAATCGTCGGATTAACTGGTGGTATAAAGGCAGATATATCTAAACCAGGCAGAATACTTACCTTGAGGTCAAAGTTACCATCCAAGGTTAAGGTCGGGTTGCCTACTAAATTCGCTAATGAATTGCCAGTTTGGTCACTCAAGACATCGAACAATTCACTCAGTGTCTTTTGACCATTGAACAGTGGCAGTTCCGCAACGGCAGAAAATAGCGTCTGATCAGCGTTACTTTCCACTTTAATGCCAGCAAAACCAAAGCTAGCTTCTGCACTGACTACACCAGCTGTCTTAATGGTGAGTTCAGCCGCAGCACCGATATCTTTGAGGTAGATTCGGTCAACTAAATCAATTGTGGCAATGCGTCCACCGTCAATTACACCATCAGCTACAGGTACAGAACCATCTGCGGGGACTTCATTAAGATTAACGCTACTGGTGTCAGAACCCAGAATACCTAATTGGGATGCGGCTGGTGAGCCATTGACGGCGACAACTTTGAATTGATTTGTACCACCGGTCAGATCGACTAGTTTGAGGCTAGTACCGTCTGAACCAAATTGGATATCTAGCTTGCCACCTGCTTGATTCTCAATCTCTGTAATCAAGTCACCCAAATTGCCATCAAGTAGCTGATCTGTATTGGTATCCAGTGCATCCAAAGAAATCCGCGCACTCGAACCATCGCGGAAGTAGATAATGAAGTCTGCACGATCAGCTAAATTTGCAGTGTTGGGTGCAGCAATCAATTTCAGTTCGTTGGCGAAGGTATTATTAGCTGAGTTGATGCTGAAGCTGGTCACATCGCTGGGCTTGATGCCATCACTTGCGGTAGAAGGATCGCCAATTAGATTGGTACTTGTGCCGCTAGTTTTCAAGCCAATAACTATCTGTCCACTCTGTACTGTGGCAATTAAGGGATTCTGATTGACACCACCAACCGCCGCATTGATGGCGTTATTGATAGAAGCTGCTAGATCATACAGCGAGCGGTTAAGGATGGTGTTATTACGAGTCAGAGTGGCGTTGTAGTTGTTCCCATTGATCGTGACTGTAAAGTTAGTATCTTCAGAAACTCCGTAGGATACTGGGGCGGTGCTGGATGTGTACAGGGCTAATCCCGATCCGCTACTGCCGTTAGCAATGCCCAAGGCTGTGCTTTCAGCAGAGTTCAGACCTGCGATCGCAATTGTACTAATGCTGGTATCAATAGCCCGTAATGCAATCCGATAACCATCGTTAATCGCGGCGATTTTACCTTTGAGATTGAGATTAGCCGCGATCGCCCCATTCAAGCTACGCACCAAATCAATGATTGATGTATTCCCTGCCGTTGCTGCCGCTTGCACTGTGACACTTTCACCATTAATTGTGAATGTCACATCGGCGGACAGTCGCCCAAATAAATCCTGCGGTGTTGCACCACCCCGTAACTGTACACCCGCCACTAATGTAGTCGGCAGTTCTGTCACACCAACGGCTGTCAAGGCGTTATTAACGGCTGTTAGGTCAAAACCAAGCTTAACAACATCTGGATCGCCATCATCGTCGAATACAGTAAAGGCTGTGATGTCTTTATCAATTGCACTCAGTACCAAGAATCCACTACTTTGACTAGCGACGATACCCGATGGTAGTTGGGCGTTCAAGTCATTGATAAGGCTCTGCAAGGAGACATTTTCGGCGGTGTCTGATGTCGGTAGATTGACTGTCAAGGTCGATGAGCCACCGGTGCGAATAATGCCGATCTTAAAGGAGACATTTTCACCAGGATTGGCACTTTTTACTGCTTGAGATGCAATCAATGAGACTGTGGAGGCACTCTGCGTTTGCAAGCCTAGTTCAGTAAAGGCAGTGTTATTTGTGCTAGTAACCACCTGGAAGCGATCAATTGCTGAGTCGATCGCCCGGAGGACAATCCGTGTAGTTTTAGTATCCCCCTGAATCGGTTCAGCTTCAGCAACAATCTTGTTCAGTAAACCAGCTGCATTCAGTGAGGCATTCAGATCCGCCACCAAATCAGCGATCGCCTTGTTATCATCAGTGTTTGATTTACTCAGGTTGACTGTGTAGTTAGTCGGGGTTGTACCAGCAAAAGTGGTCAATGTAAAGCTGGCATCTGTACTCAATCGACCTACTAATGGCTCGACATTACCTAAAGTGGTCAGTGCTAAGTTAGTATTTAACTTCACACCCGCATCACTGTTGAGCGTCTCCACCTCAGTACCACTGTCGAGTATTGGCACTGCATCGCCAAGCAAAATACCCAGCGTAAACCCGATTTCACCGGACGCAGTGATGTTGAGCTTGCCACTGGTTTCAAAGTTGGCAATGGGGTCAAGATTTAGTTCAAAGTCTAAAGGCACACTCAATGGCTGGTTGCCCTGCACATTGGGATTCACATCTAAGGTGACATCTGCGATCGCTAATTTATAAGTCAGGTTTTGCCGACCCTGATCATCTGTAAATACTCTTGCATCTACATCTAATGGCGACAGCAGAGTATTCAACCGTGTTTCAAGTTGCTGGGCATTACCAAACAGCGTCCGTAACTGGTAGTTGATGACATCTGAGCTATCCGTATCGATCCACTTGAGAAGACGTTCTACGTCATCAATGTCTGTATCAGAAGCATTAGGTGCCTTAACACCGTCATCACCGTCATCAATCAGGAAGGTATCAGCAATCAAGTCCTTAAAGTTCAGCAAATCGCCGAGGGTGGTGTCAGCAAAGGGAATATCGAAACTCTGTAGCAGACTGCTGGCTGATAGTCGATCAAACCAAGTTCCAATCTGTGTAAAGGTACTGAGGATGTCCGCAGAGCTAATGACATTGAAATCAAGCATATCCTGGAGGTCAGAATTGCCACCTGTCAAGGGGTTGCCAGCAGCATCCGTCAGTTCGTATCTAGCACTGACAATTTCCTCAAGTTCGATTGGATCAACATCCACCACTGCCTTCTCCACCGCATTCGCAGCCAAGGGATTGATATCGACTTTGATTGTGCCTTCTGGCAGGTAATCTGAGTTATCCGCTTTTTTCAGTCCTGGTAGGGCTTTGAGCTTCAGATTCACCTCGAACGCTGCATTGGGGTCAGCATCCACGTCAAAGGATTGAGATGTTCCCTGTAACTCTGAAAGGGTAATTTGCTCTAGGGTATCGAGAGTTAATGTCCGAGAAATTTCTAGTCTACCGGAGGCGGAAATGGTCAGCTTATCATCTGATATGCTTGCGCTCACAACTCCAGCACCAAAGGCAGCATCTAGTGCGGCTTGGAGGTCGTCACGCAAGCCTGTCAAGGAGAGTTGATTTGTCACCCCGTTATCTGGATCACCGTCACCACCCTCATCATCACCTGTGGGAGTCGTCGTCACCGTTACCAGCTGCGGCGCACTTTCTCCCACTGCCAGCAGAAAAGCGATCGCTGTCGATGATGATGAGCCGATTAATGAGGAAGCATTAGTGGCTATGAGTGTATTATTGTTGCTCGATTCGGTACTGAAACCCAGTAGTGTGGGGTCAGTTGTGACAATCTTCAGTTCAATTTTGCCGTCGCTATCGTCATCTGCTGCGCTAACAATACCATTCAAGGCTGTACCAGCGATCGCTGTATTCAGTGCAGTTATGACGGCGGCGGTGTTGGCATAGTTATCACTAGGTAGGGTGATTTCAGTTTCTACACTCTGGTTACTAGTGCCGATTTTTAGTACAAACTCAATCGGTGTGGAGGATAGCTTGATCAGATCAATTATGTTCGCCGCCTCAATTGTCCCATCACTATCGCTACTACCTTGTTGATTTTCTGTGAAACCAAGAGCAACAGGATTACTTGGATCAACCGTTGCACCCAACAGGTTCATATCCAGCACTACGCCTGTGTTGGGCGAACTGATGATTTCTGCACCTAGGAAACCAACGTTGACATCCAAACCTACAAGGTTAGTGTTGTAGGGACTGCCGGGACTACCTACGTTCACACCGATGCGGACACCATCATTGGGATTTGCTGCCCGATCTGGTGCGGCAAAGAAGAAGTCATTTGCGCCTACGCCATCATTCGCACCCTTCACCCCAAAGATCAAAGAGCCAAAGTCAATTGTGCGCTCGACTGGTAGCGTGTATGGGTTATTGTTCGGGTTGGGTGGTATACCAGGGTCAAGGGCAATGCCTAATTCTTCTGCCTCTTTACCTAAGTCGAAGCGATCGCTTTGGAATAAACTCAATGAAAAATCGAGATTCCAGGTGAGGCTATTATTTTTGTAAACGCTTGATGCCCCATCGACATTAATTTGAAGGTGATCGCTCAAAAAGTCTGGAACTTCCAGTTTAGAACTTAAAAGAATCGAACCATCAAGGAAATTCTCGACTTGTTTGGCCAAATCGGCTTGATCGATATCCGAGTCACTATCTTGATCTGATATTGAGACGTTGCTGAGATAGTCCTGTACCTGTCCCACGACCATCACTTTAAATGCTTCATCCCATGACGCTCGACCATCGTTATTTAAGTCTATAGTTTTCAGTGCTGCCTCATCAGTAGCATCATCACCATAGAAAAGGTTGAGTGTTTCTAGTGTACTAGAGATGATATAGGTGTAGCGATCGGCAAGTGTTGTGTTGCCAGTAGGCGTAAAATCAAAACTTGATGGGTAGTTTGTGGTGGTAACATCCACAGCTATGCCCATTGCTTCGCCCAATGTGGGACTAACTTGATAAACGTTGTCACCCAAGGTTTTCGTTTCCACAATCCCCGGTACATAGCTGGAGAACAGGGGATTGTCGGCAATCAAATCCTTGATTTCAGTTCCCACCGCTTCCAGTCCTGTAATCAGGCTGTTAGTCAACCCACTGACTACGCTATCTGCTGCTAGAAGTCCCTGGTATTGATTCAAGGTGCTAGGCAACAATGCTAAATTAGACTCAATCGCACCAAATTGATACTCTAAATCCCAGTCACCTCCCTGCTCTACAGCCCCAGTCAGGTCATCTGAAGCGGCAACATCAGCCCCAGTCAGTTGGCTGATCTGCTGGACAAAAGCTGTACCAATTGGATTGGATGCCACATCGCAACCATAAAGCACGATATCCCCTGCTTCTGTCAGGGCTGTTCCCCAATTTTGTAGGGCATTTGTGTAGGCTGCTATATTTTGGGAACTCAGCTGAGTGCTACCCAACTGTAACAAGCCTGCCTCTCCGTGAGAAACAATGTGAACGGCACTGAGATTGTTATATCCAGCTAAAATGTTCTGGATTTGGATTACCCCGTCTTGAGAGGGGTCAAGAACGGCGATCGCAATTCCTGATTTTACTCCTGCCCGCAGCGATTGAGCATCATCTACACTAGGGTCAATAATTAAAAGTTCTTTCGGCGATTGAGTTCCTGTTTGCAGAGTTCCGATTGCATGACTACCTGCTAACAATTCCCCTTTGTTTATCCCCGTCAGCAGATCCGTCGTCCCAGCAAATTTATTTAAAGGTAATGTGTCTAAAAAATGACCTGGTACATGATTATTTTTTAGATCATCTAGTACAGATTCGTTCAATGAACTTACTGTCAAATTTTCTGGAATCTCTGTAATTGCCCCTAGAACATCACTACCAATGGAGACAATAACACTAGATTCAGGACTAAAAGGATTCCTAGGATCCAGACCATCAGGAATTGGCAGGTTTAAAGGGGGCTGAAGCGGGGACGGGGTGAGGGAATCCATTAGCGGTACTCCTTAATTAAACTTTTGAAATAAATGAATTAATTGGCTAAAAAATTTACAACCCAAGTGGTTTGCAACGATAAAGGAGAAAAAAGTAAATATTAAAGTGAGAGAACACAAAAAATTAATTAAACAGTCTCTAAAATCACTTAAGATTCCACTGATACTTCTGAGGAATTTGGATTCGTTAATGCCAGTTTGACGTTCATTTTTTTTAGTTTTTCTAATAGCCAACGGCGAAATAATTGTTCCTGTAACTCTTTTTTGAGATTACCTTCCAGCACTGCCGGAATCCATCTCTCAATTCGGAATATGCACCAACGTGTTCCCAACTGTAGCGGTCCACACAATTGGCCAGGAGTGCTAACAGTTATGACTTCCCTTAAATCTTTTGGTAAGCGTAATAACCGAGAAGGCCCACGCATTGTATAGGTCGTAGGATCTTCCGTGAGGTTTTGTTCCGTTATGACCTGCTCGAAATCTGTTTGATTAATTGAAAGTTGTTGATAAATTTTGAATGCTAAGTCTTTATTATTAACAATCACACAAGACAGATCCACGCTATCCAAATTTGAGCGATTGTCTGCAAAATAAGTTTCTAAATTAGATTCAGCAATCAATTCTTTCAACTTCTCGAACTTTAGTTTTAAAGCCATGCGGGTTTGAAACAATGGATAGTCCATACCCTGCATTGCCATCCAATTTTGAAATTCCTCTGGTTGCCCCAGATTTTGCTGTAATCGAAAATTGATAATAGCTTGTTCTAAATCTGCATGGTTAACTGACAGGTCTTGGCGTTGTTGCATTTCTTGAAAAAGAACGTGCTGACTCACAATCTCCTGCATGAATGGTACAAGACGACCTGAAACTTGTAGGTATTGAAGAACTTGAGCAAGAGAAACATTTTCTTGTCCAATAGTCAAGAAAGTTACGTTCAAACTATTCATTTTTTTGCCTAAAACATTAGATAAGTGCTTCCACGTGTTGTGTAAAACTCCAAAAATGATTAAAATTGCTCAATTTTAACTGTTTTAGCCAAGTCTGCCACACTAATGGAAAAGATAATAGCACAATCCAATTTATACTTAAGTAAAACCACTGAAAATCTTAACAAAGTCATGTCTATTAACTTTACTCTCAAGAAACACATTGCGTTGAGTCAGAAATGGGGGTAAGTTCCAAACTAAAAGCCAAAGCTTTTTTCTTGAGGTTATTAGACATCTCCAAAATAGTAACATTCTGTAGTAAAAGGGGCGTAGTAGAGATTTTAACTACAAAAATATGAGCGACATACTGAATTATCTTACTGAGTTGAATAGCAAATATTTCGGTAATTTTAATTAACAAATACAAGTAATTCTTTTTGTATAGGAAAATATCTGCCTATAGTAGAAGTATAGACAAAGGATATTGTCTAATATTAATAATTACAGATTAAGAAATAATATTTTGATTTGTTTTAATAATTTTTGCATAAAAATACTTCAATAACTAGTGAAATTTTACTTTTTAAGTTTAATTCACATATCTATTTGGTTAAAATATGACACAAAAAAATCTGGAGTCAAAGCTCAAAAATCTTACCAGATGAAATCATCGCAAGTAAGTGAAACGACACTATCAGAACTAGCGAAACAACAATCTTTAGGTTTATCATCACTAACGGCAGCCTCTCCTGACGCTGGTAAATTTCTTGAAAGGGTTTTTGGCTTCGATGTAAATTGGCTTTAGAAAAAATAGAAATATCTACCTCAAATCCTGTATTGTTTAGCCTGCTAAATAAATCTCGCATACTTGTTAAGCTGTTATCCAGGACGTCAGAGAGCCAGCACTCAAAGAATAAACGGCTGTTCAACAGTGGATAATCATTTTTTGGCAGTCTTTTCAGGATATCTTTGACAATTTTGGGAAATGAATTTATAATCACTGTGAAATCAAAATATTTTAATATTTAGCCCAAAATATGTTAATTTTGGGCTATTTTTATCGGTTTTTTCTTAACATTCAACACTTCTGGTTTAATATGAACCAAATTAAATTCACAAATAATGCTGGTAAGATAACTGCACTTTTATTTTTAATCACAATTTTATTGACTCCTTTTGTGGTTGTAAATGCTGGAGAACGCGGGGTATTAATGCAGTTTGGCGAGGTACAGAAAACAGTATTAGGCGAAGGAATACATATTATAATTCCAATTGTCAATACAGTCAAAAAAATTACTGTGAGAGTTCAAAAACAAGAAATTTCTGCTGAAGCCTCTTCTAAAGACTTACAAGATATATTTACAGATATAGCATTAAACTGGCACGTTATTCCTGAAGAAACTAATATAATTTTTCAAGAAATTGGTGATGAAAAAGACATAGGTGAAAAAATTATTAATCCGGCGGTAGAGGAAGTTTTAAAAGCAGTTATTGCAAGTTATACGGCAGAAGAAATAGTTACTAAACGAGGAGAAGTAAAAGCTAGATTAGATGATACATTAAAAGCAAGATTGCATGAATACCATATTGCAGTTGATGATATTTCACTGGTTCATATCAACTTTTCAGATAAGTTCAGTGAAGCAGTTGAGGCAAAACAAATTGCAGAACAAGATGCCAAACGAGCAGATTTTATCGCCTTAAAAGCAGCCAAACAAGCAGAAGCTAAAGTTAATTTAGCTAAGGGAGAAGCAGAATTTAACAGATTACTACGTGATAGTTTGACTAATGAGATTTTGGCAAGGCAAGCAATAGAAAGATGGGATGGCAAATTACCTTTAATTATGAATAATGACACACCTAATTTTTTAAATACAAGTGATATTTTTAAAAAATTACAATAATCCCATGTGAGAAACTGTTTTTTTATTAACTACCAGAAAAGAAACTAGGAGTATCGAGAATTTTAAGCTGGATTAATACCAAAATCAAAAATGTATAAGCTGTTGAAGAAACTAAGCCTGTCAATAGTTCTTTCTTCAAACTGTGTTTTTGGTTTTGTTTTTGGAACATATCGATTGCGCCAGCTTGCATTAAAAGGATACCAATAATGTTAGATAGCCAGTAACCAATGATAACGCAAGGCATAAGTAATTGAGGTGCAAACAGACTACAAATATAGCCGAAAAAATAAGCGATTGGTAAATTAAATACCAAATCATTCCACCAGCATAGAGGTGATAATAAGTATCCAATCACTAAGAAAAATCCGCCTCTGAGTTTCTGCAATAATGTTTTAGGCAAATTTTCTGGGGTTTGTGATAACAACTCTTGACTGCTATTTTTGATCTCATTCATATTTGTACAGTAATTCTATCAGTTAACCGTACTTTAGAATAAAAAGTCCAAAAAGTCTAGAGCTAAACAGAAGTTGAAATGCCAATAATTGCTTAATTATACTTAAAGTATTTGTATTAAAACTCTATATGTACACATAAAAACTTTACTGATTATTGAGAAATTCCTGTTCTTCAGGAAGTAACTTCGTTTCACTCACTGGTTTTTCGCTGGTAATATTTGCTGACTGTGATAGTGGTCGAATAATTAAACTCACACCAATTGCCCAAGCGATCGCCACCATCCAACCTGCAATAATGTCACTGGGAAAGTGTACTCCCAAATATAGGCGTGTCCAGCCAATGGCTAAGAGATACATACTACCCAAAATCACCGTTAACCAACGCCAACTACTACCCCAAGTTAAAACTACCAAAATAGCTATCAACGTCATACTTGTCATTGCATGACCACTAGGGAATGAATAATCAAACTCTGGAGCAACTGAAGTCCACAAATCAGGACGGACTCTATGCCAAAATTCTTTGGCTGTGCGGTTGATCGTCGCACTACCAGCAGCAGTAATGAGTAAATACGTGAGCGATCGCCAGCGACTTTGCACTAGCAAAATCAGTACAATTACACTCAGAATAGGTAAAATAGTCCGAAAAGAGCCAAATTTTGTCAAAATAGCGGCGAATACATCTAACTGTGACTGTGCTAGAGAATGAACCATCACCAGAATCTGTAAATCCCAAGGAAAACCACCCTCGTTGTACCGCACCTCTAACGCCAGCAGTCCAAATATTTGTAGCGGTAAATATATCCCCACGAACAGCAGTAATAGAGAACGCCAATAGGTAATTAACAATTTTTGCACAAACGTAATAGGCGATCGCAGTTTTGGGGTGTGTTGATTTTCATTGTTGACTTTTTCTAAATCGGGCATATCAAATACGGTAGTGCGCTAGAGTTAATGTAGTTTTTTACAATACTATTGTAATTTTATTACTGAAATAAGAATATCCGTCATTAGACACTTTCCAAAAAAACTTATTTAATTGTTTGTGTTTATTAATGCAGCAATCTGGTATTAGCGTACAAAAATATAGACTTTTAGCATTTTTAATTTTAAAATACGGTAAATCGGTCAGGTTTTAGTATTTTATGAGATTTTTTCAGCAGTCATTCAAAACTTGCAGTTACCTGAAACGTCCTGCACAACAGCGTTACAACCAGTCTTTTAGTTTCAGTTAAACAAAGCCGCATTCGCAAAACCCCGGTTAAGGACAGGAGTATGGATTTTTTATTATTGCCTCTCTTCAGCTTTCTAGTTGGTATTGTTGTTGGTTTGACAGGAATTGGTGGTGCTTCTCTCATCACCCCAATGTTGATTTTTGTTTTTCAAGTCCCGCCAGCGATCGCAATAAGTTCTGATGTTGTTGCAGCGACATTAATGAAAATCGTTGGTAGCATCAAACATTGGCAGCAACAAACCCTTGATAGGGAGGTGGTAAAATGGCTTGCGTTGGGGAGTGTTCCGGGTTCTTTCTTGGGAATAGGGATACTGCACTTGATTAAACTCAAGTCCGAACATAACCTGAACAACATCATGCTGCACTTGTTGGGTGTAACAATTTTATCAGTCACTTTTTTTGCATTAGTGCAAATGCTATTATTGACTTTCTTTCCACAGTTACAACTACCTAAACTACCCAAATTTGACTTAACTACTCAACTAGGACGCTTGCAGACGGTAAGTTTAGGAGCATTTTTAGGCTGTGTTGTCGGTCTAACAAGTGTTGCTTCTGGTTCAATGTTTGCTTTGGCTTTGATTGCATTTTTTCGTCTGGATGCGAGGAAATTAGTTGGTACAGATATTTCCCAGGCGGCAATTCTCTTACTATTTACGGCTGTTGGACATCTCACATTAGGAACAGTGGATTGGAGTCTAGTATTACCGATATGGCTTGGCTCAGTACCAGGAGTATTGCTAGGAGCTAAAGTCTGTCAAATTGTGCCGCAAAAACCACTGCGGTTTATGGTTTACTTTATATTGATGATGGTGAGCTTAAGGTTGGTTTACTAAACAAAGAGCATCAAACAATTTTGGATTTTAGATTTTAGATTTTGGATTAGCCCGATAAATTAATCTGAGGCTTACTACTTGAGATTATCGGTAAAGTTGATTGAGAGAAATTGTTTGAGTCTAATTAGAAAACATGGCAATACTAGGTAATAGCCGATACGTTTCACTTTTCATCAGGATAGAGAATCCTAGATAAATTAATACGAAAGGAAAGACTTTCCGTCCATAGCGAGCGAGAACGGGAGTTATGGCAGGATTACGAGTCAGGTGATAAGAGAGAAAACACCATATTCCCACCGCCAAATAACAAACGCACAAAATTATACCCAAACTGGGAAGATTACTACTAGCAAACAACGGTACATAAATACCAATGTTGTTTCCACCATTGGCGATAGTAACAGCAGAGACACGATAGGTTTGAGGGTCGCGTAGAGTTGCTAATAAAGATTTTTTATGGTGCTGCGATTTAGCGCGAGAGTTAAAGTCTATAGATACAGCTTGCACTACTTCTTCCTCCTCTTCTCGACGGAGGAGATGATTAATACCAATAGCGACTGGAAGAAAACCTAGTAATCCAATCCAGGTATGTGGAATGATCAGACCACCGAAGAAACCAGGGAGACTGGCCAGTACTAGCACAGTAAATCCCATAAATTCACCGAAAATAATATGCTGGGGACGAAAGGTGCGATTGACTTTACCGAAGAAAGCTGTCAAGTACAAATTGTCATCAAAGGTCGTTGCAATAGCAGTAGAAATCCCAATAATTAGAGTACCAATTAACCAACTCATATTTGTTGCTCGCAAGGATTTAATTCTGTTCTCCCTAGCCACTCTCTACTTTTCAAGGTGAGGGTGTATTAAGAGATTGTTTGAGTGTTTTGCCTAGTATTAACAGACAGATAATCTTGAGAAAACTTGAAGCCATTGGCGTTCAGCCGACCGGAGGTTGTTATTATCAAACAAATTGATAATTTTCTGTTATTGTTTTCTCAGTCAGATACTTGGCTTTGTCTGAAACTAATATTATTTCTTTCTGCTTGATAAGAGCAAATACTCTTTTTTTTTAAAATGATAAATAAAAGTAATCGAATAACTAGACTACTGCCTTGATATTGAGTAATTGTGTGTCCAGGAGAGATATAAAATTGAGAAATATTAAAAATAATAGAATATCTATTGACGAATAATTACTTGATGCTACAAGCTACCAGATTTATCTATAGGGTTAATCCAAAATCTAAAATCTTAAATTGTCTAAACCCAAAATAATAAGGCAAATGTATCCCTCTCATACATAAGATACAAGCCTAAAGCAATTAATATAAAAGGCACAACATTTTTACCATAATGCGTTAACATATGGGCGATTCTAGCTTGACGAAACAATAAATAAGCAACGGCATACCAAACTGCTTTCATCACAATAAAAACTATAATAATTATGAGTAAATTGATAAAACTGTTGCCAGCAAATAAGGGAATATAAATACTGATATTATCACCACCGTTAGCAAATGTGACTGCTGCAACTTTATAAGTTTGGGGGCTAAAAATACTCAAAATAAAACTAATAATAGTATTATCATTAGATGCGTTTAAACTAGTGTTAACAGTCTGAATTTCTGGATTTTCCGTTTCTCGATATAATAGTTGTTTAATCCCAATTGCTATCGGTAAAATTCCCAATAATCCTATCCAAGCTCTTGGTATTATTAAACTACCAAAGAAGCCTGGTAAACTGGCAATAATTATGGCGAAAAAGCCTAGATACTGCCCAACGAAAATATGACGACGACGAAATCGATTATTTAGCTGCGAAAAAAACAGCATTAGGATAATAATATCATCAATATTGGTAGCAGTAAAAGCAACAATTCCTTCTGTAATAGTTGTGATGATGTTACTCATGTAAGATAATTAAAAATAACGATTAACTCATAAAAATTTAGCAAACAAATCAGGATACACTATAATGAGTGAGTTAGTTACTACACTCTTAGTGGGAATCTCAGCCTTCATTGCCACTAACATTGATGATATCGTTATTTTATTACTGCTGTTTTCTCAGCTAAGTTCTAGCTTCAGATGTCGGCACATTGTTGCTGGCCAGTATTTAGGCTTTACAGTGTTAATTATTGCTAGCCTTCCTGGGTTATTTGGTGGATTAATCATACCACCCAACTGGATTGGACTGCTGGGATTAATACCGATAACGATGGGTATCAGTAGTTTGATAAATCGAGAGGAAAATGAAATTCTAGAGGCTGTAGTTACCACAGCAGAAGATCAAGATGCAAACACTACAAGCGTATTTAATGCAAGCATTTACAAGGTTGCAGCGATTACTATCGCCAATGGTAGTGATAATATCAGCGTCTACATACCATTATTTGCTAGTAGTAATACAGTCGATTTTATAATTATTACTGGACTATTTTTTATATTAATAGCAATTTGGTGTTATCTAGCTTATAAACTTACCTATCAAGCAAAAATAGCGAATATATTAAGTCAATATAGCACCTATACTTTACCTTTTATTTTGATAATATTGGGGGGAATAATTATTTTAAGAACAGAAGCTTTAAATTTAATAAAACTATTAGCAAGTTGTATTTGTTTAGCAATTTTAGTAAAAAAGCAACCATTATCAAACTAAGCTACTTGTACATTATCTTGCATGAGCATATTCTCAAAAGCTATCATGACTCGTGTATGAAAACGTTGACGGTGTTTTAGTTTCCAGATTGGCTGAATAATTTCTAATTTCTTTGGAGATTGTCTTTGTGGATTGGTGATTTGCACAGCGTGTAAAGTTCCTAATTGTAATTCTTTTTTCACCATTGATTCTGGAAGTGCGGCTGCACCAACACCACTTTCTACGACTGCTTTCACCATTTCACTGGTGTTGAGGTTGAGTACAACATCCAGCTTGCTAGGTTCAATTCCCCAACTTTGTAAGGCTTGCTCAAACATCTGCTGTGCGCCAGAACCAGATTCACGCATCACCCAACTGGTATTGAATAATTCATCTAAATAAATCTCGGTACTTTGATACCAAGGGTGAGATTTACCCACAACAATTTGCAGGCGATCGCTTCCTACTTCGTTTTGCTCTAAAGAGTGCTGTAACGATGATTTAATATCTCCTGTCACCAAACCCAAATCATACATACCTACAGCAGTCCCTTCACAAATTTCTTCTGCATTTCCCAACCGACAATTGATAAAAATGCCAGGATATAACTGCTTAAACTGGCTAATTTTTTCGGGTAGCCAATAGTTTCCAACCGTGAGACTTGCACCTATCTTCAACTCTCCCCGTTGCAGATTATTTAATTCCCTCAAACCACGTTCTGTTAAATGTACATGGTCAATAATTTTTTGCGCCTCACCCTGTAATAATTTACCCGCATCTGTGATTTCAATATGACGACCAATGCGATGAAATAACCTGACACCATATTCTGTCTCTAAAGTTTGGATAGCAGCACTGACTGCTGGTTGAGTTATATAGAGTGCTTCAGCCGCACGGGTAAAGTGCAGCATTTCCGACACGGCTAAAAAGATTCGCAACTGTTCCAGCGTCACGTCGCTTTGCTCCGAATTCAAAATTTAAAATTAACAATCCTCGCAATTTTCATAAATCACGTGGCAGTGATTTTGAACACCAGAAAAGATTATACGGTAAATTTAGCGGAAAACTGTAGATAAGTGTAAATGTTTTTATCTAATGACAGTTATATCTGCATATCCATAAACTCAGTCTATGGATTTAACAAAAAAGACTGTTTGCTCTTATTGATGGGTAGTCATAGAGTGAAACTATACCTCTAGCAAAAGTGCTAACTACACTCATGATTTTCTGAAATTACGAATTGTCCACACTCGCAACCTCTATCTCATCGATACAGATGCTTGAAACTCACTACCATTAAGAATAAACGACGCACCTATGACCGAACTACTGACTGCTATTCCTAGAGGACTCACGGCTTTTGCTGCTACTAATCTCGACGATATTATTGTCCTGTCGCTGTTTTTCTCACAGGTAAATACTTGCTTTCGCCGTCGTCACATCGTTATCGGTCAGTATTTAGGTTTTAGTGCGTTAGTAGTTGCCAGTTTACCCAGCTTCTTTGGCAAGTTTATCCTACCAGAATCATGGATTGGTCTACTCGGTATTGTTCCAATCATGATTGGCATCAATCGCTTACTAAATCAAGAGACTAACGATACAGAGGATTTAAATACTCCTGAATCTTCGCAAGCTTGGTGGAGCAATTTCCTTTCACCCCAAACCTACGGTGTAGCAGCAGTTACCATCGCTAATGGGAGTGACAACATCAGCATTTATATGCCAATGTTTGCTACCAATACATGGGATAACTTACTTGTGATTTTGGTAGTTTTCTTTGTAATGGTAGGTGTGTGGTGTTATACAGCCTATCACTTAACTCAGATTAAGGCGATCGCTTCTGCAATTACTCGCTACGGTAATTCTTTAGTCCCTTTCATTTTAATGGGATTAGGTGTTTCTATTTTAATAGAAAATCAAACTTTAGAAACTCCCGCTTTAGTTGTCGTTACCTGTGTAAGTATTGGTTTTTTTTTGTTAATTTTAGGCAATAACATTTGGCGAGAAAATTATGGATTTTCTTTGGGATCATCTGAAGCCGAAGTTATATCTGGAGTTAAACAAAAATAAGTTTTTATGTTTGGTAATTACAACAATAGACAGATGAACAAATGTTCAATTAATACCTTAAATTAGGTAGTCAGTATCTCAAAAAATAATTTCTTAGGAGAAACACATGAGATTTTTCAAAAACACTCTTGTTAAGATTACACTTGTTTGCTTATTACTGCTAGTAAACTTGACGATTGCTCAACCATCTTGGGCAGGAAAAAAAATAGCTAATGATCCAGACTACATAGAACTTACCAAATCACTAGAATCTGCTTTACAGGATAAACAAACCCAAGGAGTTACACCAGAAATCGAGCAAAAAATTACTAATTTGAAATACCAAAAGTACATTTTGGAAAATAGTGAAGATGCTGTGGGAGTTTGTCGGAATGAAACCGATAAAACACTTTTGATATACGGTGAGAAACCCAAAAAATCTACCTCAACCTACGACAATGAATTATATCTGCTCCCTATTGGCGCAGAAACCGATGATGAATGGGACTGCCAAGGCGTTTATATCCCTGGACAAGCTGCTACAGCAGAACAAGCAGCCACACCTGCTAAAGCTTTGAAGATTGTTCATGGAACTCGGTTAGTGGCTACAACTAATCCCCAAACTGGAGAAATTGAATTCAATCTTCCACCTGCAAAAGTTTTTCAATCTGGTGAAGCTAACTGGATTATTCCTGAAAATTTGCAAGCCGCGCTAGATGCTGGAATCACTACTGCGAAAATTGACGATTAAGTGACTAGTAAAGAATGATTAGGTAAATTTAGCCAGAATATTGAATAAAGACTAAGAGTCGGAATCTTTCTGGCTCTTTTGTTTTCAATTTATATTATTATATGTTTAAAGGCATAGGCAAGTAAGCGATATATTAATTACGGAGTTTCCATAAACATAATTTATTAAAATCTCTAAATAAATCAATTACTTTGATTTAAAGATTTAACCAAAGTAAGTCCGCCCTGATGTTTTAAATCTTGTTAATTACTTTTATAAAATAAATTAAATAGTGAACATTTTGAATAACTACTCGAACACATAAGTTACATGAAGATAGAAGCAGAAAAATTAGAAGTGAAGAATTTAGAAAAAAAGAAGTATAGATCAGACAGAATAAGGGATCACTTAGCAAATGAACGCACTTATTTAGCCTGGATGCGGAGCGGTATTGCTCTTATGGGTTTTGGTGTTTTGATTGTGCGATTGCGGATTATTAAACCTCCATTAGCACCACAACCTCCTGGTAGTGGTTGGAAGCTAGGTTTAGCATTTGCCTTAGTTGGTGTGTTAACAGTATTACTTTCAACTCAGCATTATTTCGCTGTTCGCCGAGACATTGACGAGGATACTTATCAACCACCAGACCGTTGGATACTTTTGGCAAGTCTAGCTGTGATTCTCCTGGGAGGAGGTGTACTATACTATGTGTTTACAGTTCCTCTAGAATATTTGAATAGTTTTATACTGGAATGATAGAGTTTAGGGAAAGTGGGTGAACCATCATAGAAAATACTGAAGCTCTACTTCCCACTTCCAGCCTAAGTTACTCTCTTTCGCCACAACTCGGTATTAATTGAATCTAAGTATTTCTGACTCTGATAAATCCTTGAACAACGTGGTACTCAAGTAACGTTCGCCGAAACTAGGTTGAACAATAACAATTAACTTACCGCTATTTTCTGGACGCTTTGCCACCTGAATAGCTGCATACAAAGCTGCACCTGTAGAAATACCGGATAATAAACCTTCTTCTCTTGCTAATCTACGACTGTATGTAATAGCATCTTCATCATTAACTGCAATTACCTCATCAGTAAGTTCCAGACGGTAAATTGCAGGGATAAATCCTGCACCAATCCCTTGAATTTTATGCGCTCCTGATTTCCTTCCCGAAAGCACCTGACTATTGCTCGGTTCTACAGCAATAGCTTGAAAACTAGGCTTACGTTGTTTAATTACCTCAGATACACCAGTTAATGTTCCGCCAGTACCGACTCCTGCTACTACAATATCTACTTGTCCATCAGTATCTGACCAAATTTCTTCAGCAGTGTTTTGACGATGCACTTGAGGATTAGCTGGGTTACGGAACTGTTGTAACATATAGGCATTGGGCAATTCTGCCACAATTTGTTCAGCTTTGGCGATCGCTCCCCGCATCCCTTCAATACCAGGCGTTAATTCTAACTGTGCGCCATAAGCCCGCAACATTGCTCGTCTTTCTGTACTCATCGTATCTGGCATAGTCAGAATCAAATAATAGCCTTTAGCAGCAGCTACCATTGCCAAAGCGATACCCGTATTCCCAGAAGTTGGTTCTACTAATATTGTCTTATGTGGATGAATGAGACCTTCTTGCTCTGCACTTTCGACCATACTCACGCCAATTCTGTCTTTCACAGATGCAGAAGGATTCATGCTTTCTAACTTCACCACAATATTGGCTACAGATCCCTCCGCTTGAGGAATCCTATTTAACTGCACCAATGGCGTGCGTCCAACTAGCTCTGTAATATTTTTGGCAATTTTCATAACAGTATTCTGATGTTGCTAAATGTAATACATCTGACTTTTCTGTAAACGTGCTTCTCTCTGGTCACACAAGTCTTGGATGGTATATTGACTCAAAATAGATTGTGCAGATACATCGGCTTGCTGCCAAATCTCCATCACCAAGCCTTTTTCCAAATTTTCTTCAGAATTCGATTCTTTTTCTTTCTGTTCTCCATCCAACATAATCACCACCTCCAACAATGTTAATTGCCGAGGTTCACGCGCCAAAACAAAACCACCTTTAGAGCCACGTTGACTCTGCACGACACCCGCCCGCCGCAGACTGGAAAGAATCTGCTCCAAATAACGCTCCGGTATTGGATGCTTGGCAGAGATGTCACTCATTGTTGTTGGTGTTTTGTGAACATATTGATTGGCTAGTTCTAAAAGTGCCAATAGTGCATATTCCACTTTGGCAGACAGATCCAAGAGGGTATAGTTTTGTTTTTTTAAGCTCTCTGTCATCATACCACTGTTAATTGATAGGCTTATTGTACTTTAAACGAGAAAATTGCTAAAAACAATGTGCATTGAGATACAGTCACATGAATTATGATTAAATTACTATAAATCTATCAGCTTACCGTTGTTTGTTGCATCAGCTTCCAATTTTAGGGTTAATCAGTCTATGGAAAGTTTGTCTAATCAACCAAAACTGATTTAAGTATGTAATAAATATCACTAAGTATTTAAACCACGTCTTCATTTCCCAGTGCAAAAATATGCTTTTAACTGACTTACGCACAATTTCTGAACGCGATCCCGCAGCCCGCAATTGGCTAGAGATTTTGTTCTGTTATCCTGGCGTTCAAGCCTTGATATTCCATCGCCTAACTCATTGGTTGTACAGAATTGGGATTCCTTTTGTGCCACGATTGATTTCTACTATCAGTCGGTTTTTGACAGGAATTGAAATTCACCCAGGTGCAAAGATTGGTAAAGGCGTGTTTATCGACCACGGTATGGGTGTAGTCATTGGTGAAACAGCCATTGTTGGTGATTATGCACTGATTTATCAAGATGTCACCCTTGGTGGTACAGGAAAAGAAAGCGGTAAACGACATCCCACCTTGGGTGAAAATGTCGTAGTAGGGGCAGGTGCAAAAGTATTAGGTAATATTCAAGTTGGTAACAATGTTCGTATTGGTGCAGGTTCAGTAGTTCTGCGCGATGTCCCCAGCAACACAACTGTGGTCGGTGTACCAGGGCGTTTGATTCGTGTAGATCATAATGCTGATGCTGATGTTTTAGCGCATGGGAAAGTCCGAGATGTAGAAGCAGAAGCTATCCGCGCCCTCTTTGAACGTGTTAAAGATTTAGAACAGCAGGTAGAAAAGTTAGACGTTAATAATATTCATCTATCCACCAACCAAGTAAACAATCAACACATCTACGAGACTAAAGCTGAGAGCAACTTAGTCATTGAAGAGTTTTTAGATGGCGCAGGAATTTAGTGAGTGCTGTAAAGCCCTGCATAGCTGCGCCTAGAGTGATAGCAGGGCGTTTAGCCCGTGATGGGTAGGCATTGCCCCTCGGCTTCTTCCCCATTTCCAGTCCCTATCTTACGCCATTAGCAGTGGCAAATACCTTTGTTTGTTTCGGTTTGATGTAAACACGCTGTCCCTTTTCTAGCTGAAGTTGATAAAAATTTTCTCGACTCAAATTAGCATTGAGCGTTTCACCAGTCCCCAATCCTAACTCCACACGAATTTCCCAACCAAGGTGAATAATCCGATCAACGATCGCAGTAGTTGTATTGTCGTCAGCATTCTTCCCAATCAAGATATCATGTGGACGCAGAAATACTTTTTCATTGGGAGAAACAGCATTTTTGTGGGGAACTAACCCAACATTACTGGATACAACATTCACAGGTCCGATAAAACTCATCACAAACTCTGTTGCTGGGTTGTCATAAATCTCCGCCGGAGTACCAACCTGTTCTACCCTTCCTTTATTCATCACCACAATTTCGTCAGCAACTTCCATTGCTTCTTCTTGATCATGGGTGACAAATACAGTCGTGACATGAACTTCTGAATGCAGATTACGTAACCAAACACGCAAATCTTTGCGGACTTTGGCATCTAACGCCCCAAAAGGCTCATCTAAGAGTAATATCCGGGGCTGCACAGCCAGGGAGCGTGCTAATGCGATCCGTTGTCTTTGACCACCAGATAGCTGAGAAGGATAGCGATCGCCAAATCCCTGCATCTGTACCAATTCCAAAAGTTCATCAACCCTCTGGCGAATGCGGTTTTTTGGATGCTTACGCAAATCCATAGAGAAGGCGATATTTTCGCGTACTGTCAGGTGTTTAAATAGGGCGTAATGCTGAAAAACAAAGCCAATATTCCGTTCTTGTACACTATGGTATGTAGCATTTTCACCCACTAACCAAATTTGACCACTATCTGGGGTTTCTAAACCAGCAATTATGCGTAGTAAGGTGGATTTTCCTGAACCTGAAGGGCCTAACAAAGCTACTAGAGAGTCTGTTTTAATCTCCAAGCTCACATCATCTACAGCATAAAAGCTTCCGTAGTGCTTGGAAACATTTTCCACTAAAATGCCCATTCTTTTTTACCTTCAATTTAGTATATTTTCAATTAAACCACGATTATCCTACCAATTTTTAGTATTTTAAGAAAAATACCAAGTTTTTCATCCTCTTTAATAAAATAAAATTTCACTAATAAAAAAGTATTTTTATCTCGCGAAATACGTCTAAAAGATGACAACAAACTTTGAAAAATTGAGCAAGGTATTGTGCAAATTTTGACTGGGAATGAAGATAGCACTATTATGCCATCGGGCAGTTGGGGATTAGGTGATTTATAGGAAAATCCTTATCAAACCGAATGCCTTAGTAAAGTAGAATTGTGCTGAGAGAAGAAGATGTTTGGCACTACGAGATTTTAGTATTTCTATTTTAAAAATCAACAGTACCAACTATCACCATCTGCATTCGCTTTACCTAAAATCTTGATATTTAAAGATTCCAGATAATTTAAACAATCACTAATTTGAGACATAGAACCTCGCAATTCTAAGTCAAAATGCCCTGGAATATTAGTGTTTTTTTCTAGTTCAGCCCCGGTAATATTAACAGTTAGCTGAAAACAAGAAATTATCCGAGAAATAATTGGTTCTTGCCAGTAAGATTGAGGAATATATAAACGCACCCGCAGTTGATTCATACTACTGCTTTCATTAATAAATCAAATCGTAGACAAACATTCGCCTTAAACGATATGTCCATGCAAAGAAGATGCGTCTATCCACAGTGGTAAATGTAGCATTTTTAAGTGATTGAAACTAGAAAAAAGTTGCTCTGGTTTACCCCAAATATCTAAATCAAACCAACCATCATCTTGCTGATTGGCTAGCAGTGATGCTGCAATAATATTGACTGTAACTCCATAGCGTAAAACTAAGTCAAAGATGATTGGTTTTTGGTGATAATCTTTCAAGATGCAAATCTGCAATCGTAGTCGGTAAGATTGACTGTTGTGAATTGCGTAGGATTGAGTATCTTGAGGTATTGGTAAAGGGGAAAATTGCTCACTTGAGCGGGGAAAAGGCTGAGAACTAGAATTATCCTGCACATTGCTGGGGATACTCAGCTGAATTAAATCTACTCCCAAGTTCTGTAAATACAGCAGACCATCACAGATATGCTCTGAATTACCTTGGAGTTGTAAGTCAAACCAACCATAGTTTTCTGTTGACGTGAGCATCGCCGCCGTGATGTTGACGGTGACACCATAGCGGGACACCAAACGAGAAATCAAAGGTTGACGCTGGTAATGGTGAGGGATACGAATGCGGCTATCAATTGGGGTAAGTTGAGGTTGTGGCATAAGAATATTCCAGAAGAAAAGGTTAATCACCAACTACTGACGCTGTTTTCGTCCCAGATTTCTAGTTCTATATCCTGAAGATGATTGATAACAGCATCTATTTGTGCTGTTGTCCCTTGTAAATCAAGGTCAAACCAACCATCACCAACAGCATTTGCACCCAAAATCGCGGCTGTAATATTAATAGTTAGTCCATATTCTGAGACTAAACGAGAAATCACAGGTTCTTGATGAAAATTCTGAGGAATTCTCAGGCGAATTTGTTTGTGAATGATCTGATTATCCGCAACCATATCCAAATTACCTATGCTTCATAAATCAAAAAAGTAAATACTCCCGTCGTACAACAGCCAAATTAGTGGACGCGACCACCAGTATTACCTGTTTTTCGGGCTAAAATCTCTTTCAATATCAATGTCACCACCGCTAACAATGCTAATAATACTGCTGCGGAAAAAGCAGCTTGAGTTTCATACTGTTTATAAGAGTCTTCAATAAACAGAGGTAAACTCTGAGTTTTACCAGCTATGTTGCCTGATACTACTGCCACAGCACCAAATTCACCCATTACCCTGGCGTTTGTCAAAATCAAACCATAGAGTACTCCCCAACGGATATGGGGTAGGGTAATGCGCCAAAAAATCTGCCAACTATTTGCTCCTAGTGTTCTGGCTGCTTCTTCCTGGTCTTTGCCCATTTCTTCTAAAACCGGAATCACTTCTCTGGCGACAAAGGGCATACTGACAAATGCTGCTGCTAACACAATACCTGGAAAGGCAAAAATGACTCTAATACCGTTATCCTGCAACCACGCACCAAACCATCCATTTCGTCCGTAGAGTAAAACAATCATTAACCCGGCGACAACAGGCGAAATCGAAAAAGGCAGGTCAATGATACTCAAAAGTAAAGCCCGTCCAGGAAATTGATTACGAGCTATAGACCAAGCAGCGCATAGCCCAAATATAGTATTCAAAGGTACGGCAATGATAGCCATTAACACAGTGAGCCAAGCAGCATGGAGAAATCCAGGAGTAGTTAGATTTTCTAGAAACGGGCCAATTCCTTTCCTAAAGGCATAATAAAAGACATTCAAGGCTGGGATATACAGAATGAGTGATAGGTAGATGATGGAAATTCCTATCAAAATGATCGGTATAAAATTGCGTTGCTTTTTGATGGGAAAATAAATATTATTATCTGATGTCATAACGTCTACTCCAAGCTTGTAAAAGGTTGATGCACAGTAGCATGACTAATGAAATTAACAACAACACCACACCAATGACAGTTGCGCCAGAGTAGTCGTATTGTTCTAGACGCTGGAAAATCAATACGGGTGCAATCAAATCTCGAAAAGGCGTGTTGGAAGCAATGATTACTACCGAACCGTACTCACCCACAGCACGGGAAAAACCCAAAGCTACACCAGTCAAAATTGTGGGAAACAAGGGTGGAAATATCACTTTCCAGAATGTCTGCGATTGGGAAGCACCCAAACTCCAAGCCGCTTCTTCTACTTCCCTTTCCATCTCCTGGAGGACAGGTTGCACTGTGCGGACAACAAATGGTAAAGAAATAAATGTCATAGCGATCGCTACCCCCAAACGAGTAAAAGATATTTTGATACCTAGGGGTGCAAACCAAGAGCCAATCCAGCCATTGTCACTGTAGACTGTCGCTAAGGTTAAACCTGCAACTGCTGTCGGTAGGGCAAAGGGCAAATCGATAGAGGCATCAATAATTTTTTTGATGGGTAGCGTCAATCTACTTATTGACAAATTAAACTCATACCGAACTAAAACCCAAGCCAGAATCGTACCAAAGACTCCATTGATTAAAGCACTCAAAAGTGCAGTCACAAACGTTACATCATAAGTCGCTAAAGCTCTAGGGCTAGTCGCAATTCTCCAAATTTCTGCGGGTGGTTCAGTACCAGCTTTGACGAACATTGCCAGTACTGGTACTAGCAACATAATGGTTAGGTATGTGTAAGTTACTACCCATGTCCAGGGAATAAGAGATAAAGTCTCCAGTAGTGACTGACGCTTGGGTTTGTAGTGGGGATGACTGGGTTGTGAATGTGAAGATACAGCCATAGCTATTTCATGGATTGGGAATTGGGAATTGGGGACTGGGAACTGGGGACTGGGGACTGGGGGAATCGAGCTAAATGGCTTATTTTCTAACCCTAGTCCGCAACCCTGCCTCTGCGTTCAAAAGTCAAAAGACTTGTAGTATTGGCTTTTTTACCGTTTTTAGTAGCTGGTTTATTTGTGCCGTACTAGCTTAAATCACCTTTTCTTAGATTGAATTTGGTCAAAAACAGCCCCATCAGCAAAAAACTTCTTCTGCACAGCATCCCAACCACCGTAATCTGCTACTGAACCTAAAGTTTTGACCTTGGGATATTTAGCTGCTAGTTCCTTGGTTTGTGGTGCTGTTTCATCAATTGGACGAAATCCTACTTTGGCAAATTCAGCTTGGGCTTCAGGAGTAAACATATATTCCACAAAAGCTTGTGCTACTTCGCGCGTACCATGTTTATCAACGTTTTTATCAATTACTGCCACAGGATTATCAATCGAAATATTCACATCGGGAATAATGAAGTTAACCTTTTCACCTTTTTGTTCTGCCAATAGCACCTCGTTTTCATAGTTAACTAGAGCATCACCTTGACCTTGCTTGAAGAAGGCATCCGTTGCTTCACGAGCATCTTTTGTTAGCAAAGGTACGTTTTTGGTATAGATGGTAGTCACAAAATCTAAGGCCTTTTCTTCCCCACTACCAGATTGAATGGCGGCATTCCAAAATGCTAGGAAGTTCCAACGAGCAATTCCCGAAGTTTTGGGATCAGCAGTAATTATCTTGACGCCATCTTTAGCTAAGTCGTCCCAAGTCTTGAGATTTTTGGGATTACCTTCACGAGTAATTAAAGCTGCTACCGATCTAGAGACTGTTCCATTGTTAGGAATTTCTTTATCCCACCCTGGTTGAATTAAACCAGCTTCCTCAATTCGGTTCACATCTAGAGCCAAAGCCAAGTGGACAATATCAGCTTCTAAACCATCAACTACCGCACGAGCTTGAGAGCCAGAACCACCATAACTTTGCTTAAAGCTGACGTTTTGATTATGTTCTTGCTTCCACTTTTGGGCAAACTTGGGAATAATTGCGTCATGAGCTGCTTTGGTGACAGCAAAGGAGACTAAAGTAACTTCCACATCTTGCTTATTGGCTGCAACTGGACTCGCTGCGGGGCTGTTGGTAGATGCCGCATTTTCGCCGTTACCGGAACAGGCTGCGATCGCTACGCTCAAAATAGCTCCTACCAAAAACAGTGACACAAAGCTTCTCAAAGAACTGCGTTTCCATTGATTCCAGATAACCGTCCACATACTGACTTTAGACCCCTTAGCTTAATCTACACTTAATCAATCAAAATTTAGTATTTGATGATTTAGTCATAGATACTACAGATATCTAGATGAAATAGCAATAGGAAACACCATAATCCCGGTCAACAATGTGTTAATTCCATGATTTTTAACGGATTGCGGCGGGTTTTTTCATCTCAAGGTGGCGGTAAAACGAGGCAAGCTGATGCCGTTGTGTAATGTTGTCATCCGGCGTTGTCCTTTGGAATCCATGCCGTGCGTAAGCTTATTAGGCTTTGGCGATCGCCGAATCATCGAAAATTTGGGTAAAAACCGTTACAAAATTAAATACGGTTAACCAATAGAGTTGCTGTAGTTTTTTCTTGCGGTTTTGTGGTAACTATGGCATACTCTAGCTTAAAAGTACATTAACCCTATAGATTTACAGTAGTTTTAATGCTGCTGCAAGGAATTAATCATGCTTAAAGATGCACAAGGATTAGTAGTTACAACAGATTCAGCCAATGCGATCGCAGCCATTAATCGTTTTAGCAATCAAATGTTGGCTTATGGTAGAGATGCAGAAACAGCAATTCTACAAGCAATTACAGCAGATCCAACTTGTGCATTAGCTCATGCTTATGCGGCTGCTTATTATCTCACCCAAGAAAACCGCAAAGCTTGGCAGCAAGCCCAATCATATCTGCGAACGGCACAACAGCATTACACTCAGATTACTGCCAGAGAAAAGTTATATGTGCAAGCGATTTTAGCTTGGGCAAATCAAGAAATTGATGTAGCGATCTCCACTCATGAAGAGATTGCCAATCAATTTCCCCGTGATTTGATTTCTGTGCAGCAGGGACAGTATCACTATTTTTATACAGGCAATAAAGAGAAATTACTAGCAATTGTCCAGAAGGTTTTACCTAGCAATCCTAAAAATCATTATTTATACGGTATGGTGGCGTTTGGTTTAGAACAATGTGACCAACTTGAAACCGCAGAGAACATGGCGCATCAAGCGATCGCCTTAAATAGATATGATCCTTGGGCGCATCATGCGATCGCTCATGTCATGGAAACCCAGGGAAGAGTTGATGAGGGGATAGCTTGGATGGAGAGTTTTGCAGATACCTGGGAAAACTGCAATTCCATGCTCTACACTCACAACTGGTGGCACATTGCACTGTATTATTTGCAGTTAGAAAACTACCAAAAAGTTCTCACGCTCTACGATACGCATATTTGGCAACGTGCCAATAAACAATCTCCTAAAGACCAAGTAGGAGCAATTTCATTATTATTGCGCCTAGAATTGCACGGTGTAGATGTGGAGAACCGTTGGCAAGGTATCAGTCCTTATCTTTACAGCCGAATTGATGAACACGCGCTACCATTTCAGGATTTGCATTATGTCTATGCCCTTGCCAAAGCCGGACACCATGATTGGGTGAATGAAATGCTTCAGAGTATGCAGTATCACGCTTTGAGTATCAATCCCTTCTTACGACGCAGTTGGGTAGAGGTAACAATTCCAGCAGCTAGAGGAATGGTAGCTCATGCCAAAGGCGATTTGCACAAAACTGTTGCAGAACTAAAGCCTGTTTTATCACGCTTGCATGAAATTGGCGGAAGTCATGCACAGCGAGTATTATTTGGGCAAGTTTATCAAAATGCAGAGTTGTCAACACAAAAGCAGAGTTGGGTTTATGCAGCGTCCTAAAAATTCTCTGGCCAGCATCTAGCACCATGAATAATGGCTAAAATTTCAATGTGTACGAGTAATGACTAATTCTCTAGTACCGGGAATTCGTCCAGTCTTACCGATTTCAGGATACTTTATGAGCGTATCTAGAGCTTTTTCAATACGCTCAATAGTATCCATAGCAGCGTCTGGATTGCTTGTAGCGTTGTATTACATTATAATATAATGCACTCAATTTCAGGACAACTTAACACAAGAGCGATCGCTGTAAATCTGATGTAATATCTGATAATCTTCCAATCTCACTGCCGCAAAACGTCTGACTCCGAACTGTTTCATCACTCTTTGCAACTCTGCATCTGGTTGGAGTAATGCCCACTGCATTTGCTGAATTAAAGATACACCTAGACGCTGTGCTACGACTAAAGGTGGCATCGGAGAAGGCCCCAGCACTTCCACCACACGCAAATGCTGTGATAATTCGGGAAAATCCTTTAATTCCTGTTCTAGCACTACACTATCAATCGCGGCACAATCGGCCAATCCCTCAACTACCCAGCGAATTGAACTTTGATGCGAACCTGATTGTAGCGTTTCGCCAAAGAAATTTTCAGGATATTTTTCTTGAATTAATCTATGACAGAGTAAATTATAACCACTATTAGAACCCAGGTCATTATAACAAGATGTTTTCCCTGCTAAATCTGTAAACTTTTTGATATTACTATTAGCATTGACAATTACATCTGCATAGTAAACAGGGCAGTTGCTATATCGTGATGATTGCATTACTGGGGCAACTAAAGTCTGCAATTGATTTGAAACTTTTTGACTATAGCGAATTAGTGGTAATCCACAAATAAAAGCTAAGTCTATCTGGTCTTGAAATAATAGAGGGTCTTCCAATGGGTCATACTTACCTTGTTGTAGTTGGACTTCTAGTTGTAAAATCTGACCTAAATAAGCTGCGATCGCCTGATAGAATCTGAACCAATTGGGAGATAAATAAGATGTAATTTGCAACATTTTATATATAGTCATTTTTGTTCTACAACAGTTTCATTTTGAAAAACCCGAGTCAACTTTTTTGCAGCCCAATATATGTATATAAATATGATACTGGCAGCAGTCAACAACATAATACCAAAAGGGGCTAAATCATAGTTTTTGAATCAGCATAGAATCCTCTCTTCCTTAACTTATGTTGAATCTGCTTAATCTTAAATTCTTACCCAGTAAGCACTTTTACAAAATAACTAACTTGGTAATAGTAAGACCAATTCAGATAATCTACTTTAAAACGGTAGGTATTTAGTAGTTTAATCATAATATAGAAATGCTTCATGGTTAACCGCAAAAGGCAAGTGTATTTTGTAAAAAAATTCGGCGTTACTGAGTGGAAATATGAATTTGGATTACGCAGAGGCAAGGCAGTGCGTTGGGGAGACATTTCCGTAGGCGGGTTTCCCGACTTGAGGCAATGGTCGTCGGCTCTACTGACTTGTAGCAACTGCCGCGCAGCGTCGCAGACACTAGGAGTAGAGAAGAGTTAATTTTTGAGTTCACGTTCAGTCAAAATGCTCTTCAAATTTTCAAATCCACCACTACATAATTAACTATGGCTGTATAAAGTCAGGGAAATTTGACATTATCTAAATTTAGGAAAATATACTCATAGCATTTTTTTAACTAATAAGTTTTTTAAATGCTGGAAATAACTACAATCTTTACTAGATAAATGTTTGAGGGTTTATAAGCTAGGACATAAAGGTGGTATTGTCTCTCCACTGTTTTTCGAT
The DNA here is from genome assembly GCF_014697125.1 of Anabaena minutissima FACHB-250. Lineage (GTDB taxonomy): Bacteria > Cyanobacteriota > Cyanobacteriia > Cyanobacteriales > Nostocaceae > Trichormus > Trichormus minutissimus. The sequence goes on along the minus strand of NZ_JACJRG010000003.1, from coordinate 260,231 downwards.
CTACTCGGCGGACAAATCAAACAAACCGACAGTCAATTTTGGCTATTAAGGGATAGCTGACTTCAATTAAGTAATTAGCTATAACTAACAAAAAATCCTTAGTGCTTAATAGATAAGGATTTTAGCCAATTAACTCCTAATTAAATAGGAAAAGCCGCTTAATTTACGTCAAGTATATAGATATAGCGGCCTTCAATTTGCGTTAATTCCATAACCTATTGATTCCTCAAAAATAAAGTTTTACCTTGCTAATTAAGTCAGCCACACCACTAACGGCAACAACAAGGAGACTATTTCTATGATGACAACCGAATCTATACTCATTGAAATGGAAGCTTGCAAGGAAATCTGTATCAAATCCCAAACCACTTGCATTGATACCCTCAAATACAGCAAAGATCAGGGTGGTAGATATATAGATATGACTATGATGTCCATGTTGCGCGACTGTGCAGAAATGTGCATGATGTGCGTCAACATGATCAATGACGGCTCTGAGTTTATGGGTAACACCTGTAGCTTGTGCGCCCAAATTTGCGATCGCACTGCGATGGCTTGTGAACAAATGAGCCGCGATGCCACAATGATGTTCTGTGCTGCTATTTGCCGCAAGTGCGCTCAACATTGCAACGCAATGGGACTCAATTCTGCTTCTTATTTCCGCAGATCGCGTTTGGTGGTAGAAGATGCACTACTGTCTAGCTAATTTCTCCCCAGGATTAAGTGTTCTAATTTATAGCAGACCTATAGTTGTTATACCTAAATTCATAATTTCCCCAGTATCTATTAGTTTTTCGCCACTCAACAAGATTTTGAGCGGCGAAAACTTAGGGAAAGATAAAATTATTTTGACTACCAAAAAGCAGTGCTAGGCAGCAACAGGAGTAGCAAATCTAGCATATCGCTCTATGTAGAACTCCTTGCTATTAGCGATGCCTGCGGCAACGTCAAAGACGAACGCCACCACAGAATCCCGTTGTTTTATAGCCTTTTTCCACCGACGTAGACGAGTAAATTCCTCTGGTAGCGCAAAACCTCGATAGTGCTTCAGTGCAGGCCAACGCTCAAACCAGGGGTAAAAGGTGAAATCAACCAGACTGACGGATTCACCCAACCAGTAATTTGGAGTTCCCTAAGTTGTCTAAACTTCCCATCAATACAATTACAAATTATTTCCTCTTGAACAGCTTGTTTCTGTATTTATAATTGTTTCTGTTTGGTTTCTGGCTTGATGACGTTTTTTGAAAAAGAAGTTCTACTTCTCCATCATTACATCTTGGTCACTAACCAGAAAAGTAAGGAAGGAACTAGCAAAAAGTGCAGCTTGGGTGCGATCACCTACGGTGGGCGGAACGCCATCTCTACGAGAGGCTGCGCCAACGCCTACGGCGGGGCGGACCATCGTCGCGCAAGTTTAATTTCATTAAAAAAAGGCAAGATAACGGAAAATAATTGAGTGCTATTGAAACTTTGAGGAGTAAATTTATCATGTTCCGTCTCTCACCAGCTTGGACAAAGCAACTACTGTGGAGTATTACTTGTGTAATATTTTTAACTTTAACTTGTAGTTTAATACTGCCTGCTGCCTCTTGGGCTGACTCTTCTGGCTTAGGTGTTAAGTTAGGACATCTGAGTGCTTGTCCAGTTTCAGATAACTGTGTTGTGAGTCAGGATGCTGATGCCAAACACGCCATTGACCCGATCGCCTATCATGTAGATCGCAACAAAGCACGAGAAACCTTACTCAAAGTTCTCACAGTTGTTCCCCGGACAGAGGTTTTAGAAGAAAAAGAAAATTATATCTATGCGATTTCCAAAAGCCGCATCTTCAAATTTGTGGATGATGTAGAGTTTTATTTACCTCCCAATGAGTCAGTCATTCATATGCGATCGGCATCCCGTGTAGGAGAATCGGATCTGGGAGTTAACCGTAGGCGTTTAGAACAAATTCGTTTAGCCCTGAAAGATTTAAATATTTGAGGGTAAATTCCAAAATTTGGCGATCGCAATTAGAATCACCAAAATTTTTAGTAATGGCTTCTTTGATTGCTAACAACAGAGTTAGCAATCAAAGAAGCCACTATCTTCACCTCATTAGTACAGCACGGCGTAAATAAGCCCAAAGATAACAACTCAGCGATGTGACTCCACCAGAAAAAAGCTCGACTTTTTTTGATACTATAAAAACTCTGACTCTTGTAACCTAACCATTGACTTATGAGCAAAGGAACACTGTTCGATAAAGTTTGGGACTTACATACGGTTGGTACACTTCCTTCAGGGCTGACACAGCTATTTATTGGGCTACACCTAATTCATGAAGTTACCAGTCCCCAGGCCTTTGCTATGTTACGGGAGAGAGGACTAAAAGTTTTGTTTCCAGAGAGGACTGTAGCCACTGTAGATCACATTGTACCTACAGAGAATCAGGCGCGTCCCTTTAGCGATCGCATGGCGGAAGAAATGATCCAGGCACTGGAAAACAATTGTCAAGAAAATAACATTACCTTCCATAATATTGGCTCTGGCAACCAAGGTATAGTCCACGTCATCGCCCCCGAATTAGGACTCACCCAGCCAGGAATGACCATCGCCTGTGGAGATAGTCACACTTCCAGTCATGGGGCGTTTGGTGCGATCGCTTTTGGTATCGGTACAAGTCAAGTACGGGACGTTCTCGCCTCCCAAACCCTATCATTATCTAAACTCAAAGTCCGCAAAATTGAAGTTAACGGCACTCTTAACCCCGGTGTCTACGCTAAAGATGTGATTTTACATATCATCCGCATCCTGGGAGTAAAAGGTGGTGTAGGTTACGCCTACGAATACGCAGGTACGACCTTTGAGCAGATGAACATGGAAGAAAGGATGACAGTCTGCAACATGGCCATTGAAGGTGGTGCAAGATGTGGTTACGTTAATCCTGATCAAATCACCTATGATTACCTCCAAGGTAGAGACTTTGCCCCGAAAGGTGCAGAGTGGGAGCAAGCAGTGGCTTGGTGGGAATCCATCAAGAGTGATGCTGATGCCGAATATGATGATGTGATAGTCTTCAACGCGGCAGATATTCCCCCCACCGTGACTTGGGGAATTACCCCCGGACAAGGTATTGGCGTGAACCAGTTGATACCCAAGCCGGAAGAATTGGCAGAAGAAGACCGCTTCGTGGCAGAAGAAGCATATCGCTACATGGATTTATATCCCGGTCAACCGATTAAGGGAACTAAAATTGATGTCTGCTTCATTGGTAGCTGCACCAACGGCAGGATTAGCGACCTGAGAGAAGCAGCCAAAATCGCCAAAGGTCGCCATGTAGCGGCGGGAATTAAAGCTTTTGTCGTCCCTGGTTCGGAAAGAGTCAAACTAGCCGCCGAAGCAGAAGGATTAGATAAAGTCTTCCAAGAAGCCGGCTTTGAGTGGCGCGAACCCGGTTGTTCTATGTGTTTGGCGATGAACCCCGACAAACTAGAAGGCAGACAAATTAGTGCTTCCTCCTCCAACCGCAACTTTAAAGGACGGCAAGGTTCAGCCTCCGGGCGGACACTCCTAATGAGTCCGGCGATGGTAGTAACTGCGGCAATTAAAGGTGAGGTCGCTGATGTAAGAGAACTGCTTTAAGAAGGGGTATAGGGGTGTAAGGGTGTAGGGGTGTAGGGGGAAAGACAATACATAACATTTTCCCTCTTCCCCAGTCCCCAGTCCCCAATCCCCAGTCCCCAGTCCCCAATCCCCCTAAAAACCAATGGTAAGTGAAGTTAAACAAGTTTCTGGACGTGGTATACCTTTAGTAGGTAATGATATCGATACAGACCGCATCATTCCCGCGAGATTTTTGAAGGCTGTCACCTTTGATGGGTTGCGTGAAGGAGCATTTATTGACGATCGCACTGCTCTAAATGGTGAGCATCCTTTTGATCAACCCCAATATCAAGGCGCGAATATCTTAATTGTTAACCGCAATTTTGGCTGTGGTTCATCACGAGAACACGCACCCCAAGCTATATCCAAATGGGGTATTCAAGCCCTCATCGGTGAAAGCTTTGCGGAAATTTTCTTTGGTAATTGTGTGGCAATTGGTATACCTTGTTTGACAGTTGATGAGGTGACGGTTAAACAACTACAAGAATTAGTAGCAGCTAATCCCCAAGCTAGTGTCACAGTGAATTTAGAAACTTTACAGGTGCTAGTTGGCGACTTTACCGCCCCAGTTACCCTTGATGAAGGTACTAGAAGCACCTTTGTTTCCGGTGCTTGGGATGCGTGCGGTCAGTTAGTGGCAAATACTGAGCAAATTCGGGCGACGGCTGCTAAGTTACCTTATGTGGGTTGGGGTAGGTTGGCTGCGAGTTAAGCAGAATAATCGGTTGGGTCGCGCGACAGCAAAACCCAACAAAGCTTTTATAATTTAGATAATGAACAGATAATGAACGCAATTGGATGATTCTATGGCAATTACCCTTGAATTAACTCCAGAAATAGAAGCTCGTTTGATAGCTCAAGCCGCCGCGAAAGGTATGACGACTGAAGCTTTTGTGCAAGCCGCAATCGAAAATTTACTAACTACTGAACCCCATTTATATCGAGTTGGAACGGCCTTAGTTATTCAATCTACCCCAATTGGGAATCTGGAAACCTCTGTTGACCAAATGCGGCAAGAAAGACTCAGTGACCTAATTGCAGATTATGAAAGTCCTGTTTGACACATCTGTATTAGTAGCAGCGTTTGAAGTTAGTCATCCTCGGCATCATGTTTGTCTACCGTGGTTACAACAGGCACAAGAAAAGAAAATTGACGGATGTTTCTCAACGCACACTTTTGCTGAACTTTATTCTGTTCTGACTCGCCTACCTGTAAGACCGCCAATCTCTCCAGTGATCGCCCAACGCTTAATCAATGAGAACCTGCATTTTTTTACAGCAATTCCCCTCACTGCTGATGATTACCAACAAGCGATCGCTTCTATGGTTACACTTAATCTCCCAGGGGGTGGAATTTTTGATGCACTAATTGCCCAAGCTGCTCTCAAAGCCGAGGTTGATATATTACTTACTCTGAATCCAAGCCACTTTACCCGACTGGGGGCAGATTTAGCTCAACGGGTGCAAGTACCGTCTTGAGGATCTGTGCTTATGGTTATAACGTGTACAACGTTTACTAGATAAGGAATTTACGTTGTTGTCATTTTCTACAACGTTGTTCAATGTTCATTTTCTTCTGGCGTAGTAATTTTTTGATTGAACTTGATCATATTGCAGGTGGTTTGTACTTATAGAGCCAATCTTGAAATTCATCATTATTTAACTGCGGCGCAGCGTCTCCTTCTGAGAATCGCTCTGATGTTTGTTTAGTGGTATCAATATCGTAGTATCTCATCTCACCGATCGCGCTACGGGCTTGGATAAGACTTGTACGCTGGATGCGGCTTTGTTCGTAGTTGGTTAAAGCCTCTGTTAAACTTGCACCTTGAGATAAGCTGGCTTGCAGTTCGCAGACATCCTCAAAGGTGCTATTTGCTCCCTGACCCATAGCTGGGGCCATTGGGTGTGCTGCATCGCCTAATAGTGTAACTCTACCTTTGCTCCAGTGAGTTAACGGGGGGCGATCGCAAATTGGCCCTTCCCAAATTTGTTCGGCTGGTGTGGCTTCCACTACGGCGCGAAAGGAATCATCCCACCCGGTTAATTCATGGAGAATCCGAGTTTTGACTGCTTCTGGACTCTGGGAAAGTTGATAATCTGGCATAAATTTACGACTAATCCAACTTGTGTATCCTTCTCCCACATCGAGAATATACATAAATTGTTGATTACCTTTGACAAATACTAGTTGATAAGAATTGGATAACTCATGGCGATATTCGAGGACGGAACGCCAACACATACTTCCTAGATAATTCGGCTTACCTTCACCAAATAAGCTTTCTCTAACGATGGAGTTTACCCCATCAGCACCAATGAGCAAATCTGCATATGCTGTTTTGCCATTCTCAAAGTAGATGGCTACGCCACTTTCATCTTGTTCAAAGCCAATACAGCGATGATTGAGATGAATAATTTCTGATGGTAATATTGATGCTAAGGTTTGCTGCAATCGCCACCACCAAACAGTTAATAATGGATGTCCATATTTTTCAAATAATCTGCTGGAGTTTGTTCTAATGGTTTCCCCCGCCATACTTTTGAGAACCGTCTGGTGAACCGGACAGCCAGACTTTGTGAGGGTGCTGATAATTCCCGGTGCGATCGCTTCTAAACAATTCAAGCCATTGGAGACTAATCCTAAACCTGTTCCAGCCGGACGGAAATCCTGGGCTTTTTCGTATACTTGCACATCTAAACCCAGATTTGAGAGCGCGATCGCCGCCGCTAAACCACCAGGGCCAGCACCAATAATTGCAACTTTTTGTACTAATAATTTTGAGTCTATCATATTTTTTATGAGATACTATGTTGAGAACTTTAGCTGAAAATATTGCTAAAATTCATCTGCAAAAGAGAAAATATCCAATTACATATGGACAAAAAAATTATATCTCCAACAAGTCATACTTTTCCTAATGAAGACATAAAAATATTTCCCTCAGAAGAAGTAGAAATGGTTTTATGTGTGAATAATCAGTCTTATTTGGTAAACCTAGAACCTTGTATGACTTTACTTGACGCGCTGCGAGAGAAGCTGGGTTTGATCGGGACTAAAAAAGTGTGCGATCGCGGCGAGTGTGGTGCTTGTACAGTATTGGTAAATGGGCGAAGAATTAACTCTTGTATGACTTTAGCAATCATGCACACAGACAGCGAAATTACTACGATAGAGGGATTAGCAAAAAATGGCGAACTCCATCCTATGCAAACAGCTTTTATTACCCATGATGCCTTTCAATGTGGCTACTGTACATCTGGTCAAATAGTATCTGCCGTAGGAATGATTTCCGAACAAATCCCCCAATCAAATGCAGAAATTCGCGAAAATATGAGTGGTAATCTTTGTCGATGCGGTGCTTATCCCAATATTATTGCGGCTATTCAAGAGGTACTAGAGGGAATAGAAGATGCAGTCATTTAGTTATGCCAAAGCAACAACCAAAGAACAGGCGATATCGACATTAACACAAGACCAAACTGCTGCATTTATCGCAGGTGGTACAGATTTATTAGGCTTAATGAAAGATAGGGTGCAGTCAGCTAATATATTAATTGATATTAACAGTTTACCTTTAGCTAATATTGAAATTTCCGCCGCAGGAGTTCGCATTGGTGCAGTTTGTCGGCTAACTGATGTTGCCTTTCATCCTTATATTCAGGAACACTATCCAGTCATTACCCAAGCCATAAATCAAAGTGCATCACCCCAACTTAGAAACATGGCGACAGTAGGTGGTAATTTATTGCAAAAAGTACGCTGTCCTTATTTTCGTGATCCAGCTTTTCCCTGTAATAAACATACCCCAGGTATAGGTTGTTCTGCAATTAACGGTTACAACCGGATGCACGCTATTTTCGGTACTAGTGAACATTGTATTGCTGTCCATCCCTCAGATTTAGCAGTAGCTTTAACGGCATTAGATGCGGTAATTTGTATTCAAGGTGTAGAACAAGAACGCCGAATTTCTATTCATGATTTTTATCTCTTACCAGGAGATACACCACATCAAGAAACACTATTACAGTTTGGAGAATTAATTGTAGCTGTGGAAATACCAAATGATAGCTTTAGTACAAAATCACATTATTTAAAAGTCCGAGATAGAGCAGCTTATGAATTTGCTTTAACATCTGTAGCCATTGCTTTAGAGAGAGAACAGGACACAATTAAAACTGCCAAAATTGCCTTCGGTGGTGTAGGAACTAAACCTTGGCGTGCGTGGGAAGTTGAGGAATTTTTACAAGGTAAACCACTAAATCAAGGTATATTAACAACTGCGGCAGTATTAGCAGTTAAAAAAGCAAAATCACAGCAACATAACGAATTCAAAATCGAGTTAGTAAAACGTGTTTTAATCCGCGCACTTAGTGAATAATTATTAAGATTTATCACGCAGAGGCGCAGAGAGAAGAATCAGAGAAATAAACAAGCCAAAAATTCGACTTCTCTAACTCCTCTTCTCTGCGTCTCTGTGTCTGGAGCGTGAGCCAAATTAATCCCTAATACCCAGCGAAAAGATTATGAATAACATTATCGGTCAACCCCTCAATCGCGTCGATGGCAGATTAAAGGTGACAGGAGAAGCTGAATATACAGCCGATATTCCTATAGAAAAATTAACCTATGGAGTAATATTTCAAAGTGCGATCGCTAAAGGTAAAGTCCTCACCATAGACACAACCCAAACCTTAGCTGCTCCTGGTGTCATAGATATTATCACCTATCATCAAACTCCCAACTTAATCAGTATCCCCTTCGTTCCCACCCCAACAAATCAGCCAGCAGAAAAAGATGATAATATTTACTATCATGGGCAACCCTTGGGTATTGTAGTTGCCGAAACCTTAGCACAAGCTGAATACGCCACATCCCTGGTAAACATCACCTACGAAACAGCAACGCCGACAGTCACAATGGCGCAAGCATTACCAGAAGTATTTGAGCCAGAATCTATCTTTTTTGGCATTATGCCTGGAAAAATCACCAGAGGTGATATTGAATTAGGTAAAACCCAGGCTGAAATTTTCATTGAACAGGTGTACAGCACCCCAATGGAACATCATAATCCCCTAGAAACTTCCGCTACCATCGCCATTTGGGAAGGAGATAATTTAACAATATATGAAACCACTCAAGGTATTTCCGGCACACAAAAACGCCTTGCAGGGGTGCTGAATCTACCGCCGGAAAATATCCGCGTCATCTCCAAATATTTAGGCGGGGGATTTGGCTGTAAAGCCTTGCTACGTTCTCATACTATCCTAGCTGCGATCGCAGCTCGTCAAGTCCAGCGTCCAGTGAAAGTTGTGCTGACGCGATCGCAAATGTATACTGCTTGTGGTCATAGATCCCAAACTCACCAAGAACTCACCCTAGGCGCAACCAAACAAGGACAGCTAACCCTCATCAAACACATCGGGACATCCTTAACTTCCATTTTTGATGACTTTGTAGAACCTGTAGGTGCAGCCACCACCATGATTTACGCCTGCCCCAATTTGGAAGTAAAATACCGTCTAGGGCGGATAAATGCAGGTACACCCACCTTTATGCGTGCGCCAGGGGAAGCGCCGGGGATGTTTGCCTTAGAATCGGCAATGGATGAATTAGCCTATGCCTTAAATATTGACCCCATCGAGATTAGATTGCGAAATCATGCAGATATCAACCCCCAAACAGGCTTACCTTGGTCAAGTAAATCACTCAAACAATGCTACCAAAAAGGAGCAGAACTTTTCGGCTGGTCACAACGTCACCCTACACCCCGTTCTATGCAGGATGGTAATTTCCTGATTGGTTGGGGAATGGCGAGTGCAACATTTCCCACCCATTCCATGTCTGCAACCGTCAAAGTAGAAATTTTTGCTACTGGGGAAGTCAGCGTCCAAACTGGAACTCAAGACATTGGGACAGGGACTTACACAGTCATGACTCAAGTGGCATCTGAGGCTTTAGGCTTAACTTACTCGTCACAGAATATAGAAAACCCTTCTCCAAAGACGCGGAGCGGCTTCTCGCTAGAGTACCTCTCCCCTGTAAGGAGAGAGGCTTTGAATGTTCCCCCTTCCCTAGCAGGGAAGGGGGTTAGGGGGTTAGGTCATCAACCAGTACAATTTACGTTAGGTGATAGTAATCTTCCCCCAGCACCCGTTACAGGTAACTCTATCACCGTGGCTAGCGTGTCCCCGGCTGTGCATCAAGCCGCTACTGCTGCACGGGAAAAGCTGATACAAATGGCAATAGCAGACTCAAACTCACCGCTTTACGGGTGTCAAATAACAGATATCAGCGTTGAGTTAGGACAAATCTTTTTAAAACCAGAACCATCTAGGCGAGACAGCTACACGGAGATTTTGCAGCGTCATGGGTTAGAAAGTTTAGTAGTGACTGAAGCTACATCTCCCAACCCAGAAAGTAAACAATATTCTAAATATTCCTTTGGTGCGGTATTTGTAGAAGTAGCCGTTGATGAGTTATTAGGCGAAGTCAAAATTAGACGGTGCGTAGGCGTGTACAGTGCAGGACGCATTCTCAACACCAAAACAGCACGCAGTCAGGTAATTGGCGGAATTACCTGGGGAATTGGCATGGCATTGATGGAAAAAACTGTTATGGATATGAATAGCGGTAAAGTAATTGGTGCAAACTTGTCTGATTACTTGATTCCCGTTCATGCAGATATTCCCAACATGGAAGTGCAATTTATTGAAGAACACGATCCTCATGTCAACTCACTGGGAACTAAAAGCTTGGGTGAATTACCAATTGTCGGCGTAGCAGCTGCGATCGCTAATGCAGTTTACCACGCCACAGGTAAACGCATCCGCGACCTGCCCATCACACCAGACAAACTATTGTGAACTTGCACGAAACAGGGGTATAGGGGTTTATTTTATCCAGAACTTATGCAAGAACTCTCTTAAACCCTTATTTCTCTGTGTTCTCCGCGTCTCTGTGGTTCATTATTCCGTAATTTGTGCGTAAATCCTATTATCTTTATCTGTTGGTATATAGACCCCGAAGAACCGCACGGACATAAGTTCAAAAAATCAAAGCATGGCTCACACCAGGAAAAATCTGTTAAAGATAAAGAATCTGCGGCTATTAAAACCGTAGAAGTATCCCCTACAGAAAGCATTTAGGAATATGGATTGGAGTGCTGCATTACCAACTTTCTTTATCACCCTCAGAGAAGGTGTAGAAGCTGCTTTAGTTGTAGGTATTGTCTTCGCCTGTTTACAACAAGCTGAACAACAAAAACTGTATCGTTGGGTATATTTAGGAATTTTTACCGCCGCTATAGCTAGTTTTATAGTTGGTTTATTACTAAATTTAGGTATCCAAGAATTACAGACATCTGAGAATATATATGCACCTGTTTTCAAACAATTATTTGAGATGGGACTGGGTGTAATTGCGATCGCTATGCTTAGTTGGATGCTAATCTGGATGACTAAGCAAGCAAGGTTTCTCAAAGCAGAAATCGCAGGTTCTGTCAAGAGTGCATTAGGTCAAGATAAGAAAGCAGCTTGGGCAATTTTTAGCCTCATTTTTATCGCTGTCTTTCGAGAAGGCTTAGAGACAGCTGTGTTTATCATCGCTAAGTTTCAACAAGGCTGGACACCTGTACTGGGTGCGATCGCTGGACTAATTATGGCAGCTGTCATTGGTATGCTGCTCTTTAAATGGAGCATCCGTATTAATTTAAGGCAATTTTTCCAAGCAATGGGTGTATTGCTGCTGTTGATTGTCTCTGGATTAGTGATTTCAGCTTTCCGCCATCTAGATGCAGCTGCGATCGCCTTTAACCACATCAACCCCTCAATATCTAATACTTGTGGACTAGAAAACACCTCTTGCCTTCTCGGCCCCCTCATGTGGGATTTATCAGAAATCTTACCTGATAGACAGTTTCCAGGAATTTTGCTCAAAACCTTATTTGGCTACACCCAAAAACTGTATCTCGTGCAGGCGATCGCCTATCTGCTGTTTTGGCTAACAGTAGGTAGTCTATACTTCCGTAGTCTTCACAAACCTACACAACTAAAAACTGTCGCAAATCCTTGATTTTTTATTAATAAAAGCTCAATATTCTCTTCTTTGTGCCTCTGTGGTGAAAAACACTTTTTTGTTCTTACTGTCACCTGTCCCCTCATACATTAGTCCTGAATCAAATGTTCTAACGCCAACTGCAAATCCTGCGTCAAATCATTAACAGCACGTTTAGCTGCTTGACGGTCATGCTGCACTTTTTCCCAGCGTTGAGTTACAGAAATGGGTTTACCTACTTTTAGTGTTGCTTGTCGCAAACCTAAACGCGATCGCCCTGGTAATGTAGATGATTGGATTCGAGATAACATATCAAACATCAGTAAAGCTGTCTCTGCCAATCTGTCAGCAGTTGGCTGTTCTTGCAGATAATTAGCTTGAACTGCCACAAAAGTTTCTACCAGGCGCATATGCTGTACCCTTAAGTCTGCTTCTTGGGCTACCCAGTCAGCGAGTCCCCGTTTAAAAGGTGGTAAAGTATTTATATCTGGCAAATCGTCCCGATAAATCAGATTCCAACTAGCTTCTTCCAAACGGCGACAACGGTCAATAAAATTACCTTGAGGTTGCAGACCAAAATATTGCTCGGAAACTTGTAAAGCTTTCTCTAATAAGTAATGCAGTCTATCTATTAACACCTCATTTGGTGTATTCGAGGCTTCAGATGACATCGCTTTCGGGATATCTTGATGATAAAAGCGGCGATAAAACTCTTCCATCTCCGTAATCAGATATTCACCCAACCGACAAATACGCTGACGGTAAATTTCCGGTTGATTTACGCCATCACCAATAGACTTGACTGGTAAACCACTATCAGCTTCTAACTTACTTAATAACTGATCTAGTTTTAACCAAGGTGGCTGAATATAGTGATATTGAATCGAAATCGGCACAATTATCACAGTTTCAGTACGGTTAGCCTTGTGCAAATCTTCCACACACCAAAACCCCATTTGCGCCACACCGGGTTCTAAGTTGCTGACAATGCCACTATGGCCATTGTTACCACCTTCCGGGGCAATGGCGATCGGTAATTTGCCATTTGCAAATAAATTGCGTGCGGTTTGAATCGCCTGCTTATCTAATCGCCGTCCACGACGCACCGCCACACCACCCAACCGCGAAAACAACCACCCCAACCAATCCCCAGCCCAGATAGTCATACCTCGGTCATAGAGAAAATGGCTATGAATTGGGTATTGTAGCTTGATTCCTTGCTGACGTGCTGCTTGTGGTACAAGACGCGACAACATATACAGCACACACAGGGGATCTTCTACCTCTGGGTGACGAAATGCCATCAACAGACGAATTTTACCAGTTTGGAATTGTGCATAGAGTTCTGCCAATACCTCAGCATTTTTCACTTCCACCCGGACAATTCCCGCCGGTAGCCAAGGACGAGTCCGAAACCGTAAGATAATCGGTAAAAATCCGTGAAAAATTCCCAGGATAAGCGGATTAAACCGGTGAGGGATAAATTTTAGCGGCGGTTGGACAGATGTAATAAATTTAGGCAAAGGAATCTCCGGGAAGTGTTGACTGTTGACTGTTGACTGGGAAGACAAGGGAGAACTATTGACCAACTTGAAAAATTTGTGCGGCGGTTAATTTTAGTTCTGGGAACGTCGGTGAGATGAGAAAGTCCTGATCTCTAAATTGATTGACTTGATACTCGCCTTCTACTAAAGTGTAGATTGAGATCGTGGGTTGTTTAGGGTTGCCAATAAATCGCCTCGCACCCAATCCTAAATAGTCAACAATCCAATATTCTGGAATTCCTATCACTTCATAATCACTAGCCTTTTTGACATAATCATCTCGCCAGTTGCTACTCACCACTTCAATAACTAACGGAACTGATGCGGCTTGGCTAACTGTTGATGTTTTTTTCCACAGAGGTTCGTTAACTAAGTTGGAGCGATTCAATATCACCACATCTGGCGAATATGCAGATTCGTTGTCTAATGGTTTAATTAATGCAGTTTTGGGAATGAAATAAGGAAGATGAAGGCGACTATACTCTAAGGTCAATTGTGTAGCCAAGAATCCAATCTCTTCTTCATGGTCGCCTGTGGGTTGCGGCATTTCAATAATTACTCCATCATGCAACTCATAACGTCGCTGTGGGTTGTCTGGATACCAAGCAACGAACTCATCAAATGTCACTAACTGGCGTAAGGCTTGAGTCATAGCTTCACCTCAAGACGAATTAATATAATATACGCGGGCGATCGCTGTTAGCTTAATTATGAGATGAATATCCAAGGTAGGCTACACAGTCAGATGAATACACCACAAGAAGACGCACGCAAATACGCCCCAGCTACACAGCGCAATCGTGAACCCATTCTAGAACTGCTTTTGCAAGTCTTACCCACCACTGGCACTATCTTGGAAATAGCAAGCGGTACTGGCGAACACTCCATATTTTTTGCCCCCCACCTCACTCCCCGTCAATGGCTACCTTCTGATCCTAATCCCGAATTACGGGCTAGTATCGCAACTTGGGCAGAACATTTCCCCAGCGATAATCTCTATCCCCCTCTAGAACTGGATGCTGCACAACCGATTTGGCCAGTAGAAAAAGACCAAGACAATAATTACTCCCCCATAGTTGCTATTGTAAATATTAATATGATTCACATTTCCCCTTGGTCAGCCTGTTTGGGACTGATGGCGGGTGCTGGTCGCATTTTACCCCCAGGCGGTATTCTCTATTTATATGGCCCCTATAAACAAGGCGGAGAACATACCGCACCCAGTAACGCGGCTTTTGACGAATCTTTACGCGCTCAAAATCCAGAGTGGGGTGTACGCAACTTAGAAGATGTGGTAGCAGTGGCTAGTAAAGAAAATCTCAATTTACAGGCAACTTACCAAATGCCAGCTAATAATCTGTCAGTAGTATTTCAGCATTCTAAGTAGTACATTAATTTTGATAGGTTTGTAGTAAGGACTTTAGTGCTTTTCTATTTAAGGACTAAAGTCCTTACTACAAACAAACTTAACTCAATGAATAGTATGGAGGTTAGCGGACTCGAACCGCTGACATCCTGCTTGCAAAGCAGGCGCTCTACCAACTGAGCTAAACCCCCGTAAAATAAAAATGTGAGTAATTTTATTTCACTTAGATAAATATACCAGAAAGTTGTAATTTTACCAAAGGGATGAACCAAGAAAATACCCAAATTGTTGCCGCGTTTTATAAATTCGTGAGTTTACCGGATTTTACCGAGATGCAAACACCCTTATTGTCTTACTGTTTAGCACAAGGCATTAAGGGAACGATTCTTTTAGCCAAAGAAGGAATCAACGGTACGATCGCAGGTTCGCGTCCAGCAATAGACTCGGTTCTTAGCCATCTGCGTTCTTTTCCTCGCTTCACAGACTTAGAACACAAGGAATCAACGGCTGAAAACCCACCCTTTGAAAGAATGAAGGTGCGTTTGAAAAAAGAAATTGTGACTTTGGGCGTACCGGAAGTTGACCCAAATCAACAGGTAGGTATTTACGTCACCCCCCAGGAATGGAATGATTTAATTGCCGACCCAGATGTCACCGTGATTGATACCCGCAACGATTACGAGGTACATATCGGTACTTTTAAAAGGGCGCAAAATCCGCAAACCGATTCCTTCCGCGACTTTCCTGAATATGTCAGTCAAAACCTTGACCCCAATCAACACAAAAAAGTAGCCATGTTCTGCACTGGGGGAATTCGCTGCGAAAAAGCCTCTGCTTTTATGCTTTCCCAAGGTTTTACGGAAGTTTATCACCTCAAAGGCGGCATTCTCAAATATTTAGCAGAAATCCCCCCAGAACAAAGTCTATGGGAAGGGGAATGTTTTGTTTTTGATGAACGCATAGCCGTAGGTCATGGGTTAGAAACAGGGAATCATCAATTGTGCTTCTGCTGTGGACATCCCCTATCTGAAGAAGATAAAGCCTCACCCAAATATGAGTTAGGTATGTCCTGTCCCTACTGTTTTGATCATCTCACCCCAGAGAAAAGAGTGCGTCAGCAAGAAAAATGGCGACAATATCAGCTACAAAAGCAACGGTTTGCTTAATTAACAGCTATTCTAGGGCTTTACCAATGCAAAGTTAACAAACCCATCTAGAATGTCATCCCCTATCGAAATTATTGTACTATTAGCTACAACTTTTTATCAGGCGATCGCAAGTTTAATCGAAAATCGACAACCACCACCAGGACAACTAATTGATGTGGGTGGATATCGCTTACACTTTTACACGGCGGGAAAGTCTAGCCCCACTGTGGTCTTAGAACACAGTTTAGGCGGAATGGAAGGTTATTTACTTGTACAAGAAATAGCCCAGCTATCACGAGTTTGTATATATGATCGTGCTGGATATGGTTGGAGTGATCATAGTCCGCATCCACGCACCAGTCAGCAAATAGTTACAGAATTAGATTCTCTCCTCACACAAGCAGGAATTGAGCCACCTTATATTCTTGTAGGTAATTCCTTTGGTAGTTATAACGTCCGGTTATATGCCCATTATTTTCCCGAAAAAGTAATCGGAATGGTACTTACTGATGGACTCCATGAAACAGGAATGCTGAAAATGTCCATCTATTTACAAGCTTTGAAACTATTTTTTGTTTCTGGCTTCTTCATGTCAATTCTAGGATCAATGCTTGGCATTATCAGATTACTTAAAGTGATTGGTACTTTTGAGATTATTAAGAGAGAATTAATTAAATTTCCTCAAGCAGCACTCAACCCAATTAAGCGTTCTTTCTGTCGCCCTAAACATTGGATTACCATGAGTAGAGAACTCTTAAATCTTGATAATAGCAGTCGCCAACTTCAGTTAACTAGTCAGTTTGAAGCCTTACCTATAGTTAGTATTAAAGCCAATACTTTTTTTCAAATATCCCTTTGGACTATGCTTTTACCTATGAAAGCAGCTAATCATTTACGAGAGCAAATGCACAGGCAAATAATTAGTTTATCTAGAAATTGTGTACAACTTGATGCTCATAAAAGTGGTCATTTTGTTTGGATTGATCAACCTGAGTTAATCGTAAATGCTATTAAGATTATTTTAGAAAAGGTTGATTCTAGTAATTCGTAATTAAAGAACCACTACAAACAATTTTCTGTTCTTTAACACCTATTTTCTAAGCCTAAATGTTGTCTCAAAGCTTGGCGCATGACATCTACAGGTATATTGTCTCGCTGTAACCAGATTTTTAAGGCTGCAACACCTTGCTGGACTAGCATTTCTAAGCCGTCAATGGCTATCGCACCTTGTTGTTGTGCGTATTGAAGAAATTTTGTCGGCTGGGGGATATAGATTAAATCATAGGCGATTGCACCCAATTGTAGATTCTTCATTTCATCTGCACTCACAGGCGAATCATCCACGTTGGGATACATACCGATAGGGGTTGTATTTACCAGTAAATCAGCTTGGGGAATGAGTTGTGTTAATTTATCCCAAGTATGAACTTGTAAATTTGCGCCGATGGGTGAATATTCCCAACTCTGCTGAAAATCTTTTAATTTCTCTAAATTCCGCCCCACCACATGAATTTCCGCAAAACCTAGCTGGTGACAACCTGCAACAACCGCCCTAGCCGCACCACCATTCCCTAAAATGACGGCTATTTTCTGACTCCAATCCTGTTTATAAGTAGTTTGCAAAGGATGAATAAATCCTACTATATCCGTGTTTGTACCCACCCATTGATTGTTTTTCCGGCTCACAGTATTCACTGCACCTATAGCTTGAGCCAGGGGTGTGATTTCTGAGAGTAGTGAGATAATTGCTTGTTTATGGGGAATTGTCACACTAAAACCGACAACATCCACAGCTGCCAAACCTGCGATCGCCACTTCTAAATTTTGTGGTTCGATAGGTAACGGAAGATACACATAATCTAACCCCAAATCAGCGATCGCTGCATTATGCATCACTGGTGACAGCGAATGTCCCACCGGATGCCCAATCACACCTAGTAACTTAGTTTTTCCTGTAATCATAGTTATTGTCGTGGTTTATTTGATCGCAAACTGCTGTAACTGGGATCTTACACTCGCATTTGATGAAGAACTCGGCACTTTTGACGCTGACAACGCTTTTGTGACTATTAATGGTGCAATTACTCTTTTGGATATAGATAATTTGAGTCGAGACTAAGAGTATACCTTTTTGAGTGCTGGTAATTACACAGTTGGTATTGGTATCGTCGATGTAGAAGATGCTGGTGGGCAATCAAAATTAGTCGTGAGTAATGGTAAACTTCAACCAGTTCCCGAACCATTAACTATTTTGTGTGTATTTACGGGATTGGGTTCGGCTTAGTTATGCGATCGCGTTTTGGGAAACAATGTTAAGACTCGCAAGGAGATGCCTATGTTCTCTTTGCAGAAGACACGACCTAAATCGGGAACTGAGAAGCCTTGAGCAAAGTTACCAAATGAAGTCTACTTTTTATACCAAGTTTTACGCCAATTCTTCATTTGATTAATCTCTGTATTTTGCTCTTTGATAATGGCTTGAGCTAAATTTTTGATTTCAGGACGCTGAGACTTTTTCAACGCATCTTGAGCCATGACTACAGCCCCTTCATGATGGGGAATCATCGCATTGATAAAGCGGAGGTCAAATTCTGCATCAGCCGCGCCTAAGTCCATGCTCATCATCATGGCTTTGATTTGGTCAGATGACATTTCCATCATGTGACCCATTTTGGCATCATAAGCCATTGGTTTATCTCCTGCTTTGGGATACCAGGCTGTTCGCCACTGCTTCATCTGGTTAATTTCTTGGTTCTGAGCTTTGATAATAGCTTGAGCTAGCTGTTTGAGTTCAGGGCGAGTGGATTTTTGTTGCAATTCCTTAGCCATATCTAACGCCCCTTGATGGTGGGGAATCATTGAATCAATGAATCGCAAATCATAGTCAGCATCGGCTGGCCCTAAATCCATTGCCATGTTGTGATTCATGCCACCATGATTCATGTGCTGGTTATGGCTAGTATCAGCAATAGGATTGGAGTTTTTATTTTGGGCTTGAGAGTTTGAAGAACACGCTGTTAGCACTACAAAGCTAAAAGCTAAAAAACTTGTTTTCCAAGAGGGGAATCGCATCAGTTTTATCTACAACATAAGTTAGCAGTTCAACTATTTAGTCTGGCAAATAAAAGTGAAATCAGGATGAATTTTTTTGTGTGTCTTTCTACCTGACTTTTCACGTTATGTGGAAAAGCTAATGCGAAACCTAACACCCTAGTGCTGTGTCAAGTTAGTTTTGATGGTTTGTAGTAAGGACTTTAGTCCTGATTTTTCTAAGGACTAAAGTCCTTACTACAAACTTGCTTATCCATCAATTCAAGCTTGATGAACTACTGGGTTACAGTGTACACGCAAGATAGTTAGGCGATACATTGGCGATGTTAGTCGATACATTGGCGATGTTAGTCGATACATTGGCGATGTTAGTCGATACATTGGCAATGTCAGGCGATACATTGGCGATGTCAGGCGATACATTGGCAATGTCAGGCGATACATTGGCAATGTCAAGCGATACATTGGCAATTGTAATTGACATTTTACAGTCGTGGGTCAATTGGTTCGCTCTCTAAGGCGAGAATGCCAAAGACGCATTCATGTACACGGCGTAAGGGTGTATGGGTAACAAATCGCTCTAAGGCTTCTACACCCAAGGCAAATTCACGCATGGCTAGGGAACGCTTGAGGGATAAACCCCGTTGGCGTAGACGTTGCAAATTCTCTAGGGCTGAATATTCAGGGCCGTAGATAATTCTGAGATATTCCTGTCCACGACATTTCACCGCAGGTTGTACAATACCTCGACTACCTTTGACGATGAATTGCATAGGTTTAACTACCATACCCTCACCGCCGGATTGAGTCATTTCTGACCACCAATGCACGCCCTCAGCTTGGCTGCTGGGGTCGGTTAAATCGATCACTTTGTACGCAGTTGCTAAGAGTAATGCGGGGTCTGAGTGAGCAATTTTGGCTACTTGTTCCATGTGCCAAAGATGATTTTTGTCGGTGTGGACTGTTCCCTCGGTGGCTAGGATGTGGAAGGGCGCAAGTTTCAAGTCGGCAATATCGTTGACTTTCCAGCAGTAGCGACGGTAAGCGGTGACGTACTGACTCGCCATTTGGGCGCGTTGTTGGTAGTGAGTTAGTTGAGTGGCGACATCAACACCCCGCACCCTTGCCTGTTTTAATAAAGTTACAGCATCATTTAAAGCTAAGTTTGATGAAACTCCCACGGGTGCATATTGACCTCTTAGCAAAGCTTGCGCCTTAGCTGACCAAGGCATCAGTTCACAGTCTAAACATACCCAGTCTGTATTAAATTCTTCCCAAAAGTTGCTTTGAGTCAGAGCCGCATTTAACCGCGTTAAGACTTGCGCTTCTAATGCTGGGTCATCAAAAAAGCGTCTCCCTGTGCGGGTGTAGCAAATCCCGATACCTTCATCTACTACACCAAATCTGGTTTCGGCGGCGGCGACATCGCGACAAATCACCACAACCGCCCGTGAACCCATGTGTTTTTCTTCACAGACTACTTCTGTAATTCCTTGGTTTTGGTAGTAGGCGAAGGCTTGGGTTGGGTGTTCCAAATATCCCGATGTTGAGGATGTCTCGACAGGGGACATGGTAGGAGGTAGATAAATCAGCCATTTGGGGTTAGCTGCAAACCGACTCATAATTTCTAAAGCGGCGATCGCATTTTCTTCTCGAATGGTAATATTTGGCTGGAGTTTGGTGTTGATGATGCGCTTACCCAAAACATCCTCAATATTGAGGACATCGTCTAGTTCTTGTTGGGCTGTACGGGTAATGTTGTTATCTCCCAAGGGTTTAACCGGTTCGCGGTAAACACGAGCCGCCGGTACGCTCACCAGTTCTTTTTCGGGATAACGCAGGGCTGTAAGTTTACCACCATACACACAACCTGTATCAATATCGATAGTGTTATTCAACCATTCCGCTTCCGGTACAGGGGTATGTCCGTAGACAACCAACGCCTCACCTCGATAATCTCCCGCCCAGTTGTAACGCACAGGTAAACCAAACTCATCAATCTCACCTGTAGTTTCACCATACATAGCAAACTCTCGCACCGCACCAGAACCACGTCCTTGCATTTCCGCTTTCAACCCTGCGTGAGCCACTACTAAGCGTCCATCATCTAGCACGTAATGACTAATGAGGGAGTCTAAAAATTCTGCGAGTTCTTGGCTGTAAAGTTTACGTACTGCATCCGGTAAAGCTTCCATTTCATCAATGCTTTGCTGTAAACCATGAGTTACCCGGACATTTTTACCCCGCAATTTCCGCAAAAACTTGTGTTCATGATTACCACAAACACAAAAAGCTGTCCCAGCAGCAACCATATTTCGTGCTAGCTTGACTGTATCTAGAATGCGGGGGCCACGGTCTACTAAATCACCAAGAAACACAACTTTACGTCCTTCTGGGTGGTAGTAGGTGGGAGAGTTCCAGAGAGATGAGGGCGACAATGTAGAAACTTCTTCCTGATTCCCCTCTTCTCTCACGTAGCCTAACTGTTGCAGTAACACCTCTAATTCATCACAGCAGCCGTGAATGTCACCGATGATATCAAAGGGGCCGTGTTCATGTTTTTTATTGTTCCAGAGGGGTTGACGTTCAATTTCTACAGATGTGATTTCCTCAACAGACTTGAGGGTGTAGACGTAGCGGAAACCTTCCTTTTCTAAACCGTGCAGGGAACGCCGTAACATTTGGGTGTGACGACGCACGACATGGAAACCGAAATTGCGTAGGCGTAGCCCGTCGTAGACATCGCTTCTCTGCTGATTTCTTTCATGACATAATTCTTCTGGTAAGTCAAAAACTATGGCAACTGCAAAGCAATGATACTGTTTTGCCATTTGCAGCAAGTTTTTGCGGTCTTCTGGCTGTACGTTGGTAGCATCTATCACCGTTAGTTTACCTGCTGCGAGTCGCTTGGCTGCGATGTAGTGCAGAACATCAAAAGCATCCCCGGAAGCAGGTTGGCTATTT
Organism: Anabaena minutissima FACHB-250; assembly: GCF_014697125.1. Taxonomy (GTDB): domain Bacteria; phylum Cyanobacteriota; class Cyanobacteriia; order Cyanobacteriales; family Nostocaceae; genus Trichormus; species Trichormus minutissimus. The sequence goes on along the minus strand of NZ_JACJRG010000003.1, from coordinate 238,463 downwards.
TCATCATTAGAAACTAACCCCCGACAAAAATCTGAGGATAAGACTTCAAAGGGTTGAAAGTGGTTACGAGCAAAGGTTGATTTACCTGCACCGGAAGCACCAATGAGGACAACTAAGGATAATTCGGGGATGGTGATGTTCATTTATGTGATTGGGCGTTATTGAGTTGGTAGGTAATTTATTCACGCAGAGGCGCAGAGGTGCAAAGAGTTATCTGTTTTAATCTCTGCAATCTTTTTCTGGATTGGGATTTTGCGGCAATAATGCTTGAATATCAGCTCGCAAGGCTGCTATTTCCGCTTGAAGTGCGGTAATCGATTTTGCACCTGCTAATTCTGCTTGATCATCATCTGCGTCTTGACCTATAAAGAAGGTTGCAAGGGTTGCGGTGACGTAGCCAAACACAGCGAACGCATATACTGCTAAGAAAAAGCACAGCAATCTACCTTCAGGGGTTTTAGGCCAATATTCAGAACCCATTGTGGTGATTAGCATTGCTGTCCACCACAGCGCATTAGCATAGTTATTCAACCCAGATTCATTGGGTAAATCACTTTCAAACGCATACATTCCAGCTGCGCCTACTAAGGTGACAATGGCTGTTAGTGATAGTACATAACCAAAACCTCGACGCTGAACAGTTGCGCCTAAAGCCCGCATTCCTCTATTGGTGCGCGTCATCACTCGTAACAGTTGTAATCCTCTGATGGCTCTGACTGATGCTAGCGATCGCACTACTGTTACAATGCGAAAGGTACGCAAGGCGGGTATCATTAAAGAGATAGCGGTTAACCAATTGCTTTTGATATAAGAAAGTTTACGTGGAGCAAAGATTAGTTTCACGGCAAAATCTAGAATGAAAATTATCCAAATAGTGATACCAATCACATCCAGTAGAGGATTTAAACCCCAAATCAGTTCAATTATAAAAAGTGCTAACCAAGCAAATGCCAGAATTAGCATTGGGATTTCTAGCCACTCTTCTAGCTGTTGTAAAATCTCGCTGCGTTGTGCTTCTAGGGCTTGTTTTCGAGAAAAGTTAGGTTCATTCATAGTTTTTTTGAATAACTTTGGCTCAAACTTTAGCAACACTTTCTGAAAAAGTTTTTGTGATTTGAATTGACTAATCTAAATAAAGTCAGCAACATATCACTTTTAATATTTAATTTAATTAAACCATTGGTCAATGACACCAATCAGAAGGCATGATTTTGAACATCTGAGGTTAATTATTCAGGCTAAACAGTGCCATTTGCGTAGGTGAACCGACTGCTGAATCTTCCTCCCCAATAGATTGAAATTTTACAGCGTAACTAAATTTTTCTGTAATTTTATTTGCCCATATTTGAAATTGCGATCGCGTCCATTCAAACCTATGGTCTTTATGTCGTAGTTTACCCGCCGGCAGATTTTCAAACTTAACGTTATATTCAATATTCGGTGTTGTGACTATCACTGTTTTTGGTTTAGCAAACTCAAACAAAACACGCTCAAATGACCCTAAACGCGGTAAATCTAGATGCTCTATCACCTCAATTACAGTAGCAGCATCGTAACCTTGGAGACGTTTATCTTGATAGGTAAGTGCGCCTTGAATTAGTTGTAATCGTTCCCATTGATTGCGGAGAAGACGCAAGCGGTCTAATCTTTCTTGAGCAATTTCTAACGACCTATAGGAAACATCTACACCTGTAACTTGCTCAAAAAAGCTATCTTTGATGAGCATTTTTAATAAAGTTCCCTGTCCACAACCTAAATCAATCACGCGCCTAGCATTACTTGTTTTTAAAGCAGTCATTACCGCATTCATGCGCTGCTGATTTAAGCTAATGGGCTTTTCTACAGCCGCTTCTTCCTCGGCGTGAGTTTCTTCTGTACTATCAGGGTCAGGATTATCTTCCTCTACCAACTGCGCTAAAGCCTGACGCGTCAGACGGTGCTGGTGTTTAAGGTAACGGCGAGTAATTTGTTCTTTGGCTGGATGTTGCGATAACCAACCCTCACCATGACGTAGTAACTTGTCAATTTCTTCATCATTTACCCAGTAGTGTTTGTCGTCATCCAGTACGGGAATTAAAACATAGAGATGACTTAACAAATCGCTAACAGTGACGGTGTTTTGCAATTCGACAGTGAAATACTTACTCTCTCCCCACTCTGGGAAGGTTTCATCTAAAATATGACCTGTGGCTTTCACAGTGTAACCCAACGGCTCAAATAATTGCCGCAGGAAACCTTCACCACCACGACAGGGTAATACAGATAATTTCGCCACTAGAGGTAGAGGCGTTTGAGCTAATTCTGGCTTATCTTTACTGCGTCCGTTTAAAGCAGTGCTGAAAACTTGTGCGATCGCAACACTCATAAATGATGATGCCACATAAGGGCGATCGTTCACATATTGTTCTAGGCTTTTACTCCTTCCCCGTACCAATTTTACCGGGTCAACATCCAACAACAGCGCGACTGTACAGCGATCGTCATTTGCTTCCGGGTAAAAAACGTGCGCTTGTCCAAAACTGAGAGCAAAGGACTGACAACGATCTGGGTGTTTATGTAGTAAGTAGCCTAACTCCGTAGCTGGGGAGTAAGTCGTCGTGATGGTAAGCAGCATTCACTGGTAGGAAGATATGCGAATAGTAAATAAATACTGCTCAATGTTAAGCGATTACGGAAAATTTTTGGCAAAGAAAGGTATTGAAATAAAGAAAGTAGGGATGAGAAATTATCCTCATCCCTACTCCCTACTTAAGTTACTAACTTAAACTGCAACTCGATGAAATTGTGAGTTGATTAGCGTCTTCTGCCAAAACCAGTTGAACGACGGGCGGAAGAACGACCGCTACCAAAACTACTACTGCTAGGGCTGCGTCTGGTGGTAGTCGATCTACCAGAGGGTCTTAAGGTGCTGCTACCAAACCCAGAACCAGAGGGGCGGGTTGTGCGTGTTGTAGAACGAACATTGGAATTACCCGATGACCTTCTAATTGTCCCTGTAGTCCTAAAAGCAGTGCGATTTCTGACTGCTGCTGGTGCTGAGTTATAGCGAGTCCGGTAACTGTCAACAGCTTGATCATAGGTTCTACCATAGCCGCCGTAGCCAGTGATTAATCCTCCGGGCTGATATACAGGAGGGACGTAATACTGGGGTCTAAATAACAGGCTACCTAGTGCTTGACCAGCTAACGCACCAGTAAAGGGGGCCCAAAAACCACTTTCTCGACGGACTACAACTGTTTCTTGCTGTCCAGTATTAGGATTGGTTTTAGTCTCGGTGACGTTGTGGACATACTCAATTTTAAAGTCTTCTGTCAAGTATAAAACTGGCTGTCCCTTGTCTACCTTTAGATAGGTTTTCTTCCCTTCTTTGATTTCATCATCGGTTAGCCTGGCCATTTGCAAATTTTCAGTTGCAAAAGTCGGGGGTGTGCTATTGAGTAAAAATAAAGTGTACTCGCCAGAACCATCATCATAAGTAGCTTGTTGGACTGAGTATTGACCATCACTCAATTTGGTAGGAGCAGAAGTTTGGCTGACATTCCTATTTGTAGAGGTAGTTTGGTTTCCTCCTCCACAAGCAACAGTTGTCAAGCACAAACTCACGGCTAAAAGAAAAACGGTAAATTTGCGTAGTATGGACATAATCATGAAATTGTTATCTTATCTTTGAGCTTAACAAGTTATCACTGGAGTTAGAAGGTGACAGGGATAGGTGACAGGGGATGGGTGATAGGTGACAGGAATGGTTACAAAGGTATCAACTCTGGGTAATATTGCAAGAGCTGATCATTAGTTAGTTCATCACCTAAGCGTGCTGGAGAGAAGTGTACTTGGACAGCCCTAAGTTTGTGGTTGTAATGTAAATTGATTAAGGCTTTCAAGCCTTCCTTCAATGCTTGAATACTAGCTAAGTCTGTTTCTAAATCGGGTACTTCTCCTTCAAAAGCCACTGTGATCATCACTACAATGTTGCGTGTGGCGGGGAGGGCTAGGGACTGGTCTGAAACAGAATCCAACTCTAAATCAGCACCGTATCTTTCCGCAGAATCGCTAAATAAGTCATTGACGAAATCTCCTGCTTCGCCTTCACTCCAGAAGACATCACCTTCATTAGAGGCAGAAAGCCAGTATTCATCATACCTCACCAGAGTTTCGCACAGGTCTACTAAGCCCTCTCCCATAACTTGCATATCGCCCTCGGCTGCGATCGCATCTCTAGCTATCCTATTTAATTCTCCCAAAATTGGTGCGACATCCGACCCCGCTAAATGCAGAAATAAGCGACAGACCACATAGCGAGTCCGACCCATCATTTTGTTGAAGATATTCGACATCTATTCTTTCTCCCATAGGAATTTTCACAAATAAGGGTGCAGGGGTAAAGTGATTTTCCTACTCTTCCTCTGCTGTCCCCTGTCACCTGTCCCCTGTCACCTATCACCTGTTCCCTCTTACTCACTGATGTAGTGAAAAGTTTTGACAAAATCAATCACTATATTTAATGCAGGTAGTGTAGGTTTAGCTGAGTTATCTGGTGAATCACCTAAAAAGTTAACATGATCACCAGCACTTACAAACCGTTTACCGAAATTCGGGTTGTGATGTACTATCAAAGTCTGTCCACTGGTATTAGTGAGTATTGTTTGGCTGGCGGCTTTAAAGAAATTAATTTTGGCTGCTAACTCCAGATTTTTTTTAATTTGTCTAATTTTTTGTGCATGAGCTATGGCTTGTTCTATCAGCGTGGTTAATTGCTTCACCCGTTGGAGTGTTTTTAGCTCTAGGGGGGATATATCTTCTTTTACTATCGTTTCTACCATTGTGTAAATGTTTTTTTGAGTATTGACAGCATCCCTAAAGGGAAGAATCGCCATACAAGCTGTAGGTAATAAAGCTGAGTCGCTATCAACTCGGAAGGTTAGCACTGTACGACGACGGCTAACTTCGATACTGGGGGGGTGTTGACACAGTTTATATTCTTGAGCGATGTGATAGTAAGCCCCAGCTAAAGCAAAGTTGGCTTCTGATTCTAAGGCGGCATCAATAACAATACAAATAGTTGGGGGCGTTTCGTTAAAAAAATCTCGTCCAGTTTCCGTATCGAATCTTTGAATAATGGAGCGATCGCCATCAGGACTCAGATCCACCCATTCACAGATTAAAGCATCAGTTTTCAAGCCAAACCGGGATGTAGAATAAAGTTTTGCCCCTGTGAGAATGGCACTGGTTAAATCCGCACCGATCCATTCTGCTTTAATTAATTTGGCTTGAGTTAAGTTGGCATGGACTAAACTGGCATTGGTTAAATTAGCATTACTTAGGTCTGCTCCCACTAAACTAGCACCGCTCAATTTTGCCCCATTCAAATCTGCCCAACTCAGATTAGCACCATTTAAATCTGCCCAACGTAGGTTAGCCCCACTCAAATCTGCACCACTGAGATTAGCACGAGTTAAATTTACCTGTTTGAGTTCAGCATCTCGCAAGTTGGCACTACTTAAGTCAGCTTGACTCAAATCAGCACCGTTCAGGTTAGCCATTTCTAAGTTAGCTCCAGCCAAGGAACTACCTTTTAAGATCGCTCCCGTTAGGTTGGCGTGGCGGAGGTCAACATGACGGAGTGTTGCTTCACGTAAGTCAGCACCATTAAGGTTAGCTTCAAATAAATCAGCGCGGCTCAGTTCGGCGCGAATCAATTCAGCACGCACTAGTGAAGCTCCTCGCAATTGAGCGCGGCTAAGATCCGCACGAATTAAATTAGCGACATTTAGACAGGAATGATTGAGGATAGCACTTGTGAGATTGACACCACTAAGTCTAGCTACATTTAATTTGGCATGGCTCAAGTTGGCTTCGCTGAGATTTGCACCACTGAGATTAGCCACACTCAAATTTGCTTGACTGAAATTTGCTCCACTGAGTTTAATACCACTCAGGTTAGCTTCCGAGAGGTCAACACCGCTAAAGTTGATTACTCCATCCGCGTATTGTTTCAGCAATTCCTCTACATTCATCGATGCTACCCTTAAGTCAAACAATTTTGGATTTTGCGGAAAGTTCTGTAGGCGGGTTTCCCACCGTAGGAACGCCACTTGCTACAAGCCGGGAAACCCGTCCAACGCAGTGGCTCAACTTTTCAAGACGGATTTTAAATTTTGGATTGACCCCGCGAAGTTAAGGGAATTTGGCAAGGTCAAACCCCCAAGGTGTGGTCTATTTAGCTGCAAATCACAGTAACTTTGTAAAGTAGGCTTGCAGATTGAAAATGAAAATTGGGATTTTAGGACTGGGATTGATTGGTGGTTCATTGGGTTATGATTTGCGATCGCAAGGTCATCATGTTTTAGGAGTAAGTCGCAAGGAATCTACTTGTCAAACAGCAGTAGCTTTAGGTAGCGTCGATGCAGCATCTGTCAACATGAACCTGTTAGCAACCGCAGAGGTTGTGTTTATTTGTACCCCTATCGGACTTATTGTTCCCCAAGTTGAGCAGTTAATTAAGCATTTATCTCCGACTACGGTGATTACTGATGTGGGTTCAGTGAAAGCACCAATAGTCAAAGCGATTTCGCCTATGTGGGCAAATTTTATTGGTGGTCATCCGATGGCGGGAACTACTGATAGTGGGATTGAAGCGGCCGAGAGAAATTTGTTTGTTAGTAGACCCTATGTATTAACACCAGAGCCGCACACACCAGCTGATGCTGTTGCCGTTGTCGAAGAAATTGTGCGATCGCTCGGTGCTAATATTTATCATTGTCAGCCAGAGCAACATGACCGCGCCGTCAGTTGGATTTCCCATTTACCTGTGATGGTCAGTTCTTCTTTAATAGCCAGTTGCATGAGTGAAACTGACCCAGAAGTTTTACAATTAGCCCAAAATCTAGCTAGTTCTGGTTTTCGAGATACTAGCCGTGTCGGTGGCGGTAATCCAGAGTTAGGTGTGATGATGGCGCAATATAATCGCCAAGCTTTGTTGGTTTCATTGCAACAATATCGCCAAAATCTTGATGAATTAATTAATTTAATTGAACAGGAAAATTGGACAAATTTAGCAGCAAAGTTACAGTCAACCCACCAAGCCAGACCTAATTTTGTTGATTAGGTACAATAACCCATCCCTCAACCCCTTCCTCGCTTGCGGGCAGGGGGCTATGATATACTTCACACGATTAGGAAATGCTATGTATTTTGTTAGTTAATTTATCAAATCCGTCTTGAAAAATTTGCGTTAAGGAATAAAATTAAATATGGGGAAAATTCCTATTTAAGTCACTATTTGTAGCAAAAATTCCTAAATTATCCTTTCGCCATTTGGCATCTTTTTTACGATTTGTTCGCAATTCCAAAACCCGGATTCCTATGGTTGGTAGTGGGTTTAATCTTTGCTGTAACTGCTGCCAAGAGGTAATTAATTCATGCTGTACACCATATGTAGCGCATAATTGAGCAAAATCAATATCTTGGGGAGTACCAAAAAATTCTTCAAATGGTGGGTCGAATTTGGCGATGGGTAACATTTCAAAGATGCCGCCGCCATTATTGTTAATTAAGACAATTGTCAGGTGTCCTACAAATTTATTTCTCATTAAAAAACCATTAGTGTCATGCAATAAAGCTAAGTCTCCTGTTAGCATCACACTACTTTGATTACGGTGGGCAATTCCTAAAGCAGTGGACAATGTGCCATCAATGCCATTTGCGCCTCGGTTAAAATGCGATCGCACTCCTAAATTATTCGGTTTCCAGAAATATTCCACATCCCGCACAGGCATACTGTTGGCGATAAACAATGGTGTCTCTGGTGGTAGGGTCTGAGAAATTAACCAGGCGGCTTTACATTCAACTAATTCTTCCATTTGTGCAAAAGTTGCGTCCACATTCTCCCTAACGTTAGCTTCAGCATCACACCACATCCGCAAATACTCAGAAGAAGTTGCGGAAAATTTTACTTCCTTGTCCAAAAGTTGCTCAACTCTCATTCTCAAATGCGTCGTCTGCCCATGCAGGGGGTCGAGGTTTTGGTCACTGGGGTCAATTATCCAGCGTAGGGGTTGGTGAATGTCTAGCCAGGTACGCAGTTCTTTGCTGGTTGGCAGATCACCTATCTGAATTACCATCTCAGGTGCTAACTGTTGGGCTAGTTGCTGATTTCGCAACATCAGGTCATAGGTAGAAATGAGATAGGGGTTGAGTTCAGCATAATTCCTGACTGGGGAAAGTCCTTCGGCTAGCACAGGCCATTTGAGGTTTTGGGAAAGTCTGGCGATCGCTCTACAATATTCCTGTGGTTGATATGGTTGGGCAACTCCAGCAATAATGATTCCTCGATCTGATTGGGTATTGGGTATTGGGTATTGGGGATTAGGGATTGGGGTAAGATTTGTAATGCTGGCAAAAAATTTTTCTGGGTGAAAGTTAGCTAGTAAATGACTCAAGTCACCACCATCGGGAATGGGTGCTAGGGGGTCACGGAAGGGAATATTTAAATGTACTACCCCTGGTGTTGGGGTTTGAGTTCTCTGCCAACTATAAATTAATGTTTGTCGCAGATATGCTAGCATTCCCATCTCTGGGGAAGGTATGGCTAGTTCTGTTTGCCAGTTTGGGTAACTACCATAAAGTTTTACTTGATCTATAGTCTGTCCAGAATGGCAGTCTCGCAATTCTGGCGGTCTATCGGTGGTTAATATTAATAATGGGACGCGGCTTTCTTTCGCTTCAATGACGGCTGGGTAAAAGTTCGCCCCCGCAGTCCCAGAGGTGCAAACAATCGCTACAGGACGACCAGTGGCTTTGGCGACTCCCAGGGCGAAAAAGGCGGCGGAACGTTCATCCAGAATAGAAATTGCTTCAATCTCAGGAACTTGTTGAGCAAAGGCGACTGCTAGGGGTGTGGAACGAGAACCAGGACAAATGACTGCACAAGTCAATCCTAAACGCTTCAGCGTTTCGGTGAATATATAAGCCCAAAGTTGATTAATATTTTTATCGGCGAACCGTATCACATCAGACATAGGTATAATTCGTAATTCGTAATTCAGATGCTCAGAGAAGTTAATTTTAATTTTGTATAGGAAATTCAATTTAAAATTCGTTTGGTCAAGTTAGACAAAACGATTTACAGGGGTTGAGTTTGAAATGGACTGCATTCATTTAACGGGAATTCGCTGCTATGGCTACACTGGATATCTACCAGAGGAACAGGTTCTAGGACAATGGTTTGAAGTGGATGTGAGGTTATGGTTGGATCTAGCGCAAGCTGCCGAAACTGACGCGATCGCTGATACTCTAGATTATCGTGGTGTTATTAGCTTGATTCAACATCTGGTAAAAACTTCTAAGTTTGCTTTAATTGAACGGTTAGCAGGTGCGATCGCTGATTCTATCATCCAAGAGTGCGCTCAAATCACACAAGTTCAAGTTATAGTCACCAAGCCTGCTGCACCTATTCCAGATTTTGGCGGCAAAATTAGTATTGAACTGACTAGGGATAGGGGATAGGGGACACCCATAATTTTAATTAGGGAATTTTAGTTTTTATTTGATTGGTGATAATTGTGAGATTTGAGAACCCCGGTTTATAGGAAAAACTGGGGTTCTTGCTTTCTCAAGAATATTTTTATTTTTAAATTGTAAATTGTTAATTTGTTGTGGAATATACAGATTTTTAGTAATAATTATTTATGGCTGTACTAACACTTTGTGATTAAAAATTCGTCATTTGTTTAAGTTTAATAGAAAACCCTTACTATATATAAGAATAATTTACATTTAACACTTAAAAGCAGGAAATTTTCCTTGAACAGCGTGATTTAATAATCTGTGTAACGGTGAATAATTTTCTAGTTTTAAAACATAAATTCCAGCAGGATTCCATAGTTTAGTCAAGCAATTACACCGATATTTTAGAGATTGATTATCATATAATTATTCACTTTCAGATGGAGTTGACAAAACAACAATATCTGAGCCTTAGCAGATAGGTTATTTGAATATGCACCCCCGCAAAATCCTAGTTGTTGAGGATGAAAAACTCCTAGCATTCAATATTAAAGATAGTTTACAAAAGTTAGGGCATAATGTTCTAGAGATTACAGATTCGGCTGATAAAGCAATTCAAAATGTAGCAGAGCATCACCCTAATCTAGTATTATTTGATATCCATTTAACACGAGAAATCAATGGTGTACAGGTAGTAGATATTATTCAAAATAAATTCCATATACCAGTATTATATATAACAGAGTATTCGCAATATATACAATTGCATAAACATCAACTAAGTGAGCCTTTCAGCTATATTTTGAAGCCCATCAGAGAACCAGACTTACATCTTTCTGTGGAAATGGCTGTAGAGAGATATCAAAGCCACAGAAAATTACAAGTAGAAAAACAGAGAATGGAAGCAATTATTAACAGCATGGGTTGTGGCGTAGTTGTCACCCTGACGGATGGTTGTATTCAAATGATGAATCCAATGGCAGAAAAATTAACTGGTTGGCAACAAAACGAAGCGGTTGGTAAGGATTTCACGGAAGTTTTGAGTTTAGTTGATAAAGATATGGACGAATTAATTGAGAGTTTAGCGAAAAAGTCAATCCAAGATGGTGAGGTGGTGAATTTACCAGAAAACTGTATACTGATTTCTAAAGATGGTCAAGAAATACCATTGGGAGATAATATTGCACCTATCCGCGATCGCGATGGTAGTATTACTGGTGCAGTGTTGCTGTTTCAAGACATTACTCAACGCAAGCTAACGGAAAGACAACTACTCCACAATGCTGTCTATGATGGACTGACAGCACTACCCAATCGAGTTTTATTTTTAGATCGCCTTAAACAAGCTGTTGAACGTAGCAAACGCCGCACCGATTATCGTTTTGCCGTGTTGTTTCTAGATTTAGATGGTTTCAAGGGCATTAACGATCGCTTTGGTCACGGTATGGGGGATGATTTTTTAGTAGCGATCGCTAGACGCTTAGAATCTTGTGTACGCAGTGGTGATACTGTAGGGCGATTTGGTGGCGATGAATTTGCCGTCTTGTTAGAAGATATTAGAGATGTTAATGATGCTATCAACGTTGCCAAACGCATTCAAGACACCCTGGGTTTACCACTTAATCTCAACGGACATCAAATATATACGACAGCTAGCATTGGTATTACTTTAAATCATGGTGGCACTGATGAAGCAGAAAGTATACTCAGGGCTGCTGACCATGCCATGTACCGTGCCAAACAACAAGGAAAAGCTCGTTATGATGTATTTAATGAAGCTGCCAATCGTTAGTAGTTCTGAATGCAAATTATACACCTGAGTAGGGTGATAGGGCTAAAGTTTTCGTTCCTTCAGCCAGGAGAAAGCGATCGCAGAGGTTAAACATTTCTACCTCGGTCTGCGTCCGTCGCATCAGCCGCAGGAACTGACCTTCAGCATCAACACTCAAAGCAATGTAGTTAAGGAACATTTTAAGGTAGCCAACCCGCGATCGCTCTGGCATAGTTGACGCTCTGGGAGTGCGCCATAAACGATCAATATAGTTACGTACCTCTACTAAAGGAACGGGTGTAATCGGCTCGCAGCGCAAAGCCTGACGAATTTGATTAAAAAGCCAAGGATTCCCGATCGCCCAACGTCCCACCATCACACCCGCCGCACCCGTTTGAGCAAGCACTTCCAGGGCAGTTGTCGCCGAGTAAATATTACCATTAGCAAGCACTGGACAATCAACCCGTTTGACCGCTTCCGCAATCAAATCATATTTCACTGTCCCGTGGTACATATCTTTCACAGTGCGACCATGCACACTCAGCAAATCAATGCTGTGGCGATTGATTATATCTAGTATTTCATAAAAAGTATCTGTATTTTCAAAGCCTACGCGCATCTTGACAGTTAAAGGGCGATCATTTACTGCTTGCCGTAATTCTCCCAAAATCCGATTCACTTTTTCTGGTGAGAGCAGCAATCCACCCCCAACATTTTTGCGATAGATTCTCGGTGCTGGACAGCCCATGTTCAAGTCAACTCCAGCGATATTATAGCGACAGAGTTCTTGTGCTGTTCTAACTAAGTCGGGAATGCTTTCGCCAATCATTTGAGCAAAAACGGGGCGACCGGTGTCGTTTTCGGTGATTGCCGCCAGAATGCTACGATTTAGCCGTGAGGTATCATTGACGCGGAAATACTCGGTGAAGAAGTAGTCAGGACTGCCGTAGTGGGCTATGACCTTCATAAACCAGAGGTTTGTCACATCCTGCATTGGCGCAAGAGCGGTGAGGGGTAAGTCGTTGTGGAGCAATTGGGGGAGCGATACCTGGGACATAGCGATTGCAGTAAAGACATTGCATTGCAACGTCTCTGTATGATTTATGTATATCCTTAAAAATATATGATCGAAAAAACAGAAAAACAAAAAATGCTAGCAGGCGAACTATATCTGGCAGATGATCCAGAATTAGTAGCTGATCAAAAGCGGGCTAGTCGCCTTCTACAAATGTATAATGCAACCACCGCAGAACAACCACAGCAACGCCACCAAATTTTACAAGAACTGTTTGGCAAAGTGGGAGAAAAAATCACCATAGTACCGCCATTTCATTGTGACTATGGTAGTAACATTTCCGTAGGTAATGGTGCGTACATGAACTATGGTTGTGTAATTTTAGATTGTAATCAAGTCGAAATAGGGGAAAATGTCCTGTTAGCTCCCTACGTCCAGATTTATGCCGCCTACCATCCCACAGAACCGGAAATTCGGCTGACTGCGAGAGAATTAGCTGCCCCCGTTAAAATTGGTCATAATGTTTGGGTTGGTGGTGGTGCAATTATTTGCCCAGGAGTCACCATTGGGGACAATACTACAATTGGTGCTGGTAGTGTAGTCGTGAAAGATATACCAGCAAAAGTTGTCGCAGTGGGTAATCCTTGCCGAATAGTCCGGTATTTACCTTAAAATTAAAACTTGTAGCCTCTAGCTAGCCAATACATCCAATCTGCGATCGCTTCTTGAGTGTCACCATCTGCATCAACTGCTTCTATATCAGACAGTTTAGCAGAATGTACATCATCTTCCTTACCCCCAATGTAAGCAACTTCCACATACATATCTTTCAAACAATCATCTTCTGGGGCCATTCCCAAGACTTCTACTGGTTTTTCCTCAATGGTAGAAGTTTTGCGTGACTTCTTCTTCCACTTACCCATAAAGGGAAACTCCAAAGTATCATCCAGGTAATAATACCAACCCATAGCCCGGTCTTCTTTATCCTCAGCATCGACAATAATCTCTTGTTCAATGCGATTTTCCCTGGTTTCGTCGCGTTCTACACTAGCCATAAAATCCCAACCTGATCATTATACAGTTTGATATATTAATCGTTTTAGCAAGGACTGTCGAGAAGCCTTACGCATCGGTGAAGATCAATGTTAGTGGAATCGTCTATGATAGCTGGTGATAGTAGGATGAGAAGATGAAGTCAAACTACAGCTATTGCTTTATTCCTGCAATGAATTGTTTTCTAGCATCAATAATTGAAGGCATTAAAACACAACTTGCTAATAACTCTATATCTAAATCAGGGAATAATTCACTTTGATTAATTTGCTCATAGTTATCATTTTTTATACGATATAGGGATAATTGATTATTTTCCCAAAACCAAACTTCAGTAATATTAAATCGTTTGTATTTTTCTAGTTTGTCAATACTGCCACTGGTGATATTAACTTCAATTGCTAAATCGGGATTTTCTTTTTTTTCTCCTATGTAATAAGATTCATCAGGTTCAAATGATGCACTTTTTTCTTTAGCGCGACGCGTAGCACTACCTACTGGGATAAGATTTATACCTATTTCACAGGAATATAATTCTAGTAAAAAACCAAGAATGGTTTTAATCATTTCGTGTTGTTCACCCAGCGTCATAAATTCAATGCACCCATCAAGATAAGTTATTCGCAAACCTGCTGCATCTGCGGTTAATGTTTCTATTGTCTCCAATTCTTCCCAGGTGTAATGACCTGGTAGGAGAAATCGCTGTTCTGGAATGGTGGTATTTTTATCTAAGGTTTGGAGAGTCATAGTTAAATGCTATTTATGACTTTATTTCGATTATAATCTGGAATTGCTGTAAAACTGAGGCGTTTGATGGGCTAATAAGGGCTTATGGTTACATCCCAAATGTTTGATTTTTAAACGCGGTCAATAAAGTGCGAGTAGATAAAGGTCGCTGGTTTAGGCTACCAGATTTTACTTATCCAGAACCCGAAAACTCCCGCATGGAAGCTCTTCAACCAACTATCGAACATCGCATCAATATTATCCGAGTCAACCCCTTAGATGATAATTTGTTTGATCAAGCCCTAGGTTGTGCTTTAACACATATGATAATCGGTGAAGACTGTGTACCTCTGTCGGGATCTGATGTAGCTCTAAGATATTTGCGCGATCGCATTAATGTACAGCGATGCTAAAAGTAGAGATTATTATGTTCCCGGACGAAAGCGAAGATGATCAGGTATATGATGGCGATCGCCTAGTATTTCTAGCAAAGGGCCATTAACGTCAAATTTCACCATACTTCCCGACGCGACTAAAATATTTACCCGATAACGATAGCGTCCCAAATCAATTCCCAGTAAACTGCAAAGCATAATCCGAATCGTGGCTTTATGGGAAACCACTAAAACATTACCTTGGCGATGTTTTTCTTGAGGTTCAAATTAATTAACAGGCGACTTGCAATAACTTAGTCTCTACTGTCTATTCTTAAGCATTAACTCTACCCATAAATTATAATTATTGTAAAGTTTAATTAAGAAATATTTATGATGCCTTCAGCCAATAGCCAATCTTGGAAAATCAAACTACTCTACGATGGAGAATGTCCTTTATGTCTACGGGAAGTCAACTTTTTGCAAAAGCAGGATGCGGGTAGAGGAATAGTAGCGTTTGTAGATATTGCAGCCGATGATTACACTCCTGAAAATCATGGTGGTGTTAATTTTGAAACCGCAATGGGGCGCATTCATGCAGTTCTACCAAATGGAAGTGTAATCAAAAATGTTGAGGTTTTTCGACGGGTATACGAAGAACTGGGAATGGGTTGGGTTTACGCTGTCACCAAATTACCAATAATTGGTGCGCTTGCAGATACTTTATACAGTATCTGGGCAGATTGGCGACTTTCACTGACAGGACGGCCAGATTTAGATGTTCTCATCCAACAGCGTGCTTCTCGACTAGCCTGTAATGCTGAAAATCGTTGTCGCTTGACAAAAACTGAATCTAGTTGAGAATGGTACAAATTGGCATAATGCTATAGTTCTTGCTGAAACTGATATTTAAGGTTTAAAATTCACTTACTTAACCTGAGTTCGGGTGGAACGTGATTTTGTGAGGTGCTGAAACCTTGGACGTATATAGCTATGAGAAATCAATGGTTTTGAGGATTTCTTATCCCGAACTTAGGTTAACGCCACAAAAAATCAAATATCTGTAAGAGCTTTAATAGCTGGCCCGTTAATAACTTTACCTTGGGCATCAAAGCGAGAACCGTGACAGGGACAATCCCATGTTTGCTCTGAAGAATTCCAACTCACAATACAATTGAGATGGGTACAAACTGCGGAATGTTGGTGTAGTGTACCACTTTCATCACGATAGGCAGCGATTTTAGTTAAACCATTCCTCACCACTGCGCCTGTACCTGGGGCAATTTTTTCTACGGAATCTACTTCTCCTGGTGTCACCCAATCTAAATATTGAGAAGCAACGTTGATATTTTCCGATATAAAATCACCAACTGCACCGACTCTAGCCCGTGATGGATCGTAAACTTCTGCCCATCTGTTTTTGATCCCCAAAATCATATCTGATAACAGGATGCCGGCGATTGTACCGTGGGTCATCCCTAAACCAGAATCACCTGTAGTGATATAGATATTGTCTGCATCGAAAGGATTTTTACCTATATAAGCAATCCCATCATCAGCATTCATGACCTGACCAGACCAACGAAATAAAATTTCTGCCGCCATTGGGAAGCGTTCTTGTGTCCATTTTTGGAGTTTGGCATAACGTGCGTCAGCATCGTTAGCTTGGCCTGTTTTATGGTCTTCACCACCGACAATCAAGAAATCATGTTGCTCATCTAAATTTTGCAGGCGCACATAATGATAAGGGTCGAGAGTATCCCAATATAATGCTTGAGTAACAGAACCACGAGGCACTTTTGCACCAATGACAAAGGTGATATAAGCAGCCTGCTTGAAGTGCATTGTAGCCACGTTACTAATAGGAGAGTTGGTTGCTACGACTACAGCATCGGCAGTTACTACTTGACCATTGCTTGTTTCCACACGGGCTGTTGCACCACCCTCGATTTTTTCAACATGGGTATTACTATAAATTTTGCCGCCACGACGTTCTATAACTGCAACCAACCCCGTGAGATATTTGAGTGGGTCAAATTGCCCTTGTTGGGGAAAACGTAGACAGACACCTGTATCAAAACCTTCTATTGGTGCTTGTTTCACGAGTTCGACATTACTAAGTCCCGCACGATGGGCAGCTGCTAATTCTCTCTCCATCTCATCTAAAGACTGAAGGTTAGGTGGAAAAAGATAGCCATCTAGTCGAACAAAGTCACATTCGATATTTTCTTGAGTGGCGATCGCTTCTATAGTATTAATTGCTGTAGTATGACTTTCGGCAATCAATTTGGCACGTTCTTCACCGTGCATTTGCTCTAGTTCATCGTAGCGATAACTCAAGACGTTGGATAAATGTGCTGTGGTGCGTTCTGTTTGACCTCCACCTACAGGGCCATCATCTAGCACTACTACAGATTTACCTGCACGAGATAGCATATAGGCAGTAGACATCCCTGCAATACCCGCGCCGACAATACACACATCTGCATGGGTGTTTTCTACCAGCGCAGGTTGGACTGGTACTGTTGCCGTAGCCATCCAAATAGAGATAGTTTTTCCCGAATCACTTTGCATATTTTTATAGAAGTTAAATCCTAAATTCCCTACTAGGAATGCTCAAGTTTTTCCGCCTTTCTGCATCTACACTAGCAAGGTTGAGCCAATCTTAATCCTATTTAGCTACTACATATTTTAGATGGTTACTCTTATTAAATTTATCTATAGTTAGATAGAATTAAAAAATCTACCTTAATCAAGATACAATATGTACTTTTTATTTTAGTTTCTGACCATAACATCCTTAAGTCATCCCAATTATAAGTAATAATTCATTCTTGCTTGATATTCTGCATCTGTGGTCATGCTTGTATTTGATGTATAGAATAGGGGCAATTATAGTTATAAGTCTTCATCAAACATTAATTCAATATCTCTTGTATCATGAATGACTCGGAGAATATCAACTTCTGATTCTGTGATACAATAAAAAATTAGATATTTGGTAAATTCCTTAATAGATATCTGTCGAATGTCTGCTAGGCTGGGATGGGTAAACTGACATTTTTTGCCAATGGCTGGCGTTATTGCTAATTGTTTAAAAGTTGCTTCGGCTGCTATTAAAAAGTAGTCTGAAACATCTAAGTTATCTTATGCTATATAGCTTGCTAAGTCTATTAAATCCCTGATAACTTGAGGTCTTTTTTTAATTGTAAACATCACGGCTGATTCTTACCTTGACGTTTACTAATTCTTTCATGTACTGTTTGGTGTATATCTTCCCAATTTTGAGCGGTCATTTCTGTTGCATTTCCAGAGTTTAATCCTTCTAGAAGCATTGTTTCTAGTCGTTGTTTAGCTCTCTGTTTTTGGTCTTGTCGCACTAATTCACGAAAATATTCGCTGACGCTGCTGTAACCACCTTGCGCTACCTGTTCTTCTATATAAGCTCGCATGGTGTCATGTAAGGAAATATTGATACTTTTCACAAGGGTTATTTCCTGAATCTGTTTTTTTATATCATGGCAGTTTTTGCCATTTTATGCCATTGCAAGACAAGGAACTATTTATGCTGGTGACGCTTGGTTAAGATGATGGGATATAAAATTAAACTCGATTAAATATGTAATCTGCGGGTAGTTGGAAAGAGTAGTTATTAACTCATGCTAAAAATTGCTGTATTTTTGATGCTTGATGATCTTGATTAGGTTCGCTGGGTTCAATAATCATAACTTGCAGGGTTTTACCTTCTAATTCGGAACTGAGTTTTTCGCTTAAAATAAGTTCACCGTTGGTGCAGGTTGCTTTGATGATTTGCAGCATTATGAATAACTTTAAATCCTAAGTTGATGAGAATGACTATAATTGTATTATAAATTATGCGGGTCAAAGCATCATTTTCTCTGTTTCCAAATAAAAAAACTTCTCTGTAGGTTGGGTAGAACGGAGTGAAACCCTATAAATTATCTCAATTTTGACAACAAAAATTTATCTGGTGGAAATCAAGGTGGTTTGGTGTTGGGTTACGGCCTAAGTATTAATTCGTTGTGCTTCAAATATCCAAGCTTGCGCCTCTACCCAAGCAACGTTTAACTACCCTATGCTTTTATTAGCATTTATTATTTAATGCCCGTTGTTTAACTTTCTCATTTCTTTTTGTACATTAACTTCAATCTGAATTGCTTCGTCTAATATGCGTCCATATTCACTAGCTTTTTCACTCACTTTTAAGGCTTCCAACGCATTCAAATCTAGATAAAATTCCTGTGAATTAAATTTAGGATTATCTCTTAAAATTCTTTCTGTTTCTAATGCCCTGATCAAATCTTTTCTTGTAAGATTCAATGCTTTAATGACATTGTGTCTATTATTTAAATTAATAGGATTACCTGCGGCTTCTAATTGATCTAAAACATTAAGATTTTCAATAAGACCGTTATGTTTATATACTTCTTCTAATAATTTAGAAAGCGTAATTTTCTTGAAAGCAGCTTTAGATAGAATTATCCATGTAACGATGAAATATATTGTAGATATAATTATAATATATAAACTAAATGTTAAGTTATTATTATCTATATGCAAGTAAACTATAATATAATTTGCTAAAGGACTTAATAAATTTGCTGCAAAAAAGACTATAAAAACTCCCAGTATCGCAATCATCGGTATAAAAAATATAAATCTTTTTTTGAAATCTATTAAAATAGAATATCTAGGAACTCCGAAAGCTTTATCATGTTCAAATCCAATTAAAGTATATAATTGTTTACTTGTAATTATTATTTCTTGTAAATCAGCGCGCATATTGCTCTTTACGTTCAATATAATAATGTGTTAATCACTTATATTAACAAATAAAACTATCAATAAAAACAGCAAATACACGCATAAACGCTAATTTTCCTACGTTTATGCGTGTATTTGCTGTTAATTTTTATTGTTAAAACGCAGCCCAATGCACCAACTCAATAGCCCGCTTCGTCAACGCCTCAGCAGTCAAACCATTGAAAGCCATCAACTCACCAGCACTAGCTGTAGTTTCCCCACGCTTCCAGGCGAAGGTATCGCGCTTGCTGTTACTCCGCAACATGATGGGTTCTAACATCGCCGCCGCGCCACCAGTGACACCAATTAACGCATCACCCGCAAATAATTCGGCGAATTTGGCATCATCAATGAAACCGTTATCAGCTTCAGAACAGGTATCCCAAGCTACATCATGAGGACGATACAAACGGCGGGGGTTGATGATAGAAACTATCTTCACACCGATACCTTCAGTTTCTAAGAAAGCTGCGGCTTCAAATACGGGAATTAATGTCATATCGCCAATGACAGCAAACACAACTGTCTTACCACCAGCAATTTCATGCAACACTACTGCACCATCTTCTAAACCTTGGCGAGTTTGTTCAAAGGTGGTGCGAATTGGTAAGGGTGATTTACTTGCAGTGATGACAATTCCTTTATTCTTAGTTGTCAACGCCCAGTCATAACAAACTTGGGTACTGTTAGCATCGGGGGGGAATACAGGAAACACATTGCCGTTCCGCATCATGGAAGCAAAGTAAGCTTCGATTTCAGGACGTTGGTGTGTCCAACCGTTGCGTCCTTGTTCTAATGCGCCGGCGGTGAATAAGGTAATAGTTGAGGGTGTTTGGCGGCGTAATTCTGCCATTGCTTGGATGACGGTTTGCCAAATGGGTAAGCCGTTGATGGCGAAAGATTCGTAAGAACACCAGAGGGTTCTTGCACCCATCAAGGATAAACCAACGGCTAAACCTGCACAAGCATCTTCACTCAATGGTTCGTAAACTTGTCCGTTGGGTGCTTGGTTATATAAGTCGTCGGTGGTGGGGTGGATAATCTTTAAGGCTTGGTTGATGTTACCAATACCTGATGCTTCGTTACCGTCGGCGTTGGTGACGAGGAAATTTTGGTCTTTTTGTCCGACTGCACCCACCAGTCGTCCCATTGCGGTGGTGGAAACTTTGGGTTCGCCGCCTACTGCGTATTCTTCTAAAGGTAACGCCCCTAAATCTGGCAATGGTAACTCAAATTCTGTCACCACTGTCTTAGCTGCGGGGCCTCCACCTGCGCGTTCGGCGTTGGTTCTGACGATTTGCCAAGCTTCTAGGGATAATGCACGGGTTTTTAAAGCACTCACAATGTGGGGTGCGTCTAGGGTATCTTTGGGGTAGAGGTTGTGAGATTTTGCACCTCTGGCGTGAACTCCTGCACCTTTGAGTTGTTTGATAATAAAAACTGTGAGTTTTCCACTGAGGGCGGAACGGGCGGCTTTATCTACAGCTACGAGTATGGCTTTGGTAAAGGCTAGGCGTTGCTCAAAGGAAAAGGCGGTACTATCAACATAATCCCCTGGTTGGTTTTGGTCGTCAAATTCTTTGGCATCGACTAAGATGACTTCCTCAAATCCGTTACCTTGCCAGAATGCTGTCATCTGTGCGTTGGTTTTGAGGGAAACCATGCTGTGATGTTCTTGGCTGTAACCGTTCCACACCAACACGGGTAAGAAATTGGTGACGCTGGGATAGGCGGTGTTAAAGTGCGCCATTGAACTCATGATGTAGGGTTCACCTAGTCCACCGTCGCCGAGGGTGAAGGGGAAAAGTTTGTCACGGTGGAGGAGTGCAGCCGCCATTGCAAAGTGCTGTCCTTGTCCCAGTGGGCCGGCTGGGGCGAGAATACCGGGGATGTAACCGGAAAGGTGTCCTAAGAGTCCATGCTTTTCGCGGAAGCGATCGCGCAATTGTTGTACTGTGAAAATATCCATGTCCTCTAAGGAGCGATCAAGGAACATGGCACTATAAAATCCGGGTGCGTGATGTCCGACTTCGGTAATAATATTTTTATACCCCAGCATGACCAAGGCTGCATAGGCTTCTGCTTGGCTAGCGAACCCTCCAGGATGCCCAGATGCCTTACTTGCAGTGACTTGTAGCGTCAGATAGCGCAGGGCATCAGCAGCTAGTAAGGTTTGATACACAGCTTTAGAGTCTGTCGGATCTGCGATCGCTACTTTGCCCGATTCTATCGCAGGTGTCGCACCATAAGTTTCAAAACCTGGTAGCATTTCTCCAAAATATTGAATCCCTTCATAAAAATTGGGAAGTGCTGAAGATGCTTTTGGTGAGATTACAGTCATGCTGAATACCTTGTAAGAATTACGGGAAACTATATATAGATGCTCGTTGAATTTAACAAAAATTTTACATCTTTAAGGTTGTTACGAGTTATCAGTGTTTTGTAATGCTAAAGATAAGTAGTTTAAATGGCAGGAGACAGTTCGCGTAGCGTGTCGCAGACAAGGCAGAAGGAAAGACTACTTTACTAAGGAAGCACTCACCACTTCCCACCTATTTACGTAAAAATAACGATATCTACTCACGTCTATTTTTATTTTTTCATGCAGCTACCAAAAACCCCAAAAACTCCACCAGTTATACAAATGCTGAATTGGATCTTCCGGCCTATGGCTTACATGGAGGAGTGTACTAAACGCTACGGGGACATTTTCGCCCTCAAACTGCAAAAAGACCTTCCTCCCTTGGTCTTTGTCAGCAACCCCCAAGACCAACAGCAGATTTTGAGTCACGATACTAAAGAATTAGAAGCACCAGGGGATTTAAATGATCTATTTGAAGGCTTGCTGGGTAAGCGTTCTGTCATTACTCTCTCTGGTGCAGAACACCAACGCCAACGGCAGTTACTTATGCCTCCTCTGCACGGCGAAAGAATGCGGGGCTACAGTGAGATAATTAACGATATTACTGCCAAAGTTATCAGTGAGTATCAAATTGGGGAATCCTTGAATATTCGCACTGTTACCCAAGCTATTACCCTGCGAGTTATTATGCAGGCTGTGTTTGGTCTAGATGAAGGAGTCCGCGCTAAAAAACTCCAAAAGCTTTTGGGGGAAACTTTAGAAAATGGTAGTTCAGTGTGGCTTGTCGCTTTGCTTTATTTCCCGGCGTTACAAAGAGATTTCGGCCCGATTAAAGTTTGGGGAAAACAAGAACAACTCCAGCAACAAACCGACCAACTCATCTATGAAGAAATTCAAGAACGCCGCGAACATCCAGACCCATCACGTACAGATATCCTCAACTTACTAATGGATGCTAGGGATGCAGAAGGTCAACCGATGACCGATGTAGAGTTACGAGATGAACTGATGACTCTGTTGGTAGCTGGTCACGAAACTACGGCTACAGCTATAGCCTGGGCAATGTACTGGATTCATAAGTTACCACAAGTTAAGAAAAAACTTTTAGAAGAACTAGATAGTTTAGGTCATGACCCAGACCCAAATACGGTGTTTAAATTACCTTATCTCAACGCTGTTTGCTCGGAAACTTTGCGAATTTACCCTGTGGGAATACTCACTTTTCCTAGAAGAGTGAAAACACCTATAACTGTGGGTGGTTATGAACTTGCACCAGGGACACCAGTTGTAGGTTCAATTTACTTAACCCACCAACGAGAAGATTTATACCCAGAACCGAAACAGTTTAAGCCAGAACGCTTTCTAGAAAGGCAGTTTTCCCCCTACGAATACTTACCCTTTGGCGGAGGTGCAAGACGATGTATTGGTTTAGCCTTTGCCCAATGGGAAATGAAATTGGCGATCGCTAAACTTTTAACCATGCGAGAATTAGAACTGGTGAATCATCAAGAAGTGAAACCTCAACGTCGTGGTTTAGTTACAGGCCCAGACCATCCCATCCAAATGGTTGTTAAAAGTCAGCGTTCAATACAATCTCCCACCCTACAAACTAGCAGTGTCTAAATTGATCTTGGGTGTGAGGATGTAAACATTAAGAGTATTTTGAACGTCTACACCCTTCACCCAAATCATTCAATTTTCGGTTTATCCCCAATTTCTCAACTAATGACCAATGACCAATGACTAATGATTAATGATCAATAACCAAATTCTACTCCTAGTTGTATATACCTGACTATAGATTCGCTTTTGGTAACTCAGAGTCTACATTAACAAGGTAATATCAAACTAGGAAAATGCTAATTCATGACAGACAACCAAAAATGGCAACAGCAATTAATATCCCAAGCTGCTGAACAAAGAGTATCTGATCAGCTAGATGCACTAGAAGAAATTGATATATATGTAGAAACCAATCTATTAAAAATAGTTCAGGGACAAGCCGATGGGGTGACAGTTTCCGGGCAAGGCTTGGTGACAAAAGAAAAGCTCCGTGTCCAAGAAATAAAGTTGCAAACAGATAGGATTGATATTAATCCTCTCAAGGCTATTATCGGGCAGGTTCAACTGAATAAACCAGTCAATTTAATGGCTCGCGTTACCCTCAAAGAAGCTGATATTAACCATGCTCTAACTTCTGATTTTTCTCGCAAGTTAGTCCAAGATTTCGAGTTAGATGTAGAGGGAAAGATTGTCAATTTCGCTCTAGAACAAATGCAAATATTTTTACCTGATAATGACCAAATTGAATTGAGGGGAAAGGTGCAATTAAAAGAAAATAATCATAGTCATCCGCTAGGATTCACAGCCATGATTCGTCCCCGTACTCACTCCCACCCCATTATGCTAGAGAGTTTTCAATGTACTGAAGGAGAGGGTGTTTCTCTCGACTTCCTTGTGTCTTTAATACAGAAATTCCAATATCTGACAAATTTACCTTATTTGCAATGGGAAGATATACAATTAAGTCTCAAAAATATACAGGTGCAAAAAGAAACATTGATTCTTTTAGTAGCAGCTAATGTCAATCAAATACCTGATTATATGACAGAATTTAACGATTAATCGTATCCTTATTAGTAACCGTTACTGATTCTTTAATTAACTCTCAAGATTGTAATTTCTGCTACGCTTTGTAATACTATCAATCCACACTATTTTCAAATTATCAATATGCAAGAGTATGATGTAGTAATTATCGGTGCAGGACATAATGGTCTAGTTTGTGCAGCTTATTTGCTCAAAGCTGGCTATAGTGTTCTCTTACTAGAAAAACGTTCTGTTCCAGGTGGTGCAGCCACGACTGAAGAATGTTTACCCAAAGAAGCACCGGGATTTAAATTTAACCTGTGTGCTATTGATCATGAATTTATTCATTTAGGGCCAGTTGTTGAAGAATTAGAATTAACAAAATACGGCTTAGAATATCTAGAATGTGATCCAGTTGTTTTTTGTCCCCATCCTGACGGTAAATATTTTTTAGGTCATAAATCTCTAGAAAAAACCTGTGCTGAGATTGCCCGTTATAGTGAACGCGATGCCAAGAAATATGCAGAATTTACCGACTATTGGCAACGGGCGATAGGTGCAATGATACCGATGTTTAATGCACCACCAAAATCAATCATCGATATCGCTGGTAACTACGACATCACCAAGTTAAAAGATTTACTTTCTGTCATTGGTTCTCCAAACAAAACGCTGGACTTTGTACGTAATATGTTGACCAGCGCGGAAGATTTACTCAATGAGTGGTTCGATTCGGAATTTCTCAAAGCACCCCTCGCCAGACTAGCATCAGAATTAGGTGCGCCACCATCCCAAAAAACTCTCGCGATTGGGGCAATTATGATGGCTATGCGTCACAATCCCGGTATGGCTAGACCACGCGGCGGTACTGGTGCATTGGTGCAAGCTTTGGTCAAGTTAGTAACCTCTAAAGGTGGTGAAATTCTCACAGACCAACAAGTAGAAAAAGTTTTAATTGATAACGGTAAAGCCGTTGGTGTCAGAGTTGGTGGTGGTACTGAATATCGTGCTAAATATGGGGTAATTTCTAATATTGATGCCAAGCGGTTATTTTTACAAATGACCGATAAAAGCGATATTGATGCAGCCGACCCCGATTTATGGGAAAGATTGCAACGCCGCATTGTCAACAACAACGAAACTATCCTGAAAATCGACTTGGCTTTAGATGAACCCCTGCGCTTTCCCTACCATGCCCACAAAGATGAATATCTCGTTGGTTCTATCTTAATTGCAGACTCCGTTGCTCATGTAGAACAAGCACATAGTAAATGTACTTTGGGAGAGATTCCAGATTCTGACCCATCAATGTATGTGGTCATGCCTAGTTTCCTTGACCCTACCCTCGCACCTCCAGGTAAACATACAGTATGGATTGAATTTTTCGCCCCCTATCAAATTGCTGGCGCGGAAGGTACAGGTTTAAAAGGGACTGGTTGGACGGATGAATTGAAAAACAAGGTTGCTGATAGGGTGGTTGATAAGTTAGCAACCTATGCACCTAATGTAAAAACTGCAACTATTGCCCGTCGTGTCGAAAGTCCGGCAGAATTAGGTGAGAGATTAGGCGCGTACAAGGGTAATTATTACCATGTTGATATGACATTAGATCAAATGGTGTTTTTCCGTCCTTTGCCTGAGTTAGCTAATTACAAAACTCCCATTGATAATCTATTTTTGACTGGTGCGGGAACTCATCCAGGTGGTTCGATTTCGGGAATGCCAGGACGTAATTGTGCGCGGGTATTTTTGCAAACCAAGCACCCGATAACTCAAACTTTGAAAGATGCGCGGGATTCGATTAAGTCTACTGTGGGGTCGGTGTTTGGGATTGGTTAGAAAGTCGATATTTTGGTTTTTGTGGTCTAATTTGCGCTTTTGCGCCTACTCTGCGGGTTCTGCCTTGCAGTAGGCGCAAAAGCGCAAATTAGAGGGTTCAAATTTAACGCATTAGGGGCGCGGAGAATTTGCTGAGAAATTCTTAAGAAGGGGAAAAAAAGCCGCGCCCCTCCCTGCGGGACGCGGCGCGAATGTGGGTGGCTTAATTTAATTACGTTAGAGGGTGTTTGAAAAGTGTCGTCAAGCGAGAAACCTTGTTACCCATTTTTTTGACGCGCTTGAGTACTTGTTTGCCGCCTGACCGCTCTGGCACACTGGCGGCTACTAATACCAATTCTGCATGAAGCTGCGCTAAATTATGCAAAAGGGTGTATTTGGTAAAAGTGTCATGGGTCGGAGACTGGTAGTTGAAATTAAAGAGAGCCAAGAAGAATTAGAAAAAGCAGTGAAATATGCACCAGAAGCTAGTAGCAAAGAGAGATTACAAATGCTCTACTGGCTAAAATAGGTTTAAGTCAATGGCAACGGGAAAATTTTTATTTATACGGAGTCGTAGAACCTCTAAGCGGATACAGCTTTTTCTACGAATTCCCTTACCTTAATGGTGATTGTTTTCAAAACTTCTTAGAGTTGTTGTCTGCTGATCTTGGTGATGATATCGCGGTAATCCAGTTCGACCGAGGTTCTTTTCACAAAGCGAAAACTCTCGATTTTCCCGATAACATTATCCCAATTTTTCAGCCTCCTCACTCTCCTGAACTCAACCCGATTGAGCGGTTTTGGGAATTTCTCAAATCTCAACTCCAATGGGAAAACTGTCAAACACTCTCACAACTACAGCAAAAGTTAACTAATGTTCTCAAAGAAATTTCACCTTCCATGATTGCCTCTCTCACTTCTTACGACTTTATTCTTGAAGCATTATTTAGCGCAGCTTCATAAAGAATTGGTATCAATCCCATTGAGCGGTTATGGGGATATCTCAAAGCTGACCTCAAATGGGCTTCTTTCCTGACACTTGATCAACTGCAAGCCAAAGTTGATCAACTCTTGGCTGAGTTAACTCCAGAATTAATTATGTCCATTACCGAGTATTCTTTCATTCTTGATGCCCTATCTGCCCTAAACAACATTTAATTTGGTATAAAAAAAACATCATGAGGCGATTGTATACCAAGTCACTAACTAATGATATAATTCCTTATTGCAAATATTTCCCTATTACTGTAAATTGAACTTTAACACTTTAGTGTTTAAGAATACTTTGCAATTTGCTATCTCTACTAGCTATGAAAATATGAGAAATAATATCAATATACGATGTCCCATCTTCAAATTAGATGGTCGTGCGATTGAGCGCGCAAAGAGGGCATGAAAATATCGATCCTTCTGATGGCAGTTGCTCCTCTCTGCCTCACTCCGACTTCGCTCAGTGAGTACCTTGCCCAGTCACCGAACGAAGCCGAGGTGCTGCCTTATTTTCAAGACAGCTTAATTTAATCCCACCATCATGTTGAATATCAGTGTACATTTGTGGCAATTTGACCAGCCAATATTCAAAAAAAAATCATCAAGATTTTTAGCTTTTATCCTCAGTGCGATTTTAGTTGTAGTTTTGGCAAGTAACAGTTTGGCAACTGCACCTAGAACTACAGAAATTTTATGGGATACCTACGGCATACCACACATATATGGTAAAGATGCCCAAAGCACTTTCCAAGCATTTGGTTGGGCACAGATGCAAAGTCACGCTAACTTGCTGTTGCGCCTTTATGGTCAGGCTAGGGGAAAAGCAGCAGAATATTGGGGAGAAGAGTATTTAGAATCTGATAAATGGGTACTGACGATGGGAGTACCCAATCGTGCTAGTTCTTGGTATCAGGCACAAAGTCCAGCTTTTCGTGGTTACATAGATGCCTTTACTACTGGGATAAATGCTTATGCCAAATCACATTCAGATATGATTGATGATGAAGTAGAAATAGTATTGCCTATCAAGCCAGAAGATGTGTTAGCGCACTTGCAAAGAGTGCTGTATTTTACTTTTATTGTCAATCCGCAACAGGTAGCAAGTGCTACTCAGACGCAATCAAAAGCTGGTTCTAATGGTTGGGCGATCGCACCGAAACGTTCTGCTAGTGGCAAAGCGATGTTGCTGGCAAACCCCCACTTGTTATGGTCAGATTTATTTCTCTGGTACGAAGCACAAATTACGGCCCCTGGTATTAATGCCTCTGGTGCAACTTTGGTGGGAATCCCTGTTTTAGCGATCGCCTTTAACGATCATTTGGGTTGGACTCATACCGTTAATACCCATGATGGTTGGGATATGTATCAGTTGAAGTTGGCAGAAGGTGGTTATCTTTTAGATGGTAAAGTCCGTCCTTTTACTACAGAAAACTTGTTGTTAAAGATCAAGCAAAAAAATGGCTCCCTTGTAGAACAACCATTAGTAGTTAAAAGTTCCGTCCACGGTGCAGTAGTGCAAGAAAAAGATGGGGTCGCTGTGGCGCTGCGGGTTGTCGGTGAAGACCATCCTCGTGTGTTGGAGCAGTGGTGGGATATGGCACGTTCCCAAAACCTCAGTCAATTTCAAAAGGTATTGCAACGCTTACAACTGCCGATGTTTACCGTGATGTATGCAGACCGAGAAGGGCATATCATGCACCTATTCAACGGTCTAGTACCGATTCGTCAACAGGGAGACTTTGAATATTGGCAAGGCTTAATTCCTGGCGACACATCCAAAACCTTGTGGACAAAAATGCACTCCTATGAGGATTTACCACGTGCGATCAATCCGCCCAGTGGTTGGTTGCAAAATGCCAACGATCCACCTTGGACAACTACTTTTCCAGCTGCCATCAAAGCTGATGATTACCCCGCTTATATGGCTCCACGAGGAGAAATGGATTTCCGGGCGCAAAGTTCTGCAAGGATGCTGGCTGAAGATACAAAAATTTCCTTTGCAGAAATGATTAAGTATAAACATTCCACAAAAATGGAACTTGCAGAACGCATCCTTGATGATTTAATTCCCGCCGCTCAAAAATATGGAGATAAATTAGCCCTTCGTGCTGCTGATGTACTAGCTGCTTGGGATCGCAACGCCAATGCAGATAGTCGCGGTGCAGTCTTGTTTTCCTTCTGGTGGCAAGAAATGGATGAAGACCAAATCTTTAGTACTCCTTGGAGTGAGAAATCCCCACTGACCACACCCGATGGTTTAAAAAACCCAAAAAATGCAGTGCAAGCCTTGCAAACAGCCGCAGCCAAAGTTGAGAAAGCTTATGGAAAGCTAGATGTTGCTTGGGGTAAAGTGTTTCGAGTACGTAGCGGCAGCTTAGATTTACCTGCCAATGGTGGTGATGGGGATAAAGGAATATTCCGCGTCGTCAATTTTGCTCCTGCTAAGGATGAACGCTTTCAAGCAGTTGCCGGAGATAGTTATGTTGCAGCTATTGAGTTTTCCGAGCCAGTCAAAGCAATGGCTCTACTTAGCTACGGTAACGCTACTCAACCTGGTTCGCCCCATATTAGCGATCAACTACCACTGTTTACTCGTAAGCAATTACGTCCGGTTTGGCGAACTCGTTCAGAGATATTGGCACATTTGGAGGAATGCAAAACTTTTTAAGACCTTTGCCCTGATCCAGTATGGCTCCCCTCAAGCAGCCTTTTATTTAGGGCAAATATTTGAATAAGTCATCTAAAATTCGATTAGCTCCAATAATACCCCAGCCAGCAATCCAGATATCACCTGTAACTGGATAAACCCGATTTTCTTGTACAGCTTGTAACCGCGACCACAAAGGATGATTGGTGAATTGTTTTAACTTTGATTCATTATGTCCTCCCAGAATTAAAAAAATCACATCACCACCAATTTGAGGAATTAATTCTAAAGAAATATTTTCTAAACTTTTATCTTTATCCTCATATTCAGGACGAGGAAAACCAATTTCTTTAATGATTGAGCCACAAAAAGAATCATTCATATAAAGACGAGTGTAATTAGCCCAAAAATTAACTAAAGATACTTTAGTTTTGGCAAGGGGTTCTCCCATTTTTTGACGCAGACTTTCTATTTTTTGCTGGTATTCTTGCAATAATTTTTCAGCTTTTGCTGTTTGTCCGAGTGCTTCCGCGTATATTTTTAACCAATCTTTCCATTCTTTCTCTTCATCTGCTAAGATTGTTGGCGCAATTTGGGATAGTTGTCCATACAATTCAGCATTCCAAGAAAAACCTAAAATTAAGTCTGGTTTGAGATATAAAATTTTTTCTAAACTCGGTTGACTATTAGTACCAATTTTTGTAGTTTCTGATGTTAAATCTTGTAAGTATGTAGGAAATGTAAAATCACTTAACGTTGTAGCTCCAATCGGTTTGATACCTAAAGCTAAAACATTATCTAAGCCACCCAATACAACTACTCGCTGTGGATATAAAGGTACTTTTGTTTCCCCCATAACGTGTTTTACCACTCGTATTTCTGAAGTGATATTCACAGAATTTATGGGGGCATTTTTGGGAGTAATCAATCCACAGCTGATGATTATTAACGTTGTGATTCCACTGAATACAAGTAACTTTATTTGACGATAATAAACTATGGAATGTAGGAGGTTAAACACCTTAATTAAGAGATGATGTTTGATTGGCATTTTTTAAATTGCAGGGATAATTACCCAACTTACATCTAAATAATTTCACTATTGATTAAACCGGGATTAACTTTTTTCAATTTCCACAAGTTCTGTGATGACAAATTGGGGAAATTTTCTTATTTTATTGTAGCCGCACGGCCCTTGTAAAAACAAAGTTTTACTTTCATCTTCAACTACATTACATCTATATTGCTTCACAATACCATCAGACGTTGTGAAGGTTAGTTCTACTTGATTAAAGCTTTCATCATCGCTTTGTTCAATTACGCGACCTTGTACGCAATAATCAAACCAATTCCACTTATATCTTAACAGCAATTCTCTTTCTAAAATTTGCACTTGCCAAGGTAAAGTTCCACAACCGCGATAAACATTTTTTAAACATTGAATATCACCAGTCCGCGTCAAAATGTCAGTAAAACTTTGTTGGTCTAATCTAGCATAATATCTTCCATCTGGAAGGTTGAGCATAGTTGGTGCAAAACGATGTCCACCAAAATGGCTACTTTGCCAAACTCGAACATGAGATAAGGATAAATTTTCTAATATTGCTACAGCTTGACGATAGAAAGGAATGCCGTATTTAGCGCAGCATTTATCATGACTACCATGAGTACATACTAAAAAATCTCTAGTTTGAGTGTTTGTTTCTGATGATTCTTCCAGCGGTTCATTTCTGATATACTTTTCTATGATTGGTACTGCATCATTAATATCTGATAAGATATATTCTTTCTTGCTATATCCTGAAGTTAATCCTACAGTTTGGTAATAGATAATTAAGCGAGTTTGCCCAATTCTATAGTAATTAGAATTGTAAATGAATAGCAACATTAGAGAACATTCGACCTCATCAATCGCTGATTTCAAATCTTGGAATTTATTGGTAATCCTTTTGGAATCTAGGGGGTGAGATGTCCAAGGTGGTGGAAATTCGATTAAAATATAGTATTGACGATTTAATGCAGTCCCAATGGGGTCTTCATTCGCTTGACAAGATTCTTCTGCACAGAAAAATTTGTTCATAATCAACTAGAAAATCAAAATTTTTAATTGCCGTTAATTATAATTATAATTATTATCAATAATAAAAGTTCATTTGTGTTTGATTGAGTACAAGTTTAAGGTATCTTAGCAGACTCTGGGTATTCAGCATCATGATCGGGTACGATAGTTTCCACATTTCGTAGTTTGGGGTAAGTATATGCACTCAAACCAACGCATAACAAACCCAAAGAAGATATCACATACAAAAGTGCCATTCCTGCACCTTTTCCAGTACCAAGTAAACCACCAAACAACGGTGTGAGGCTACCGCCTGGCATCATAGCAGGTTCCAAAACATGGTCAGCAAGTAAAGCAGCAATGAAGACTGCGATCGCAGAAACAATTTGTTGAATACTAGATTCAGTAGCAAAAACTCTTCCTTGTACATCTGGTCTAACTTTACTCAACAAAATAGCTGTACTAGAACTTTTCAACATGGGAAAATTGAGAGAGGAACAGAACTGTGCTGGAAACCAAATCATTAACCCTTGTGCAGAACCGAATACTGTTTTGCTGATTCCAGCACCAATCATTCCCAATAAAAAGCCATGTATCCGTCGTTTAGAACCACCCCAAATACTTAAAACTATAGTTCCACTCACCCCACCCAAACCAGCTGCGGAAGAGATGCTCCCTAAGACTGTAGCGTTATTATCTGTACGTGCCAAAATCATAGGAGAAACCAAGGTAGCTCCAATATCATGAATAAACCAAAATAAAGAACCAGTAATCACGACAGCAAAAAGACTCGGACGAGCAGCAAGATAGCGAAAACCAAAGATGATTTCTTGCCAAAAACCAATCTTTTCTTGAGATTGATTGTTGATTGTTGGTTGGGGAATATTGACTACAAAGATTGTGGCAATCGCAATTGTAAAAGTAATCAGATCAATAACTAAAATTCCGCCGAATCCAATTATATAATAGAGTACACCTGCCAACGCTGGAGCTATGATCACTGAGCCGTAATGAATAGCAGAGTTCATACTTGTGGCGCGGGTGTAGTGCTGTTTAGGAACTAGCTGAGAAATTGATGTTGAATATGCTAGGGATTGAATTTCGCTAAAAGCCCCATTCACAGCACCCGTTAAATAAAGATGCCAAATTTCTAATTGGTTATTTAAGTAAAAATAACAGATAAATACAGTGGATATAGCCGCTATTGTATCACCAATTATCATCAATATTTTTTTGTTTACACGGTCTACAATCAGCCCCGAAACCAATGTTATTAAAATACTGGGAATCAGCGTAAAAAAACTTAGTAAAGCTAATGTAGTTACC
Source organism: Anabaena minutissima FACHB-250 (assembly GCF_014697125.1). Lineage (GTDB taxonomy): Bacteria > Cyanobacteriota > Cyanobacteriia > Cyanobacteriales > Nostocaceae > Trichormus > Trichormus minutissimus. The sequence goes on along the minus strand of NZ_JACJRG010000003.1, from coordinate 205,405 downwards.
TGGTTTGTTAATTCCCAAGCCCAGAGTTTGATAGCAAAATAGGTCATGTAACTACCAATATTTGATATTAATTGACCCAACCAAATGATCAAAAAAGTACGCATTTTACATAAACTTTTTATTAAATAAATTTGATTTTATTAAAGTTAATCAATTACACCAAGTTGCAGGTAGATGAGGTACAGATATAAATATAGGACTCATATTTGATTTTTGTTGGCGTAGCCTGCGCTGGTGCAAAAATGACACTTTTACGAAATACACCCTTTTCCACAATTTAGCGCAGCTTCATGCAGAATTGGTATCAGATGAAATGTTCTGTATTTGACATGGGTGAGTTTTCGCTCACCCATAAGAAGTGGTAAAATATCAATATTTACCAACTAATCCGATATCCAACGCTTAAGGTTCTACCTTGACCTGCGTAATTAGCACTATCAAAGAAAGGCGCAAAGTATTGTGAGTAAACCGGAAAGTATTGGTTGTTAAATAGGTTTTGAATACCTATTTGTAGTTCACCTTGACCTATTTTGATGCTGCTGATGTAGTCTACTGTGACGTAGCTGCTGATTTTGCCATCTTCAACCCCATCTTCAAAAGCACGATCGCGATCGCCAGAAAAAAGCAGTTGTACCCTGTTTCTCCAACCTTTAAGGGTTTCGTTTTCTACATAAGCGGTCAATTTCAAAGGTGAAACTGTAATACTGTTGAGTGCTAGATATCTCCCATCATTATTTTCATCATTTTCACCTTCTGTCCAAGTAAATGTACTACCCACTTTCCAAGCTTGAGCAGGTTGGACATCAATCGCAGCTTCTATACCGTAAACCCGTTGGGGAGCGCGAACAGTTTCTAGGAAATCATTGGCGCGGTTAAAGCTAAAAGCTGAACCTAAATCAGAATAGTTGAAGAATCCAGACAGCGATGCTTGGACATTATCCCATTGACCACGAATGCCAATTTCATAGTTGTCTACTTTCTGTGGTTCTGTCAGTCGCAAAGAGTTCAAAATATTGACAACTCCGGCGGGAGGGCGACGGAACACCGCACCTAAATCTGGTACGGAAAAACCTTGAGCAAAGTTAGCAAATACACTAACTTCCGGCGTAAATTTATAAACAATTCCCGCATTAAAAACTGTAGAATCAAAACTGCGATCGCCCCCTTGAATATTACGAGGTATAGCTTCCGCAGTTTGGTAGTCTTCCAAACTAACACCTATATTGACATAACGCAAACCACCACTTAATAGCAGCTGATCGCTAACTTCCCACTGCAACTGACCGAATATACCCAGTTCCCTAAAATCGTACTGTGGAACAAAAACCCGCTCGCCAGTTTTGCGATAAATGCGACTACCTGTTGCATCAAATTCAGCAGCATCGAAAATATTGAATTTTTGAGAACTACGCTCATTTTGGTAGTCAACACCCCAAAGTAAACTCACAGTTTTTTGAGAATTGAAGGGTGTTTCAACTTGTAATCTTCCTCCTAACTGTTCAGATTCTCCTTCTGATTGCGTGATTGCATTGAAGACAGTACCCCGGTTATCACTGGGAATTCCCCCACCAAAATCATAGTTACGATAGTAAGCTTGAGCTTGGAGTTTGCTACCGAAAATATTGTCGTTATTGTAATTTAAACTTAGTAACGTATTTTTGATGAATCTCCCATCATCCGCACCAATTACACTTGTTCCGTCTGGTAACCTCAAAGCACGAGATTTTTGGATTCCGGGGATATCATCAATTGCTGGATCGGAAATAAAATCACTATCTTGTTCCTGACTAAAACGATTAAAGGTAAATTGTAGGCGTTGTTCTGGCGATAATTCTACTCCTACCTTCGCCAAAGCATTTATCTTTGTGCTGTCATCATCACCAACAAAGTTAGCAATGCGATCGCCTACTGCATCATACAATCCCGCAGTTGTTACTAGGGAAAAACCTAAAGTATAATCAAATTTGCCTTCTGTACCCGCAATTTGATGTGATAGATTGTAGCCGAAACTATCTTCGGATCTGGTTAAAGACGTATTCAAACCAATATTAGTTGTAGAAATTAATCTTTGACCGCTTGGCCTCTTAGTAATAATGTTAACCACACCACCAGTCGCTTGACCACCATAGATTGCATTCGGGCCACGCACCACCTCAATTCTTTCAATTGCACTGGGGTCAATGGTTGTCAATTGTCCAGGAATTGATTGCAAATTACTATTTTGGGGAACTCCATCAATTAAAACCGAAATATTGCGTCCCCGTAAATTTTGCCCAAATGTATTAGTACGATTAGTTGGCACACCAAAGCCAGGAACAGTTTTCGCCAGAATATCAGCTAAATTAGTACTTAATTTAGATTGTTGTTCAATCTGTTCACGAGTAATTACTGTTACAGAACGCGGGATATTGAGTACATCTTCTTCTGTACGAGTTGCCGTTACTACCAATTCTATGCCCTCATCCTGCTCAGATGGTGCTTCATCGGCTGTCTGTTGTGGTTGTGGAGATTCTGTAGTTGGTTGTTCTGGTTGGGGTTGCTGTGCTGATGCTACCTCTAAAATTAAACCCTCATCACCATCAAATAACTCAACCGTTGGTAATCCTGACTCTCCGATCAGGGTGATCTGAATAGTATTCTGATCTTGATTAGTTATTTGTAAGAGCGTAATTCCTGGGATTGGTTGTTCTTGACGGAAGGTTGTCTGACCATTAGAGAGTCGTAACTGAGCATTGCGAATCTCAGTAATGTAATTATTGCCCTCCTGCTTGGCCGATACTTGCAGTTGATCCCCTTTAGCAGTCTCTAAAATAATCTCTACACCCTTATCAGTGCGATTCACTTTCACACCAGTAATAGGTATAACTGCTTCTCCTGTTGACTGGACTAGCTTTTGGGAATCAGTTAAGGACAGTTTCATCTTTGAGTGTGAGGTCTGTTGAGAACTCACACTTGTGTTACTGCTATCAACAGGCTGCAATTGTATCTTTTGTCTCTCCTTACTGAAGGCAGGACTTGTTAACACCAAGGAAAAAGCACCTGTCAGCAACAGGATTTGAAATAACCGATCTTGTTTCATGTTTCTCTTCACACCCAACACTGACCCTTAGTTTCTGCTGACTAATCCAGCAAATTATTAAAACTTATTTGCAGTATGATATTAAAACAAAGTCGAATTTATTACAATCTTTTGTTATTAAGCAATGACTTTCATCCGAATTGCAGGAAGAGATTATTTCATCATGGTCTAGTGATTGAAACTCAAGCCCTAATGCAATTCTGGCGGAAATATCCCCAGTGTCTATTCTGGAGTTCCATAGACTAAAAACAATAAGCAGATTGGTTAATTTTTCGCCTTTAATCCTTGCATGACAAGGGTTTTACTTAAAAATAGTAATTTTGGCGTTGCTCTACCAAAGTATGAGTTCTGCGATCGCGTAGCGTTCTAAAGGTAATTGCCTGAATCTTACTGGCTTACAGTACCCGTAGAATATTTTTACCATACTCTAAGATCATGGAACTTCTAAAGAATAGTTCTCTTAAAGAGTTAATTACTGGGCAGTTAATCATAATGATAATCATTTTGATAAGCTGTGTATCTCATCGCTTTGGAAGTCCCTTAACGCAAAATACCATTTAGACTAGGGAGTTTTTGCAAAAATATTGTAAATAACTAAAGTTTATTTTTATGTCATTAAACTATAATTATAACTAATTTATAAGCTGTTGCTAATTCCTTGCAACTAGATTAATGTGAAGAAGTTATTGAGATTAAATAGCATTAAAAATTCTTGGGGTCAGAAGTTCTGATTGAGTTACCCTTTGTTACTCCAATAGCAAAATTAGAGGCTTACCCAGATAGAGCACAGTAATTGTCTCAGGTTCTCTTAAACAAGAACCTGATAAATCTGCTGCTGTGTACCACCATGCTTAGTTTGTATTAGGGTGCTGAAACCGTGATGATTCAACCTGCTGTGAATAACCGTGGAGATATTCCCCATAACTGTTGCACTATCGTGGATTTACTGCGTTATAGAAGCAGCCTACAAACAAATAATGCACAAGCCTTTACTTTCTTGCCAGATGGAGAAACACAAGCAATCACAGTAACTTACAAAGAATTAGATAGACTCGCACGAGCGATCGCGCAAGCGCTGACAAGTCAGTTCCCATCTCAACTACAAGCACTAAATTTAAGCGGTAAACGTGTCTTACTGCTATACCCACCAGGACTAGATTACCTAGCGGCCTTTTTCGGTTGTCTATATGCTGGAGTGGTAGCAGTTCCCGCTTATCCACCACGCAACCAGCGCAACGCCCCCCGAATTTTAGCGATTTTAAAAGATGCACAAGCCGCAGTCATCCTGACAACATCAGGTATATTGTCACAGGTGCAAACTTTACTCACCGATAAATTTGATATTCATCATGCTCATTGGCTAACCACCGATAACCTCAATCCTGGGATAGAAGTAGCTTGGAAACAGCCTGCGATCAATCCAGACACTCTAGCCTTTTTACAATATACGTCTGGTTCTACTGGCATACCCAAAGGTGTCATGCTCAGTCACGCCAACCTGTTACATAATGCTGAGGTGACACGCCAATACATGGAACATACCTCCAGTAGTAAATTTGTCACCTGGCTACCTGCTTATCATGACATGGGGCTGATTGGTGGCATACTACAGCCTTTATATGGTGGTTTTCCTTGTATCATGATGCCACCCGCATCCTTTCTGCAACGTCCTTATCGTTGGTTAAAAGCAATTTCTGATTACAGAGGGACAACCAGTGGCGCTCCCAATTTTGCATATCAACTATGTATTGAAAAAATTACCCCCGAACAACGCTCAACCCTAGATTTAAGCAGTTGGAGCGTTGCTTTTAACGGTGCTGAACCAATTCGTCAAGAAACTTTAGAGCGATTTGCCAAAACCTTTGCAGAATGCGGGTTTCTTCCAGAAGCTTTTTATCCTTGCTATGGCATGGCAGAAGCAACCTTAATGGTTTCTGGTAGTGTCAAATCTGCGTTAGTGAGAACCAAGACATTACAAAAGACCGCTTTAGAATGCAACCAAGCAATTGATACGAATACTAATGCAGAGAATACCATTCAAATAGTTAGTTGTGGTCAAATTGTGCCGCAACAACAGATTATCATTGCCAACCCTGACACTTTAACCCGTTGTGCAAGCAATGAAATTGGGGAAATTTGGGTATCAGGCCCAAGTATTGGTCATGGTTACTGGAATCGTCCAGAGGAAACAGAGCAAACCTTCCACGCATATCTACAAGATACGGGAGAGGGTCCATTTTTGCGGACTGGGGATTTAGGCTTTCTAGACAATGGTGAACTCTTTGTTACTGGACGGGCAAAAGATTTAATCATAATTAGGGGGCGCAACCTTTACCCCCAAGATATTGAACTCACAGCAGAACGCAGCCATAAAATGTTGCGTGCAGGAAGTGTTGCAGCTTTTGCGGTAGAGCTGGAAAAAGAAGAACAATTAGTAGTAGTCCAAGAACTAGAATTTCGTGCTAAACCAAACATAGAAGAAGTTACGGTCGCTATTCGCCAAGCTGTAACCGCAGAACATGAAGTACAAGTTTATGCAGTTATTTTAATTAAAGCTGGTACTATTCCTAAAACATCTAGCGGTAAAATTCAACGTCGCGCTACAAAAGCTAGATTTTTAGAAGGTACATTAGAAGTTGTTGGTAGCAGCATTCTGGAAATTAATCCGGCAACAGAACCACAAACAATTCTCACACGCAACGACTTACTAGCAGTAACATTAGAACAAAGACCACAATTATTAAATTCTTACTTACAAAAGTTAGTAGCTAATGTATTGAAGGTAAAACCTGAGCAGATAAATTCTCAACAATCCTTAAGTAGTTTAGGTTTAGATTCTCTCAAAGTATTCGAGTTAAAAAATCGGTTAGAAGTTGATTTTCAGATAGATATATCTATAGTTGAACTATTTGATGGTGCTAGTATCTCTAATTTATCAAACCAAATACTCAACCAAATTAATAGCAACAGTACTCATGTATACTTGCCTATTTATAAGGTAGAGAAAAAGACTCATCAACATCCACTAAGCTTTACTCAAAAACAGTTATGGTTTATCAATCAACTACGACCAGGAACAGCTACATATAATATTTCTGTAGCTGTTCACATTCAAGGATATTTAAATTTCTCAGCATTGGTTAATAGTATTAACGCAATTATTCAGAAACACGAAATATTACGCACCAGCTTTGAATTATTAAATAGTGAACCTGTTCAGAAAATAGTAAATGTTGTTAACTTAACTGTATTGCAAGTTGATTTACAGGATCTTGAGCAGCAACAGCAAGAAATTGAAATTAAAACTATATCTTTACAAGAAGCTCAAACATCTTTCGATTTAGGAGTAGCACCCTTATTGCGGGCAAAACTGCTACACTTGCAACCAGAAAAATCAATATTGATTTTGACACTGCATCACTTGGTTGGTGATGGTTTTTCAATCAATATTTTAGTTAAAGAACTATCAGCAATTTATCAAGCTTTGTGCGCTGGTCAACCCTTTCCTTTATCAGACCTGCCATTGCAATACACCGATTTTGTGTATTGGCAACGTCATTATTTACAAGGAGAAGTTTTAGAACAGCATTTAGTGTATTGGCAACAACAATTAGGCGGAAATCTCCCTGTATTACAATTACCTACAGACCGTCCTAGACGTCCTATACAAACTTTTAAAGGAGCGCAGCATAAATTTATATTATCAAAAGCTTTAACTGAAGCAATCAAACAATTAGCTAAAGATGAAGATGCTACTTTATTTATGACACTGTTAGCGGTATTTCAAACTTTGTTATACCGCTATACAGGTCAAGAAGATATCCTAGTTGGTTCACCAATTGCTAACCGTAACCGTGCTGAACTAGAGCAGTTAATTGGTTGTTTTGTCAACACTTTGGTATTGCGTACCAATTTAGCAGGTAATCCCAGCTTTAAAGAACTATTGGCACGAGTACGAAAAGTAGCGATTGAGGCATATACTCACCAAGATTTACCTTTTGAGAAGTTAGTAGAAGCCTTACAGCCAAATCGGGATTTAAGCTATAACCCATTGTTTCAGGTGATGTTTGTGCTTCAAAATTCTGCCTCAGATAGTATTTGGCAAACTGAGGAACTGGAGACTAGCACAGCTAAATTTGATGTACTGCTATCCATGATTGAAAGTGAGGCAGGATTAACAGGAACGATAGAATATAATACTGATCTATTTAATGCCGATACTATCACCAGAATGATTGGGCATTTTCAAAACTTGCTAGAGGGTATAGTTAGTAATTCCAACCAGCGTATTTCTGAGCTACCAATATTGACACCTGCTGAATGTCACAAACTGCTAGTAGAGTGGAATAATACTCAAGTTGATTATCCCCAATTAGCCTGTATCCATCACTTGTTTGAGGCACAAGTCGAAAGAACACCGGATGCTGTAGCTGTAGTATTTGAAAATCAACAACTTACCTATTGTGAGTTAAATAATAAAGCCAATCAACTAGCCCATTACCTACAAGATTTAGGCGTGAAACCAGATATCTTGGTAGGTATTTGTATGGAACGCTCTTTAGAAATGGTAGTAGGAATATTAGCAATTATAAAAGTAGGTGGTGCTTATTTGCCATTAGATCCTAGCTATCCTCAAGACCGTTTGGCATTTATGTTAACAGATGCTCAATTACAATTGTTGCTAGTGCAACCGCATCTAATTCATGAACTACCACCACACCAAGCTCAAGTAATCAGTATCAATAATGATAGTGAAGAATTTGCCGATTACAGTCAAGCTAACCCAGATAGTCCTGTAGAGTTAGAAAATGCAGCCTATATAATTTATACTTCTGGTTCTACAGGAAAACCCAAAGGAGCCATTAACACTCACAAGGGTTTATGCAACCGCTTACTGTGGATGCAAGATGCTTATCAATTAAAAGAATGCGATCGCGTTATACAAAAAACACCTTTTAGTTTCGATGTCTCTGTCTGGGAATTTTTCTGGACTCTATTTACTGGTGCAACTCTAGTCATTGCTAAACCAGGTGGTCATCAAGATGCAAGCTATTTAGTCCAACTTATTAACCAACAGCAAATTACAACATTGCACTTTGTACCATCAATGCTGCAAGTATTTTTAGAAGAACCAGGACTAGAGAATTGTCAGAGTATTAAACGGGTAATTTGTAGTGGTGAAGCACTACCCTGGGAACTGCAAGAACGCTTCTTTGAACGGTTGTCGGCAGAATTACATAATCTCTATGGGCCTACAGAAGCTGCTATTGATGTCACTTCCTGGAAATGCCAACCAAACAATAATGAAAAAATTGTACCTATTGGTCGCCCCATAGCCAACACACGAATATACATATTAGATGAACAATTGCAACCTGTTCCTATTGGTATTGTAGGTGAGTTGTATATTGGTGGTGTGGGTTTGGCACGAGGTTATTGGCAAAGGCCAGAATTAACTCATGAAAAGTTTATTTCTAGTCCATTTGCACCAGAAAAACGCCTCTATAAAACAGGAGATTTAGCACGTTATCGTCCTGATGGAACAATTGAATTTTTGGGCAGAATTGACAATCAAGTTAAATTACGTGGTTTTCGGATTGAACTAGGAGAAATTGAGGCAGTAACAGCACAATATACCTATGTGCGAGAAACTGTAATTATTGCTCATGAAAATCGCATAATTGCTTATGTAGTCCCTAATCAAAGAGAAGCTTTTTCTATTAATGAATTAAAGCATTTTCTTAAAGAAAAACTGCCAGAATATATGCTTCCTTCTGCCTTTGTAGTTTTAGAAGCATTACCTCTTACACCCAATGGTAAAGTAGACCGTCGTGCTTTACCTGCACCTGATAATTTGCGTCCAGAATTAGCCAATAATTATCAATCTCCTGAATCTGAAGTAGAAAAATCCATAGCACAGGTTTGGAGACAGGTGCTACACTTAGAAAAAGTAGGTATTCATGATAATTTCTTTGATCTTGGTGGACATTCTCTGTTAGTTGTACAAGTAAAGAATAAACTCAGGGAAATTCTACAGCAGGATTTATCAGTTGTAGATATATTTCAAAATCCCACTATTAAGTCACTGGCGGAACATTTAAGTCAAAAATCATCAGCGCCAACAACTTTAGAAAAAATGCGTACAAGAGTGGATAAACAAAGAGAAGCTCTGAACCAGCGCAATAAATTATTAATGAAGCAACGAAGGAATTTGCGGTAATTTAACTTAATCTCAGTAGTCAGTAGAGGCGAGCTAAACCAACCTATACAGTAATCAAAATTTTTGATGAATGTATTTTTGACATAACGATTAAAACTGATAATTAATAGCTGAGAATTAAGTAATTTGGAAAAGGTGATTTATGGAAAATATTGCTATTATCGGGATGTCCGGGCGGTTTCCGGCAGCTAAAAACGTTACAGAATTTTGGCGTAATTTATGTGATGGAGTTGAGGCTATTTCTCAATTCAGTAATGAAGAATTAATTGCTGTTGGAGTAGATATATCATTACTTAATAACCCTCACTATATAAAAGCTGGGGCTGTATTAGACGACATCGATTTATTTGATGCTGGGTTCTTTGGCTTTAACCCTAAAGAAGCAGAAATGACTGACCCCCAACATCGGTTATTTTTAGAATGTGCTTGGGAAGCATTAGAAAATGCTGGTTATGATGTTCAAAGATGTGAAAGTAGAATTGGTGTTTATGCTGGTGCGAGTTTAAATAATTATTTAACTTTTAATCGAAATTCCGATCAAATTGGTTCAGCTAATAGTTTCCAGAAATTAATTGGTAATGATAAAGATTTTTTGTCTACTCGCGTTTCCTACAAGTTAAATCTGACTGGGCCGAGTCTCACAGTACAAACGGCTTGTTCTACTTCTTTAGTAGCAACTGCTTTGGCTTGTCAAAGTTTATTGAATTACCAATGTGATATGGCTTTGGCTGGTGGTTCTTCGATTCGTGTACCTCAAAATACAGGGTATTTACATCAAGAAGGAGGAATTTTATCACCTGACGGACACTGTCGTGCTTTTGATGCTAAAGCCAAGGGAACAGTGATTGGTAATGGCGTGGGAGTGGTATTGTTAAAGCGGTTACCGGATGCGATCGCAGACGGCGATCATATCTATGCTGTGATTAAAGGTAGTGCCATCAATAACGATGGTTCCGGGAAAGTGGGCTATACAGCACCCAGCGTCAATGGACAAGCAGAAGCGATCGCAGAAGCCATAGCTTTAGCTGACATTGAACCGGAAACAATCACCTACATTGAAACTCACGGTACAGGAACCGCTTTAGGCGATCCCATCGAAATCTCTGCGTTGACAAACGTATTTCGGGCTGAGACTGAGAAAACAGGTTTCTGTGCGATCGGTTCTGTGAAAACCAACATTGGACATTTAGATGCTGCTGCTGGGGTTACAGGTTTAATTAAAACTGCTTTGGCTTTAAAACATAAATTAATTCCTCCCAGCTTAAATTTTGAGCAGCCTAATCCAGAAATTGATTTTGCTAATAGTCCTTTCTACGTCAATACAAAGCTGACTCAATGGAATGCAACTTCCACACCGCGTCGTGCTGGAGTCAGTTCTTTAGGTATTGGTGGGACAAATGCACATGTGATTTTGGAAGAAGCACCAGAAAAAGTTCAAAGTCCACACTCAAGCTTAAAAAGAAAATATCAGCTATTGTTACTTTCAGCTAAATCTGAATCGGCGTTAGAAACCGCTACCCAGAATTTGGTTCAACATCTTAAACAGCATCCTGATGTGAATTTGGCAGATGTTGCTTACACATTACAAGTAGGACGTGCAGTTTTCAATCATCGCCGTGTTGTAGTTTGTCAAAATACTCAAGAAGCAATAAACGCTTTAGAAATAATAGATCCTCAACAAGTATTAACTCACTTTGAGGAAATAATTCAACGCTCTATTACTTTTATGTTCCCTGGACAGGGCGCTCAATATATAAACATGGGGCGGGAATTGTATCAAACTGAGCCTACATTCCAAAAACAGGTAGATCGTTGTTGTTTGTTACTAAAACCACATTTAGGATTAGATTTGCGTGCAATTATTTATCCACAAGAGTCTGACAAACAAGCAGCAGAACAACTCAAGCAGACGCAGTTTGCACAACCAGCATTGTTTGTAATTGAGTATGCTTTAGCTCAACTATGGATATCTTGGGGTCTATGTCCACAAGCAATGATTGGTCACAGTATTGGAGAATATGTAGCTGCAACTCTTGCTGGTGTAATGTCTTTAGAAGATGCGTTGACTTTGGTTGTTGTGCGTGGGCGATTGATGCAGCAAATGTCAACAGGTGCAATGCTTTCTATTTCTGCATCAGCAGTAGAGGTAAAAACTTTTCTCAACGAAAATTTAACTTTAGCTGCTAGTAATTCACCTTCTTTATCTGTGGTTTCTGGAAGTTATGAAGCAGTAAAAGCACTTCAACAAAAATTAACTGCATTAGGTATAGAATGTCGGCTTTTGCATACTTCTCATGCTTTTCACTCCCACATGATGGAACCCATGTTAGAACCATTCATGGTGGAACTCAAAAAAATAAAACTAAATCCTCCTGAAATTCCCTTTATTTCTAATTTAACGGGTACTTGGATTTCCTTAGAGCAAGCAAAATCGCCACAATATTGGGCGCAGCATTTACGTCAAACAGTACAGTTTTCATCCGGTTTATCAGTTTTATTGCAAGAAACTGAACGTATTTTATTAGAAGTAGGGCCAGGGCGTACTTTGTGTACTCTTGTCAAACAACACACCCAAGAGGCAGTGGGACAGGTAATATTACCTTCTTTACGCCATCCTCACGAAGACAAATCAGATGTAGCTTTCTTACTCAATATTTTAGGACGGTTGTGGTTAGCAGGAGTTGAGGTAAATTGGTCTGGTTTTCATACCCACGAACAGCGTTATCGCCTACCTTTACCAACTTATCCCTTTGAACGTCAGCGTTACTGGATTGAATCTCAAAAAGCGGTAGTTGATAACCAAATACTCGGAAATTCATTTGAGCAAAAGTCAAATCTTGAAGATTGGTTTTATATGCCTATTTGGAAACAAAGTATGGCACCTATGGCTTGGCAAATAAAAGATTTAGCACAGCAACCTTCTTTTTGGTTAGTTTTTCTCGATCAAGTGGGTATGGGCGGAGAACTCACAAAGCTACTGGAGCAAACTAATCAAAATATTGTCATAGTGAGAGTAGGAGAGAAATTTGCCAAACTCTCACAACGAACTTATATTCTTAATCCCCAAAGACAGGATGATTATCACGCCTTAATCAAAGATTTAAAGCTAAGTAATCAAATTCCAGAAAGAATTGTGCATTTTTGGAGCATTACTGAGAGCAATAACACTTCATTAACAAATGAAAGTCTTGTAGCTGCACAAGATTTAGGTTTTAACAGTTTGTTATATATAGCATTAGCGATCGCAGAACAAGAACTCACAGAGCCACTTCAATTATGGATTATATCTAATTATCTGTGTAATGTCACAGGTATAGAAAATTTATGCCCAGAAAAAGCAACTTTATTGGGTTCATGTCGTGTCATACCTCTAGAATTTCCTCACATCACTTGTCGTTGTATTGATGTGCAATTTGAAAGCTGGCAAGCGGAGAGACTTTTTGCTCATTTGTTAACAGAAATTATTTCATTGTCTTCTGACTTCATGGTTGCTTACCGAGGGACACAGCGATGGATACAGACATTTGAAGCAATCAAATTAGCTGAACATCCTCATCAGAATTATCGACTTAAGGAAAAAGGAGTTTATTTAATTACAGGTGGCTTAGGCTCAATGGGAACTGCCTTTGCTAAATATCTGGCACAGACAGTAAAAGCAAAACTTGTCTTAGTAGGGCGTTCACCATTACCACCAAAAAGTGAATGGGATGAATGGTTATCAAGGAAACAACAAGCAGCCAGTTTTTTAAATTTGCCAACAGAAATAGATGCAATCAGCTACTTAGAACAGCAAATAGAACAAGAATTATCAATTAAAGGTATTTGTGATTCTCAGGGATTAGAAACCACATTAAATCAGTTATGTGTAAGTTACATTTATGAGTATTTCCACTCTGCCAAGATAATCAATCCAAATAAGGGGAGAATATACAACCAGGATGAGGTAAAAGCCGGATTGAGAGTTCTGCCAAAATTTGAGAAATTTTATGATTTCATGCTAAAATTCTTGGAATCGAATAAAGTAATAAAATTTACAGGCAATAGAGCATTCGAGCTTTTGCTAGATAGAGATAATATCAAAAACTCTCAATTACTCAAACAAGAAGCCGAAAATAATTATCCTGATTTTCGAGGTATGTTTAAGCTTCTAGAACATTGTGCAAATCACTATAGCAAAGCTTTAAGTGGTGAAATAGAAGCAATTAGTGTATTATATCCAGATGGTAGTTCTGAACTTTTAAAAGAAAGTTTTGAAAATACTGTTGAGTATTCCAATAGCAGAATTTACCAAACTCTTGTACAAAAAACAATTGTTAATATTATCAGCAAATCATGTGGAAAAACAATTAAAATTTTAGAGGTGGGTGCAGGTAATGGCTTGCTAACTTGGTTTTTAGCCGCAGCATTGAAAGATTACAATGTTGAATATTATTTCACGGATTTAGGTAAAGGTTTTGTTCTCAATGCAGAGAAAGAAGCACGCAAACGTGGTTTTGATTTTATGAAATTTGGTATCTTTGATATTTCTCAAGATTGCCAACAACAAGGTTATCAAAAACATAGTTTTGACATTATCATAGGTTTAGATGTAGTTCATGCAACTAAAAATGTTCCAGAAACCGTTAGAAATCTAAATAATTTGTTAGTTTCTAACGGTATATTCTTCCTCCTAGAAACAGTAAAATCTCAATGCTGGACTGATATGGTTTGGGGTTTAGCTGAAGGTTGGTGGTATTTTAATGATAGTATTAGAACCGATTCCGCCTTATTAAGTATTGAAAAATGGGAAGAGTTATTATATCAACAGGGATTTAAAACCGTTCAAGGTTATCCCATCAGTGAAGAAAAAAGAAAACAGACAGAATATGGTTTAATTATTGCCCAGCAACAATCTGAAATTGCAGAAATCAAGCAAAATGAAGACCAAAAAGTTAAAAATAGAATTAAGAAAGTCAAAGAATTAGAAGAACTAGGAGCAGAAGTTTTAGTTGTTCAAGCAGATGTGTCTGATATAGAACAAATGCAATCTGTAAAAAATTTAGCTCTTGAATACTTTGGCAATATTCATGGTGTAATTCATACAGCAGGTGTTTTAGGCACAGGTATTATTCCTCAAAAAACATCCGAAATGGTAAGAAGGGTTTTTGCACCCAAAATACAAGGAACATTAGTGCTTGATGCTTTGTTCAAAGATATTAACTTAGACTTTTTTGTATTCTGTTCCTCCCTCAGTTCTCTTTTACCTTTTGTTGGACAAGTAGATTATGCTGCGGCTAATGCTTTTATTGATGCTTTTGCTCATTACAACACATTAAAAACTGGAAGATTTAACATATCAATTAATTGGGGTGTCTGGCAAGAAGCTGGTATGGCAGGTGTAGGAGAAATTCCTCTTTATCTCAAAGAAATTCGTGAAGCAGGTATTCAACGAGGAATACAGTTAAATGTTCAGGGAGGAGTTGAGATATTTAAACGCATTCTTTCTAGTTATACAGAACCTCAAATTATTGTGTCTCCTGAAGATTTTCAGACAGTACGTCATAGATACACAAGTTTTACACAAGCACATATTTTAGAGGAAATTAGACAGAACAGTTTAACTGCAAACACCTACACTCAACGGAATTTAAAAACTACATATATTGCACCAACTAATGATGTTGAAAAAGAGTTGACTGATATTTGGTTTACAATATTGGGCATCGAAAATATCGGCATATATGATAATTTCTTCGAGTTGGGAGGAGATTCATTATTAGCTGTTCAACTAGTTTCTCGAATTCGCCAGGCATTTTCTGTAGAACTACCTTTTCAAAAGTTTTTTGAAATGTCAAATGTTGCTGAATTAGCCAGATTTATAGTCGAGAAAATAGCTGAACAAACAGACAGCGAAACACTGGCTCAGATGTTGGCAGAAATTGAGCAGCTATAGGCGGAGAAAAGCAGCTATTAAGGGGGTGTCAAGTGACTAATTTACATGAACGTATTGCAAATCTTTCTCCAGAGCAACGAAAACTGCTGCTGCAACGACTTAGCCAGAAGCAAGATCCTAATGTCTTGCAAACACAAATACAGCCTCAAAGCCGAAATTCTAACTCTTTTCCTGCATCTTTTGCCCAACAGCGACTGTGGTTTCTGCACCTGTTAAATCCCAATATCCCTTTGTACAACGAACTGGCATCTTTACATATTAAGGGTGCGCTCAATTTGATGGCATTAGAGCAGAGCGTGAATGAGATGATAAAACGCCATGAATGTTTACGTACAACCTTTCTTTTAGTGGAAGAAGAACTTACTCAAATCATTCACCCAACTCTCACCGTCACTTTACCAGTCGTGAACTTATGTGATTTGCCTTTATCTAAGCAAAAAGCTGAGGTCGATCGCCTAACAACTGAGATTGCACAAACACCCTTTGACTTAGTGTCTGGACCTTTGTTACAAGGGACAGTATTGCAGATAAGTGAGCAAGAACATGTGTTGTTGTTCGTCATTCACCATATTATCTCTGATGGTTGGTCGATCAAAGTTATACTTCAAGAATTGGCAGTTCTCTACGAAGCCTTTTATAGTGGAAAGCCTTCTTCTTTACCACCACTTCCCATACAATATGCAGACTTCACTGTTTGGCAACGCCACTGGTTACAAGGAGAGGTACTAAATACTCAGCTTTCTTATTGGAAACAACAATTGGCAGATGCTCCTACAGTGCTGGAACTGCCTACAGATCGTCCGAGGCCAATGGCGCAAAGCTTCCAAGGGTCAATTGCTAATTTTAAGCTATCACCAGAATTGACTGGTATGCTCAAGTCCCTGAGCAATCAACAAGGTGTCACCCTGTTTATGACACTACTAGCTGCTTTTCAAAGTCTCCTTTACCGTTACACTGGGCAAGAAGATATCTGCGTTGGCTCGGCGATCGCCAACCGTAACTCTGCCGAAATTGAAGGGTTGATTGGTTTTTTTGTCAATACCTTAGTGCTGCGTACTGACCTTTCCCAAAATCCCAGTTTCTTGGACTTGCTCAGTCGGGTACGTCAGGTATGTGTAGGAGCCTTTGCCCATGCTGATTTGCCTTTTGAGCGCCTGGTAGAAGAACTACATCTAGAACGAAATCTTAGCCATACACCTTTATTCCAGGTAATGTTTACCTTGCTAGAAGATAGTAAGCAAGATTTGACGCTACCGAGCGTGACCGTAAGTTGGCTACCAATGCACAGTCAAACTGCTAAGTTTGATTTAACCCTGTCTATGGAGGATACCGGAGCAGAACTCAAAGGGGCATTAGAGTACAGCACAGACCTGTTCAATGTCGATACCATTGCTCGTATATTGCAGCATTTCGAGACACTGTTAGAAGGGATTGTTGCTCATCCGCAAAGAAAAATATCAGACTTACCTCTGTTAACAGAACGCGAGTTGCATCAACAATTAGCGGAGTGGAATAATACACAAATTGATTATCCCCAAGACCAATGTATTCAGCAACTATTTGAGGCACAAGTCGAGAAAACCCCTGATGCTGTTGCTGTAGTTTTTGCAGATCAACAACTGACTTATCAACAACTCAACCAAAAAGCTAATCAACTAGCTCACCACTTACAAAACTTAGGAGTAGAACCACAAGTATTAGTGGGAATTTGTATAGAGCGATCGCTAGAAATGATCATTGCTATTTTAGCAATTCTCAAAGCAGGTGGCGCGTACATCCCACTAGATCCGGCATTTCCTGTTGAGCGTTTGGCTTTGATGTTAGCAGACTCACAAACGTCAGTTTTGTTAACCCAGCAACATTTATTACCTCATCTTTCCGCCCACAACACCCCCCAAAAAACTCAAATTATTTGTTTGGATAAAGACTGGGAAAACATTGCTACCCAAGCAACAATCAACCCCAAAATTAACATTCAGCCCGATAATTTAATCTACACCATCTATACCTCTGGCTCTACAGGTAAACCCAAAGGCGTACAAATTACTCACAGTAATGTAATAAATTTCCTCACTGCTATGCAGCAGCAGTTAAAGTTAACTAATGCAGATAGTTTACTTGCAGTTACTACTTTATCTTTTGATATTGCTGGTCTAGAAATTTATCTACCTTTAATCACAGGAGCGAAATTAAATTTAGTTAGTCGAGAAGTAGCAACAGACGGCATACAGTTATTACAACTATTAAATAATAGCCCTACAACTGTTATGCAAGCTACCCCTGCAACTTGGCAAATGTTATTAGATGCAGGTTGGCAAGGTAAATCACAATTAAAAGTCCTTTGTGGTGGGGAAGCCTTACCTCAAAATTTAGCTGATCAATTATTCTCAAGATGCAGGGAAATTTGGAATTTATACGGACCAACAGAAACAACTATTTGGTCTACAATTCATCAAATTAAAGATACTAAACAAACCATTACTATAGGTCGTCCTCTGGCTAATACCCAAATATATATTTTAGATAAATATTTACAACCTGTACCCGTAGGCGTTGCTGGAGAAATATATATTGGTGGTGCTGGTGTTGCACGAGGTTATTTTAACCAACCGGAATTAACTAAAGAAAAATTTATTCCTAACCCTTTTACTCATCAACCAGGAGAAAAATTATATAAAACAGGTGATTTAGCACGTTATTTACCAAACGGAGATATTGAATACATCGGACGCATTGACTATCAAGTAAAACTGCGCGGTTTTCGCATTGAATTGGCAGAAATTGAAGCTGCCATCAGTCAATATCCATCAGTACATACGACAGTAGTTGTTCTCAGAGAAAATGTACCAGGGAATAAAAATTTAGTAGCTTATATTACTTTACAACCAGAAAATTCATTAACAATTGCAGAATTACGTCGTTTTCTAGAATCGAAACTACCGGGCTACATGATACCTTCTGCCTTGGTGATTTTAGAGACGCTACCATTAACACCAAATGGCAAAATAGATAGGCGATCGCTACCAGAACCTGACCATACACAACTTATACAATCAGCTAATTTTGTCGCTGCTTCCACTCCCGTAGAACATCAACTGGCTGAAATTTGGATGGAGGTACTTAGCATTAACAAAGTCGGTATTCACGATAACTTCTTTGAGTTGGGTGGACATTCTCTACTAGCAACTCGCATAATTTCACGGATACAGCAAGTATTTAAAGTAGAACTTCCTTTGCGGTGCTTGTTTGCCCAGCCTACTATAGCTGGACTCGCTCAAGCCATAGAAACTGCTACCCAAGCAGGTTTATTATTAGAAATACCACCCATTAATCCCATTTGCCGGTCAGAAAACTTACCATTATCTTTTTCTCAACAAAGATTATGGTTTTTGACACAGTTACAACCCGATAGCCCCTTCTACAACATTTTCGCCGCCATCCGCTTACAGGGACAATTAAATTTAGCAGCATTAGAACAGAGTTTTAATGAAATTCTCCGAAGACATGAAGCCTTAAGAACCAACTTTCAATCACTGGAAGGACAACCTTTAGTCGTCATTTCACCAGAAAAAACATTACAATTGCCAGTAATTGACCTTTCCGAATTATCAACTACCCAAAGAGAAACCAACGTTAGAGATATCATCCAGATAGAGGCTCAAAATTCCTTTGATCTGGAAAAAGACACCTTATTAAGAGTTAAATTACTGTATTTAGGAAAACAGGAATATGTAGTGCTATTTACTATGCACCATATCGTGTCTGATGGATGGTCGATAGAAATACTAATCCGAGAATTAGGAGAGCTTTACCAAGCCTTTAGCAAAGGTCAAATCTCACCCTTGACAGACCTACCAATACAATACACAGACTTTGCAGCTTGGCAACGACAATGGTTAACCACAGAAGTATTAGAATCCCATCTGAAATATTGGCAGGATAAATTAGCCGATGCGCCAACACTTCTAGAACTACCAACAGACCACCTACGACCCGCAACTCAATCATTCAAAGGAGCTAGTCATAGTTTTCAGTTATCATCTGAGCTATCTTTAGGACTTAAAAGATTAAGTCGGCAACAAGGAAGCACCTTGTTTATGACCTTGTTAGCAGCCTTCAAAACCCTGTTATATCGCTACACTAACAGCACTGATATTATAGTTGGTTCTCCTATTGCCAATCGACACCACAAACAAATAGAAGGATTAATTGGCTTATTTGTTAATAATTTAGTTTTGCGTAGTGATTTATCTGGTAATCCCAGCTTTATAGAACTGCTTGCTCAAGTAAAAGAAGTAGCTTTAAGCGCGTATGCTCATCAAGATTTGCCCTTTGAACAACTAGTAGAGAAACTGCAACCAGAGCGTAACTTAAGCCACACGCCTTTATTTCAGGTGATGTTTGTACTGCAAAATGCCCAAACCTCACAATTAGAGTTAGCAGATTTGATAGTATCTCACCTAGAAACCAGCAATAACACCGCCAAGTTCGATTTAACACTGGATATGAAAGAAACTTTGACGGGTTTGGTGGGAGAAATTCAATATAATAGCGATTTATTTGAGCCTGAAACTATAGGCAGGATGGCAGAGCATTTGCAGATATTATTAAACGGAATTGTTGCTAATCCTCAAGCCAAGTTACTAGAATTACCACTTTTAAATGCAGATGAGTTACATCAGCAATTAGTAGAGTGGAATAATACCAAGGTTGACTATCCTTTAGAAAAGTTTCTCCATCAGTGGTTTGAAGCACAAGTAGAACGTACACCTGATGCAGTAGCAGTAGTATTTGAAGATGAGCAATTAACTTATCAGGAACTCAACGCGAGAGCAAATCAACTAGCACACTATTTGCAAACGCTAGGAGTAGAACCAGAAGTATTGGTGGGAATTTGTGTTGAGCGTTCTTTAGAAATGGTTATTGGGCTGTTGAGTATTCTCAAAGCTGGTGGTGCTTATGTACCTCTAGATCCAAACTATCCAGGGGAACGCTTGGCTTTCATGTTGGAAGACTCCCAAACCCCAATTCTGTTATCTCAGCAGCACCTAATTGAAAATATTCCCCCCCATAAAGCTCAGGTAATTTGCTTAGATAGTGATTGGAACAAAATCGCTGAACAAAACTCAGAAAATCTTACCTGTAATCTCAACTCTCATAACCTAGCTTATGTAATTTATACTTCTGGCTCTACAGGTCAACCTAAAGGCGCAATGAATACCCATCAAGGTATCTGCAATCGTTTATTGTGGATGCAGGACACCTATAAGTTAACTGCGGCTGATCGAGTTTTACAAAAAACTCCTTTTAGCTTTGATGTTTCTGTTTGGGAATTTTTCTGGCCGCTCATGACTGGAGCTAGTTTAGTTGTGGCTCAACCCGGAGGACATCAAGATAGAGCTTATTTAGTCAAGCTGATACAACAGCAGCAAATCACTACAGTACATTTTGTTCCTTCAATGCTGCAAGTATTATTGAATGAGGTCGGATTAGAAAATTGTCAACACCTCAAGCGGGTGATTTGTAGCGGGGAAGCTTTGCCTTTTGAATTGCAAGAGAAATTCTTTGCACACGTGCCGAAAGTTGAATTGTATAATCTTTATGGGCCGACAGAAGCAGCTATTGATGTTACTTTTTGGCAGTGTCAACAGCATACTCCAGAGAAGTTAGTACCGATTGGTCGCCCCATTGCTAATACACAAATTTACGTTTTGGATCAACAATTACAGCCTGTACCAATTGGTGTACCTGGAGAATTACACATTGGTGGTGTAGGTTTAGCTCGTGGTTATCTCAATCGTTCCCAACTAACTAACGAAAAGTTTATTCCCCATCCTTTTAGCAATCAACCGGGAGCAAGATTATATAAAACTGGCGATTTGGCCCGTTACCGTAGCAATGGAAATATTGAATATCTCGGACGCATTGACGACCAGGTGAAAGTTAGAGGTTTCCGCATTGAGTTAGGGGAAATAGCAGCTGTTATCCAACAAGTTCCAGAGATACAACAAGCTGTAGTTATAGTTCGAGAAGATACACCAAGCGATCGCCGACTTATAGCTTACGTTGTTTCCCGCCCTAATTCTACACATCCCACATCCCAACACCTGCGAAATTTTCTGCAACAGAAGCTACCGCAGTATATGATTCCTTCAGCTTATGTATTTTTAGATACATTACCTTTAACTCCTAATGGCAAGTTAGATCGGCGGGCTTTACCTGCACCGGAGATCGCTGTAGAACCGGATACACAAGACGCACTACCACGAACTCCAGTAGAGGAGAAACTAGCCAAAATTTGGGCGGAAGTTCTTGGTTTGCCACAAGTCGGTATTTACCACAACTTCTTTGAGTTGGGTGGTCACTCTTTGTTAGCAACTCAAGTCATCTCCAAAACTCGCCAAGCTTTTCAAGTGGAATTAGCCATACATCGTTTGTTTGAGTTACCAACTATTGCTGCATTTGCTGAAGAAATTACTAGAGCCTTGGAGCAAAAAGTTGAAAAACCAATCATTGCGCCTCAGCGCCTGGCCAGAGAGACACGGCGAGTTAAGCTGTCATTACTTCAGCAAGGTTCAAGTAATTTCCAGTCTGAATCAAAGGATGCGTGATCATCATGACACTAGAAGTTTTCCCTGAACAAGAAACAGAAGTCTATGTTTTTCCAGCATCTTTTGGACAAAAACGGCTGTGGTTTTTAGATCAGCTCGAGCCTGGTAGCCCTTTTTATAACTTGGCTTTTGCTGTGCGCTTGAGTGGATCTGTAAATGTAACTGTGCTGGAGCAAAGTTTTCAAGCCATCATCGAACGACACGAAGCTTTACGAACGGCGTTGACAACAGTAGACGGAGAACCTGTACAAGCGATCGCTCCTACTGTAACTTTGACTATACCAGTAGTAAATTTGCAGCATTTACCAAAAGACGAACGGGAAATTCAGGCGCACAAATTAGCTACACAGGAAGCACAAAAACCATTTGTATTGTCAGAATTTCCTTTACTACGGGTAACACTACTTTGTCTGAGTGAGCAAGAGCATATACTACTGCTAACTATCCACCACACTATTTTTGATGGTTGGTCTATAGGAATATTACTGAGGGAATTGGCGGCAATATATACAGAGTTGTGTAATGGTCAACCTTCTTCACTGCCAGAATTACCACTGCAATACGCTGACTATAGTGTTTGGCAGCAAGAATGGTTACAAGGAGAAGTATTAGAGAAGCAATTAGCTTACTGGAAACAGCAACTTGATGGCATTTCTACATTACAGTTGCCCACAGATAGACCACGTTCAGCACTGCAAACATTTCAGGGTAAAACTTACTCTTGGCAAATTCCCCAAGATTTAACCACAGCATTAGAGACTTTTAGCCAAAAAGCAGGCGTAACTTTGTTTATGACCTTGCTGACAGCATTTAATACCTTGCTGCATCGTTATACAGGACAGGATGATATTGTAGTTGGTTCGGCGATCGCTAATCGTAATTGGGCTGAAAGTGAAGGCATTATTGGCTTATTTGTCAACTCCTTAGCCTTGCGTACCCAAATTCATGGCAATCCCAGCTTTAGTGAATTACTAAGTCAAGTCCGGGACATGACTTTAGCCGCTTATGCTCATCAAGATTTGCCTTTTGAAAAGTTAGTAGATGAACTACAACCAGAACGAGATTTAAGCCGGAATCCATTATTTCAAGTTTGGTTTGGTCTGCACAATCTCCCAATACCAACTTTGCAGATAGGGGATTTGACCTTAACACCTATTGAAGTAGAACGTGGCACAACTCAATTTGATTTGAGCCTAGATATATATATAGGAAAAAAAGGGCTGGCAGGAGCAATTGAGTATAGTAACGAGTTATTTGAAGCTGGAACTATTGTTCGGATAGTGGAACATTTTCAAACTTTGCTTTATGGCATTGTTGCTAATCCCAAAGCCAAAATTTCAGAGTTACCATTATTCACTGACGCTGAAAAACATCAACTATTATTTGAATGGAATAGTATCTACACTCATTACCCAGAATTTTCTAGAATACATCACATATTTGCCGAGCAAGCTGTCAAAACACCAGATGCTATTGCTGTAGTTTTTGGCCAAGAACAATTAACTTATAACCAACTAAATAAAAAAGCCAACCAACTGGCCGAAAAACTAATAACAATGGGAGTTGCACCTGGAGTATTAGTGGGGATATGCGTAGAGCGTTCTTTAGATATGGTAATTGCGCCCTTAGCAGTCCTCAAAGCTGGTGGTGCATACATCCCCTTAGATCCTGCTTATCCTGGGGAGCGTTTAGCCTTCATGCTGGAAGACGCGCAAGCACAGGTATTGTTGACTCAAACCAAGCTAGTAAATATTCTTCCTGCCCATAGTCTACAAGTATTATGTTTAGATGCAGATTGGCCACCTGTCACCGCAGAACTTCCATCTGTTCATCCCTGTGACTTAGCTTATGTAATTTATACCTCCGGTTCTACAGGTAAAGCTAAGGGGGTGATGGTACAACATCACAACTTAGTCAATGCCTTTTTTGCTTGGAAGGAAGCATATCAATTGTGTACAGTCACTAGTCACTTACAGATGGCTAGTTTTGCTTTTGATGTCTGCACGGGCGATTTAATTAGGGCCTTATGTTCTGGGGGGAAATTGGTTTTATGTCCTCGTGATTTTCTACTCGAACCGCAAAAACTTTACGAGTTGATGCTTCAGGAGAAAGTAGACTGTGCCGAATTTGTGCCGGCTGTGTTGCGTAACTTGATGCAATATTTGGCACAAAGCGGACAGCACCTCGATTTTATGCGGTTGCTCATTTGTGGTTCTGATAGTTGGTATGGTTCAGAATACAATCAGTTCCGCAGTTATTGTGGTTCTCAAACCAGGCTGATTAATTCTTTTGGAGTAACAGAAGCCACAATTGACAGTTGCTATTTTGAAACTACACAAGATTTACCAACAGAGTGCCTAGTACCCATCGGTCGCCCTTTTGCTAATACTCAACTTTATATTTTAGACTCTCATTTACAACCTGTACCCATCGGCGTACCCGGTGAATTATATATTGGTGGTGCTGGTTTAGCTCAAGGTTATTTACATCGTTCTGAATTAACAACCGAAAAATTTATTTCCCATCCTTTTAGTCATCAACCAGGCGCAAGGTTATATAAAACTGGAGATTTAGCCCGTTATTTACTGAATGGAGAAATAGAATTTTTAGGAAGAATTGACAATCAAGTAAAAATTAGAGGTTACAGAATTGAATTACCAGAAATAGAGACGATTTTAGCTAGTCATCCAAAAGTAAAAGAAAATGTAGTAATTGTGCGAGAAGATGAACCTGGTAAAAAACGCTTAGTCGCTTATGCTGTTCCCGTTGAAAAATCAAATCTATCCATTCAGGAACTGCGACAATTAATTAAGCAAAATTTGCCTAATTACATGGTTCCATCTGCCTTTGTCATTTTGGATGCTTTGCCAACTACACCCAATGGTAAATTAGATCGGCGAGCATTACCAATACCTGAAATTAATAGAGAAGAAATAACTGCAAAATTTGTCCCTGCACAAAACCCAGTAGAATCTCAATTAGTACAAATCTGGGCTGAGGTATTGGGTATCCGAGATATAGGTATTTATGATAATTTTTTCGACTTGGGCGGCGATTCAATTCTGAGTATTCAAGTCGTTGCTAAAGCTAATCAACAAGGTTTACAATTAACACCTAAGCAACTATTTCAAAACCAAACAATTGCCGAATTAGCAACAGTTGTTGGTACGCACCCAATAGTACAAGCCGAACAGGGTTTAGTTACAGGTGATTTACCACTAACACCAATTCAACACTGGTTTTTTGCAGAAAATTTCTCTCAACCACATCACTATAACCAAGCTAATTTATTAATAGTCAGAGAAGTTATTAATCCTGAGTATCTGCGGCAAGTTGTACAGCAATTGATTGTCCATCATGATGCTTTGAGAATCAGATTTACAAAAACAAATGCTGGTTGGCAACAGGTGAATGCTGGTGACGATGTGATAACAGAAGTTGTGCAAGTTGACTTAACAGCGTTATCACAAATAGAGCAGCGATCGCAAATTACTGCGATCGCCGAAAAATTACAAGCCAGTCTCGACTTAGCTAAACCGCCTTTAATGAAGGTTGCTCTATTTAACTTAGGTCAAGACCAACCTAACCGTTTACTGTTTGTCATTCATCACTTGCTAGTTGATGGTGTTTCTTGGCGAATTTTATTAGAAGACTTCCAAACAGCTTACACTCAATTGAGCCAGGGGAAAACAATTAAGTTGCCCACAAAAACTACTTCGTATAAAGAATGGACACAGCGATTAGTAAATTATGCTCAATCACTACAAATTGCATCAGAAAGAGAATATTGGCTAAGAGAAAGTCAAAAACGGATTACTTCTTTGCCAGTTGATTTTGACAACGGAGATAATATTGTAGAATCTGCTAATAAAGTATCAATTACTTTGAGCAGATCAGAAACTCAAGCTTTACTCCATGATATTCCTTCAGCTTATCGCACCCAAATTAATGAAGTGTTGTTGACAGCATTAGCTCAAACTTTTGCTAACTGGACTGAAGAAAATTCTTTATTAATTGATTTGGAAGGTCACGGACGAGAAACATTATTTACAGATGTTGATTTATCCCGTACTGTAGGTTGGTTTACATCTGTATTTCCTGTCTATTTAAGATGGGATAAAAATATTGACTTAATCGGCATTCTCAAAACTGTTAAAGAACAATTGCGGCTAGTTCCCAATCAAGGTATTGGCTATGGGTTACTTCTATATCTGGGAAGAGAAGAAATTATCCAAAAATTTAGTAAGTTACCACAAGCCGAAGTAAGTTTTAATTACTTGGGGCAATTTAATCTTCTTTCTGACCAATCGCAACTTTTAGCACCAGCTTCCGAACCAATTGGTTTAGTACAGAGTCCTCAAGCCAAGCGTTATTATTTGTTAGAAATTGATTGTTTGGTTATCAATAATCACTTAAAAATTGATTGGACTTACAGCAAAAATTCACATCGTCAAACTACAGTAGAAAATTTAGCACAAGGTTTTGTAAAAGCATTAAAATCTCTGATTAGTCGCAGTCAATCGCCAGATATAACTAGCTATACACCTTCCGATTTTGCTTCGGCAAAAATTGGTCAAAAGGATTTTAATAAATTACTGGCTAAACTTAATCATAAAGGTAGGAAATAAAGTATATGGATACAGCGAATTTAGAAGATATTTATGAATTATCACCCTTACAACAGGGGTTACTATTTCATACTATTTATGCCCCCCAGTCAGGAGTATACTTTGAGCAATTTTGTTGGACTTTGCAAGGTAATTTTCATGTCGCAGCATTTAAACAGGCTTGGGAACGAGTAGTAGCAAGACACCCAATTTTACGGACTGCCTTTTATTGGCAAGATTTAGAAAAGCCTTATCAAGTTGTATATCAACAAGTAGAACTTCCTTGGGATTTACAAGATTGGCGAGAATTTTCTTTTGAATTACAACAGCAAAAATTAGCCGCTTTTTTGCAAACAGATAGACAGCGTGGTTTTGAACTTTCTCAAGCTCCATTAATTCGGTTAACCTTGTTCCGTTTGGATGAGCAAACTTATGAATTTGTGTGGAGTAGCCACCATTTGTTACTAGATGGTTGGTCTGAATCTTTAGTTTTTCAAGAAGTTTATGCTTTTTACCAAGCATTTTGTAGAGGAGAAGATTTAAAGTTAAATTCACCTCGTCCCTATCGAGACTATATTACTTGGCTACAACAACAAGATTTAGCTCAAGCGGAGGCTTTTTGGCGTAAAACACTCAAAGGTTTTAGTAAACCGACAACTTTACTTTTAGACCAGGCTCCGGGTATTTTACCTAGTTTAGATGAGGATTATAATTGCCAAAAACTTGAACTATCAAAGGCTACTACAATCGCTTTACAATCTCTAGCAAGGCAGCATCAACTGACTCTAAATACCCTTGTACAAGGAGCTTGGGCGTTGCTTTTAAGTCGTTATAGTGGTGAGTCAGACATTGTTTTTGGTAGCACTTCTTCTGGTCGTCCTCCAACTTTGCCAGGAGTGGAAGCGATGGTGGGGTTGTTTGTAAATACCTTACCTCTGCGGGTGCAGATAACAGCAGATGCTTTACTTTTGCCTTGGTTACAAGAATTACAAAGTCACCAAATCGAGGTGATTCAGTATGAATATAGTCCACTGGTGGAAGTGCAACGATGGAGTGATGTCAATAGAGGTCAGTCTTTGTTTGAGATTGGCTATGTACTGGAGAATTATCCAGTTGATGCGGCCTTAGCTCAAGAAATCGATGGACTGAAAGTACAGAGTGGGCAATCTTTTGAAAAAACCAACGAGGCTCTGAGCCTATTAGTAGCACCAAATGAAGCTCTGAGATTAGACTTGTTGTATGACACTCGCAGATTTGATCAGCAAACTATCAACCGGATGTTGGGGCATTTAGAAAATTTACTGACGGGTATGGTAACTAATCCTACAGCCCGTTTATCAGAATTGTCCTTGCTCACCCCAGCAGAACAAAAACAACTGTTAGTATTTAGCCAAAATCAGTCTGCATTCCCCGCAGATTTATGTATTCACGATTTATTTGAGCAACAGGCGTTACGTACGCCAGATGCAGATGCTGTTGTCTTTGGCGATCGCCAACTCACATATGCACAATTACAGCAAAAAGCCAACCAACTGGCCGAGAAACTAGTAACGATGGGAGTGACACCTGGAGTATTAGTGGGGATATGTGTAGAGCGTTCTTTAGATATGGTAGTTGCGCCCTTAGCAGTCCTCAAAGCTGGTGGTGCATACATCCCCCTAGATCCGGCTTATCCTGGGGAGCGTTTAGCCTTCATGCTGGAAGACGCGCAAGCACAGGTGTTGTTAACTCAAACCAAGCTAGTAAATATTCTTCCTGCCCATAGTCTACAAGTATTATGTTTAGATGCAGATTGGCCACCTGTCACCGCAGAACTTCCATGTGTTCATCCCTGTGACTTAGCTTATGTAATTTATACCTCCGGTTCTACAGGTAAAGCTAAGGGGGTGATGGTACAACATCACAACTTAGTTAATGCCTTTTTTGCTTGGAAGGAAGCATATCAATTGTGTACAGTCACTAGTCACTTACAGATGGCTAGTTTTGCTTTTGATGTCTGCACGGGCGATTTAATTAGGGCCTTATGTTCTGGGGGGAAATTGGTTTTATGTCCTCGTGATTTTCTACTCGAACCGCAAAAACTTTACGAGTTGATGCTTCAGGAGAAAGTAGACTGTGCCGAATTTGTGCCGGCTGTGTTGCGTAACTTGATGCAATATTTGGCACAAAGCGGACAGCACCTCGATTTTATGCGGTTGCTCATTTGTGGTTCTGATAGTTGGTATGGTTCAGAATACAATCAGTTCCGCAGTTATTGTGGTTCTCAAACCAGGCTGATTAATTCTTTTGGAGTAACAGAAGCCACAATTGACAGTTGCTATTTTGAAACTACACAAGATTTACCAACAGAGTGCCTAGTACCCATCGGTCGCCCTTTTGCTAATACTCAACTTTATATTTTAGACTCTCATTTACAACCTGTACCCATCGGCGTACCCGGTGAATTATATATTGGTGGTGCTGGTTTAGCTCAAGGTTATTTACATCGTTCTGAATTAACAACCGAAAAATTTATTTCCCATCCTTTTAGCCATCAACCAGGAGCAAGGTTATATAAAACTGGAGATTTAGCTTGCTGGTTAGCAGATGGCAATATAGAATTTCTTGGTCGGATGGACTACCAAGCGAAAATTAGGGGTTATCGCATTGAATTGGGCGAAATTGAAGCTAATCTCAATCAACATCCAGGTGTTCAAGCAACTGCGGTTTTAGCTCAAGGGGATACGTTAGGAGAAAAACGCTTAGTAGCTTATGTAGTTCAAAATCCTCAATACCAAGGTGCTACCAAGGCAATTGAAACTGAGCAAATATCACAATGGCAGGTGGTTTATGAGTCTGAGGCTGATGACTACCGAGAAATTTCTGTAGTTGCAGATCCTAAATTTAATATTATCGGTTGGAATAGCAGTTATACAGATTTACCCATTCCTGCGGGTGAAATGCGTGATTGGGTAGATTCGACAGTAGAAAGAATTATTTCTCTAAAACCTAATAAAGTTTTAGAAATCGGCTGTGGTACAGGTCTACTTTTGTTTAATATTGCTCCTCACTGTAGCCAATATCACGGAACAGACTTTTCTCAAGGTGCGCTGAATTATATTCAGAATGTATTAAATATTCCAGAATATCATCTCTCACAGGTGACTCTGAGCCAGAGAATGGCAAACAACTTGGAGGGTTTAGAAACTGCAAGTTACGACACCGTAATTATTAACTCTGTTGTTCAATATTTTCCCAGTATTGATTATTTATTTACTGTTCTGACTGGTGCTGTGCAGGTGGTAAAATCAGGAGGGAAAATATTTATCGGTGATGTGCGAAGCTTACCGTTGTTAGAAGCATTCTATACAGCAGTTGCATTATATTCTGCTCCTGATTCTTTATCTACTGCCACGCTCAAGCAGCAAGTACAAAAACGCATAGAGCAAGAAGAAGAATTAGTTATTGAGCCTGAATTTTTCTTGGCTTTAACCAATTATTTTCCACAAATTGCCAATGTAGAAATTCAGCCTAAACGGGGACGTTATGTTAATGAACTAACGCAGTTTCGTTATGATGTTATTCTCCATCTGCAACCACAAGTAAATAATTCATCTAATATTAATTGGTTAAATTGGCAACAGCAGGGAATAACTTTAAATACTCTCACCCAGTTGTTAGAATCTACCCAACCAGAAATTTTAGGGTTGCGTCACGTACCCAATTCCAGATTAACAGCAACAGTTAAAGCCGTAGAATTGCTGAAGCAAGAACCAGCACTAGTAACAGTGGGTGAAATTCGCTTAGTCCTAAAATCATTTGAAAACATGGGAGTTGAACCCGAAGATTTATGGACATTGGGCGAAAAATTCAATTATTTTGTTGATATTAGTTGGTCAGCAGGTTATGAAGATGGTAGTTATGATGTGGTTTTCTACTCAAAAGAAAATAACATTAAGACTAACATCCCCAGCATAGCTAATAGTATTAATGAGCGTCCTTTACAAAGTTACGCCAATAACCCCCTACAGGCAAGAGTAGCTCGTGAATTAGTACCACAACTACGTCAATATCTCAAGTCTAAATTGCCTGAGTATATGCTTCCTTCAGCTTTTGTTCTGCTGGATACCTTACCACTCACACCCAACGGTAAACTAGATAGACGCGCTCTACCAGAACCAGACTTAGGCAGATCCGAGCCTGTAACTCAAGATTTAATAGCACATACTCCCATCCAAGAGATATTAACAGGAATCTGGAGTCAGGTGCTGGGTGTGGAATATCTTGGTATCAATGATAACTTTTTTGACTTAGGCGGACATTCACTTTTTGCAACTCAAGTAATATCCCGTGTTC
This sequence comes from Anabaena minutissima FACHB-250, assembly GCF_014697125.1. Classification (GTDB taxonomy): domain Bacteria; phylum Cyanobacteriota; class Cyanobacteriia; order Cyanobacteriales; family Nostocaceae; genus Trichormus; species Trichormus minutissimus. Next base: position 174,621 of record NZ_JACJRG010000003.1, on the reverse strand, counting down.
GGGAAACCTTTGAGATTGAGTTACCATTGCGCTGTTTGTTTGAGTCACCCACCATTGCAGACTTATCGGTATCTATAGAGGCAGAGATTAAGGCACAGCAAGGTTTACAAGTTCCTCCACTCATACCTGTATCACGCGATGGAGAAATACTTCTTTCCTTTGCTCAACAACGGTTGTGGTTTATAGATCAATTAGAACCAGGCAATCCCCTTTATAATATGCCTGGTGCTGTGCGACTGCAAGGTAAGCTGAATATAGTAGCTCTAGAGCAAAGCCTGAATGAAATTGTCAAACGCCATGAAGTTCTGCGAACCACATTTAAGAATTTAAAGGGTCAACCAGTCCAAGCGATCGCTCCATCCTTGCACTTGACAATACCAGTAATTAATGTAATTGAACTGCCATCCCTGACTCAAGAGCAAGAGGTACAAAAGTTAATCAGCCAAGAGGCTCTTTGTCCCTTTGATCTAGAGCGTGATCCATTACTGCGTGTGCGTTTGCTGCAACTAAGTCAGACAGAGTATGTGCTGTTATTTACCATGCACCATATCATCTCTGATGCTTGGTCAATGAGTCCACTGGTGGATGAATTAGCTGCACTTTATTCTGCTTTCTGCACTGGTGAGCAATTATCGCCTTTACCAGAATTATCAATTCAATACGCTGACTTTGCTGTTTGGCAACAAAATTGGTTGCAAGGTGAAGTCTGGGACAGCCAACTGGCTTACTGGAAACAGCAACTTGATAATATTTCCATACTGTCTCTACCCACAGATAAACCACGACCAGCTATTTCTAGTTTTCGAGGTGCAAGCCAATCATTTACTCTACCCAAGGATCTGACTCAAGCACTTAAATCTCTGAGTCGCAGCGAAGGGGTAACTTTATTTATGACCTTGTTAGCTGCCTTTCAGGTGTTGTTACATCGCTACACAGGTCAGGATGATATTTGTATTGGCTCACCCATTGCCAACCGCAATCGAGCAGAGATTGAAAACCTGATTGGCTTTTTTGTTAACACTCTGGTGCTGCGTACTGATTTATCAGGTAATCCCACTTTTGCAGAACTGCTAGGGCGTGTCCGGGAAGTAACTTTGGGAGCTTACGCTCATCAGGATTTTCCCTTTGAAAAATTAGTAGAAGAACTCCAACCAAAGCGTCACCTTAACTACAATCCATTATTTCAAGTTGCTTTCCAACTCCAGAATACCCCTGCACAAACCCTGGAGCTACCAGAATTAACTTTAAGTACATTGGATTATGAGGATAATCAGACAGCCAAATTTGATTTAGATTTGTACTTAGAGGAAACAAATGAGGGGTTACTTGGAAATTTAGAGTACAGTAGTGACTTGTTTGAGCCAACCACCATTGCGCGCATGGTGGAAAATTTCCAAACTCTGCTGGCTAGTATTGTGACTAATCCGGAAGTAGCAATTAGTGAACTAAATATTCTTAGCGATCGCCAACGACATCAACTGCTAGTAGAGTTCAACAAAACTGAGGCTGATTATCCCCAAGATAAATGTATACATCAACTGTTTGAGGAACAGGTAGCACGAACACCGGATAGTGTCGCTGTTGTCTTTGACAATCAGCAACTTACCTATCAGCAATTAAATTCCCGTGCTAATCAGTTAGCACACCATTTACAGGATTTAGGTGTTAGTCCTGAAGTATTAGTGGGAATTTGTGTAGAGCGATCGCTAGAAATGCTCATTGGGATGCTTGGCATTTTAAAAGCTGGTGGTGCTTATGTACCATTAGATCCCAGCTACCCACAGGAACGTTTAGCGTTCATGCTTAACGATACCCAAGCCCCAGTTTTATTAACCACGCAAAAGCTACTTACAGAACTACCACAAACAAAAGCTCATGTAGTCTGCTTAGATACTGATTGGGAAGCAATTAATCACCACAGTCAAGAAAATCCACAAAATAGAGTCCAGGTAAATAACTTAGCTTACGTCATCTACACCTCTGGTTCCACAGGTAAACCCAAGGGTGCCATGAATACCCATAGGGGTATCTACAATCGCTTACTGTGGATGCAAGACACATATCAGCTAACTACATCTGACCGAGTTTTGCAAAAGACTCCTTTTAGCTTTGATGTTTCTGTCTGGGAATTTTTCTGGACTCTCATCACTGGAGCCTGCTTAGTAATAGCTCAACCAGGAGGACATCAGGATAGTGCTTATTTAGTTAAGCTGATACAACAGCAGCAAATCACCACAGTACATTTTGTCCCCTCAATGCTGCAAGTATTTTTGAACGAAGCAGGACTCGAAGATTTTCAACATCTCAAACGGGTGATTTGTAGTGGTGAAGCTTTATCCTTTGAATTGAAAGAAAAATTCTTTGCCCGTTGTCCAGATATAGAACTGCATAATCTCTACGGGCCAACAGAAGCTGCGATAGATGTTACCTTTTGGCAGTGTCAACGGCATACTCAACAAGGAGTAGTACCGATTGGTCGCCCCATTGCCAACACCCAAATTTATCTTCTGGATCAGCAACTACAGCCTGTACCAATTGGTGTACCCGGTGAATTACATATTGGCGGAGTAGGTTTAGCTCGTGGCTACCTGAATCTTCTCCAATTGACAAATGAGAAGTTTATTCCCGACCTATTTAGTAATCAAGCAGGGGCAAAAATATATAAAACTGGTGATTTAGCTCGTTATTTACCCAATGGAGATATTGAATACTTGGGAAGGATTGACCACCAAGTTAAAATTCGCGGTTTCCGCATTGAGTTAGGGGAAATAGAAACTTGTTTGAGTCAATACCCAGCAATTCAGCAAGCTGTGGTTGTGGCTCATGAAGATGAATCTGGTAATCAAATACTTGTAGGTTATCTTGTCCCTCATCACTCAACAGAAATTACTGAATTAACATCAAGTGTCTTACGGAAATTCCTCAAGCAGCAACTACCAGAATACATGATACCCTCAGTATTTGTGACGCTTCCGGCTTTACCTTTGACATCCAACGGTAAAATTGACCGCAAAGCCTTACCTGTACCAGAACAAATTAGACCTGATTTGGAAACAAAGTTTATACCACCTCAAACTGCGGTGGAAAAAACCTTAGCAGACATCTGGGCTGAGGTGTTGGGTTTAGAGAAAGTAGGTATTTACGATAACTTTTTTGAATTGGGAGGACACTCACTCTTAGCTACTCAAGTAATCTCCCGTGTCCGAGAAGCTTTTCAACTTGAGTTACCCCTACGCTGTTTGTTTGAGTCGCCTACAATTACTGACTTATCTGCATCTATAGAGGTAGAAATCAAGGCACAAAAAGGTTTACAAGTGCCGCCACTCATCTCTGTATCACGAGATGGCAACTTACCCCTTTCCTTTGCCCAACAAAGATTATGGTTGATGTGCCAGTTAGTGGCAAATGGGGATTTTTACAACAACACAGAAGTCCTAAAAATATCTGGTCAACTGAATATTGCGGCTTTAGAACAAAGCATCAACGAAATTGTTCGTCGCCACGAAGTATTACGCACAACATTTCCTATTGAGCAAGGACAACCTACAGTAGCGTTGCCCGCAGGGGTTGCCGTAGGCATCGCACCCACCCTCACTATCAGTTTGCCAATTATAGACCTGCGCGAATTAGATGAACAGCAGCGACAAGCAAGAGCAAGAGAAATAGCAATTGAAGATGCAAAACAGCCTTTCGATTTAACTCAAGGCCCTTTACTGAGAGTGACGCTGTTATGGCTGGATGCTACAGAATACATACTACTGCTTAACCAACACCACATTATTAGTGATGGCTGGTCAATGGGTATATGGGTTGAGGAACTGACAACACTATATGAAGCTTATTGTGTAGGTAAAGCCTCTGTGCAAGACGCTACGCGAACACCATTACCAGAATTACCAATTCAATATGTTGATTTTGCTGTATGGCAACGTCAGTGGTTGCAAGGAGAAGAATTACACAAACAATTAGACTACTGGCGCAAGCAACTAGGACAAAATTTAACACCTTTACAGCTACCTACAGATAAACATCGTCCTGCTCAACTTACTTACCAAGGACAAAAAGTCAACTTTTTGCTGCCATTAGATTTGACAGAGCAGTTGCAAGCACTGAGCCAGCAAGAAGGGGTAACTCTGTTCATGACCCTGTTAGCAGTTTTTAAAACTTTATTGTATTGCTATTCGGGGCAAGCTGATCTTCGGGTTGGTTCTCCTATTGCTAATCGCAATCGTGCTGAAGTTGAAAAATTAATTGGATTTTTTGTCAATACTCTCGTTTTACGTACAGATTTATCCAATAATCCCAGTTTCCGTGAATTATTAGGACGAGTACGAGAGGTTACTTTAGGTGCTTACGCTCACCAAGACTTGCCATTTGAAAAAATTGTTGAGGAACTACAACCAGAACGTTACCAAAACCATCTACCTTTATTTCAAGTCTGGTTTGTTCTCCAAAATACTCCTTCAGGGGCTTTGAAACTACCGAATTTAACTTTAGAGTCTCTAGATATTGATCAGGGTATAGCTAGATATGATTTAGCGTTGTTCTTGGTGGAAACATCAGCAGGAATTAGTGGCTGTTTTGAATACAGTACAGATTTGTTCTTTACTGACACAATTAGCCGGATGGTTGAACATTTTCAAACACTAGTTAAGCAAATTGTTGCTACACCTGACATCAAGCTAGACGCTATAGCTGCCAAATTTAACCAAGCAGAAAAGGCTCAAAAAATCATCAAAGCTAAAGAATTAGACGCTGCTAATCTCCAGATGTTAAAAAACATCAAACGTCAGTCTCTACCTCGGATTTAATTATGAATAATCAAGAAGTCACCAAATTGAGTTTAAAAAATCTAGGGATTAGCCGTAAATCTGTCAGGATATCACCAGCAGAATTAATTCAGACAAGCTATTTCCCAGATGGGCAACATATTCCTCTGATAGTTCAGCCTGCTGTCGCAAATGTCAATCTTTTAGAGTGGGCTAGTAATGATCAAGGAACGATACAAGCAATGTTACTTCAACATAAGGCCTTACTATTTCGAGATTTTGATATTCATTCAGCAACTCAATTAGACCAATTTATCAAAATCACCGCCAAAGGAGAACCGATTAGTTATGGCGATCGCTCTTCGCCACGTCACGAAATTAGTAATAAAATATACACTTCAACCGATTACCCTGCTGAACAAAGTATTTTTCTTCACAATGAAAGTACATACTGTCTAACTTGGCCACAAAAAATTTACTTTTGTTGTCTGAAAGTAGCCGAACAGGGAGGAGAAACACCAATAGCTGATACGCAAAGGATTTTTGACCGCCTTTCTCGGCAAACGCGCGAACAATTTATAGAAAAACAAGTATTGTATGTTCGCAATTATAATGATGGGTTTGGGCTATCTTGGCAAGACGTATTTCAAACAAAAGATAAGGCTGTTGTCGAAGCGTATTGTCGTAGTAACGCGATTGAATTTGAATGGAAAGATAGCGAACGTTTGAGAACCCATCAAATTCGGCCAGCTATTATTAAACATCCAATTACTGGTACAACATCTTGGTTTAATCATACTGCTTTTTTTCATGTCACAACTTTAGAACCTACCATTCGTAAAGCATTACTAGCAGAGTTTTTAGAGGAAGATTTACCTCATAACACTTACTACGGCGATGGTTCTACAATTGAATCTGAAGTACTTGCAGAAATTCGTGCAGCTTATGCCCAAGAAACAGTGGTATTTCCTTGGCGACCTGGTGATATTTTACTCTTAGATAATATTTTAGTTGCTCATGGGCGCAACCCATTTCAGGGTACTAGAAAAGTCATCGTCGGCATGGCTGAACCCTGTAGTTATCGCGAATTAAAATAACAAAATTAAGGATAAAGATATGCAGGAAGTTAGTATAGAAAATACACTAGAAAAAATTGAAGGGTATCAACTATCACCCCAACAAAAATATTTATGGCAGTTGCAGCGAACAAATAATAATCAACCATATCGAGTGCAATTAGCTGTAAATATTGCAGGTAATCTCAATCGAGAAATTTTCAAATTAGCTGTTGCTCAATTAGTCAAGCGTCATGAGATACTCCGCACCAGTTTTAAAAATGTACCTGGATTGACAATACCTCTACAAGTTATTAATTCGGAAAATAGCTTCTATTACAAAGAGTTCAATTTAAATCAATTAGATTTACAAACACAGCAAGCAAAGTCTGATGAGCTTTCTGAAGAATTAAATACCTTACCCTTTAATTTTGAATCTGGTTCACTTTTGCATATATATTTATTGATACTTGCTCCTGAGCAGTACATTATGTTGTTTAGCTTACCTGCGCTGTGTGGTGATGTCATATCAATACAGAATTTAGTCAGTGAAATTAATCGTTCCTATACTGCTTATTTACAATCACAAGAGATTACTGAAGAACCTTTACAATATGTAGATGTTGCGACATGGCAAAATGAATTGCTGACAACAGCAGATGGGAAGTTTGCTCAAAATTATTGGCAGCAACCAGGTATTTCTGCTGAAATCGATATTAAGCTGCCTTGGGAAAAACAAGTTCAGGAAATTGTAAACTATCAACCACAAGTTGTCAGCATCAAAATTAGCTCTAATTTAGAAGTAAATATCAATAACTTGCTAGAGAAATATCAAAGCTCCATTGATGATTTTTTACTTGCTTGTTGGCAAGTTCTACTTTGGAGGTTAACAGGCAACCCAGAATTAACTATTGGCGTAGTTTTTGATGGCAGGAAATATCAAGAATTAGAACCTGTAATCGGCTTATTAGCTAAATACTTACCGTCCAAAGTTAGATTGGAAACCGAGCAGAAAATTAGTGACTTATTAGAGCAGATTACAGAAAATAAAAATGAGGCTCATCAATGGCAAGAATATTACAATTGGCAAACAGTGAACGGCAATGGTGAGAATACATCAAAATTAAATAATTTACAATTTGGTTATGATTGTCAACAAGTAAATCCTCAACTAAATAGCTGGGATATTTATCAAATTAGTTCATGTCTCGATAAATTTAAGCTCAGACTATCTTGTAACTATATACAAGGTAATATTCAACTAGATTTTTATTATGATGCTCATTTATTTGCATCAGAAAATATCCAGAGTTTGGCAGCACAATTTGAAAGATTGGTAGAAAGTGCCGTTACTAATCCCGAAGCTAGTATTAGTCAACTGGAGATTTTAACACAACGCGATCGCCATCAAATATTAGTTGAGTTTAACCAGACTGAAGCTGATTATCCTTACGACAAGTGTATTCACCAACTGTTCGAGGAACAAGTAGCACTTACACCACATAATATTGCTGTTGTCTTTGACAATCAACAACTTACATACGCTGAACTCAATACACGCGCTAATCAACTAGCTCACTACCTCCAGAATTTGGGTGTCGGTACTGAAGTATTAGTAGGAATCTGCGTTGAGCGTTCCTTAGAAATGTTAGTAGGGATTCTTGGCATTTTAAAAGCTGGCGGCGCTTACGTACCATTAGATCCCACCTATCCCCAAGAACGCTTGGCTTTCATGTTAGGAGATGCCCAAACACCAGTCTTACTCACCCAAGAGTGGTTATTACCAAGTTTGCCACATTGTCAAGCAAGCATAGTTTGTTTAGACAAAGACTGGGAAAATATTGCTCTCCAAAGTCCAGAAAATCCTCACAGTAGCCTCACATCTGAAAACCTGGCTTATGTAATTTATACCTCTGGTTCAACCGGAACACCAAAAGGAACTTTAATTACTCATCAAGGATTAGTCAATTACTTGTCTTGGTGCATTAGTGCTTATCCTCTTAAACAAGGTAAAGGTAGTTGCGTTCACTCTTCTATTGCTTTTGATGCCACCATTACAGGTTTATTTGCACCTTTGTTAGTAGGTAGTCAAGTGCAACTCTTACCTGAGAATTTGGGCATAGAAGCTTTAAGTATTGCTCTGCAAAGTAATTCCAACTACAGTTTGATTAAAATCACACCTGCTCAGTTAGAACTACTTGCCCAACAGTTATCATCGCAAATAGCAGCTGGGAAAACTCAAGCCTTTATTATTGGTGGCGAAAATCTTACAGCCCAACACATCGCTTTTTGGCAAAAGTTCGCACCAGAAACTTTGCTAGTCAATGAATACGGCCCTACAGAAACCGTGGTTGGGTGTTGTATTTACAAAGTGCCTGATGGTAAGCAATTCTCAAGCTCAATCCCTATCGGTCGCCCCATTGCCAATACGCAACTCTATATCCTCAACGAAAGCTTACAACCTCAACCAATTGGTGTACCAGGAGAGTTATATATTGGCGGTGCTGGATTAGCTAGAGGTTATCTCAACCGTCCCGAACTAACTGCTGAGAAATTCATCTCCAATCCCTTTGAGGAAGCAAAATCTTCACGTCTATATAAAACTGGGGATTTAGCCCGCTATTTACCCAACGGAGATATTGAGTATTTGGGCAGAATTGACCACCAAGTAAAAATTCGTGGATTCCGTGTGGAGTTGGGAGAAATAGAAGCAGTTTTGAGCCAACATCCAGGCATTCAAAATAGCGTAGTTGTGGCGCATGAAGATGAATCTGGGAACCAGCGTCTTATTGGTTATGTTGTTCCTAATTCCAAATCAGAAATTCCCAAATCCAGCGATTTACGAGACTTCCTCAAACAAAAGTTACCTGATTACATGGTGCCAGCAGTCCTTGTGATGCTGAAAACCTTACCTTTAACATCTAACGGTAAAGTTGATCGTAAAGCCTTACCTGCTCCCGAACAAGTCAGACCAGAATTAGCAGCTAATTATGTTGCACCTCGTACTGAAGTTGAGCAAGTCGTGGCAGAAATTTGGGCTGAAGTATTGAAATTAGAAAAAGTGGGTATTTACGACAACTTTTTTGATTTAGGGGGACATTCTCTACTGTTAACCCAGGTTACTTCACGACTTTATCAAACTTTTGGGGTGGAATTATCTTTACGCCAACTGTTTGCAACACCCACAATTGCCGATTTGGCAGTAATTATCGCGCAAAAACAAGTAGAGCAGGCAGATAGTGAATTACTAGAACAGATGTTGGCAGAACTAGAACAAATGCCAGAAGACGAAATTTCATCTGTTATCAGTGCGGAAAATATTTAATCAGGGAGAACGAAAACCATGACAGACCTTACTAAACGAATTGCTGCTCTTTCTCCTGAAAAGCGCGAACTGCTACTGCGACGACTGAAACAGCAAACAGAGAAAGTTGCACCCACAATTATTACTGCCCAAAGTCGAGAATCTAACTCTTTTCCTTTATCTTTTGCCCAAGAGAGGCTGTGGTTTATCGAGCAACTGCAACCAGGTAATGTTTTCTATAACATTTCTGGTGCTGTGCGTTTGCAAGGTAAGCTAAATATATTGGCACTAGAACAAAGCATTAACGAAATCATTAGACGGCATGAAGCACTAAGAACTACTTTTACTGCTGTAGAAGGTAAACCAGTTCAAGTAATTGCTGCATCTTTGAGCTTAAAACTATCAATAGTTGATTTGTGCAGAGTACCATCGGCAAATCAAGAACAAGAATTTAAAAAAATAATTCTTCAAGAATCTCTAACTCCTTTTGACTTGCAAAGGGGGCCGTTACTGCGGGTGATGCTGTTGCAGCTAAATCAAACAGAATATGTGATGTTATTTACCATGCACCACATCGTTTCTGATATTTGGTCGATAGGGGTGCTAGTGGATGAATTAGTCATACTCTATCCAGCTTTTTGTCAGAATAAGCTATCTCCTCTTCCAGACTTGCCCATTCAATACGCTGACTTTGCAGTTTGGCAAAAACAGTGGCTACAAGGTGAAATATGGGACAAGCAACTAGCTTACTGGAAACAGCAACTAGCGAATCTTTCGATGCTGCATTTACCCACTGACCGACCAAGACCAGCAATTTTTAGTTTGCAAGGTGCGTCTCAATTCTTTGTTTTGTCCAAAGACTTAACTGAGGCGTTACATTCCCTGAGTCGCAGTGAAGGTGTAACTTTGTTCATGACTTTGCTGGCGGCTTTTAAAGTTTTATTGCACCGCTACACAGGTCAAGATGATATCTGCGTAGGTTCGCCGATTGCTAACCGTAACCGAGCCGAGATTGAGAAACTCATTGGTTTTTTTGTCAATTCTTTAGTATTGCGGACTCATCTCAATGACAACCTGACTTTTCGAGAGTTGCTGGCTAGAGTGCGTGAGGTGACATTAGGAGCTTATGATCACCAAGATTTTCCTTTTGAAAAATTAGTCGAAGAACTTCAACCAGAACGTAACCTCAGCTACAATCCACTATTTCAGGTTATTTTTCAACTTCAGAATACACCAATGCAAGTCTTGGATTTACCTGATTTGACTTTAAGTATACTGGATGACGAAAGACCAACAGCAGCATTTGATTTACGTATATCCCTATCAGAAACAAATGGTGAAGTTAGCGGAAACTGGGAATATAGCACCGACTTATTTGAGCCAGCCACAATTGAGCGGATGGTAGACAATTTCCAGACCTTACTTGCTGGTATTGTTGCTAATCCTCAAGCGAAGCTGTCAGATTTACCATTATTAACAGAGACTGAACAACGTCAACTGCTTGTAGAGTGGAATGATACTCAGGTCGATTATCCTTTAGAAAAGTGTCTCCATCAGTGGTTTGAAACACAAGTAGAAAAGACACCTGATGCAGTAGCAGTGGTATTTGTAGACGCGCAAAGCGCGGCTTCTCGAAGAGTAAATAAACAATTAACATATAAAGAACTGAACCAACAAGCTAATCAATTAGCCCATTATTTGCGTTCCTTGGGAGTAGAAGCAAAAGTATTAGTGGGAATTTGTGTAGAGCGATCGCTCGAAATGATAATTGGGATTCTGGGTATTCTCAAAGCTGGTGGTGCTTATGTACCGTTAGATCCCACCTATCCTGGGGAACGCTTGGCTTTCATGTTGGAAGACTCCCAAACCTCAATTTTATTATCTCAACAGTACCTAATTGAGAAACTTCCCCCTCATCAAGCGCAAGTAATTTGCTTAGATAGCGATTGGCACAAAATCGCTGCTCAAAGCTCAGAAAATCTTACATGCGATGTTAACTCCCATAACCTAGCTTACGTAATTTATACTTCCGGCTCTACAGGTAAACCTAAAGGTGTTTTGGTGAACCACGCAAATGTTGTGCGTTTATTTACCGCAACTGCTCAATGGTTTCACTTTAATCAGCAAGATGTTTGGACATTATTTCACTCTTATGCTTTTGATTTTTCTGTATGGGAAATCTGGGGTGCTCTTGTTTACGGTGGAAGGCTAGTAATAGTTCCTTACTGGATTAGTCGCTCACCAGATGCTTTTTATGACTTACTCTCTCAAGAGCAAGTCACAGTTCTCAATCAGACTCCCTCTGCATTTCGGCAGTTGATGTATGCAGAAGCGCAAGCAAATGACAACACCAAGCCACTATCCTTGCGGTTAGTAATATTTGGTGGCGAAGCATTGGAAATTCAAAGCTTAAAGCCTTGGTTTGACCGTCACGGCGATCAAGTACCACAATTAGTCAATATGTACGGCATTACAGAGACTACCGTACACGTTACCTATCATCCTTTAACTAAAGCTGATCTTGAGCAGACAAAAAGTTTAGTTGGTCGTCCCATTCCCGACTTACAAATTTATTTGTTAGACCAAAATAAACAACTAGTACCAATTGGTGTACCCGGAGAGATTTACGTTGGTGGTGCTGGTGTGACGCGAGGCTATCTTAATCGTCCCCAATTGACTGAGGAACGCTTTATTAATCATTGTTTTGCCAACAACCCAACAAGGGTTTATAAAACAGGTGATTTAGCCCGTTATCTTCCAAATGGTAATATTGAATACCTTGGACGCATCGATCACCAAGTTAAAATTCGTGGCTTTCGCATTGAGTTAGGGGAAATAGAAGCGAGTCTCAGACAACATGAGTCTGTAGAAGATGCCTTGGTAATCAGCAGTGATAACCGATTGTTAGCTTATGTGATTCCGTCTTCATTGTCCAATGAACAGGAATTGCTAACACAACAAGTTTCGGAATGGCGATCGCTCTACGAAGAAACCTATAGTCAGACTAATGCCAATCACGAGACATCGTTCAATATTATCGGTTGGAACAGTAGCTATACAAATTTACCAATACCACAAGAGGAAATGCGGTATTGGGTAGAATCAACGGTTGAAAGAATTTTAGCTTGTCAGCCGCAGCGCGTCCTAGAAATTGGTTGTGGAACTGGATTATTACTGCTACGTGTTGCACCTCTCTGTAACCAATATTGGGCTACAGATTTCTCAGCCACCGCTTTAAATTATGTACAAAAAGTTTTAGACACTCAACAAAATCCACTACCTCAAGTCCGCCTGTTTCAAAGGCTGGCAGATAACTTTGAGGAAATCGAATCAGCTAGTTTTGATACTGTAATTCTCAACTCAGTTATCCAATATTTTCCGAGTATTAACTATCTATTGCGCGTTTTAGAAGGAGCAAGTCAAGTAGTTGAATCTGGAGGTAAAATTTTTGTAGGAGATGTGCGTAATTTAACACTACTGTGTGCATTTCACACTTCCATTGCTTTGTATAATGCTCCTGATTCATTATCAATCCAGGAACTGCAACAACAAATACAAAAACGCCTCAATCAAGAAGAAGAACTGGTGATTGACCCAGCTTTCTTTCTTGCATTACCACAGCATCTATCCCAAATTACCTATGTCCAGATTCAGCCGAAGCGTGGCTATGAGCGCAACGAACTCAGCCTGTTTCGTTATGATGTAGTTCTTCATGTTGGTAAACAAGTTGACATTCCACGAGATGTTACCTGGTTAGACTGGCAACAGCAAGGATTAACATTAACCGCGCTTGTGCAGTTGTTAGAGTCAACCCAACCGGAAATATTATGTCTGTGCCGAGTACCAGATGCGCGTTTGATAGCAGAAGTTAAAACTTTAGAACTGCTCAAACAGGAATCAGCACCGCAAACAGTAGGCGAACTGCGGTCTTGGCGACAAGAAATTTTAGAAGAAGCTGTAGAACCGGAAGATATATGGGCTTTAGGCGACAAATTACCTTACAAAATCGAAATTACCTGGTCGAATGGTGCTATCGATGGCTGTTATGATGTTCTCTTACAGCGACAAACCCCAGCGACAGGAAAAGTAGTTGCTTTTCCTATAAAAAAACAATATGTCAAACCTTGGCATAATTACGCAAATAATCCTTTGCAGGGGAAAATTGCTCGCCAGCTTGTACCAGAACTGCGTCAATATCTCCAGTCAAAGCTGCCTGATTATATGTTGCCTTCAGCGTTTGTGTTAGTTGATGCTTGGCCACTAACACCAAATGGTAAGATAGACAGGCGATCGCTTCCATCTCCTGATGAAACACGGCTGGAGTTAGAAGCGGATTATGTGGTTGCAAGTAATCCCATCGAAGAAAAACTCGTATCAATTTGGTCTGAAGTTTTAGCCGTACAGCAGATAGGTATTCATGATAACTTCTTTAATCTAGGTGGACACTCGCTGCTGGCTACGCAAGTAATATCACGGGTGCGGGATGCTTTGAATGTGGAACTACCATTGAGTTGTTTATTTACAAACCCTACTGTTGCTGGTTTAGCCGAAAATATCCAAACCAAGTTGCAGTCTGCGAAAATTATCGAATATCCTCCCATTCAACCTATTTCACGCAATGGAGATTTACCCCTTTCCTTCGCTCAACAACGGTTGTGGTTTCTCAGCCAGCTAGTACCGGATAGTCCCCTCTATAACGTTTCTGCACCTGTTCGTCTCACTGGTTTACTGGATATAACCGCACTAAAAAATAGCTTTAATGCGGTTGTGGAAAGACACGAAATTTTGCGAACTAGCTTTGTTGCTGTAGAAGGAAAACCAACTCAAGTTATTGTTCCAAATTTAGAATTGTCATTGCCTATTGTAGACTTGCAAGCACTAGAAGCATCAGAACAAGCTACCCAAGTGCAGAAGCTGGCTACAGAAGAAGAATTAACGCCTTTTGACCTCTCTTGTTGTCCCTTAGTACGAGTAAAACTGCTGCGATTAAGTCAGACAGAACAGATATTGTTACTGACAATGCACCACATTATTTCTGATGGTTGGTCGATGGGCGTTTTAGTTCAAGAACTGGCAACTTTGTATGAGGCTTTTTGTACTGGTAAAACCAATCCACTACCACCTTTACCAATACAATATGCTGACTTCGCTGTATGGCAAAAACAATGGTTACAAGGGGAAGTTTTAGAAGCTCAATTAACCTATTGGAAACAACAATTGTTAGGTGGTAATTTACCAAATTTAAAGTTACCTATTCAGCGTCCCCAACCCACTGTTCCTAGTTATAAAGGTGCAACTTACAATTTTGAACTTCCTGAAGATTTATCACAAGAAATTTTAGAATTGAGCCGCCAGGAAAATGTAACTTTATTTATGACTTTACTGGCAGGTTTACAAACTTTACTTTATCGCTACACCAATCTAGATGATATTGTGGTGGGTACTGATATTGCTAACCGTACTCAAAGCAAGACTGAATTATTAATTGGCTTCTTTATTAATTTATTGGTTTTACGTACCGATATGCGCGGTAATCCCAGTTTCCGAGAGTTATTGCAACGAGTGCGTGAAGTAACTTTAGGAGCTTATGCTCACCAAGATTTGCCTTTTGAAAAATTGGTGAACGAGTTAAGAACAGATAGAGATTTGCAGCGGACTCCTCTGTTTCAAGTTTTATTTGTTTTTCAGAATACGCCAACACCAGAGATTGTACTTTCAGATTTAAGATTACATCCTTTAGAAATTGAAGATGGACAATCAAAGTTTGATTTAGCTTTGTTTGCGGTAGAAACAAAACAGAAAATCTCACTTAGCTGGAAATACAAAACAGATTTATTTGATGATAATGCGATCGCTCGTCTCTCAAGTCATTTTCAAACCCTTCTCAGTAGCATTGTTACGCAGCCTGATATGCAAATCAACTCTTTAGATATGCTAATTCCAGAGGAGAAACAACTGCAAATCAGCGAAAAAACAAAACGTCAGTCTGCTAACTTTCAAAAATTCAAAATGGTCAAGCCCAAAGCTATTAGCTTGACTCAAGAACAATTAGTTAAAACTAGTTATCTTCAGCTAGGAGAAACTATACCTCTAGTTTGTCAACCTAACATCTCTGATTTGGATGTCATCGATTGGGCTAAAAACAATCAACAATTCATCGAAACTAATTTACTCAAACATGGTGCTATCCTTTTTAGAGGGTTTAATAGCAATTCTGTAGCTGATTTTGAGAACTTTGCTCAAGCTATTTGTCCAGAATTATTTGGTGAATATGGTGATTTACCCCGTGAAGGATTAGGTGGCAAAGTCTATGGTTCTACGCCTTATCCCGCAGATAAAGCTATTTTATTTCACAATGAAAGCTCCCACATGCACAGATGGCCAATGAAAATTTGGTTTTACTGTGTACAACCAGCACAAAAACAGGGAGAAACACCAATTGTTGATTGTCGCAAAGTTTATCAGTTACTCGATTTTCGAGTAAGAGAAAAATTTGCTGAAAAGGGATTAATGTATGTCCGTAACTACACAGATGGACTAGATGTCAGTTGGCAAAATTTCTTTCATACTACTGATAAATTAGCAGTAGAAAACTTCTGCAAGCAGAATGGAATTGAATGGGAATGGAAAGCCAATGGCGGATTAAAAACTAAAGAAATTCGGCAAGCGATCGCTAAACACCCCAAAACAGGTGAATGGGTATTCTTTAACCAAGTTCAATTACATCATATTGCTTATCTAGATATATCAGTCCGTGAGTCTCTTTTATCATTATTCGGTGAAGAAAGTTTACCCCGAAACGTTTATTACGGTGATGGTACACCAATTGAGCAATCAGTAATTGATGAAGTTACATCTGTTTATAAACAAGCCGAAATTGCTTTCTCTTGGCAAAAGGGAGATGCTTTAATGCTAGACAATATGCTGGCTGCACATGCACGTAATCCCTATGTAGGAAAACGCAAAATTGTCGTAGCAATGGGCGAAATTGTGAATGCTAACAACATAGAAGTTAAAAGGATTAAGTAAAATGCAGGCTCAAGAGAAAGTTATCGACGGTTTTCGACTTTCACCTCAACAAAAACGTGTTTGGAATTTACAAAAAAATAGTTTAGTTTATCGTGTTCAAGCTGCCATATCTGTGGAAGGTAGTTTGAAAATACATTTACTCAAATTAGCTTTAGAACAAGTTATTAATCGTCAGGAAATTCTGCGAACTAATTTTATCAAGCCACCTGGAATCAAAACTCCTATCCAGAAAATTAATGCTCAAGGATTGCTATGTTGGCAAGAAATTGATTTAAGCGATCGCGCCTACACAGAACAATTAAATCAAATCGAATATTTATATCAACAGGAAAAGTTAATTGCTTGGGATTTTGAGCAAGGTTCGCTGTTGCGTGTTGTATTAATTAAGTTGTCAGCCGAAAAATCTATATTACTGCTAAATCTGCCGGCAATTTGTGCTGATACTTGGTCAATCAAAAATTTAGGACAAGAAATTAGTAACTGTTATAGTGCTTGCTTGCAAAGTATAGAGCTAAACAATCACGAAGTCGTACAATACTTGCAATTTTCTGAATGGCAGAATGAATTACTAGAAGATACAGACTCAGAAGTAGGCAAACAATATTGGGAAAAATATAATCTTTCTGCATTACCAAAATTATCACTACCATTGGGAAATAAACTAGTCGCTGATTCTTATAAATTTAGCATTGACTCTTATGAGTGTAAAATTGAGTCTAAGTTATTAACTAAAATAGCAGCAATAGTTGAAAAACATCAATCGTCAATTTCTGAATTCTTACTTAGCTGTTGGCAGATTTTGTTGTGGCGATTGACTGAGGAATCAAATATTGTTATTGGTATCGCTGCTGATGGGCGTAAATATGAGGAGTTAGAAACAGTTATTGGAGTTCTTACCAAATATTTACCAATATTAGTAAATTTAGAAAGTAGCTTACGATTTGAAGAAGTATTACACATAGTTAGCCAATCAGTACAAGAGGCTGGAGAATGGCAAGAGTATTTCACTTGGGAGGATTTACCGGAATTTCAAGATACTAATATTGATAGTGCTTATCTACCTTTTAGTTTTGAGTTTCAAGCAGCAAAAGTAAAGTATGGTGCTGAAGAAGTTTCCTTTACAATTCACAAACAGTTCGCTTGTAATGACAGATTTAAAATTAAGCTTTCTTGTTACCAGAAAGTAGATTATTTAACAGCTACGTTTGACTATGATGTTAATTTATTTAGTGCAGAAGTTATCGAACTTTTAGCAAAATATTTTCAGACTATACTAGAAAGTGCTGTTAATACTCCTGAAACTTCAATTGATCAGTTGAAAATATTAAATGAGAGCGATTGCCATCAACTGTTAGTAGAATTTAATAATACCCGAGCAGACTTTCCTCTGGATAAATGTTTTCACCAACTATTTGCAGAACAAGTACTACGCACACCTGAAAACATTGCTGTTGTTTTTGAAGACCAAAAGTTAACTTACGCTGAACTAAATGCTCACTCTAATCAATTAGCGCATTATCTCCAGAAACTAGGAGTTAAACCAGAAGTGCTAGTAGGGATATACATGGAGCGATCGCTTGATATGATGATTGCCCTACTTGCTATTCTTAAAGCTGGTGGTGCTTACCTACCCCTAGATCCTGACTTACCAGTAGAGAATTTATCTTTAAGGTTGCAGGATGCTCAAGCACCAATTCTATTAACTCAACAGCATTTAGCAACAGAACTAGCATTAGAAACCTTACAAGTAGTTTGCTTAAAGCAAGTACAAGATGCGATCGCAACTGAAAGTAGCGAAAATCCGCACACCGATACTAGCATTCAAAATTTAGCTTATGTAATCTATACTTCCGGCTCTACAGGTAAACCCAAAGGAGTAGCAGTTGAGCATCAGCAGCTACTAAATTACCTTTACGGAATTATCGAACGCCTGAATTTACCATCAGCAGCTAGCTTTGCTATGGTTTCGACTCTAGCTGCCGATTTAGGGAACACAGCAATCTTTCCAGCACTCTCCACAGGTGGCTGTTTACATATAATTGCCAAAGAACGCGCCACCGATCCTGAAGCATTAGCTGATTATTTTAGCCGCCATAACATCGACTGCTTAAAGATAGTTCCCTCACATCTAGAAACTTTACTCACATATATTAATAGTAAGTCAATTTTACCCCGACAAAGGTTAATTTTAGGAGGGGAAGCAGCAAATTGGAATTTAATCAAGAAAATTCAACAACTAGCTCCTGAATGCACAATTATTAACCACTACGGGCCAACAGAGACAACTGTCGGTGTACTGACCTATCAATTACAGCCAGATAACTGCAAATATGAAACGACAACAGTGCCATTAGGCCGCCCCATTCCTAATACCCAGATTTATTTATTAGATCAACATCTGCAACCAGTTCCCATTGGAGTTAAGGGCGAACTTTATATTGCTGGTGCTTCTGTGTCACGCGGTTATTTGCATCATCTAGAACTAACACAAACAAAGTTTATTGTTAATCCTTTTAGTCAGGATGGCAAATCACTACTATATAAAACTGGAGACTTAGCCCGTTATTTGCCAGACGGTAACATTGAATTTCTTGGAAGAGTTGACAATCAAGTAAAAATTAGAGGCTACCGGATTGAATTAGAAGAAATTGAAGCAATCCTATGTCAACATTCCAGTATTCAACAGGCTGTAGTTTTGTTACAAGAAGATGAAATCGGTAATCAAAAACTGGTCGCTTATATAGTAACTCCTCAAGAGGTTAGTGAGAGTCTTCATGATTGGCAGAGTTATCTGAAAAGTAAATTGCCAGAATACATGATACCGTTAGTATTCATGAAATTGAAGACTTTGCCTTTAACATCTAATGGTAAAGTAAATCGTCAGGCGTTACCAACAGTTGGCTTACTCAACGAAACACCAAAAACTGCCTTTTTAGCTCCCCGTGAAAGTATAGAAATACAACTAAAAAATATTTGGGAAGAAATTTTACAAATTAGTCCTATTGGAGTTAAAAATAACTTTTTTAACATTGGTGGACATTCACTTCTAGCTGTACGTTTAATTGCACAAATTGAGAAAAAAATTCAGCAAAAAATATCTTTATCAACTTTTTTACAAAATCCAACTATTGAGCATTTAGCCTGTATTTTACGTCAACAAACTGACTTTACATCTTTTTCTCCTCTAGTATCTATTCAACCTTTAGGTTATAAAAAGCCTTTTTTCTGTATTCATCCTAGCGAAGGGAATGTAATTTGTTATTATCATTTAGCTAGATATTTAGGTACAGATCAACCTTTTTACGGACTAGTAGCACCAGGATTATATGGAGAGTGTAAGCCTTATAATCAAATCGAGGATATGGCAAGTTACTACATTCAAGCATTAAAGAAGCTGCAACCAAAAGGTTCCTATTTACTAGGTGGGTGGTCTATGGGAGGAGTCATAGCTCTAGAAATGGCTATACGGCTAAAAAAACAAGGAGAAAATGTAGATTTTCTAGCTTTAATAGACTCAAAATCACCAACAATAAATAATGATAACCAAGAAGATACTACAATCACTGATGCCCAATTGTTAGCTAATATTGCCATTGGAATTGGCAATTTTTTTGGTAAAGATTTGTCAAATCTAAAACTCGCCCTGGAGACAATTACGCCAGAACAGCATTTAAATTATATTTTGGAAATCATGAAAAAGGAAAGTTGCCTACCACCAGATATTAGTTTAGAACAGATTGGTTACTTTCTGGCAGTTAATAAAGCTAATAAACAAGCTATAACTAAATACAAACCTAACTTTTATCCTGGGCAAGTTAGCTTTTTTCCATCTGAACAAACATCTAGAAATATCAATGATCGAATTTCAGCTTGGAAACAATTGGTGCAAGAAATAGCAGATGTACATATTATTCCTGGTAATCACTATTCTATTTTAGAAGAGCCTAATGTACAGCTATTAGCAGAAAAGCTCAAGTTTGGTTTAGAAAAAGCTCACTTGATGAAATCTATATAAAATATAAGTGGCAAATAAAGTTACTACCAATTCATAAAATCAATCCACTTGTAGATCACTCGTGAGAGGTTAGATTGGCGTAATTATAGTGGTGCGATGTAGAAGTTGAGTGTTAAAGGATTTATTCAATCCTTACAAAATGAGTGGAGAGCCGACTCTCCCGGTGAAGTCTGTCTCACCGTCCCCACGTAAAAGAGTCACTGACTCCGGTCACATTAGACCTGTCCGAAATATAAATTTGGGGACAAAAAAATGGTAGAACGGAGATTTGAGCGTCTACCGTTGGTCTACCATAATGAAAAATCCACTTCATTATATTCATAAATATCCACATCGTACTAAGCAAATATTGGGAATTAGTTATGACCAATTTGTGTTGTTAGTCAAACAAGCAGAAATCAGGCATAAAGAACAACAATTTCAAAGAGAAGAAAAGAAAATCCGTATTAACGCCATTGGAGGTGGACGGAAACCAAAATTAACAATTGCAGAAGAAATATGTCTGAGCCTGTTCTACTTAAGACAAATGCCTACATTTGAAATTTTAGGAATGAACTTCGATATCTCGAAAACCGAAGCGAATGATACTTTCCATTATTGGCTAAAAGTCTTGCGAGAAGTTTTGCCTGCTAGTTTACTAGAACAGGTAGAAAATCAAGAAGGTGATTATGTAACTGTCCAAGAGCTATTAAGGGAATTTGAATTAATTGTTGATAGCTACGAACAGCCTAGAGAAAGACCATCAGACAATCAAGAGCAACAAGAATACTTTTCAGGCAAGAAGAAGCAACATACTCTTAAAAGCCAAGTTGTTTCGCTGCCAGATGCTAAAGATATTGTTGATATAGTAGTAGGAGCAAAGGGGCCAACCAGTGATATTTCATTGTTTCGTAATCAACAACAAAGATTTTCTCCTGAACAATCATTTCAAGGTGATAAAGGTTATCAAGGTGGTAAAAACATTAGTACACCTCACAAAAAACCACGTAAAGGCGAATTAACTACCGAACAAAAAGCCGAAAATAAAGTCTTTTCTAGAAATCGGATTTTCATTGAACACATAATTCGACTTATCAAGATTTTCCGCATTGCCTCTTTACGATTTCGACTTCATTCTCCAGTGTATGAGCAAATAATTTTTACTGTTTGTGGGTTAGTTAGATTAAGAATTGGTAGTTTAGTTTTATCAACTTAATCAAAAGTGATGATTGTACAATTATACAAGATAAAGGGAGCATATATTTTTTGGTCTAAACTATCACTAACTATCTCTAACCCTGATTACTACGTTTTTATGAAGATATCAAAGCTGGCTTTCAAAGCTTTGTACAGACTCGCTTGTAAATTTTCGGACAGGTCTATTACCCACACCATGAAGGCTGAACCATCAAAGCCGCCATCAGTCCAAATGGTCGTCAAGCGAGAAACCTTGTGACCCATTTTTTTGACGCGCTTGAGTACTTGTTTGCCGCCTGACCGCTCTGGCACACTGGCGGCAGTTACTAACACGCGCACTACTAACCCCAACGTATCAACAGTCATAAACCGCTTGCGAACGAGTGATTTTTTTACCTGCATCAAATCCTACTTCCTGACTTACCATCGCCGCACTTTTTACACTTTGACTATCGATTATGGCTTCTGATGGACTCGGATGGCGTTCCGCTTCGATTCTCGTATATTCTCGCAGACTATCATGAATTTTCACCCAAGTTCCGTCCCTGCGCCAGTTGCGAAAATAAGTGTACACAGTTTGCCAAGGTGGAAAGTCCCCTGGCACTGCTCGCCATCTCACTCCTTCTAGCAGAACATAGAAGATCGCGTTCAAAACGGACCACATATCGACTTCACTCTTGCGACCTCCTGGTAATGCTTAATGCTTCTGGAATCATGTCACTCAGAAATTCATATTGTGCAAGGGTCAGATTGCTGGGGTATGCTTTACTCATGTTGCTCTCTCGGTGCTGTCTATTATCTATTCACAGCG
This sequence comes from Anabaena minutissima FACHB-250, assembly GCF_014697125.1. Taxonomy (GTDB): domain Bacteria; phylum Cyanobacteriota; class Cyanobacteriia; order Cyanobacteriales; family Nostocaceae; genus Trichormus; species Trichormus minutissimus. The sequence continues at coordinate 152,462 of NZ_JACJRG010000003.1, read as the reverse complement.
TATACCGAGAGGGCTTTTTTACAAACTGACCGACTTTTCAAACACCCTCTTAGCTCGACTTTATCCATTTTTTTCGCAACGTGATCGCTATCGCTAAAACCTTTGTGTAACAGTAGTTTTGCTTTTTTAACTTCATCGATAATCTATGACGTGGAAAAAGTATTTGCCAAAAAGCCAGGGTTTTTGCCGGATAAAGAAAACCGAGTTCTTAATTTTGGATAAAGTCGAGCTTAGGGTAGCATCGTTACGAATTGATTTTATTGGCGTTCTTGGTAATCTTCGGCAGAGGTGGGATCTAATTCCCAACGTGCATCGTCGCGGTGTTCTAATATGTCTTGGGTGTGAAGTAATTCGTTGTCATTCATTTCTAAGCCGACGGCTGCTTCTATCTCTTCTGTAACATTTTGGTCGGGAGTGGGAGCAGTACCACCAACAGCTTCATCTCCTACTGAGTCTGCATTTTGCCAATACGCATCAACATCACCACCAGTCAGTTCGGGACTGGTTTGGGTGTACTCATGCCTTCTTTCCTGGAGGGTACGCCCACCAATATTGTATCCTGGTATGTCTTTTACACCAGTGCCATAGGATTCGGTGATTTCCTGTTGTAAGTCTTCTGATTGAATTTCTGGATGATTATTTTCTGTCATAAAACTAGCCATTTGTATATCATTACCATAACTATTTTTAGTCGATTAGTTGTACTTCATAAGATGTACAACTTGAGAGATAAAGCAATCTATTTCCTAAGAACGAAGTAAATCTAGATATTACAACTTAATCTTAAAAGTATGAAATCTAAGGTCAAGCCACTTGTAGTTGAATCTGGTAGTTATGAGCTAGGAGTTCTCAACCCACGTTGAAGTTAGATGAAAAGCTTCTTACTCATAACTATTTTTTTTGTGAATTTTTAAATATCAATATTAATCATTGAAATTAGATTTTTATTTTTATTTATTGCTGGAAAATATCTGAGATCACAAAAAGCTGAATTGTGTTCAAGGGAGGGCAAAATGGAATACAACGAGTTTATTACCCATGTACAAAGCTTGGCTCAATCAAACTCTCGTGAAGAGGCAGAACGTGCTACTCGCGCCACGCTAGAAACTATTAAAGAACGCATTTCTGGAGATGAAGCTCTAAATTTATCTACTCAATTGCCAGAGGAACTTGGTGATTGTTTGAAAGGTAGAGAGGGACAACCAGATGAGAACTTTAATTTACAAGATTTTATTGTGCGTGCCAGTCAGAAAGAAAATCTAGAACCTACAACAACAGCTATTCATGTTCGTGCTGTTTTTGCCATACTACAAAACGCTGTCACACCAGCAGAGTTTGCTAAACTACACCGTCATTTTTCTCACGATTACGAAGAAATGTTTGCTACACCGCCAACTAGTGAAGTAACAGCTTAAACAATTCAAAATTATTAGACAGGAAAGAATATGACCAACCATAATAATCACTCTGGGAAGAAAAAAGTAGCTATTCTGATTGAACAAGCTGTAGAAGATGTAGAATTTATTATTCCTTGCAATGGGCTAAAACAAGCCGGGTTTGGGGTAGTTGTCCTTGGTTCGCGGATGAATGAAAAATATAAGGGCAAACGAGGCAAACTTTCTATACAAGCTGATGCTACCACTACAGAGGCGATCGCATCTGAATTTGATGCAGTGGTAATTCCTGGTGGGATGGCCCCTGATAAAATGCGCCGCAACCCCAACACAGTCCGCTTTGTGCAAGAGGCGATGCAGCAAGGAAAATTGGTAGCTGCGGTTTGTCACGGGCCACAGCTTTTAATTGAGGGTGATTTGCTCAAGGGTAAGCGAGTTACTGGTTTTAGTGCTATCCGCAAAGATATGATTAATGCGGGTGCAAACTATCAAGATGAACCATTGGTAGTTGATGGAAACTTGATCACATCCCGCGAACCTGGAGATTTACCAATTTTCACGACGGCGATTTTAAGCCGTTTGGGTTATGGCGGTAAAGAGGCGGCATTACCAGATGAGAAAGACACGGGTGCAGAATGGTGGAAATTAGCTGATGCTTGGGGTGGTTCAACTAAAGGTGATATTGTTCGCGGCTTGAATACAGCTTTGGGTGGAGAACGTTATTCACTAGAAGCACTGGAGAATTACGTAGAAAAAGAATCGGATACACAAGCCAAAGCGTTGTTTCAAGAAATGATTGCCAATAAACAACGCCACATTGAGAGACTAGAAACATATCTACACAGGCTCGGTGAAAAACCTTCTTTTGGCGCGAATATTGCCAATCAATATGCAAAGGTGAAATCAACTTTTACTGGTAGCGATGACATCTACCAGATACGCTGCGCTTTGGGTGATTTGCAAACAGGTATCGGTGATATTGGTAACTTGTGTGCAATGTACACTGACCCAGTAGCAACGGCTATTTTTAAAAGCATTTACCAAGACTTAGTGCAGTCTGAACAGCGATTAGTAGAGTTATATCGGACACGGAGGATTGCTGAAGTTAAGCCTCCCAAGCCGACGACAGGGGCAGCAGTGTCGACGTGAGCGAATAGGTAGCAAAATTGAGCGTTGCTGACTTTGGGTATAAATTTACTCACGCAGAGATGCAGAGACGCAGAGAGTAAGAGTTTGAAATGTCAAATTTCGCGAATTCATACTTTAGTTATGCAACGCCCAAAATCGACTGCTCCCCACTCCTTTCACCTTTTTGAATTTGGAGATAAAAGAGTGACTGCAACATCAGGAGAAAGACAAGCTGAAGCCAGCGATATGGAGCGTTGGGCATCCCTCATCGGCGGTGGTGCGCTGGTGCTGATGGGTTTAAGACAAGCCTCTTTGCGCGGAGTATTGACGGCTTTAGCTGGTGGTGGCTTGATTTATCAAGGTGCAAGTAAACATAGCACCATTCAGCAAGCCCAAGAAGCAATCGGGTTGAATAAACCGATCAAAGTTGAAAAGACGGTGACAATCAATAAACCAGCAGAGGAACTGTACCGTTATTGGCACAACTTTGAGAATCTGCCCAGCTTCATGAAGCATCTCAAATCTGTCAAAGTTTACAACGAAAAGCCAGGGGCTAGGCGATCGCACTGGATAGCCAATGCACCTCTCGGTAACAGCGTCGAATGGGATGCAGATATCTTAGAAGACCGAGAAAATGAGTTGATTTCGTGGGCTTCTGTGGAAGGAGCAGACATTGAAAACTCTGGTTTTGTGCGTTTTCAACCAGCACCAGCGAATCGCGGTACAGAAGTCAAAGTTGTCTTAGAATACAATCCCCCAGGCGGAACATTGGCCGCGATTTTCGCCAAACTCTTCGGTGAAGAACCAGAACAGCAAATAGGCGATGAACTACGCCGCTTCAAAATGCTAATGGAAACTGGAGAAATTGCCACCACGGAAGGACAGCCTTCTGGGAAGAAGTAGGGGAAGGAGAAATTCTCCAATATACACATAATACAAGTGAGGAATGTTATGAATCGCGTAATTTCTTGGTTACAAAATTTTCTTCTGCGTCAAGTTTTAGTTATTTGTTTGATAGGAGCTACCTTTTTTATAGGTCAGTCTTTTATATACACTAATGCCATGATTGCCCAGGCTGATGTTAAAACCCCAGAGGGTATTTATTACAAAGGTACACCCGATAATGAAGGGATTAGAAATGATACTCAAGTGAGAAATGCTCAAGAAAAACTCAAAGGAACTGTTGAAAATGTTCGTGAAAAACTCAATTTAGATGAAGAAACTCCTAGAGCTACAAAAGAGTTTCAAGATACTGTTAAAAGAAAAGTAGGTGAAGCTGTTGAGCCAATTACTGGTGAGGAACGTGGTTATTACCAACGACCTGAGTCTCAACGATAATATGACCAGGACTTACGCAAGTGTCACAATTGATGGTTGGTGCGTGACGCTATAAGTCTCATTACTACGTTCAAATACTTTCGCAGCGTCACACACCCTACTAGTCTATCAAGTTAGTTTTGACGGTTCGTAGTATTCGCGTAGCGTCTCGTAGAGAGGACTTTAGTCCTGATTTTTCTAAGGACTAAAGTCCTTACTACAAACTTGTTCATCCCTCAATTCAAATTTGATGACCTACTACATCTATTGAGTAAGTTATTCTCGGTACAAGCCTCTATTCCTAAGTTTTGAATTTTGAATTGGAGCGCAGCGACTTGACTAAGGACTAATAACTATGAAAGCAGTTTGTTGGCATGGAACAAACGATGTAAGAGTAGAAACAGTTCCTGACCCTAAAATTATTAATCCCCGTGATGCCATTATTAAAATTACTTCTACAGCCATTTGTGGCTCAGATTTACATTTATATAACGGCTATATTCCCTCAATGCAACAGGGAGATATTCTCGGTCATGAATTCATGGGAGAAGTAGTTGAACTAGGAAGCGCAGTCAAAAATATGCAAGTAGGCGATGGGCTGCGCCCCGCCGTAGGCGATCGCGTCGTAGTTCCCTTCACTATTTCTTGCGGTTCTTGCTTCTTCTGTCAACGGCAATTATGGTCTTTGTGCGATAATTCCAACCCTAACGCCTGGATGGTAGAACTGCAAATGGGTTATTCTCCCTCCGGTCTATTTGGCTACTCTCATTTATTTGGTGGTTATGCTGGTGGTCAGGCAGAATACGTCCGCGTGCCTTTTGCTGACGTAGGCTTGTTCAAAATCCCCGAAAATTTAACAGATGAACAAGTGCTATTTTTGACCGACATTTTCCCAACAGGCTACATGGCTGCTGAGAACTGTGACATCGAACCCGGTGATACTGTCGCCGTTTGGGGTTGCGGCCCAGTCGGACAATTTGCCATCAGAAGTGCATATATGTTGGGTGCAGAAAGAGTCATTGCCTTTGATCGCGTTCCCGAACGCCTGCAAATGGCTAAAGAACAAGGTAAAGCCGAAGTTCTCAACTATGAAGAAGTCGATGTTGGGGAAGCACTCAAAGAAATGACTGGTGGACGCGGCCCTGATTCTTGCATTGACGCAGTAGGAATGGAAGCCCACGGTACAGATATGATGGCTTTCTACGACCAAGTTAAACAAGCTGTGCGCCTAGAAACCGACCGTCCCACGGCTTTACGCCAGGTAATTGTGTCTTGTAGAAAAGCTGGTCACGTATCAATTCCTGGTGTCTACGGTGGTTTCTTGGACAAAGTACCAATGGGTGCAGCTATGAACAAAGGTTTAACCTTCAAAATGGGACAAACCCATGTCCATAAATATTTAAAACCTTTACTAGAACGCATCCAAAACGGTGAAATTGATCCTTCATTTGTGATTACCCACACGCTACCTCTAGAGCAAGCACCCCACGGCTACGAAATTTTTAAACACAAACAAGATAACTGCATCAAAGTTGTACTGAAACCTTAAGGTGATGAAATTATGAGTGATACCAGCGTCAAAAAAATTGACTCTACCCATTCTCCCAAAGGTAAACTCGGTCAGAAATATTTAGCATCCGGTAAATCTGTTTCTATGCGTCTTTGGGAAAATGAACAACCAGGAGAAGATAAACACTCAACAAGTCGTGAATATGAAACCGTTGGTTATGTAATTAATGGTCGTGCAGAACTGCATATTGAAGGACAAATGATATTACTAGAACCGGGAAGTTCTTGGGTAGTACCGAAAGGGGCAACCCATCACTACAAAGTTCTAGAGCCATTTACGGCTGTAGAAGCAACTAGTCCCCCTGCCCAAATTCACGCACGTGATGAAAATTAATCAGGATATTAACTATAAATAAACACAGATATAATATCTGTGTTTATTTATTTAAAAAACTCCAAACACAGAATTTTTTCACTTCTCTGCGCCTCTGCGTGAAACAAATAAATACGTATATCTAGGGAATTAAATATATAAAAATTTCCGCATAATTTTATATAACTATTGATTGATGTAGATAAAAAAAATACTTAGTTTCCTAGAAGAAATAAGCCATAAAAATCAGACATTTGTGAGCTTATTTCTGTCACTTATTAGAAAGCCAGATGTTTTATCACTCCAAAAAACTGCAATATTTCAAGCCCCCAGAAAAGCCAGATCCCGTCTATGCGATGAAAATTCAAGAACTCATCGGCGGGACATTTGGTGAAATGACCGTCATGATGCAGTACCTATTTCAAGGCTGGAACTGTCGCGGCCCTGCTAAATATCGAGATATGTTGCTAGATGTTGGTACTGAAGAAATTGGTCACATTGAGATGTTGGCTACAACCATCGCCCATCTTTTAGATAAAGCACCCTTGAAAGTGCAAGAAGAGGGGGTAAAAGATGCGGTAGTGGGTGCTGTGATGGGTGGTACTAACCCACGGGAGGTCATCATGAACGCAGCCATGAATCCTCAACACGCTATTGTTTCTGGTTTGGGTGCAACCCCAACTGACAGCGTTGGTTACCCTTGGAATGGTCGCTTCATTGTTGCTAGTGGCAATCTCTTAGCTGATTTTCGCTCTAATCTTCACGCGGAGAGTCAGGGACGCTTACAAGCGGTACGGTTGTATGAAATGACGAATGATCCAGGGGTGAAAGATACCCTGAGTTTTATGATCGCTCGCGATACTATGCACCAAAACCTCTGGTTAGCAGCGATTGAGGATTTAGAAGAATATGGCCTAGAAACCACTCCAGTGCCTAGTTCCTTCCCCTTGGAATTAGAAAAACGCGAATTTGCGTATCAGTTCTGGAATCATTCCGAAGGTAATGAAAGTTCTGAAGGTCGTTGGTCAAAAGGCCGTTCAATGGATGGTAAAGGCGAATTTGAGTATGTTGCTAATCCTCAACCGTTAGGGCCAGAACCACAGCCACCACAACCAGAAGCGCAGCTTCATGATACACCCCAAAATACACAAGCTCAACAGGGTAATGGTTCTAGCTCACCGCCTGTAGTTCAGCATATTGGCTAGTACCGCCGTGAAGTCAAAAGCCAAAAAATAATTTTTTGTCTCCCCCTGCTACCCTACTATTTAGCGGTGGGAGCTATGACCCCTCACCCCAGTATTGAGTTGTACAACGTAGAATAAAGAAAACGACCACAGTGATAACCGTGATCGTAGACGAATTAACTATACAAGCTAGATTGTACTACGAATAAACGTCTATTACTCTATCCCCCAAAAGGGGGTTTTTTTAGCCGCTCTCATAGGATATGAGATTCCCCATAAAAGTCAACCAGAAACCGGGAGAGATGTAGGTGTTGACAAAGTTAACCTCAGACTCCCTTAAATCCGGCATGATTTTCTAGCTCTTGTTCTGTGTCCGTGGAAATTTGTCTATCAACCATTACACGCCCAGAATTTTGACGACGCAGGCCAACTTGACTGAGGAATATACCGAATAATATTAAACTACCACCAACATAATGAGCTACTGTAGGGGCTTCACCGAGAATTAAATAAGCTGCCAAGATACCTGCAATGGGAGTGAAAGAACTGGCTAATGAAGCTGTAGATACAGTCGTAACTCTCAAACCTTTAGTCCAAAATGATTGACCTAAAACGACAATTAGTCCACCATAAATAAACATCCATTGCCATAAAAAAGGTGATAGCACATCCATAAAATGCTCACTACCATAAAGCACTATAGCAAAGATGAAAAATACGATAGTGCCTAAGGCAGTACGAAAGATACTATAAATCCCCAAAGGTATATGAGCGAGTTGTTGTTTGCTAAGAATAGTAGCAAAGGCTAAAAATATTGCTCCTGTGGCTGCTAAAAATTCCCCCACACCAATATTCAAACCTCCCATATTCATCATGATATTACCCGTTTGAGGCTGAAGAATCACAGTTAAAATAACCCCAATAAAAGCTGCGATCGCGCCGACAATTTCCCAGATATTTACCCGTTCTTTCAACAGTAAAATAGATAACGCTAAACTCAAGGGAAGTTCTATCCGTCCTACCAAAATTACATTGTTAACATTAGTTAACGCCAGGGATTGAAAAATTAAGCCAGGGGCTAAAGCTCCTGATAAAATGGCAACAATTGTCAGGTGAAACCATTCTTTTTGAGTAAGTTTCTGCAAAGCTGTTTTATTCCACTGTCGCCCATAAATGAAGATCATCAAAGTTAAGGCACAGAGATTTCCGACAAATAAAACGTTACACAAGGAAATTGGGTTACGACCACCTAAGAAGTTTTCTGCACCAATTTCGGTCAATTTGCGAGTAATTGCACTTGATGCGCCAAAAATCAGAACTGCAAACCATAGATAAATTTGACCAGGAATTTGGTTTATGAAACTATTTTTTCTTCTCGGTTTGGTCACAGTTATACTACTCCCACTAAATACCATTAACTATTTTCAGCTTTTATGATGCACTTAAAACCATATTTTTCTGAGAAAACACTGAGTAACGACTGAATTTTGTGGAGAAGTAAATTCAGGTAATTTCTAGTTGGCGTTCAGGTGGACTTCAGTAGTTGGTGAGATGCTGTAATCGCTGAGATCAACAAAAACTGGAGTTACAAATGAAACTTGCACCATCTTTACTGACAAGTGTGGCTTTAGCTGGTATGTTAACAGTCTTTGATATTCCACTACAAGCTATTAACCCTACTTGGGTTCAAGCATCAGCTGCGGAAATGAAAGATGCTACAGGTTTGACTGTACAGCAAAAAATTGACTTACTTATGAAAAATAAGGGTCAATTTGGTAGTGGTGATCAGTTGCGTCGCTTTTTCTTTGGCGACTTAGAACCAATCGGAGTTCAACCTGGTGGCGCAGGTATGGTAGTTAATCTTTACAATAAGGCTAATAATGTCACTATCTCTTATTGTGCAACTTATGATGTAGTGGTGGCGGTCAAAAAGGGTAAAATCAAGGCTTTTGCACCGGAAGAAGTCAAATAATTATCAATACGGTTCAGATCAGATAATTCCCCAACATAAAAATTCGTAGAGATGTAGCAATGTTAAGTCTCTACGAATTTTGCACCAGATGTCTATAGCATTAATTATACCTAGCGGTTGGCGGTACTCACATCGCTATAGCGATCGCCTGCTGCTACATTTTTCTGTGCTACCTCCCAACCGTATTAGCCTGAAGGGCGGAGGTTTGTCCAACTCACGTTAAAATTGTGGCTGATCGGCAAACTACCAAATTTCACAGTGCAAGGTTTTATTAATTTAAACAAGCCATTTGGCTGGACTTCTCATGATTGCGTGGCGCGGGTACGAAAATTATTAAAGCTCAAACGTGTAGGACACGCGGGAACTTTAGATCCAGCAGCTACTGGTGTGCTACCAATTGCAGTTGGTAAAGCAACAAGATTATTACAATATCTTCCCAGTGACAAAGCTTATAAAGCCACCATCCGTTTAGGGGTGAGGACTACAACGGATGATTTGCAAGGTGAAATCATCACTTCCCAACCCTGTGGAGAATTAGATTTAGCACAGATAAAAACCGCACTGGCAAAATTTACAGGCAAAATCGAGCAAATACCCCCAATTTACAGCGCGATTCAAGTAGAAGGGAAACGCCTGTACGATTTAGCGCGTCAAGGGGAAACAGTAGAAGTTCCCTCGCGGATAGTAGAAATTTATAGTACGGAAATTTTAGATTGGCGAGCCGGGGAGTTTCCAGAATTGGATGTAGAGATAGCCTGTGGTGGGGGGACATATATTCGGGCGATCGCGCGTGATTTAGGTACAGTGTTAAATACTGGTGGAACTCTCGCCGCTTTAACACGTACCCAAAGCAGTAGCTTTAATTTAGCAGCTAGTCTCACCTTAGCTGACTTAGAAAACCAACTACAAGCCGGGACATTTCAACCCATCCCCCCAGATGCAGTCTTACAACACTTACCATCTGTGACTTTACCCAGTATTTCTGCACAAAAATGGTGTCAGGGACAGCGTATTACCCTCAATCCAGAGATTGCTGGTAACGTGCGAGTTTACGAAACAGAAACCCGTTTTTTGGGTATTGGGGAATTACAAGAGGGTGTATTAATTCCCCAGATGGTGTTTGAACCGATTGCTTAAAGTTTGTAGTAAGGACTTCAGTCCTTAGAAAAATCAGGACTAAAATCCTTACTACGAAACGTCAAAACTAAATTGTCACCAATGACTAGAGATTGATCAAATTAGCATCATGCGATCGCCTCCGGCGGGCGGGTACGCCATCGCCAACTATCCTCGATGTAGTCGCTTCTCCAATCAAGGAAGGATGATTGCTCAATTCAAAAGTTGATTTAATATAACCAGGATCTAATTGTATCGGGGGAAGATGATGTTTTGCTAACACCCCTTGAACGCGATCAAATGCTGCTGGGAGTTGATTAAAAGGAATCCCCGGAAAAGCATGATGTACTGCATGATAATTTAAACCACCCATTAACCATCCCAAGAGGGGAATAGTTCTCAAATTGCGAGAAGTATAAAGCTGAGTTAACTGATGATTGGTAGACTTCCCCCACAGTGCGTAGTGTTCCAAATGATCGCGTGTCTGCATGATGATTCCAATCACCCGTTCCATAATCACCCAAAATAAGATGTAGCGCAGCAACTCCCCATACAAAATCACAATAGTCAGCAAAACACTTTGTATAACCAGCATCCCTGAGACATCTAACATTAATTGGCGACGCATCCGCGAACTTAAATTCTGCAAGCGCACAGCCATCATAAAAGTTTTAATAATCAACCCAATTCCGCCGAGGAGGAAAATATCACAACCCCACTGATGGCGAACATACCATTGTAAAAGCGGGTGTGCTTGTTGGTATTCTTGCCAAGTCCATTGTACCCGTTCGGGATCTCTCAAATCGCTGCCATTCCAACCATGATGTAAGGCGTGTAACTCTGCATAGAGACTATAAGGCCACAACATCGGCCAGCTAATCAATCGAGGTATTACCTTATCAAACCAAGTCCACCCTGTCAAAGTGCAATGACTCATATCATGGGTACAAACTAGCCAAAAAGAATAGGAAATTCCCACTATGATTGTTGCACTCACAAACACAATATTGTTCTGCGTCAACCAAGCCAAAGCCACACAACTAAGAAATACCAAGCCAATGAGACTAAAACGCAGTAGTCCCACCCCAGGGTTAACTTGATGTAAGTCGGCGGTGGCTTGTTGTAACTCAGTAGAGATATTAGTGTGAGTGAGATCGCGCATAATAATTCGTAGTTAGAAAATCATCAGATTGAAATAGACTACTCCTATCTATAGTTCAAAGTGAAGATTTTGGGAGTTAACTGTGGCTCGTAAACGCTTAATTATTGAGATGGGGATGGGTGTAGATCAACATGGACAAGAACCGACAGTAGCCGCAGCAAGAGCTGTTCGCAATGCGATCGCCCACAATGCTTTACTGGGTGTATGGGAAGTTGCTGGTTTAAATGACCCGAATGAGATGATTGTGGAAGTCCAGGTAGCAGTACCTTATCCCGAACAAGTCAGAGAAGCCGAAGTCTTAGCTGTATTACCCTTTGGACGCAAAAGCCTGACTGTAGAATCTGGGGGTATGGTAGTACAAGGACGCGCTATTGCTTCTCTGAATGACAAAAATGACGAAATGTTAGTGGCGATCGCTGCCGTCACCGTTTTGGTAGAAACTATTGAAAAGTGATCAAACCAAATTATGTCAAACGAAATTATTGAAAAAGCCGTTGCTGCTTACTTTGCTAACATTGCAGCCATGAACCCAGAAGGTTGGGTTGATAACTTTGCTGAAGATGCTATAAGTCACGATCCGGTAGGTGAACCACCTACAAAAGTTCATGAAGGATATCGCGAATTTATCGGACAGTTGCAAGCTGTATTTGCACAATTAGAACCAACAACTGAACATATCTTCATTGCTAGCAACGAAGCAGCCGTCAAATGGACAATCACAGGAGTTAGCAAAAGTGGTAAATCAGTCAAATTTGAGGGAATTACTATTTTTGAAGTCAACACCGAAGGTAAGATTCAAACAACTCGCGCTTATTGGAATCCAGCCCAAATAATAGCACAATTACTCTCTTGAGATTACCCATACCCCAATTACTCATATAACAATCTCTTTTCCTTCTCCTCACTCACAACTCCCTATTTTCTAACTCCTGTTCTTCTTCATAGAACCACATTTCTGCTAACAAAGTGAAACCAAATAGCCAAACTATCCCAATAACAGTCAACCAAAATATTCCCATCATTTTGATCACCTCTAAAACTATTCTTAAGAAAAAAACTTAGACGCTGCAAGAACTCATCACCCATGTTTCTTTGATTAACCGGGGTTATCTGCTCTCATGAATGATTGAGGATGACGATAAAATCATCTCAAATATATATTTGAATTATCCCTGGCAATTTGCTAAACAGTTGACATAATTAATAAAAATCAACGTCTCAAATTAATTCCATAGTTATGTTACTCATCATCTCCTAACCCATCGCAGTTACTGGTGCGCTAAAATAAGAGTATTGGAAGCAAAATCTCTGGTAGTAAATTCAAACTTCACACACCTTTTATTACTCCAGCGAATATGTCTCACAAGCATGAAGAATCACTTAAAGCAACACACTTTGCTGACTTAATCAGAACCGCACAATTAGTGTTTGACCCTACATCTGGGGTTGCAGGTAGATACATACAAGTTGATTGGCAAGAATTTGGTATTCCCGATGAAGTAGCGGAGAATTTACAATTACTTGGGCAAAAATATCGCTATGCCTCTCCTCATATTCCCGGTGATATTATTTGGGAACAATTGACACCAGTGACTAGAACATGGTTTCTCAACAATAAAGATGAATTATGGAAGTTTGAAGAAGCATTTCCAGCCTTAGACGAGGATTGAATCAGTGAACAGTTATCAGTTATCAACTAACTGATAATTGTTTAAATTTGGTCAATGTCTAAGTAGAGCTTGCTGCATAAACCTAACTATGTTGATTAATGTAAAATTATTGTGTTTGAGTTCGTAGTAAGGACTTTAGTCCTTACTACGAACCTTTAATTATTTATATAGTTAAATTAATTTCAACCCGCGTATAGATGAATCAAAGTGTAAGTCCTGTTTCCACTCTAGAGGAAACCATTAATCAACAGATTGGAGTTGCCAAACCACAGCTAATAGGGAAACAACTCATAGTCCTTACCTTGGAAATGCTGTTGTCCTTTCCCCTAGCTGTAGCATTAACAAAGTTACACTTTGGCGGAATTTCGTGGATATTTGGCGGTATTGCTGCGGGTACAGTGATTTTGCAATGCTGTCGCATATTTTATCAGTATTCTCCCCGCCCGAATCGGATGGCGAGAAAAGTTGGGATGGCGTTAGTAGGACTGACAGTTGGTGCTACCAATGCTAATAGTGATTTAACTAGCCTAGCGGCTGGAATTCCCATATTTATGTTGTTGACCCTATTTTTACTGTTGTGTGGTGGCTGTATTGGCTATATCTACTCGCGCTTGAGTAAAACCAATCTTTTAACCGCAATGCTAGCTACAGTTCCTGGGGGTGTGGGGGTGATGTCAGCGATCGCAGCTGATTATGATAAAAATGTTACATTGGTAGCAATGGTGCAGGCTATTCGCGCCACCTCTGTAGTTTTACTGATTCCCTTAATTGCGAGAACAGCAGTTGGGAATGACTGGAATTTACCAACCCTATCAGCTAATAGTGCTTGGCTGAATTTTGATCTATCACAATTAGAATTATTAGCATTAGCATTGCCAATCACCGCACTCGTAGTTTATGTTGTTGCTATTTTCAAGCTACCTGCGGGGGATTTTTTTGGTGCATTACTATTAGGACTCACATTTAATTCTGTGTTAGGTTGGTTGCCATTTGTCAGTGATATTAATTTCAACCCACCACAATTGATTAATATTATTGGTCAAACACTGCTGGGAATCACCATTGGCGAATATTGGGGAGAAAAACCCACCTTTGGCAAAAGAGCTATAGGTTACGCTTTAATGTCTGTAGTTATGACTTTAATTGCTGGTGCGATCGCGACTATACTAGCAATGGAATTAACCTCATGGGACTGGTTGACTTGTTTATTAGTCACCGCACCAGGGGGAGCAGCAGAAATGATCTTGGTTTCACTGGCATTAGATCATAATGTAGAAATTGTGACAACAGGTCATTTGGTGCGGCTCATCGCCATTAACAGTTCTTTACCCCTGTGGTTATTTTTATTTCGTCGCCTTGATAGTCAAAAGGGTGTAGGGGTTTAGGGGACAGGTGATAGGGGACAGGTGATAGGTGACAGGGGACAGGGGACAGGTGATAGGGGACAGGTGACAGGGGACAGGTGATAGGGGAGAGTAACTATTGACTAATTACGAATTACGAATTATTTAAGGATTTTATATATGGTTTTCCAAACTCAAGAATTAGATGCTCAATATTGGGTAAAAACTCGTTCTTCTCTTGACTCAACTGAATCAACTTTTCTTACCTGGACAGGCAAAATTTACGCTTTTATTCCTGGACAGAAAAGAAAACTGCTGTTTAAAATTTTGGGTTTGAGTGTGAGTAGGTGCATTCCACAAGAAGTAGGTAGCTGGGATTTTACTTCTAGGGAACTAACCTATTATTTAAATCCAGAAACAGAGGAAATTTTACGCAAATGGGAAAATCCCTGGACAGGTGAAATAGTCCCAGTAATTCATGTAGCAAATAATCCTGTACAGGGCTGTTTTAAAGGCAAATTTCCCGCCCAATTAGAAGGAGAAAACACAACTTTTGTGTTTGACATTTTCCCTACATATCCCAACCCTTTAGCAGACGATCCAAAATTAGCTGAATATAGCCCCTATCAAACTTATCAAGCCGCAGAATTATTTAAACTCACAGTACCAACCGCAGATTTATTTAACTCAGAATTAACTTCAGTGTCACAATTGCGGCTAAGTTGGGATAGGATTGGTCAATGGTTGCCTTGGATGAAAATGAGCGATCGCCCCGGTTATCTGATATATAGTGCATTTGGTAGTAAAGTCAAGGGTTTAACCGAATTGCCTCAGTTACTCCAAGATGAAATTAATCATCGCATACCTTTATATAAGCAAGCTCCAAAAGCTCTGAATGATGGTGAAGATATGACATCTTGGTTATACTTCCAAAAGCACTTTCCAGCATATCTATCTGGCGAAATATTCCCACTACCCGCCGCCGAAGAATCTTGAATTAACTATGCCTGATGGGTGGTGAGGTTGCTGAAAAATGGATAAAAGTAGAGTGCTAGTTATCTAGAGGTAAACAGTATGTACATCCAAATTACACCAGAACTAGAGCAATTTATTCAAGCACAGCTTGCAAGTGGTAGATTTGCTAGTGCAGATGATGTCGTCAATGAAGCTTTTAAGCTACTACAAGAAAGAGAACAGAAAATTAAAAAATTACGAGAAGAAATTTCTCTAGGTACTGAACAAATTGCTACAGGTAAAGTAACCGATGGTGAGCTTGTCTTTGCCAGATTACAAGAAAAAATTCGTCAAATTACTGAAGACTCTAAAGAATGAGTAGTTATTCCTTTTCAGATATAGCAATTCAAGATTTAGATGAAATTTGTGAATATGTTGCTCGTCACAACCCAAAAGCAGCCAGTAAGCTTTTTGATGACATTCGTCAGAAATGTAAATTACTAGCTGATTTTCCCAATATGGGAAAAAGTTATGGCAGGCTTACAGCAAATTTGCGCGGTTTTGTTGTGGATGATTACATTATATTTTACTACCCTCAAGAGAGCGGAATTACTGTGGTTCATGTTGTGAATGGTTATCGAGATTTAGAATCTTTGTTCGCAGACACAGATGAATAGAAAAATTAAATAACCACACTTGTGGCTAAGTCAAAACTTCCGCATATTTTTACTAACAGGATCAAAGCCTCTAGAAAAGCGGGTGGTTTCATCATAATAAGCACCAGTTAAATCTGCTCCATACAACTTAGTAAAATTAAGTTTAGTTCCCCGCAGATTGGCCTCATTTAGTTTGACGCCGCACAAATTTGCTCTAGTCAAGTTGGCATTGGCTAGATTTGCTCTGCTTAAGTCTGCTCCCCACATTTTTGCTCTAGCTAGGTTAGCACCAGTTAAATCTGCTCCCCATAAATTGATCCCAGGCAAATAGGCAGCAATTAACTTAACTTTAATTAAGTTGGCGGCGGAGAAATATCTCTCCCCTGCTTGATATCGCCGTTTGATTTCCTCAGCATCCATTTGTTGTATTTACCTTCTTCAATAATAAAGAAGTTATCTGTTCCCATTCTTGGTTGATATCCCCGCTAAATGCTGGCTGACTACTGCGTTGATACCAGTAATGGGCATTATTCAAATCGCCTTCTTTGCGGTGTAGGTAAGCATGAACCCAAGCACTATCAGCATCACGAGCATCCTGCACAATATCATGGGCTTGATTCCAATCACCTTGTTTGTCATGCCACAAGGCTTGCAGTGCTTTTGGTAGTGTTTGGGGACAGGGACGCTGTTTTGCCATCAATCGCAGAAATTCTTCTGTATTCACGATCGCTACTCCACAAATATCAAACCTCTATCTCCAAGATACTCTGCAAGTAACTGTTATGACAGTTGTGAATTATTACTTGAAACTCAAGAAACCCGGTTTTTTAAAACTGGGTTTCTGAAATTTTGTAACAATCTGAGGGTTATGTTAAAGTTGCTTAATACTTAACAGAAGTTTACCTTGTATTCTTCTGCTCTTGTCCCCCTTTAGGTAAAAGTTCAAATTCAAAATTACCGACGAGACGGTCATCAACATATACGTGTATTGTATGCTTACCTGGAGGATCACCGGGTGCGATCGTCCAAAAATTCTCAATCACACCATCCTTAGCTAACTGTGTGCGATTGGAAATAGCTTCAACTCCATCTGGTGATAATGTGAAGTTTTCGCCGTTATCTGTAGCCCAGGTTTCTGGAGGCTTTGGTAATCGTATGACTTCCCGCCATCTGACTTCACCCTGAATATTTTGCAGTTGAATTCGCCAGCCGTATTTGTTACCTTCTGCTAGCGGTACTTTAGTTGAGGGAGTAAAGTTCAATATCCCTTCAGAGTCAATTTTAGCGATGCCAAACTCAGCTTTACGAACGTTAATTTGTTGTGCTTTGTTCGACTGGGACTGAGATGTTGACTGAGAAGGTGTCTTAGCATTGTTGGCGAAAACTGAGGGATGAAGAACCCCAGAG
This sequence comes from Anabaena minutissima FACHB-250, assembly GCF_014697125.1. Lineage (GTDB taxonomy): Bacteria > Cyanobacteriota > Cyanobacteriia > Cyanobacteriales > Nostocaceae > Trichormus > Trichormus minutissimus. Next base: position 135,277 of record NZ_JACJRG010000003.1, on the reverse strand, counting down.
ATTACCAAAGAAGAAGTGAGTACAACTGTCGCAGCCCAAATTCTCATGAGCAAAATTTTTAGGTTAGTTACTGGTACTTATTCAACTACTTTTTGCCACCTTCCGGTAGGGCTTTCATTGATTTAAATGATGGTATGCTCATCCGAAAAACAGGTAAGTGTGCTTGATGTTAATTGGTGATACTTACGTGAATTAATTTTATGTGGCAACGACTAACTTTAATTGTGGCGATCGCTACTTTATCTGTCTTAGGATTATTATCATTATTTACTTACATTGCCTGGTCTTGGCCGCTAGAATTAGTCACTCATTTCCGCTACCAGTATCTGATTATATCATTGCTAGTGAGTATTCTTTTATTTATTCTTTGGAGAATAAGATATATAAAGCACAAAATACTATTTTTCACTGCTGTATTATTGCTAGGACTAAATTTAGTTGAGGTGTTGCCTTGGTATCTATCCCATACTCAACAAGTAGCTGGTAATGCAGCTAAAACTATACGGATTTTATCTTTTAATATCAATACCCAAAATAATGAACACAATAAAATTGTCGATTTAGTAGCAGATAATCAACCTGATGTAGCATTATTGCTGGAAATTAATCAAACTTCTTTTGAAATAATTCAATCTCAATTAAAACCAAATTTGCCTTATGCTTTTAGAAGCTCTGGTGGTGGAATAGCTCTTTTTAGTCGGTTTCCTATTCAAGATGCGAGAGCAGATAATTTCAACAAAAAAGCCAAGCATAACCTAGTTGCAACTTTAGAAATAAATAAACGACCGATTACTTTTATAGGAACTCATCCACTCGTGCCTGTAAAGCCAGCCACTTTTCGCAGTCGTAATCTGCAATTAGCAGCAATAACGGAATATATTCAAGGATTAAATCAGCCATTGATTTTAGCCGGAGATTTTAATTTAACGCCGTGGTCGCCTTATTATCGGAGGTTTGTTAATAAAACTAAGTTACATAATACCCGCTTAGGTTTCGGGATTTTACCTAGCTGGCCTAGACCTGCAACTCATGTAAACTTCGCCCATTGGTTGATTCCACTGATGAATATTCCCATTGACCACTGTTTTGTTAGTAAACATTTCCAAGTTGCTAGAACTTATATTGGAGGTAATGCTAATTCTGACCATGCAGCTTTAATTACAGACTTGGTTCTACCTTAGGAAAAGCTTACAGATTTAATTTGTTTTAGAACCCCGATTCTTCAGATAAACTGGGGTTATAGGCTCTCACCAATGATTTAGTATTGTGATTTAATTTATGCAGCAAAATTAGAGACAATTGAGTTTAGTTAACACCATAGACTTATTGAAATATTTTTGCTAGAACTGTACTTGATACAAATTTAGAATTCGTATTTTTTAATTCTAGATAACTGAGGTTTTTAATGAAATACTTTTATATAAGTTTAGTTTTGATAATGGGTGCGATCGCAGTTAGCCAAACTGCCTATGCTAACCAAGAAAATTCCCTCGAAATCATCGGCGAACGTCATGAGGCTGCGGCTTTGTTGACAGAACCAGTCACCATCAATAGTCAGTGGAACAATCCCATTAACCAAACCAATAATCTTCAAGATACCGCCAGTTCTCTGACAGTGGTACAAGAAACAGGATGTAAAAACATCAACCCACTAGAATTTCTGGAAAATCCTGATGCTGTCTTAAAAAAATGTCAAGAATCAGCAAGTAAGCAAATTCCGCAACGTACTGAACCAGTAGATTATCTCAAAGTACCTCGCCTCGATTCTGGTTTGAAGCTAACGGTGACTAAATTTTAAATATCAGGTAGACAAAATAAAAATAGGTTTCGCGCATTAAAAAAGGTATTTGGCTTTGCAAACTACGATAGCGGGTAGTAGGCGTAGGCGACGGATAAGCATCCATACCTAAATCTCGCGCCATCCATACAGCTCGTTTGAGATGCAAAGGGTCACTCACAATGAGACACTTAGTTAATTGGTGAAGAGATGCAATTTCCCCAGCATTTTTGAGGTTTTGGTGAGTTGTGCGCGACTGAGTTTCAGTGAGAATATCGGCTGTTTTTACCCCTTGCTGAATCGCATAGTTTTTACCAACTATAGCTTCGGCGGGTTCATCCTTGTCCCCAATACCACCAGTAAAAATCATCTGCTTCACATCGCCATTTTTATATAAGTCAACGGCGTGGTTAATGCGTTCTCGAAAGACTGGTGAAGGTTCTTTTCCCCAGACAGCTGCACCCAAAATAATCGCTGCATCTGCTTTGAGATTCTGGGTAGTACTTCCATAGAAATAAATGCTGATGGATGTAGATGCGATCGCCACTAGTAATGCAGACATTACAGCCAGTAAAATTAAGACTAGCGATTTTTTCGACATTTTTGACTTAATTTAGCCTTCCACTAAATTCCAGAAGTACCCATCCGGCGCAATAAACGAGAAACTTTTCTCTCTAAACTCATTTTCGACAATATTAGTAAATTGTGGCACATGGCTAGCCTGGATGCGATCGCAATATGTTTCTATTCCTCGCACCCGGTAAGTATAGAGTGACATCCCCAAACAACCGGGTTGTGCTGCTTCAAACCTTGACTCTAAATTCATTGCATTGGGAAACCGAATCACATACAACCTCCCACTCCGCGCCGCCATCATGTCAGACTTAGAGGAACGGGGATCATCAAAGGTAGTGACAATAAACTTTTCCCCTGGTTGTAAATCAAAAATATCTCTCCCCGCTAGAGAAGATTCATAGCTAGTTTCCACATCATCACGCACCCGCAGCAAACCCAAAACTTCTTCGTAAAATTTCAGGCTTTCTTTGCTGTCATCCTGAACAATAATCCCCATGTGGGTAAACTGGCTAGTCCCAAAAGCGCAGTCGTGGTTAATTTCACCGTAATTAGGGATAGTATAGCCAAACCTTTGAAACAAAACCTGTCGAGTCAATGGTTGCAATAACAACATTTCGCGCACCCCAACCACAGGATCGATAAAAGGACGATTTTTTTGCTCTTTTTGGTAAATTATTTCCCAGTAAGGGGGAGTATAGCGGATAGACTGACCTGCGGCTTTTGCTTCCTCTGCATGATTTAAAATGGTTAAAACATCACCAGTTAAACTAGTAGCCCAACGATTGCCCTTAATTTTCATTGAAGCTAAACTCAACCCTGGATTTGTGGGATTTTGCCACACCATCAACCTAATTAAACCATGATCTGCATTTTGGTGGTAAAGGCGAATCGAGCGTAAACCTGAATTTACCCCATACAATTGATCAGCTGCACTAGGAGATAGTTCACCCATTTGGCCGATACGATAGCCAAATTGTTCCCAGTATTGAATCGCAAAAATTGCATCGGGAACACCAATACAGACTTCATAGATACCTTCAATTGCAGTTTTTTGCCCCTGAGTCATGCCAATTTGAGATTGATGCTGGACTAATCTAGTCTACAAGAATAGCCCAAAAATATGGATGCAGTAGGGTATATTCAGCAAATTGTGCATAAATCTGGCATCCTGAGAAAGATTAGGTTGATTGCCCAGCCAGGGGAAATCCTCCTGGGAAGCTAAAGCTTCTTCCTTGGCTACAATCTCAGCAATCACCTGCCCTAGCCATTCGGAACAATTCTTCTTAGCTCTCACATAACTGATCCAAATCCTCTAGAAGCATAACGGAGATAGGCTTAAATTTTGCTGAGAAAATTTTCATAATTTTCTAAACAAAAAATCAGCTTTATCGATGCAATTTCTTAGATGCTCATAATTTATTAACTAATTATCTAAATAATAATTAATTTCAGGTTGAGATGCCAATTGAAACGAATGGTTGTTACATTCAGGAGAATTTTTTATGCAATTGAAATATTTGCTCGGATTAAGTCTAGTTTCTCTGTTTATGGGTGGTTGTGTCCAAGAATTATCAAATAAACAGTTGCTCACAAATTTTGTTAGTGCAAATGCCAATACTTCCATACTATTAACTCAAATGCAGTCTTCCCCACAGCCTGCTAAATCTTCAGCGAAAAATAATATCAAGTCTGGCACATTTGTTTCTGGAGAACACACAACTCAAGGAACAGTCAACATTATTACCCAAGATGGCAAATCATTTATTGAGCTTGAGCAGTCATTTAAAACTTCTACATCAGGCCCAGACCTAGTTATAGTTTTACACCGTTCTCATAATGTCATTGGTGCAACTCGTCCGCCAGCTTATCCTTTAAGAAGAGGAGATTATATTGTCATAGCCCCGTTACGAAAATTTAGAGGCAAACAACGTTATCTCATTCCTCAAAAAATTAACTTGGCCGATTATAAATCTGTTGCTATTTGGTGTCGCAGGTTTAATGCTACTTTTGGGGCTGCTACTTTAAGAAGTTAAAAATTAATCAAGAGAAAATCATGAATTTACAAGGTAAAGTTGCTTTGGTTACAGGTAGCAGTCAAGGCATTGGACAAGGAATTGTTTTACATCTTGCCCAAGCTGGAGCAGATGTTGTGATTAACTATCGCTCTCATCCAGAGGGAGCAGAGGAAACTTTAGCCAAGGTAAATGCTTTTGATGGTAAGTGTCACATGGCTCAATGTCCTAAATCTCATGGTTACACCGTACAAGCTGACTTGGGTAGTGTTGAGGAAGTGCGTCAATTAATTGCAGAAAGTATTCACCATTTTGGCAAATTAGATATTTTGGTAAATAATGCTGGCATTGAAAGACACGCACCTTTTTGGGAAGTCACGGAAGCAGATTATGATGCTGTGATGAATGTTAATTTAAAAGGTGTTTTCTTCGCTACTCAAAGCTTTGTCCAACATTTAATTGCTACTCAAAGAACTGGGAAAATTATTAATATTAGTTCGGTGCATGAAGAATTACCATTTCCTAATTTTACAGCTTATTGTGCTAGTAAAGGGGGAATAAAAATGTTCACTCGTAATTTGTCAGTTGAGTTGGGTGCGCTGGGAATAACTATTAATAATGTTGCGCCAGGAGCAATAGAAACGCCGATTAATACTAAGTTGTTGAATGATCCAGAAAAGTTGGGGGCATTATTACAAAATATCCCTCTGAGTCGCTTAGGTAAACCGCAAGATGTAGCTTCCTTAGTGACTTTTCTCGCTTCTGCTGATGCTGACTATATAACAGGTAGTACCTTTTTTGTGGATGGAGGATTACTTTGGAATTATCAAGAACAGTAAGTAAAAACTATACCAAAAAGGATTTTTGTGATGGATTAATCCAAGGTCTAAAATCCAAAATCTAAAATCCAAAATTATGATGTTGCAGGCACTACGGAAACACTATCCTGAATATTTGATGGAAGCTGCGGGTTTGGGTATTTTTATGATTTTGGCGGCGGTAGTGACTGCGGTGTTAGAACATCCAGATTCAGTGATCAGACAAACTATTCACGAAACAATTTTACGCCGCTTGATCATCGGGGTGGCTATGGGGTTAATTGCGATCGCGATCATCTACTCTCCTTGGGGTAAGCAATCCGGCGCACATATCAATCCAGTTGTCACATTTACTTTCTTTCGCCTCGGCAAAATTCAGCTGTGGGATGCGATTTTTTATATCCTGGCGCAATTTTTAGGTGGATTGATGGGATTACTGTTAGCGATCGCACTATTGGGAAATGCAATTACCCATCCCTCTGTCAATTACATTATTACAATTCCTGGTGTGGGGGGTACAGGTATCGCCTTTTTAGCTGAAATAATTATTTCTTTTGGGGTGATGCTGATGATTTTATTTGTCTCCAATACTCCCAAAATTGCCCCATTTACGGGGATATTTGCAGGGATACTCATTGCAATCTACATTACTATAGAAGCCCCCTTGTCAGGGATGAGCATGAATCCAGCCCGTACTCTAGCATCAGCAATTTCCGCTCACAATTGGACAGCTATTTGGGTTTATTTTACTGCACCACTTCTGGGGATGCTCTCAGCCGCAGAAATTTATGTGATGCTGAAAGGTAAACGTGCTGTTCGCTGCGCTAAACTACATCACCACAATAATAAACGTTGTATTTTTCGCTGTGGCTATCGTCATTTAGAAGCGAATAAGACGCAATGGCTATTGAGCGATCGCTTACCTGGTTCTTAGTCTCAGAGCAATTCAGTACACCTCATAATTATTTGTTCTCTGTTTCCTATCACCATTATTCTTAGAGAATTTTAATAATTTTATCAGGGCTAATTCAGGGTCAAGGTTCATGCTAGTAAGACAACTAGCTAAATTTGCCAATAAATTATGAAAAAACGATATTTTTTACAAGCAGGTACAGTAACAGTTGCCACAGTATGCTTATCACGCTATTTAACAGGTAAGTCACAAGTTATGGCGATCGCCAACAATAAATTTGAAATCATGAAAAATGATGAAGAGTGGCGCAAAATTTTAACGCCAGAACAGTTTCGCGTATTGCGGAAACATGGAACTGAACGTGCTGGTACTAGTCCACTCGATAAGCAATATGCACAAGGTACTTATATCTGTGCTGCTTGTGACTTACCATTATTTACATCTATAACCAAATTTGACAGTGGTACTGGCTGGCCTAGTTTTTACGCGCCAATTGATAGAGCAATTGGTACATCTATAGACAAATCTTTGTTGATGACCAGAGTAGAAGTGCATTGTCGTCGTTGCGGTGGACACCTGGGTCATGTATTCGACGACGGCCCCGCACCTACAGGTAAACGTTATTGTATGAATGGGGTAGCAATGAAGTTTATAAAGTAGTAAGAATCACTTGTTACTCGATACGATTAGGAAATGATATTTCTAGCACAACACATCCAATATCAGTTTTGAATGGGCCATGAATCTCACCCGGTGGTCTACTCGCATAATGTCCGCTTTCTAACCACATATCAAAAGCTTGATCATAAAGACGACCACTAACGACAAAAATCTCTTCAGGATAGGGATGACTTTTTGCACCAAAAGGAGTGGTATCAGCACCGGGATGAAAACGAGTTAAACGGGTGTATTCGCCAGTTTCTTCATCTATGCTGAGGGTCAATTCTTCAGCAATTTGTTCTAAGCCTGCGATCGCTTGCCATTCTTCTCGATGTTCTACAATCAATGGATTCCAGTAAGTTTTGGTGGATTTTGCCATACTGCTTTTTCTGATTCTTTAGTGACTGTTAGAAGTTTGATAACTGCATTAGGGTTATTAGTCTGTGTAGATTTTACTTCTTTGTTGAGTTTGAAACAGCCAGAAAATAAAAGCAAAAGCAAAGAAGAGATCACCAAAACCACCAAATAAAAACGTCAATGGCAAGTCACCTCTAAAGCAAAATGCAAAAAATAATATGGCGATCGCAATTTTAAAAGTTGCGGCTACAGCAATAAAGAAATTCTCGGCTTTAGCTTTAATTCCTAGCCAAGCATAACTCACACCTAAGATGAGAATCCATGATGCTATCACCCAATGAACAAATATTGCATCTTTTGGAAGTATTACAGCATCAACCGGATAGTACACTGGAGGTGCAAATCTAATTGCGCCAAACAGATTAAAAATTGCTGTGAGCAACAAACAATATCGAAACCATTTTGCTACAGGCTGCTGGTTTACTGGAGATTTATTCATAACTGTTTTTGGGTTGTATGCAAACTTCGCTTCTACGCAGATTTCTTCAACAGTTTGAATACTACACCTTTGAGGATATGTGGTAATAATTGTAGACCGGGGAAGAAAACAATCCCTAACTGTTGCATCAGTCCGAGTGCATCGCCTTGACCCCAATGCTCAACAATTTTCCCGTTCTCGACTCGATCAATGTGCATAATTGACAAACTGATTTGCTTACCTGTTGGCGGGAGTCCTTGGAATGCTCCAAGATGCGTTGCTGTGAATGTTCCGCAGGTTACAACTTTATCGTCAGAAACAATCACCTGATCAAAAACGTGTTGACCTTGGCTAAAAGCTAAATAAAACGACATCCCAAATTGCTTGAACCCTTCCCTATCTAATGGTTCAGGTACACCCGCTTGATGAGCGACAAAATCAGTAGCTAGAAGATCCAAGGCTTGTTCTATTTTGCGATCGTCAAAGGCTTTGTAGAACTGGAGTACGAGAGCTTTGTTTTGTTCAGTCAGCATACAAAATTGCGTTTTGAGCTAAATTGTAACGCGACTGCTGTAGCTTCTCTCCAAACCTCTCCCCTTCCCTTGTAGGGAAGGGGTTGGGGGTTAGGTCTAGTTTATGTTTAATTAAATAATTCTACTTACTTATAATGATGTACTTTTTACTTGATATCATCACGCTCCAGACGAATTTCAATCTCACGTTCCACATACTCCCATTCTTTGCTGGCGCGCATCCGCAACAGCAATTCATCAAAACCCTTGGTGTGTTCCGGTGCGAATTCAAACCAGGTGAGAAAATCGAATGGTTCTTCAATATCACGACAGTGAAGCAATCGACGCGCAACGCCTGGAAGATACTCCAAACCATTTGCTGTGTGATGAGATTCTTCCTCAAAAATAGCGCGCCTCTCATCTTGTGGCATTTCCCACCACTGGGCAGATTTTTTAATGGGGATCAGCACTGCTAAAACAGCTTCCGAGCGATTTAACACAGGTTGCACTGCCTGAAGAACATTTATTTCATCACGCACAGCATAGCGAACGTTGCTGCTAAAACCTTGTAAAGTCCACAAACTATCTGATGGTAATTTTGTGACAGCATCATTTACCACATTGATTCTTTCAACAAGTTCTAAACTTACTCCCAGAATACCCCACACATCTAATACTCGCCATGTGCCTTGCTTACCACCAATAAAAGAATATCTATTTTTCATAGTTTAGATCCAAAAGGCTGAATGGAAAAATACTGGAGTTACTCTAACCAGATTTGAATGTTCTTGAATGAGTCTAGGTTAAAAAATTTTGTCTAATATGATGAGTGTAGGTAGAAAGAATTTGTCTATCAAATATAAATCTTAATAAGCAAAATGCCTTTTGACTTTCTCAAAATGCTCGTTTGCTTACTCATTTGCTGTAAATGCTTGCTCATTTCAGTAGATTTAGCAAGCAAATCGCAGTTTGCTTACTCATTTGCTGTAAATGCTTGCTCATTTCAGTAGATTTAGCAAGCAAATCGCAGTTTGCTTACTCATTTGCTGTAAATGCTTACTCATTTCAGTAGATTTAGCAAGTAAATCGCAGTTTGCTTACTCATTTGCTGTAAATGCTTACTCATTTCAGTAGATCGCGCATTGATCAAGATATCGGACTTATCGTAAAAGTTATGACCAGAACTCTCTCAGGCTGATTAAGGGAACACCAAAAAATAAATTATCCGCAATTGATAGTTGGGTAGGGTGCGTCAGTATGAATAATTTCTGAGTATAGTTAGGTTCTATCGCACTGACGCACCCTACAATTTGGATATTTTTTTATCTGGAAGTCCCTAATAGGGTAGTTATTTAAGCAAAATTAGCGATCGCCTATCCTGAATCCTAATTCGCTCAGTATAATTAATTCTCATTAAGTCTTAATTTCACTCTCAGCACACAATAGAATTCATCACTGATAATCCATATATTGATCGCCAGCAAGAGTGTTGATTTATGTGTATGGAATTTGGGCGGGAAATTTGCGGTAATCTCGACACAGCCGAATCAAGGGAGTGGTTAGTTACCAATGGGATTGGTGGTTATGCTTCTGGGACAGTAGCAGGTTTACTTACCCGTCGCTATCACGGTTTATTGGTAGCAGCTTTGCAACCGCCTTTAGGTCGTACTTTACTGCTGGCAAAACTAGATGAAACTGTTCTGTATGATACTCGCTCTTATCCCTTAAATACTAATCGCTGGGCTGATGCTATTGTTAGTCCCCACGGTTATCGACATATTGAGCGGTTTGCTTTGGAAGGTACAATCCCCGTATGGCGATTTGCTGTGGCTGATGCTTTGTTAGAAAAACGGGTGTGGATGCAGCAAGGTGCTAATACAACCTACGTTCAATATACTTTGTCTCGCGCTACCCAACCGCTTCAGCTAACACTCAAAGCAATGGTTAACTACCGTGATTATCACGGCGATACCCAGAGTAATAGCTGGCAAATGTCTATAGAAACAGTTGAAAAGGGAATTTCTATTACGGCTTATCCCAGTGCTACACCTTTCTATCTCCTCAGTGACTTTGGTAGTGTGTCTCCTGTCCACAATTGGTATTATGGCTTTGATTTGGCAGTTGAACGCTATCGCGGACTGAGTGATAAAGAAGACCACCTCCACGCCGCTACTATAGAAGTGACACTCAATCCTGGAGAATCTTTTACTTTTGTCGCCAGCACAGACAAACAACCAGATTTGCAGGGAGAAACCGCGCTAAAGTTGCGCCGCACTCAAGAACAGAAGTTAATAGAAATTGCTAAAGCTCATCAACCTCTCGATAGTCAAGAATTACCAGCTTGGATTAACCATCTAATATTAGCTGCTGACCAGTTTATTGTAGATCGTCCATTACCAGAAGAACCCAACGGCAAAACCATCATTGCTGGTTATCACTGGTTTAGTGACTGGGGACGAGACACCATGATTAGTCTACCAGGCTTGACAATTGCCACTGGTCGCTCAGAGGTTGCACGCTCAATTCTCCGCACCTTTGCCAAATATATAAATCAGGGAATGTTACCTAATCGCTTTCCTGATGCGGGGGAGCAACCAGAATACAATACAGTTGATGCTACGCTGTGGTACTTTGAAGCAGCCCGCGCTTACTACAGTGCTACAAACGATGATCATTTGCTGGGTGAACTTTTTCCGGTGTTAGCGGATATTATTAATTGGCATTGTCGCGGTACACGCTACAACATTCATTTAGATCCCGCCGATGGTTTACTTTATGCAGGGGTTGTAGGTGTGCAATTAACTTGGATGGATGCCAAAGTGGGAGACTGGGTAGTGACACCCCGCATCGGTAAACCCATTGAAGTCAACGCACTTTGGTATAATGCTTTACGGACTATGGCGAAATTTGCCCGACAGCTTGGTAAACCACATCAAGAATATCAGGCAATGGCAGATAGGGTGTTAGCAAGATTTTCTCGATTTTGGCATGATGGGCTAGGTTACTGTTATGACGTGATAGATAGCCCTGATGGGGATGATTCATCGTTGCGTCCTAACCAAATTTTTGCAGTGTCTTTACCAGAAAGTCCACTCACACCTGCTCAACAGATGTCTGTGGTAGAAACTTGTGGGCGAATGCTGTTAACTTCGCATGGATTGCGATCGCTTTCTCCTGATCATCCAACATATCAGGGAAGATATGGAGGTAATCAGTATCAACGGGATGGAGCTTATCACCAAGGTACTATTTGGGGTTGGTTACTAGGTGCGTTTGTTCAAGCTCACCTACGCGTTTACAACAATCCTCAGCAGGCGCGTCAATTTCTCGAACCAATGGCAAATCATCTGACTGCACATGGTATTGGTAGTCTCAGCGAAATTTTTGATGGTGATGCGCCGATGACTCCACGGGGATGTATTGCTCAAGCGTGGACTGTTGCAGAGGTTTTGCGTGCTTGGTTAGCAATTGAGGGTCTTTAAACGCGGAGTGTTGGAAAATTAACATTAGTTTTTCCTGAGTTTCTTCTAGATTTTTACTTACTAATCTTTCTCGTGAATTTAATTAAAACTTCAGCTACACCTAGGGTAAAAACGGGATACTCCAGATAGCAAATAAATAAAAGTACAAGGCTATGATGGCAAATCTAACCCAAGAAGAAATTAGATTACAAGAGGCTTCGCATCACGTAGCCCATTGGCGGAGATGGGGGCCTTATTTAAGCGATCGCCAGTGGGGAACGGTGCGCGAAGATTACAGTTCTCATGGGACTGCTTGGGATTATTTCACCCATGATCAGGCTCGTTCACGCGCTTACCGTTGGGGTGAAGATGGAATTTTTGGCATTTCTGATAATCATCAACGTCTTTGTTTTGCGATCGCTCTATGGAATGGTGAAGATGCTATCCTCAAAGAACGGTTTTTTGGGCTGACAGGGAATGAAGGTAATCACGGCGAAGATGTTAAGGAATGTTACTTTTATTTAGATAGTACCCCGACTCATTCTTACATGAAGGCGTTGTATAAATATCCTCAAACAGCCTTTCCGTACTCCCAATTAGTTGCAGAGAATCAAAACCGCGATCGTCAAAAACCAGAATTTGAATTGTTAGATACAGGTGTATTTGATGATGACAAATATTTTGATGTGTTTGTCGAATATGCCAAAAATACTGCTGAAGATATTTTGATTCAAATCAAGGTCATTAACCGGGGTGCAGAAGCTAAGACGCTCAATGTATTACCTACTCTCTGGTTTCGCAATACTTGGTCTTGGAATGGAGACAAAAATAAACCTGTTTTACAAGAAGTAATATCAGGTGATGGTTTTCAGACTATAACAGCGTTACATGAAACTTTAGGGAAAAGATGGTTATATTGTCAGCAAGCCACAGAAGTTTTATTTACAGAAAATGAAACTAACTATCAGCGATTATTTGGTTACTCTCATGAGTCTACTTATGTTAAAGATGGGATTAATGACTATATTGTAAATAATCAAAAATCCGCAGTTAATTCTGAAAAAATTGGCACAAAAGCGGCTGCTAATTATGTGATAACAGTTAACCCAGGTGAAACTAAAATTATCAAATTGCGACTTTGTGATTTAGGAAGTTTAATTGAACCAATTGGGCAAGAGTTTGATCAAATTTTTAGTCAACGCCAGCAAGAAGCTGAGGAATTTTATCAACGCATTACGCCATTTAATCTTAGTGAAGATATGCGGAATGTGCAGCGTCAAGCCTTTGCAGGGATGTTGTGGAGTAAGCAATTTTACCATTATATTGTTGAGGATTGGTTGAAAGGCGATCGCCACAATCCACCGCCACCACCAGAACGCCGCAATGGTAGAAACAAAGAATGGTTTCATCTCTATAATGAAGATATTCTTTCTATGCCAGATAAGTGGGAATATCCCTGGTTTGCAGCTTGGGATTTAGCATTTCACACCATTCCTTTGGCCATGATTGACCCAGATTTTGCCAAGTACCAATTAGATGTTTTAACGCGGGAATGGTATATGCACCCCAATGGGCAAATTCCCGCCTATGAATGGGCTTTTGGTGATGTAAATCCCCCTGTTCATGCTTGGGCAACTTGGCAGATTTATAAGATTGAGCAGAAAATTTATGGTAGAGCAGATAGACAGTTTTTAGAACGAGTATTTCAAAAGCTGATGCTCAATTTTACTTGGTGGGTAAATCGCAAAGATGCTGAGGGTAATAACGTCTTTCAAGGGGGATTTTTAGGATTAGATAATATTGGTGTATTTGACAGGAGTACAGCTTTACCTACAGGCGGATATATTAACCAATCGGACGGTACAAGTTGGATGGGAATGTATTGTTTAAATATGTTAGCGATCGCGCTAGAATTAGCCAAGACTAATCCAGTTTATGAAGATATCGCTACTAAATTCTTTGAGCATTTCCTGTACATAGCTGATGCGATGAATAAAATTGGCGAAATGGAAGCCAGTTTGTGGAATGAGTCAGATGGTTTTTACTATGATGTGCTGCATTTACCGGAAAGACAGATTACTTTAAAAGTGCGGTCAATGGTAGGATTAATACCTCTATTTGCGATTGAAATAATTGAACCAGACACTTTAAAAATGCTTCCCGGTTTTAAAAAGCGGTTAGAATGGTTTATCCAAAATCGCCCTGACTTGCGGCAAAATGTAGCTTGTATGGAAACCAAAGGTATAGGTGCAACAAGATTACTAGCAATTGTTTCCAGAGATAAGCTGAGAAGTATTTTGCAAAAAATGCTAGATGAAAGTGAGTTTTTCAGTCCCTATGGTATTCGCGCTTTATCTCGCTTCCATGCTGAACATCCCTACACTTTTAATGTAAACGGGAATCAATTTCGTGTAGATTATGAACCTGCTGAATCTAGTAGTGGTTTATTCGGGGGTAATTCTAACTGGCGTGGGCCGATTTGGTTTCCAGTCAATTATTTACTGATAGAATCACTGCAAAAATTTTATTACTACTTAGGGGATGATTTTAAAGTAGAATGTCCTACTGGTTCTGGTCAAATGATGACACTTTGGGAAGTTGCAATAGAATTATCTCAAAGATTAACTCGCATTTTCTTAAAAAATTCTGCTGGTGAGCGTCCTGCTTATGGTGGTACACAAAAGTTTCAAACAGACCCCAATTGGCGAGATTTGATTTTATTCTATGAATATTTTCATGGTGATAATGGAGCGGGTATTGGTGCAAGTCATCAAACAGGATGGACAGGGTTAGTTGCTAAATTAATTCAGGAATTTGGTGAGTATGAGGCGCAAAATCAAGAAACAGAAATGGAGCAGGTTAACGATGAATGATTATTACCGTTAAACGCCTGTCGGTCTTTATTCCTGAATACAATAACAGTATTTATTCGTAATATACATCACGTCAAATGAATATTCTAGTTTGTGCTGACTACAGAAATATTTCTCAGAATACTCACAATTTCAATTGGATCTAACCGCTTAGTATAATCTGGATCAACAAAAGCATACACGACTTTTCCCTCTTGAGAAACTACAAATGTAGCTGGAATTGGTAGTTCAAAAGATTCATCTCCATTGTATTTAGGTAAGACATGGCCTTGCTCTTGAAATACTGGTCTTAAATACTCTGGGATTTGAAATACAATCCCAAACTGACGCGCGACATCATTGCGGCGATCGCTCAATACTTCATACGTTATTTCTTGCTTCTCTACAGTTAATGTAGTATAGTGGGGGGTCTGAGGTGAAATAGCAATTAGTGCTGCTCCTAATGTCTGGATTGCTGGTAATGCTTGCTGGAGTGCTTCTAGTTCCAAGCTACACAAAGGACACCAATGACCTCGAAAAAAGGAAATAACGACAGCACCACTAGCTAGTAGATTTTGTAATTCTATTGGTTGACCGAAAGCATTAGGTAGAATAAAGTTAGGAACAATATCACCTACTTTTAAACTTTGCTTAACAATACCTGATAAAATTAATTCATTAATAGATTTAACAATTAATGAATGTGCATGACTAGAAATGATTCCATTTTGTAAATAAATATGGCAAATTTCATTGAGAGATGCTGTTAAATTTATAGTGATTTTCATAACTGTTAATTTATGCCTGTATCTACCTTTTTAGTATGTGATAGAGAAATATTGTTGTAGTAAAAATACTGAAAAGTAATCAAATATAATTTTATGAAAAAATTAACCCTGTTGACTGCTGACGGTTAACAGTCAACAGTCAATAATCAGACTGTGTAATTTCCAAACTTAACAGATGATCACTTACAATTCTGGATATTTTTATGCACATTAACCCATACGTTCAATTAAATGCTCACCTACTCTTAAAGCATTAGCAATTATTGTCAAAGTTGGGTTAACAGCAGCACTGGAACGAAAGAAACTACCATCAACCACATATAAATTATCGATGTCATGGGTGCGGCAATTAATATCTAAGACAGAAGTTTGAGCATCTTCACCAAAACGACAAGTACCGCACTGATGCGCGACACCTTGCAACGGTAGTTTTTTGCGGAAATAGAAAGAGGCGGGAATAATTCTTTCACCACAACCAATTTTCTTCAATAGCTGTGTCCAACGATTGACTAGACGATTGTAGGCTTCGGTGTTGTTTTCGGTGTAGTGCAACTGAATAGAATCATCCCGGAGTGTGACGCGATTATGGGGATCAGGCAAATCTTCCGCAGTTAACCACCAGTCTACCGAGTGATTAGCGATCGCCTCAAATGTATGTCTTTCCCTAAACGATAATCCCAAAATTGATGGTGATTCTTGGGCAATCATATCTGCATTTACTTTACCTAGTAACTGCACATGACCCATTGGATAATCAAAATCTTCATCACCCCAGTAAAAATCATTGATGGCTAAGGTTTTTTGAAATGTAGTCAAATTTGATTTTGAACTCACCCCAATCATCGCTCCGTTCTGATGCTTCATGAAGTTCTTTCCCACCTGATCAGAACTATTTGCCAAGCCATTGGGATGTTGCTCATTAGCTGAACGCAACAATAAAGCAGCTGAATTAATCGCCCCACAAGAAACGACTACAATATCACTAGAAAAGAAAAGAATTTCCCCATCAATTTCAACTTCCACCGCCGTAATTTCTCGTCCAGAAGGACTTGTATGTAGACGTTTTACTTTAGCCTCAGTCATCAGAGTGACATGATCATACTGTTCTGCTGGACGCACACAATTCACATCTGCATCAGCTTTTGCATCCACTAAGCAAGGAAAACCATCACAAGTATCGCAACGAATACAAGCACTCAAATGACGGTTTACTTCATTGAGTTTAATCGCCAGTGGGAGATAAAACGGATGATAACCTTCGTCTTTGAGCGAGTCATGAATCTCTTGAATACGCCGTTCGTGACGAATAGCCGGATAGGGATAATCTTCTATTGCAGCAGGTTCAGTGGGATCTAAACCCCGCTTACCATGTACTTCGTAAAGTTTCTCAGCTTCAGTATAGTAAGGTGCAAAATCACGGTATTTCAGTGGCCATTCCGGTGAAATTCCCCCTTTATGAATTACCTGCTCAAAATCTTGTTCCCGCCACCGAAACAGCGCACCACCATAAACTTTAGTATTACCACCGACAAAATAACCCGTACCAGGATAAATAGAATTTCCCTTGTGGTCATACCAAACTTCATGAGTGTGATAACGGTCTTTCTGTACTACTTCCACCGTATCCCAGTTAGCTTTTTCACGAGGTAAAAAAGCACCACGTTCCAGAATTAAAATCCGCTTCCCAGTGGGAGCAAGCTTATAAGCCAGCGTTCCACCACCCGCACCAGTACCAATAATAATTAAATCGTAGTGTGCAGTAGTCATAACATCTTCTCCAGAGTTTAGTTGACAGTAATACTTTCTATATTTCCGTGTGATGTTTTACATATCATCAACCGATGGAGTAAGACTATAATCAGCCGATGCTTGAGTGCGACGACGGCTCATTTTCTGTTCGTAAGCATCATAAGCAATGCACATCCAAATCAAAGTCATAAATAGGATGTTCTTGTTAAAACTTTCTGCGCCATTGGGAAACAAAGTACCGGCGGGGATAATACCAAATGCCAAAATGATGCTAAAGGTTATGAGTATTAGCAATAAACCTGTCCACCGCACCCAATAGTTAAGCGCAAACAATGCACCCAACACAATTTCGGCTAAAGGTAGTAACCAACCGTAGGGAATAGCGATTAACCCAGGTAAAGAGCCTATCCCTTCCCATCCTGGTGGAATTCCCGGGCCAATAATTTGCAGTTTTTGAGTTAGGACTGTTTGGTAGAAACCGTTAGGAACACTGAAATTTAAGTAATTGGCAATACCGGAAATCAAAAAGAAAACGCCCATTGTGACGCGATTGACGATGAAAGCTGTGCGGAGGTTGAGTAGGTATTTCATAGTTAAATTCCCAAAGATCAAGATTTTTTTACGCAGAGAAATTAAGAGAACTTATCGAGAAGGGGGTGTAAGGTGATTTAGTAATGTTGGGATGCCTGACCAACTGAGGTTTTGTTGAAATTGGGTAGGTTGAGCAGCACGCCAAACGAGAGGGGTAGCTAAAATTAGTGCCGCCGCAGTAGTGGCAATTCCAGACAGAAACGGGGTTTGTCCGAGTTGCATATGGGTAATGGAGCGATCGCGCTGAAATAATTCTTCGGTCAACCATTCGGTGGTGACTTTGCGATTATGGGTAGAGTTGGGTAAGAGTTGTAGATATGTTGCTTCGCGAATCAAATGACCGGCTTGTCCTTTGATTTGGACTTTGTTGAATAAGTTCGCCACACTTTCATTTAGTCCCAGTTTCATCAAAGTCCCGCGCATTTGGATTTCTACAGGAATACTGGGTCTACCTTCCCTCATGCGCTTGAGATTTTGCGCGATCGCAATTCCTTGTTGATAGGCGACTTGGGCTGTAGGTGGTTGGGGATTGTCGCTATCTGTGGCACAATCTCCCGCCGCCAACACTTCGGGGAAATCTGGAAGTTGTAAAGTTGGTGTCACCAGTAGCCGTCCTCGGTTGTTGGGGACAGGTAACTCCATCAATAAAGGATGGGGAGCAGTTCCAGCCGTCCAAGCGATCGTGCCGGCTGGTAAAACCTTTGTTTGCTTGTTTTGTTTGTACTCTACGCCGTTGGTTGTAATTTGAGTGACAGCTGCATCAAATAAAAAATCTACAGGAATCACCCGATTTTTTAGCGCACGTTGGGCTGTGCAACGTAAATGGCTATTAACATCACCTTTGAGAATTTCTCGGCTGCGGTTGACTAAGACTACCTGAACTTCGCTAGCATCACCGCCCAATTCGTCGTACCAAATGGGTAATAAATCGGCTAAGGTACAAGCCAGTTCAATCCCAGCTGGCCCTGCTCCAATAATGGCAACAGTCAGCAGTAAGCGACGGCGAGCTATGTCTTGAGTTTGGATGGCTTGATGTAGTCTGTGGCGCAAGTGTTTGCGGAGTGCGATCGCTTGTTCCCCAGATGTCAACGGCATCGCACATTCTGCCGCACCCGGAGTATTAAAGTAGGTGGTTTTGCTCCCCAGTGCTAACACTAAGTTACTATAGTTAAAATTTTCACCAGAAGCTAACCTAACTTGCTGTCGGTGTAGATCAATAGATAGAAGTGTATCCTGTACAAAGTTGACATTACTACCAGCTAAAAGTTCTCTGTATCGGGGATAAACTTGCTCGCTGTGGAGTTCGCCGCTTAACAGTTCATATAATAAGGGTTTGAAACTGAAGCGATCGCGCTGTTCAATTAAAATAATCGGATGGGAGTAATTTTGTTGGCTTAAGTGTAAAGCTGTGAACAGCCCAGCGAAGCCACCACCCAGGATGACTGCGGGATGAGACGCTTGCTGCATAGGTGTATAAGTTGCTTTAGTAGACTGCTTTTAGTATTACGGTACTTAGTCAGTCTTAAGTGATGCAGTCTTAAAGCTTGGCTGAAAATTTCCAGGGAATTTGCAAGATAGTTTTCACCACTTTCTCAGCAATAATTCAGATTATGAATATATTAAATCAGCAATTTGCTTCAAATCTTGCAATACAGCATTAGCTGATTGATAGCGATCGCTAAAATGATAGCGCACCATCTTATCTAAAATTTCTGCTAATTCTACACTGACTTCTGCGGCTTCTCTCCACATCACATTACCTGTTTCAGGGTCTGGTTGGAGTTCTTGGGGTGATATCCCCGTTAATGCTTGAATCCCCATCATACCGAGAGCATAAATATCACTAGCTAAACGGGGATGACCAGCAAATTGCTCTGGCGGTGCATATCCCCGCGTCCCGATGGCAACCGTAGCTAATTCTGTTTCTTCGCTGCTTACTGGCTGCATTAATTTCACTGCACCAAAATCAATTAATACTAATCGATTATCTTTAGCAGACCTAATAATATTTGTTGGTTTAATGTCTCGATGAATTACCCGATGCTCATGTATAAATGCCAAAACTTCTAAAACTTCTTTGAGCATAGCAATCACAAAAGCTTCACTCTTGATATTTTCTGTAGGGGGTAATTCCTCATTTAATGTATGTCCAGGAATGTATTCTTCTATCAAATAAAATTCTTCGCCTATTTCAAAATAAGCAAAAAGTGTGGGAATTTGTTGATGTTTACCCAACACTTCTAAAATCTCTGCTTCAGCATTAAATAACCTGCGAGCAACTTGTAAAAATTTGGTATCTCGACGGGCGGGCATTAACTGTTTCACGACACAACTAGGGTTTCCTGGTCTTTGGGTATCTTGGGCTAAATAAGTGCGACCAAATCCCCCCGATGCAATCACTGAAATAATTTGATAACGACCACTTAAAAAGAAGTCGCCAGTATTTTTTTCTGGGGTGACATTAGCTGAATCTTTGTGAGAATGTAGGTCATGAAGTGCTGTAGTAGCTGTAGTTGCTTGAGTTTCTTGTAAGAGCATATTTAACTGCTCAATTGCTGCTTGTTGTTGTTCCACTTGCAGCAGTATGACCTTGGTTTGCTGCTGTGTTCTATAGGTTGTGTAGCTCATGACACTCACGCTACTCATAACTAAAGCTAAAACTGGAGGAATCAGGGGAAGCCATCCAGCTTGGAGAAACAAACCAGCACATATCCCTACCAAACCAGCTAAGGCTGTACCTCCCACTACTACCAATAACAAAGGATGTCGCAGTCGCCATCCCAACACGCTCCCCACTAATGACCAACCCCCAAGCCAAATTAGTTCTACCCAGTCAGGCCAATACCAAATTAGGGGTCGTTCATCCAAGACTGTGCTGAGGAGTTGACTAGCTATCTGGGTGTGGATAAAAACCGCAGGTGTTCTAGTTGGTTGCTTAGATGAGGCAGTGTAGGGTGTATATAACCCAGGATGAACACTGGCGGCTGTTGTACCAATAATTACTAGTTTATCTTTGACCCAATTGGGGTTAACTTGATTGTTCAGAACTTGAGTAAGAGTAACTGTTTGAGCCAAGTTGTTGGGATGGCGGTAATTTAGGAGGATTTGATAACCACGCGCATTGATATCTTGGTAACTACCGGAATTAGCTGAGAGAATGGGGAAGATAGTTTTGCCGAGATGGAAATTCTGGGGTTCAATAAAATCGACATTAATATCAGCTTGTTCGAGATAGTTAATTGCTGCTAAAGCAGCAAATGAAAATTGTGTAGCACAATTTTTGTCTGTTGGCTCAGAAAATAATAAAGCACGGCGAATAATTTGGTCTTCCTGACTGTCAGGAATTAAATCGTTATAACCAATATTCTCAGGTGGTAAATTGGCTGGGGCTGGAATTTCCGACCTATCCATACTGCTAAACAAACAAGTGCCAATAATATGGTGAGGATTTTCTAAACCATTGGCTAAATTGTTTTGCGTCGGGCGGTAAATATTTAGAGCAATGACACGGGGTTGATGAGATTCTAATTTGGCTAAGAGTTTGTTAATAGTGGTATCTGACAAAGGCCATTTTTCTTGGGCTAAATCTTCTTCGGTAATTGTTACTACTAGTATGCGTGGATCTGGTGGTTCTACAGGACGCGATCGCAACATCTGATCATAGGCTTTCAACTCCCAAGACTGCAACCATTTCAATTCCCGACTGACCCAAACTAAAGTCGTAACCCCTAGAGTAGTCACCAAAATTATTTGCCACCAGTGCTGATTAAAACTGGTGTCACGGTAACTTTTATCTTGGATGAACGCACTTTTGAGTCTGTTTAATATTCCACTAATCACGGCGTTGGGAAAGTAGCCTGAATTGGGGTGAGCGTGAAGTCACATAAGCTAACTGTATTTAATTTAGCAAGTTACTGGCTAAGAACGACGATGATCAGTCCCGCCTTTCCTGCAGAACTGCGATCGCTGTTTTTCTACCCCAGCCTCAAACTATCTCCTCCTGTTGAGCATCTACAACTTGATTAGCTGGTGTTAGAGGGATTGCATCAGTAGATGGAGCAAAGGACTCTATCTGAGACTGTTCACTTCCATCACTAAAATAAGATCCAATAATCTTTTCATAGTTAGAAGCAACCGCTAAGAAAGCACCACCCAAAATATAAATAGGTAATGGTAGAGACAATCCTTTTAACCAGTCAAACAGTTCTGCTAAAGCAAATAATACCAAAAAGCAAGCCAACCAAACCCTCATATCTCCGTCCCCTCTTTCTCCGTAACTATATATATATAGGGTAAACAGCTTGCATAATACATGATGTCCATTTCACCCACAATTTTAGAGGCAGCAAGCAGAAGAGACAAGGGGATGGAAGCATTTCAGCTATGAACTTCTCCTAACAAGACTTCGCAGGGTGCGCCTGTTGCAGCCGGTAAGTTTCCAGGGAGATGCAATTGTCGCCAGTAGGCTAAAACAGCAAAGGCGATCGCTTCTTTAAAATTGGCATTTAAACCTACGTCATCAGTCGTTAAAACTGGTATTTCTCCCAATAATAACTGCAAACGCTGTTGTAAATAAAGATTCCGACTACCGCCGCCACATAAAAAGACGCGGTTGGGCATTTCTGGTAAAAAGGTGTGGTAACTGTGAGCAATGGAAGCCGCAGTTAGTTCTGTTAATGTTGCCAGCATATCAGCTGGAGTTAGTTGATATGGTGCAGCATCTTGAAAACACTGATGCAGGTAATCTACACCAAATAACTCCCGACCTGTAGATTTTGGTGGGTGTAGATGGAAGTATTCTTGAGTTAGCCATTGTTCCACCAAGGGATAGCAGGGATTACCGCTAGCTGCCCATTTACCCCCGTCATCGTAGGTTTTAGCACCATCTGTTAATTGCTGCACTGCTAAATCTAGCAAACTATTACCAGGGCCAGTATCCCAACCACGAATTTTATTTAACCAGTCGTCACGACGAGGAGGGATATAAGCCACATTCCCAATACCGCCGACGTTTTGAATGCAACGTCCTTCTTGGGGGTGACTGAGTAAAAAGGCATCTACTCTAGGTACAAGGGGCGCACCGTGACCACCAATAGCAATATCAGCCACACGAAAGTTGCTCACAGTCGTAATTCCTGTCAGGTGGGCAATCAAATCACCACGACCCAATTGTAAGCTGTAACCAAGAGACAGTTTCCCTGCTCCCTTACTTTCAGGCGGTCGATGATATACAGTTTGACCGTGAGAACCAATCAAAGTGGCTGACTGGTGGTCTGTTTGAATATTTTGGGCAGCTTGGGCAAAACTTTTGGAGATCGCATCATCTAATTCTGCTAATTCTGCCATTGAGATGGGTAAACCTGCACAAACCGCCAAGATTTTTTCTCGCAGTTCCCCAGGATAGGGATAGGTTTCCCCTGCTATTAACTTAACTTGCAGATCCAAATCTGTACCGGAAATTTCTACCAAAGCGGCATCTATACCATCTACAGATGTACCACTGATTAAACCAATCACACGGGTAGGGGCAGTAGTTTGTCCAGTCTGGTGCATAAACAAAGGCTCTTATAAAAATATAAAAGGTAAAAGGCAAAAGATAAAATACCTGCGCTGTAGGCTTTTTACTGATTTTGAATAGTATTTTATTCTTGCTTTCCGCCATCGTGTAGTAGTTTAGTTGATGCCATTGCCCATGTCAAAAAATAGTTGCTTCAATTGCTGTCATTATTCAGCTTTGAAGGATGTTCAACACTCCTGAGTAGTTTCCATCTATCAATAGCTTGAGTTTTCATCTGTTCTTTAACTTCAAGGCTAGCCAAAAGACAATACTTTAAGGACTAATAGTGATTTCATCAGAAGTTCACACTTGTCCTTGAAAACAAATATTAGTGCCACATATTTTCTCTGTAATTACACTATATTTTGTAGGAAAACTGATTCAATAAATTACGAATTTATGTCTTTATCCTGTTAATTCAATTCCAGTAATTACGTCCTGGTTTCTATTGCAAATTAGTTACACAATTTACTTATACACAACATTATCTTGGCAACTCAAAAATATGTTTCTCAGAAAAATTGCTTGTTTCGCCGCTCTATCTGCATCTGCGATCGCTCCTCTGGCTTACGCTGGTTCTGCCCATGCTATTAGCCTGACCTACACTGCTGGGGCTTACCGCACACCAGGCGTAACTAATCAAGGTGCTTTCTCTGAAAATGTTAACAATAGCAACTTTACAACTATTGATTTCAATGGTGTAACAGACCAAACATTTAAAGGTAACGATCTGGTAAAATACACCTTTTCTGGAGGTAGCTATGCTACAAGTCCTGGAAGCACGGGTATATTTAATGATAATTGGGCGCCTGCTGGTGCTGGCAGTGAAGTAAATGAAAGCAAATATTTAGCAGTTTTTCAAAATAGCTTTGTCAGTATCACAGCCAAGGATGGTGGCGTTTTCAACTATTTTGGTCTTAATGCAGGTGCTTTAAGCGATGGTAATACTTTTGAATTACTCAAGGGAGGAGTCACAGTTGCTAAATGGGACTACAACCAGTTGAACGATATTGCGACGGTTGTGGGTATAAACATGAACGACCAAAAGAATGGCTTCTTTGAGTTTTTCTCTGACAGCGCACTAGACAACTTTGACGAAATTAGACTTTCCCAAGTTGGAGGCGGTGGATTTGAAAGTGACAACCACACATTTCACCTTGGTACTGGTAAGTTCAATCCTAACCCCCAATCTACACCTGAACCTGGCGCAATCTTAGGGATGCTAGCTGTGGGTGGTATGGTGCTACAACAACGCCGCAAACAAAAGTTACAAAATGCTAAGTAGTCTTAATTGAAACCACGAGAGATTAGCTAAATTGAGCATAGATTATATTGCTTATACACTTGGCTAGAACTGAGACATTATTTAACTAAAAATACTCATGATTATCTCTCCAGGATACTTTTAAGTGTCTGGAGATCATTTTTATTTATATCACATCAGAACTCTGGTTTCTCGGCTCTCATGAATGATGTAGATTATTTAGATATTTTCTCACTGGCGATAATGTGTAAATCGATATTTTTGAGTAAGCGCACTAATTTTTGAGTTAAAGACCCTTTGAGGAGGATTTGCCAACGCGATCGCTGACTTTCACCGATAACTATTTGAGTTATATGGTATTTCTCTGCCACTTCGGCGATCGCATTAGCTACGTTACTATTAGTCACGCGGATAAAAGTGCCTGCAAATTCTCTACACAACTTTTCGCAGGTATCGATATGTAAGCTTTCCTCTTTGGTGAGAAAGCGGTCTGGATCGGCTACAAATAAAACATATAAAGGTGCATTCATGTAACCGGCTAGTCTAGCTCCGCGACGTAATAATTGTACTGAGTTGGGATAAGTCGATACACATACCAAGACTCGCTCATGAATATTACAGAATTGTCCGTTGGGAGTAGTAGCGATCGCATCTTCTTCTACATTGTCGGCTACTTCGCGTAAAGCCAACTCCCGCAGGGCAATTAAATTTCGCCGTTGAAAAAAGTTATTGAGTGATTGCTGAATTTTGGCTGGCTCATAAATTTTGCCTTCCAATAACCGTTCCTGTAAAGTTTCTGGTGTGACATCTACTACTACAATTTCATCTGCTGCTTCCAGGATGCGATCGGGTACACGTTCTCTAACTACTACACCAGTAATCCGTGCTACTACATCATTGAGGCTTTCTAAGTGTTGTACATTCATGGTGGAGTAGACATCAATACCTGCTGCCAAGATGACTTCTACATCTTCGTAACGTTTGGCGCGTAGTGAACCGGGGACATTAGTATGGGCGAGTTCATCAATTAAGGCTAGCTGAGGCGATCGCTTTAAAACAGCATCAGTATTCATTTCTGTGAGTGTCAAATCTCCCCGCACAATTTGCTGGCGCGGTATAATCTCTAGTCCCTCTGCTTTATCTGCTGTCTCTTTCCGTCCGTGGGTTTCCAAAAGCGCGATCGCTACATCAATACCTTCCTGCTTAAGTGCTTGGGCTTCTTCTAGCATTCGGTAAGTTTTGCCCACTCCGGGGGCCATACCTATAAAGATTTTGTGTTTGCCCTTACGTGCTGCATACATAAATAATTTGTAATCGGCTGTACCCCTCTACGCTAATGTAATTCGTAATTCTAAATTTATGGGTGAGCTGCAAGGAAAAAATTACGAGCGATTTTGACGATTAATGTCTTGAAGATCAAGAGCATAATTCAACCTCAAAACATTGACTCCGGATTCACCAAAAATACCTAAAAATCTGCCATCAGTATATTTATTAATTAGAGGTAGAATTTCATTTTCTTTCACATCACGGGCGCGGGCAACTCTTTCTAACTGTTGTCTCGCGGCATTGACGGAAATATGGGGATCTAATCCAGAGCCAGAAGTGTAGATTAATTCAGCCCAAGGTTGAACATTTTCATCTCTTAGTTGATTAGCTTTTTCGATGATTCTGTTGATTAATTCTGGATTGCCAGGAGCAAGATTGCTAGCACCAGATATACCAATGGGTCTGGCTTTTCGACCTTGAGAGTATCGGACTGCACTAGGACGACCATGAAAATATTTATCTGAGATAAAGACCTGACCAATTAAGGCTGAACCTATTGGTTGAGCCTCTATACTTTGCATGATACTACCATTAGCTTGAGAGGGAAATAAACCTTGACCAATTACTAAAATTCCCAGGGGATAAATGATTGCTGTGATTAACCAAAGTACCAGGGTAATACGAATTGCTCTGATAATTTCTTGAATAAACGACATATAAAATTTTCCAGCTATTTTGTTTTATTGGGAAGAATTACAAGGCTTTAGCCACCAGGTTTATCATCTCTCACTAATGATTTAAACTGGTTAAAGCTATTAATTTCTTTTTTCATACTTTCTAACTCTATAACCGCCCAAAGAAATAAAAATTTTTTATGACTTCTGACTTTTGCGTTTTACCTTGTTAGGCCAGTCCCACCAAGGTAATTAGCATATCTATCAATTTAATGGCAATGAATGGTGCAATCACTCCGCCTAAGCCATAAATCAAGATGTTGCGTTGTAGCAATTCGTTAGCTGTAAGTGGTCTAAACTTGACACCTTTTAAGGCTAAGGGAATTAAAGCGGGAATGATCAAGGCGTTGTAAATCAATGCTGATAGTATCGCCGAGTTGGTACTGGTCAAATTCATAATATTGAGACTTCGGAGATTAGCCCCCATAAAGATAACTGGGAGAATTGCAAAATATTTAGCAATATCATTAGCAATGGAAAAGGTTGTCAACGCTCCCCGTGTAATTAGCAGTTGTTTACCAATACTGACGATATCAATTAATTTAGTGGGATCAGAGTCCAAATCTACCATGTTGGCGGCTTCTTTAGCGGCTTGTGTACCCGTATTCATCGCTACACCAACATTAGCTTGAGCGAGTGCTGGTGCGTCGTTAGTCCCATCTCCTGTCATGGCTACGAGTTTGCCTTGGGCTTGTTCCCGTTGAATCACACTGATTTTGTCTTCTGGTGTGGCTTCGGCGATGAATTCATCAACCCCTGCTTCTTGGGCAATCACAGATGCGGTAATGTGGTTATCACCTGTAAGCATGATGGTACGTACACCCATGCGGCGTAATTGCTCAAAGCGATCGCGGATGCCGGGTTTAACAATATCTTTAAGATAGACAACGCCATAGATTTCATGATCTAAGCACACAGCCAAAGGTGTACCTCCCTGTTGGGAGACTTTTTCGTAAGCAGTATCTAATTCGGGTGTACTTTGACCATTCCGAGAACGGACAAATCCTTTAATTGCCCCCACTGCACCTTTACGCGCCTCCCTTCCCCCTGGTAAGTTAGTACCGCTCATGCGGGTTTTTGCAGAAAATTCGACTCCTTGGGCTTGGTTGAAGTCGAAATCAAATCTTGCACCCAGTTTTTCGGCGAGGCGGGTAATGGATTTACCTTCAGGGGTGTCATCAAAGACACTAGCAACCCAAGCTACACTAGCAATTTCCTCCATTGCATGACCATTAATGGGGATAAACTCTTCCGCCAAGCGATTCCCTAGGGTGATTGTGCCGGTTTTATCGAGAACTAGGGTGTTAATATCACCGCAGGCTTCTACTGCCCGGCCTGATGTGGCGATGACGTTAAATTGGGCGACTCTATCCATACCAGCGATGCCGATGGCACTAAGTAAGCCGCCGATGGTGGTGGGAATTAAGGCTACTAGTAAGGCGACTAAAATGGAGACGCTGACGGGACTATCGGCATAGAAAGCAAAGGCTGGTAAGGTAGCGACAACCAACAGAAACACCAAGCTCAAAACCGCTAATAATACCGTCAGGGCGATTTCATTGGGGGTTTTGATGCGTTCTGCCCCTTCAACGAGGGCAATCATCCGGTCAATAAAGCCTTTACCGGGATCGGCGGTGACGCGGATAATTAATTCATCGGAGAGGATGCGTGTACCACCAGTCACAGAACTAGCGATATCTGAGCCTGATTCTTTCAGAACTGGTGCAGATTCCCCAGTGATGGCTGATTCATCCACTGAAGCCACACCCATAATTACTTCCCCATCGGCGGGAATGGTATCCCCAGCGACTAGATAAATGGTGTCGCCTTGTCTGAGACTAGGGGAAGGAACTTCCGAGATTGTGCCATCGGGGGAGAGTTTTCTTGCTAGGGTTTCTGATTTAGTGGAACGTAAAGTATCGGCTTGGGCTTTACCTCTTCCTTCTGCTAAGGCTTCAGCGAAGTTAGCAAACCAAACGGTGAAGAATAACAGCCCTGTTAAAATGCCGTTGAACAGTTGGGGGTTTTGCTGTTGGGTTGTGCCAAATAGATTGGGATTGATGGTGACGGCTAAGGTGATGAGTGTCCCCATCCACACCAAAAACATCACGGGGTTTCTGATGGCAGATTTGGGGTTGAGCTTGATAAAAGCATCCCAGATGGCTCTGAGGTAAATGTTTCTAGTCTTGATTCGGCCTTTTTTGCGGGCTTGACGGCGAGATTTAGTTTTAGCGGTAGATGCAACTGGATTCATATTCTGGGGATTGGGGATAAATCAAGTCAAAAGTCATAGACGCGAAAGCGGCTTCCCGGAGGGTAAGTCAAAAGTCAAAATTAAATAACTCTTGGGAACTGGGGATTGGGCATTAACAGTGAACAGTGAACAGTTTCAAGTGACTGATAGCTGATTTAAGTCTCCCCTCTTCCCTTCTAACTGCCAGATGCTAGTTTAAACCCTTCGGCAATAGGGCCTAGTGCTAACACTGGGAAAAATGTTAACACTCCCAAAATCAAGACGATGCCGGCTGTAACTGTTGTAAATATTAAGGAATCTGTTTTGAGTGTGCCAGGGGTTTGGGGTACTGTTTGCTTGCGAGACATACTATCAGCTAACAGTAAGACGGCAATCATGGGAATATAGCGTCCGGCGACGATGGTGACGCTGGTGGTTAAGTTCCACCACAGGCTATTATCTGTGAGACCCTCTAAGCCAGAACCATTGTTGGCACTAGCTGAGGCATACTCATAAACTACTTGAGAAATCCCATGAAAGCCTGTGTTGGTAATGCCAGAAAGGGAAAAGGGATAGGCGAGGGCGATCGCACTGGGAATTAAGATTAATATGGGGTGAATCAGTAAGACGACGCTGGCGAGGACGATTTCGCGTTTTTCGATTTTGCGTCCAAAAATTTCTGGGGTACGTCCCACCATCAAGCCGGTTAAAAATACAGTGAGAATTAGATAAACAAATAGATAAGCTGTTCCCGTACCTTGCCCACCCCAGATAATTTGCAGGAATAAGTTAAATAATGTCGCAAATATTCCTGATGGCATTAAGGAATCGTGCATTCCGTTGACTGCACCTGTCATCGTAGCGGTTGTTGTGACTGCCCACAGTGCCGTCTCTGCCCAACCAAATCTTAATTCTTTCCCTTCTAAATTTGGTTGATCTACACCCAACGTCCCATTTACGATGGGATTGCCTTGTAGTTCTCCCCCGGCGGCTACCCAAATTAGAATTACAAATACTACAAATACCATCCAAAATAATAGCCAAGCCTGTTTCATGTTTTCGGCGAATACGCCATAGGCATAAATCATGGCGGCGGGGATCGCAATCATGGTGATGATTTCGAGCAAGTTAGAAGCACTGTTAGGATTTTCAAAGGGATGAGCGGAGTTAGCAGTAAAGAAACCACCGCCGTTTTCACCCAACATTTTGATCATTTCCCAGGAGGCCACTGGCCCTCTGGCTATGTATTGAGTACCTCCCTCTAGAGTGGTGACTTCTAACGGTGGTTGTAATGTTTGCGGTACACCTAATAAAACTAAGGCGATCGCGCCAATCACTGAAATAGGCAATAATATTCTGGTAATGGCACGGATCAAATCAACGTAAAAATTCCCTAGTTTTTTGCCTGTGAGTCCCCGAATAAAGGCGATACCTACTGCTATCCCCGTAGCTGCTGAGGTGAACATCAAAAATCCTAACGCTGCAACTTGGGAAAAGTAACTCAGGGTTGTCTCAGGAGTATAGTGTTGCTGGTCAGTATTTGTGACAAATGAAACTACAGTATGCAGTAGGATATCCCAACTAGGAGCAGCAAAGCCATTGGGATTCCAAGGTAACAACCTCTGAAAATATATCAGTGAATATACAAGAATACCCATGCACAGGTTAGTGTATAGGATCGCTCGCACATACTGCCAACCCGTCATTTCATCTTTTGGGCGAATACCAGCAAGAACGTAGAAGCTGCGTTCTATCGGATTCATTAAACGATCTAATAATGTCCTTTCGCCAAGGAACACGCGAGCTATGTATTTACCTAAAAAGGGTGTGATTGCTATCACAATACACAGCGTTAAACCAATTTGTAATAAACCTTGTCCCATTTATTTTGTACTCAATTTTTAGCCAATACTGTCTAATTCTTAGAGATAAAAAATAACCTACTTGTCTAGAGGAGTGTGAGCAATTTGGCAATATTTCACACCACCTCATTCATTTAGCGGTAGTTACGGTTTGCTGTCTTGATAATTTTCTAGTAGATGTTTAAAGTTTCCATCAAGAACACTTAAATTAATTTCATTTTTACTCTGTGCCTCTGTATCTCTGTGGTGAAATTAAGAGATTTTTAACCACAGAGACACGGAGACACAGAGGAATCATATGATATTTAATGGGTCTACATCTATTGTTAAGCTAACGCTATCACAACAGAGCGATCGCACTGCCTCCCAGTCGGGTAATTGGGGTAAGGCTTCTGAGTCGAATTTGAGTAATATTTGCCAGCGAAAACGGTTGGCGACGCGCATCACACTAGCTGGTGCTGGCCCTAATATTTCAAATCCTGCCTTCGCTGTTAAAGCTGTGGCGATGATTTGGGCTGTATTCTGGACTTGGATGGGATCAAGGCTACTCAAGCGCAATAAGATTAACCTGCCTGTGGGTGGATAATTGAGGTCTTGCCGTTGTTCTAGTTCGGCTTGCACGAATGAATGATAGTCGTGATTTCTGACTGCCTCAATGACGGGATGTTCTGGGGTGTAAGTTTGCATAATTACTCTACCGCGATCGTCACCTCTGCCTGCACGTCCAGCTACTTGAGTCAAGGTTTGAAAGGCTCGTTCGCTGGCGCGATAATCTGACAGGTGCAGCAAGCCATCAGCCGAAACTACCCCCACTAATGTCACTTGGGGTAAATCTAAGCCTTTGGTAAGCATTTGTGTCCCCACTAGTAAATTTGCTTCGCCGTTCGCAAACCGAGTCAGTAGGGTACGATGTGCGCCTTTGGTGCGGGTGGTATCGCTATCAAAACGGATGTAAGTCAAGTCTGGGAACTGTCGGCTTAATTCTTGGGTGACTCGCTGAGTCCCGCTACCAAAGAATTTCAGGTAAGGGGACATACATTCAGGGCAGTTTTGGGGATGCGATCGCACATAATTACAGTAATGACAGCGTAGCAGTTGTGGTGCGCCTACTTCGGTTTGGTGGTAAGACAAGGACACATCACAATGGGGACATTCCAAGACATAACCACAGCTACGACAAGAGACAAAGGTGCTGTGTCCCCGGCGATGGATAAATAAAATCCCCTGTTGTTTTGTCTGTTGTAGTTGTTGTAATGCTTGTTGTAGCGACCGACTAAATATAGAACGATTCCCGTCTTGCAGTTCTTGCCGCATATCCACTATTTCTATTGGCGGTAAGGGGCGAGAGTTAATGCGTTCGGGGAGGGATAGGTAATGAGTTTTGAGTGCTGAGTGCTGAGTGCTGTTAGCGGTAGCGGGGCGTTTAGCCCGTGCTGAGTGAGAGAGTGAGGGAGTGAGGGAGTGAGGATTGGGGTAAAATCTCCCCTGCTCCCCTGCTTCCCCTGCTTCCCCTGCCTCCCCTGCCCCCTGCCCCCTGCCCCCTGCCTCTTCTCCCCCCACATTCACCCAACTCTCTAAGGAAGGTGTTGCTGAACCTAATACTAAGGGGCAATTTTCCAATTCTGCCCGCCATTGAGCGACGGTGCGGGCGTGGTAGGTGGGGATGGGTGAGTCTTGTTTAAAGCTGGAGTCGTGTTCTTCGTCGAGGATGATTAAACCTAAGTTGGGTAAGGGTGCAAAAATGGCACTACGCGTCCCGATGATAATTTGCGGCTCGCCGGTAAGCATTTGTCTCCAGGTGTCGTAACGTTCGCCTTCGGAGAGTGCGCTGTGATAGACGCTGATTCTACTACCAAAGCGGGCGCGAAACCGATCTGTGAGTTGGGGTGTGAGTCCAATTTCTGGGACTAAAACTAAAGCTGATTTACCCTGGGCGATGAGTGGGGCGATCGCTTGCAAATATACTTCTGTTTTGCCTGAACCTGTGATTCCATGCAACAAGACTTGATGAAATCCCTCTAGCTGTTGAATGGTTTCTAAGGCATTGGCTTGGGCTAGATTTAATGATTTTGATGTGTCTAAAGCTAATGCTTGACCTTGTTCTCTTCGTAATATTTCCCGTTCTTCTATAACAATGTAACCTTTTTGTTCCATCGTCTTGAGGACAGAGGAACTGGCGTTAGTAATTTGCAATAATTCACTTTGCCACAACTCACCGCCACGTTTTCGCAATACTTCTAAAATTTCTCTCTGTCGCGTGGTTATATCTCTCTCTATGGTGTCAATTAATATCACCGCTTTTTGTCTTTTTGGTCGAGTTGTGCGCGGAGGTTCTAAATAGCTTTCTACTAAACCAATCCGCAGCAATTCCCTCACTCCCCGATAGGCAGATTTGACTTTTTGTTGTAAATAAGCGAAACTATAATCCCCTGCTGATTGAGCTTGCAAAAGTTTAAGAATTTGCTGCGCTGTTGGACTCAAAAAAGCAGTAGAAGTTAATAGGTCTTTTTGTTTGATAATTAACCGGATACGACGTTGCGATCGCCCTAATAATCCAGGTGGTAATGCCACTCGTATCACTTGAATTAAAGGTGTATAGTAATATGATGCTACTTTATTTAACAATTCCCAATAAGCACTGCTAAAAAAAGCCGAACTGACTACATCTTCTACTTCCCGGATTTTTTCTGGTGGTATATCAATGTTGGGTTGGCTCAATAATCTAACTGCGATCGCGCCTAATTGTTGTGCACCAAAAGGTACACTTAATATGTCTCCTGGTTGAATTTCTAGTTGGGCTGGTAAACGGTAAGTAAACAGTCCTGTATTCCCTGGACAATCTACTAGGACTTCGACGTAGCGATTTCTATTAGTTGATGTTCGGTAAAAGTCCGTAGTCTCATGAACCACCAAATTATGTGAATTTACGTTATTAATATACATGGTGTCTAAAATGTAAAGATAAATATTCTTATTTGTGTGAACTGGAACAGCAAAATTCGGTGAAATCGCCAAATATAAAATTTTCCTCCTGTAGAAGTAAAATGTATTTCACAATACTTTTATCACCCATAATACTTGATAAGTTTCCTCTTATGTAATCTACTAGACAAATTGAACTCACCCATACGTGCAATAAATATTTGAAGTCTACTATAAAAAATCAAACTATATCCCTGAAGATTTCCGAAATAGTTTATCTATTTACTAAATAGGGAATAGCGTTTTTCAGCCCGTTGATAGATATTCAATCCTTTCTATATATGAGATGCTTTTATACAAACATTTTTTTGGAAATAGTAAATTGCCTGATTATTAGCATTAATAATTTTTATACTCACCTGATAACTCCAGACCCACAACTACGACGATTAATTCCATAAATCTCAATTAAACACCCCAAAAATTCACAAAAGTTCAAATTCTGTGATATCTAACTGTATTTTATCTAAATTGTTCAAATTGATAAAGGTTGAAGGGGTTTGACAGATTCGGAAATTAATAAAACAATAAGCGTATATATGTTGTGACTGAGAAAATAAAATTTGGGTGTAAAACTAATATGATGGAGAAGTTCAAGTTAGTGGCAATAAATAACTGTCAATTAAAAATTAATTTTAACTTCTATCAATAAATTCGCATCAGGCTGGGTTTTGTGATCAAACAGGTGCATTCATACTTAGGGAACTGTCAATTATTATTAGTGAACAGCTGCCATTAAATTATGTACCAAACCAAGCAACAATCCCTCAAGGAAACTATGAATATTGCTGAATTGGGAACAATGGAAATACTTGAGAATACTGTTGAACAGGAAGAAGAAACTCTTGACAGTTTGGAACTAGTCATAGAAGAAGAAGTCCCAACCGTAGAACATCTGGAGTCAGATGAGCGGGATGGGGATCAAATGGCAGCTGCTCGTCCTTCTGGGTATAATAAAACCGAGCATGATGATGCTGTAGGTGCATTTTTTAAAGAAATGGCACGCTATCCATTACTCAAACCTGATGAAGAGGTAGAGTTAGCTAGGCGAGTCAAATTTTTAGAAGATGTCAAAGATTTACAAGATGCGCTGCAATTAGAATTAGCAGAGCAACCTACCAAAGCGCAAATAGCTGCTCGATTAGAAGTCACAGAAAAGCAGCTAGAGCATCGTTTATATCAAGGTCGAGTTGCCAAGCGAAAAATGATTCGCTCGAACTTGAGATTAGTAGTATCAATTGCGAAGAGATATTTAAATCGGGGAGTTCCTTTTCTGGATTTAATCCAAGAAGGAGCAATGGGTTTAAATCGGGCGACAGAAAAATTTGATCCCGATAAAGGATATAAATTTTCTACCTACGCTTATTGGTGGATTAGACAAGCCATTACCAGAGCGATCGCTAATGATGCCAGAACTATCCGTCTACCCATCCACATCGTAGAAAAACTTAATAAACTCAAAAAAGCCCAACGGGAACTCAAGCAAAAACTCCGCCGCAACCCCTCCGAAGCAGAAATGGCTGAAGCGTTGGAAATCAGTGTCCAACAACTGCGCCAACTGCAACAGTTAAGAAGACAAGCACTTTCTCTCAACCACCGTGTCGGTAAAGAAGAAGACACGGAACTGATGGATTTATTAGAAGATGAAGACAACTTGTCTCCTGAAGCAAAAATGAATGAGAACATGATGCGTCAGGAGATTTGGGAAGTCTTAGGAGATGTTCTTACCCCACGGGAAAAAGATGTGATTTCTCTCCGCTATGGTTTGACAAGTAGCGAACCCTGCACCCTAGAAGAAGTGGGTAATATGTTCAATCTCTCCCGTGAACGAGTACGCCAAATTCAAAGTAAAGCTATGCGGAAATTACGCCGCCCTCATATAGCTAAACGTCTCAAGGGCTGGCTGATTTGAAGGCAGGGGGCAGGGAGCAGGGAGCAGGGGGAGAAAAACTAATGACTGTTGAGTGTTGACTATTGAGTGTTGACTATGGACTAATGACTATGGACTATTGACCATAGACTCATGACTGTACATGGTGATTTAATTGTGCGTTTTGCTGAACCTGATGATAGCAAAGCACTATTTGGCTTAATTCAAGGGCTAGCGGAGTACGAAAAACTATCTCATGCTGTAACTGGCGATGTTTCGGCATTACAGGAGCATTTATTTGGCTCACGAAAGTATGTAGAGGCAATATTAGCCGAATACTCAGGTAAAGCTGTAGGTTTTGCGCTATTTTTTCATAATTACTCAACCTTTCTCACTAAACCAGGGCTTTATCTCGAAGATTTATTTGTTTTACCAGAGTATCGGCGGCAAGGCATTGGCAAAGCACTGCTGATAAAATTAGCTCAAATTGCTGTGGAAAGAGATTGCGGCAGGTTAGAGTGGAGTGTTCTTGACTGGAATGAGTCAGCGCAGGCATTTTACCGAAGCATGGGAGCATCGATTTTAGACGAATGGAGAATTTGCCGCGTCACAGAGTTAGCAATTAGCCAGTTAGCAGCTAAAGAATCATGAAGTTTGACAGACCGTCTTTTGACGCAGGCGATTAAATCACCTGAAAATTATAGAGGAAGAGATTGGGCTGAATAAGCCTTTGTTGCAGAGAGAACACAAAATGAAGAAAATTTTTTCAATCTTACTGTTAGGCATAGCAATCTTCACTTTTGCCTTCAGTAATTCCGCTTTGGCTGCTGACAGCGTAAATGGAGCAAAAGTCTTTAGTGCTAACTGTGCTTCCTGTCATGCAGGTGGTAAGAATTTAGTGCAAGCTAACAAAACCTTGAAGAAAGACGCCTTGGAACAGTTCGGTATGTACTCAGCAGAGGCAATTATTGCTCAAGTAACAAAGGGTAAAAATGCCATGCCTGCTTTTAATGGTCGTTTAAAGCCTGAACAAATTGAAGATGTAGCAGCTTACGTCCTGGAACAAGCAGATAAAGGCTGGTAAGTAGAATCAGGCAGAAATTTTCTCATCTTTTTCAATGGAAGAGTTATCCTGCACTAATCCAGGTTCTCTAAAAAATAATCCCTCCATCTAAAAATATAGAGAGAGGGATTATCTAGTATTCAAGATGATGCCAGTAAAGCATTAATATGTCGCCGTACAAGGTATTGTTGTTGCTCTGCCGAGAATTGCTCAGGACAGATGACAACCCCAGTACCAATGCCATCCACTAGGGCGATGAGTGCATTGGCTTCGAGAGTTACATCAAGATCGACTCGAATCAGATTAGCTGTTTGCAAGTCAGCTAACTCTTGAGAAATAAGTTGCTGTAAAACGTCATAGCGTTTTTGGTGTTTTTGAACTAGATGTTCGCGCCCGATTGAATAGCCCAAAAATGCTACCCAAACTTTCCAATCGGCTTTGTCACTCATCTTCAGAGGGAGAGCCGTAAGAATCATCTGTTCTAGCCTGTCAATTCCTTGCCGTCCCTTGACACAGAATTTCATGTCCTCTAGGACGTTTTTAAACACTCGTTCTAGA
This sequence comes from Anabaena minutissima FACHB-250, assembly GCF_014697125.1. GTDB lineage: Bacteria > Cyanobacteriota > Cyanobacteriia > Cyanobacteriales > Nostocaceae > Trichormus > Trichormus minutissimus. The sequence continues at coordinate 98,341 of NZ_JACJRG010000003.1, read as the reverse complement.
GCAAATAAGATGAGTTCTTCTTTATCTCGAAAGTAGTGGGTCACAACGCCCGTAGAAGAGCCAAGTTCCTGCGCGATCGCCCGCATACTAGCACGATCTAATCCTTCACGGATAATCACCCGCCATGCCGCATTAGCAACTTCAATGCGGCGATCGTCATAACTCATAACTCTCCTTAGTTTGCAGCCACATAAAATAATTATCTTGACATCTCATCATAACAGTTGTTATATTTCCTTTGCGACATAACAACTGTTGTCATATTTTCTCTTTTACATACCTGGAGTTTGCTATGATCCGACCAATCATGCCCGATGACAAAGATGCACTCATTGCCTTAGCCGACTCTATCGAACTCTTTTCATCCGACGAACTAGAGGAGTTGCGTCAGATGTTGACGGATTCGTTGAGCAAAGATAGCAACACTCATCCATTCTGGATTACAGACGACGATGAAGGACTTGTGGGATTAGCCTACTGCGAACCGGAACGAATGACTAGCGGGACATGGAACCTGCAATTGATTGCCGTCCACCCGACTCACCAAAGGCAAGGACGTGGTGCGAAACTGCTACTTTTTGTAGAGCGGACTTTGGCAGATCGGGGTGCGCGGGTATTACTAGTAGAGACGATGGGTACTCCAGATTTTGAGTATGTGCGAGCGTTCTATCGAAAGAACGGTTACGATGAGGAAGCACGTATACGCGAGTTCTATGCAGAAGGGGCGGACAAGATTGTTTTCCGCAAGGCACTATCTACTCAGGGGTAGCTTATGCAGTGGACTAGCTATAACTAGCAACTGAAAGCCATCTTGATGCAACTACTCAATTCAGATTGTGTCTAATGCCAGCCAGCTAAAAACCCGGTTAAGCCGCCTACCGAGAGATATTGGTGACGATGCAGAAGTTACTGGCAATCCATAAGGATTAAAGTCCTTACTACGAACTTCAAGACATAAATTAGAGATTTCTGTCTAATTATTTGATTTCTCATATTCGATTAATTAGATAACATCAGAATTAGGTTAGACACAATATCAGAAATGTTGCACAAATATTTGGCAACTGCAAAAATGGCTGTACAAATTTATTTTTTGCGGTTTGATTCGCGCCTACCATCATTTATTTGTATTTTTATTCAGCCATTCCTAAGTATTGATGCAATTCCTCTCTACATTCCATTATGTCTAACTAATTTTGTTGTTAAATATGATTGATTCAGGAGCAAGTTAGATGGCTAATATCACAATTGATGAGATTTATGCTACAGGTCATGATTTGTTTCAAGATGCTGAAACCTTTCTTGATAAATTGACTAATCAAACAATAGAATTGATTGCCGGCGGTGGTTATAGTAGTGGCTTTGGATTTGGTAGTGGTTTTGGATTTGGTACTTACAGTGGCTCTTATTCCCAAGCTTCTTACAATTCTTTTCCGAGAAGCTACTACTCAGGAGGCTATGGCTATGGCTATGGCTATGGACATGGAAAATGGTTTTAATTCATAGCTCATAAATCTAAGTTGTCATCGGAAAAGTGATTTAAAAAACTTTTCCGATTGTTGTATGATGAAATTTGACTTTCTTCATCAAGTCGGTACTAATTCGCCTGGACGTAGCTTTGACCACTTACCTGTTTCTTGTTTAAAGCTGAGACAACCAACCACATCCCATTCCATTTCAATCACATCTTCTTGAGTACGGATGTTAACGTTGATAGAAGGTTCATTGGGATCAAAATTTGGGGTTTCTGTTAAGTGGGGCTGTTGGTGCTGTGTCTCGACGGCATTATAAGTTACACAGCGATCTACATAGTGGCAGTTTACGCAAATACACATAATAGAACCAACTCCAGATGCCTTGATTATTGTTAATCTAGCTTAAGCCAAACCTTTATTCACCTGTTGCTGGGTTGATTTTTATTAAGATGTACCCTTTTGTTCTCTCTACCTTAGCTCCTGAAAATTGGCCTTTTAGTCTGGAATGGTTGCCACAACCAGCTTATATGGTAGGCGGTGCAGTGCGGGATGCTATCTTAGGTAGAAAGCGTGAATATTGGGATCTTGATTTTATTATCCCATCGGATGCGGTCAAGGTAGCAAGAGCGATCGCACATCATTACCAAGCGGGTTTTGTCTTACTCGATTCTGAGCGTCAAATTGCTCGTGTGGTGTTTCCTGATGCGACTGCTGATTTTGCTCAACAGGAAGGTGAGAGTTTAGAGACTGATTTACATAGAAGGGATTTTACAATAAATGCGATCGCCTATAATCCCCATACCCAAGAAATCATCGACCCTCTACACGGCTGTGATGATATAGAGTTGGGTCTATTACGCATGATATCACCCAGCAATTTAGCAGATGACCCTCTGCGTCTATTGCGTGCCTATCGCCAAGCTGCTCAACTGGGTTTTAATATTGAGCCAAATACCCAAAATACTATCCGTGCTTTAGCATCGCATATATCCCAAGTAGCCGCAGAACGAGTCCGGGTAGAAATTGGTTACTTGCTAGCTAGTTCTCAGGGTACACCTTGGATAACTAAGGCTGGGAAAGATGGGTTACTTGCACCATTCTTTCAAAACGCCACTTCTAAAAGCTTTGACAAATTAGCCAAAGTTGACACCGTAGCTACATTAGTTACAGGACATTGGCCACAACTAGGTATAGAATTACAACATTATGTGCGCGATACAGCCAAAACTACTTGGTTAGGTATTGCTAAACTGGCCTGTCTTGTCCATCCAGAGCCAACAGCAGCAGAAAACGAACTACAGGAACTTACCTATAGCCGCGCTGAAGTTCGCGCTGTCACCACTGCTTTGAAATTGTTCCCTCAACTAAAGTTAGCTGATACTGTGCGAGAACAGTATTTTTTATTCCAAGAAGCAGGAATTGTATTCACGGCTACAATTTTGTTAGCCTTAGTATACGATAATCTGGTAGAGCCGATGTCTGGCACAAATCCTTTCGGGGTATACGCACCATTGATCAGCCGCTACCTTAACCCTGATGATCTGGTCGCTCATCCCACTCAGCTAGTAAGTGGTAAAAATATAATGATAGCACTAAATATTCCGCCATCGCCAGTTGTAGGTCAACTGCTGACGGAAATTGGTGTAGCACAAGCTGAGGGGAAAGTCTCATCACCCCAAGAGGCGATAGATTTGGCGAGGGAAATAATTACTAATTTGTAATTTATTGCTCACCATTCACGATATAGCTTTTGGGCATGAAACATAATTTCTTCGTTGGGTAGGCGAATCTTGGCTGGCTGGCGAGGATAAGATGTTTCAATGGCGCGTGTATCTTGCTCTACAACTGTTCCCACTGCACTTAATATAAAGCGTCCCATTAATGGCTTGAAGATTGGGTGTTTGGGTTGGCTATAGACTAAAACGAAGGTTTTAGTTTGGGTTGCGGTTTCTGGGTACAACGCATGAACTTGCAAAACTTCTCCAATGGGGAAATCAGCACGAAAAGTTGTCAGTGCGGGGAAAGCATATTCTAATATGCCTGTGTAAGTCTTGGGTGCAGTCAGGACAACAGGATTTTTGAGGATATCATTCCAGGTACTATCTGCACGATCTAGTTCTTGCACAACTTGAGCATGATAGCCATCATGCTCAAATACGGGGATGCGATTGGCTTTTATGCCAAATAACTCTCGGTGTGTGCCGTTTTGATGGTTGTAGTCATAGTTGATGGATATACTGTCCAAAAAAGTACCGTGAATACTTTTTTCTCCGGCTACACCTAAAAAGCTCATACCTGCACTGAGTGTTGAGATGAGATGCGGGACGGGAATTTTGGGAGTATAGCCGCCGTATGTCCAAATACAATCGTCTTGAATCACTAGTTCCAAAGGACTAGTGAGGGGTTGGCTTCCCACTTTACCAGCATTGTGAAGTCTTCCCTGTCCATCAAACTCTAACGCATGGAAGGGACAGGCAATTGTACCCTTATCCGAACAAATCCAGCCATCTGATAACGGTGCTTGCATATGTGGACAAATGTTATCAAGGGCAAAAACTTCACCTTGTTGATTTTGCCACAGTACATAGTCTTGTCCATTCAAGGTGATTTTATAAGGTTTGTTAATGTCTAGCATGGAACGATGAGCAATTAACCACGGTGCGCCAGGCAGAATTGCTTCCATAGGAGTCTCCCAAGTAAGGTATGTGAAATGAATGCGAACGTTGAGCGATCGCCATCACTAGATTAAAATTGTGACGAAAGTTTCATATTTAAATCCAAAATACGACATATTATTCATGTTTGTCAACTATGATGAGAAAGAAATCAGACTCTACCTTGATGCGTCGTCAACCGAAGCAAAAGCGCAGTCAAGAACGAGTAGAGAAAATTCTCCAAGCAGCAGCAGAAGTATTTGTGGAGGTGGGATATGAAGCTGCAACCACCCACATGATTGCGGCGAAGGCTGAAACGGCGATTGGTTCTCTATATCAGTTTTTCCCTGATAAATTAGCAATTTTTCATGCTCTGGAAACTCGTCACATGGAACAGGTGACAAAGATTAATATCCAGATGATGCAGTCAGCAGACAAGCAAAAGCCATTATCAGAGTTTATTGAACGCATGGTGAATACCTACGCGGAATACTTTGAAAATCCTATGTCTCGTGTCGTGTATATCCAGTATTTTGTTGCACCAGATTTGTTTCAGCTATTTGATGAAACCTTTAATGAGCAGTTAGTTACACAATTCGCCGCCTTTTTTCGGCAGTGGAATCCAGATTTAGCGGTAGAAAAAAGCGAACTTTTAGCAGAAACGGTTCACATATGTTACAACGCTTTACTACTGAATGCTTTACGCCAAAATGCAAACCAAAGACCGGCCCGTTATGCGGAAATTAAGGCTTTATTAGTCGCATATTTGACTCCTCACATACAGCAAGCAGCGAAGCAGGTAATGAAAGTAATGATATGCCCTCACTGTCATTCATCCCGTTTATCTAAAAATGGGCATCGTCACGGGAAGCAACGCTATCTCTGCAAAGATTGTGGTAAGCAGTTTTTGGAAAAATCTATCCAGGAGATTTAATTATTGATGAGATAGATGAAAAATCCCCAGGCTTTCTGATAAGATATCAAGTATCTTGTCCACCCATGCCGTAAGCGAAAACCAAGCTAATAGGTAAGTAAGTGTCGCCAGGAAAAGATTTGGGTCTTGGGAATCAGGACTCCTGCCCTTGGAGGGAATGTTAGACTTTCTAGTACTACGAAGTTCTGGAGGCTATTCCCGATGAATTGGGAAGCCCACACTGTACCTTCAAGTCAGTGTGTGTAGTTCACAGCCAAAATTCTGGTTGAATTAATTCAATAGCGATCGCTAACAGATTGGCAAAGTCCAACTTATAAAATAGTATCCAAAACCGAACGCGTTCGCGCATTTGCTCAACACCGCCAGCAAATATCACTCGTCTACCCTGTATAACCAGAGATAACCAGGGGTAAGTTTTGCGAATGAGACGAAACCAGAGATGGCAAGGTTTTGTCAACATAGAATTAGGCGTTCAACGGTTGAATATTTAATTCAGCTTGCCATTGAGATAGCGGTTTTTCCCAAGCATCTTCCCACTTTTGAGCAAATAAGGGCTTTGCTTTTAATCCCATCATCCAGCCTTGGGCAATGGTTTCGAGAAGTTGGGGTAAATCTTCTGGAGTGAGCAAAGTTATGCTTATCAAAGCATTAGCAATTAACATCCCAGCCAGGGGTAGGCGAAACTGTGCCAAATAAAATGCCTGTAGTCCAATTTCCTCAATGCTGCTCGCACTAAACCCTGTAATCAGATGCCAAATATCATGAGTTTGTTGCCAACGATACTCGATATAAGCTGTATCTGAATTGATATCAATGTCTAAATCAATACGTTCAAAACCCAATTCCTTGAGTCTGGAAGCGTAGAGATAACCCAAGGAATCAGGTGGAAGTTGCAACAGTTGCTCTAAATCATGGGCTGGAGGACTGTAACGTTCTTGGATTAAACTTGCCACATCGGGATTAATCTGCATATCTTCAGCCGCCAATTCAAAAGCACGGCTATGAATTAGGATGCTACTCAGTTCATCAACGGCATCTAGACTGTCTTCTGTCGTGAGTAATGTAAAAAAGCCTTTCATCGCTGTCAAAAACTGGAAATTCATCTGCCGTTGTACTTCCGAATCAAGTTTAAGCGGCTGAATAGTTGCAGGGTTGAGGGTTTGCATGACAAAAACTCCTGAAGAGGGGATAATTAATATGAACATCGTTCACGTTTTTAATATATGAACAATGTTCATGTTTTGTCAAGGGTTAAATTGATGACAGCGAAAAATTCCCCCAACGCCTCAAAAATGCGTCGCCAGCCGCAGCAGTTGCGGAGTCAAGAGCGAGTGGATAGCATTTTGAATGCAGCAGAGGAGTTATTTATTGAGGTGGGATATGAACAGACGACGACACGAGCGATCGCAACTCGTGCTAAAGTCCCGGTAGGTTCGTTGTATCAGTTCTTTCCCGATAAAGAAGCTATTCTCAAAGCCTTAGCAACTCGATATTTCCAACAGGAGTATCAGTTGTTTGCCCAACTGCACACACCAGAAGCCGAGACTTTACCTGTAGAGGTGTATGTTGATAGGGTGATTGATGCTTTCGATCATTTTATGAATAGCCATCCGGGATATCGGGCGGTTTATGAGCAACTACTGAATTTGATGACATATCCAGCAATTGCCGCAATAGATGACTACGAATATCGGATTATCGATGAACTCGCGGCTTTTTTTGGTAGAATTAACCCTACGCTAGATGCTGAAAAATGTCAGGCGATCGCTTTGGTAATAGTGAAAGTAGTGGGTGATTTGCTATGGCTAGCTACAAACCAAAATCCTGAAATGCGTCAACGGCTTTTAACAGAAACAAAAATATTAATGTTGGGTTATCTGAATAACTATCTATAAATCAACCAATCGGCTGATTACCAGGATTGACAGCATGAATAAACTCACTACCTGATTTTGGTCTACCACGTTTATAACTGGCTTCTTCTGGTTTACCCCATCCCATCTGTAAAATCATCTCTAAAAAATTAGCATTTTCCCACTTCGAGAAACTAGCCCATTCTGTTATTTGGGCAATTCTTTCTACATCAGGCACTATAATTTTTTGATATTGTTTACTATTATTAAAACTCAAATATAAATCCATTTGTGCAGTGACTTCATACCAAAAATTCAAAATAGAATTTTTCGCTGATTTGATTATTTCCAAATCATTAGCCAGGGCAATTAATTGGGTGTCTACTTCTGGATAGCGCAGGCTTTTACCTTTGACTGTCATCTCGCGCCAAACAATTCCCGAAACTTGATTTTCTCGCTGATAATCGTGAATAGCAGCTTTAAAATCTTGATAGGCGGTGAATTTTTGTAGCCCATCTGTTCTAATAAACTGGTCAATCAAAGGATTACCAGAAACTGTTACTTCTATCTTCAGACGTTCTCCTTTAAGGCAGGCTTGACGCTCATCTGCCAAAATTTGAATTAGTTCCTCGGTAGTGTAAACCTTTGACATCAGAACACACTCTACTCGTCATTGGTCATTAGTCAATCATTATTCATTAGTCAAATGCCTTGAAATGTTGACTAATGAATAATGACTAAAAAATTTGATATCTCAACATTAGCTTTTACAGGATGAAGAATACAGTAACAGGTAGCACGAAAATTTAGGGCAGACCAAATTAGTCTACCCCCAAATTTATTTGGCTAACTCACTACTGAACTCATTGAATGATCGGCGTTTTAACTGTGTTGTTTCGGTGCGGGGTAATAAATCAAACACTTTTCGCAGACTGTCATCTATATCTTCATAGGCGACTTGACCCTGCTTATTTAAAACCACCTCACCTGACTGATTAAACACTACAACTTGAGGCACACCTCCAGTATAGTAATATCCTGGTTCTGTGGGTTCATAGCTTTTTTTGGCTGGGATAGTGTCAATATTAAGTGGCATAATCTCAGCTACTTGACCATAAAATTCCTGTATCCGGGAAATAACGATCGCATACTGTTTACAATCACGGCTATCATCCAGATAGAAAGCCAACACCGTTGGTTTATGTTCGGCTAAAGATTGCGCTAGGGTTACTTTAGGTGGTACTAGCGAACCGTTACCAGCATAAACTACGAAGATATTGCCATCATAAAGGTCATCGTTAACACCTGCTAAAGCTGGCTGTGTACTAACAATTAACAATAAAGTCAGTAAAAACAGGCATTTGGAAACCAACCGCCGCCAGTCAGCAATTTTTTTATGTAAAAAAGGAAACATGATACTAATCATCAAAATGCACCTTGCAAGCTACTATTTATCGTTAGGTGTGCTGAATTAGGCAAACTGGGCTGGATATTGAATTACGCCCGTCCACTTTTTTTAAGATAACGCCTAGGGGGATCTATGGGATAGGTGATAGGTGATAGGTGACAGGGGACAGGTGACAAGCAGGGAGAGTAGGGAAGGAAAACTATTGACTATTGACTATTGACGATTGACTATTGATCAAAAGAATTAGGGTATGGATGTGGGTAATAAGATAAAACTTATAGATAGAGTGCGTTTAGGGTTTGCGGTGTTGGTGGCGAAAAGTGTCACCTTTGGGGTGCGATCGCTGCGTCTGGGTGCTGCTAGTGTATTACCAGGGGCGATCGCTCGCCGTATTGAACCCCGACTGTTAGAATTATTGAGCCAGCAAGTCAAAAACGGCGTGATTATGATTGCTGGTACTAACGGCAAAACTACTACGGCGTTGCTGTTATGCACGATATTGGAAAACAAAGGTTTCCGTGTCTGTCATAACTCCACGGGTGCAAATCTGGAAAATGGTTTGATGACAGCTTTTCTAGAAAACAGTAACTTGGTGGGGACGCTGGATGTTGATTATGCGATTTTGGAAGTAGATGAGAATATTGTTCCCAAGGTATTAAAACCACTCCAGCCAAGAATTATCCTGTGTTTGAATCTATTTCGGGATCAACTCGATAGATACGGCGAAGTAGACACCATCAGCAAACGGTGGACAAAAGTTATCTCGACTCTCCCACCAGAAACAGTAGTAATTCCTAATGCTGATGACCCAACTTTATCCTATCTCGGTCAACAGTTACCCCAAAAAGTCTTATTTTTTGGTTTAAATGAACCAGAACATTATTTAGAAGCTATTCCTCACGCCGTTGATTCTATTTATTGTCCGCGATGTGGACATTCTTTAGATTACAAAGGTGTGTATTTATCTCATTTAGGAGATTTCACTTGTCCTAGTTGTGGTTTTACTAAGAGTCAACCAGCGTTAGTAAGTAGTGAATGGCAACAGATTTTAGTTGGTTTATACAACAAATACAACACCTTAGCCGCAGCCACGGCTGCTATAGAATTAGGCGTAGATGAAAGTACAATTCGCAATACTATTAATAACTTTCAAGCTGCTTTTGGACGTGCAGAAGATTTAGTTATTGATGGTAAACGAGTCAGAATTTTATTATCAAAAAATCCCGTCGGGACGAATGAGACAATTCGCGTTGTGACTCAAAGCACCGATAAAACCACATTAATGGTGTTAAACGATCGCACCCCCGACGGTACAGATGTATCCTGGATTTGGGACGTAGATACAGAAAAACTAGTCGAACGTGGTGGGACTTTAGTAGTCAGTGGCGATCGTGTCTATGATATGGCATTACGTCTGCGTTACAGTGAAAAATCCCCCCAGAGTAATCTAAATTTAATTGTTGAGGCAGACTTAAAGCAAGCGATCGCCACAGCCTTAGAACACACACCAGCAGATGAAACCCTGCACATTCTCCCCACCTACTCAGCCATGCTAGAAGTGCGAGAAGTCCTCACAGGGAGAAAAATTCTTTAAATTAGGCAATAGTTACGCAATGTGCGGCTTATTCTTAAAACCCCTCTCCAAACCTCTCCCCAGCAAGGCTACCGTGTACACACAAGTCTGATAACCTTATCCCGTATCGTTCTGATCCCCCCTAACCCCCCTTAAAAAGGGGGGAACTAGAATCAAAGTCCCCCTTTTTAAGGGGGATTTAGGGGGATCAAGCCACATTTTGCACCTAGCACTCCAGATGTGTGTACACCGCAGCCAGCAAGGAGAGAGGCTTTTATTCTTGCTCCCCTTCCCTACAAGGGAAGGGGTTGGGGGTTAGGTTTAAAAGAAAATTGCCACACAGCTTATAGTCCCCTCTACTCTCTACTCCCTAAAACCATGACTTCCCCACAATTAGAATTAACAATCGGTTGGCTATATCCTACATTAATGAGTACCTATGGCGATCGCGGTAATGTGATTACTATAGAACGTCGCGCTCAATGGCGGGGATACAGTGTGAAAGTATTACCCCTTGACCAAAATTCCGCAGCAGATGATATTAAATCTGTAGACGTGATAGTAGGTGGTGGCGCACAAGATAGACAACAAGAGATTGTCATGCGTGATTTGCAAGGCGCGAAAGCTGAAGCCATCCGAGAGAAAATCGAAAATGGTACACCAGGAGTTTTTACTTGTGGTTCACCCCAACTCTTAGGACACTATTACGAACCAGCTTTTGGACATCGCATTGAAGGTTTAGGGATACTCGATTTAGTCTCCATCCATCCCGGCGAAAATACCAAGCGTTGCATCGGTAACTTAGTGATAGAAGTTACAGCCAGCCGACTTGCGAAAGATTTAGAAGAAATGACAGGAAGTAAACCCTATTTAATAGGTTTTGAAAATCACGGCGGACGCACCAAACTAGGTAAAGTGGAAGCCTTGGGAAAGGTGGTGTATGGCTTAGGTAATAATGGTGAAGATGGTACAGAAGGCGCGTTTTATCAAAATGCTATAGCTACTTATTCCCACGGGCCATTATTACCTAAAAATCCCTTTGTTGCTGACTGGTTAATTCAAACAGCATTGCGATTAAAGTATCAGCAGCCAATTAGTTTACAGCCTTTAGATGATACTTTAGCTATGCAAGCTAGAGAAGCAATGTCTAAGAAACTGCAAGTTAACCTACCAAAATCTGCTGCGGTAGCTAAAGTCTAAAACTCATCTTAATCGCAAAATCTCTATTAACAACCCCTCTTGACAATTTTGAGGGGTTATTTCGTCACATTCCTTTAATTGGCAATTTGATAGATATATTGCAGCGTAAGTAATAACGGAAAATTGTGATATGTACTGACTATCTCATAATTTAAGGTAGAGCGATCGCATCTGAAGCATATTTATGTCACCTCTACAACCAAAATCTAACTTATGGTAGTCAAATTTAGTCTATCAGGAGTAGATTAGCCATCTATTAGAAGATAATTAAAATTTTTTTATGAGCAATATTTTAAACATGACTAAAGTCATGGATATATTTGTGACTTTTGTAGGAAGGCTTTTTGCAGCAAAAGAGTTTTAATAATATTGGGTAGCAATTAAAAAAGCTAAAAGCTATTGAATAGTCCGCTATTCAATAAGTAAGGGGAAAGTTACAGCTTTCCCTATTTTTATGAAAATTGTTGAGCAATTTATAATATTTTAATTGTCTGAGTTAAGGGAGAAGTAAAAATGAGCTACTACGATTTTGAGGATCATTTCTGGTCGCCAAAAACTGTGTGTATTCAATCAAAAGCAATAGATAAGCACAAAAGACATCATTATAGAAAATTAAGAAATGCTGTATTGATAATATTTACTGCTATGTCGATGGGCTTGTTAATAAAAATATTATTTGACATCAGCAACAATCATCTAGATAATAATCCGATAAATAGCAATAATCTTAGTAGTAATTGCTTGATGCTTAAAAGTAATAGTGAATTGCAAATTTATTGCTCCGAAAGAAACTGACACAGGATGGCTTATCTCTTGCACTAGGTGATTAAAAATTGCGCTCATACAGACAGAGAATCCTACCTCTGACCTACATTTTCTTGATTACCTAAATCTATCTGCCCAAAGATAATTTATCCTGCTAGGATATCTCTAAACCACTGCTCAGTGCGATCGCCCATCGCTTGTTGAGAATATTCTACCTCTGCCTGTTGGCGACAAGCACGGCGATCAATCTTATCTAATTGTGCGATCGCATTCACTAACCCGTCAACGCTATCTGGTTCTACTAAAAAACCCGTTTCACCATCTTTGATAATTTCTGTTAGTCCCCCACGACGATAAGCTATCACCGGTACACCACAAGCTAACGCCTCAATCGCCACGTTACCAAAGGCTTCTACCCAACGCGGTGTTACTAATAATGCCCGACATTTACCTAATTCCTGTTGTAGTTGCTCAGTGGGGAGAAAGCCTACATATTCTATGGGAGCATCGGGGTATTTTTGCAAAATTTCTTGCCAATATTGTTCATTTTGTTTAAACCCGAAAATTTTGAGGGTAATTCCGGTAATTTTTGCTGCTGCTACTGCATCCTCTAAAGCTTTTTCCGGTGCAATTCTACCTACCCAAGCCAAGGAATCACCTGGTTCAGCACAGAACTGATAAATCGATAAGTCCATCCCATTAGCTAAACAACGACATTCTTCTGCAAAGGTAAATGTCTGTGCTTGTGTCAGTGAATGAACTCCAATCGTACCAGAAAACTTAGTTGCTACTTGCTCAAGTATGCAGTCCATTGCATTGGTTAAAGAACCCATGCTGATTAAATGAGCGATAGGACTGCGAAAAAATGGCGTTAGATATAAAGGTAGCCAATCATAGGCAAAATTGACGATTAAATCGTAATCTGACTGAACTTGGTGAGCATAGTCCCACATATTCGCCAATACAGAGTTTTGCGGCAAAATAATCGGCTCATCACGAGTCTGCGTTTGCGCTGGGGTTTGGACTTCGCCAGAAATTTCTACCACTGGCACATTTTTTACTATTGAGCCACTAGGAGCTACTATCTTTAGAGTATGTCCACGTCGGATCATTTCCTGGGCAATATTGCTCAGAGTGAGTTCTACTCCACCTCCCACGCCTGAACCAATCGCACCCACTGGTGTAGATAACATCAGCAACTTCAGTGAGTTGCTTTGATTTGTAATCATTTTCTTCTATTAAGTGTAACTATGCTGTTAATCATGTTGGCTTTGGCTATGACAAATCACTAATAATAGTTTCCACGAGTTATTATTATTTGCAATGATAGATGATTATTATTTTTTAAATAAAACTCTAGTTGGGCTAATTACATATCATGAAAAGTATTTATATTTTATCCCAGATTATACTCTATTTTCGGCGAATTACAAGTTTGTGGCAGAATTCAATTTTGGTTATTTGCTTATGTTTTGGTCTTGTATTATCAGGCTGTCAACCGACAACATACCAAGACACTGGAGTTATACATCTCACTCTATGGCACTCGATTAATCCGCCTGTTAATCGGGATTTATTTCAAAAATTAGTAGCCCGATTTAACCAAGCTCATCCTGATATTCAGATAGAATCTCTCTATACAGGTCAACTAGACCAACAGTTACCCAAAATACTGACTGCTGTTGTGGGTAATGTCCCGCCAGATATGTTGTTTTTTAATCCCCAAATCACAGGTCAATTGGTGGAATTAGGAGCAATTCAACCTCTAGAAGGATGGCTAGATAAATCACCCCTCAAATCCGAAATTCTCCCCAATTGTTTTGCTGAAATGCAGCTAGACGGTCACATTTGGTCAGTACCACTGCTGGCTGGTAATGTTGGTGTTTTTTATAGACCAGATTTGTTTAAAGCGGCGGGAATTACCGAATTACCAAAAACTTGGCAAGAATTCAGAGAAGTTGCGAAGAAACTTACCATAGATCGCGATGGTGATCAACGTCCCGACCAGTATGGTTTATTAATGCCTTTAGGTAAAGGAGAATGGACAGTTGCAACTTGGTTGCCTTTTTTGTTCAGTAGTAATGGCACAGTCCTAGAAAATGGCCATCCTCATATGGTGAATGCAAATGCGATCGCTGCTTTACAATTTTGGCAAGATTTAATTAAAGACGGCTCAACTAAATTATCTGCACCAGAACGGGGATACGAAGAAGATGACTTTTTGGCTGGTCGTGTAGCGATGCAGTTGACAGGGCCTTGGACATTCATCATGAAAAGTCAAGTGGATTTTGGTGTCATGCCAATTCCGATCAATATTCGTCCTGGCAACGTACTAGCTAGTGGTAATATGTTTGTGATGAAAAGCACACCTGAAAAAGAACAAGCAGCATCGAAGTTTTTAGAATACCTGATCAGTGAAGAATTCCAAACTGAATGGAGTATTGGCTCAGGTTTTTTACCGATAAATGTGAAATCTGCCCAAAGCCCTGCTTATCAAGAATTCATCAAGCAAAAACCAGTGATGAAAGTCTTTGTAGAGCAATTATTTGTGTCAGATGCTAGACCCATTATTCCTGGCTACAGTCGCCTGTCTGATAGTCTAGGTCGTGCCATTGAGTCTACAATGCTAGGTGCATCTCCAGAAAAAAGCTTAAAAGAGGCTCAAGAACGCCTCGATTTAATTTGGAAATAAGTAATGAGTTATGAATGAAAAGTGCTGACTGCTGAATTCGTAAATAGACCACAAATTAGGGGCGCACAAATGTACGCCCCTAGTACCGCCGTGAATTAAAAATTTAAGCTGTGCTGTAATAGGTTTCTCCTAAAATTAGTTCTGGATTTTTGGCTGGAAATTGGGTATTTTTAAACAAAACCTACAACATAAACGAAGGAATAAATCGCCTGATTCCAGAAATCGTACTAACTTTTAAACTAGAAAGACTCCAAGGAGAGGGAGGTGAAAGGATAATGTCTTCTAAACGCCATAAAGCTAGAGATTTATCTGTCTTACCTGTATCATCGGATGGGTCATCAAGTAAATAAAGAGGTTGACCAAAGTTAAAAGGAGGTTTTTCCAGATTTAATGCTCGCCAACAACCACTGGGAACATCTCGATTACTCGTCAAATTAGGATAAGTTGTAGTTAATAAGTAAGTTGATTTACTCCGTTGAAAGTTGTGGAAAATCCGAAAAATATTTTGATAGGATAGATGCACTAAGCAATCTCGACAAATTATTAAATCTGCTTTAGGAATATCAGAGTTAGTAATATCTGCTGTTCTAAAGGTTATGTGAGAGTGAGTTGATTTTTTTTGAGCTTTTTCAATAACTTCAGGAACAATATCTAGCCCCACATAATCAATACCATCTAAAGAAATTTGGCTCATCCAGTTAAAATCTCCGCAAGGAGCATCTACAATAGACTGCACCTTTAAATTTTGCAATAGTATTGGCAAAGACTCACGGATTTTTGTAGTTACAGAAATTTCAGAGCCGCGACCTGAAAGAGATTCTGAACTTTCCCAGAGATTAACTTTGTATATATGAGAAAATACCTGATTTAAGGCCATAATATACTTAAACTACATGATCTGTAAACGCTCAAAATTTTAGCATATTCAGTTCAATAGAACTCATATTTGATTTTTGAAATATGCTTAGGGGGAGGTAAATTACAATGTGAATTTTCTGCTGCAATCTTGTCGGTGTGCTAGGCTACGTAACACACCCTACAAATACTTAATTTAAGTCAAGGTTATAGGCGAAGAAATTTCCGACATTAGAAAACCGAGCATCGGGATAGGGGATAAATTCAACTCTAAAGCGATGACTAATGAATAAATCTGCCAACGTTCCTACAGTATATTTCTCGAACCCTTCTACCTGTGCTGCACTGGGGATAGAGTCCATCAGATGATACTCCCCGACAAAACAGCAGACTTGTCGTAAGCGTTTAGAGGTGAGAAGTATAGGAAATTCACTTCCTTCACAATCGATTTTGAGAATTTTCACCGTTGAATCTCCAATGATATCATCAAGGGCTACTACGGTTACAGGTTGACCAATTGACGCAAAAATATTCCCTGACGCTGTGTTAATTCCCACAGGATCAGGCCCATCAGGTAACATTTTTGTATAGCCAGAATGATATAACTCAGCCCCTTGTTTATTGTCTGAACGCCAAACAGCTTTTGAATGGATTACCACATTTGTAGAAACAAGATTTTTTTGTGCTAGTTCAGCATTTTCTAAATTAGCTTCAAAAGCTTCAATTTTTCGCGCCCCTCGTTGCCAGCATAAGTAGGAAAAACATCCTATGTGCGCTCCAATGTCAATGATCCGATCTTCTGGTTGAAGCTTTTCAGGAATTCGATATTCGTTTTTTTCAACAACAGAACGGAAGGCTACTTCATCTATTGTGTTAGGCCGTAAGGAAATTTTAGTCATGGGAGCTTATGGATAATAAGTGCTAGCGTGAAAAAGGGTTTATGGATGTAAAATTATAGGGGTATAAGGGAACGATATTTTCATGTTTGTTTGTGTTTTTGCCACTGCATTGCTGATTTGTAAATATATCGTATTTGAGTCAAAAGCACATCAATTAACTAGTTTAACTTCAGTCTTTATTTTGTCGCCACAATACAAGTAGAAACGGGATAATCAGCATGAAATTCATCTAATTCTTCGGAAGTCAGTTCTTCAGTCGCCACCCCATGAAAGCTAGCGATTACAGTTAAAGGATTGCCATAGACGGAAAGTTGGCGTTGGGAAAAGTTGCGAAATAGCCAGTTTACACCATCAGGTAAGGGTCGCCAGTAGTCTCCAGGGCGATCGTGCAATCTTTGAGCATTAGGAACCATACAAAAGCATTTTCCTCCTGGTTTTAACCATTTGTAGATGTTTTCAACAGCAATCCAAGGAGAATAACAATGTTCTAATACATTAAAAATTACCACCCCATCTAGAGATTCTGTTTCAATCAGCGAAACATCATGAACATCACCTACTAAATCAATTCCAGAACCTGATTCTAAATTCATAATCCGATAGGTGGAGGCTAGATCAAATTGATAGAATTCTCGATCCTTGGCAACACCACCAACTTCTAAGACGTTTCCAACTACCTGATCCTTAATTTTATTTACAAATTTTTGCAGATAGTAGCGGTCAATTGGAGTTCCTCGTGTGAAGCCTGTAACGTGACAAATAGGATTTGTTTTCCTGAAATCACCCCAATTTAAAGCTCCAACCTCCGGTGAAATTAGTCCTATTTTTTCTAACCTTTCAACTAGCAATTTAAATGAGTTGAAGCTATCAATTTGTGATAAATCATCCTCTAATTTTTGCTGGGCAAATAATTCTAGTAATACTTGAGGACTTGTTTGACTAAAGCTATTAAGTTCTAATGTATTTTCTTGATCAATATAGCTTTTGAACCCATTACCTAGAATAGTTAGTTTTTGTTTTCCCAGGAAAACTAGCAATTCTTTTGATTCAGTTAGGGGTTGCTTATAGGGTAATACTGCTGTAGTGATTGACTGAGAAATTGGTGTCGATTGAATTACTTGAAACTTTTGATAGGCTGCTTCTAAGTTATGTTCACAAATAAAGATTTCTAATGTTGCCAGCCAAGATTTAGCTATTATTGGATATGTTTGTCGCTGACTCCAGCCAAATACCGCAAATACTTCAGATCCCAATGCTTGCACAAAAGCACTGGTTACATAGCTTTTTACCATAATTGTGAGTAATTCAAGTTGCAATCGAACATAGCTATATTACCCTGTTTTGTTACTTGGGACTTTCTCAAGGGTACGGAGTGAAGATACACTAACTCAGTGCTGAGTGCTGAGTGCTGTTAGCGGTAGCGCGGCGTTTAGCCGGTGCTGAGTGCTGAGTAATGAGTGCTGAGTGCTGAGTAATGAGTAATGAGTAATGAGTAAATTAAAACTTATTCGGTACTTCTGTACTTAGTAAAAGCCCTGCCTCTCCCTACGGGACGCTGCGCGAACGTGGGCGGCATCTTTTTTTCAGGAGTAGGTTGATCTGACTTTTCACGTGATCTGGAAAACCCCTCTCCAAACCTCTCACCTACAAGGAGAGAGGCTTTAACTTTTCCCCCTTCCCTACTAGGGAAGGGGGTTAGGGGGTTAGGTTTCGCGTTAGCTTTTCCACATAACGTGAAAAGTCAGGTAGGTTGATACCCCGCAAGAAAGTGGGTGGTCTTTTAACTCAGCACCGGCTAAACGCCGCGCTACCGCTAACGGAACTCAACACTCTTTTTACCTGCATAGGTGGATTTTGTCTGTATAGTGCTTTGTAAATTTAAGGTTGAGAATAAATAGCTTATAAATGTAAAATCCGATGAAATCTGCTCAACCAAACTATAATTGATGGAATCGAAAATATTACCTGCACCTCTTAGACCAGGAGATTTACTACGAGTGATTACCCCTAGTGGTGCGTTGCGAGAATTTAAGGCTTTGCAGCTAAGTATAGAAATTTGGCGATCGCGCGGTTATCGTGTCGAAGTGAGTGATAATATTCAATACAATTGGGGCTATCTCGCTGACAAAGATGAAAACCGCCGTCATCAACTCGCTACTGCTTGGCAAGACCCTGATTGTCGCGGTATCCTCTGCGCTAGAGGTGGTTTTGGTAGTACCCGCATCTTAGAAAATTGGTCTTGGGAAACTAACTCATCGACTCCTAAATGGCTAATTGGCTTTTCTGATATTACGGCTTTGTTGTGGAGTCTTTACAACGCAGGTATATCTGGGGTTCATGCTCCCGTAATGACAACTTTAGCCGATGAGCCAACTTGGTCAATTGAGCGTTTGTTCAATTGGGTGGAAGGAAGACCGCTTGAACATCTCAAGGGTTGCCCTTGGGGTGGTGGTGTGGTCACTGGCCTGTTATTACCGGGAAATCTGACTGTAGCAACCCATTTGTTAGCTACACCCCTTCTACCCAATTTAGATGGTGTAATTTTAGCTTTAGAAGATGTCACCGAAGCACCGTACCGCATTGATCGAATGCTCACCCAGTGGCGTTTAAGTGGTGTTCTAGGTAAAGTTAAGGGTATTGCCTTAGGAAGCTTTACCAGATGTGAACCGCCTGCCAATATACCTAGTTTTAGTGTAGAAGAAGTTGTGCGCGATCGCTTGGGGGGTTTAAATATTCCGATTGTCTCTGACTTACCTTTTGGTCATGATAGCCCCAATGCAGCTTTACCCGTGGGTGCTATAGCTACTTTGGATGCAGACCAAGGTGTTTTAAGTTTA
Organism: Anabaena minutissima FACHB-250; assembly: GCF_014697125.1. GTDB lineage: Bacteria > Cyanobacteriota > Cyanobacteriia > Cyanobacteriales > Nostocaceae > Trichormus > Trichormus minutissimus. The sequence goes on along the minus strand of NZ_JACJRG010000003.1, from coordinate 79,196 downwards.
GAAACAAAATTGAAGACGATATGAAATGATGTGACTACAGTTTAAGCTAGTACGAGTGAACTATACATAAATCTAAAATGTCTGACTTAATTTTGTTTTGGCATCGTCGTGATTTACGCATTGCTGATAATACTGGATTAGCTTTGGCAAGAGAGCGAAGTTCTCACGTAGTGGGTGTTTTTTGTCTTGACCCTAATATTCTCGAACGGGATGATGTTGCACCAGCTAGAGTTACTTACATGATCGGCTGTTTGCAAGCACTACAACAGCGATACGCAGAGGCGGGAAGTCAGTTATTAATCCTTCAGGGTGATCCTGTACACGCGATTCCTAATTTGGCTGAGGTGTTGCAAGCTAAAGCTGTGTTTTGGAATTGGGATGTAGAACCATACTCCCAAACACGCGATCGCACTATCATGGAAATTCTCAAATCTCAAGGTAGAGAATTTCTCACCCACAACTGGGATCAAATTCTGCACGCACCAGAGGAAATTTTCTCTCTTAGCAATGCACCTTACACGGTTTACACACCCTTCTGGAAAAATTGGTACAGCAAACCGAAGGCTAAACCAGTAGAAACCTTACAAAATGCGGCAGGATTAACGGAAGCAGAACAGGAACTGGCCAAACAAGCAGGAGCGATCGCCTTACCTACAGCTAAAGAGTTAGGATTTGTTTGGGATGCAGATTTAATACTTCCCCCAGGAGAAGCAGCCGCACAAGAAAAACTAGAGGAATTTACCGCCAAAGCCATTACAGAATACCAAGAACAGCGTAATTTCCCGGCCATTGATGGGACATCACAACTGAGTGCAGCTTTAAAATTTGGTGCGATCGGTATTCGCACCGTTTGGCAAGCCACAATAGCAGCATTAGAAAATTACAACAGCGAAGAAGCGATCGCAAGTATCCGCACTTGGCAACAAGAACTAGCTTGGCGAGAATTTTATCAACACGCTATGTATAACTTCCCGGAACTAGCTGAGGGTGCTTACCGTGATGCGTTTAAAACTTTCCCCTGGGAAAGTAACACAGCACATTTTCAAGCTTGGTGTGAGGGAAGAACCGGCTACCCCATCGTAGATGCAGCCATGCGCCAGTTAAATGAAATTGGCTGGATGCACAACCGTTGTCGGATGATTGTGGCTAGTTTCCTCACTAAAGACTTGTTAATTAATCCCCATTGGGGTGAAAAATACTTCATGCAGAAATTAATTGACGGTGATTTATCTGCTAATAATGGCGGTTGGCAATGGAGTGCTTCTAGCGGTATGGATCCCAAACCCGTGCGGATTTTTAACCCAGCTAGTCAGTCCCAAAAATTCGATGCCGATGCTGAGTATATCCGCCAGTGGTTGCCTGAATTGCGGTCTATAGATACGGAATATTTGGTGACAGGTAAGATTACACCTTTAGAACGTCATGCTGTTGGCTATCCTGAACCCATTGTGGATCATAAAAAACAGCAACAACTATTTAAACAACGTTATCAACAGCAAAAGGATTTAAGTACCCCAATCCCGTTCTATAAGTAGGTTGGCGTTAAAAATTGTCGTTATGACAAGGTAGGGGGCAGTATTGGGAAAGGGGAGGGAAAGAGATTTCCCGTTTCCCCTTAATCCATCAGGGGGATTATTCCTCGTCCTCTTCCTCCTCTTCCTCTTCCCCAAACACAGTATCTATAAGTTCTTGCGCTCGCTCATCGGAAATTTTTAAGGCTTCCTGAAGTTCAGAGATGTAATCTTGTTCAGTCTCAGGTACTTCTTCATCAATGCCTACTACTAAGATAGCGGTGATATACGCAGTTTCTCGATAATTTCTATTGGGTAAGGATTCGATCGCTTGGGCGATTAAGTTCTCTGGGTCTTCTTCTTCAATTAAGCTGACAACTTTTTCGCTTAATGCTTCAAAGTCTTCATCAGAGTAATCTTCAAACAAGCTAACATTACCAAGAAATTCACTCAAAGCATATTCTTCTACTGAAGAAATACCTTCACCGTCAGCAGCTGCGGAAAACAATCCAATAATTGCGATCGCAACTTCTGGTTCTAAAGCGACTGAACTAGCGGTACGGCCTTTGGGCAAATTGCGTCTAGACATAATTATTCTTTAAAATTTACGGGATAGTTGAAGAGGTTAGTCACCGCTTCCTAAATTCAGGATTCCCCAAAAAACGCGGGAAAATACGAATAATATTGCTGGTTGATATGAATTTTTGTTACTAACAACCCAGGATATACACCCTGATTTCTGACAAATTCTGAAAAAATAGGTTTAAAAGTTCTACTTAATGACTAGAAAACAGGGATTCTAGGAAAGATAAGGAATAAGAATTTACATGAATAATTAGGGTTTGCTGAAAAAGTGATAAAAAGCCAGAGAGGGATTAATTATCATCAATAACCCTGCTTTATTAAAGAGACTGAAGTTCTGAACGTACTCAAAATAACTGTTTTTCACAAATCCTCATGTTATCTGTAGAGCAACCGCTTCACTCATCAGTGAAACATTAAAAATGGATGATAATTCTCAGTCTCTTCAACCAATTCGCAAACCAAAAACCTTCAATAATCCAGAACGTTTCATTGAAGGATGGTATTGGGTAATACCTTCTAAAAACTTACTTATAGGTGATGTAAAACCTATGACAATTTTAGGGAGAAAAATAGTAATTTACCGTGGTGAAGACAGACAAGCAGTGATTGTTGATGCCTACTGCCCACATATGGGTGCTGACTTGGCAGAAGGCACAATAGAAGGTAATGATATACGTTGTGCTTTTCACCATTGGAAGTTTAACAATCAGGGCATATGTATAGAAATTCCCTGTTTGGAAGAGCCTCTCCCCTTAAAGTTAAAAACTTGGCCTACAGTTGAAAAATACGGATTAATTTGGATCTGGACTGGCGAAAGCCCCAGACAACCTATACCTTTTGTACCAGAGTTAGAGTTTCATGAGTGTGAAAGTGTTCTCGGTTCTCGGTTGGTAATGAACTGTCATCCTCATGTAGTCATGATTAATTCCATTGACGTTCAACACTTTCTTACTGTTCATAAACTACCGTTAGATATTGCTTTTGAAAGGCAGGAATTAAGTCAAAATGCTATTATTTTTACTAAACATAGCGATAGCAATAAAGATAAGAGATTGTTTAAATTGCTGCGTCCTCTACATCAAAATAATATTTATAGTATTTCCTATTGGTATGGCAGCACCTTCACAATAACTGTAGGGCCAGATGTACTGCATTTATACATCATGTTTAGCATACGGATGCTTGATGATGGTAAATCTCAGATTCAGACTATATTTTTAACTAAGAAACGTCAGGGATTTGGGGGATGGTTATTAAATCGCTTTGTTCTGTGGCTGACTAATCTGATGATTCAGCACTTTATCGAGGATGATGCTGAAATTTTACGGACGATTAACTTTGATTTAAAAACTCCCATCAAAGCTGATTTGTCTATCATGCAGTTAATTAGTCACATAGAAAGGCAAAAACCCTTACGATGGAAAACTTGGCTATTAGCGCGATCGCCTGAAGCAGAGATCAAAGAAAATCAAGAAAAATGGCGGGATACTATGACTAATGACTGAGTAGGGAGTGATGAGTGCTGAGTAGTGAGTTGTGAGTAGTCTTTTTAGTCAGCACTTTTCATTTATCTCTCAAGCAACTGCACACATAAAAAGAAGTGGCAAAGCCACTTCACATTTCCCAGGTAGAACCTACTCATGAGTATATCGACTAAAGAAAATTAAAATAGTATAAATTGACACCAATTCTTTAGAGAATCGGACTTTAGCTTTTGGATGTGCATCGCTATGCTTGAGGAGAATATTTTGTGCGATCGCCTATTGCACCCAAAAAACTGTATATAAAGTTGATATTCAGCTATAAATCATCAATTATTCGCTGCTTAAAAGTATGCTTTGCACGCTCTTGCTACTATGTTGCGATCGCTTACTAATTTTATAAGGCTTTTACTCAGGATAGCCCTTGGCGATCGCCTACGACAAGAAAATATATAGAAAGCACTTAAATTGAAAAAATTTTTATCCCATAGTAAGTAAGGGTGATATTATTGAGCCAGATCAGTCTTTGGTTTTACAACCTATCAAACTATCTGAATAAGTTTGATATTTTGAGGTGGTCGCTTTCTTCACTGGGTCAGGTCTCCACTTCCTAGTGTGAGTCCGATAAATTCTCACTTATCTTTTATGAATTGGGCTAAGTCACCACGCAACAACCCGAAAACCAACAGGGTAGTTGCGAAATGTGTGTATGAGGTAGGGGCGATTGGCAGAACGGCAGTGCCAAGAGAAGTGATACCAAGAACCACCACGCAGCAGCTTACTATTTTTATCTCTACCATTTAGCCACGCACTACCATCTGTCGTTGCACCTTGGTAATTATCGTTATATACATCTAGGCACCATTCCCATATATTACCGCACATATCATATAACCCGAAAGAGTTCGGCGGAAATATTCCTACATTTGTTGTTTGTTGACGATATTCACCTTTGGGTGCAGAGCCGTAGGGATAGTTACCGTCGTAGTTAACTAAATCTGTGGTTATCGTTTCCCCAAAATAAAACGGTGTAGTTGTCCCTGCACGACAGGCATATTCCCATTCAGCTTCGCTGGGTAGCCTGTAAGTCCGTCCTGTCTTTTGACTCAACTTTTGACAAAACTCTACCGCATCATCCCAACTGACTTTTTCTACAGGTCTTTTCTCTCCTTTGAAGTTAGAGGGATTTATCCCCATGATGGCTTGATACTGTTCCTGGGTGACTGCATATTTACCCATGAAGAAGCCGGGAACTTTCACCTGATGCTGGGGACTTTCTTCTGAGTATCGTTTTGCTTCCCCTGCTGGTGAACCCATTTTAAATGTTCCCCCTGGTATCTGTACCATCTCCAAGCTGACACCATTCCCTAAGTCTTCTACAAAATATTTTGCTTCCAGTTTGTGGCGTTTAGTGATTTTTCCCTGTGCATTTACCGTTACTACTTCAAATTGAAAAGTTTGTAACGCCAATTCCTTCCTGTAAACTGAAGAGCCATTTATAAAAATTGTTCTAATTATTTCAGGAATTGGCAATTTTACCCCTACTACCTGTATCAGCTTTCCTCCTGCAACCAGTTCATCAAACTGAGCCTTTGCATCTGCCAAATTACCACGGGCAAACTTTGCCATCCCACGAGTATAAATCAACAAAGGCTGAAATTCTGCTAATGGCTCAGTAATTGTTGCCGTTAATGATGCCAGTCGCACCATTTCTGCTGTATCTTGCAAATCCAATAGAGAGAAAGCTAAAGCTATTTCACGAGCCACTTCATGAGGTCGCGTGTATGCTAAAGCTATCCACCGTTGAGACTGGACAAATTCAGTATCAAAATCATCACTCTGAAACTGCTGCCGGGTATAATCAAGCAAAAAATCTGACAGTTCATTTATTCTAGCTTGACCAAACCTTTTATCTTCCTTTAACTGTTTTACCAGCGTTGTCCATACTCTGGTGAACCGTAGATGAGGAAAGCCGCGGCCGAGTGAGCGTTAATAAACTGCCGAAATTCTCGCGTCTGCTGGCGATAGCCCAATTTCAACAAAGCAGTATATAACTTTTCACTAGATGAAGCTTGTTTTACTTCAGTAAGCTGCTGTTCTAATTCAACGAGTTCTGTTTCAGTTTCCTTCAGTTCTCTTTCATTGGCTTCAATTTGCGTTGCTAGCTTGAAACGATGAGCCGTATCTGTCTCAACTGCCCAGTCCAAACGTAGTAGTGTTAGCTTCTTAGCTAATAGATCATACTGCTCTTGTAGTATCTGGCGTTTCTGTTCTAGGCGTTGCTCGGCGGACATCTAGTTATTTTTGAGTCAGCAATTTTTACTCAAGACGAATATCTAGAGGTTCAATGCAGCAATCTGTTGATAGCTCTTTGTTTCAATAGCTGAAACATACCCCTTTGACTAGATTTTATTTATCTAGCAGCTTTACTCAGTAATTTAGCATATTCTGGTTATTGGTGCAGAAATTTGGTCTTTAGACGGGATTAAATAGACCTCTTGTAAAAGTCTGAAAATGAGATGTGTCATTCTGAATGAAATGTAGAATCTTTGAGATGTTTCGCTTCGCTCAACATGACAGCTTCAGCATTTATGCAAGAGGTCTAATGGTTAAATATTAAGCAATCAAGACTGGATTGTTTATCAGCTGATGATGGGGAAGATCAAAGCGAATGGTGTTGGCTGCCCAGTTTTTTAAATCAGGTGCTAACCAGACTAATTTATTGAGAATTTCATCGTTGAGCCATAACACTACGGGGAAGTTAAAAGTTTTGCGAAACTCATCTCGCATCATATTGGTACTGGTGATGAGTTGGTTAATTGCCACCACAGATTCTAAACCCCTAATCATCAAGGCTTCTGGGTGAACAGTGCCAATTTTCTTAGTAATGGTTGTGTATAGTGTCTCGTCGGTTGGCTGGAGAATAATATCTGGGATTTTAAATGCTGAAGATTCAGTGAATAAGTTGAGTATTTGCTGTTGTTTTTGAAGCGAGTTACAGCAAGCTAATATCAACGAAAAATCACCAGCAGCAAGCATGATTGCCCTTTCTAGTCTCTTGGTGGCTGCTGTCGTTTCTGCTAGATGATTTTGCGAGTTACTTAGGCTGTTCATCACTGAATCTGAGATTTTAGATTAGAAGTCGTCAATATAACCGTGTAAACACTGCCTGCTAGCTATTTTGGGTGATTAAGTATCCCTAAGTAACTAGATGGAAACTTTTTAATTACTACTTAGCATACCGCTAAACATACTCTAATGGTCAACCATTAGGTATATTATTTACATTGTCTAAATAAATATGAAAATGATGTATTGATATTAACAGATGAATAGGATGAAATTCTTACAATAAGATATAAAGAAAACATAAAGTTTTATCCCTTTGTATCTCTATAGATAAAAGTGTCCATGTGCTAATAATCTTTATTCAGAGCAACTTATGGCTCTTGAATGCGTCATGATTATTGTTTCATTTTCGGCTCATGTAACAATTTATGAAAATGTTTAGAAAGTGGTGTGTGAGGTTTTTGTTGCAGAATTTTAATCAAAAAAGCAAGCCATTATTTTTTGCGGTGATGCTGGTTTTGAGTGTGGTGGCTACAGTGATTTTGTCGTTACCTTTAAACGCACAAATCACTCCTAACTCATCACTAGCATCGGAATTGAGGGGGGTGTGGTTAACTAATATTGATAGTGATGTGCTGTTTGAGCGCGATCGCCTGCAAAAATCTTTACAAAAATTAGATGAACTGAATTTCAATACCGTATATCCAGCAGTGTGGAACTGGGGATATACACTGTATCCCAGTCAAGTAGCCGCGAAAGTGATCGGGCGATCGCTTGATCCTACCCCTGGATTACAAGGGCGCGATATGCTGAAAGAAATTGTCACGGAGGGGCATAAACAAGGGTTAACTGTAATTCCTTGGTTTGAATTTGGCTTTATGGCCCCAGCAGATTCTCGACTAGCGAAAAATCGTCCCCAATGGCTGACAAGTCGCAGCAATGGTACTCGAATTGTGAAAGAAGGCACACATGACCGAGTTTGGTTAAGTCCCTTTCGTCCCGATGTGCAGCAATTCATCCAGGATTTAATTGTCGAAATCGTCAGAAACTACGATATTGACGGTATCCAGTTTGATGATCATTTCGGCTTACCTTCAGAACTAGGCTATGATGCCTACACCGTAGGCTTGTACAAAAAAGAACATCGTGGTCAAGCACCCTCCAAAAATCCCAAAGATCCAGAATGGGTGCGTTGGCGAGCCGACAAAATCACTGTTTTCATGAAGCGGATATTTACAGCGATTAAATCTGCGAAAAAAGATTGCTTGGTTTCCGTTGCTCCCAACCCGCAGCGTTTTTCCTATGAATATTTTCTCGCCGACTGGCAACGTTGGGAACGGATGGGAATAGTTGAAGACCTGGTATTGCAGATTTACCGCGATGATCTCAATGTCTTTATCAAAGAATTAGAGTATCCAGAAGTCAAAGCCGCTCAAAAACATATTCCTGTGAGTATTGGGATTTTATCTGGGTTGAAGAATAGATCCGTACCCATGCAGCAAATTAGAACCCAAGTGCAGAAAGTACGCGATCGCAATTTTGCGGGAATCTCTTTCTTTTTCTACGAAACCCTCTGGAATCTAAGTAAAGAAAAACCCTTAGAACGTCAGACAGCCTGGAAGCAGATATTTTCTACACCAGCTAAATATCCCAATTTGCTGAGGGGGTGGAAAGCGTAAGAAGGTGACAGGGGATAGGGGAAAGGTGACAGATAAATTTTCACTGTAACCTGTCACCTGTCACCTGTCACCTTCATTTACCCGCCGATTCCCAACCTTCCAGCCAAGCCGGGGGTTAGAGGTAAAAGGGTGGTAATCATTAAGAACAGAACCAATAAACCCAAAGCAGCCCTCGCATCGTTGGGTTCGGTGATTTCATTCAAGCTGGGGCGTTCTAAATCCCGTTGTAGAAACAGGATAACGATTAACCAATACAGTGCTAGAGGATTACCCAAGCCTACTAAAGCTAAGACAATTAAAGTGGCGATCGTTGACCTATTTGCAGTTTTGCGTCCGTAAATCGCCTGTACAACGCGCCCGCCATCTAATTGTCCAGCCGGCATCAAGTTTAAAGCTGTGATGACCAATCCCAGCCAACCAATCACCACCAGGGGATTAACACTAACTAACGGTGACTGCAACGCTGAACCCAAAACAACCCGTGCTAGGCTACCCACTAAAATTGAACCTTGGAAAAACTGATTGGGTAATTGAAATAAACTGCCTGGGTGAGAAAGCAGCAAGCCCACAATCAGCATGAGTAAAGATACAATACCACCAGCGATCGGACCCGCCACGGCAATATCAAATAACACTGAGCGATTCTGTAACAGTGATTCAAAGCGGGTGATTGAGCCAAAAGACCCAATCTGTACCGCCGGTAAAAAGAAAGGCCAACTGAGGCGAACTTGATGACGACGCGCCAGCAACCAATGTCCAATTTCATGGGCGACCAAAATCGCAAATATACCCAAACCGATGGGTAAAGCCTCTTGCAACCGTTCTGGATTAGCCAGGACATCAAAATTGAGCAATAATCCGCCCGTTTCTAGACTAGTGCCAATGGTTGCTACAGCCAGGATAGCGGCAAAGACTTTTTGCGGTAACGTCATCAGGCGTGGGTCATTGCTGCTAGGTAGAACAATAACCACGGGTTTACCGTCTGTGTTTTCTAATAAAAACAAACGATATTTATCAGCAAGTTTTTCTTTTAAACTGGCAGTTAAACGATTGTGAACATCTTGGGGTTCACCACGCAGATTACCTTTGAAAATAGCACCTTGTTGGTAGGCGATCGTTTCTGTAGCAAAAAACGTGTCAATCCCAAAAATGCTTCTAATAGCACTCAAGTCTTCTTCTGGAATTGGCAGTATTTCCACAACTACTACTGTTGGCTGTGGTACGTTTTCAGATGCTTGAGAAGATTCATCCGCTAGCCTTTGGGTGGCTCGTTGCTTGAGGATGGCATCTTGACCAGCAGCACGCAACTGTCTGCCTAAGTAGACATACAAGCCCGCAGAAACCACCACCAAGAACAATATACCGGCTATATTGATATAAATTCCAGCCGCAAACAAACCGAAGAACAGCAGCCAGGGAGTCATTAACACCACCGACTGCAACCAGGCCAAGATTCCCAGTTTCCCAAAAGGTCTGGCGCGATAAAAGCCCCAACCTAAAATGGCAAAAGCCACTAACAAAATTGTCCCAAGTATAGGAGTCTCTGACGAAGTAAACATTTCCATCCAAACCCTTCGCTGTGAAAGACCAAGCCCGAATTAGTCAGGTGATACATTACTAATCTATAACGGACGCGGTAGTCTGCCCAAGGTGATTAGGGAATAGGTGACAGGTGACAGGGGATAGAATGAATAAATCATTATTACAATGCAATTCTAAGGGATGTTGTACTATTACCGAGCGGCTAGACTAGAACCACAGGGTAATATATTGAAGGAATATTATGATGAGCGATCGCGACTACACACTAATCATCGACAAAAGCGGTAGTATGTCTACCCCTGACCAAGTTGGTGGTAGAAGCAGATGGGAAATAGCCCAAGAGTCAACCATAGCCTTAGCCAGAAAGTGCGAACAGTTTGACCCAGATGGCATTACTGTTTATGTTTTTTCTGGCAGATTTAAACGTTATGAAAATGTGACTACAGCTAAAGTCGCCCAAGTATTTCTCGAAAATGACCCAGCCGGGACAACTAATTTAGCCGGTGTCCTCCAGGATGCAGTGAATAATTACTTTCAACGCAAAGCGGCTGGCCAAACCAAACCCAATGGCGAGACAATTTTAGTGATTACTGACGGCGAACCAGACGATCGCAAAGCAGTTTTTGAAGTTATTATCAATGCTACACGCCAGATGGATCGTGATGAAGAATTAGCTATTTCCATGATTCAAGTAGGTTCAGATGCCCAAGCTACTAAGTTTCTTAAAGCCTTAGATGACCAGCTACAAGGTGTGGGTGCTAAATTCGATATTTGCGATACTATCACCTTAGATGACTTAGAAGACATGAGCCTTGCAGATGTCTTAATGAATGCAATTACTGATTAGTTGATAGTCATTAGTCATTAGTTATTTTATTAGTCAAATTACATCATGCTAGAAAATCGTGATTACACTCTAATTATTGACAAAAGTGGCAGCATGGCCACCCCTGACCAAAAGGGTGGTAGAAATAGATGGGTAACTGCCCAAGAATCCACTTTAGCTTTAGCAAGTAAGTGCGAACAATTTGATCCAGATGGCATTACTTTATATGTATTCTCTGGTAGATTTAAGCGATATGAAAATGTTACTTCTGCTAAGGTAGCTCAAATTTTTCTAGAAAATGATCCTTCTGGAACTACTGATTTAGCAGCTGTGTTGAAACACGCCACTGATGATTATTTTCAACGCAAAGCCTCTGGTCAAACTAAACCCAATGGCGAAACAATATTGGTTGTTACTGATGGTGAACCAGACGATCGCAAAGCGGTAATGAAAGTAATTATTGAAGCTTCTCGCCGGATAGATAGAGATGAAGAACTCGCTATTTCTTTCATCCAAGTCGGTAAAGATGCCCAAGCTACCCGCTTTCTCAAAGTTTTGGATGATGAATTGCAAAGTGCGGGGGCAAAATTTGATATCTGCGACACCATTACAATGGACGACATGGAGGATTTAAGCCTTTCAGAAGTCCTACTTAATGCTATTACTGACTAGCAGAGCTAGGTAAAAAAAGAAAGCAAGCTACATTAAAAGTATCTAAAGTCAGTGAAAACCTGACTTTTTATCTTTTTTGACTTTTGAATTTTGAATTTTGAATTGTAACTATGGATTCTATTGACAAGCTGTTAGCGCAAATCAAAGCTGAATACGATAGCGAACAACCAAAACAGCCACAGCCAAAACCCAATGTACCCAATGTAGGTAAACCATTCAGCCCACCTGCAAACAAATCAGCTTCTTTTATCGACAATCTCTTAGCAGAAGTTCAGGCTGACGTTGCAGCCCAAGACCAAGCAGAGGAATCGAGAAAGCAGCAAGAAATAGAACAAGAAAGGATTCGACAAGAACAAATCAAAGCTAAACAGCGAGAAGGATTGAAAAAGCAAGCCCAAGATTGGCTAACAAAATTAGATCCTTTCTCTCCTGAAGGACTTTGGTTTGAAAGATTTGCTGAAAGCTATCCTTCTAAGTTAGAAGCAGCAATTGAATATTTACAAACTCAATAAACCAATTAACCTTTACTTAACTTAAATTTAAATAAACAACTCACATCTAATTTTTGAAAAACCTGATAACAAACTAGAAGAAGCTATTTCCTGTCACCTGTCACCTATTTTTGATAAAAATGTTTCACAGCCCATTCGTGCATTGCATAGAGAATTGGTTGTAAACTTTTTCCTAAAGGTGTTAAAGAATATTCTACCTTTGGAGGGATTTGTGCGTATACTTCTCGATGTATAATCCCGTCTTCTTCTAATTCTCGTAGTTGTTGAGTGAGCATTTTTTGTGTTATTCCGGGTAGAGAACGCTGCAATTCACCAAATCTTTTAGTCTGTGATAGCAGTTCTCTGATGATTAAAACCTTCCAGCGTCCGCCAATTACCTTTAAAGTAGTTTCTACTTCACAAGTTAGCCTTTCATAATTTTCTGCTTGAGCTTCCATAGTTACTTTTTAGTAAGTACCTTACTTTTTAGTGCGTACTTTCATATTAACTTTATATAGTTTAAAGTCTATTCGGCAAGTATTTTTTTACTTGACCATAAATTTTGTTGTATGCCTAATAATTGGGGAATTTTTTCATGGCAAATATCCTCCACATTGATACTAGTCCTCGTGGTGAACGTTCAATTTCACGATCGCTTTCTTATGAATTTATTACTTCTTGGAAAGATACTCATGTTGGTGACATTGTGACTTATCGGGATTTAGGCCATAGTCCTGTTCCCCATGTAGACGAATCTTGGATTGCTGCTGCTTTTACACCCCCAGATGCACGTACACCAGAGTTAAATGAAGCGATTAAGTTATCGGATAGTCTAATTGATGAATTTCTCGCCGCCGATCGCTATATTTTTGGCGTACCGATGTATAACTTGAATATACCCTCGACTTTCAAGGCGTACATCGACCAAATTGTGCGCGTTGGACGTACCTTCGCTGTGAATGAGAACGGCTTTAAAGGTTTAGTAGACAGCAGCAAAAAAGTATTAATTATTACCTCTCGTGGTGGTGCTTTTTCACCGGGAACTCCCTTTGCTGCTTACGATTATCAAGAACCTTATCTGCGGGCTATTTTAGGTTTTATCGGTCTGATAGATGTTACCTTTATCCACGCTGAGAACCTGAATACAGGTGACAATGAGCGTGAAAAGTCTCTAACTGAAGCTAAAGAAGCGATCGCCGAAGCTGTCGCCAACTGGTAATATTAATTACTCAATATAAATACAAATCACTGTGACGTAGGGATTAATTACCGATTCAGGTACATCTATTGTCAATTCTCCTAACGGATTGGGATTGAGAAGAGAATCCATAATTGCACAGCGACTTGTAAAGTTCAGTGGTGTACCATCAGCAAGAACAGACACTGATTTTACTTGTTTGATTGGTATACCTCTAACTGATATTGTCTCGTAAGGTTGCATTAATAAGTGTAGATAAATGCGATTACCCTTACGAGTTGAGGGGCCATAAAATTGCCAGGGTTCTAATCCTGGCATGGTATCTAGTATACTTTCAGAATGCTTGGACATCCAATCAGCTATATCTTTGAGACGTTCTAACTGCTCAGGGGGGATTTGTCCGTTACCCATTGGACTCACATTGAGCAGAAGATTACCTCCTTTCCCTGCGACTTCACAAAGGGTATGAATTAGCTGACGGGAGGACTTAAAACAATGATCATCTGAGTTATATCCCCAACTTTCATTGATAGTCAGACAGGTTTCCCAAAGATGAGCAGGTGGGTGAGGGGGAATAAACTGTTCAGGGGTTGCAAAGTCTCCACAATTTGGCAGGCGATCGTTGATGAGAATATTGGGTTGTAATTCGCGAATCATTTTTGCTAATTCTTGCACCTGCCATTGCTCTAAAGTCCGTTCCCAACTCCCATCAAACCAAATGATGTCAATTTGACCGTAGTTGCTCAATAATTCTCGGATTTGATTGCACAGAAATTGAAGATATCGCTCCCACTGTTGCGGTGTAGGTTGAGGTAATTTGTCAAATCGATAAGGTTTATCGGCCTCTGTAAAAGCAGGATAGTCAGGATGATGCCAATCACTGAGTGAAAAATAAAGACCTATACGCAATCCTTCAGAGCGCATAGCATCGATAAATTCACGTACAATGTCTTTTTTGTAAGGTGTAGATGCAATTGAAAAGTCTGATTCTTGGGTATGGAATAGGGCAAAACCATCATGATGCTTGGCTGTTAAGATGGCATATTTCATTCCTAGACTTTTTGCTAAATATGCCCATTCTTGAGGATTGTATTGCTGTGGATTGAAAGTATTAGCTGTGCTGTGGTATTTCTCAACAGGAATATCTTGGCAAAAAGGAAGACTGAATACACCCCCAACTAGCGGCCAAGATAACTCACATTCTTGTTGAGAACTATGTCCCCAATGAACAAACATCCCCAGTCTAGCTGTATTAAACCAGTTATTCATCATATATAGAATTACAAACCCTCAAAATATTTTTTGCGAAATTTTTTATTTACTCTCTGTATAAATAGGTTGAGTAAACGCCCTCTAGTCAAACTGGGTATATTGCTAGAATAATGCTTTTTATGGTCAAAAAACTCGTTTAATTCTTCAATAATTACTTGCAGACGCTGAATAATATTTTCAGGTCGATATTCAGCAAAGAAATCTTCCGATAAATTAGGTGAGATAGTAGAGTCTATTACCTTCAAAACCCTTTGAACGTCGTACTCTTGGGAATATCCAGCAATTTTATAGCAATTAAATCCAGGGTCTAAATAATCAGAAAGTCCGCCATTGACACTAGAAAAAACCTGACAACCACAAGCCATAGCTTCCATTGGTTGCAGACCAAAACCTTCACTGACATTCTGTTGCGCCCAATATTCTGCCGAATCATAAAGATAAACTTTAACCCGATTAAATAATCCAGGTAAGTCTTCCACATAAGAATTAACTACCTGGACTCTACATTTTTTTTGTAAAGCGGGAATTAGTTGATTTAGTAAATACTCAGAAGATTTTCGCGACTGAACTAAAACATCAATATCTCGTTCTATATTTAAATTTTTAAAATCATAACTAATTTCATTAGGCAAATAATAAACGAGAGAATTGGGTGCTTTTTGTCCCCAATATCCCATCGTAATACGGCTCACAGTAATAATGGGAATACTGGCAGGTAACCTAAATTTATAACCCGCACTATGAGCATGATAAACAACATTATATGACTGGAGTTTTTTAGCCAACTTAGCTATATCAAATCCCCAACTAATCACAAAAATTACATCATCTAAATTTGACTCTTGCAACAGATCATCTAAAAACAGCTTATCTGTTTCCCGTTGCCGATAAGTCACCACCTCAGCACTACAAACCTGTTGAGCGAGTTTAAATGCTTTCAACTCAGCCCACAAACCACCACAAGCAAATTTGCCACCAGTTCCAGGAACTAAAAAATACAGTTTTCGCATTACCAATTAAGAATTAAGTTAGCGTAGCGGAGCGCAGCCCATTACGAATTATTCTCTTGCCAGTTTACTTTGACAAAATGCCCCTGACGACCCCAAACATCACGAGAGATAGTAATATTTTCAACTGCTAGGTTAAAGGGAATCGCAGTTGTCAGATATCGCTGTGCTATTGAACCTACATCGGGTGCAAGTTCAGAGGCTGTAGTGGCTGCTAATCCTAAACCGATCAATTGCTCAACAGGTCGGAATGGTAACATTAAAGTCACACCTACACCTAAGCCAGCCGTCAATAACATAGCCACTGATAAATTTGTACCGCAACGGGGATGTACAGCTAAATCCCATTCGCCATGAGTAAGGCGGTGGAGAGCAAGGGTAACAGCTCGCCGCAAATCGCTGATATTTACTTCCCCATAGAGATAAAATCCCTGGTCTGTAGACAAACCACCCAATAATTCATCATCAATTTGGATTTTGCTTGGTCTTCCGGTGGGGGATTGAGTGTTTTTTACTTCACTCAACACCCAAACCGTGGCGTGTTCTAAAGCGTGAACTTGGCGCAGCATTAACATCTCTTTCAACCCAGGGATAAAAGATAGCTGCTTGAGTAAGTCAGCATCTTGTGTTGGTTGAGGTGCTGTAAAGTCAAAGCTCAAAAAATCAAAGGGAGATGAGTTACCAATAAAAGCAGCAGAGGTATTCATAAAAACACTGCTCCCCAAGTTGATGGAGCAACATAGATTTCCTACCAATGTAGCGTCTGAGGCAAGGTATTGTTGCTAATTTTTGTTGATGATTGTCTCAATATCTTTTGAAATGTAGCAGAATTACCCGTTGATACAGTTTTGTAACCAACTGTACCAACGGGGGAAAATAGCGACCCACAATAACTAAAAAGCCAAGCTTTACGTTCTGCTTGATTTTGACCTGTGTGAGACCTGCGCTAGAGATTCACAAAAAATGCGTGAGGAGAAAACAATCATCTAAATGATCTGTCAAAATCAGCTATGCTGCATACCAGACGAAATTAATTGCCATGCTAGATGCACTTGAGAGCGTCTGCAAGTCGTTTATTCGTCTTGTTTAGGGAGAGGACAACAATTGACATCATTCAAGCAAACTTTACCCCACTGTAAAGCCCAGCGAACAAGAGCCACTCGGTTTTCAGTGCGGGTTTTGTCGAGAATGTTGCTGATATGGTTGTCAACTGTGCGTTTGCTAATTTCCAGTTTTCCTGCAATTTCTTGGTTAGTTAAGCCAGCAGCCACTAAGTCGATAATTTGCAGTTCTCTGTCTGAGAGACTAACAGGGGTCTGAGACTCGCCACCAGCCATGAGCTATTCTATCCTCCGTTGGTATATGTACTTAATCACTCTTTTTAATTCTAGAAGATTCTTCTGGCTGTAGGAATTTCAAGTGTTAGCTGCGATACGATTAACAATATTTTTTTCCTTTTTGTATTGGATGATAATTCCGCTAATTTTACATCACTTATATTAAATGTCACAGGGGATAGGTGACAGGGGATAGGTGACAGGTGACAGGTGACAGGGGACAGGGGATAGGGGACAGGTGACAGGGGAGCAGGGGATAGGGGACAGGTGACAGGGGAGCAGGGGAAGTAAATTCTTCCCCAGTCCCCAGTCCCCCATTTTGAATTTTGAATTTTGAATTTTGAATTCCCCAAAGGGGTAGAGTGGGAGTATAAGCAAAATATAAACTCGCCAGATTTTTACGGCAAAACATGGGCAGTATTTGGGAAATAGATTTTTACTCCCGTCCGATTTTGGACGAAAATCAGAAAAAAGTTTGGGAAGTCTTAGTCTGTGAAAGTCCCTCAGATATCCGCACAAACTTAGATTCTTTATTCCGTTATGCAAAATATTGTCCTAGTACAGAGGTAAACTCAGGTTGGTTAAGGACAGCATTACAGGAAGCCATAGATAAAGCTGGGGAAGCACCAATCAAAATTCGCTTTTTCCGCCGCCAAATGAATAATATGATTGTCAAAGCTTGCGAAGATTTGGGTATTCCTGCCCTATCTAGCCGTCGGATTTTGATACTTAACGAATGGCTGCAACAGCGCATGGATGAGGTTTATCCCCAAGAGCCTGGCTATCAAGGAGGAACAAATGCTTCGGTGCGTTTGGAAAGTCCTTTACCTCAAAGATTACCTGATGCGTTGGAAGGGCAACAATGGGTATTTGTCTCGTTATCGGCTGCGGAGTTAGCTGAGATGCCAGAGTGGGAAATTGGTTTTAGTGAAGCTTTTCCCCTAGAGTTGGCACAATTATCGCCCGAAACTCGCATTCCTGGCATATTGATTTTTTCACCGAGAGCCTTACCTTTGGCGGGTTGGATGTCTGGTTTAGAGTTAGCCTTTTTGAGGGTTGATACTAAACAAGGCACAAGATTAGTTTTAGAAACTGGGACTACAGAAAGTTGGATTTTAGCCAATCTCAAAAATCCAACCACCCTAGCTGAAGCCAAAGGTTTTGAAGCAGCCAAGCAAGAAGCTAGGGGAGTGCATTTTCTAGGTGTGCAATCTGATGCTCAAGCGGAAGCTTTCGCTGGATTTTGGCTCTTACAAGAGATTAATGTCCCGTAAGGTAGGAATTAGGCATGGGGCATTGTATTTCTCTCCCCCTGCGTCCCCTGATCACCCTGCCTTGTTTCCCCATTCCCTAATAAATGCTGAGAAATACCAATGATTTGGGATAATTATCTGCGTCCGTCTGCATTGCGAATATGGCAAATGCTAATTTACGCGGATAATAAGCCAATGATTTGGGATAATGATCTGCGTTGATCTGCGGTTCACAATCCAAAATCCATAATTTACCGAGGGTCATGGGTTCTGAAAATTTGTCACAGGATACACTAGCAGAAAATCTGCTAGAGTTAGCTATCAAATCGGGAGCAGAAGCAGCTGAGGTGTATCAGTCGCGATCGCTTTCTCGTCCGGTTTTTTTTGAGGCTAACCGACTCAAACAGCTAGAAACCAGTCAATCTGAAGGCACAGCATTGCGGCTATGGCGCAATGGGCGTCCAGGACTCACGGTAGCTTATGGTTCTGTGAAGCCAAAAGTTATGGTGGAAAGAGCGATCGCTTTAAGCCAACTTAATCAACCAGAAGTTTTGGAACTGGTCAGCAATTTTCAGCCAGATTATCCAGACTTAGGCTCATCTGTACCGATAGAAGTGCTAGTTAGTTGGGGCAAAGAAGCGATCGCTATGATCCGTGATGCTTATCCAGATGTGGTCTGTAATAGTGATTGGGAATGTGATATTGAAAGCACAAGACTGGTTAATAGTCAAGGACTAGATTGCTATTACAATGATACTACACTTAGTTGCTATATGTCAGCCGAGTGGGTGCGGGGTGATGATTTTTTAAGTGTTGCTGATGGTCAAACCCAGCGAGACATTCTAGAACCAGAGAAATTAGCCCAGCAAATTTTACAGAGATTGATTTGGGCTAAACATAATGTCCCATCGCCCAATCGTCGTGTGCCGGTTTTATTTACGTCTAAAGCAGCTGATATGCTGTGGGGAACAGCCCAAGCGGCTTTAAATGGTAAGCGGGTGCTAGAGTCAGCCTCCCCGTGGGGAGAACGCTTAGGTACACCAGTAATAGCTTCTAATCTTACCTTGTACCAAGACCCTTTAGCAGGGCCTTACAGTTGCCCTTTTGATGATGAGGGTACGCCGACAACTCCTTTAGTATTTGTAGAAAACGGCATATTACAGCATTATTATTGCGATCGCACCACTGGACGTCAACTGGAAACTGGTACTACAGGGAATGGTTTCCGGCCTAGTTTGGGCAGCTATCCTACCCCTGGTTTATTTAATTTCCTCATCCAACCTGGTAAGGCATCACTACAGGAGTTAATTCAAAAAATGGATGATGGTTTAATTGTCGATCAAATATTAGGTGGCGGCGGCGGTATTTCCGGCGACTTTTCCGTCAACATTGAATTGGGTTATCGCGTCCGCAAAGGCGAAGTTATCGGACGTATTAAAGATACGATGGTGGCAGGTAATATCTACACCGCCCTCAAACAAGTAGAATTAGGTGATGATGCTGATTGGAACGGTTCTTGCTACACACCATCTTTGATAGTGGAGGGACTATCGACAACGGGGAGGAATAATTAATTCAAAATTCAAAATTCAAAATTCAAAATTCAAGAATTACCAGTCATCAGTTACCAGTCAACAGTCAACAATTTTGAATTTTTTATGCACTTTCGTAGGTGGTTACAACCGAGAAAGGGTTTAGCGATCGCAGAAGCTTGTATTATCGGGGTGGTAGCGGCTTTATCTGCGGTATTCCTGAAAGTGGGTTCTGGTTCTCTGGGGGCATTGCGCGTTCAGAGTTCCCATATTTTACCGACTTGGGTGGCACTACCTCTAGTTGGGGTGAGTTTTGGGTTTTTGGCTGGCTGGTTGGTACAAAGGTTAGCACCAGAGGCGGCGGGTAGTGGTATTCCCCAAGTCAAGGCGACTCTGGCGAATATCCCGACTAAGTTATCCTGGCGGGTAGCATTGGTGAAGCTTGTGACGGCCATTATGGTCTTAGGTTCGGGGATGACTTTGGGTAGACAGGGGCCGACAGTGCAGGTAGGTGCGGCTTTGGCTGGTGGGATGAGTCGCTTAGTTCCTACTTCTCCTGACCATCGCCGACAAATGATTGCAGCAGGTGCGGGTGCAGGTTTGGCGGCGGCGTTTAATGCTCCTATTGCCGGTGTACTATTTATTATTGAGGAATTACTGCAAGATTTATCAGGAATGACTCTAGGGACTGCCATTATCGCGGCGTTTATTGGTGGGGTGGTGTCGCGGTTGTTGGGTGGTGGCAGTTTTAATTTAAATATTGAATTGATGAGTTATTCCAGTGGATTCTACTTTACGGAAATTCCCTTTTTTTTACTGTTGGGTGTTTTGGCGGGGTTACTGGGAGCATTATTTAATCAAGGCTTAATTTTTAGTATCAAATTTTATCGGCGGTTGCATATCAGTTTACCCTTAAGGATGGCTTTGGCTGGCTTAATTTCTGGTATTGTCGTCTCTTTTTTACCAGCCTATTTTCGGGATAATACGGGTTTACGAGGATATATTATTACGGGGGACTTAAATCCTACCATAGCGGTGATCGCCTTTATCTCTCAGTTTATCCTTACCTTAGTAGCTTTTGGTTCGGGCGCACCTGGTGGGTTATTTGCACCTAGTCTGATTTTAGGTTCGGTCTTGGGTCACTTGGTAGGGGTGTTTTCTCATCAGATTTTAGATCAAGGTTCTCCAATTACCTATGCTTTAGCAGGGATGGGAGGATTTTTTAGTGCGGTTTCTAAAGTCCCCATCACCGCCATTGTGATTGTGTTTGAGATGACGACTGATTTTAATCTGGTGCTACCTTTGATGATTGTGGTGGTGACGGCTTATTTGGTAGCAGATAAAGTATTTCCTGGTTCATTGTATGAAAAGCTGTTGCAACTTAATGGCATCACCTTGACGAAAGAAGTTTCTGTCGAAGGGGTATTAAATAAATTAACAGCTAAAGATGTTATGCAGCAACGGGTAGAAACTCTGGACGCAGACATGAGTCTCGAAGAAGCCACACAAGCCTTTTCCAGTTCCCATCACCGTGGTTTTCCGGTAGTGGAAGAAAGTAAATTAGTAGGAATTGTCACCCAATCTGATTTAACGAAAATCCAAAATCGCCACTTACAAAAGGATACTTTTCTCAGAGAGATTATGACCGCCAATCCGATGACGGTAACACCTTTACACAGTTTGAGTAACGTCCTGTATTTACTTGATAGATATCAACTGAGTCGCTTACCAGTAATAGATGGTAGAAAACTGATTGGGATTATTACCCGTGCAGACATTATTCGCGCTGAAGCAGACCATCTGAATGGTAAAAATGCTATCCCAGGGCCACAACCAGAACCTTCTTATGTAGTTTACCAAACGCGATCGCCTAGTATTGGCAGAGGTAGATTATTAGTCCCAGTCGCTAACCCGGAAACCGCCGAGATATTATTACAGATGGCCGCCGCCATTGCCCGCGATCGCCATTATGAAATAGAATGTGTGCAAGTTATCTTAGTATCCCGCCACAGTTCCCCGTCTGAAACATCAGTCAGAACCGCCAAAAGTCGCCGCCTCCTCAGACAAGCGGAAGTATTAGCCAAAAAATGGCGCATTCCCCTACATACCCAAATTCGCGTCGCCCATGATTCCGCCCAAGCTATCTTAGAAACCATCAACGAACAGCACATAGATTTAATTCTCATGGGCTGGAAAGGTAACACCTCTACCCCCGGCCGGATTTTCGGTAATGTCGTAGACACCATCATCCGCCAAGCCACCTGTGATGTTGTGTTAGTTAAGTTGGGTAGTCCCTCCAAACCCCAATTCAACCGTTGGTTAGTCCCAATGGCTGGCGGCCCCAACGCCAGATTAGCGATTAAATTGTTACCGGCTTTAGTCACTTTGGGAGATAACCCGCAAATTTGTTTGACGCGGGTGTTTAAACCCTTGGAGTTTAAGCCAGACATGACAGTTATTGAACAAGCCATCCGCCAACTGATGCGCCGCCGTCAATTGTCGAGTACAGTTGTGGCGACTCCAGTCCAAGCTGATTCTGTAGCTGAGGGTGTGATTAACTTAGTGGAGAATGAAAAGTTTGATGTGGTGGTGTTGGGTGCTTCCCGTGAAGGCTTATTGCAACAGGCTATACAAGGTAATATACCAGAAGCGATCGCCTCTAGCGTAGATAGTACCGTGATATTGGTGAGAGGAGCAATTGATAGTTAACTTGGCTAGATATTCTACTAACTTGAAGATAAATCAATTCAAAATTCAAAATTAAAGACAGGCGTAGGCGTAGGTTGGGTTGAGGAACGAAACCCAACATCCTTAATGCTTTGTTGGGTTGCGCTATCGCTTAACCCAACCTACTTTTCGTCTTAAGTGAACCGTATTGAGTTACAATCCATTTCCAATTAAAATAAAAGATGCCCAATAGTAGGGGTGTTTAAATGGACTATTACCTACTGTTAATAAGTCAATTTGTGCTGTTCTTAAAGCTTCTGCCTTGGTGACTTTTCCTGTTTTTAATGTTGTATAAAACTTATTCATTAAAGCTTGTGTACCGCCATCAGAAACAGCCCACAATGAAGCCATAGATGCTTTAGCACCTGTTAATTGTATTTGATATCCTAAACCAAGAATTTCTTGTCCGTTACCTAATTGTTTGCCTAAACCAGTTTGGCAAGCACTTAAAACTACTAACTCTACATTGGGTAAAGACCAATTTTCTATATCTTTAAGTGTAACACGTTCGCCATCCCCAAATAGAATAAATGAATCTTCAGGATTACCACTAACTAGCATTCCATGCGTTGCTAGATGCACAATTTTATAGTCATTCATCTGCGGGATGGTAACTTGGGTGCTAAACTCTTTATCTAATAGTATTTTTGTGTCTTTAATCGTTTTAGCTAAGTTTTCTACTTCAACTTTCGCAAACTCTAAACCACTAAATATTTCTTGTCTCTCACCCACGGCTACTTTATAGTCACCTTTGGTAAAAGCGGCGGCTAAAGTCGGCAAAGATGCTTGGGGTTTGTTGTTTAATTTTGTCAAACTAGCAGCAGTAATATTATTGATGGTAAAACGCTCAATTAACCAGTTTTTACCATCGTATAATGCTGCTAAAGGTATATATCTCAGTTTACTATCTGGGGCATAGATAATTGTTTGAGCATTAGCTTGTTTCAGGTCATTTTCTATGGGTTTGATCAGCCAGTTATATAATTTATTGGCTGGGGTTTTACTATCTTTATAAGGAACAACTATGGCTTGGCGAAATTCAGCAATTACTTGATTTAATTCGGCTGGTTTGACTGCTACTGGACGATGGATTGGCGGTGAATCCGCAGTTACTAAAACTAACTCTAATCTATCTTCTAAAACTAAGGGATATAATAAGACGGCTTTTTGATTTAACTGGCGTAAATTATCTCGCAGCGAGTTGAGTTGACGTAAGCTGAGATTTTCCTGTCCAGAGTTTGTAGATAATTGCTGCACTAACGCCACAACAGAGGGAGTTTTAGTAAATTTATTAAACTCAGCCGTGATAGTTTGTTCTAGTTTAACTAATTCAGTGATGCGTTTTTCTTGTGTAGATGTCCGCGAACTTTGGGGAATTTTGCGGAGATTTGTGAGTTCTTGTCCCAGTGCGATCGCTTTGTCTTGAATGGTGCTATATTTCTGGGTAATATCTTGTTCTTGGGATTTTAAAGGCACATTTTGAGGTGCTGGGGTTTCTGTATTTTTTCCCCTTTGTCCACTATTAACTACTGCTGTTTGCTGCACTATTCCGCGTCGATTTCCCATGAAATCAGTCATCTCTTGGATTTTGAGTAAATCTAAAACTTGTTGCGCTTCGCCGGGACGATTTTGTTGGAGTAATAAATCAGCAAGGCGGCGATATCTTTCTGCTACTGTTTCTGTGTAAGATTGTTGAATAGCAGTTGGCATGACGCGCAAACTTTGCCGAATTCCCTCTGTTAAATTGACTGATTGTTTGTAAAAGGCAATTGCTAGCTGCGGTTGATTTTGGGTAGTTAAGGTATCTCCTAAAAATTTTAGGGTTGTAGCTTCGCTAACTTTATCGCTAACTTCCCGGTGCATGGCTAAAGCTTGTTGATAAAATTCCCCAGCTTTGGCGGATTGATTTTGCTGTTGATAGATTTGTCCTAAGTTACTCATTGTCACACCTTCCCCGGTGCGATCGCCTACTTCTCGATAAATAGTTAAGGCCTGTTGATTTAACTCAATTGCTGTCGGATATTTGCCGAGATTACTATTAATCCGTGCAATATTATTCAGAGTGACAGCCACCCCCGGTTTATAGTTATTTTCTTTGTAAATATTTAAAGCTTGTTGATATAATTTTAATGCTTGGTCATATTTACCCAAACTAGCATAAATTTGCCCAATATTATTTAAGTTCAGTGCCTTACCTTGGAATTGAAAAGAGTCTTTGCCAAAAGCATCACCAACAATAGCACGACTGGTAACTTGTTGCATAGCTTGGGAGTTTTGCCCAAGATAATCGTAAAGTAATTTAATATCTTGTTTGTTAATTTCTTCTGCGTTAGTGCTAGCAAGTTTGTTATAAATATTTGCCGATTTCTCTGCCAGTTCTAAAGACTTTTGATATTGACCCAAGCTAAAATAAGCCCCAGCAAGATTATTCATAGTAGCTGCTTGTGTACCATAATAATTTGAGCAGCATTCTTGCAAACTATTTAAAGCTTGTTGATAGGAATCTAACGATTGGGTGTAGTTACCCAAGTTAACGTAAATGACACCAATATTATTCAGCGTTTGAATAGCACCAATTTTATCATCACTCGCTTTTTGGAGAGCTAAACTTTGTTGATAAAAATCTAAGGCTTTGGCGTACTGTCCCAGACGAAAATAAACTGCACCCATATCACCTAACATGGTTTTTTCGCTGGTAGCATAGCTAGAATCTGTGGGATTAGCGGCTTTGAGTTCTTTAAGAATAGCTAAAGCACTTTGATAAGCTTCCAAGGCTTTAGCGTTCTGCCCGAAATTAACGTAAACTTCACCTATGTAGGAAAGGGGTATCCATTCATTTTGGCGATCGCGCGTTTTTCTGCGAATATCTAAAGATGACTGAAAATACTCCAGTGCTTTGGGATATTCACCTTTACGAAAATATACATAGCCAATATTCACAAGGCTGTTAGCTTCCCCAGCTTTCGCGCTGTATTTTTTGAATATAGCTAACGCCTGTTGGAATTGCGTTAACGCTGTTTGTAGTTCATTTAAGCCAACGAAATCTTTGTAAATCGTAGCTTCAGCATTGTTATTTAGTATGACGGCTTCTGTGATTTGTGCTTCGGCGGTGGGGGTTGGTGCTTGTGCTAGAGATGGGGTAGCTAAAGTGAGGATAAGTGTTAAGGGAATAATAGAAAGCCGCATATATGTATTAATAATGACAAGATGCTTCCTATGATAGTGGTAGTTAGCGTAATTGTAAGGTGGGTGATCCTTTGTTAATTTCGCTGGGCTTAGTATGCTACTAGGCAATCACATCTCGTAATTTTATGAGTATTATCGTCTTCGGCAGCATCAATATAGACTTAGTAGTAACAGCCCCTCGGTTGCCTGTTGCTGGTGAAACATTGACAGGAGAAGAATTTTTGAAGATTCCAGGCGGTAAAGGTGCAAACCAAGCAGTAGCACTGGCACGACTGGGAATTCCTACCCACATGGTAGGACGTGTAGGCGCAAACCATTTTGGTGCAGAACTAGTTCAACATTTGCAGGATACTGGCGTACAGACTCAAAATATCTTCGCCGATGAAAACGTCAGTTCGGGAGTGGCAATCATCACTGTAGATCATCACGGTGAAAATCACATCATTGTGATTCCTGGTGCTAATGGATATGTCAATCAAGAAGATGTAGGTCGATTATCCCAACTATTACCAACAGCTAAGGCACTACTTTTACAACTAGAAATTCCGATTACTGCGGTGGTAGCAGCCGCCAAAGCCGGACAAAATGCCAATATTAAAGTAATTTTAGATCCTGCACCAGCACAATCTGATTTACCAGCAGAACTTTACCCCTTAGTGGATATTATTACACCTAATGAAGTGGAAGCCGGACAATTAGTGGGTTTTACTGTAGATGGTGAGGAAGCAGCCGCCAAAGCCGCCGAGGTTTTATTGCAAAGGGGAGTGAAAAGTGCGATCGTTAAATTGGGCGCGAAAGGTGCTATCTGCGCCACCCCTGAAGAAACTTTTTTTGTTCCAGCATTTCCAGTTGACGCAGTTGATACCGTAGCTGCTGGTGATGCTTTTAACGGCGGTTTAGCTGCCGCACTTTATCACGGACTTTCTTTACGTGAGGCTGTTATTTGGGGTACAGCCGCAGGTGCTTTAGCTACCACAAAATTAGGCGCACAAACTTCGTTACCTGATAAGTTTACGTTCGATGCTTTTCTTCAGGAAAAAGGATAAATAGAGAGATTAAATTTTGAGCAGGTCTTAAGCGAAACTAGATGCAGGTAAGGAAGATGAAGATATTAGTTACTGGCAACGAAGGAATGATTGGTTCAGTTGTTGAAAAAGTTTTGCGTGCCGACGGATATGAAGTGATTGGCTTTGATATCGCAAATGGTCATGATATCCTCAATCCCCATCAAATTCGTTCTGCTATTGTTGGTTGCGATGCAGTTATTCATCTTGCAGCGTTGCTGGGAAACTCTTCAGACACGCCGGATGAAATAATGGCAGTCAATCTTCTTGGTACTTGGCATATTCTCACGGCAGCAGCACAAGCAAAAGTCAAACGTGTCATTTTCTTTAGTAGTGTTGATGCCTTGGGAATTTTTAAGGGTGAAAGAAAACCGGATTATCTTCCGTTAGACGACAATCATCCTTGTTATCCAATCACTCCTTATGCTGTTTCTAAACGGTTAGGTGAAGAAATGTGCAGATATTTTACCGATAGCACAGGTATCCCAACTATTTGTTTACGACCACCAGGTGTTTTTGATGAAGAAACTTACGATTTTATTATTTCTAATAGGCAATCCAATCCTGAATTTGAATGGAATCCTTTTTGGGAATACGGGGCTTTTCTCGATGTGAGAGATGCAGCAGAAGCAGCACGGTGCGCTTTACACTGCCCTAACCCTGGTCATGTTACCTTGCTGCTGTGCGCGAATGATATTTCTTCAGCACATCGAACTAGTCAAGAAATGGCTCAATCCCTACTTCCTGAAGTAGATTGGCTCGGTGGTCAAGAATATGAACGTGAGCCTTATAAAGCTCTCATTAACACCCAACTCGCTCAAGAAGTCCTCCAATGGCTTCCGTGTCATAGATGGCGACCACGAAACAACTAACTTGAGTTTCCTGCAAAATCCTCTACCTTCAATACTGCTAGAGCTTTGATGTTATTTTTAAACACAGAGGAACTCTTCAAGACAAAGATTTACGCAAAGAGATGCTTTGTATTTCGTGTTGTAAAAAACCGATTAATTCCCAATATCCTCATTCCATAATTCAGGGTTGTTAGTAATAAAATCAGTCATCATCTGTTCGCATTCATCCAGATTGAGATCAATTACTTCTACCCCGTGGGATACCATAAACTCTTTCGCACCGGGAAAAGTGCTTGATTCTCCAGCAATAACTTTTTTGATCCCAAACTGTACCACTGCCCCAGCGCATAAATAACATGGCATTAGGGTTGAATATAATGTTGTACCTCTGTAGCTGCCAATTCTACCAGCATTGCGGAGACAATCGATTTCGGCATGGGTAACAGGATCACCATCTTGTACACGTTTATTGTGTCCTCTTCCGAGAATCTTGCCATCTTTGACAAGTACCGAACCAATAGGGATTCCCCCTTCTTGTCTGCCTTGTTTTGCTTCTTGAATCGCAGCCTGCATAAATTCATCCATCTTTTCTTTCTCCTACATATGAACAAACAACTAGTATTAATGGATCATGATGGCGGTGTAGACGATTATCTAGCGACTATGCTGCTGTTGACAATGGATCATATTGAACTTCTCGGTGTTGTAGTCACACCTGCCGATTGTTATGTCCAACCAGCCGTTAGTGCTACACGTAAAATTATCGATTTGATGGGATTCTCTCATATACCCGTTGCAGAAAGCACAGTTCGCGGGATTAATCCTTTTCCCCGCTTATATCGTCGTGATTCGTTTATTGTTGACCATCTGCCCATTCTCAACCAAAACGAAACTATCAAAACGCCTTTGGTTGCAGAAACTGGCCAAGATTTTATGGTCAAAGTTTTGCGTGAAGCATCAGAACCAGTAACTCTCATGGTGACTGGGCCTCTGACAACGGTAGCTGTAGCTTTAGATCAAGCACCAGATATTGCAGCCAAAATTAAGAAAATTGTCTGGATGGGTGGTGCTTTAAATGTTCCTGGCAATGTGGAGAAAAGTTTAGAATCTGGACAAGATGGTTCTGCGGAATGGAATGTTTATTGGGATGCGGTTTCTGCGGCGCGGGTATGGGAAACCCAAATTGAAATTATTATGTGTCCTTTGGATTTAACTAACAATGTGCCTGTTACATCAGATTTAGTCCGGAAAATAGGTAAACAACGCCACTACCCCATTTCTGATTTAGCAGGACAATGTTATGCCTTAGTAATTCCCCAAGATTATTATTTTTGGGATGTGCTGGCAACTGCTTATTTAGGACACCCAGAATTTTATCAATTGCGTGAGTGGGAAACGGAAATTATTACCACTGGTATTAGTCAGGGACGTACTCAAGTTGTCTCTGGTGGGCGGAAGATTTTAGCTATGGATACAGTAGATAAAGATGCTTTTTACGCCTATATTTTGCAGCAGTGGGCAAGATAAAAATTCAAAATTCAAAGTACCCTACGGGTTCTGTGCAGGTGTACAAAATTCAAAATTAAAGACATTTTTAGAACTAATGTATCGCCCGAAATTTTTAATTCCGCATTTTTCACAAACAGTAGGGGCGGGTTGAGCGAAATATTCGTGAATGATTCGAGTATATCTGTGAACCTGCCCGTAAGGACTCTAGACTGAGGTTGCAAGAATTGGTGAGAAATCCGGGTTAATGTATCGCCTGACATTGTTAATGTATCGCCTGACATTGTTAATGTATTGCCTAACATTGTTAATGTATTGCTTAACATTGTTAATGTATCGCCTGACATTGTTAATGTATCGCCTGACATTGCCAATGTATCGCCTGACATTGCCAATGTATCGCTTGACATTGCCAATGTATCGCTACTTCTGTAGATTCAAGTTCCTTTAGCTGTTTGCCCTATAATAACCCGGTCACGTATGCGATCGGGGAGAAATTTAATCATTAAGTCTACAAATTTAGCCTCCTTTCCTACCAGATAGCGAGTTTTAGGTCTTTTCGTAGTCAAGGCATTAACCACAGATTGAGCGACCATATCCGCCGAAATGCCATTTTTGCCTGATTTAATTACTGATTCGCAAGCGGCAGCAGTAGCAGTACCGTAGAGGTCTTTAGCTTCGGGTGGTAGATCCTTGACTGTTTTGTTAGTTGTGGTGACAGCCCTCTCCCAAATTGGCGTAGCAACATAGCTAGGCTCAATTATGGAGACAGAAATCCCCCAAGGTTGCAGTTCCATCCGCAGTACATCTGTAAATGCTTCCATCGCAAATTTAGCAGCAGAGTTTGATCCCAAGAAAGGCATTGCCATTTTGCCAATAATTGACCCAATATTGACAATTCGCCCTTGACTGCGGCGCAAAAGTGGGAGAAATGCTTGGGTGACAGCTATCTGTGCGATTACATTGACTTCCATCTGCTGCCGCAATTCTGCGATCGCTAGACACTCCAGGGGACTGACAACGGCTATGCCTGCGTTATTAACTAAGCCCCATAAACCAAGATCACCAACAGCCTTATTTATAGTCTCTACTGCGGCAGCAATAGAAACTGCATCTGTGATATCGAGCCAGATAGGTGTCAGGCGATGAGATGCCTGACTTTTTAACATCTCCGCATCTGCTGGGTTACGTACACCGGCAAAAACCTGGAATCCTAACTTATCTAGTTGCAGGGCGCAAGCTTTGCCAATGCCTGTAGATGCTCCAGTTACAACTACTGCACCTTTAGTTGTGATCATCATATAAAATTGTGTACTTTGTATTGTTTTAGTAAAATGCGGGGAATGATTTAAGTTACGAAAATAAATTTAATTGTGGTTGCACTACTTATGATTTGTGATTTTGCATCTTCATCACTTGACGGATGGCATCCACCACTAATTTAGGTTCGTCGATATGGATATTGTGTCCACTGTTTTGAGCGATTTGCAAACTCCCTTGTGAAGAAAGTTGAGCTATTTCGGCTTGCAATGCTTGCCAAACCAGGCCAGCTTTTTTGGCTTGTTGATCTGGCAGATTGGAAAACATACTGATTCCATGAGACAGCACTATCAATGGTAAGTCATCTGATAACTTTGACTGACTAGCCTGCTGGGTGCTGATTTCCATTAAGAGACTTTCAGCGATCGCGGTTTCAAAAGTTTTAGGCAGAAACTTGGCCACAATCATTGGTTGAATCTTTGATGGCAACTTTCTGACAAACTCCGGTGTTGCTTGTTTACCTAGCAATTGCACTAACAACCGCAACAAACCTAGTCTAGTAATTAGCGACAAAGAGCGAAACATCCGCCTAGTTGCGGCCATGTTGTTTTGAAACACTGGTGCAAGACGTGCATATACATTCGCTGGGACTGCATCTACTAATACTATTCCCACAACCTCGTCTGGGTACTGACTGGCAAATAGACGTACATTTAACCCCCCCAAGGAATGACCTACTAAAATATAAGGGCTTTTAATTCCAGCATTAGTCAGTAATGTATGCAATTCCTCAACCATTTCCTGACTAGTGCGGGGCTTAGAACTAGATTCACTCCAACCATATCCAGCGCGATCGTAAGTACACACACGGGCAAATTTAGCTACTTCTGACTCTACCAGACTCCAGACTAGAGACAAACCGCCCAGTCCGTATTCCATCACTACAGTTGGGCTACCTTCACCTACACAATTTATATGGAGCTTGTAGCCTCCCACATCGACTAGCTTACCTGGTGGTGGATATTTATCTATATCTGCGCGAGTAGCGATCACTTGGTATACTGCTCCAGCTAGTACCAAAATGAATAAAAGCACAAAACTACCAAGCAAATATCTCATAAGGTCTTCCATAGCTAACTTGAACAAATATTAATTTTTTCTCCACCTATAGCAATTCTATATTTCGGTTTAGAAAACTCTACCAAAACTCAGTTCACAACTTAAAGAGAACTGCTACACACACCATAACAGGGACTAATTCCAGGTTTACCATTGACTAAAGTTAAGTAAAGAGAACACTTGCCCAGAGTCTCAGAATCCCAGGAATAAATCGGAATCCCTGTACAAGATGTAGAATTATGAACTGCTTCTGGTAAATCTCTGAAGGTAATATTATTCATTTTCTTACCTAAATTAGCAGCAGAAATTGCTGAAGCTAAAATAAATAATGAGCCAATTTCACTTAAGCATCTGCTCTCAAGAGAAATATTTTTTCCTACTTGAATATCATTGATTTCTGCTTCAGATAGGGTTAAACCTAGGCGATTTATCGCTTTCTGGATTTCTCCTGTTTCTAGATTTTGTGTTAAGTAAGACATTGTTGTTGCTTCCATAATCAATATTTAGTGGATAATAGTAGTGAGCATGATTTTGAACTGGGGTTATATATGACTTTCCCTGTGATGTGAATTAATAAATTCAACAGCGTCAAGAAAAGTCATATCTGGAAAATTGCAGAGACTTAAGAAACTTTTTCTCTCAACCAAGAATGTTTTTCTGGTTGGTATTTATAACTCTTAAATTCTTGGCGTACTCGTTCGATTTCACTATTGGTTGCTAAACCTTTGGTCTTAGATTTGTAGATAAACTCACCCACAATAGCTTTAGCTGACAATCCTAACATCCGCAGGAAATAGAACCAATGTTTAGGGGTTAATAAACCACGGATACCAAAACCTTTCCACTGGAACATCACATACCAAATCGCAATGTAAAAGTAGGTATATTTCATACTCGCAAAAACATTGCAGCGTCGTGGCTCAAATTTGGTATTTTCTAGAAAGTTATCAAAATGTGTCAGTGTCCCATACTTACCAACCAATTGATCTGCTCGATAAACATCCATGAATCCAATGTTTGCACCCTGCTCTACCAATTGGTTAAACTGCTTGCATAAATCAGCAAAAATTCCATCTACGTTACCGTTGGCAATCTTCACATATCTGGGGATGAAATTCAGATCCAAATGCCACTTACCAATATAGGTGGGGATATGAACTCCAAACCACCACATATACTCGAAGTAAATACGCCAACTCATGACACTGGCATGACCGAGTTGCTGGGCATGACCCCGGTAGAGACAGTTAACAGTCCGAGCATAAGCCAAATTAAAATCGTTGTAAGCAGCTCGTTTGGCTTCCGCATCTGCTTCCCCTGCTAATTTAGCGCGGATGATTTCTGTGATACCTTCTACCGCAAAGGCAATCATTGTTGTCCCATAAGAATAGAAAGCATCAAAGATATGAGAGGAATCACCAACTACATACCAGTTATCAGGGGAAAACATGATTTTACTTCTATGGGCAATCCTCTGGCGATAATTAAAATCGACTACTTCACCACTATCGATGATGTCAGCCAGAAGCTGGTGATTAGCTTTCAAGAACCCAGAGAACTTATCTAAAGTATTGATTTTTTCCGATGGAATCACATCATGATGATGGATAACGCCAATAGATAAATCCATTGATTTCTTGTCTATAGGAATCATCCATAACCAATGACCGTGACCAAAATAATGATTAGTAGAGTAGTAATGGCTATTTGATGTCCCCTCTGGGTGATAGCCTGAGTGAAAAATAGTGCGGTCTACATTTTTGACCCGTAGCCAAGCTGAACCATTGTTGAGTCCCAATAGGTTCTCTGGGCCAAATAAAACGTTATCTGTCTTGCGACCAATAATAAACTTCAGACCAGCAGCATCAACAACGTGTTTGGCTTTCAGTTCCATTGTTTCGCCACCAACTTTGACTTCTACAGTGTTGATGGCATCACCAGGAGTTAAATCCACATCGACCACGCGTCCGTTGTAGAAAACTGCTCCCATATCTTGATTCATTTTGAGCAGATCCCGCTCAAATCTCGGTCTGTGGAGATGAAAGGAAGCAATAGGAGTCTGTCTGTTTGCCCAAACGTGATAGTAGTCGTCCAAAGTCTCAGTCTGAGCCGCATCTTTTGGCCAATGGAAGTTTAGCCCAGACTTAGGAGGGTGATTTTCAATCAGATAATCATGGAGTCCTAACTCTTTACAAAGAAAAAGAGCAGCGACTTCAATGATAGACTCACCAATTTTTAAATCTTTGTCTGACCGTTCTACTGGACGTGGGTCTATGAGGGCAATTTTGATGTTGGGAATGTTGAGCAGCATATGTCGGGCTTGGCACAAGCCAGCAAATCCCGCACCCATAATTACAACATCATATTCTGGTGACTGAGTAGTGTACATAGTTTAATTTTTCCTAATATTTTTAAACGACAATTGTGGGAGTTTTTGCCAACATCTCCAAAAGCTTTAATAAAATTCCTGGAGATGTGTGATTAATTAACATCAATTCAACGTCATCTAGCGACTTCCAAAATTTGATTTACATCTGCCTCTTTAGCAGTGGTTTTGGTAGTCTTTTCTGCCATCCAAGGCTGAAGTTCTGGTCGGAATTGATAACTTTGGCGGAACTCTTGGCGCATTTCTGCAACTTCGGTATTGGCTGGCAAACCTCTAGTTTTGAACTTATAAACCAATTCGCCGATCGCAGCTTGGCCTGACAATGCTAATAGTCGCAAGAAGTGATAAATATTACGTGGTTTTAGCAAGCCTTGAATCCCAAAACCTTTCCACTGGAACATGAAATACCAGATAGCAACATAGAAACAAGTGGCTTTTAGACTACCGAAGACATTACAACGACGAGGTTCTAATTTAGAATTTTCTAAAAAGTCATCGAAGTGTTTTGCAGTGTAATAGTCATTGATTAATTGATCAGAACGGTAACAATCCATCAACCCGATATTTGCATTCTGTTCTACCAGTTGATTGAACTGTTGATATAAATCTGCGAAGAGTCCGTCTACATTGGCGTTGAGGGTTTTTAAATAGATGGGGATGAAAGTTAAATCCAAATGCCATTTACCAACATACATAGGCACTTGCACACCGAACCACCACATATACTCGAAATAAACCCGCCAACTCATCACACTCGCATGACCTAGCTGTTGAGCATGACTGACATAGAGACAGTTAACGCTCCGGGCATAACCCAAGTTAAATTCGTTATAAGCAGTCCGTTTCTGCTCTACATCTGCCTCACCTGCCAGTTGAGCGCGAATAATCTCTGTCACACTCTCAATTGCTAAGGCAATAGTTGTTGTGCCATAGGAATAAAAGGCATCAAACATATAGGCAGCATCACCAATCACATACCAGTTATCTGGGGAAAATAGAGTTTTACTTCTATGGGAAACTTTAGGCCAATAATTAAAATCAACTAGTTCACCACTGTCAATAATTTTGCCCAGAATTTTGTGATTATCATTGATAAACTGCTGGAATTTTTGCTTTGTACCAACGATTTCAGAAGGTAGTTCCTGATGATGATGGATGATACCAATAGACAATTCTTTTAACTCAGTATCAATGGGAATCATCCATAACCAGTGACCATGACCAAAATAGTGATTGGTAGAGTAGTAATGACTAATCGATGAATTTAAAGGGTCATATCCACTATCAAAAACAGTGCGATCGACATTTTTAACCCGCATCCAAGCTGAACCAATATCCAGCCCCATCATGTTTTCTGAGCCAAAAATTACATTGTCAGTTTTGCGTCCAATAATAAACTTGCGTCCTGCGGCATCAATGATATGTTTGGCTTTCAATTCCATTTGTTCATTGCCGACTTTGATGCTAACTGTCTTAATAGCATCTTTAGGAGTTAGATTCACATCTAGCACGCGTCCGTTATAGAAAAACGCGCCCATCTTTTTATTCATTTGTAGCAAGTCCCGCTCAAACTTGACGCGATTAATTTGAAAAGCTGGAATTGCTGGCTGTCGGTTAGACCAGATATGAAAGTAGTCGTCTAGATTCTCGGTTTGAGCAGGGTCTTTTGGCCAATGAAAACTTAATCCCAATTTAGGTGTATGATTTTCAATTAAATATTCATGAAGTCCTAATTCTTTAGCTAGAAAAAGAGCCGCAATTTCAATTGTTGATTCACCGATTTTTGAATCTTTATCAGAGCGTTCTTCGGGACGAGGATCAACCAAAGCAACGCGAATACCTGGGATCTGTAGCATCAAGTGTCTGGCTTGACACAAACCGGCAAAGCCAGCACCCATAATTACGACATCATATTCTAAAGATTCGGTTGTATACATTATTAACTCCTTAATAAATTCTTTTTGAGGCTCAATTTAGCCAATAACTTGAGAAGGGATGTATAGTCATCAGGAGTTGCAACCTAAATTATTCATTTACCTTGAGCCTTTGCTAACTTGCAGGTATTTTCCGCCCCGATGACTATGACTTAGTGCAGTAAAACTTTTTCTTGACTAGTAACCAATGAATCTTGAGGTTTTATCGATGAAACTTCTACATTCCAAGGCTGTAGCTCAGGTTGATATTGGTAACTCTTAAACTCCTGGCGCATATTTTCAACTGTACTATTGTTAGGTAGGTCTCTGGTTTGGAATTTATGCCGAGCTTCACCCATTGCAGATATACCTGATTGCACTAAAAGTTGGAAGATATAGTAGAGATTTTTCGGTTTGAGCAGACCAACTAGTCCAAAGGCTTTCCATTGAAATTTCACATACCAAACAGCAATATAGAAGAAAGCATTCTTCATGCTGGTATAGATATTGGAACGCTGAGGTTCAAACTTACTATTTTCTAGATAATCCTCAAAGTGTTTGAAGGTGTAGTATTTCCCCAGTAACTGATCTGCTCGCACAGGATCCATAAAACCGATGTTAGTACCCTTATCAACCAATTTGTTCAACTGTTGGTAAACCTCTGGGAAAATTCCATTTAAATAAGAGCGGAAAGGCCCCATGAACTCACGGAGGAATTGAGGCTGTAAGTGCCACTTGCCAATGTACATTGGTACTAGGATGCCAAACCACCACATATACTCGAAATAAATGCGCCAACTCATAATACTAGCGTGTCCCAATTGTTTGGCATGGTCACAAATGAAGGTATTAACACTATCAAAGAAAGTCAGATTATATTCGTTATAAATTGACCTTTTCTCCTCAGCATCAGCTTCATCTGCAAGTTTGGCGCGGATGATTTCTGTCACACTTTCAATGGTGAAAGCAATCATGGTTGTACCCAAGGAGTAAAACGCATCAAACATACAAGCCGCATCGCCAATTACATACCAGTTATCGGCAGAAAATAGGGTTTTACTTTTATGGGGGACTTTAGATAAATAATTGA
Source organism: Anabaena minutissima FACHB-250 (assembly GCF_014697125.1). Classification (GTDB taxonomy): domain Bacteria; phylum Cyanobacteriota; class Cyanobacteriia; order Cyanobacteriales; family Nostocaceae; genus Trichormus; species Trichormus minutissimus. The sequence goes on along the minus strand of NZ_JACJRG010000003.1, from coordinate 42,639 downwards.
AGTCTACGCTCTCACCACTTTGGATAATGTTATAGAGAACAGTATGATTAGCTTGCAAAAACTTATAAAACTTCTCTTGAGTGTTGATAGTATTTGCTGGAATTACGTCATGATGGTGCATAACCCCAATTGATAATTCCTGAGCTTGAGTATCAATAGGAATCATCCACAGCCAGTGTCCAGCCCCAAAGTAGTGATTGGTAGTATAGTAATGAGTAACAGCAGATCCTAGCGGGTCGTAACCACTATGAAATAGTGTACGGTCTACATTTTTCACCCGCACCCAAGCCGAGCCATTATTCAAACCAAGCAAGTTTTCTGGGCCAAATAAAAGATTATCTTGCTTTTTACCAATGATAAACCTGCGCCCGGCTGCATCAATGATATGCTTGGCTTTTAATTCTATCTGTTCACCATTAAGCTTGACTTTGACTGTTTTAATGGCATCACCGGGAGTTAAATCAACATCTAATACGCGCCCATTGTAGAATTTAATTCCCATCTCCTGATTCATTTTGAGCAAATCGCGCTCAAACTTAGCACGGTTAATTTGAAAAGTAGGGATAGGCGGCTGACGGTTGATCCAAATGTGATAGTAATCGTCGATAGTTGCAGTGTTATTTGGTTGTTTTGGCCAATGAAAATTTAATCCAGCTTTGGGTGGGTGATTTTCAATCATGTAATCGTTGAGTCCTAATTCTTTACCAATTAGGAGTGCGCCGATTTCAACTGTTGATTCACCAACTTTGAGATCGTTTTCAGGTCTATTTTCAGGTCTGGGGTCAACTAGGGCAACTTTGATATGAGGAACTTTGAGCATTAAATGTCTGGCTTGACACAAACCGGCAAAGCCAGCACCCATAATTACGACATCATATTCTAATGATTGATTGTTGTTCATTGCCAAATTTTGGTGTGGTTATATTGTTAGAAATTGCAGTTAAATTTTGTTTCGTATTTGTAACCTGCAAACTCTTGATTTTTCAGTGCCTAAATATTATTCAGATGGAAATCATAATTTTATGCAGGATATTTGTTGTCTTAATAATGATTTACTTTTCTGGGTGATAGTTTTGCAAGATGCAATGAATCCTGTCGATACATGAAAATGTTGGGCTTATATAGTGGGTAGAGACGTTGCACTGCAAAGTCTCTACAGGCGTTATTATTTTGGCAAATTATCTGATCCGAACCGTATTGGCTACAGATTTCTATTTTTTAGGCTTAACCGCGTAGTATTGACGAAGAATCTGCTTTTAGCTTTGAGCGAAAACATCGATTCATCTTGCAAATATGCAACGCAAAAAAGCAGTAGCCAGAAATTTGGCTACTGCTTGAAAATGAGTTGGGTCTATTTAGAATGCAATCTTTTCTTTTAACTCTACGGAGTCCATTTCTGTTAGTGCTTGCAGGACTTCTGGCGGCCAATTTGCTGTAACTGGAGTACCATCTGCTAGACGAGTTACCCAGGCGACTTCTTGTTGTCCGACATGGAGTTTTTCCATTGTGCCGTCGGGTTGTTCGCGGAAGAACTCAAAGTTAAACACTGCACCAGATTGGGAGACTGACTTGACATACAGGAAGACGCGAATCTTATCGAAGGGCATCGCTTCTCGTAAGTAGTCCATGCGGCTGTAGAGACAAACCATCTCACCACGGGGATTAGAAACTCGCAGATATTCAGGTGCGACTGAGTATAAGAAGAGGTCGAGGATTCGTCCTTGCCAGATGAAGTAATTACCGTAGTAAACGTTACCTACTAAGTTCGATTCTTCTAGAGTGGTTTGGAAAGCTTCCGACCGGAGTAACTTACCATAGCGGTTTAAGGAACTGGGTGCTTCGTAAACGATCGCACCGCTATTGAGTTGCGCCAAGCTAGATGGTAGAGGTGGTAGGGGGAGGGTTTCTGGCCGTCTCAAGTCTAGGGTGGCTGGCTCTTTGGCGGCAAATCGATCTAGATATTCCTGGAGATATGGCGGGAAGGGCATAGGTGAAGGCACACCGTAGCTAACTAATCTTACCCAAGTCGCTTTCACTTCGGCGATCGCAATTCTCTCTAAAGAATGATCAGGTAATACTCGGCAAAACTCAATATACGTTTCAAAGGATGAACCGACTACATTACCTACCCAAGCTCTGGCTTGCAAGACATCATAGGAAGTTGCTTCTCCTAAGACTCGCAGACTCACTGCATTAGTTACCATCCCCCAATCACCGCTCAAGAAGTCCGATAACATCTGCTCTGCAATACTCTCCATCGGTAGTTCGCGGATTTTGCCTATCCAGCGAAAGTATTGTGAGAAGTAGACGCGACGGCTAATACTACCACTGTCTTTGAAACTGACTTGAAAACGTTGTTCGTAGGCTAGTTGTCCTTGAGGGCCATCTTGGGTGTAGCGGGTGCTGTGGCGGTCAATTTCACTGCTTTGAGGAACAATGGCGGATGATTGCACCTGTAGCTGTAGTTGTGGTTGGCTCACTAGAATAGCTACCATCCGTTCTGGGGGACGGGTTAGCTTGACTGGAACTGTTACCACTAAGTAATCACCTTCAGTTGTTTGAGCCTTGAGCAGTACACTGTCACCTTGTTTGTCAACGATGGAGAACTCTGGATGGCTGCCGTTAAACGCTTTACGCACTGCTTCTAATGCTGACCAAATTCTCGTGCCGGCTCTGTCGCGTGTGTCGCCTTTGCTGACTAGTTCGTCTACTATCCGGCTGCGCTTGGTACTGAGTAAGGCTACCCAATCATCTTCTGTGCGGTGAGTAATGGACTCGATGTCGCAGCCTTGAGGAGTATCAGACACAACACACAGACAATAGCGATCGCAGTGAGATAAAGATAGTTGCAGTCCAGTTACATTCGCACCAGTCAATTCTGGTTTCCCTGAAGGTAGGGTTTTCATCCCAAATTTGATTTCTGCGTCTGGTACTAATCCCAACTTGGTTTTCAAGGCTTGGGCAACAATTGGTTGTTCTTGCTCACGCCGTTGCTTTTTCGACTGTGCTTGTAAGTTGGGGGCATATCCTAGAGCTACGCCTGGTTGATTTAAACCAAATTCTTGAAAGCTAGTGTTAAGTACCTGTGCTAATTTTTGGCGATCGCGAATTTCAGGATGAGCCAATTCAGCTGCGGTGGGGTTGGTGGGATGTTCTTCCAGAATCCGCAGTCTATAACCAGTCAGGTGTTCCAAGATGTATCCTTGGCTATCAGTGGTAAACACTTCACTGATATATTCCCGTCCTTCTTTCTCTAACAACAGGACTGTAACTAATCGCTCAGTTGCCTCTGGCTGGGAATTTTGGAACAATTCAATTTTGCCAATCTGGACTGGTAAACAGATATCCTGCGGAATGGTCAATTGTACAGATTGCAATAATACATCCCGGAAGTAAGGATCGCCCAGCAAGATATAATCACCTTGACCAGAACCAAAGCTTTCTGTTAGTAGTTCGGCGGCGGGGCGCACATAGGAACGGAAGACACTGCTTTTCTCACTCAAGGAGAAGATTTCACCCATACGTTGGAAGCGTGTCCCTTGGAAAAGTAAGTCACCGTACAGATCAACTTGAGGATTTAAAGTCAGGGCTTGACCTAGTTCTGGTTTTAACTGTGTACCTAATTTTGGTTGACCTAGTACAAAGATGGCGGCGAAGTGGTCGGTTTTAAAGCCTGTTTGTTCAGTGCGAATCCCAACTTTGACTCGTTGTTCTCCGTTGTGGTCAACTTCCATCACCTCGGCACGTAGCTCAATTTCAATACCTGTAGTGGGATTCACTACCACGGGACGCTGAAGGGAGATATCTTCAATGCGGACAATTTGTGGTTGCGTCGTACCAGTCACGTAGGCGATCGCCTGCGCCATTGCTTCTAAACCAAAAACTGTGGGGAATAGGTAAGACCCTCGCCAAATATGGTCTTGCACATACAAATCCCGTTCTACACTCAAGTGAGTTCTAGCTGTCAACTCCACACCTGGTTCTAAATAGAGAACCTGCTCGATGAAACGTAGTTGAGTGGCAGTAGACACAGGAGCAGGAGACCAAGTATCAAGTCCTCCCAGGCGGGCTGCAATGATTACCTGTTGCACTCCAGGATCACATTCAAACAACTTCAGGAAACGACTGACTCCTTCTTGAGTGGAAATAGCTCCAATCCCCATGCGGTCTAGGTGTTTCACACTACCCATTTTCGCCCCCATGCCTACTTCTCCCCAAACGCTATAGGCGAGAGAAATAACTTGGGTTTGGGGATGGTCACTAGCAAAGTGACGCAGCATAATGTCCAAAGATTCGTTAGCAAAGGCATACCAGGCGTTGCCAGGCATTCCGGTGACTCCGATAATGGAGCTAAAGCCAACAAATAGTTTGGGTGGTGCTGAAGCTAAGGCTTGTAACAGGTGATAAGCACCGAGGAGTTTGGGAGAAGCTTCTGTGACTGCGGCTTCTATGCTGACTTGTTCAACTCGGCGGGGACTGTTTAAGCCAGCACCATGTATTATCCCTGTAATTGTCCCTAATTCATTAGTAACTTGGGCAACTAACTGGTTAACTGCCTCAGCCTGAGTCACATCACAGGAGTAATAATTACAGGTCAAGTTTGCTGCATGGAATCGCTCTAAGGTACGTGCGATTTCATTTTGGGTTTGTCCGGGAGTGGGGGCAGGAGATTGACCCACTAAAGCCATTTTTACGCCAGTGGCTTGGGCTAGAGCTAAAGCGCACTCAGCAGTAATGCCCTTTGCACCACCTGTCACCAAGATGACATCTTGTTCTGACCAGGAAAGCGTGCGTTGAGTGTAGTTGGTAGGCTGTTGTAAACGAGATTGGGGTACTAAGCGGACGAGATCAGCATCATAACCGACAGTAGCGATCGCTTCACTCCCTGAAAGTTCGCTGATAACTAATTCAGCTGCACGGGTTGATTCAATCTCTGAAGCTAGGTCTACCACCCGCACCCGTAAATCAGGCCGTTCTAGGTGCAAGCTGCGGGCAAATCCAGCCGCACAACATACTTCTGGATTCATGGTTTGAGAACCACTACCAAAACGACCGCCACCAAACTGGACATAGGCAACACAACTGTTAGCAATAGCAGTAGAAATACTATTGAGTCTTGCTACCATCTGTGATAGTTCTAAAGATTTTTGTGCTGTATCAGAATTAGGTAGTAAAGCAATATAATGAGAGATAGTTTTTTTTACAACAGAGTCGTCTGCCAATAATTCGTGGTAGGTGACTTTTTTTATTTGCGCTCCGACTGAGATGAGCTGTTCGCTCAAAGCCTTAACTAATGGATCTTCTACTTGATCTGAGACTATCAAAACCTGGGCCTTTGACCAATCCTCCTGGTCAATGATTTTAGCATTTTCAGCTACATAGTCTATAGTAAAATTACGTACCCAATCAGAGGATTTATTAGCTACAGCTTCCACAGTTTGGGGAGCAGGCAAAGTTACAGGTGTAGCCGTTTTAACTTCAGGCTTTTTTACAGGTTGCGCTTGCTGGAGTGCCGCCACCACATCGGTTAAAGTAGCATTTGCCAGAGTCGAAGGGTCTATTGCACCTCCCACACCCACTTGTTTAGCCGCAGTAGCAACTAATTCTGCTGCCTTGATGGAGTCGAGGTTGAGGTCATCCAGCAGGCGCAAGTCCATCGACAGGGTATTTTGGGGAAATCCAGTCTGCTGTTCTACTAACTTGAGTAGCTGTTGGGATACATCCAAGGATGCTTCGACAACCGGAGAGTTGTGGACGGCAACTGTACCAGTATTCTGAGTGGGCTGTGCTGGCAGAGTAGCGCGAATCACGTCGCCAACTTCTTTTAAGGTGGCATTTGCCAGGGTTGAGGGATCTAGCGCACCTCCTACACCACATTGCTTACTAGCAGCAGCGACCAATTCACCAGCTTTGATTGAATCCAGATTCAAATCGTCTAGTAATTTGGCATCGAGTCCAATGCTTTCTGCTGGATATCCAGTTTGCTTAACTACCAAATCTACTAGAATTGCTTCCACATCGATGGTTGGTTGCGCAACTATTTGGGGAGCGGCTTGTGGCTGTTGCACAACTGGAGAGGAAACAATTGCTGGCTTACTGGTGGGCAGTTCAACTATATAATGCTGGTTGGCTTTAACACTGGGTTGGGGTTGATGAATATGCTTTGTCGATTGTGGCAAGCTTTGCAAATCTGCGCGGATAACTTGCGCTAAAAATGAACCCCGTTGGCTAAAGTAGTTAGTTAACAGCTTGGTAAGCTCGTCGTTCATTTGCTGGTGTGCAGAATTTTGGCTATTCATTAGGCGTTCTCTTCGTTAATAGGTGACAAAATTGGTAAAGTTTCAATATCGGCTCGAATCAACTCAGCTAAAAATGAGCTACGTTGTGAGAAATAGGCAGATAGAGTATCAAAAAATTCTTCGTTAGTTTGCTGTGTTAATTCCTCCTGTTGTATATATCTGTTCGATACGTTAGGAATATGCAAAACTTCATTGATTTGTTCTAGGGAATCTGGGAAAGGCCGCTCACAAGGATTGTCGATGAACAGACGCTGTGATGCCGGAATAAAGGGATTTATCAAACGATTTTCGTAAAGTGCTGTCCAATTAACTTCACCACCATGAATAAAGAAACTAGCTAGTAAAGTGTTGAGATCGCGATCGCATCCTGGCTTAGACTCTACGGAGAAACACATAGGCGCGTTAGCATTATTAGTAGCTTCTACCAAGCCAGCAAGCACTTTTCCAGGGCCAACCTCGATCATCAAATCGCATTGGGGTGCGATCGCTTTCACTAAGGCAACAAAGTCCACTTGTGAAATCATTTGTCCGGCGAAGTATTCCCGCAGATTCTGTCCTGGCTGGACTTGCTGTCCGTTGACGCTGGAGAATAGGGGTAATAAATTTTGGGTAAGTTGCTCTGGAATTGGTGCATTAGCACGCAGATATGCAGATGCTTCTGCAACCATCTGGGAATGAAAGGCGTTGGCAACTCGCAGCAGGCGAGTTTGGATACCCTGATCTGCGGCACGTTTGATGGCTACTTCAATGCTAGCTTGCTCACCAGAGATCACAGTCTGGACGGGACTATTAATATTAGCTACAACTACATAGCCAGGAATTCCTTGTAAAATGCTCTGAGCCTTTGCCGCATCACACGCTAGACTGGCCATTGTGCCGGCATTTTCACTCTTAGCAGCCATAGCTTTTCCACGCATGGCAGCAAAACACAGTAGAGTTTTTTCGTCATATGCTCCGGCTGCTTGAAAGGCTGTCAGTTCTCCCAAACTGTGACCACCGATCAAAGATGGCTTGATTCCCAACCGTTCCAGGTAGCGTTGCCAAAGTAAGGAAGCAAAGCAGATGGCTGAGGGTGCAACATGGGTGAGCTTTTTAAACCAGTCTTGGACTTGTTCTGGATTAGCTGCACGGTCGAGAGGACGATAGATTAATTGGCTGATTGGCTCAAAACCCATGTCTGCAAGCCAGTTATCTGCTTGTTGCAGCATTTCTCTAGCCCAACCATGACGTTCTACTAAAGTCCGAGCCATATTCAACTTTTGCGAACCTTGACCGGGAAACAGAAAAGCCACACGATGACGTTTAACGGCGTTGGCAATCCAAATGTCTTTTTGGGGGGTAACTTTCACTTCTCCCAGGGTAGGAGGGGTGTCATTCAGCATCTGTTCTAACTGCTGGAGACGCGTCATCAGTTCTTTTGGTGTACCAGCAATCACCGCAGCCCGGACAGGGTGAGATGCTTCTGTTTCTTTTGCTAATTGGGCAGCTAAATCAACAAGTTCAGCTAGGCTCATACCTGCGGCTTGATTGATGGCTGTTTGAGTGCGTTGTAGTAATGCTTGCACAGATGTCGCACTGAGGACAAATATCTCTGTGTCCTGATGGGAAACTAGCAATGCTCTTTCAGGTAAGCTGGGTTTGAGATGGGGCGCAGGAGCATCACCAGAAGTCAGGGTGACATGGGAGTTAATCCCACCAAATCCCATCGCGGAAACCCCAGCTACCAGTTGATCAGAGGCTGGGCGGATTTCCCCTTGAATAATTGGATAAAGGCACTGGGCAGAAGTATCAAAAACGGGGTTGGGGTCTTTGCAGCCTGCTGTGGGTGGTATAACGCGCTGATTTACAGCCATCACTGCTTTAATAAAACCGCCAACACCAGCCGCAGCTTTAGTATGACCTACAAGAGATTTGAAGGATGTAACACCGCAGGAACGAGGTGCTAATTCACCATCAGCACTCATCGCGAGGGCAATGCCTTCAATTTCTGTGCGATCGCCTACGGGAGTTCCTGTACCATGACCTTCAATAAAATCTAGTTTATGGGGACTGTAACCGGCTCGCTCGTAAGCACGGCGTAATGCCTGAGATTGACCTACCTTGGAGGGGGCTGTAATTCCGCCTTTGCCATCAGATGATATACCCCAGCCGTTCAGTACGGCATATACATAATTGCCATCGGCTTGAGCATCTGCCAACCGTTTTAAGACTACAAAGCCACACCCTTCTCCGGGAATAAAGCCACTGGCACGGCGGTCATAAACAGTCATATCTTGACCAGTTAACGCCCCTGTTTTGGCAAATCCAATCAGTTCAAAGGTATCTAGGCTGACATCTACGCCTCCGGCTAGGGCGAGATCAAGGTCTCCGTTAGCTAGGGCTGTAGCGGCAGTAGCAACGGCAATGAGTGAAGAAGAACAAGCACCATCTACTGTATATCCTCCACCATTAAAGTTAAAAAAGTTACAAACTCTACCCGCAATAGTATTAGAAAGACCCCCAGCGAGGGTATCTTCGGTAATCGGTGCAAATACAGATTTGTAGAACTGTTCCATCATCACTACCAGTTCTTCCACTGTGGATGATGGCAGACCCTTAGCCTTACCGGCAGCCCGCAAGGCTCGCCGCACATAAGGCCAGCGTAGGCGCATCGTTTGAGAACGGGTGTGTTCTCCAGTGAGGGTATTACCTAAAACCACACCAGAACGCTCAGTGGCTACACTTTGGCGAGTATATCCAGCATCTTGTAAGGCTTTTAATGCTACTTCTAGAGCTAGCCAGTGAACAATATCTGTTGATTCTACAGTTGATTTAGGAATGCGTTTACCAGGCCAATCAAACTGAAAACCATCAATTACACCAGCGCGATCGCCGTAGGTTTGATCTGGGGTTGTCGGTTCTGGGTCGTAATATTCAGATATGGGCAATCTTTGATCAGGCATTTGCCGAAACTGTCGCCGCCTTGCAAGTATATTTTCCCAAAGTTTTGATAAATCACTTGCTCCTGGATAGTGGCAACCCATGCCAATAACGGCAATAGCAGGAGTCTCTGCATTGATTTGCATCTTGGTATCCTTTACTCAACTATAGAAATTTAGATAGGGTACTGCGAGTATTATCTGAGCATGAAATATCTGCATTAACCCTCACAACCAGGGCTGTAATTGCTGCCCTAATATGTATTCAGTTCACCTTCTGATTTTTATGCAAATTACTGACTATTGACTTTTGATGAAGACCAAATGGGTAGCCGATTTACTTGTTGCACCATTAATTCTGCGTATGTTGTACCATCATTTTGGGCGACCTCTTGACCAAAATAGCTTTCATCTCCCTGATGTTCATGGGGGCCGCTACTGTAAACTGTATAGCGATTCTCACGACGAGCGCGATTATAGGGAGAACCTATAGTCCATCGCCATCGGGACGGAAAAACTATTCCGCCAATGTTTTCAATCCAATCTCGCTCTCCCCGAAAATGGTAAACGTGCTTTGCGACATCAAAGCCTTCATTACCATCAAATACACCTCCGAAGGAAACCACACTAATTTCCACTGGTAGCCATTTGTCTAAATAGGGAGCTGCACCTAAAGCCACCTGCGCGCCGCCACTTGTACCCATTAAAATTAGCTGAATTGGTTCTTCTGGAGATGTGGGAATTGGTTGCTGTTTCTCCATTTGCTCTACAATTGTCAGAGCGATCGCTTGGTTGTAGATAGGCCCGTAGCGGTTATCGGCGGAAACAGCCATTCTCCAGACATTACGTGCTTCGAGTATACGTTCGGTTAATTTTAACCAACCTTCTGCATTCTCGCTAACTCTCCATAGGAATTCAAACACTTGTTGTCCACCAATGTTCTGATTGGCCGCAGAGTAAGGAAAAACACTCGTTACAGTTAAACATTGTGGTTGGTATTGCTCTAAACGATCTAAAAATGCTTCTTCTCTAGGAGATACCTCATTTTTTTCAGCCCCTACTCCTGGGAAGAAAACAATGTAGCAGCGACTTCCTTTAGAGGTAACATGAGACTTAGTATTTTCTCCATTAATTCGGTTAGCTAACTCTCTGCTTCTTCTTTCTAACTTTTCAGACCCCCTGTCTAACCACCATACAATAGTTCCCACAGGAGCAAAAGTCCCCCAAATTAGTAATAGAAATCCAGTAAATACAAATAGCTTGAGTCCGCCATTTCGCATCCACAAGAGAAGTTTGCCCAAAAAATTACTCATCCAAATTTTAATGTTTAAGTTGTCATCTACAGATTACTTTTAACTGACAATATTGTAGTAAGTCACCAATCTGGAGGGAGATTTGCTGTGAGTAACCGAGCGTCAACCAATAGGATGAAAAAAGTGCTATGGGATATATTCATTTTAAAGGGAAATTTTGATGAAGATAGTTGCAGAATCCCAAACGCAGTAAAAGTTGCTCAAGTAATTGTAATTTTAGCAGCGATCGCCCATGCTTCAGGCAGTGTGATTATTCCATTACTGGCTCAGGTGACATTATCACTGCTAATATTTATATTTGTAATCAATGCTTTAAGTGTAGTAGTAGGTTACTATTTTTGGACATTTACCATTTGGAAAATCGGACAGCAGTTGCGATTATCTATCCCTGCCTATAGAAAACTACTGATTCCGATTGGCTTTGCTCATACTCCCCAAATATTCAACTTTTTTACAGTGATTCCGCTTTTGGGAAGACCGATTGAAATTGGACTATCAATCTGGAGTTTGTTAGCAGTAATTGTAGCTTTTAAAGGTTGGTTGAATATCAAACTGGCCAGGGCGATTTTAATTTGTTTAAGTGGCTGGCTAATTGTAGAGATTGCCATTGGAGTAATTCAAATTACACTCCAACGGCTGATGATTTAGACTAGTAGGTCATCAAACTTGAATTGAAGGATAAGCTTTTTTTGTAGTAAGGACTTTAGTCCTTATAAAAATCAGGACTAAAGTCCTTACTACGAGACGCTACGTGAATACTACGAACCGTCAGAACTAACTTGATAGACTACTATAAGGATGTTCTAACAAAATATATATTTCCCCGGTATATCAGGAAAAGCATTATTATCGGAAAATCTTTACATAAGTTGAATAATAGCTTATAAATCAGTAATTAATCTAGCTTTCCTCAACATAAATTGCAGTGCCGTCTCCTCTTTAGAAATAATATCTGCTGTAGCATCCATACCAGCTTGGAGATGACATTGATCGCTATTCCCAAAGGACAGACTATCAGGTTGAATAGTCACTTCAAAATAGCTAGCAGCAGAAGTTGTTGAACCTGATGTAGGTGTAGGTGTAGTTGTATTATTATTCGGGTTAATGGCATCTGGAGAAACAGCTTTAACAACTCCTTTAAGAGTGCCATAATCAGGATAGGGACAGGCATTAATTCGCATTTGTGCTGTTTGACCAACTGCGACATTTTGAATTTCTTGGGTGGGAATAACTGCTTTAATAATCAGAGGAGCATTATTAGGAGCAATTTCTGCGACAGCTTCGCTAGCACGTAAAACTTGACCAGGGTTGCGTAAATTCAGCTTCAGGATAATACCATCGCTGCTAGCCCGTAGAACAGTATCTTGTAGTTGAGTGGCGACTTGTTGGAGTTCTTTTTGCGATTGTCCGATTTGATTTTGAATTTCTACTCGTCTTTGAAGTAACGCTTGTTTTTCTTTTTTGAGAGTAGCAATAGTGGATTCACCCCTAGCAATTTCTTGAGCAATACGTTCTTGTGCGATCGCCACCGTAGCATCTGTCGGATTAACAGCCGCTTTAGCTGATTTAATTTTAGCTTTGGCGATATCAACGGATTTTTTTGTAGCTTCTAGAATGGCTTTACTCTGCTCAACAATCAGTTTTTTTTGTTCAAATTCACGCCCACCAATAGCACCAATTTCTGTTAATTGTTTATAGCGATCGCGATCCACTTCGGCAAAACTTAGATCAGCTTGGGATTTTTGTAAATCAGCTTGGGCTTTTTCTAAGTTAGCTTGTGCTGCTAGTAATTCGCTGCTAGTAGTAATTTCCTTCTCCTGATATTCCCTTTGATTGCGTGCTAAATCTGCCTTTGCAGATAAAATTGATCGCTCGGCTATTGTGCTTTCCGCGAGAATTTGGCTATCTAAAGCTCTAATTTGGGCATCAATTTGAATAAGTTGTAATTTGCCCTGCTGAATGTTATCTTGCCGTTGACTCCTTTGAATTTGCAATTGTTCATCTTCCAAGTGAGCAATCACATCACCTCGTTTAATAAGCTGATTTTCTTTCACCAAAATACTTTTAACTGTTCCTTCAACTTTCGGTTGTACCAGTCGAATTTCGCCTGTCGGACGTACAGCCGCCGTCGCTTTTACTGTCACATTATATTTTATCCATGAAGATAAACTAATCCCAGTACCAACACTAGCAATGAGGAAAATTCCTGCTAAGGTTGTCCAACGACTAATAGGAGGAAGAAAGTCTTCACTTTGAACAGGTGGTAGAAGCTTTTGGTTATGAGTGTAGAGCATAATATTATGAGTCAATAGTTATGAATCAATAGTTAATAGTCATTAGTTATTTTCTCCCCAGTCCCCAATTTAAGAATTTAAAAAGTCTAAATGCTCTCCAGATATAGAGCGTAATTTTTCTAAAGAACCTTGAACTTTTAACTTACCTTGGTCTAGCAACACAACCCAGTCAGCCCGATTAATTACTTGGGGACGGTGGCTAATTAAAATTGTAGTTTTACCCCGACGATGTTTAAATAACTTATCTAAAACTTGTGCTTCACTGACTGGATCAAGTCCAGCAGTTGATTCATCCAAAATTAATACTGGTGGATCTGTAACGATGGCTCGTGCTATTGCTAATCTTTGCCGTTGTCCGCCAGAAATATTTGCGCCAAATTCGCCTAAAATAGTTTGATATTTCTCAGGAAGTTTACTAATAAAGTCGTCAGCCTCAGCAATTTGACAAGCACTGACAATCTGCTCAAATGTAACATTAGGCGCACCTAAACGAAAATTTTCAATAATAGAACGACTCCAAAAATGAGCATCTTGAGGGACTAAAACTATCTGTTGACGTAGACAATCAAGAGCCAGGTCTTCTATGTTATAAATTCCTATGCGGATATTACCAGATTGTAGAGGATATAAAGAAGCTAGAATTTTTGCTAAGGTACTTTTACCACAACCAGATTTACCAATAACCGCGACAATTTTACCACCAGGAAGAGTTAAAGAAAAGTCTTCTAATAACTCAATTCGTCCAGGATAATGAAAATTGACATGACTACAAACAATGTCAGCATTATCAATAATTTTGGCAAATGGTTTTTTACCATCCCCTTGATTTTCTGGTGTAGCATCTATTACTTCTGTCAGGCGTTGGGTAGCAGTTTTTGCTCGCGTAAATTCATCTACAAAAGTGATAATAGTTCCAATTAAACCCACGAAATTACCATTCATGGAATTAAAAGCTAGCAATTGCCCAATACTTAGATTCTCTTCGGGATTAATTACCAAATTCCCCCCATACCACAGCAAAGCAATACTACCAACCGCAGAGACAAAATTAGAAAATGTCCCGTTAATAACGCTAATTTGAATCGTGCTGAGTGTGGAAGTAGAAATTTTCCCAAATCTACCTTGTAATTCTTCCCAAAATTGTGGTGAGGCTGTGGTGGTTTTCAGCGTGAGTGCGCCTTTAAAGGTTTCGACTAAAACCCCTTGAGACTCAGCTTCACTGACTAAAACCTCACGAGTTTTCTGTTGCAATTTCGGCTGAAATATCACTGTAGATAATGTCATTAATATAGAAACAAATAGAGCAACTACAGTCAGTTTCCAGCTATAAAAAGCCATGAAACCAAAGGAAATAATAGCAATAAAAAATTGGCTGGGTAAACTTACCACAACTTGCGAGACTAACTGATTAATTTGGTCAATATCTCGCAGACGACTGACAATTTCTCCACTCCGTCGAGCCTCATAATAAGAGAGTGGTAATTGTAATATTTGCCGTCCAAATTCTAAAACCAAGCCTAATTGTAGACGTTGGGCAAAGTGAGCAATTAAGTTAGATTGTACCCAAGATAAACTACTAGAAATCACATTCATCACTACCACAGCGATCGCCATCGTAGTCAGTAGTTTAGTATCACCGCGAACCAGCACATCATCGGTAAGAATTTGTAGTAAGAAGGGAGAAGCTAAAGATAAAAGTCCCAATAATATATTTAGGGGTAAAGCCTGAGCTAAAATTCCCCGAAAAAACCAAATCCGCTTAAAGAAACGCCAAAAACCACCAATTTTGTCATTCTCTTGCTCATGAAACTTGATTGGATCAGGTTCAAGCAATAGCATTAACCAATCACTCCACCCCTCTGCTAAATCTTGTGGAGACAGATAACGCAGACCGACAGCAGGATCAGCAATTATACACTTTTTGCCTTTTTTACCATATAAGACCACCCAATGATGCCCTTTCCAGTGAATAATTGCTGGTAGAGGTGCTTCATCCATCCGCTCTAAAAGTTCTGATGAAGTTTTAACTGGACGAGCATTAAAACCAAGTGTTTCTGCACCTCGTTTTAGCCCCAACAAAGTAGTACCAAATTGTCCAGTACCTACAGCCTCACGCACACTACTGAGAGTAAAATTCCGGCCATAGTGTTTAGCAATGGAGGCGATACAAGCAGCACCACAATCTTCTTCGCTGTGTTGTGGAACATAATGGTATTTCATAAAGCGAAAATGCTTATATTAATTTGAGCTAAGATTTTTTTTAAACAATACCCATAAAAATACAGGTAAGTAATTATCGAAATTGCAGAAATAACACTCTTAAATCAGGTAGTTTATATCTGCTTTATGCAGATATAACTAAATATAAACTCATAAAGTAAGTAGAAACTAGAGCAGCATAAAGAATCAAAGGTTTTTAGTAAGGGCTTAAGCCCTTACTAAGAGACAGCTTTACTAACTACGGCATCTTCTTCTGCGAGAGCGTCGTGCATCTTCAAATACAAAAGCTGACTCCCAAGCAAACTGAATTTCTTCTGGAGTAAGCCCAGGATTACCTAATAAAACACCAGCCCCTAGAATGAAGAAATAAGTATTCCAGTCAAAACTTACCCTTAAGCCTCCGTTGACTACAGATGCGTCTTCTGAAGTAATTTCCGTGAACAGTTGTTTCTTACTTTCCATGTTTGAAATATATTTTTATCCTATGAATATAAGTCACAAATATAGATATGATAGCCACCAATTCTATATTTGATATGGTTGTTGATTGATGCCGATGGCTGCATCAAAAATCAATAATTTTGTTTTTCTTGATACATTAACGTTAAAGTATTAGCCAAAATTCACAGCTATACAACTAAGATACTTGACTCTATTGAAGCTGTTGTAGTGTATAGTAACCGCCTCAATATAGAGGCAGATATTTCATGAGAAAACTGAGAATATAAGACCCGAAACAGGAGCAAAGGTAGAAGTTAACGCTCCATTATATTGTGATGAGATAAATGGGGAATAAGGTTGGGGAGGGGGAGTAATTGGTGTTGGAGAAGAAGCAGAGGTAGGTATAAGTGGTAATAATATTTGTAATAAGTCGAGAATATTATTACTATTTCCACCGTTAATAGCTACAGATTCTTCTTTTGTTAGCTCGGTAAAAAGTGAGTGGACATCTGTTTTTGACATTACCTTCATGATTACTTTTACACTTAAATTTATCTTTGATTAAGGTAATAATCTAAATACTGGAAGATTTAAAAATTCCAGTATTTAGATTAATGCTCCTTACTTTTGCAAGTAAGTATCAGCCCAATTCATGTCTGACAAGTTGGGATAAACTCCATTAACTTGAACAGACAATTGGTTAAGTGAAGACTGGTAGAAGTCTTTTAGTATCTGCGGAAGATAGAAGATGTTACAGCATCTCTGAAGAGGTCTAAACCGAAGAATGCACCTACGCCCAACGTGTAGAACAGATTGTTCCAGTCAAAAGCAAAAGAGGTGAAGACTGGTGCATCGCCACCGTTAACGAGTGCAGATTCTTGAGATGAGATTTCAGTAAATAATGTATCTTGCATGATTTTTATCCTACAATGAGAATGTTTGCATTTAGTGTTGGCTGGGAGTTAAAAGTGATTTTTATTTCACCTCAACTCCCCGCTTAATTAAGACAATAAGTGAAAACACCAGGACTCGTCATGTAGTATTTCTGCAAACTTATTTACCAGATTTGGCAACTTGAATTGCACTATTACGCCACCACCATTTCCGAAAAATACATCTAGCCAGTGAAATCCTTTCCTAGAGCCAGTGACTATCACTCTAGGAAACATTCCAGCCACCTCTAGCTAACTCTCATCGGTATCGAAAGACTACAATCAGTACATTGAACTCACTATGAGTCAATCTGTAAAAAATATACTACCTCCAGAGAAATATAGCCACGCGCTGTCTAAGAAATATCTTCCCGAATCCACAACGCCAAACCTCCCCCACGTCCACGCGCAGCAATTAAATCTGCGTTAACGAGAAAGAAGGAAAAAAAGGGTAGTTTAGCGATAGGTTGGTTGTAAAACTCTTCAGGTTGACCTTGACTAGAGCGAATTTGTTGCTGATAAATGATACGACCAAATAAACTGAGGAACATCTGGGTAAAGTCAAAAGCCAGTATATTTTTCTTGCCTAAATACTTTGCTGGCCCTGTAAGCTTCAGCAATATTGACCCCAATTGCACCTGATTACCAATTTCACCTCTATTTAAATCTTCCTCTGGTGTCGTGCTAAAGGAAATATAAATAGTAACCAGTTTTGGTACATACCAACCCTTACCTAAAATTATTCCTCCTCGTTCTCTAGCTTTTTTTGTCCCAGTAGCAAAACATAAACGCCATTTACCCACCAGAGATTCAAAATTGTAATTCAGTTGTTCCTGTTTGGTGATTGTTTCTGCTGCTAATAACGCATTCACTACTTCCCCCGTTGTCGGAAGTTGCTTTTTTTTGCCTCGATATGCAGCAGCAACTTGAGTTAAAATGCTAAAAAAATTATGTCTATTGTTAGATGTCATGTTACTTTTTTTTTAAAAGTTCAATTTTAGATATGAAATATTATTATATGGTCTTTATTACACCAAACTAATACCGGCCAAATGATGTGTTGCAGTAATCCATCGCAGACATCACCTGATTCTGCGCCTAAAAATAAAAAGCGATCGCCTAGATTCAAACTGGTGCAATGGACTGCGCCCCACCGTAGGCGATCGCTATTAGATTTTAGAGGCCAGCAATTATTAAGTTGGCATATTGATCATCAAAATATCTAACATTACCAATAAATATAAAAATTTTGGCTGACGATTCTATACGATCAGTGCTTTAGATAAAAAGTGTAAGGTTGAGAAATAAATAATTTTGTGAAGATTTTTTTCGTCCTTATTCTTTCTAATGGTACAAGACAAATGAATAATAATAGTGCAATTTAAAATTAGAGCAATGTCAATCTAAAGTGTAAATATGGTTAAATACCTGACTACATCTCAAATATTGTGGCTCTACCTTTAAATCTGAATATTTAAAACAGGAAAGAGAATATTATGACACAGCAAAATGCGACCCAACTATTGCAAGCTGTTAAAGAAGATCAAGCATTACAAGCAAGACTCAAAGCAACAGATAATCCAGAAGCCTTCGTCAAAATTGCTAAAGAGTCTGGCTATGACTTCACAATTGAGGAACTAGAGGCTGAAATCAGCCAACTCTCAGACGAAGAATTGGCAGCGATTGTTAATCCAGGTTGGGGTACTAGACGACACATTCATCCTCGATAATTTCTCAACTCAATAAAGGTTCAGGACTTAATCTAATAAACTCCTACCCCATTAGATTGAGTTCACCTTACCCAAGGTCTGTATTTGCTGTAGATTGTATCCTGCTACTTGGAGTGGCTCGATAATATCTTGCTGCAAATCTGGGATATAGCAAGCAATCAGATTAGTTTGACCATCTGGAATAATTTGAACCTCGCCAATAGCTGCTGGCAAGATACAAGATTCCCCTTGTTCAAGCCGCTCAATACCAGCAGCAAATTCTAGCTGAACAACACTGCTAACATTGGAGAGAATCACACAGCGACGGGGATGAGATAGTTCTAAATATGGTTCATTCAAAATCCATCTTTCAAGAGCAAAGTAAGTCCCTGCACAACCAAAAACCCGAAAATTAGCTCCTGACTCTAACCTTAGTCCACCATGTGGACGAGGTTGATTATGGTTTTTTAGCTCATCAAGGGCAGCATTAATATTGGCGTACCACTCTGGTTGGTTGTATTTGTTGCCATACAAATCCGTCGGCATCACAGATTGAGCTAGATTTGAGGTTTGTTGAATTTCAAAAACAAGTGTATCTGGGCCAAAAGAGTGAATGATACCTGCCGGCACATAGACAGTATCCCCCGCTTGAATTGAGTGACGCACCAACACAGAATCGTAGTCACAGGCTGTAAAGGCTTCAAATAGCTGCTCTCTTGTAAATTCTGATTTAAGCCCAGCTAAGATTGTTGCTCCTGGTGCAGCCCAAAGAATGTGCCAAGCTTCGGTTTTACCATTTGGTTCATTGTGCAAATTTTGAGCTGTTTCATCATCGGCGTGGAGATGTACTGGCAGCATATGAGAAGCATCAATAAACTTAGATAGTAGAGGGAAGTATGGCCCATACCAGCCCCTACCCACGAGTTCGTTAGGGTGAGCTAATGTGAGTTCATGCAAGGTTCGACCAGCCAAATAACCATTAACAACAGTTCCTGTTTTGTCTTTGTAGTCGCTGACTTCCCAAGTTTCAGCTATTATCCCAGAAGGTAAGCCACGCTTTCCGAGTCGTTCTGGAATCAGCCGTTCTCCAAAAGTGTATTTTTGGATATTAGTAGTTAACTTCAGTGGATACCAATCCATTAAAATCTGACCTAATCATATATCCAGTTTCTATCCAGTAAGATGGCAATGCCTCTATCCATAGGTTAATAAAAATATGAGTCTCGGAGAAAACGGAATCAGGTAACTTAAACATGAAAAAGTTGGATTACATCACAACAATGGAAAAGGCAACATTTGGGGCGGGCTGTTTTTGGAGTGTAGAGGCGGCATTTCGTCAGATAAAAGGAGTAGCATCAAGCTCAGTTGGCTATATGGGAGGGCATTTTCCTCACCCGTCTTATCTTGATGTTTTATCGAGGATAACTGGTCATGCTGAGGTAGTGCAGGTACAGTATGATCCTCAACTTGTGAGTTATGATGACTTATTGACCGTGTTTTGGGATATCCATGACCCGACAACCCTAAACCGCCAAGGGCCAGACAAAGGAGAACAGTACAGGTCTGTGATATTTTTTCATAATACCCAGCAGGAAGAAGTAGCGAAGCACTCAAAGGCGAAACTTCAGATATCGGGTAGGTTTGAACGCGATATTGTCACAGAGATTAAGTCTGCGGGTGAATACTACTTAGCAACGCCAGAGCATCAACAATATTTTGAAAAAAAGCGAAGACACTGATTTTACTCTGTGACCTTTACTCCATATCCTTGCAACCAACAACCAAATCTCTCAAACTTGGATGTCTTAATGACTAACGCGCAGTGGCTCTGCACATATCTATTCCGTATATTTCCGTGAAGTAATTGTTCATAACACCAAAAAATATATCACAATTAAATTACTAGTTTTTATTAAAAATTAGGTCTGTGATCAATCTGCAAATTGTCTTTGGTGTGGTTGGGGTAGTTTTAACTCACAACTTAGGCAGGCCTACCAACAAATAATGGGAGGTGACAACAGATGGATGCTAATAAGCTCCTGGATTTATATACAGCAGGAGAAAGAAAATTTGAGCAAGCAAATCTGCATCAGATAAATCTTTACTCCACTGATTTGAGCGGAGTAAATTTTACAGAAGCAGATTTAAGTGGTGCTAACCTCAGTCAGGCCAATTTGAATGACTGTAATTTTAGTCGAGCTAATTTGACTGATGCTGATTTGAGTGGAGCTAGCTTGATTGGTGCAAACTTAACTGAGGTTAACCTCATTGGCGCAGATTTAATGAAAGCCAACCTCAAAGACAGTAACCTGACTCGTGCTGATTTGCGCGGTGCTAATTTAATGCTAGCCAACTTATTAGGTGCAAACCTCTATGAAGCAGAAATGAGCGGAGCTAATTTCACTGGTGCTAATTTCAAGCAAGCCAATTTGATTGGTAGCAATGTCATAGAAGCGGAACTGAGTAGTGCCAATATGGTTGATGTAATCATTTCTGAACGAGAAATGACCGGAACAGTGATGCGTATAGGATTATCTCACAGATGGGTGACTTGGGCTGGGTGTCACTGATGAATCAAAAATGCAGGCAATAGCAGGTTTTATTACCCTAAAAATAAACAGACAGTCGCCATAATAGAGTTAACCTCTAACTTGCGACTGTCTTTTGTTGTCCATGCCAATACAAATGCAGTATATTGCATTATTTGTATGCAGCCAGTTGCTGCTCATCAATGAGTTAGTACACCAAGGGTGCTACACCGCGCATCTTACGCAAAGAGTTTATACAAGCAGGACAGTCACAATTAAATAAATCAGTTGCTGCATCACTTTCTTCGATGTTGAACTCTAACATAGGAGTATCATCGCTAGAAAACTCAATCTCCGGCTGATATTTAGGAATTTGTGCTAAGACCGAAGCCCTAGCACATACTAAACCTACTTTATGCTTATTTCTAATACAGGACAGCCGATCTGTGGTTTTAGCTTCTGGCTCAATAGCTTGTGCTTGATTCACCATAACTGTCATAGACAACATAGATGCAATCATCACAGGACTAGAAAGCAAGCTAAGTATAAATTTGTTCATGGGGTTCCTTGGAAAATAATCCTGATAGTCCAGAATACTCCGATTAAATTTTACAGAGAAAGTAAATGTCTATCAGGACATAGTAACAAAGGAGAATGGGGAGTGGGGAGTGGGGAGTGGGGAGTCATTAGTTTTTATCTTCTACACCCCCAAACCCCTATCTCAATTAGTGAAAATTGACATTGTGTCTAATTAAATTCATAAATTCTTCGCGGGTTCTAGCGTCTTCTGAAAAAACGCCGCGCATGGTACTGGTAACAGTCCAAGAACCAGGCTTCTGGACGCCGCGCATTACCATACACATATGAGTGGCTTCTATTACTACTGCCACCCCTTGAGGTTTGAGTAAATCTTGCAAAGCATCAGCAATTTGCACGGTGAGACGTTCCTGCACTTGTAAGCGTCGTGCATACATTTCACAAATACGGGCAATCTTTGATAATCCTATGACTTTGCCATTAGGAATATAGGCAACATGGGCGCGACCAATAATTGGTAGAATATGGTGTTCGCAGGAACTGAAAATATCGATATCTCGAACCAGTACCATTTCATGAGCATCTTCTGTAAATACTGCTCCATTTAACAGTTCGTCCAGAGATTCATCATATCCCTTTGTCAGAAACTGTAGGGCTTTCATTACCCTTTTTGGAGTATCTTTTAGCCCTTCACGGTCTGGATCTTCTCCTAATCCAATCAACAATGTTCGCACAGCCTGCATCATTTCTGCTTCTGTGACAGTTTGCTTTTCTTTAGGTGCTAAAGATAACATTACCTGATCGGCAGAAGTCAGATCGGGACGAATCGATAGAGTCATTTGTGAGTTTTCTGAGAATGTTGAATAAGCGGTCAGTTTTCAGATGAAATTCTGACTTATGAGAAAGTGTAATATATCTTAACACTTCTTGAGTATATCAAATTTTGATAAAGCTGTGTGTTGAGTAACCTAGTACAGCTTGATGTAAATAAACCAACTATTCAAAATCAACGCAACACTTACGCTGTATTCATTTTAAATTTTTGGGAAAGTGGGTGGTGTCGGTTTCCGTCTTGCCAAACTTTCCATGACGAATTTTAAATTTTGAATTCCGCTTTGCGGTACTAGTTGTGTGATCACCCCAAATGAGGTCTTTAAATTTGGTAATTGGTCACTGCTAATCTTATAAATATCTCACGGTCTTGTCACATTAACGCAACAAAAGATTTAGTCCAGATTTTGAGTAAAAGAGAGTGCTTGAAAAAAATATGGTTTACATAGATAAATTGATATAGACAGAAAGCTCAGTTTATAAATATTTATCTGAAGTCTGCTTTTCAAGGAGATTAAATATGTTTTTAGTCGAAACTTAAGATACAAATTTTTATCGCTGATTTCTTTAATAAAAAATGTCTGCCTAGGCAGACATTTGTGAGGTTTTCTGTCACTTTAATGGGCTACAATCATGTGTTTATCATGATGCTTTTATTTTTGATGAATAAGAGTAATAAAACAAGTATGTTCATTGCATAAATAAGACATAACCAATGGAATTATATCTTTATATCTAAATTTTGTTTGCCCAAAAATAATGATTCATGATTTAAATTTTCATAGGAAACACCAAATATATGCGATTTTTAAAATACATCTGTGGTAGTTGGGTTAGCAAGGCTAGCTCCCTATAAAAGATATATAAATCCTAGTATTTTGCATAGCAGAGAGAAAGGAATCTTTCTAGTTTTATCTCAGACATAACTTACATACTTAAGTCTAATGGAACATGAAATCTACCATGTTTTTTCAACTATAAAAGTAGAGGTGGTCAGGTTAACAACCCCAGAAATTCCCAGTTCTGGGGTTTTACTTTTTGACAAAAAAAGGGCGCAATATTTTGCACCCTCAGAGGTGGTAGAAACTAAGTTCTAACCTTTGTCATCTGGGAACGCTGTTAACCGACATCATCGTGGGCAAAACGGTTAAAGAGGAAATCTAAGGCGTAGTTACGCAGCTGATAATATTGTGGATCTTCCATGATACGGCTGCGATCGCGCGGACGAGAAAAAGGAATTTTCATGACTTCACCAATTTTGGCGTGTGGGCCATTGGTCATCATCACTAGTTTATCTGCCAAAAACAAGGCCTCATCGATGTCGTGGGTAATCATCAACACGGTACAGCGATTTTCGTTCCAAATTTTCAGCAGTTCTTCCTGTAACTCTTCTTTGGTAATCGCATCTAGTGCGCCGAAAGGTTCGTCTAAAATTAAGACCTTGGGACGAATGGCTAAAGCACGCGCTATAGAAACCCGTTGTCTCATACCGCCGGACATTTGGGGGGGTTTCTTTTCCATTGCATCACCTAATCCCACCATTGCTAGGTGTTCGCGGACGATTGACCGTTTTTCGGCTTCTATTTTGTTGGGGTAAACGGCGTTAACTGCTAGGTAGATGTTTTCAAAAGCTGTGCGCCAAGGTAATAAGGCATAGTTTTGAAAGACTACCATTCTATCGGGGCCTGGTTTGGTGATGGGTTGACCTTCTAGTAAGACTTGTCCGGTGGTGGGAATGTTAAAGCCTGACACCATATTCAGCAAGGTGGATTTACCACAGCCGGAGTGACCGATGACGCAAATGAATTCACCTTTTTCTACGTTGAGGTTTACGCCGTCGAGGACGGTGAAGGGGCCTTTTTTGGTGGGGTAGACTTTGGTAACGTCTTTGATTTCTAAGAATGATGTCGAGTTATTAGCAGTGAAAGAGGGGGATCTGAGGGTTGTAGTGCGGTTTTGCATGGTGATTTCAGGGGGGATTTTTAACGCAGAGGTTGGGGAGGGAGACGCGGAGGTACGCGGAGAATGAGGGTAAGATGGGGAGTTTTGATTGCTTGTAAATGAGGTTCTGATACTCGTGAACGGAGTTCAAAGGCTCGTGAACGGAGTTCAAAGGCTCGTGAACGGAGTTCAAAGACTCGTGAACGGAGTTCAAAGACTCGTGAACGGAGTTCAAAGACTCGTGAACGGAGTTCAAAGACTCGTGAACGGAGTTCAAAGACTCGTGAACGGAGTTCAAAGGCTCGTGAACGGAGTTCAAAGACTCGTGAACGGAGTTCAAAGACTCGTGAACGGAGTTCAAAGGCTCGTGAACGGAGTTCTGATACTCATGAACGGAGTTCAAAGACTCGTGAACGGAGTTCTGATACTCATGAACGGAGTTCAAAGACTCGTTTTTGATTTAAGCTACTCTTCTAGTGGGTGAGTCTAAGATGACTTCGGCTACGGAAACATCACGTTTAATTTCTAAGCTGTTGAGGTAGGCGATGGGATCATCCGCGTTAAAGGGTGTACCATCAAATAATTGAATGGGTTGGCGGGTGTAGCTGATATCTAAACCTAGTTCTCTGGCGGCGGTGCTAAATATACGGACGCTGCAAACTCTTTCGACGATTTCTACCCAGTTTCTAGGGAAGGGAGTGTCACCCCAACGAGCTAATTGGCTCATAATCCACATTTGTTCGGTGCGACTGGGGCGATTAATTGCTGACTCGGAGTAAAACTGATGGTGAGCATACTGGCGTAGTGGATGGTCTACATCACAGGTAACACCGTTGGGGTCTTCTAGTTGAATGTATTCTAAATCGGTGCTGACGTAATCTCTACTTGCTAAAATCTGTCTAATTTCTTCCGAATTTTCGGGGTTAGCACAATACTGGCAGGCTTCTAGTAAGGCTTTGGTTAAGGCAATATAAGTATTAGGATATTTCTCTGCCCAATCTTCCCGCACACCGAGAACTTTACCGGGATGTCCTAACCAAACTTCTAAGTCTGTGGCTATGGTAAAGCCTACACCTTCCTCGGCGGCGCGGTAGTTCCAAGGTTCACCGACGCAGTAACCGTCAATGGTGGCGGCTTGCAAGTCGGCTACCATTTGGGCGGGAGGGATGGTTTTCATGTCTACATCTAAGTCGGGGTCAATTCCCCCAGCCGCTAACCAGTAACGTAGGAGCAAGTTGTGCATAGATGCGGGATGCACTACGCCCATGATGTGGCGTTGGTCGCGGGTACGCAGCAGGTAATTTTTGAAGTCAGATAAGGTACGTACACCTTGGTCATAGAAGCGTTTAGCTAAGGTGATGGCGTTACCGTTGCGAGTCATGGTGAGGGAGGTGACAACGGGGAGGGGTTTATTATTATGTCCTCCAAGCGTTAACCACATGGGCATTCCAGAAGGCATTTGCGCCGCATCAATATAACCGCCAACCATACCATCAACGATACCGCGCCAGCTACTTTCCCGGATGAGGTTAACTTCATCTAAGCCGTGTTTGGTGAAGAACCCTTTTTCTTTGGCTACTGCTAAGGGGGCGCAGGCGGTGAGGGGTAAGAAGCCAATTTCTAGGTTAACTTTTTCTAACCCATGCCTAGCCACATCGGCTATTTTGCGGGCGCGGATTTTCTTCACCCGTTTTTGCTGGTTGAGGAAGTAAATCATCTCACTCCGTAAGCTGTAGTAGCTTGGGTGTTCTACTACTTCCATGCGTTTACGGGGGCGGGGGATATCAACTTCGAGGATGTCACCAATTTTCGATTCTGGCCCGTTGGTGAGCATGACAATTCTGTCAGACAACAGCACTGCTTCATCTACATCGTGAGTTACCATCACGGCGGTAACTTCATTTTCTTCGCAGATTTGCATTAACTGTTCTTGTAAGTTACCCCGTGTCAGGGCATCTAATGCGCCGAAGGGTTCATCTAATAGTAATAGTTTAGGACGAATTGCTAAAGCGCGGGCGATCGCAACTCGCTGCTTTTGTCCACCCGATAACATCCCCGGCTGTTTATCTGCATGGGGACGCAACCCCACCATATCAATATGTTTTTCTACAATCGCCTTGCGTTCAGCTGCCGGCATTCCCCGCATGACTGAATCTACAGCCAGAGTAATATTTTCTCGTACCGTCCGCCAAGGCAACAAAGAATAATTTTGGAATACCACCATCCTATCTGGCCCTGGCTTAGTAATTCTTTGTCCTTCCAAAGTCACAATACCTTCACTGGGTAAATCCAAGCCCGCAATCATATTTAATAAAGTGGATTTACCACAACCGGAGTGACCAATTAAAGAAACAAATTCACCCTTTTTAATTTGCAGATCAATTCCTTTCAAGGCGATATATTGACCACCGCCAGTCAAGTTAAATACTTTGTCAATTTGATCAACAGCAACAAATGTAGGCATAGTAATTGGGGGAGTGAGGAGTAAGTTTTTAACGCAGAGGAACGCTGAGTTTTAAGGGTTAATAATAGCTGCCAGATTTACGGTATTCGAGGGCGGTTAATCCCTCGTTTTCTAGGACTTCACCGTTATCCACTACTGCATAAATTAACCATCTGTCACCGCATTTAATTTGATTTTGAACTGTGCATTCTAAATAGGACAATGCTTCATTGAGAATGAGACAACCGTTAACAGCAACTTTTGTAGAAAGATTGGTAAATGGGTTATCTCCTAAAGTGCTTTGGCGGGAAAAATAGCGGCGGACATTTCTACCTTCTTTGAGAATATTCAGCACAAATTTATCGCCGGGATGACACATTAAATCTGCGTTCTGTTCATCAGCGATCGCAATCATGATTCCTGGAGGGTTAAAGGTGGCTTGAGATACCCAAGAAGTTAAAACACCTTTGTGGGTGTCTTCATCATGAGTTGTGACTACACACAAAGAACCAATAATTCGCCCTACTGCTTGTTCGGTACGATCTACATGGGTTTCTGTCACAACTTGGCGGGTAGTCCGCAATTTTTTAGTTTTCTTCAAGTTTTGGGCAAAGGTTGCACCGGCTTCTTGACATTGTTGAAGAACTTCCGATGTAGGAGTGAAGCGGACACGAATTGATTCAAACCCTAAACGATAATTGGCATCTTTGAGTTTGTTTTCTAGTAAGTCAATGGCTTCTCCACTCCAGCCGTAAGAACCAAACACTGCGGCTAATTTGGTTTTCGCTGCTGTGGCTAAAATTATTCCTAAAGCAGTTTGAATTTGAGTTGGTGCATGGCCGCCTAAAGTGGGTGAGCCAATTATAAATCCGTCGCTTGCTTCGACAATGCGGGTAATTTCGGCCGTATCAGCTAGTTCACAGTTAATGGATTCGACATTAACGCCATTTTCAATTAAACCTTGAGCGATCGCATTTGCCAAAACTGCTGTATTTCCATAAGCAGAAGCATAAAGCAACGCCACACTTAATTCTTGAGATTTCTGCCCTTGACACCATTGGCGGTAATCATAAGTAAATCGGCTGAGGCTGTAACGCACAACTGGCCCATGAGCAGGGGCGTAAGATTTGGCGGGGAAAACCGAGAATTTTTCTAAAGCAACTTCTACTTGTTTGGCTTGGGGTGCATGGAGACACTCAAAATAGTAACGACGTTCCGCGTCTAAAGTTTTCCAGTCTTCATCAAATAAGGTATCTTCGCAAATATGTGCGCCAAAGAATTTATCTGTATAAAGAATCTTGGTGGCACAATCATAAGTAGACAATCCATCAGCCCAACGGGGAGTCGGTACGCGGACAAATGTAAGATGATGTCCCTGTCCTAAATCTAGAGTATCTTCAGAGCGCACAGCTTGAATGCGTGATTCCCACTCAGGAAAAGCCGCTTTGAGTGCATTAGCCCCAGGGCGAGAACAAATTAAGGTGACTTGGGGAACTTGAGAGAGCAACACTTGTAAAGTAGCTCTACGGTTAGGGTTGACATGACCGAGAACAATGTAATCTAGGGTGGAGAAATCTAGATGTTGCCCTAGTTCCTGGAGGTAAATTTCCGTAAAAGATTCACCAGGGGGATCAATTAAGGCTTTCTTATCAGCTTGGATGAGATAAGAATTAGCTGTAGTTCCCTTTTGGCGGGAATACTCAACCTCAAATTTTAGTCTCTCCCAAGTCCGCGATCGCAAAATTAATGTATTCTTACCAATTTCAGCAACCTGAACATCTCTTTGACGATTGGTTGTTACAGTATTAGCAGACATATTAACCTCTCTTAATATGGGCTGTGAATTGCGAATTGATTTAATGGTGGTTGGTTTCTCTTAATTCCGATTTGGCTCGGCTCTTATAGCGTTTAGATACTGCTTGTTCTGGATCAATGCCTTCAAAAGTTGGGGGTAGCCAAACTCGCAGAATTAGTAAGACTCCTAGAACTAATAAGAAAGCGCAAGTCGCTAAAACCTGAGTCCAATTGGTTTCTAAAACACCTTTAACAATCACTTCTCGTAATGCCGAAACAATGGCAACTTCCACAGCTACCCCAATAGATACTCGATGTTCCTGTAGGTAAATAATCAGCAGTCGGAATAACTCAACTAATATCAGTAAAAAGAGAATATCGGCGGTGACAGCATGAAAATTTAGGGGTGGAAGTAAGGAGAGAAACATATCTCTCACCTGAAGTAACATGAAGCTAAATAAACCAATACACAGACAAATCACTATCACGTCTTGGATAAATTCCAAGGTTCGCACGACACGTCCCCGATTGATTTCATACATAGGGGTTGAGTTATCTTCAGCAGGATTGTACATGGCTGTTTGTGAGGAGATTTAGGGATTAGGTATTGGGGATTAGGTATTGGGGATTAGGTATTAGGTATTGGGGATTTTCCTTATTCCCAGTCCCCAGTCGCTAGTAATGATTACCGACTTTGCGGTGATGAACGGCGGTGAGTGCATTTACCTCGGCAACTCGTCCGGTTTGAACGGTACTATAAATCACCCAATGATCTCCACAATCCATGCGGCTGGTGATTTCACATTCCATGTAAGCTAAAGCTTCAGCTAAAATAGGCGATTCATTGGTAGCAGCCGGATATGTTTTGACTCCAGCAAAGCGATCTGCACCGGGAGCAAAACGCTTGAGGAAATGTTTCATTAATCCTTGATATCTGCCTTCTTCCAAGACGTTTAACACAAAGCGATCGCCTACTTGCATTAAGGATGCAATGGCTCTGTCTTTGGCAACTGCGATCGCTACTCCCAAGGGGTTCAGACTTGCTTGTGTCACCCAAGAAGCCAGCATTGCACTTTGAACGTCTCCTTTTTTGGCGGTGATAATATACAATCCTGTACTAATCCGCCCTAAAGATTTTTCGATTTCGCTATTGAGAGATTTGATTTGTTTGATTGTGCGATCTCTATTCAACCATTGCCCCATATCTGTCCCTGCTTCATCACACAGTTGCTCTATGACTTTCGTGGGAATTTCCTTAACTAAAATAGGGGGAAAGGCTGCAATTAATCCCAGTTCTTGAAACTTATTGCGTAAGGGGTAAACGGGTTCATCTTCTCCTCCTCCCGACTCTAATAAACCAATTGCTTGCTTATTGTGAGCAGCAGCCAAAATAGTATTTAAAGCTGCTTGAGCTACGACAGAAGATTGGGGAGGCATTGCAATCACTAAACCGGCCGCTTGTGCAACTAATTCTCTAATTTCTTGGGGTTCAGTATCATTGAGAGCTACTAACTCTACCGCCACACCTGTTTTTGCACTACCGGAAGCGATCGCTCTTACCAAACTCTCACTATAACCGTAATCTTCAACATAAAATAACGCCACTAATGTTTCTGTTTTGGCTTGCTCTAAACTCCAATTTTGATAACGCCCAATCCATTCCGAAATAGAGTGTTTTAGTAAAGGCCCGTGACCTGTTGCAATTGTTCCTATATCTAACTTTTCAATCCGTTTTAAAGCTGCCAAAACAGACCGCGCATTCGGCCCCATGAGACAGTCATAATAATATGCAAAATCTTCTTCTATTGCCGTGAAATTCTCATCGTAAGTGTGATCATCACAGTAGTGCATTCCAAACACATCACAGGTGTAAAGAATGCTAGTTTTATGGTCATAAGTGAAGATTGTATCAGGCCAATGTAAGTTAGGCGCAGAAATAAATTCTAATTCGTGACCGTTGCCTAAATCTAGCCGTTCTCCACTTTTCACCAGCATCGATTTAAAGGGCTGGTGAATCATATCTTCTAAAAATTTTATAGCTACTTTAGCCCCAACAACAGTAATATCAGGAGCTAATTGCAAAATATCTTTAACTAAACCACTATGGTCTGGTTCAGTGTGACTAACAATCAAATAATCAATCTGATTTACGTCGATTAATCCTGTAATTATTTCCAGATATAACTGCTCAAACTTGCGGTGAGAAGTATCAATTAAGGCAACTTTCTCACCCTGAATTAAGAAAGAATTATAAGTTGTGCCATTCCTTAAACCAAACTCAACATCAAAACGTTCTCTATCCCAATCTAGACAACGAATAGCAGTTGTTTGAGGGGAAATTTCTACAGTTTCAACTGTTAATCGTCCAGGGTTGGGAATAACTTGATTAAGCTGTGTGAGTGCAACCATTAGTTTTATCCAAAAATATATTATGTAGAGCGAGTTTTCTTATCTCTTATGTTTACCTGAAAAAAATAATTAGTAAAATGCCAATTCCTGAAGCGATTGATTAGTAAATTTTATTGTTTATGGAATTGAATAATCATTGTGATATATCAATGTTTATCATTAGTTTCCTACCCATGAAAAATTTAAATTGTGGAAATAAGTTTCATAAACATGACTAATAACGAATAATTTGATACTCAGCATCAACAGTTAACGGTTAACAGTTAACCGTTAACCATTAATTAGGGACTTCCAGATAAAAAAATATCCAAACTGTAGGGTGCGGTGCGTCAGCATGAATAATTTCTGAGTATAGTTCGGTTTTATCGCACTGACGCACCCTACCCAACTGCGAATTGCGAATTGCGAATTGCGAATTGGTATTACTTCTGTTCTGTCGGTAAAATCAGGTTTTGAATCCAAGCCATGAGTTTGTCGAGTAATAAACCCACTACACCGATGTAAACTAGTGCCAAGATAATCTCGCTGATGTAGTTGTTCTGATAGGCATCCCAGATAAAAAAACCAATACCGACAATACCCGACATGACAATTTCTGCGGCGATAATTGCTAACCAAGCTAAACCGATCGCAATTCTCAACCCGGTAAAAATGTAGGGTAAAGCAGCAGGAATGAGGATATTAAAGAAATAGTCTTTTTTGGAAAGTTGGAGAACTTTGGCGACGTTGTTATAGTCTTGGGGAATTTCTTTGACACCTACAGCCGTGTTAATGAGAATCGGCCAAATTGCGGTGATAAAGATGACAAACAAGGCGGCGGGTTCGTTTTGTCTTAAAGCTGCTAAGGAAATCGGCACCCAAGCTAAAGGCGGTACAGTTCGCAATAACTGAAACAGAGGATCTAAAGCTTTAGACAGGGTTTTATTCACACCAATCGCAATGCCTAAAGCAATACCAATCACGGCAGCTAAAGAGTAACCAATAGCTACCCGTTGCAGACTAGCCCAAATCTGCCAAAATAATCCTTTATCAATGCCACCTTTATCATAAAAGGGATACAAAATCAAAATCCAAGTATCTTGTATAACCTTAATTGGCCCTGGTAATGTCGCGCCAGGAGTCCAAGAAAACAGTTGCCAGATAGCGAGAAAAATTGCGATCGCCATAATCGGCGGAACAAGTTCAGGAAATTGCTTTTGCAGACGAGATAGGAAGCTGTTATCAAACTTTGGGTTGGTAGCTCTTCTTTGGGCTATGGTCATGATTTTTAATGTTCCTCAGATGACAAATGAAAAGGGGTGTAGGGGTGTAAATTCTACTCAATGCCCAGACGCGATTCATCGCGTCTCCAGAAAGCTATTGATTAAACACTGACTTTTTTGATTTGCAAACTCTTGAGGTATGCTTCGGGGTTTTCGGGGTCGAATTTTGCACCATCAAAGAACTCTTCTACACCACGAGATGTATTTGTCGGAATATCAGCCACTGCAATTCCTGCTTCTTTCGCTGCTTCTTTCCAAATATCTTCGCGGTTGACTTTATCGATTAATGCTCTAGCTTTGGCTGCATTATTTACAACGTAATCTTTGGGCAAAAATCCCCAGCGCACGCTTTCGGTGATGAACCACAAATCATGGCTCTTATAAGGATAAGAAACGCTACCTTTTTCATCTTTCCAATACAAGGCTGCCATTGATCTGTCATCAATTTGACGACCTTCACCCATGTCATATTTACCCATGAATGGGTCAATTAAAACATCAACCGGCACGTTAAAATAAGCTCTTTGTGCCAAAATGTTAGCCATTTCTTGGCGGTTATCAAAGTTGTCGCACCATTGTTGAGCTTCCATGATGCCTTTTAATAAGGCTTTCGTAGCTTTAGGATGTTGGTCAACCCAGTCTGCTCTCATGGCTAGATATTCTTCGGGGTGATTCTTCCAAATTTCTGCTGTCAGTGCAGCCATATAGCCTACTTTGTCTTTGACGATGCGGAAAGGCCAGGGGTCGCCGGTACTAAAAGCATCCATTGTTCCTGTCTTCATGTTGGCGACGGTTTGCGCTGATGGAACGGTGAGTAATTTCACGTCTGCGTCTGGGTCAATACCTCCGGCTGCTAACCAGTAACGAATCCAGAAATCTTGGTTAACGGCTGGGAAGGTTTGGGCGGCTGTAAAGGGTGTGGGTGAGGCTTTGAGTTTGGAGAATATAGACTTAGCACTGGCTAGTTTTAAACCGATACCGCTACCTTGGTGTTTATTGGCGATCGCAATCCCATTTCCATGTGTGATTAACTGACATAATACATACATGGGAATTGGCTTATTACCCTTGGTAATTAAACCTTCAGTAATTAAATGAGGCATAGGCATTTGCCATTGACCACCATCAATCCCACCACCAGCCGAACCAATTTCTACGTTATCTCTAGCTGCACCCCAAGAAGCTTGTTTGGCTAGTTCAACATTGGTCATACCATACTTCGCAAAAAAGCCTTTTTCTTGAGCAATAATTAAAGGCGCAGCTTCCACAATCGGCACATATCCTAAGTTGACTTTCGTAACTTCTGGTGCTTGTTCTGGGCTAATATTTGCTGCTGCTTGAGCAGTTGGTACAGATTGGTTATTCCCTCCTGTGTTAGCTTCTGGGGGATTTCCTAAACAACCCTTCAAGAACACAGCACCAGCCGATGCGCCTGCTGTGACGATAAATTTACGGCGAGAAATTTGGTTGAAAAATTCTGACATCACAACTCCTAAATCCAGTAATTTAATTTCTTTATGCACGACAATTTATGCAAGTAAAATCTGATGTTTCTTGCAACCGTTATGAAACTTTCCACTGTATTCAACTAGCCCTTGATAACTACTTGTTTTCAGCAATAATTATCATGGCTAAATTTTGCTAGTTTAATGTCTTTTGCTGGGTTGGCTTAAAGCAGTCCTTCATTCATTGAAATTAGTTTACAGGTATTTCTGTCAAAGTGGTTAACTCTGAAAAGGCAATCATTAAATAAATATTAGATTGGACATATAAGTAAAAATTTATCGTTGGCAGTCAAAGCCCTAAGCAAGTTTCAATGTATCAGTATTTATTGATGGTAGCTATTATATTTAGCCAATAAATCTAGATTCCATGCAACATACATATGTAGTAATACAATTTAAATTTTAAGTTGCAATAATTCATAACCCTGGTTTCTTTAAGAAACCAGGGTTCTTGGTTCTCAGCAGTGATTCAGGATAGCTATGTTCTACACACAAAAATAGGATTTATAATCACAACTATTCACTACACTCTATGTATAAGGTTTTTATACTCAGTTCCCAAGTTTTAATTATCTAATTCACGCGAGAGATGCTGTCAGATGTACTATTGAGGGAAGAATAAATTATGCTTTGCTCATAATGACCTTAGCTGAAACTCCTAACACCAAAAACTCTCTCAATCCTTTTCTCACCCTGAATTACGAACCAGCTTTGGCATCCTTGGGTGATGATTATTATGATGAAGTAGCCGCAGCAGAATTTCCCCAACATACTCTGCGCTGGCGCAATGATGCCCTATTACCCAAATTGGGTCTAAATCCCAAAGACGTTCAGGATGAAGACTTTATTACAGCTTTTAGCTTGTTTCAAGGACGCAAACCATTTTTAGCACTGCGTTATCACGGCTATCAATTCGGGGAATATAACTCCCAGTTAGGTGACGGACGGGGTTTTTTGTATGGTCAAGTCCGTGGTATTGATGGCGAACTCTATGATTTTGGTACTAAAGGTTCTGGGAGAACACCCTATTCCCGTGGTGGTGATGGGATGCTAACCCTCAAAGGTGGGGTCAGGGAAGTTTTAGCAGCAGAAGCCTTACATCAGTTGGGGGTTCGTACCTCTCGCTGTCTCACGATGATTGAAACTGGTTTATCCCTGTGGCGCGGAGATGAACCTTCACCTACTCGTTCGTCTGTGATGGTGAGGATGAGTAGTTCACATATTCGGTTTGGGACTTTTGAGCGTTTGTACTATTTACAACGTCCAGATTTAATTCAAAAGTTATTAGACCATGTAGTTGAGCATTATTACTCGCACTTAGTTAATGAACAAGATAAATATGCTTTGTTTTATGCCGAATTAGTTAAACGAGTCGCAGAACTAGTTGCACAGTGGATGGCCGCAGGTTTTTGTCATGCAGTTCTCAATACTGACAATATGGCAATTACTGGGGAAAGCTTTGACTACGGCCCTTATGCGTTTATTCCTACTTATGACCCTTACTTCACTGCTGCATATTTCGACTATTACAAACGCTATTGCTATAGTCATCAACCAGGTATTTGCCAATTAAATCTGGAATTGCTCCAACAACCATTAAGGTCAGTTATCGATAAAGGTGATTTAGAAGCTGGACTGGCAAAATTTGGTGATTATTACGTTGCGGAATATCGTTCTTTAATGCTGAAAAAATTAGGTTTTGAGCAGTTGCTTATGCCTGAAGCTGATGAACTGTTAAGTCTAACTATTCAATTTCTGCAAGATAGCCAAGTTGGGTATCATCAGTTTTTCTATGAAATGGCTCGTACTTTCTCCTCTAAGTGGAGAGATGAACCAGGATTGGTACTCAACCCTTCAGATGTTGTACCTACATCGGATAAATCAGCAATTTTTGATAATTGGTGCTTACTTTACCATAAAATCTTAAATCATTTTGATCCTGAGCAAATGCAGAGTATTGCTGAAACTCTAAGTTATTACAATCCCAAAACTGTATTATTAAGACCTGTAATTGAGTCAATTTGGGAAGAAATTGCTCAAACGGATAATTGGCAACCTTTTTATCAGCTATTGCAGACAATAGGGAATAAAAGCTAGTACGTATGAGCCAAGATAACTCCGTACTGAGTTTGGCCAAATAAAAAATATTTTGTGTCTTTGTAGTGACAGATGTTGAACTACAAAGACACAAATCTATATTCTCTGTTTCAGAAACAAATATACTAATACTAATATTGGATAAATTTTTATTGTCGTAATATATCAAGTTAATAGCTATATATATGCTGACTTAAAATGCTGTGATATAGATAATTATTTGAATTTAATTAGGCAATTAATTCTAAATTAAGATAAAATTTCATTTTGATTTATTGAAAACATCAAAAGGACATAATTGATAAAATTAAAAAAATGTAAACAATTAAGAAATAAATATAAAATCAATAGATTTAAGTCAACAAAGGATGTATAAATTGTTTTACGATTGGGATTTTGCGTAATTGTCCCCTTGCTATGGCTAATTTTAATTACTTACAAAGAAAAAACTAGCTACAGACTTGTTCAAAGTGCTGGAGGATGAATCAGTGTACAGGCAGCACAAACATCAGAGATTTACATTGGTGAAATTTTTTAGCCCCCAAAAGTTGCTGCCGCTTCTGGTTGGTGTTGTGATTTTCATTGTAGTAATTATCCTTTGGCAGAGATTAATAGTTGCAGAGCAAAACAATATTCAAGAACTGATTCAACAACAAGCGATCGCAACTAAAACCGAATTAGTTACCCAACTA
This sequence comes from Anabaena minutissima FACHB-250, assembly GCF_014697125.1. Lineage (GTDB taxonomy): Bacteria > Cyanobacteriota > Cyanobacteriia > Cyanobacteriales > Nostocaceae > Trichormus > Trichormus minutissimus. Next base: position 6,474 of record NZ_JACJRG010000003.1, on the reverse strand, counting down.
CAATATCGCATTCTAGCCCTAGAGCGCATGGGGAAACACCGGCAACTGCACAATAGTATCTCAAAAACGCAATGGGAAGTAGAAGCCGCAACCTATATCCAAGATTATGGCGGCTACCAAGCAATTGAGAGGGTTGATCCGTCATGGCGGGTGCGGTGGACTGTGCCATTAGCTAATAATCAAGCAGCACAAGATATTGACTGGAAGCAAGTAAATCAACAAAAGCAAGCCTTAGCAACAGCAGGTAGGAATCATCAAACTATACTGACTCGTACAATGAAGCGAGAACCAGGTGTCTGGGGATTTTTAGCCTGTGTACCTTTATATAGTAACAAGCAATTTCATGGATTTATCTTAGGAAGTTTCCACATTCAAACCCTTCTTGATTCTATTTTGCATATACCTGAGGGTTACAAAATTAGGGTATTTGACAGCAAAGATTTAATTTACAGCCAAGATACATCGTCGCCAGTGCCAGCATCTTGGCATCAACAAGTCAATATTGACTTGTACGGAGTCAACTGGCAATTACAGATTTATCCAACTCCTGAGTTATTAGCAGATTTACACTCACCTCTGCCCACCTTTGTATTGCTAGCTGGAATATTAGCGGCTGGGGGACTCACATTATTAACTTATTTAGTGCAAGTTACCCAAATTAGCAACCGTAAGATAGCAGCCATCAACCAAGAATTAGCGCAAAGAATTGCTGCACAACAACAAACAGAAATGGCTCTGCGTGCTAGTGAAAACCGATTGCGGCAGTTACTAGAAACAGCGAAAGTCATTCCCTGGGAATTAGATTTAAAAACTTGGCGTTTTACCTATGTAGGGCCACAAGCTGAAACCCTATTAAAATATCCCGTTGCCCAATGGTATGAAGAGAATTTTTGGTTAAATCATGTGTATGCCCAAGACAGAGAAAAGACATTAAGTATTTGTCTAGCAGCCATAGCTAGAGGCGAAAACCACGAGATGGAATACCGGATGATTGCCAGCGATGGCCGAGTTGTATGGCTGCGAGACATTGTAAGCGTAGTCCAAACCGATGGAAATCCCACGCTGCTGCGAGGTTTCATGTTTGATATTACCGACTTGAAACTAGTAGAAGCAACCCTACGCTTGCAGGAAAGAGCCTTGGCTGCTACTAGTAATGGTATTGTCATTGCCGATGCCAAACTAGCCAATAATCCCATCATTTATGTTAACTCTGGCTTTGAGCAAATCACCGGCTACAGTGCCACAGATGTTATTGGGCAGAATTGTCGCTTCTTGCAAGGTACAGACACCCAGCAACCAACACTCAATGAACTGCGATTAGCCCTAAAAGCTGGTAAAAATTGCACAGTGATTGTGCGAAACTACCGCAAAGATGGCAGATTATTTTGGAATCAATTAAACATTTCTCCCATTTATGACGAAACAGGTCAATTAACCCACTTCCTAGGCATTCAAATAGATATTAGCGAACAGCAGGCTGTACTTCGTGAACGCCAACAAGCAGAAATGTCGCTACGTCGGCAAGCCCTTACCTTTGAAAATATCTACGATGGCGTCATCATCACTGATTTAAAAGGGAAAATTCTCGACTGGAATCCTGCCGCCGAAAGGATATTTGGCTATACCAAAGCCGAGATTTGTGAACAATCTATTAACACGTTACATCAGCCTGAAGCAGACGTGGCCTTGAATAACGCCATCATTGAAGACATTACTCAAAATGGACGTTGGTCAGGGGAAATTAACTTTGTTCGCAAAGATGGTAGCCAGGGTATTTCTGAAACCACCATAGTACCTTTGCAAGATGAACAAGGACAAAATATAGCTACAATTAGCGTCAATCGAGACATCACCGAACGCAAACAATCAGAAGCTTTACTACATCGCAGTGAAGAACGCTTCCAAGCATTCATGAATCATAGTCCCACCCATGCTTGGATTACAGACGTTGAAGGTAAAATTATTTACCTAAGTGAAAATTATCGGCGCACCTTTAAATTACCTTTAAAAAAAATAATTGGCAAAAGCATTTTTGATATTTATCCAGCTCAATTTGCTCAACCCTTTCTAGAGACTATTCAAACAGTTGCTCGCACCAATCAAGTCGTGGAAGTTGTGGAGTCTGCTCCCTGTGCTGACGGCACAGTGCGAGATTTTTTGGTGTATAAATTTCCGATTTCCAGTCAAGAAGAGGAGTGCCTCATAGGAGGAATTGCCATTGACATTACTGAGCGTAAACGTGCAGAAGAAGCACTGCTTAAAAGTGAAGAGCGTTGGCAACTAGTCATTGAAGGCAATCAAGACGCGATTTGGGATTGGAATATTATCGCCCAGGAAACCTTTCGCTCGGCACGCTGGGCAGAGTTAGTAGGAGAAGAAAACTATCAACCCATCAGTAGTAACGAAGATTGTACTAGCCGCATTCATCCAGAAGATTACGATCGCGTCATCGCTGTCAAGCAAAATTATCTCAGTCGCAAAATCCCCAAATATGTCATAGAGTATCGTCTGCGTTGCCAAAATAACACTTACAAGTGGGTATTAGTTCATGCTACTGCCCAGTGGGACGAGCAAGGTAATCCAGTACGAATGGTCGGCTCAATCAAAGATATTACCGAACGAGTGCAAGCACAAGAAACACTGCAAAGACAGTTAAATCGGACACTGCTCCTGGAAAAAATTACTCAGGAAATTCGTCAAAGTCTGGATATTAAAGAAATTTTTGCAACCGCCGCTACTCAAATTGGACAAGCTTTTGCGGTTGATCGCTGTTTAATTCATGCCTACGTTTGTGACCCCTCTCCCCGCATTCCCCTAGTAGCAGAATATAATAATGTCCCCGGTTTCTGCTTTATGGAGAAACTAGAAATACCGATGTCAGGGAATCCGCATGGTCTAGAAATGATGACCCATGATCGAGCGATCTCCTCACCCAATGTTTACGAAGATCCTTTACTAGAATCTTTCGTCCTCATGTGTCGGGCAATTGACTTGAAATCCATGCTAGCCATCCGCACCTCTTATCAAGGAGAACCCAATGGTGCGATCGGCTTACACCAGTGTAGCCATTTCCGTCAGTGGAATCAGGACGAAATTGAATTACTAGAGGCAGTAGCCGCACAGTTAGGCATTGCCCTTGCCCAAGCGCAACTCCTCGAAAAAGAAACCCGCCAACGGGAAGAACTCACGTTGAAAAACTTTGCCTTAGAACGGGCAAAAAGGGCAGCAGAAGCAGCAAATCGGGCAAAAAGTGAATTTTTGGCGATGATGAGTCATGAAATTCGCACCCCCATGAATGCCATCATCGGCATGACAGAACTACTGCTCAATACTGATTTGACACTCCAACAGCGAGACTTTTTGGAAACCGTCTTAACCAGTAGTGAAGCTTTGCTCACCATCATTAATGACATTCTGGATTTTTCCAAAATTGAGTCAGGGAAATTAGAACTAGAAGCACAGCCTGTTAATATTAGAACTTGTGTAGAACAAGTAATTGACTTGTTAGCCTCCAAGGCTGCCCAAAAAGATATTGAACTAGCTTATCTAATTGATCCCCAAGTGCCGACTCAGATTGTCGGTGATTTAACTCGTCTGCGGCAAATCTTAACCAACTTGCTCAACAACGCCATTAAATTCACCGAAAAAGGCGAAGTGATTCTTTCTGTACATAGCACTCCCAAACCAAAAAACTGCTGCGAACTTCTCTTTAGCATCCAAGACACAGGCATCGGTATTCCCTCTGAAAAGATGAAACGCCTGTTTCAACCTTTTGTGCAAGCAGATGCCTCTATGACTCGCAAATATGGCGGTACAGGATTAGGACTAGTAATTAGTAAACGCTTAGGGAGGATGATGGGCGGTCATATTTGGGTGGATAGTCAAGGATCTGTGGGTGGTAGTCCCCCTTCAGGATGGCAAAGCCAAAAGCCCGTATCATCTACTACCTCAACCCCAGGTTCTACCTTTTACTTCGCCATGACAGCCCCCATCTTTACTGATCCCCATGCCGATGAATTGATCACTGCCCCAACACAGTTGATCGGTAAACGCTTGTTAATAGTTGACGACAATTCTACCAATCGTAAAATTTTGCGCTTACAAGCTGAACCTTGGCAAATGCAAACTTATGCTGTGTCATCTGGTGTAGAAGCGTTAGCTTTACTTGACCAGGAAATCAAATTTGATATTGCAATTTTAGATATGCAGATGCCGGAAATGGATAGCTTGACCTTGGCGCGGGAAATCCGCAAGCGTTCAGCTTATCAATATTTGCCCTTGATAATCCTCACCTCTTGGGGTAAGCAAGACAATGATTCTAATTTTAGGGAGATGGGATTTGTTACCTATCTCCATAAACCAATTAAGCAATCTCAACTGTACGATGTTCTTACCTATAATTTGGGGAATCAACCAATTCGAGCGAGTGTTTCTCATTCTCATCCCATCCCCATCGAGCAAAATTTGGCAGAGAAATTACCACTGCGGCTGCTGCTAGCTGAAGACATGGTAGTCAATCAGAAAGTTGCTCTACTCATGCTAAAAAAAATTGGCTATGGGGCTGACGTGGTTGCGAATGGGTTAGAAGTTTTAGAAGCATTACAACGTCAGACTTATGATGTCATTTTGATGGATGTGAATATGCCAGAAATGGATGGCTTAGAAACTAGTCGGAGAATTTGTCAAACTTGGAGTCCTGATTCTCGTCCCTATATTATTGCCATGACTGCTAATGCTATGCAAGGCGATCGCGAAGCCTGTCTAGCAGCTGGCATGGATAACTATATCAGTAAGCCAATTCAGATTGATGATTTAGCCAAAGCACTGGGTAAATGTCAGCCCCTCAAACTTCATGATCCCATCAGTTCCCAAATTCTCTGCCCCAACCCCAATATCTCAGCAAATTGCGTGTCAAAAATAAACGCTATTGATACTAAAATACTGCAAGAATTACGTAATATGTTATGCGGAGAAGCAGGTGCATTTGCTGAATTAATAGAATGTTACCTGACAGAAGCTCCTAAATTGATCCAAAATATTAGTGTAGCAATCACAACCAAAGATGCCCAAGCTATATGGAACATATCTCATAAACTTAAATCTAGCAGTGGCTCAGTGGGAGCAGTATTATTGGCACAACTTTGCAAGCAACTAGAAACACAAGGGCGTAGTAATGACTTGGCAGGTATTACAGAAATCGGCTCACAACTTTGTCAAGAGTATGAGCGAGTCAAAACTGCTTTGCAAAGAGAAATTAATCAGGAGAGATTATGAACATTAGTGTCCTACAAGAGCCGTCTTTAATTCTCATTGTTGACGACGAGCCATTTATCAGGGCGCAGTTACGACTATCTCTACAATATGAAGGATATCGGACGGTAGAAGCTCAAGATGGTAGAGAGGCATTGAGTGTTTTTCATCAACTGCAACCAGACATAGTGCTTCTAGACGCAATTATGCCGGATATGGACGGATTTGAGTGTTGCACTCGCTTACAACTACTAGACCATAGCAAGCATACACCAGTTTTAATGATTACTGGACTGGAAGACAAAGAATCTGTTGATCGCGCTTTTGAAGTTGGTGCTATCGATTATGTTACTAAACCAATTCACTGGCCGGTTTTGCGTCAACGAGTCAAACGTTTGATTCAACAATCCCATCTCCAACAAAAGCTAGAAGCTGCTAATCGAGAATTAAAACGGTTGGTAACAATTGATGAATTGACTCAAATTGCTAACCGCCGTAGGTTTGAAGAATATTGCTCTCAAGAGTGGCACTGCATGGTAAGAGAGCAACTATCTTTGTCTTTGATTCTCTGTGATGTTGATTTCTTTAAAGCATATAATGATACCTACGGTCATCGGGCAGGCGATCGCTGTCTACAATTGGTTGCTAAAGCTATTCAAGATAGTGTCAAACGTCCGGCTGATTTAGTCGCCCGTTATGGCGGAGAAGAATTTGCTGTGATTTTACCCAGAACAGATGCTGAGGGTGCAGTTCATATCGCTGAGGCCATTTGCCAATCGGTGCGGTTGTTGGGTGTACCACATAGCACTTCACAAGCGAATATGTATGTCACCATCAGTGCTGGTGTAGCGACTATTACGCCTCAACCCAACTCCGATTTTCAAGAAATTATTGACGAAGCGGATCGCGCATTATATCAAGCTAAAATTGCCGGACGCGATCGCTGTCAAAAATACAACAAACTTCCCTCCTCTACTACTTTTTTATGGAAGGAAGTCGGGAAAGAATATTGAGGGCATGGGGTATGAGTTACTTTCCCCCTGGTCTTTTTAACTATTACGCCGTAAGTCCCCCACTGAATTTGGTACTCCGAATCAGTGGCGGGATTAATGGTGGTTGATAAGGATTGCATCTAAGGTTAATTCTTTGCACAGCAAAGACAAATATTAGATGTATGACGAATCAACAATTATTTTCTTTTGATTGCTTACCACGAATTATATA